>CAMDUE010000001.1 GCA_945877575.1 Chitinophaga pinensis
CGTCGCTGGCATACTTTTTCTGCTCTCTGTGGTTAAAATGAGGCCGTCTGGTGTTGCTTGTATGGCTTCGAATTGAGCCGGCTTGTAGGGTAGTTTGGTGCGCTTAAAGTTTTTGAAGGTTTTATCGTTCAATTGGGCAATGAATTGATTTCCTGAAGGTGAATATCCGCAGAAAAACAATCGGCCATTTAAAAAGCTCGCATCGGTGATTAAAAACCTCGGATTGAATGAGCCGATTTTATGCGCAACTTGAACGCTGTCTTTAGATTGAGTTCGCGGAAACTCATAAATATTACAGCGCAAATTAGCCCAGTTTTTAGTGAAAAGTTGAAAACTGGAATCCGTAATACGAAAAGCTTCACAATCAAAGTTGTGAAGTTTGCGTTTTTCAAAATTGGTTTGATCTTCATATTTGAAATTGAAAATATGCCTCACCTCAAACTTTTTCAATGTGCTATCAAATTCAAGCTCAATGATTCTCAAATCTTTGCGCGCACCGGCGTTATTGCCAAAATCACCAATAAAAAGATGTTGGCCGTCTGTTTCAATGGCTTCCCAATCATTGTTCTTCTCTGAAATGGGGAAGGCCTTACTAGTTTGGCTGTCAAGTCCTTGCTGGGTCAGTAAGTGAATTTCTGAAGGATTGTGACTATCGTTGATGCTCCATAAACCTTCCTTTGTCAAACACAATCCCGAGGTTTCTTCGAGCGACTTATTCAACAGTATCATTTGCGCTTGTTTGAAGTCTAATTTCTGAGCTAAACCCATGTGTGAAAGGGTGGCAAATGAAATTGAAAGGATGATTTTTATTAAATTCATGGCTGTATGATTGGAGGACTTACTTTCTCTGGGTGCAGAGGGATGTTTATGTAATGGATGTTTTTGAGTTGATCGTGTTTGCCCAATTGTAAATCAATCAATTCTTGCAAGGCCGTTTGCCATTTTTTGGTTTTCGATTTAGCCTTGTAGGCTTCTAAAAGCTTTATGCCAGGAATCAACATGTGTTGAGATAGTTGTTGGAGGCTGTAACCGATGGCCTTCTCTCCGCGATTCAATATCTCTGCGTGTAAGGCCTCTTCGTTGTCTTCGTGTTCCCTGAAAATGTCTTGCAATTGACGCCTGAATTTCATCATGATCAACTCCAATTCGTGCGATTTTCGCAAACAATTTTCGTAGTAATTCGAAATGTCTGTAGGTACTTTTCCCTCGTTTCGGCGAGCCAATTTTGAATACCAGCCGGCAGTTTTGTCTCGAAGGACTTCAAATTCGAAGCGGTTTAGCAATTTCTCTTTTCCGTGAATGCGTTTTTCTTTTTCGAGGATATCGGGAAGTTCATCTACCGGTGCATTGTTCTGAGAATATTCTACAATTCGTGGGTCTAAGAAAATATTGCGTCCTGTTATCCCTGATTTTAAATACAAATTATACAGATTTACAGCTCGACTTAAGGCCACATATACTTGTCCGGGTGCGAATGACCGCTCTGCGTCGATGATGACTTTTTCTAAAGTCAAACCCTGACTCTTGTGTATGGTGATGGCCCAAGCCAATTTTAAGGGAAACTGTTTAAAAGTGCCCACTTCCTCTTGCGATACAGAATCTTTGGCTGCATCGTATTGGTATTTAAGGTTTTGCCACGTTTCACGGACTACTTCAATCAATGTGCCTTTTACCGGGTCTTCCACAAAGATTTTATCTATTTGTACTTCGGTTACTATGCCAATTTTACCGTTGTAATATCGTTTATCCCCTGAAACATCGTTCTTCACGAACATAACTTGAGCGCCTACTTTCACTTTTAGTAAGGGGTCAATGGGATATTGACTTTCAAAGAAGTCTCCCCTGATGTCAGCGTTAAATCGATATTCTTCGGCTTGTAAATTTTCAAGTTTGGTTTTATTGATGGTATCTGCGGTTGCATTGTGTGAACAAAGCGTTACAAATCCATCTTCATCGGGTTCAAAATCTGGTTGATATCGTTCTTGTAAGGTTTCAAAGTCACCTTGCTCGAGTGTTGCATTTCTGATGTTGTTCAACAATCCCACAAACGATTTATCAGATTGCCTGTAAACTTTATTCAGTTTTAATTGGAGAACACCCAGTTCATCATAGACGCGTGAATCAAAAAAGAATTCTGACTTGTAATAAACGTCTAATAATTCTTTTTCAAAGGGACGAACCACTGGCGGCAATTGAAAAAGGTCGCCAATCATCAAAATTTGAACACCACCAAAGGCTTGGTTGCTTCTGCGGCTGAATCTGAGGGACTCATCAATGGCATCAAAAAGATCACATCGAACCATGCTGATTTCATCAATGATCAGTAGGTCTAGATTTTTGAAAATATCCAATTTGGGACGAGGGTAGTGGAAATGGCTGTGCAGCATGGGAATGTTCTGAGCCATATTGGGGTCAACGGTCTCAACGGTGGGCAGAAACATTCGGGTGGGTAATCCAAACATAGAATGAATGGTGCTACCTCCTGCGTTGATTGAAGCCACTCCCGTAGGAGCCACAACGACGCACTTTTTTTCGGTGTTTTTTAGAAAATTTCGCAAAAACGTAGTTTTACCCGTGCCCGCTTCCCCCGTTAAAAACACGTTTCTCCGCGTATTTTCAACAATGTCAAGAGCAATATCTGCCACCGAGATGGATTCCACAAAGCAAATTTAAGTTAAGTTTGCACTGTGTCTAGTCCCAAGTTCTTCACACTTTCTGAAGTCACCACCCGAATCAAGTCGGTGGTGCAAGACGTATTTAAGTCCGATTTTTGGGTCAAGGCCGAAATCAACAAATTAGGCATCCAAAAACACTCCGGACATGCTTACCCTGAGTTGGTTGAAAAAGTAAACGGAAAGTTGGTAGCGGAAATGCGATCAACACTTTGGAAGAGCGATTTTGAACGAATAGATCAAGACTTCCGAAGCAAAATTAAAGAACCCCTTAGAGAAGGAATAACCGCGTTGATAAGGGTTCGTATCACCTTCCATGAATTGTATGGACTCAGTCTTCAAATCTTGGATATTGATTCATCTTTTGTGCTGGGTGAGTTGGAAAAAGAAAAATTGCAGAACATCCAATGGCTCAAAGAACAACAGATTTTCAACCTAAATAAGCAAAAATCGTTACCTCTTGTGCCTAATCGGTTGGCTGTAATTAGCATTGAAAGCAGTCAAGGTTACTCTGATTTTTACAACGTACTTACCCGGAACACACACAAATATTATTTTAAAATCAAGGTGTTTCCTGCCACCATGCAAGGCGATAGGGCGGTGGAAAGCATTGATTTGGCCTTGCAACAAATTGAAAGGCAACTCACCCAGTTTGATGCGGTAGCCATCATTCGAGGCGGTGGAGGCGATGTCGGACTTACCTGCTACAATCATATAAATATTTCCAAGAAAGTGGCAGAATTCCCCATTCCCGTGCTTTCTGGAATTGGACACTCCACCAATCTCACTGTGGTTGAAATGGTTAGTCATTATTCGGGCATTACTCCTACGGATCTCGCTGATTTTCTAATCAAAAAAATGGAGTGGTTTGAACGCGAAATTGGTGGCCTGTCTCAATCGATGGTTGATTCTGCTTTTGGACTTTTGGACGATCAGAAACTGGCTCTTTCTAATTCTGCCGGACTTTTAAGAGCAAATACACGAATGACTCTGAATCAGCAACACACCAGGTTGAACAGATGGGTGGAATCCCTGCAGAAAAATGTCCCCCGTCGAATGTCCCAAGAAAAAACATCCCTCGAAAACACAAAAATCAACCTCAAAAATGGTTGGAATCGACAAAAGGGACAGGAGAACCAGAAGTTGGAATGGCTTCAAAAAAATCTGCAGCTTTTAGACCCCAGAAGGCTCTTGGAACGCGGATATTCGTTGACCTTGCACAACGGGAAACCCCTGAAATCAGTGGCGCAAATAAAACCAAGAGAGGAGATTACCACTTGGTTGGCCGAGGGGAAAATTACATCAACAATTACAAACATAACAAACGATTAATATGACCTATCAAGACGCATACAACGAACTTCAAGAGATTGTTTCAGAAATTGAAGCGGGCGAAATTGGAATAGACGAGATTTCTCAGAAAGTCAAGCGTGCCAGTGAACTCATAGAGGTTTGCAAGGCCAAGTTATTCCAAACCGAACAAGACGTAGACCAAATATTGAAAAACCTGGAACAGTCCGAAGATTAAATACTTATTTAATCTGTAGAATTTGAGTGAATTGCTTGCCGTTAGCGGTGGCTCTCAAATTGTAAACTCCAGCGGGTAGTTCGGGCATTTGAACGATTATTTTTCCATCGGTGGCTTTTTGTGTGCCACTGAAAATCAAACTGCCGGTCACAGAATACAAATCATATTCCACCGAAGAATTATTCACGCCCAATAAGCTCAATTGAACTTCTGCACCAGAAGCAAGTGGGTTAGGGCTGATTTGGCAATTACCGCGTGACAGGTCAAAGCAGCTGCTCGAATTCAAAAATACCAAGCTAAAACGGTCAGCATTGGCAGTCTCTGTTCCGGCTGTGATAGAGAAGGAATACTCAGTCTTGCCGTTATTCGTTAATGGGGTCAATGAATTGAGGTACTTATCAAGAATGTAACCTTCTACATTCCAATCGCCGGTATGACTTACAACAAAAGTGTATGTTGAATCGCGATATTGCGTAATATTCAGATGTATGCTATCGCCATTTTGAGGAATGTTGCGTTTCTCAATAGATAGTAATTTACCTTGATTTGCAATGCCCATGTTTTCATCCAAATTCTTGAATTTAGTGGCATCTTCGTCTTTTACATCGTTAGAGTACAACGTATCGAAATAAATCAATACACCATCAGCGGGCATTGCTTTTACGTTGAGCGAATCAGATTGGTACAACAGAACATCGTACATTCCCATAGGCGGTGTAGCTCTCCAAGTACTGGTCAATGTAGTTGCTTTGCTGCTTTCAGTGAAAGTCAACGATGCGCTTCCACCGCTGCTCACTACAAAACATCCTTGTCCCGGTTGTAAAAACTTACGAGCGGCTGATCCTCCAGTTGAGGTATTATTGCTAATATCTACTGTAGTATATCCGCCTCGGGTAGACAATTTTGGATCCCAAATATAGAGTGTGGTTTTAGAAAGATTCGTTGAATTATTCAATACCGTTCCCATGTCAACAGGCGCTTGATATGGATTTCCTACAAAATTGGTGTTGCCGTTGGTAGAATTAAAATCAGAAACCACCTTTGAACCTGTAAACAACGTTCCAGTAGCACGAATGACTGTATTTGTTGGGGTGGGAGTGTTGGTCGCTAAACTAACCGTTCTATCACCACGCATCATCAATCTGTAAGGAGTTCCAGCAGATAATGTATTTGAATTGGTATTTGAAATTGCGCTCCAAGTTTGAGTGGAGTTGTTAAAAGTATATAAAGAGGTATTACCCGTTAGTGTTTGATCAAAACCATTAGCACCTGTGGTAGAACCCGTGATATGAACTCCAAAACCCGATGTAGAACTACCTGATTCTTGCCAATTGGCGAAAATAGAGGTAGTTGTTGTTACCGTAGGACTAATAAACCGGTATGCACGTTTAGCAGGTATGTATTGTTCAGTGGTTACGTTTCCAGAAATGGAAGCGGTTGAACCCAAAGGATTCACAATTGCGGTTCCAGAAGAATTGCTTTTTAAGGTTAAATGTCCGCCGGTAGTAAAAATACCATCAGTTAATGTAAGAGAACCAAACACATTGGTTGCCCCTTGTAGTGTAACTCCCGCAGAGTTGTCAATTTCCAATCCTTGTAAGTTTTTTACACCACCAAGATATTGAGCCGTGGTGCCATCCAAAATCAATAAAGAACCAGAAGCACCAGTGATTGTCCCTGAGTTAATGACGTCTCCGCTCAAAGTTATCGTGGTGCTAGTAGTGATATTAAGCGTTTTACCAGCAGGAATTTGCAATGCGCCATCAACACTCCAACTAGCACCGGTGGTGAATGTAGTACTTCCTGCTGTGTTATCTAAAATGAAAATTTTATCAGCCCCAAAGTTTGTAGGATTTCCACCGGTCCCATCAGGAAAACCGGTCCAATTAGATGTATTGGTTAAGGCACTCGTACTACCTGATTTTATGTAATATTTCACATAAGGCGTCCATTTGGCGTACAAAGTCAAATTTGCTGTGGTTGAATAGCTTGCGCCAGAAGAATAATTAGTTCCACTGCCGCTAGGCTGTGTATTCCATCCAGCAAAGTAATATTCGTCTTTTACTAAGGTATTTTGTCCTGCCAATGTTATAGATCCTGATGTAAACGACTGAGAATTTGGAGCTGAGCCTGATGTTGCGCCGTTTCCAAAATAGGTCACTGTATAGGTGGTGGCAGCTACTTTGAATATAGGTTCTACAGTTAAATCTGTACTTAGGGTTAAAGTGTAAGGATTACTTGTTGAAACGCTATTTCCTGTAGATGTGTTTTTCCAATAATCGAATTGATATCCTGTTTTTGGAGCTGCAGAAAGAGTAATTTGAGTTCCACTTTGGTATACATCTCCATAAAGAGAACCACCCGTTGTAGTACCGTTATTACTTTTTAAAACTTTCAACATATACACCGAAGCAGACTCAACTTCAACTGAACCGCGAGTGGGGCTGGTAGATCTGGTTGCGCTTAATTGGTCTGTAGTTACCAAGTAGTTTTGAGAATTGCTGCCTACTAGTGTGGTCCAGGTTGATGTTCCAGGGGTTTTATACCCTAAAATAGGACTTCCGTTGTTGCTGGAATATCCGGTTTGTGTGCCTTTGTTGGATGTTTGATTGGGGAAACTACCCAATTGTAAGGTTGCTGTTTTTGTGGTGTTGGAAACCAAATGCGGCTGAAAAATCTTAGCCGTTCCAATTTCTGCTCCTGTTCCATCAGTAAGGTATGTATAAACACCGCCTGCAAAAATGGTATTGTCAGTGCCATCTGCTTTGCCCCCATATGCAACATTCCCTGTATTTATATTGAATGTATTTGATGAAGAATGATAGATAGAATAATACACATGAGAACTTGTATTATAACCAAAATCATCCAAAGAATAGGCTGTAGGACTTGAAACGGAACCTGCAGATCTTTTGTAGTTGTAGGCAAAAATGCAGTTGATAATTCTAACGGTCCCTCCGTTGTTTCCAACAGCCCCTCCGCTGTAGGAACCATAAGCAACATTTCCTGTGAACGTACTATTAAGTAGATAAAGAGTTCCTTGGTAATTATTGATACCGCCTCCAATTTCTGTGCTTTTGTTATTCGAAAACGTACAATTATTCATGTACAAGGTACCTTGATTTTCACAACCTCCGCCACCACCATTGCTCGATTCAGAGCGATTGTCTGAGAATGTTGTTTTTTCTATGTACATGGTTGCACCACTTGTATTTAAAAAACCACCGCCATATCCAGCAGAGTTTCGTATCAATTGGCAGTTATTCATGTAGGTAACTCCTGAGTTGTAGAGTCCCGCACCGCCAGCAAAAATAGAATTTCGACCGTTAGATATGGTTACACTGTTTAAAACCAATTTGTTCGCAGTATTCCTGATACAACCGCCTCCAGAGTTGAAATCCCCTCCCTTGAGGGTAATGTTTTCAATGGTAATTGTAACATTTGAACCGCTGGTATTGAAAATATTAAAAGTCGAAGGGCTTGTATTGTTCACGCCTTCATCAGAAACACCCGTTACAGGAACAGTTATTACATTACCTTTACCCTTAATGGTCAATGACTTGCTGATTGAAATGGCAGCAGTAATAGTAATGTTGTTTTGGATTTCAATAATATCCACCACAGAACTACTTGAATTTGTTACAGCTGTAGTCAATTCGCTGTAGGTAGATACATAACGAGTGGTTTGTGCAGAACTGCTTAAGGTAGTGAGAATAAGAAGGACCAAAGAAAGTATGCGATTCATTTTGCCTTTAAAACTGCGAATATAAAGAAAAATACCGTCAAATTAAAGTATTTTTAGATGTACTAAACAGATTTTTTATTGCACTTCAAAATATCTTACTCTCTTTTCAGATATTATATTTTATTAGCGATTTATGGGAAACTAGGTTAGTAATTGTTATAGGGGTCCTGTATAAACAAAACAAGTAATTGTAGAGATTTGCGACAAAATCAAAACTACTATGAATATAGGTAAATTACTTTTTTCAAAAGTTCTATTTCTTTTCGCTTTTTTACAATTTCATTCCTTGAATGCGCAAACAACCCGTTATGTTTATACATATTCGGAATTTAACACCGCTATTAGCAACTCATCTAGTTCGGTAGTAGATGTTATTGAGCTTATGGCTGATATTTTTGTTCCTTCATCGGTTACAAGTCCAACTGCGGCTTCTGCATTTAACATCGGAAAAAGCATAAAGATCAAAGGAAACGGAAAAACCATTTCAGTGGCTCAACCTGGAATGTGGTCCAATGGTACTTTAAATTCTTCGCCTTCCAAATATCGAGTTTTCCGATTTACGGGTACTAATGTGACCGTAACACTTGAAAATATGACCATCATCGGTGGAAACCTAGAAAATAACCGAGGACCAGGAGGTGCAATTGAGAATTTTGTGACATTGGTTATGAACAATGTACATATTACTCGATCTCGTGCTTCCTCAGGAACTAGTTTCCCTTCAAATCCCGGCCATGGAGGAGCATTATTCAACGATGCGAATGGAAAAGTATTTGCAACCGACTGTCAGTTCACTTTCAATACCGCTACTTATGGTGGAGCTATAGTGAATAACGGGAATATGTTCCTAGATCGTTGTCGTGTGGTGAATAATCGCTCAGATGCCTCTGGTGGTGGAGGAGGAGGAATTGAAAATCATAAGAACTTGTATATCAACAACTCCACGTTCAGAAATAATACAACTACAGACCAAGGTGCAGCTATTCATAATTACACCGCTAATAGTTCTTCTCAAGCTTATTTATATACAATGAATTCCACATTTTCGGGTAACGTCGCCAATAGTTCCAAGTTTGGTGCGGCCATATCCAGTGTGGGTACTTTTTCGCAGTTTGTAAATTGTGTTTTCGCCTACAACTATGCTAGAACATCAGGATCAGAATCTAATCCAACCGCTTTTACTTTAGAAGACTTTTCACAATCGGGCTCAGGTTCAACTTCACACATTCTAATCAATTGTGTACATCACTCTAGTTCGAACAATATTAATACCAGCTCCTCATCTGGGAATATACTCTACACGGGTAATGCTACAGGTTCGAATGACAGCATCTTTGCTGGAGGCGTAAATGAGTGGATTCTCAATGTAAATTGGAGTCCTATAGGAACAGCCTATATTTATAGACCCCTTGAAATTACAACTGCTAAAATTCAAAGTTATGTTTATTCCGCAATCAGAGTGGGAAGCTTCCTAAATAAGACGGCAAACAAAGGTATTGTTACCGGATTTACTTTCGGTTCTGGTACTCCTTCTTTTGGTTATTACAATACCAGTACATCTAGCTGGGTCAATGTTCTTGGAACAGCAGCTTCAACTAACGTAGTTACCAAAGATCAAGCCTTAAATACAAGAAGTTCTACTGCTCCTACACGCGGAAATATGGAAGTTGAATATCCTCCAATTTACAGCTATCAAGCTCAAAGATCAGATAGCGGATATGTCAGCGGTGCGAATCCTTGCGGTGTTGCCTATATTTCGGGTGGAACATACACCATTAGAGCTTATCCCAATACTAACTATGAATTCACCCACTGGTGGGATGTTTCTGGCGATTCTATTCTTTCCACTTCAAATCCTTTGATTTTTACACTGAATCGCAATTTAATTGTTAGGCCGTTTTTTAAGTCAACTGCTATTTATTCTGTAAGTTATGACGGTAACGATGAAACTGCTGGTTCTGCACCGAGCTTTCAAACATTTACTTCAGGCGGATCTGTTACCCTTGCTGGTGCTGGATCCACATTGATACGTGATGAATATTATTTTAATGGGTGGAATACTGAACCTACTGGACAAGGCACTGATTATGCAGTTGGGGCGTCTTATTCATCATCATCCAACATCACTTTATATGCTAAATGGGAACCTTATATCAAATACTACCCACGCGCTGCCAATGCATCTTCTTTAAATAGTGTTTCAAGTTGGAGACCCTTCCCTGATGAATCTGGATCAGCACCTACTAATTTCGCAGCTGGTAAAATCTTCATTTTGGATAATGCAGCGGGTACATCTTCATTCACATCTGGTGGCGACTGGAGTGTAGACGCAGCTCTTCAAATTCCCAAAGGGAAAACCTTGAATTTAACTGCAAGTTCAACCTTAACTATGTCTGGCGATATGGCTAATGAAGGAACAATTGTTGGCGGAACTTCTTCATTGTTGAAATTCGATGGAACCCTTAAACAATATCTGGGTGGTGATAATCAATTAGCAAATCTTGAAATCGATAACAGTGCCGGGGTTAAAGTATTAAGTAACTTTAACGACATTATATATTACTGGCAGTATTTTAAAAATTGGCATACCGATATTAAAGAAAGTTTGACATTAACTTCCGGACAATTAGAAGTTGAAAGCAGATGGAGCAGTGATCCTTATATCGCAGCACTTAGAATCAAAAGCACTAGCACTGGAACGGCTATTGTAAAAACTGTAAATTCAGGAGCTTCTGCTACAGGTACTATCGGTGTTGAACGTTATGTACCTGCTAGAAGAGCGTTTAGATTGATTTCTTCTCCAGTCAATTCAATTTATACGATATTCCAAAATTTACAAGAAAATAAAATCGCATCAAATTTTGGAACCCACATCACAGGAAGTACATCTACAAATACTGGATTTGATGCTACTTTGACAAGCAACCCATCCATGTTTACCTATTCTAATACTTCTCAAACTTGGAGTGCAATAACTAACACCCTTGATAATACACTCAGTTCTGGTGTTCCTTACCGATTAATGATACGTGGAGATAGAACCATCAGCTTGGCTACAAATACACCAACTCCAACCAATACCACTCTAAGAGCACAAGGTACTCTAGTAACAGGTTCGATATCTGTTACCAATCTCAATCAAACTACTGATGGATTCAGTCTTGTAGGAAACCCTTACATGGCTCCCGTAAACATGCAAACCATCTTGAGTAACTCAACCAACTTGAATCAAACGTATTACTACATTTGGGATCCTACCATGTCAACCCGCGGTGCGTATGTAACTGTAGATGTTACCAACAATACTTCAACTACAGGTTCAAATGCCAATCGTTTCCTTCAGCCATGGCAAGCGTGCTTTGTTAAAACTTCGAGCAACGGTAGTGCATCTCTTACTTTCACTGAAGCGAGCAAAGGTACCAGTTTGACATCTACTTGGAGAATGACCCCTCCTTTGTCAACTTTGAATATCCAGTTATGGCAAACTGATACATTTAATATATTAAATACCAAGCCCTTAGATGGAGTAATTGTGAGATTTGATCCAAGCTTCAATACTGCCTATGACGCATTCGATGCAACAAAACCTACCAATTTAGACGAAAACTTCGCGTTGATTAATAATGGTAACAAAGTAAGTATTGACTCTCGTAATTTACCTGCTCTCACAGATACCATTCCATTTGAGTTTATTCAAATCAGAGATAAAAATTATACTTTAGAATTTGAATTCACCGAGGCTCTTGGACAAAATGTTTATCTGTTAGATAAAAAATTAGGACTTGATTATCCTTTAGAATCAACCGGTAAAACAACTTACAATTTTGTAGTAGATAATCCACTGAACCAAATAGAAAAAGATCGTTTTGCTTTGATTTTCCAATCTGCTGCTTCCTCTACGAACAAACTCACACGAAATTTATTCTCAATTAAGGCTACAGACAATTCACAGTCAAATGCCCTTTTAGATTTCGGGGGAAGTTTTAACGGATCAGCAAAAGTGATGGTTATCAACTCAATAGGACAGGTAATGTTCGAAAAGACCTCAAATACAAATACCATGCAACTTGATTTGGATGGTCAAGCTCCAGGTGTTTATTACATCAAAGTAGTGTCAGGCAATCACTGCCAAACCACTACTTGGATCATTAAATAAGATGCAACCCAGTCTCGGAAATGCGAACTTTCCGAGACTTGTATAAGCCTCCAACGGCTTCTTTAAAGGCTTTTTTACTCATATTTAACTCCGTTTGAATTTGCTCAGACGGAGTTTTGTCATGATAGGGTAGAAAGCCGCCAGCAGCCTTCAATCTATCAAGTAATTCCTCACTGGTTGATCTCATTTTACCACGACCCGGCAGGGTCAACGAAACATCCACCAAACCGCCATCACGAATCATTCTTACAAACCCTTCGGTTTCTTCCCCAATACTTAATCTAGAAAACGCCTCGTTTTTGTATACTATTCCTTGATACTTTTGATCAATGACTACTTTAAATCCCACCTCGTTTTCATCAAAGCACAGAATTCTAACTTTTTGACCTTTATTCAATTCCACATTTTCTCTATCCAACCACTTGGTAACTCTCGCCGAACCCACCAAGCGATCCGTAAGCGAATCCAAAAACATAAAAATCACCGCTTTTTCACCCTCTTGCAGCCGCTCGTGCATCTCTTTATAAGGGACAAACAAGTGTTTTTCAAGTCCCATATCCATAAATGCACCCAATCTGGTAGATGAAACAACTTCCAAATATCCGAATCCATACAACGAAACCATAGGCTCAATGGTAGTCGCCACAGGCCGTTCTTTTCCGTCAAGGTAAATAAATACCTCGAGTTCTTGTCCTTTAAAAGCCCTTTCTGGGCAATATTTATTGGGAAGTAAAACTTCGTTTTCTAACGCATCAATCAAATACCATCCGTTATCCGTTTGCCTGTTTAATTTTAATGTACTCTTTCGTCCGATGCGAATCATTCCGCAAAGATAGGTTAAAGTCTGTGGTCTGTGGTCTGTGGTCTGTGGTCCATAGTCCATAGTCCATAGTCCATAGTCCATAGTCCATAGTCCATAGTCCATAGTCCAAAGACTATAGTCTATGTTCATCATCCATCTACCAACTACCAACTACCAACTACCAACTACCGAATTAAATCTACGGAGATTCCCAAAAGCAATTGAAGTGAGGTCATAGAGATATTTCTCGTGTAGGTTGAAATATCTCCGGTTGAGTAATATGAGGCGACATTTGTAAACTCGTAACTAGAAGACGTGTAATTACAATCAGCATTTAAATTGATTTTTTTTGATAATGGTGTTCTGAAATTACCGCCAATGGAAAATCCCGGTGATGTTGCATAAGCAGCAGGTTGTACGTACCACAAATTACTTGAACCATACAAAAACCCTTCTTCCTCCGGAAGTTTACCAATAGTAGCACCTCCCATCAATCTGAATGTTAAATAGGATTTATCATTAACGGGATAAACATAATTTATTCCTATCATGTATGAAGATCGTACATAGATTCCTCCATAAATATTCGCGTCATAAAGTCCATTAATGTTTCTCCGAAGTTCGTTTCCATATTCATAAGATTTGAATGAATTTGTTTGGCTATTTACATTAAAACTTGCTCCGAGATTTCCGTTTTTGAATTTATAATCTACATTGAAAGCTGTAGATAATCCGGTTCCTGCAAAACCTGCATTTTCGGTATTGAAACTAGCACTTCTAAAACTCCCCATGGCTGAACTTGTACCAATTCCATATGAAATGTTTAATTTGGGAGTTTGGCTAAATAATTGGGTAACTGAAATTGCCAAAACAACTATAAATGATGCTAACGCTTTGTACATTAGACAAATAAAAATTCTTTTTTCAATGCAATAAAATAGGATTGGTAGAATGAATAAACTTTTTAGTAAATTCACGAAACTAACATTTATGAATTCCCACACTTTTAACGGCTCTATCAGCTGGACAGGCAACCTCGGAACAGGTACCAGCGCATACGACCAATACGGACGTAACTTTGACGTCAATACCCCGAATAAATTTCCGATTTTGGGATCAGCCGGTTCGGCCTTCCGTGGTGATGATCAAAGAAGCAATCCCGAAGACTTATTCATGAATGCACTTTCCTCCTGTCACATGCTTTGGTATTTTCACCTATGTGCAGATCGCGGAATAGTGGTAACAGATTATTCCGATAACTTCCATGGAACGCTGGAAATAGGAGAGAACGGCATCGGTAGGATGACGCAAGTTATCCTTAACCCTCATGTCAAAATCAACCGCGCTTCCTCTGTAGACAACGCTCTTGAAATAGCCGAACAACTCCACTCCGAAGCCCACAAGTTTTGTTTTATAGCAAATTCAGTAAATACGGAGATTGTCTGCCAGCCTCAAATTGAATTCTGTTGAGCGGGTAGCGGGTATCGGGTACCGGGTAGCGGGTACAAGGTAGCGGGTAGTGGGTAGTGAGAAACTATGGACCCCGGACTACGGACCACGGACCACAGACTACAGACTACGGACCTCGGACTTCGGACTACGGACTATAGACCAAATTTCTCTTTCATCGTCGGATTGTTATGCGTCAACTTTTTGATCGTCAACTCCTCAGCTTTGTTGTTCGCCAACCTTAAATTATCCTCCGATGATATCAATGCTTCCTTCGTTTTCTGCAAATGGGTTATGGTTTTATCAATCTCTTCAATCGCTGTTCTGAACTTGCGGCTCGCCAAATCGTAGTTGCGCGCAAATCCCTCCTTGAACGAATTCATCTTCGATTCAAAGTTCGTGATGTCAATATTTTGGCTCTGCATCAATGCCAATTCCGATTTGTATTTCAGCGTGTTCAACGCCGCATTCCGCAATAACGTGATGATGGGTATGAAAAACTGCGGACGTACCACGTACATCTTCGGATATTTGTAAGAAACGTCAACAATTCCGGTGTTGTAATACTCGTTATCGACTTCCAACATCGATACCAACACCGCGTATTCGCACTTCTTTTCGGTCCGGTCTTTGTCGAGCTCTTTGAAGAAGTCTTCGTTCTTTTTCTTGGTAGCCGTGCCGTCGTTCTCGTTCTTCATTTCAAACATGATCGAAATGATTTCAGTTCCCGCATCGTCAAATTCCTTGAAAATAAAATCGCCCTTGCTTCCGCTCTTCGCGTCGTTGTCTTTTTCGAAATAAGCCCTGGGGAAGGCCGTAGCCCTCAATTTATTGAATTCTACCTCGCAATGCTGCTCCAACGATTCGCCCAACATCTTAGTCGACATTTTTAGTTTAATGTCTTTCCGCATCTCAATTTCCTCGTCTTTAATGCGAATAATCTCGTCTTTGGTTTTAAGTTCTTGTTGGAATCGCTCTTTCAAGTTGCTTTCAGCCAGTTTTTTTTCCATCTCTTTGGATTGTAATTGGTTAGCCAACTCATTCCGCTCGTCAATTACTTTTTGGACCGCCTTGTTGACACTCAGTTCTTTTTCGAGCTCCGCCAATTCCAACTTCTTCTTCATTTCCGCCAACTCATTATCTTTGGTTTGGATGTGCTTTTGCAGCGCCGCTTTCAAGTTCGATTCTGACAACTTTAAGGCCGTTTCTTTCTCTCTTTCGGCTAAATCCATTCGAGTTTTCAACTCGTTTTCAAATTGTTGATCTCTAACTTGCTTCAAAATAGCTGCGAATCCAGCTTCATCCACCTTAAAAGCGGTCTTGCAATTGGGACAAATAATATCGTTCATAAAAAAGAAGGCTAAAATTAATGCTTGAACTGCGAATATACCTCATCCATTTTCTCAGCCAATTGATAATCTTTTTCAGTGACCACATTTCCTGCATCGTGTGTAGTCAAAGTCACCATCACTCGATTATAAACATTGCTCCACTCAGGGTGGTGATTGATTTCTCCAATAAAAATGCTGCACTCAACCATAAAATCTATCGCTCTATCGAAGGATTCAAATACAAATTCCTTCTGCAGCTTTTTCTGGTCGTTGGTCCAATTATTCATGGTTACAATATAGAGACGATTCTCTAGAATGAATATTATTATCTAAAAATATACCATAAAGGGTATAAAATAGCAATTTAAAATAAAATTATACCTTATAGGGTGTAAATTATCAAAATTTACTATATTTGTACCTCAAAGGGTATAAAATGGAATTAAAAAACTTTGTTAAAGCCAAAAGAAAAGCAGTTAATCTCACTCAACCTGAATTAGCACTAAAAGCAGGAGTGGGGCTTCGATTTTTAAGAGAATTGGAACAGGGTAAAGACAGTTTGAGAATTGATAAAGTAAATCAGGTTTTAAAGTTGTTTGGTTATCAAGTTGGAGCCGTACCCGAAATAAAAGAAAATGAATTATGAGAAAAGCGATGATTAAAATTCAGGAAAAAACAGCCGGAATCCTTTGGGAAGACGATCAAGGATATCATTTTCATTACAACATAGATTATCTTCAACTTCCAAATGTAAAACCCGTAAGTTTGACCTTGCCTCTAAGCGAAAAAGCGTATCAATCGCTCGTGTTATTTCCTTTTTTCGATGGATTAATTCCTGAAGGATGGCTCCTAGAAATCGCTGAAAAAAACTGGAAGTTAAATCCTCGGGATCGCATGGGATTATTATTGGCTTGCTGTAAAGATTGTATTGGTGTAATAAGTGTTGAGGAAATTATTGATTAAATATGCGTTGTTTATTTTGTTACCAAGAACTTTTGGAAAGGGAGACGGATTTCCATCCAACGTGTTCAAAAAAAATATTCGGAACAGAGATTGCGCCTATTTTGCCTTATTCCGAAGTTGATTTAGAACCTTTGGCTCAACAAGTTATTGAAAGCCATACTTCGGTTACCGGTGTTCAGGCAAAATTATCTTTGCATATTTCAGATCAGGATTCTGAGTTAAAAGCAAGGAGGTTTACCATTGTGGGATTGTGGGGAGGATATATATTGAAGCCACCAACAAAACATTATCCTCAACTTCCAGAAGTAGAAGACCTTACCATGCATTTAGCACGTTTAGCGAATATTAAAACGGCTCAGCACAGTTTAATTAGACTTGCTTCAGGAAATTTAGCATTCATTACCAAACGAATGGATAGAACACCAAAAACCAAACTAGCCATGGAAGACATGTGTCAATTGACCGAACGACTGACAGAGGATAAATATAAAGGGAGCTACGAACAGATTGCAAAAGCCATTAATAATTACTCTCTTACCCCAGGGTTAGATTTGGTCAATTTCTTTGAATTGGTACTATTTTCGTTTTTAACCGGAAATGCCGACATGCATCTCAAAAATTTCTCTTTGCTTGAACAATTAAAAATAGGTATGTGTTTGTCACCCGCTTATGATTTGGTAAATACTAAATTGGTAAATCCCGCTGACAATGAAGAAATGGCTTTAAACCTAAATGGTAAAAAGAATAGGATTCAGAAAAATGATTTTATTGTTGCTATGAATCAATCAAAATTGGATGAGAAACAGCAAGAAAATATTTTCAATAAGATGCGAGTAGCCCTACCCAAATGGCTACTTTTTTTAGATAAGAGTTTTTTATCTGAGGATTTTAAAAATCAATACAAACAAATATTATTTGAACGATTCCAACGTTTAAGCATTTAGAATGTCCAATCTCGAAAAAGGGTTTCTGCAGACTGCCATCTTCGCGGCCAAAGTGAATGGGTTGATTCTCCAAAGGATGATGACCAATTTGGTGAGTCCCACCCCCAGGTTTTCGAAAAATAATGGTGATCATTACTGCGACGTCATTTCATCTTCAGAGAGTGAACTTTGGAAATCGTCTACGCAAGTGATTGCCTCTTCTGAGAGTGAACTTTGGAACGCTAATGACAACAAGCTGAATTGGATTCTCACCGCCGGGAAAATTGAAAACTTGAGAATTGCATCCAAGAAATTTAACGGACTCGAAGTCAAAGCCAACCAAATTTTTAGCTTTTGGAAACACCTCGGAAATCCCAATTTTAATCAGGGTTTTGTCGTGGGACGTGAAATTCGGGAGGGATGCATTGTGCCCAATGTGGGCGGGGGACTTTGCCAACTGTCTAATGCCCTTTACGATGCAGCGCTGAATGCCGGATTTGAAATCATTGAGCGACACAAACACACAAAAGTGGTTCCTGGATCGCTCGCCGAAAGAGACCGCGACGCCACCGTGAAATGGAATTACAAAGACCTCCGATTCAAGGCACCGGTCGATTTTAAAATGGAAATTGAAATGGATCATTCTTGGTTCAAGGTGGTATTTAAAACCAAGCAGAAATTCACGTCCCCAGAAAGCAAAAACACCCATTCTCAAAAGCCGCATGCGCTGAATGACTGCCTTTCGTGTGGAAATACTTCCTGTTTCAAACACCATCCGGTGAAGGCCCATCAGCCGCCGCAGGAGCCCGTCACTGCGTATATTTTGGACGAGGTTTGGCCCGAATACGATGAATTTATTGCGAAAAATGCAAAAAATAATGACCTTTTTATTCTTCCCTTAAAGAACAACTTGGCAATTAAAACGCTCAGATACAAATGGCGGTCTGCCCCGCATAGGCAAACGCAATACACTCAATATCAAGGAGTTTTCAGGGCGTTGTCGATCAGGTTTGCGACGCCAAAACAGAACAATGTTTTTGAGAAATTGCTCCAACTGGATGCGAAAATTGCACGGGCTGCCGCGAAGAGGATTCCCGTGAACTGCACGCATCTGGTGGTGTCCCAAAATTTGCTGCCATTTTTATACGCCGAAGGTGTTTTCGGGGGACGTACATTCGATGTGCTGATGACCCGTCTTCCGTTTGAGAAGTTGCATCAAAAGCTCGATTTCGCTCATTCGCTGCACCCGGAAAGCACCACCTTAAACGATTTTCGGGTGGGCGCAGACTGGGTAAATATGGAAAACAAGGCGTTGAATGCCGCTCAAAAAATCATCACTCCGCACAGCGAAATTGCCGAAATATTCAAGCACAAATGCATCAAACTAACATGGAAACTTCCCGTAGTA
This sequence comes from Chitinophaga pinensis, assembly GCA_945877575.1. Lineage (GTDB taxonomy): Bacteria > Bacteroidota > Bacteroidia > NS11-12g > UBA955 > VMCP01. The sequence continues at coordinate 18,978 of CAMDUE010000001.1, forward strand.
ACTGCCTATGAAAATAGGGGAGCGGCGGTTTTGTTTCCGGCATCGGCGGTGGGCAGAAAGGGGGCTTATGAATTCAGGGAGTGGCTGCGCGCAAATCCGCACAAAGTGTACATTGTCGGCCGAAAGATCGAAGCACCCCATTTTTTTGAAAACCTTGACGTTCATCCCTTCGACGGCGATTTCTCAAAAATCAAAATGGTGGTTTACCCCACCCACGTAGAGCATCAGCCCAGATTGGTCTTGAAAGCCATCTCCATGGGAATTCCGTTGCTGACGAATGCGGCTTGTGGTTTAGAGCCGGGGGATTATTTGATAATATAATATTCTAAGGCGTTTAAAAGTAATTGCTCTATTTTGGTTTGATTTCTATTGTCCATGATATAGTTTTCAATCTACTTCGAATCATTTTTAATGTTTCAAACACAGATTCTTCTTTGGGTAACTCGCCATAGACTAAATTTTTAAAATTCTCTTTATATATGGGTTTTAAATCGTTCCATACATTTTCTAAGTTCTTAAAAATCATGGCCTCAACAGGGTGATGTGCTAGCCAATAGTTGTTGTTTTTGAAACTTGAGACGTCATCTTTTGCTACTTTTAATAACATGTGCTCAAAATCTGGTGATTGAAAGAAATGTATATATTTATCTTGTCTCAGTAACTGATGTAAGTCGTAGGTGTGTCGTACTTTAGTGATTAAATCAGAAATTGGATTTTCGCTGTAAGAAAATCGAACCAAACTCATTATTTTCTCGCAAATGGTTCTAGAAGGTTCTAATACTAATAGATTAAAAGAGCTTAGATTATTTTCTATGGCTAGTTCAATTTGATTGTTTTCGACCAACATTTGACCAACATATGATATAATGCTTTTGGTGGTATACGGTTCATAATATCCGAGCCAGGTTGCCTCTATCACAACTACATCTCTCACTTGACCATAATTACCCTTAAATTCCTTTTCGTAGCTATGTGCTGTTTTGCGGTTCATTCCCATTTTCTTAGTAAGACCATTGATTTCTACCTCGGGTAAAACACCATTTACAACATCACTAATCGTCTTGATTTTTGTAGTTAATCTGTTATTCGACTCGCCCTCCCTTCTTAATACGACCAAATCAATATCTTCTGAAAATCGTTCTATATCATTGAAGCATTTTGAAAGGGCTGTTCCACCTTTAAATATGGTGTCTTGGCCAATTTTATGGTTAAAGATGGTATATAAAGCATATGTAACCCAATAGTCTTTCTCAACATAAATGACTGGAATTTTCATTTGGTCTGCGGTGAATTGAATCGCCCGCCTGAAGAGTGTTTTGTTTTCATGTAGCTTCATATTATATTCCATTTTTTAGCAGTGGATAGTGCTTTTTCTGCACCACTTATTTTATACTTGGTGATTGGGTTTAACGATTTAAAAAGTATTTCAGTTGCTTTGTCTTGTTGTAATTGCTCACAAATTGCTCCTAGTAAAGCTCTTGTTGCCGGTGGATATTTCATTGCTAAACGAATCAATCTATCGATTTCTTTTTCTGTAAATTTTTTGAATATGGCTAAAAGACGCAAGCATGATGATTCAATACTTGCATCTGGTATTTCTTTGATAAAACGAATGGCATCGAGCAACTGTAAAAATGGAATATTTTCTCTCGTAATGGTGTTTTTTTGTTTTACGAAACTTATTGAATATCGTTCTCGTTTAAAACTTGGGCGAACTTGATTTTTTCCTATGTTTACAGTGAAACTTACTTGAGTGGTTAAGCCCAATCTGTTATATATGCTGTAACCTGTGAGATACCCAGTGGTCTTTCCGTCTTCTTCTAAGAGGTCTTTTACCACTTGTTTTAGATTGGGTTGAAGCTTACCAAATTGGGTGTTTTCAGGTTTATAATATTTGCCTTTTGAAAGCTTAGCAATTTTACCCTTGGCAACCAATCGATTTAAAGCTTTTATGGTTGCTTCTTTTTGATTCACCTCTGTATTGAAATCTAAATAGGTGAATACATGTCCATTTGGTAATCTATCTATTTTAAATAATATATATTCTGATATTTTCATTTGTTTAATAGTTTACAAATATAGAATAAATGTCCAGTTTATTATATAAAAAACAAGACAAAATATATAAATTAATCACCTTAAAACCGCTTTACTTAAAGAATTCCTTAAATTGCAATAGTGAACTTCCAAAAAGCATCCAAGAAACTCCATATTTTAGGACAAGAACTTCAGGCCGGTTACGATCCATTTCTCGCCAATCAACTGTTGAAACGAAAACTCCGACTGAGCGACGATCAGGATATTTGAAGAGCGACACGGAATCACGGGTACAGCATCCAGCGTTTTACATCTGTTGTTTTCCGCCAATCGTGCAGACGCCATTCGAAGCATCAAAAGCGATATCAGTCGCGAACCCGATGCGATTGAGGTGAATGGTTGGGATAGGAGCATCCATTTTTTTGGCATGGATAGGAAGGTATATCTTCCGCCGTTGCCCTTCGCCATTTACTGCTTGTACCTGGAAAATGAGGAGGGTTTTGCCAATAAGCACCGCGAAAATCACAAGCAAGTGATGCCCCTCCATTTTTGCAGATGTCAGACATCCCGGTTCCCACCACTGAGCAATACCAGGAAGACGTGACTCAACATGCACTTACGGTATTGATTGACGGCATTCCCGCAAAAGCCTATATCTACGAAGGTCTCTGGAGCGACAAGCTCGTCATTTATTGCGAACCCTCATCCATTCATCAGTTTGCCGCCTTAGGACTCCACTTCGATGATCTCGGCTTCTTCGGCACCAAATACTACGAATTCCCGCGGCGCGGCATTTTGGAGATGCTGGATAGGAAGTTTGTGATTGAGAGGGTGGGGTGATTTGGTTATCCCACTCTGAGTTTTGCAGCTTCTTTCCACAAATAATTTGGCAGAGGCTCGCACAATTCCCACTTGATATTCATGGGTTTTGCACCAGAATATTCTATAAGTTTTCCTTCACCAACAAAGACGAAACCATGTCGTTGACCAAATTCATCGGTGTGCTTTTCTCGCACAAATAATAAAATCTTCTTATTGTTTTTTTGATGGTTTATGTAGGATTTGCCCTTTTTAGTTTCAGGGCCGGCAGAGTTTTGACTTTGCCAATGAAACAATGTTTCGCTAATAGCATAATCATCGTACATGGTAGTTGGAGAAAAATTCTCCTCAGATTTAATGAGATTAATAAATAGTATTTCAGTGTTAATCTTTTCATTGATAGCAACACCTTCCCGGCTTGGAGATTTTCTCTCAAAGGTACTTAGTCCCATTGCCGCTAAAATCTGATCTCTAGTGTATCTTGAATGAAGTTTTAGTGGTTGTTGATATGGCAATTCAATATCTATTTCTTTATGACTTACTTTATCAATGAGAATATTCATTATAGCTATTATTTCTAGAACTAGGTATTTATTCATTCCAATAGCCACAATACTTTCTTCTAATGAGTTAAATCTACTCGCTTCTTGCCACACATCATAATACAACATTAAAAGCATTTGATTTTCAATTTCATCAAAAGATTCATCCATTATTTTGAAGTTCTTCTCAGCCAGTGAAAGAATGAATTTAAAATAACTAATAGAATTACATGCCAGCCATTTATTCAAGATGGCTCGGGTGATTTCCAAATCATTTACTTCAGTGAAATTGGGCAAAAGACTTGCTTCGTAGCATAGTTTAGACCAACTTCCTTTTTTATATAATGTTTGAAGCTGAATGTTTGTAAAACGAATGAAATTATTAAGGTTGAGTTCTAAGCTCGATTGATGTTTGAAAGTTTTAATTTTATTAATTATTTGATTTCGATTCAGTGAAATCGCTTGTTGGATGTTCGATATTATTATGGTCTTCGCTTTTTTCTCAAGGATGATTGAACATCCAAGAGGTAAATGAGGAAAATTATCCTCAATTTCTTTAGAAATAGGAGTGGAAGTTTTTCCAACTAAGGCTCTAAACTTATCTTGAAAGTTGTATTCGGGCCTGCAATTACCAACGAAATCTAGAACGGTTAAACTATCCTTGTTCTCTGATAATCGCAATCCTCTTCCTAATTGTTGCAAAAAGACCGTCAAACTCTCAGTGGGCCTCAAAAACAAAACGGTGTCTATTTCGGGAATGTCAATACCTTCATTGAAAATATCAACTACAAACAAATAGTTGATTTTCTTTTGAATGAATTCATTTCTAAGTGTATGTCTTTCATTATTGTTTTCGCTGGTGAGATAAGCGGATTTTAAACCGGCTAAACTGAATTTGGATGCCATGTATTTAGCATGTTCCACAGTAATGCAAAATCCTACACAAGTAACTGTTTGAATATCTTTGGTATACTTTTCCAGAGCATTGATGATTTCACTCACACGACGGTCATTTGCGGTATACAATGCCGAAATCTCACTCGCTACATATCTGCCTCGTTCCCAATTCACCTTGTCTAAATCTACACTATCTGAAATTCCGAAATATTGAAACGGGCACAATAACTTTTTATTCATGGCCTCCGGTAAGCGAATTTCAGCTGCTATCCGGTTGTGGAAATCCTCTTGAATATCTCCACCGTCCATTCTTTCAGGTGTTGCGGTCAAACCCAATAAGATTTTCGGGGTAAAATAATTGATAATATCTCTGTAACTATTGGCAGTCAGGTGATGGCATTCGTCAATGACGATGTAATCAAAGAAATCTTTACTCAGATTTAATTCATTGATCTGATTTTTCAATGTCTGTACTGAAGCAAATACATGATTATACCTAGCAGGAACATCTCCATCCACCCATAATTCTCCAAAATCAGAATCTTTCAAAATATAACTGAAAGTGCTCCTAGATTGGATCAATATTTCCTTTCTATGAGCAAGATATAGCAGCTTTGCAGTCGGATTTGTGCTTAAAAATCGTTTAAAGTCAAAAGCAGAGATTACTGTTTTACCAGTTCCAGTAGCTGCAACAATTAAATTCCTATATCGCTGATGTTCTGTTCGTTCTACTTCTAGTTGTTCTAAAATCTCTAGTTGAAAATGAAAGGGTTTTACGTCAAAATAACTGATTTTAAGTTCGGGGGACTGTTTGTTTTTACTGTGACTTAAAGCTTCGATTAATTTAATTTTGCTTTCTTCCTCTTTATAAATTTCGAATTCTTCGTTTTGCCAATAAGTATCGAAAGTCTTTTGAAATTTATCAATAATATGACTTACCTCTTTAGTGGTTATTTTCAAATTCCATTCAAGACCATCTGTTAATGCCGACCTCGAAAAATTGGATGAACCAATATAACCGGTGTGAAAGCCAGTTTTTCGTTTGAATAAATATGCTTTTGCATGCAATCGTTCATTTCCAGAATTGTAAGAGATTTTAATCTGCGTATTGGGTAATTGAGATAATAAATGGATGGCCTTATAGTCGGTAGCACCCATATATGTGGTGGTGATTAATCTCAATTGTCCACCATTTTGGGTGAATTCTCTCAGTTCTTTTTCGAGGATGATAATTCCCTTGAATTTCACAAATGAAACCAACAAGTCAATACTGTCTGATGACAATATTTCTTTCTTTAATTCACTTTCAAGAGATAAACCCACATTCCCGCCTGTGAACAATTCGCTGTGAGTTAACCTCGTATACGGTGTAATTTCTTTAAGCCTTAGGTCCAAATTAGAAAATTGTGCATCTACTTTTGAAAAAACGGCATTGAGTATTGTGCCTTCAATGTCAATAAGGTCATTCTCAAATTCTTCATGTTTCAACTCTTCTTTTAGAACCAGAATAATCTTATTCGCAATGGCAATTTGGTTTTCAATTTGATGATCACCTTTAATATAATTCAACGCATTTTTTATCGTAAAAGCTAGATGTTTGGACAGCGTATCAGCCGCCTCCGACTTATCCAAGGTGGAAGTATGAATGGAAAATGAATTTTTATCGAGTGTATTAATTTTTTCAGAAACCAATTGCGTAATTAGTTCTTCGTAAATTCCCGTTTGCATATTTCGTAAAGTTAAAATTCTTCAGTCAAAATCAAATAGGAATTACGATAAATACACAACTCAATATCCACCCTTGCCAGGAATTAAATGCCTGATTCCGCCGCGCGGGTTTTCGACATCTCCAGCTCTGCGAGGAATTAAGTGAATATGGCAGTGGAAAATGGTTTGCCCGGCGTCTTTGCCTTGGTTGATTCCAATATTGAAGCCTGTGACCGATTTATCTGATTGTATGATTTGCTTTTGGGTTTCGGATAGAAGTGATTGCACAGCATTCAACTCAGGTTGCTTGATGTCAAAATAACTATCAAAGTGTCTTTTTGGGATGATTAACGCGTGTCCTTCCGAAACCGGATAAGCGTCCTTAATGACATAAGCCAAAGAATTCTCTGCAACTTTTTCTCTATCGGTATTGCAGAATAGACAATAGTTCTCACGGATTTCGAAGATCTTACCTCTGTCCCTAAAATCTGTGTCATCAGTGTCTCTCTTATTGGTATTGCATGTGTAACATAAGGCCTGGAAATTGTGAATTTCATCTGCTCCATTCCAATTTTTGGGTGTTATGTGATCCACTTCTAACGCTTTAATATCCGAAGAAATTCCGCACAACTCGCATCGATTGTTTGCCCGCTTTAACACTTGGTATCGAATACTTCCATCAATCGGTTTTCGGTTACGCCTTCTATGATCCCAAATCGTTACATCCCTTTTTTGAATGTACTCTTTGATTTTTTGATCGCATATTTCTACCAGTTCCTGAACTTCATGGTTGTTAAGCGCGCCAAAATCTTTCAATTGATAAAGACTTTTATCGCGTTCCACCAGTCCGTTTTTTCTCAAAACCCGCCCAACCATGTTGTGCACGCGGTCAGTGTAATATTCTATTTGACTCAAATCATTCTGAACCAAATCAACCGCAATTTCCTCCACCTTGGCAGAGCCGTGCCCAAGCAACAATCGTTTAATCATCACCGGTTGATACACGTGACTCATCTTCATGCCTTCCAGCAAATAGGACTTTAAAAATTGAAATGACATATTTATCTAATGCTTCAACAACCAATTAAATACATTGTAATGCAATATACCATTTCTTCCCAGTTGGTGTAATTCTTTTGTGAGTAAATGTCAGGAATGTTTTTTCAGTCCAATTAAATGAAAATCTCCCAACTTCCATAAATCATCAAAACGTGCAAACATTACAAGTTTTGATGATTTTACAACTTATCTTCGAAAAAGTGTATGTTAAACACACTTTTAAGTACCAAAAAATGTATCATAACCACACTTTTTCGAACTTAAGTGTTAAATTGCAGCTTTAAAGTACGTTCATGAAAAGAGAAGTCTATCAAAATCTATTGAACTGGAAATTGAATCCACACAGAAAACCCTTAATCATTCAAGGGGCTAGACAAGTGGGTAAAACCTGGCTAATGAAAGAATTCGGAAAGCTTGAATACACTCATTGCGCCTATTTCAATTTCGAAGTCTCAAAAGAGCTTGGGAAATTGTTCCAGCATCGATTTCAGATAGATGAAATCATCGCTTCCCTGCAAATAGTGTGGGGTAGAACCATTGATCCTGAAAATACCCTGATCATTTTCGATGAAATTCAAGCTTGTCCGGAAGCCATTACATCTCTCAAGTATTTTAATGAAAACGCCCCTCAATTTCATATCGTTGCGGCAGGATCTTTGTTGGGTGTGGCCATCCATCAAGGTGTTTCTTTTCCAGTCGGAAAGGTGGAGTTTTTAACCCTGACACCCCTCAACTTTCACGAGTATTTGTTGGCTATGAATGAGGAACCCCTGCTGGACGCCGTTCTTGCTCGAAATTACCCATTGCTTCACTTGTTCACTGATAAATTGATGCAACACGTAAAGCAATATTGCTTTTTGGGTGGGATGCCCGAAGTGATATTGAATTTTGCCGTTGATAGAGATTTTTTCAAAGCGCGTGAAACTCAACAAGCCATTATTCTCGCGTACGAAAACGATTTTTCCAAGCATGCCCCCGTAAATCAGCTGCCTCGCATCCGAATGGTTTGGCAGTCTATTGTTGGACAATTGGCCAAGGAAAATTCCAAATTTATTTACACTCTTCTGAGAACAGGTGCTCGTGCTAAAGAGTTCGAAACGGCCATTGATTGGCTTAAAGATGCCGGCCTTATAAATAAGGTAGTCAGAATTTCAAAACCCGGCATGCCCGTTTCCGCTTATGCAGATTGGAGCGATTTTAAAATTTACCTCAATGATGTGGGATTGCTTGCTTGCCTTGCAGGTGTTTCTCTGAATTCCATGTTGCACGGAAATGATTTTTTTGAGGAATTCAAAGGCGTCATTGCAGAACAATTCATTTGCCAACAAATAAAGTCTCAATCCATTTCTTGTTATTATTGGTCGCCAGAAGGAGGAACATCTGAAGTGGATTTTATCATTCAACGTCAGGATCAAATAGTTCCCATCGAAGTTAAATCAGGACTCAATGTACGTTCAAGGAGTTTGCGGGTTTATTATGACAAATACAATCCACAAATGTGTATCAGAACATCCCCCAATGATTATGAAGAACAATCTTGGATGACAAACATTCCCTTATTTTCTTTTCTGAGCTGGTTGAAAACCCCGCCAACCCAAACCGCTACCCAGCAAACCACCGCAAAGTAGATTCCGTATTCAAGTCCGAAAAGTTCTAGGCCCATCACTGTTGAGGCCACGGGCGAGCGAGTGAAGCCAGCAAAAACCGCTATAAATCCCAAGCCGGCGAATAAGTCTGTGGGGACACCCATCCAAACGGCGAGGGTGTTGCCCAGAGTGGCACCCATAAAGAACAGCGGAGTAATCTCACCGCCCTTGAATCCGCTGCCCGACAAACCAGATCTTCCACGCTTCCACGCTTTCACGTCCGGCCGATCCACCTAACAAATGCGCAACCGAGTTGCACACATTGTAGGCGCCATCAGCTTTTCAGCGGTTATTTCAGGAAGAGCACCATTTCCTGTTTAATACGCTGCAAAGGTAAAGATTAAATTCAATCTTCCTTTTCGTAACCTTCGTAATAATATGACTGTTCTATTCCTTTGAAGATGATTTCTCTATTGTTTACATCAGCAGTCAAGTGAGTTTGAATGATTGTGCGAAGCTCCAAATCATTGACAGGGCTGCGTTCCATAGCTTGTAGGTATAAATTCTTATCTATGAATTGCCAATTGATGACTTGTTCTAAGGTTCGCTTTAACATCATGTCGAGCCAAATTCTCATTGAACGTCCATTTCCTTCCAAGAAGGGGTGTGCAATGTTCATTTCAACATATTTAGAGATGATTTCTTCAAAGGTATTTTCGGGCATTTTTTCTACAGAAAGTAAAATATCATTTAAGTATAATGCCGAAGCAAATCTGAATCCCCCTTTTGAAATATTCTGTTGTCTGATTTTACCCGCGAAATCATACAATCCATCAAACAGATATGTATGAATTTGTTGTAGTCCTCGAATGCTACCAACTTCAATTTGGTTAATGTCACCCGACTCAAACAGTTTGAATGCTTTTTCGATGCTACTTTTATCAATATGTTTCAATGTTGATTGATATTTAACACGTGCAATTTAGCAAACAATCCTTAAACCGAAACCCATTATGGGCCATAAAACAAAAAAACCGTTGATAATCAACGGTTTTTTTTCCTGCGGTGAGGGGGGGATTCGAACCCCCGGAACAGTTTCCCGTTCGTCAGTTTAGCAAACTGGTGGTTTCAGCCACTCACCCACCTCACCAATGGGGCTGCAAATATAAAATTTGTTTTCTAATTTTCAATCTGAATCAAAAAAATTTATTTCGGTACCTGGTACCTAGACTCTAGTCTCTAGTCTCTAGTCTCCAGTCTCTAGTCTCTAGTCTCTAGTCTCCAGACCACCGACTACCAACTACCAACTACCAACTACCAACTACCAACTACCAATTATAACCCCCAATTCAACCCCAAGAAGGGTAGAGGAGTATAGGTTTCGCGATTTCTTCTGAATTCGTAGGTTCCCAAGTCAGCGTTGTAGTATTGGCCGCTGCTGGTGAAGCTCAAGCCCAAGACTCCCACGTCGAAGAAAAGATTTTTACCCACTTTGATTCTCATGGCTGGGCCGCCAGCGAATACCGGACCTTCGCTCTGCGGAAACATGGCCCAAAACTCCGCAATGAAGGCCACCTTCGATGAGGTTTCGCGGGCATAACACGCCGAAAAGATAGGCAATTTCTCATCCAAGCCCGTGTAAAATCCGTATCCGGCATTCACCGATATGTTCTCTTTTTTATCGCCGTAAGTCACGTTGGCAAAACCTATGCCGAGGGTTTCTTCGTCAACAAACCAAAGTTTACCAATTTGTCCGCCAACGCTCACATGGAGTTTATCATCAATCTTCGCTGAATATTTGGCGTTTAGCAGGGTAGGCATCAAAATGGGAGTAGAAGTTATCCCAATAGAAAAGTCATCGGTCAAGCCATATTGCGCTTGAATCACCGAGAAGTACATTAAATTGATATACCCTTCGCCTTTCTTGATGGGGAAAGCTGAGGGCGAATAAAGGTACCTGCTTGCGTGCTCAGTGGCGCGATCAGTGGCGCTCTCTGTTGCTTTTTCCTTTTTCTCACCTGCATTCTTTTTGTATACAATGACGTATTTCGGAATTTCTATCTCTAAACCGTCTTCCCTGAGTATAGTGATGCTAGACGGATCTTCTTTTTTTACCGTTCCTCGGTGGATGTTTCCATCGCTGGTTTTGATTTCTACTTTTGATTTTAACGAGTCAACGTCCGCGCTCTGCGCAAAAACGGCGCCCTGCGCCCAAAACATCCCCAGAAAAAATAAACACTTCCAATTCATTGCTTATTCACGAAGTTACGCAATTAATTCACTTGGGAATATTCAATGATTTCACGACCTTTGCAAACTTGTAAAATCATGAGTCAAGTTGTCATTACATTTCCAGACGGTGCCCAGCGTTCATACAACGCCGGAGTGAGCCCTATGGAAATTGCCCAATCCATCAGCGAAGGACTTGCCCGCAACGTGTTGTCGGCAAAAGTGAACGATCAAGTGGTAGACGCAAATACGCCCATCACCACCGATTCTACCTTGAGCCTACTGACGTGGAACGACAACGAAGGCAAACAAACCTATTGGCACAGCTCTGCCCACCTTTTGGCCGAAGCATTGGAAGCTTTATACCCCGGAATAAAATTGGCCATCGGTCCTCCAATCGATCGCGGATTTTACTACGACATTGATTTTGGGGACATGAGATTCACCTCCGATGATTTCGAGAAGGTAGAAAACAAAATGCGCGAACTGGCAAAAACCAACAGCGCGTTTGTGCGTAAATCAGTCAGTAAAGCCGACGCCACTCAGTATTTTACCGAAAAAAACGATCCCTATAAATTGGAGTTGATTCAAGACCTCGAAGACGGTCAAATCACCTTCTATACACAAGGTAATTTCACAGACCTTTGTCGTGGGCCGCACATTCCGCATACAGGACACATCAAATCCATCAAGTTGCTGAATACTGCTGGAGCTTATTGGCGCGGAGATGAGAAAAACAAGCAGCTTACCCGCATATACGGAATCACCTTCCCCAAGAAGTCGGAACTTGATGAATATCTTGAACTTCTGGAAGAAGCGAAGAAGCGCGATCACCGTAAACTGGGCAAGGAGTTAGAAATTTACACCTTCGATGATGATGTAGGACCAGGACTACCTCTATGGTTGCCCAACGGCGGTATCATCATTGAGCAGTTAGAAGCCTACGCCAAGAAGATTGAAAAAGAAGCGGGTTACTTCAGAGTAAAATCGCCCCACATTGCACGCGAAAGCATGTATATCAAGAGCGGACACTTACCTTATTATAAGGATAGTATGTTCCCGCCCATGGAAATTGACGGCGTAAACTACTATTTGAAGGCGATGAATTGTCCGCATCACCACAAAATTTTTGCGGCAACGCCCAAGAGTTACCGCGATTTACCCATCCGTTTCGCTGAGTACGGAACTTGCTACAGATACGAGCAAAGCGGTGAGTTGTTCGGTTTGATGAGGGTGAGAAGCCTTCAAATGAACGATGCACACATTTACTGTACCGAAGAACAATTTGAATCGGAGTTTCAGGCGGTGAACGCTTTGTATCTGAAACACTTTGAAAAGTTTGGTATTGAAAAATATGTAATGCGTTTTTCCAAGCACGATCCCGCTAAGTTGGGACAAAAATACATCGACATGCCTGAGCTTTGGTTGAAAACCGAAAGCATGGTGCGCAAGGTATTGGAAAAAATGGGCGTGAATTATATGGAGGTAGAAGATGAAGCGGCGTTTTACGGTCCCAAAATTGATATTCAGGTGTACAGCGTCATCGGAAAAGAATTTACTTTGGCAACCAACCAAGTGGATTTTGCACAAGCCGAACGTTTTGATCTGAGTTACACCAGCGAAAACAATGAGAAGGTTCGCCCCATCATTATACACCGAGCACCTTTGAGTACCCACGAACGGTTCATAGGTTTCTTGCTAGAACATTACGCAGGGAATTTCCCCGTTTGGTTGGCTCCAAAACAAGCAATTGTACTTCCAATTTCAGATAAATATGCAGATTACGCAGAGGAAGTTGGAAAATATCTGAAAATATCCGATATTCGCGCCTCCGTAGATCATAGGTCTGAGAAGGCGGGCAAGAAAATTAGAGACGCAGAGGTAGCGAAAATCCCCTACATGATTATAGTAGGTGAGAAGGAGCAAGAAAGCCAAACCGTTTCAGTTAGAATGCACGGCGGTACAGATTTAGGATCAATGGAAACACAGCAATTGGCTGAAAGAATACTGAATGAATCCAAACTTTAAACCAAGAGGCAGACGCCAGGAAGACCCGCACAAGATCAACGAAAGGATCTCTGCAAAAGAAATTCGTCTTGTAGGTGACAACGTCGAAATGGGCGTTTATCCAACAGAGAAAGCAATTGAAATTGCGTTTGAACTAGGCTTGGATTTAGTTGAAATCAGTCCCAATGCTGAACCTCCTGTTTGTAAGGTGGTTGATTATAAGAAGTTTCTCTACGAACAGAAGAAGAAACAGAAAGAAATCAAAGCCAACGCCATCAAACAAGAGATTAAGGAAATTAGATTTGGTCCAAACACCGATGAGCATGACGTGAACTTTAAGCTCAAGCATGCCATAGCGTTCTTAGATGAAGGAAATAAGGTAAGAGCTTATGTATTTTACAAAGGTCGTACCATCATCTTCATTGAGCGTGGTGTTGAACTTTTGATGGGTTTTGCAAACAAACTCATTGAAGGTGGTCACGCCAAATTAGAAATGGAACCCAAAAGAGAAGGTAAGAAAATGGTTATCTTACTTGCACCCAAAGGAAAAAAATAATAAAGAATTAAGTATATGCCTAAAATGAAAACAAATTCCAGCGCTAAGAAGCGTTTCAAAGTGACTGGAACCGGTAAAGTTAAGCGTCTGAAAGCATTTAAAAACCACATCTTGACCAAAAAGTCTAAGAAGCGTAAAGAAGCCCTTGCAAAAGATGCATTGGTTCATGATTCAGATATGAGCAACGTAAAATTCATGTTGCGCTTAGGAAAATAAGAGAAAACTTTTGGCCGGAGCAAACAAGTGCCTTGTGCCGCTCAAGCCATTAAACTAATATAATATGCCAAGATCAGTCAATCACGTCGCCAGTAAGGCGCGAAGAAAAAAGACCCTGAAGTTAGCCAAAGGTTACTTCGGAAGACGTAAAAACGTATGGACGGTTGCAAAAAATGCCGTTGAAAAAGGTTTAACCTATGCTTACCGCGATCGCCGCGCCAAAAAACGCGAATTCCGCGCTCTTTGGATCATGCGTATCAATGCAGCTTGCCGCGAGCAAGGTGTAAGCTATTCTCAGTTCATGGGTAAATTGAACGCAAGTACTTTAGAAATCAACCGTAAAGTGTTGGCAGATCTTGCCGTACATGATGCAGCTGCTTTCAAAGCTATCTTCGATCAAGTAATGAACGGTTAATCCAAACAAAAACATTAATCAAACAAAAAGCCACCCTCATCGGGTGGCTTTTTTTATTATTTCTCCATTTCGTATCTTCACGGTCAACCATTTTATATCCAACTCCGTCTAATTGTCATTTATGCGCACACTCATCATCATTGTTTCCTTTTTTAGCTTCTCTTCCACTTTCGCTCAGCTTATCACCAACAAACCCGAAACTCAAGCCCAAATGCTTGATTCTAACGGAAATGTGGTGCCCCCCAAATTGGAAATCATCACTTCGGGCTTACGCGCCTACAAAACCATCATTTATCAGCGCATCACACAACAATACATCACCAACGAAAATCAGTTCTTCCTAGACGTAAAACTAGATACCACTTACATCATCATCAAAAAAAGCCCCAAAATCAAAGATGTTTATTCCATCGGATTTTTCGCTGATGATCAAGGGAAGAAACCCGCCAAAAACATCACCTCCATTGAGAAAAAAGAATGGCTGATTAAATTCAATGCCCAGGGTGAAATTGATTCCCTTTACAATTGGAAAGTCTTCCGCGATATGTTTGTGTCGGCCCTTTCAGTGCAAGCTCGCGAAAATCTCATCAACTCTGCACTTTTTTCAGAACGAAAGGCCCAATTCAACAATCCAGACGAAGTTAAAAAGCTTGTATTGGGCGACATGCATTATTTATTTCTTCCCTACGGGGATACCTTTGACCTGAATGTCAAATACTTAAGACTTAAACAGGTTAAAGACCCGTTCACCCAAGAAGATTTAGAGATTTTGGGCGATTATTACGCCGAATACAAAGAAGGTTCCCAAAACACTATCAATATTCACGCCCACAACCAGGCCGGTCCTGATCAGAAACCCCTCTTACTCCAAGAGTGCCAAGAATATCTGCGCAGCAGAAACAACACACAAGAACCCACTTCAGAGGTCACAGCTGTAGGACTCAATTCTGAGCAAGAATACCGATACAACAAGCTTAAAAAAGCCTTCATGTGGGTGACATTCTCAGACGTGATCACCATCAATCTCCAATCGCGAGGTAATCTGCGTACTTACAGGCTTTGGGATGCGAATTAGTACCAGGTACCAGGTACTAGGTGCCGGGTGCAGAGTACATGGTCGATGGTACATGGTACATGGTACATGGTACATGGTACATGGTACATGGTACATGGTACATGGTACATGGTACATGGTCTGTAGTCTATAGTCTATAGTCCATAGTCCATAGTCTGCCGAAACCCGAAACCCGGTACCCGGTACCCGGTACCCGGTACCCGGTACCCAGTACCTAGTACCTAGTACCTGGTACCCGCTACCCGTTAATTGGTACCATAGTGTAATATTAATAAAATATTAAATATATGTTTCAGATTGCTTGAGGCGTTGATTCTTGATTAGTTTCGCGTATAATTAATTTTTTAATGGCTTTAAACAATCTACTCAGTATTTTCCTCCCCAAAGACAAGGTATTTTACAATCTGTTTGAGGAAACAGCGAAAAACATCTCAGAGATGGGAGTGAAATTTAAAGAGTTCGTTTATGAACCCGATGAACAAAAAAGAACCGCAATTAACAAGCAAATTGAAGATCTTGAGCATAAAAATGATGAAATTACGCATCAAATTTTTCAAGAATTAGGTAAGAATTTTATCACTCCTTTTGACAGAGAAGATATCCATTATCTAGCAACTGCAACAGATGATGTTGCTGATTATATTTATGCATCTAGTAAAAAAATGCAGTTCCACGGTGTTAATCCGAATGACACAGGAATTCAAAATCTTGCAGAATTGATTTGTCAAGGTGCTCACGAAGTATCTAAAGTTATTATGCAACTTCGCGAATTAAAACGCCCAGAGAAAATCATGGAGTCAATTGTGAAGATCAATAGTTTAGAAAATCATGCTGACAATGTATTTGATTTGAGCATACGTGAACTTTTTGAAAAAGAAGATGATTTTAAACGACTAATCAAACGTCGTGAGGTATATACGGTTATGGAAGTTGCAACTGATAAGTTTGAAGATGTAGCCAATGTAATCGAAACGATCATCGTTAAATACGCTTAATAAAGTTGCCATGACTTCAATGGTAATTTTGATTATCGTGTTGGCATTGGTATTTGATTATATCAATGGCTTTCACGACGCGGCTAATTCTATAGCTACAATTGTTAGTACTAAGGTATTAACACCATTTCAGGCAGTGCTTTGGGCAGCAATGTTCAATTTTGTTGCGTTCTTTATGTTTAAAGATCACGCAGTTGCAAATACAATTTCTAAAACAGTTGCAGAAAATTACATTACTCTTGAAGTGATTTTAGCGGGTTTATTGGCTGCCATATTCTGGAATTTATTGACTTGGTGGTTTGGAATTCCTTCTTCTTCGTCGCATACCCTAATTGGTGGTTTTGCTGGTGCGGCAGTTATGCACGCTTACATGGAAAAAGGTATGATGCCCATAAATCAAATTGTAGAATCTGACAGCATCATGAAGACCATTTACTTCATTTTTCTTGCTCCAGTTATTGGTATGGTACTTTCAGCTTACATTACGTTGGTTACCATTTCCCGTAAAATGTGGTTGAAACTGAGTTTTATCGTAGTTTCCTCTGTCGCATTATTCTTGATTTTTGATTTTTATATGGGAAAGAAACTCGAAGAAAATTTATCTAAATTTTATCGGGTTGATAAATATGAAAGTGAATGGAAGAAACATCCAAAAGACCTAAATTCAAAAGCAAATTATGATTTAGCTATTCTGCATTTTAATCAATCAAAGCCCTATCTAGAAGATTACAAAGCTAAAGGTTCAAATCATGTTGTAAATAATATCATTTCGCATGTTGATGTATCAGATATTCAGATCAATAAGCAGCGTGAAGTGGTAGAAAAAATACTTCGTTTTGGTGCACTCAAAAAAGATGCGTTTTTTGATTCTACAAAAATGCCAGCAATGTTGGCCGCCAAAGAGAAAATTCACAGCTGTCAGCCTGATTTTGAAATGCTATCGAAAAACGGTGATTCTGCAACTGCTGTGGCTATTTCCGCCAAACTTGCATTGGGCGAGAAAGAAAAGATTAAGTTCATCGATGCATACAAGATTGATGTATCTAAATCCCTAAGAAAAGATCTCGAAAAGGCAGATAACAGAACACTGTCATATATAATGATGGTCATGTTTGCCTTATTTGCAGCCATTTATGTGTATGTTGAAAAGATAAAAGTCCCAACAGCAGCAAAAATGAACAACATGTTCAAAAAGCTTCAATTGCTTTCTTCCGCGGCCTTTTCTTTAGGGCACGGTGGTAGCGATGCTCAAAAAGTAATGGGAATTATTGGTGCGGCTATGATTGCTAGCGGACAGATCATTGATTTTAAAGAAATTCCTAACTGGGTTCCTTTAGCCTGCTATACAGCCATTGCTCTTGGTACACTCAGCGGTGGTTGGAAAATTGTGAAAACCATGGGTACTAAAATTACAAAGGTTACACCATTGGAAGGAGTAGGGGCTGAAACTGCCGGTGCTATTACACTTTTTTTAACTGCCCAAATGGGTATTCCCGTGAGTACCACCCATACCATCACGGGTTCAATCATTGGTGTTGGAGCAACTAAACGATTAAGTGCAGTTCGTTGGGGAGTAACAAGAAGTCTAATGTTTGCCTGGATTATTACCATCCCAATTAGTGCAATAGTGGCAGCTATTTGTTATTTGGTATTGAGTAATTTATAAATTTACCGCAGTCGCAGAATTAAAAATTAATTCTGCGAAAATTCCAATTCCGTTCCAGCCAAATCTACTTTGATGGGTTTGGCTGGATCAACGGATCCCGATAAAATAAATTTACTCAGTTCGTCCATCACCTTTTTCTGAATGACACGCTTCAACGGACGAGCACCAAATTGCGGGTCAAATCCCAATTGCGCCAACCAATCAAGAGCATCCTCTGTGATATCCAATTGATATCCTGCGTCGTTCAATCGTTGATACAATAAATCAAATTGAATTTGTGCAATGGCTCTGATATTTTCCCTATTTAAAGGTTCAAACATGACAATTTCATCAATTCGATTTAAGAATTCGGGCCTGATTGCGCGCTTTAATATATCAAAAACTTGAAGTTTGGTTTTCGCTTGAACTTCTTCCGTGTTGGTGATGGTCAGTTGTTCGTAGTTTTCCCTAATGACATCCGCACCAATGTTCGATGTCATGATGATGATCGTGTTTCTGAAATTTGCGGTCCTACCTTTGTTGTCAGTGAGTCGCCCATCGTCTAATACCTGTAGAAGAATATTGAAAACATCGGGGTGGGCCTTTTCAATTTCATCCAATAAAATTACGCTGTAAGGTTTGCGTCTAATGGCCTCAGTCAATTGTCCGCCCTCATCGTATCCCACATAGCCCGGAGGCGCTCCAATGAGTCGGCTAACGGTATGTTTTTCTTGATATTCCGACATGTCTATACGAACCATGGCTTGGTCGCTGTTGAACATATAGTCGGCCAACGCCTTTGCCAGCTCTGTTTTACCAACACCCGTTGTCCCTAAGAAAATGAATGACCCTATGGGTTTCTTGGGATCTTGAAGTCCGGCTCTGCTTCTACGAATGGCGTTAGAAAGCGCCGAAATGGCTTCTTCTTGTCCAACAACTCTTTTATGAAGCTCGTCTTCGAGTTTCAACAACTTCTCACGTTCACTTTGAAGCATTTTACTCACCGGAATACCGGTCCATCTGCTTACTACTTCAGCAATATCATCAGAATCTACTTCCTGCTTCACCATCGATGCCTTGCCGGTTTTGTTTTCCCGCATTTTCATGGTTAAAGCATACAATTCTTCTTCGTTGTTTTTAATCAATCCATATCGAATTTCAGCCACTCTACCATAATTGCCTTCGCGTTCAGCCTGCTCCGCTTCCAATTTTAAACTTTCGATATTTGTTTTTTTCTGTTGGATTTGTGTGAGGACATTTTTTTCGTTTTCCCATTGCGCTTTAAGTTCGTTTTGTCTCACACTCAAATTGGCAATTTCTTCGTTTAGCTTGCCCAGTTTTGCTTCGTCATTTTCACGTTTAATGGCCTCTCGCTCAATTTCCAATTGCATGATTCGTCGATTCAGTTCATCCAATTCCTCTGGAACAGAGTCCATCTCTAACCTCAATTTACTGGCTGCCTCATCCAACAAATCAATGGCTTTATCAGGGAGGAAACGGTCACTGATATATCGTTGACTCATTTCTACCGCAGAAATGATGGCCTCATCTTTAATTCTAACCTTATGGTGCACTTCATAACGCTCTTTAAGTCCCCGTAAAATAGAAACAGCTTCCTGAGTATCGGGTTCTTCAACCATAACCTTTTGGAAACGACGTTCCAAGGCTTTATCGGTTTCAATGTATTTTTGGAATTCGGCTAGGGTAGTGGCACCTATGGCACGCAATTCACCTCTTGCCAAAGCGGGTTTCAAGATATTTGCAGCATCCATGGCACCTTCACTTCTTCCAGCGCCCACCAGAGTGTGAATCTCATCAATAAACAACACAATTTCGCCGCTACTTTGAGTCACTTCTTTCACCACTGTTTTCAGACGCTCTTCAAACTCTCCCTTATATTTGGCACCTGCAACTAAAGCTCCCATGTCGAGGCTATAAATTTGCTTAGATTTTAAGTTCTCGGGTACATCTCCTCTGATAATTCTGTGCGCCAGTCCTTCAGCAATAGCCGTCTTACCCACACCCGGCTCACCAATCAAAACAGGATTATTCTTGGTTCTTCTGCTCAGAATTTGGAGTACACGTCTTATTTCATCGTCTCTTCCAATAACGGGATCTAATTTACCTTCACGCGCCAGTTGATTCAGATTCAATGCGTATTTTTTGAGTGCATTAAATTGATTTTCTGAGGTTTGACTATCAACTTTATGGCCACCACGAAGCTCTTTAACGGCCTTTTTTAAATCATTCAATTTAAATCCAGCATCCTTTAAAATTCTTGAAGTTTCATCGTTGCTTTCCAGAGCCGACATTAATACATGTTCATTGGTAATAAATTCATCACCAAACTCTTTCATGAATTTTTCTGCAACCGCAAGAACCCTGTTAAGTTCCTGTGACGCATAAATTTGTCCACCTGCAACTTTTGGATACTTTTTAATTTGAATTTCTAGTACCTTTTCAAGGTTACTGATATTGGCCCCAGTTTTACCTGAGACAAACTTCATCATTTCCTCGTCTTCTCTGAGAATAGCGAGCACTAAATGTGCTAATTCTATGCTCTGTTGACCTTCAGCCAGAACCAAATTCTGAGCTTTGTTCAAGGTCTCTTGAGTCTTGATGGTGAATTGTTGTGTGTTCATGCTTCCGAACGCACAAATCTCATTCCACCCTCAAAATAGCGTCAATTCGTCAGTCTAGTACTTCCGAGCCTTCGGAAATCGCGTCAATTTGTCGTTTTTGTGGACCCCTGAGCCTCTCAACCGCCATTGGGTGGAGTTGAACTTTGAAATCATCTCTATCAAACTCTAAACTATCTACCGCTAGAAAACGATTTCTTAAAACAGTAAAACGACTCCAACGTTCACTGGCAGCGCCTGATGAGTCAATGCTCCAGCGGGCTTTGCTAGGTGCAGGAATTAATGAGGCCAAATAAACGCTTTCCCCAATACTCAGTTGCATAGGATATTTCTGAAAGTAAAACCAGCTTGCTTCGCCAATACCAAATACGTTGGGTCCCCATTCAATTAAATTCAAGTAAACTTCCATCATGCGATTTTTACTCACCGCTTTTTCACGTTCAATGAGCCAAACCAGCATGATTTCTTCTATTTTTCGAGCCAGTGTTTTGTGCTGTCTTAAATAAACATTCTTGATAAGTTGCATGCTAATGGTACTGCCTCCGCGTGCAAATCTTTTGGCTCTGTAATTGTGAATCAAGGCACCTCTAAATGCTTCCGTATAAAATCCTTTATGATAGAAAAAAGAAGGGTCTTCCGATCTCAATACACTTCTCACCACAAAAGGTGAAATTTCATTGAAATTGGTGTAATTCGGGTTACTCCGACCTACTATAAATGTACGTATTGCATTATCTCCTCTAAAATATGTATGGCTGAAGGAGCCATTCAATTTAGACGGCTGAGCCAATCCCCATTGAATGACTTTAAAATCTTTATCGCCGGTTAATTCGCTTTCAAAACGGGTCTTTTCCAATTTGTTCCCATCCAAGAAAACAAAAAAGCGATAACCAAAACTTCCTGTCGTTTTAATTCCAGAAGTATTTTGAAACAAACCGGCAGGCAGACTTGAAAATAAATTCTTCCCTTGGCTTGTGGGTATTTTAAAGTTGACCCAATAGGTTTTTCCTTGATCCCATTCGTAATGTCCCCCAGCAGTGAAATTGAGCGCATTCAATTTAAAAGTACTGTTGCTGTCAAGTTCCAATAATCCTGAATTATATTTTACTTTAACATTTCCAGCAATTTTGCTCAATTGAACGGTTGTATCAGAAATTCTAGGGTGCAGCAGTCTCAGATTCTCAATGTTTCCATCAGCAACAATTTCAATTTCGTTGTTGCTACCTTCAATAAGATCTTGAATTTCAAATTTCGCTTTACCAAATCCAAAGTAACCACCAGGCAATTTAATTTTCCCCTGAGGATTAGTACAATTAAATTCAATATTTCCCGTGAGATCAGTTCTATCTAATTCTCCAGTAATTATATAGGGTTCAATCTTGGCTGTGAGATTTTCGCCCTTGAAATTGATGCTTTGAATGTCGGCTTTATAAATTTCAGCAGAATCTTGAACACGAATTTTGAAATTTCTGACCAGCAAATTTTTGGGAACCTGGGCCAATAATTTTCTAGCTGCTTTGATGATGTTTGTTTTCTCATTCGATTCATTGACTACCTCTTCCTCATCTTCAGATTTAAATTCAAAATTTCGAATTCCAGCTGAGTCAAATAAATTCAATTCGCCTCGTGCTAATTTTAAGTTTTGAATGCTTGGACCATGCCAAAGTGTGTTCCAAAAATCCACCGAAAAACCAAAAGTATCAGCTACAAAAAGGGGTGGGAGAGTTCCATTTGTAGAATTTGCCCCCAAATAAACATGGCCCAATCTAATGCCGAAAATCCCATCAAAGGAAGTTTCCTTTATTTTGAATTCAATGCCTTTATTGGCTAATTTTGATTGAGCTTTTTTCAATCCCCAGTCGACAATAGCATTTCTACCTAGCATCCAAACTCCGGCGAACAAGGTAAAAAATCCAATAACTGAAAAGCTGAGTATTTTAATCCTTTTTGGGGTAAACACCTGTGTAATTCTTTGGAGAAATTCCCTTGAGTTCATCTTTAATTCGTTGTTCAATATCTAGATTATTTACAAACTCGTGAATGGTCTCACGGGTAATTTTACTATTGCTACGCGTCAATTCTTTCAATGTTTCGTATGGATTTGGATATTTTTCACGACGAAGAATGGTCTGAATCGCTTCTGCCACCACAGCCCAGTTGTTGTCTAAGTCTTCATCCATTTTTTGCGCGTTCAAGATGATTTTGTTCAATCCACGTTCCAAACTGCTTAACGCTATCAAAAGATGTCCAAACGGAACCCCTAAATTTCTTAAAACGGTACTATCAGTCAAATCTCTTTGCAACCTAGAAATGGGTAATTTTCCTGATAAATGCTCAAACAGGGCATTGGCAAGGCCCAAGTTCCCTTCGGCATTTTCAAAATCAATAGGATTTACCTTATGAGGCATTGCACTAGATCCAACTTCGCCGGCTTTGATTTCCTGTTTGAAATAATCCATGGAGATGTAGCTCCAAATATCCCTCGAAAAATCAATCAATATATTTCCAATTCTTTTCCAGGCATCTAATTGAGCAGCCAAAGAATCATAGGGTTCAATTTGAGTGGTCATTGAATTTCTTACCAATCCCAACTGCAAATTCACAAAGTTATCAGCAAAAGATATCCAATCTATTTCAGGAAAAGCAATGTGATGGGCGTTCAAATTGCCCGTTGCCCCGCCAAATTTAGCTTTGTAGGGAATGTGATTCAAGGGTTGAATTTGACCCCTCAAACGCACTGCAAAAACATACCATTCTTTACCAAGATTGGTAGGACTGGCTGGCTGACCATGAGTTCTAGCCAACATAGGTTGATCCTTCCATTGATCGCCTTGAGATTCAATTTTCTCAACTATACTCATCAATTTGGGCATCAATACCTGATCAACGGCATCTTTCAACGACCATGGAATAGCAGTATTGTTGATGTCTTGCGAAGTCAATCCAAAATGCACCAATTCTTTGTAGTAATCCAATCCCAAAGAATCTAATTTGTTTTTCACGGCATATTCTACCGCTTTTACATCGTGGTTGGTTGTTTTTTCAATTTCTTTGATTCCTAAAATCTCTTCTTCAGATAAATTTTTTGCCCAATTTCTCAGTTCAACGGCTTTATCTAAGAGCATTCCAAAGTCCCAACCTTTAAGGGAAACATGCGACAATGCAATTAAATATTCAATTTCAACTCTTACGCGATATTGAATCAATGCGGCTTCTGAAAAGAACGATTGTAGGGGTTGGGTGTTTTTGGAATACCTTCCGTCAATGGGGCTGATGGCTGACAAACTTGACATAAACTGGCCTGCAAAGTTAAGTATATTCTCCTTTCTTGGGGGATATCCTTAAATTTGGTGTTAAATAGTTTGTATGATTCGCAAATCTCTTCAAGTTTTGGGCATTTTAGGTGCCTATTTCCATGCGGTTGACGCTCAAGTTCAATCTTATAAAATACAAAATACCCCAAATTCTGGAGTCTTCATTCAAACAAATCAAACGCTGCAAGATTCCAAAGTTGATACCATTCGAATCTCATCTACCAACCGAAGCATTGCAAAATACGTGGTTGCCAGCCAGCACGAAAGAGTTTCATACACGGTGAATCAAACTGAACCTACTTACAGATATATTTCCAAGCCCAAAAGATATATCAATGATTTTGCTTTGGGATTATACTATTCCCAAGAATCTTTCAGCGACAATCTTTCCTGGGACACCCTACGTTTTCGAAACTCAGATTCTAAGTTTGTTCCGGGTTCACAGATGAACAAAGTAAGTGGATTTGGTTTTCATTTTCTTTTCGGGGGACGTAAATTCATTCCACAAACACAACTGGGCTCATTCAACTGGGGCTTAGGAATGGATTTCAATCATTTTCGTAGAGGTCCCAAAACACAAGTAGCCTTTAATAATGATCTCGAAGATAAAGGCTTTACTCGTTTAGAAACTTCAGCAGTCAACTTTCATGGAATTGCTCGTTATGAAAAACGAGTGGGTTTATTGTATCCTTATGCCGCAGCCAAAGTGGGTTTCAATTTTTACAGTACCCAACAATATACCGAAGCACATAGAACGTCCACTAATTACGAATCAACCAATTCTGAAAATATTTCTACTGATATTACACCATATTTCGCCTACGAATTGGGTGTTCGCGCCAAATTAGCCTCTGGATTTAGCGTTTTCGCCTCCTATGAGAATCGTACTGGAAACCAATTAGAAATTATAAATTTATCCCAGTCAACTTTCAACGGTTTCGAATATAAAAACGATGTTAAAACTGTAGATTACAAAATCGAAAACATCAAATTCGGACTGTTATTTGATTTAAGCGCTGTAGAACGTGAGAAAGAGGTAGTTACTCCATCCAGATTAGATACCACCTATATCACTAATCTGGTTGTTTTTGACACTGTCTGGCTTGAAGAACCCCAAGTACGTTCAGAGGTAATCCGCGTTTCTGACCCAAGATTAAAAGGATATTATTTGAGTAAATGCAAAAACTGTTTGTGTGATACCAATGCTAAAACAAACAATACCCGAATCATAGGAACATCACCAACCGAAATCAACAGAACCAACAACACCAATTCCGAGCTCAAACCAGCACCATCAAAAAGCTCAACACCCACACCCACACCAACCAAATCAAGTGCTGAAATAAACACTCAATCATCCGGTGGTGCTTTACAAAACACACCTAGACCTTCTACTTCCACCTCAAACGGATCTGGCACCATCAAAGCATTTCCTGGAATTAAACCTCCACCAGCTGTCAAAAAGCCAAAGGCTTAATTTGGTACAAGGTAGCGGGTAGCAGGATTCGGGTTTCGGGTTTCGGGTGTCAGGATTCGGGATTCGGGATTCGGGTGTCAGGATTCGGGATTCGGGATTCGGAAGTCAGGCTGATGAATAACCCGGTACCCAAGACCCGGTACCCAAGACCCGGTACCCGGCTCCCGGCTCCCGGTACCCGAGACCCGGTACCTAGTACCTAGTACCTAGTACTAAGAATTTAACTCCAATTTCAAAAATCTACCGGTATGTGATTGAGGTAATTGTGCGATTTTCTCAGGTGTTCCAACACCCACAATTTCGCCGCCGCCAACTCCGCCTTCTGGACCTACATCAATAAGCCAATCAGCTACTTTGATGACATCCATGTTGTGCTCTATAACCAAGACCGTATTTCCTTTGTCTACCAAAGTTTGAAGCACACCTAAAAGCTGTTTGATATCGTCAAAATGTAGACCAGTGGTAGGTTCATCAAGTATGTATAAGGTTTTTCCAGTGTCTCGTTTGCTCAGTTCGGTAGCCAGTTTTACTCGTTGAGCTTCTCCGCCACTCAAGGTGGTGGAGCTTTGACCCAAGGTTATATATCCCAAGCCAACTTCTTCCATGGTTTTGATTTTACGGTGAATCAAAGGTATGTGATCGAAAAATTCTACCGCTTGTGATATGGGCATGTCTAGCACATCAGATATGCTCTTTCCTTTGTAGCGGACTTCCAAAGTTTCTCGGTTGTAGCGCTTACCAAGGCAAACATCGCATTCAATTTCTACGTTGGGTAAAAAGTTCATCTCAATCACCTTTCGGCCACCGCCCGAACACTCTTCGCACCTTCCACCTTTTACATTGAATGAAAATCTTCCAGGTTTGTAGCCCCTGATTTTTGCCTCAGGATGGTTTGCATATAGGTTTCTGATTTCCTGAAATACACCTACATACGTCGCTGGATTGCTTCTTGGGGTTCTTCCTATGGGACTTTGATCTATTCGGATGACTTTGTCAATATGTTCTAATCCTTTGATGGAATCGTGTTCCAATACTCGGTAATGAGAACCGTAAATTCTTTGGTGTGCAAGAGGATAGAGGGTCTCATTCACCATAGACGATTTACCGCTACCGCTGACCCCAGTAACACAGACAAAAACTCCCAATGGAATTTCTAAGTCAGTTCCTTTTAAATTATGTCCTCTACAACCCTTTAATTTGATGCTATCAGACCATTTACGTCTTACACTCGGAACGGCAATTTGTTCCTTTCCGGCCAAATATTTTGCGGTTGTAGTGTCTGAATTCAGAAAATCAGATACGATTCCACTGGCAATGATTTGTCCGCCTTTTTTACCAGCGTATGGGCCAATTTCAACCAACCAGTCGCTGGCCAACATCATATCTTTATCGTGCTCAACTACAAGTACAGAGTTGCCTAAATCACGTAAATCTTTCAGACTCTGAATCAATTTTTCGTTGTCTCTCTGATGCAAACCAATAGATGGTTCGTCTAAAATATACAATACGTTTACCAGCTTGGATCCTATCTGAGTGGCCAATCTAATTCTTTGAGCTTCACCTCCAGAAAGAGTTTTTGCAGGGCTATTCAAACTCAAATATCCCAGTCCAACACCAACCAAGAAAGACAATCTCGATGAAATTTCTTTGAGCAATTCTGTTGCAATGCTCTTTTGTCTCTCTGTTAATAGCGGTTCTACCTGCATGATCCAATCGTGGAGGTCAGAAATATTCATGGAAGACAATTCCGAAATATTCTTATTACCAATCTTGAAATGCAATGATTCCTGCTTCAATCTAGAACCCTGACATTCCGGACATTTAACTTCGTGAATGAATTCCTCAGCCCATTGTTGCATTCTGTCATCGTCTGACTCGAAATAGGAATCTGAAACAATCCGAATGACACCTTTAAAGGTGCTTTCGTAGGTACGGCCTTTGTTTTCGCCGCTATTGATTTTAATTACAATGGGATCTTCAACCCCATATAATACTGCGTTTAACTGTTCCTTTGACAAAGATTCAATAGGGTCAGCCAAACTGAATTTGTACATCTGCGCAATGCTCCGTAATTGCTGGAACGTCCAATTTTCTCTCAATTCACCAACTGGAACAATGCCTCCCTTGTTTATGGATAGCTTAGGATTAGGTATGATAAATTCAAGATTTACCTCAGATTTAACCCCAAGGCCTTCACAAGTTTTACATGCACCATAGGGCGAGTTGAAACTAAACGAATTAGGTTGTGGTTCAGCATAGCTCAAACCCGTTTTTGGATCCATCAAGAACTTAGAAAAAGGGTAGGGAATGCCTTTTTCATCAAGTACCGTCAAGTAACCATCGCCCACCTTTAAAGCAGTTTTAACACTATCGTTGAGCCTTTGAGGCGACGCCGACTTTACTTCTAAGCGGTCTATAACAATGTCAATATCGTGAATTTTATAACGGTCAAGTTGCATGCCAGTCGTGATATCTATCACCACGCCGTCAACATATACCTTATTGAAACCACGTTTCTTGATTTGCTCAAATAAATCTCTATAATTTCCTTTTCTACCCTTAATAACAGGGGCACAAAGAGTGATTTTTTGGCTTTCGAAGGACATTAATACAGATTCCTGGATTTGCTCTTCTGAAAAGCGAACCATCTTCTCACCGCTTAAATAACTATAAGCTTCACCCGCTCTTGCATAAAGTAAGCGCAGAAAATCATAGATTTCCGTAACGGTTCCAACGGTAGACCTTGGATTTCTTGAAACGGTCTTCTGTTCAATGGCAATTACAGGGCTTAACCCTTTAATTTTATCAACGTCAGGGCGTTTCATATTGCCCACAAATTGACGGGCATATGCTGAGAAACTCTCTAAATATCTGCGTTGACCTTCTGCAAAAATAGTGTCGAAGGCCAGCGAACTTTTCCCTGATCCAGATAATCCGGTAAAAACCACCAAAGATTTGCGTGGAATTTCCAGCGAAACTTCTTTAAGATTGTGCTCTCTTGCTCCAATGACTTCAATGATGCCTTTTTCAGGCCCAGGAGTATGGATGTCTTTCTGGAAATCCGACATAAACCGCGAATTTACAACAATTACCAGCTTCCGCCGGCACCCCCGCCATTAAATCCACCACCGCCGCCAAATCCACCAAATCCACCGCCGCTGCCACCACCAAAACCTCCATGTGAATTGCCTCCACCGAATCCACTTCCCCAGAAGAAAACAGGAGGGCTGTAAAATCCTCTACGAGAAAATCCGCCACCGCCGCCTCGACGAATGAAAATGAGGTAAAAAAGAATGAAAAACAGGATGGGAATTACCGCATATGGAAATTCTTCCTTCTTTTTCTTTTCACGGGTTTTACCTTTAAAATCTTCTTTGACGGTAAGCGCTAAAGCATAAACGGTGTTTCTGATACCGTTGAAATAATCGCCTTTTTTCAATCCCGGAACAAGTTCTTTTCGTCCAATTTCACCAACAACGCCATCGGTTAGCAAACCTTGAGTTTGATCAGCGGTTGCGATGTGGTATTTTCGGTCATCAATAGCAATGTATACAAGTACTCCGCTGTTCAATTTTTCGTCACCAATCTTCCAGCCTCGAGCTATAAACATGGCCCTATCGAAGACATCAACACCATTCAAAGATTTTTCAATAACAACGGCAATTTCAACACTGGTAGAATCAGTAAACGGCTTAAGGAGTTCCTTGTTTAGATAATTTTCATCATCTGTACTCAGAACATCAGCGTAATCGTTGATATAATTGTAATATTTTGGAAGTTTTTGCTGAGCAAAAACCACGTGATTCAACAGAAATAAACAGCTAAGAAGAATAAAACGCATTCAAATATTTTAAAAAAAGCCACGAGAACTGGTTACCTCATTGGAAAGTTCATTTGGATTTTCGGCACTCGGAGGAAAATGTTTTGACAATTGTTTACCAACAACTTCAACTCCTCTCACAATCCCATCATTGAGATTATTACTGTGAATAGTTTCAATGATTTCTTCTTTAACCGCTTCCCAAAATTCGGCACCCACTTTTTGGTGAATACCCTCATCTCCAATAACTGCTATCTCTTTTGATTTTAACCTGAGAAAAACCAGAACGCCATTTCTACTCTCCGTTTTGTGCATCTGAAGTTGGTTAAATACCGTTTGGGCTTCTTCAAGTAAGGATAATTTTGAGGGACACGTAGTGAAGTGCACCCTGATTTCTGCCGACGTGGATGTTTCGACTTTCGCAATAGCCTCGCTCACCAACGAACCGTTGATTTGTCCAGCAAGCGAAAATTTGCGTAAAAATGGAAACATTTTTGACATAAACTTATTTTAATATTTCAGACATATCAGGCGCTTTTTCATTGCCTTCGTCTGCCTTAAATCCATCTTTCTTGTCGAATCCAAAAATATTTGCAAAAATGTTGCTTGGGAATCTGCGTACTTTTTTGTTGTATCTCATTATAGCTTCGTTGAAGTCTGTGCGAGCAGTGCTGATTCTATTTTCTGTACCTGCAATTTCATCGTTCAATTTTGCAAAATTCTCCATGCTTTTTAAATCAGGATAGCGCTCAAATAGAACATTGATGCTTCTGCTGTATGCGCTATTAAGATTGTCTTGAGCTTGTTGAAATTTCTGTAAGTTTTCAGGAGTCAATTGATCAGGAGTTAATTTGATTTCTTTTGCGGCAGTTCTGGCTGAGATCACATCCGACAAAATACTTTTTTCAACTTCAGCCGATTTCATGGTTGTCTTAGCTAAGTTTTCAATCAAATCACCTCTTCTTTGGTACTGTGTTTCCACGTTGTTCCAAGTTTTTTCAACTTCAGTGTCAAGATCAACCAAACCGTTGTAGCTAGAGCAACTGTAGGTAACCATCGTGAATATTAAAGCGATGATTCCAATAACTAAGTAATTAGGCTTTTTCATTTTGTTCAATAACTCCAAACTTACGACAAAAATGGTTTACCCAAGATTGATTTACTTTAAACAGATCTATTTTTTCGTTCAATTCTATTTCCATAGAAGTAACTCCTTTATCTACAATACCGCAAGGAACAATATGACTAAACATTTTTAAATCTGTGTTTACGTTTAAGGCAATTCCGTGCATAGTAATATATCGACTGCTTTTAATGCCAATTGCTGCAATCTTTCTTTCTGAGGACGATCCAACGTCCACCCAAACACCCACTCGGCCTTTAATAATACCTGCCTTAATTCCAAAATCACTCAAAACTGAAATGATGCAAGACTCCAATCCTTCTACATATGCTTTTAGTCCTATTCCCAGTTTCTCTAAATCTAGAATAGGATAAACCACTAATTGCCCTGGTCCGTGATAAGTAATGTCTCCTCCACGTTCTATTTCATAAGTTTCTGCGCCCATTCCTTGGAGCATTTCAGGGGTGGCTAACATATTATTTTGTTTTGCATGCAATCCAAATGTATAAACATGCGGATGTTCAACGCTGATGCAATGGTGAGGCAGGTCGGCGCCCGTCTTCTTATTTTCAATTAACTGCTGAAACAATTGTTTTTGTTTATCCCAAGTAACGGAATAACCTTCATTCGTTAATTTGTGAAAAACGCAAAAATCCATGCCACAAAGTTAATACTATCTCTAGGAACCAAATTATCACTCAGGTATAATTGCAGTAACAAAAGAAAGTAGGATGCACTTGAATAATCAATTTTGGGGAAGAATGGGAGAGGCCGAGGCAAAAGATTGGTTGATTACAAATGGACATGAAATCATGGAACAAAATTGGAGAACAGGTAGATTGGAAGTTGATATAATCTCAATGTACAACAGATGCTGTCATTTTACCGAAGTTAAGACACGCTATATAAACAAACCTTATTTGAGTTTGGCTCTTCCTGAAATTCAACAGTTACTCGACCGACAATTCACATTGAAAAAACAGGATAACCTAAAATCAGCCATAAGGAACTTTAGAAAAATTAATCCACAACTTAAAAGGTACCAAATTGATTTTTTGGCAGTGGTTTATTTTTCCTATGGAAAATATATATATCATTTCAAACACCCCATTTCATGTTCTACTCACACTAGTTATTCACAAAATACATCTCATTTTTATGACAGATTTAACCATGTACCACACTTTTAAACTTTATTTGCAAGCGAAAATGAAACGTCTCATTCTGTTATCCATTGCCTTTGCAACAACTTATTTGGCTTATGCACAACACGTTTGTGGGTCTGACTTACACCTTAAGAATATATCTAAAAAGCATCCTGAGTTACGAATCTTGGAACAAAACAGACCGGCGGAAATAGCCGAATTTCAAAAAAATTACAAAGCCCTCCAAAAAAGAGCAACAAAATATACCATCCCTGTTGTTTTTCACGTGGTGCACACCAATGGCGATAATAATATTTCAAGAGATCAGATTCTTGATCAAATGCGAATATTAAATGAGGATTTCAGCTTCAAAGGCTCTACCATCTCAAAATTAAGAGAACCCTTTAAAAATGTTGTAGGATCTGCTGACATTGCCTTCGTTCTCGCCTCTGTTGACCCTAATGGGAAATGTTTCGACGGTATTAACCGGGTTGAATCTACCGTTGGTTTACAAATGGATATGGAGGATGAACCTGTAAAAGATTTAGTTTATTGGGATTATAAAAAATACCTAAATATCTGGGTGGTAGACAACATTGTTTCTTCTTCTACGGGTACTGTTCTTGGATATGCGGTTTTTCCAAGTTCCGCAAGGTTCACTAAAGATGGTATTGTTATTAGACATGATAGAGTTGGCACAATAGGAACAGGTGAAGCAGATGACATGGGACGAACTCTAACTCATGAAGTAGGGCATTGGCTAGGATTGTATCACACCTTTCAAGATGGTTGTAATGGTGGAGATTTTTGCGATGATACCCCTCCAGTTGCTAGCACCTTTACAAATGCTGGTTGTCCTTCCAATGGCAATTCATGCAGCAATGATAGTCCTAACCTTCCTGATATGTGGGAGAATTTTATGGATTATTCGAATGGGAATTGCATGTCAGTATTCACTTTCGATCAAATTGCCATTATGCATGGTGAATTAAAGAGCACTCCTCGTTCATCAAATGTTACAGCCGCTAATTTAATTGCAACAGGAGTTACCAAATCATCAGTCGCCCCAACAGCAGATTTTAACTCAAATACCCGAGTGATTTGTGCAGGTAGTCCCGTTCAATTTTTTGATTTGAGTTGCAAAGGGGCACCCACAGTAAGAAGTTGGACCTTTACAGGTGCTTCTACACCTTCTTCTTCAGATATTAATCCTACGGTGATTTACCAAACCCCAGGAGTTTATTCTGTTTCTTTGCTTGCACAAAATTCAAAAGGAACAAATTCAATTAAAAAAGATAATTACATCACAGTATTACCTAAAAATGGCTCCCTGATTCCTAATTATGAGGAAGGTTTTGAAGGTGCAGATCCTGTTAGCCTTGGATTTAAACATCTATCCCCATCACCTTATCAGTTCGCGGTAACCAACAAAACAGCCTTCACAGGTTCTAAATGTTACTTTGCAAATATTGTAACTGGAAGCACGAACGTAGGCAACCTGTATACTTTTGTTACTCCTAATGTTGATATGACCAAAATACCTGGTGGTACAGGGGGGAAAATGACGTTTTATTGCTCATATACTCAACCAAATGCTAATGCAACTGAAATTCTTCGTGTCTATGCTTCAGACGACTGTGGAGCTACATTTAAGAAGATTTATGAAAGATCAGGCAATGCCCTTTCATATGCCGGAGCCTCTTACGCATCCAATTGGGTACCATCTTCACCAAGTCATTGGAAAAGACACGGTATTGGAAATTTAGATAACATTGGATTGGGTTCAAAGACCAATGTGATTTTCAAATTTGAAATTCAAAGTGCAGGTGGAAACCCAGTATACATAGATAATATCAATATTGGACAATGGTTTGCTGGTGAAAGTACCTTAGAAAAGGAAGGATATAAATTTCAACTATTCCCAAATCCAGCACAAGATTTTGCTACATTTACAGTAAATTCATCAACTCCAACACAAAATGCCACTTTAGCGTTATACGATTATTCTGGGCGAAAAATTCAAGATATTTTTCAAGGAAGTCTAAACGTAGGAATTGAAGAATTTAAAATAGAAGCACCCAAAAACACACAAAACGGAATCTATTTTGTTAAACTGACTACAGAAACCGGTACCTATTCAAGAACAATCATTTTTTCAGCTCAATAATTTATTTCCATTTTATGAAGAACCTCGTAATTGTAGAGTCTCCAGCAAAAGCCAAAACCATTGAAAAGTTTTTAGGCTCTGATTTTAAAGTTGTTTCCTGCAAAGGTCATATTCGAGACCTTGTAGACGGTAATAATGCCATTGACATCAACAATGGTTTTCAACCCCATTATGTTGTTTCTGATGATAAAGTTGAACTTGTTCGAGAACTAAAAAAACTAGTAAAATCATCAGAAGTTGTTTGGTTAGCAACGGACGAGGACCGTGAGGGAGAAGCAATTTCGTGGCACCTTTACGAAGAGTTGGGACTTAAAAAAATCCCAACAAAGCGAATTGTATTTAATGAAATAACTAAGCCCGCAATTCTACGTGCAGTTGACAATCCAAGGGATATTGATCAATTTTTAGTAGATGCGCAACAAGCTCGAAGAATATTAGATAGAATTGTAGGTTATTCTTTGTCTCCCGTTTTATGGACGCGTGTCAGAACCGGGCTCAGTGCTGGCCGTGTTCAATCAGTGGCCGTTAGATTGGTTGTTGAACGTGAAAGAGAAATCAACGAATTCAATACTACTGCAGATTTTAAAGTAAGTGCAGAGTTTGAAACATCTAAAGGAAAAAAATTCAAAGCTGATTTACCCCAGCGTTTCAAAACCAGTGATGAGGCGAAGACATTTTTAGAGACATTAAAAGGCGCTAATTACCAGGTCAATACCATTGAAGTTAAACCAACCTATCGCAATCCAGCACCCCCGTTTACTACTTCAACACTGCAACAAGAAGCCTCTAGAAAACTAGGTTATGATGTTTCTCGTACCATGCAAATTGCACAGAAACTCTATGAAAACGGGCATATCAGTTACATGAGAACAGATTCTGTTAACCTCAGCGGTACAGCCATTGAAGGTGCAAAGAATGAGATCCTGTCAGCATATGGTGAAAAATTCTCAAACCCCCGAAATTTCAATACAAAAACTTCAGGGGCTCAAGAGGCTCACGAAGCCATTAGACCTACGTATTTCAATAATCATTCTGCAGGTTCTAATCCTCAGGAAAAAAAATTATATGAATTAATTTGGAAGCGTGCAATCGCCTCTCAAATGTCACGTGCAGAATTGGAGAAAACAGTTGTTAATATTGGCAACAACAAAAACTCAAGCATATTCAAAGCCGAAGGTGAAGTGGTTAAATTTGAGGGATTTCTTAAAGTCTATCTAGAAAGTACCGACGATGAGAATGATCAAGACCAAGAGGGCATGTTGCCTGCTATGTTTGTTAATGAAGCATTGGTTAATCATTCAGTAGTAGCTACAGAGAAATACGATAAACATCCGCCAAGATATTCTGAAGCAGCGTTAGTTAAAAAACTAGAAGAACTAGGAATTGGTAGACCCTCAACATATGCTCCAACCATTAAAACGGTTCAACAAAGAGGCTATATCCAAACTGAGTCGAGAATAGCTCAACAAAGATCCATAAAAATCCTTACTCTAAAAGGAACTGAATTAACGGATCAAGTCATCAAAGAAAATCATGGGGCTGAGAAGAACAAGTTATTTCCAACAGATATTGGAATGCTGGTAACTGACTTCTTGGCGAGCCATTTTTCTGAGATCATGGATTATGGATTTACTGCTGCAGTGGAAAAGGAATTCGATGAAATTGCCGAAGGACTAAAAAGCTGGCAAAATATGCTTGAAGAGTTTTACGGACCTTTCAAAACAAATTTACAATCGGTTTCAGAAACAGCATCTCGCGTAAACGGAGAAAGAATTTTAGGAGTTGACCCCATTAGCGGAAAAACAGTATTGGTTCGAATGGGTCAATACGGCCCAATGGTTCAGTTAGGAAGTAGAGAAGAGACAGAAACTCCCGTATATGCTAGTTTATTGTCTACGCAGCGATTAGAATCTGTAACTTTTAGTGATGCTATTCAATTACTTTCTGTTTTGAACAATGGTTTTGATTATAAAGGAGAACCGGTTGTAGTGGGTAATGGACGTTATGGCCCGTATCTAAAACTAGCCGATAAATACATCAATCTACCCAAAGAAATCAATGTAATGAGTCTAAATCAAGATTCAATCATGGAACTTTTGGATGATCACTTTTCAAAACCAAGCCTACCTTTAGACCTAGGTGTTTATCAAGATAAAAAGGTGACAGTAGGAGCTGGTAGATTTGGCCCTTATGTTAAACACGGCAATTTATTTGCAAGTATTCCCAAAAATCAAGATCCTTTCCAGATTACATTAGATTCAGCAATTGAACTTATTGCGAAAAAAGCCGAAGCCGATAGTAAGAAAATCTTAAAAACATTTACAGAAAATGAAGATGTGTCTGTTCAGGATGGTAGATATGGTCCATACATCAAATTTGGTAAAGAGAATATAAAAATGCCAAAAGGGATGGCAGTGGAAGATGTAACTTATGGTGTCATTCAAGAGTTAACAAAAGATTTAGTTTCTAAAACTTCTAAATCTTCTAAAACGGCATCTAAGTCAACTGCTAAACCAGCCACCAAAAAGAAAGTGGCTACTAAAAAGGCAGTAAAAAAATAATTTTATTGGATAAATGGAGAAAAATGAACTGCATGCTCTGCTGAAACTTTTGGATGATTCAGATGAAGAAGTAGTTCAAATTGTTGAAAATAAACTTCTTGAATCTGGAGATGAAATTTTGCCTGATCTTGAAGAGGCCTATTTGTCTAAACAGTTTGAGGATTGTTCAAATCAAATTGAATTAATACTTAAACTCATTCAAAGAAAAGCGCTTCATTCTTCAGTGAATGATTGGCTGCTCGATGAACAAAGAAATACCTTGCAAGCTTGGGTATTGGCAAGTAGAGTGCAATATCCTGGATTGAGCGAGAGTTTAATCAAGGCTCATTTGAATAGAATAAAAATAGATGCTTGGGTAAAACTATCTGGCGTTGGAAATCCGTTGGATCAAATTCAAATTTTGAATCACGTTATTTTTAAGGAGTATGGATTTTCCGGCAATAATGTACAGTATCATTCTCCTGATAATTCATTAATAACTCGGGTGATGGAGACCAAAAAAGGGAATCCAATTTCGTTGGCCATGCTTTATTTGCAAATCGCCAATAGTTTGGGAATACCTTTATTTGGGGTTAACCTTCCTCAACATTTTATTTTAGCCTATGGTAAATTACATACTGACATGAAAACCAATGGCTTTTATGAACCTGAAGACATCAATTTAAAAAATTTCAATGGAAAAGTTCTGTTCTATTTAAATCCATTCAGTAAAGGACAAATCTTCGCAGAAGAAAGCATTGATTCGTTTTTGAAAGTGATTAAAGTAGAAAAACAAGCTCAATTTTATCAGCCTTGCAGTCCAATTGACATCTTCAAAAGGGTACTTAGAAATCTACATTTCGCTTATGGTGATCAACATGACAGTGAAAAACAACATGAAATTGAGGCGCTTATGAAGATAGTGGGTATAGGTTCAGAAATTTGAGTTGGCGAACCCAAGGAAAAATACGAAATTCGCACTTTAATTCCTATGGCAGAAAAACCAATCCTCGTTCCCAAAATGGGTGAAAGTATCAGCGAAGCAACTGTGATTCGTTGGTTGAAAAATGTAGGTGATCACGTTGCTAAAGACGAACCACTGGTTGAAATCGCTACAGATAAAGTAGATAACGAAATCCCTAGCACCGAAGAAGGTATTCTGACAAAACAACTATTTCAAGACGGAGATGTTGTTAAAGTAGGTGAACCGATTGCCTTTATTGATGCTGAGGGTGTAGCTGCGAGTTCTACAAATTCCACAGCCCCTGTTACAGAAAACACACCCACTATTGTGCCAGAAACGGTAGTAGAAGCTATAAGTGTAATAGAAAACCAAGTACAAGCCGCTGTTGAACAAGCCATAAATCCTATAACTAAAGGTTCAGGCTCAAGATTTTACTCTCCTTTGGTGATGAATATCGCATCGCAAGAAGGAATTTCCTTTAATGAGCTAGAAAAAATACCAGGTACGGGACTTGAAGGCAGAGTTACTAAATCAGATGTTCTAACCTATTTAAACAACAGAAGCTCCGTGGCCGTTCAAACTCAAGCTCAAACTCCAGCTCCTGTAGTTGCTTCTACTCCAGTTGCAACCCAGGTTCAAACAACACAAAGTCAAATACCCGCAACAAATAATCAGCTACCCGTAGCTAAGTCTCTCGATAACGGTGATGAAATCATTCAGATGGATAGAGTACGCAAACTTATTGCTGATCATATGGTGATGAGTATGCATACTTCCCCACACGTTACAAGCTTTGTTGAGGCGGATGTCACCAATTTGGTGAAATGGAGAGATAAAGTCAAAGATTCGTTCAAGAAGCGCGAAGGACAAAACATCACTTTTACCCCCATTTTCTTGTGGGCCATTTCTAAAGCCATTAAAGATTTTCCGATGATCAATGTTTCAGTTGATGGAGATAAAATCATCAAGAAGAAGTCTATCAATATTGGAATGGCTG
Organism: Chitinophaga pinensis; assembly: GCA_945877575.1. GTDB lineage: Bacteria > Bacteroidota > Bacteroidia > NS11-12g > UBA955 > VMCP01. The sequence goes on from CAMDUE010000001.1 coordinate 56,949, forward strand.
TTGCTCAAAAAAATGGAAATCTAATCGTTCCAGTAATTAAAAATGCTGATTCGATGAATCTATTAGGTTTAACCCGAGCAGTCAATGAACTCGCAATAAGAGCGCGTGACAATAAATTAAGTCCAGATGAAATCCAAGGTGGTACCTATACCGTTACAAACGTAGGTTCTTTTGGAAATGTATTTGGAACTCCTGTCATCAATCAACCCCAAGTGGCAATTATGGCCGTGGGTGCTATTCGAAAGAAACCCGCTGTGCTTGAAACTGAACATGGTGATGTTATCGCTATTCGACATATGATGTACCTAAGTCATAGTTATGACCATAGAGTGGTTGACGGTGCGCTAGGTGGTATGTTTGTTAGAAAAGTAGCAGACTACCTAGAACAGTGGGATAGCAATACCGAAATTTAAGAAGATACGGGCGAAATGGAAGTCAAACTCTCTCGTTTCGCCTCGTTATTGGCCGTTTTGTTCTGCTTTATTTCACTTTTACATATTCTAGATGAAGTTCTCCCTCCGATAATTAAAAATATGGAGGTAGCTAAAACCGATTTGGCTTTAGATTTAGAAGAAGAAATTAAAATTAACAAGCAGCTAGATTTTTCTCTCGTTTTAACTGATCAACTTACTGGTGAGGTCATTCAAGTGGAAGTGGATGAAGCTACCTACTACAGAGTTGTGCCCGGTCAAATGGCTTACGTTTATTTAACTCCAATTTATTTAAAAGCTCGTTTTGCATTGGAGAGTAACAACATGATTTTTAATTCTGTTAGTCCTTTTAAATTTAGGCCGCCCTTTCAAATCAGTCATATTCTTTTGCCAATTCTTGTTTTTGGATTGTCTATTCTCGTTTATAAGTCACATAAGTTTGAGGTTAAACTAGCGCTATTCCTGTTTACCACCATCATTTCAATTATTTTGCAGTGGCTTTACAAATGATAGATCAGATTAAAAGTACTTATGTGAAATTTGAGGCTCAGGTCTATGCACTCACTGCAATTTTAGCCGTTTTTTGGCATTATTTATTCCCAGTTGAGCTAGTTGATACCGCCGAATATCTCAAAACTGCATTGAGCTGGATATCAACCGTTCAAATCTCTGATACTCCTTTGGCAGAAATGCGAAGATCCCCGCTTTATCCGGCCATCTCGTATCTTCAATTTCCATTAACTGCCTCACCCGGCATCTATTCTCTTAGAATCATTCAATTGATTGCATCTTTGTATATTCCGGTTATTATACTCCAGATTCTCCAAATTCTGAATGCTGAAAAACATTTCAAAGTTGTTTTAATTTTATTGATCAGTTTCCCACTTCAATTTTATTACACGGCCCTTGAACTTCCCGATATATTAGCGCAATTATTGTTATTGATAATATTCAAACAACTCATTCAGAGAAAAAACACCGGTATTTCTGTGGCTTTTTTGATTGGATTGAAGCCCATTTTCTTTTACCTACTAATACTGCCAGTGATTCAATTTTTACTGAAACACGATCGCAATTGGATGAAAATGATGTTTCCGTTTTTCTTTTTCGGGGGATGGATATTCTTTAATCATCAAAAATATCAACTGCCTACATATACCTCCATGGGAACTACAAATTCCTACTACTATAATAGAAAAATACTGCTTAATCGGGTAATGAATCCTGAATGCGTGGATTCTATATTCTCGGCAGAATCAAGATTTATACAGCATAACATCAAAGAGAATAGGGTGGTTGATTCATTTATGACGGCCAAAACCCGAGAATCAATCACAAGATTTCCTATGGAATATGCATTTATTCATTTAAAAGGTTCTCTGCAGACTCTTTTAGATCCTGGGAGATATGACGCTATGGTTTTTTGGAATTGGCCTAAATCTTCTGGATTTTTAGGCGTCAACGATGGGAATCCGCAAAAATATAAACGTCCCATGTATGAGTGGTTGTACATAGCGATATTCGCTTTAATTGGATTATTGAAAATGATGGTTTTTATGGGGTCAATTATAATTCTTTCAAAAAAGAAGGCTCTTAATCATGCAACTTTAATGATTTTAGGGGCATTTGTGTGTTATCTTTTGTTGTTGGGCCCCGTTGGAGCCGCTAGATACTTACTTCCGTGGTATTCTATCATTTCAATTTTAATTGGGTTAAATGTTGTTGAATTCTCTAGAATGTTAATAAGGCATGAAAATACTCCTACTAAGTGATAATCATGGATATATAGATGAAGGCATTCTTCAACACGTGGAATGGGCTGACGAAGTATGGCACGCCGGTGATTGGCTGAATTTAGACATGCATCAGGCAATTTTAAAACGAAATAAAACACTCAGAGGGGTTCACGGAAATATTGATGGCTCTGATGTGAAAAATTATCACCCCCTTATCAATCATTTCGAAATTGAAGGTGTAAAGGTTTTCATGACACACATTGGAGGAAAACCCGGTAAGTATAACGCCAAGATTCTCGGAAAAGCGGCATACTTCAAACCCAAATTATTTATTTGCGGACATTCACACATACTTCAAGTAAAAAATGACCCCATCTTTGGTTGGATGTATTTGAATCCAGGTGCCTGCGGATTGCATGGTTTTCATCAAGTTAGAACAGCATTACGATTTCAAATCAATCAAGGAGCCGTTTCAAATATGGAAATTATTGAATGGAAAAGGCATAATTCTATACCTATCGAGCAATAAATTTTGGAATAATTGAAAATTATTGTATTTTTGCACTCCTCAAATGAAAAGCCCAGGTGGCGGAATCGGTAGACGCGCTGGTCTCAAACACCAGTGAGCTAACCCTCGTACCGGTTCGACTCCGGTCCTGGGCACCACTTGAACCGAAAAATTTCATCGGTAATCACTACAATCGACGGTCATAATATGGCCGTCGATTTGTTTTTACCCGAATTTCCTTCCAGTGAAGGAATTCAAACCATCGTTTATGTTCACGGCTTCAAAGGCTTTAAAGATTGGGCCTTTGTTCCTCATTTGCACGATTTTCTTGTCACTGAGAACACCGCCGTTGTTACTTTTAATTTCACCCACAATGGGGTTGATCGAAGAGATTTTGATGATCTCCAAAGGTTTGCGGACAACACCATTACTCAAGAACTGCGCGACATGGAATCAATCGCGTTGTGGTTGGTTAATGAAGCTTGCCAAGAGTACAACCTGCATCCTGAAAAGATATCTTGGCTAGGTCATAGTAGAGGAGGAGCTAATGTGATTTTATTCGCTTCTAAATTCCCCGATTATGTAGATAAAATTGTTACATGGGCTGCCATTGATAGTTATGAAACTTTATTTAAATCCATCGATAAAAACGACTGGAAATCCCATGGTACCGTCCAAATATTGAATGCCAGAACAAACCAAGATATGCCCTTGAATTACATCATTTGGCAAGACTTAGAACAACACTTTAAGGAATATAATGTCCTTTTAGCATCAGGTTCTTTGACCAAGCCGTGGTTGATTATTCATGGAAACTCAGATATGGTGGTTCCCATTGCTGCCGCTAGAAACTTATACGATGCTTGTGATCACAGTACTAAAATTGAAATTGATGGACAAGATCACACCTTCGGATGCAAACACCCTATGAAAGATTTATCAGAAGCACCCCATGATTTTTGGTTCATTCTAGACAATACGCTAGAATTCATTACCGAAGAACTAGAAGATTCTGATATACAAATCTAGATTATTGAACTTCTTTTGGCGCTCGCACGTTTAAGTCGATCGTTAATAGCTACTCCAAGATTTTCGTTTGGAGCCCACTCAAATAAGACATTTTTGAAATTTCCTTTATCCAATTTGCGCAAAAGGGCGAAAAGATTTTTACTTCCTTCTGAAAATTCTCCATTTTCAGTAAAGTAGAAATTTTGTGCCCCTGAATCTTTTAGTTTTTCCGATTTTTTACTCCAATAAATTACAGCATCTATTTGAACATCCAATTTAATGTGATCTTCTAAAGCATACAGTTTGCAAAAAGGAGAATAGTGGTGTTCTAATTGTCCGGGTGCAGCGATAGGTGAGGAAATATTTTCATTAATTCCAAATATTTGAACATCAGGAAGAAAACTACGCAATGCATCCTCAGAAATTCCGCCCGGCCTCAAAATCTCAAGTGAATTTTCTAATACTCTCACAATGGTAGATTCAATTCCTACCTTACAGCTACCACCATCCAATATATAGGGAATCTTTCCTTGAAGTTGATCAAAAACATGCACCGCTGATGTTGGTGAAACATAAGTAAACGGATTTGCACTTGGCGCGGCTAATGGGAAATCCAACTGTTTCAAAAGCTCCAAGGTCATTTCATTGTTTGGCATCCTCAAGGCAACCGTGTCCCCACCAGAGGTAACCAGATCAGGAACGATATTTTGCTTTTTAAGAACCAAGGTAAGCGGCCCAGGCCAGAAATTTTCAGCCAACTTCAGCGCCAATTTTGGAATATCAGCAGCAAACAAATGTATTTGTGAAACATCTTTGATGTGAACGATTAAAGGGTCAAAAAATGGCCGATTCTTCACCTCAAATATTTTCGCAACAGCTTGTTCATTCAAAGCATTTGCCGCCAATCCATAGACGGTTTCCGTGGGAATACCCACTGTTTCATTTTTTCGAAGGAAATCAGCCGCTTGATGAATATCTGTGCCTATGATTGTTGGCATTATCAAACCCAATTATCTCCGTTTTAAAGTGTACTTATCAATTTTATTGTAGAGGTGACTACGTTGAATATCAATTTCAGTTGCAGTCTTTGCAACATTCCAGTTGTTTTGGATGAGTTTTCGCTCAATAAAAACTTTTTCTGCCCAATCTCTGAAATCTTGAAGGGTTGCGTAATTGTCTACAACACCAAAAGGATCTGAACCTCTTTGTGCAGGATTACTATAAGAATATACGTCGTCTCCAGTAATTTCTTTGTCGCAAAGAATAACCAATCGTTCAACTACGTTTCTTAATTCTCTAATATTACCAGACCAATTCACATCTTGCAACGCTCTGTAGCCATCTTCAGTAAATTTCTTTCCCAATAATCCGTTTTCTTGGCAAATTTCACCTAAAAATTTATTGGCAATTAATGGAATATCATCTACTCTCTCATTAAGAGTTGGTACGTGAATTAAAATTACCGACAATCGATGATATAAATCCATTCTAAAATTGCCTTTTTCAATTTCGTCGAGCAGGTTTTTATTGGTTGCTGCAACAATTCTCACGTCTACTTTAATTTCTTTATCTCCTCCCACTCTCGAAATTCTTCCTTCTTGTATGGCCCTGAGAACCTTCGCTTGAGCAGCCATGCTCATATCGCCAATTTCATCAAGAAATAAAGTGCCTCCATGGGCTTGTTCAAACTTTCCAATTCGTTGCTTTATTGCGGATGTAAAACTGCCTTTCTCATGTCCAAACAGTTCACTTTCAATCAATTCAGTTGGAATACTAGCACAGTTCACTTCAACCAATGGCATATTTGCACGGGTGCTTTTTTCGTGAATCCATCTAGCAACCAATTCTTTTCCCGTTCCGTTCTCTCCAGTAACCAATACCCTCGCTTCGGTTGGCGCAACTTTTTCAATAGTGTCTTTAATTTTTTGAATTGCAGGTGTTTCACCTATGATATCAAAAGTTTTAGCCACCTTTCTTTTGAGGACTGCGGTCTCCACCACCAAGTTGTTTCGATCTATGGCATTTCTTAATGTTATTAATAACCTATTTAGATCTGGTGGCTTGGTTATAAAATCATAGGCTCCCTTCTTTGTACTCTCAATAGCCATTTCCACATTTCCATGTCCGGAAATCATGACCATTGGAGTTTCTGGCTTTAATGCTTGAACTCTTTCTAACAATTCTACACCATCTATACCCGGCATCTTAACATCACACAAAATCACATCGAAGTCATTTTTTTGGATTATTTGCCAGGCCTTTTCGCCATTCTCAGCCAAAGTCACTTCAAAGTTCTCATATTCAAGTATTTCCTTCAACGTTTCTCTGATAGGTGCTTCATCATCAATCACTAATATATTTGGCATACTATAATTATTATTGGTTCTGTCTACAAATATGGTGATTTATTTATTAGACAGTATAGTGAGTTATACTCCGGTAATCCACACTCTTTTTTACGACGAGTTTCAAAAAATATTTGTTAAAGTGTAGTATTTGGTTCATATTTGAAATTGTTACGTAAATCATGCGCAGATTGACGATGAGAAACTACAAACTATGGATCGGTGCAGCTTTTATGCTGTTTGCTTCTAATGTGAGGGCCCAGCAGGATCCAAACTTTACCCATTTTGCATACAATAGATTGCTGTTCAATCCTGCTTACGCAGGTGCTTCTGGCAATTTTTGTTTGAATGCAATCAACCATCAGCAATGGGTAGGATATGAAGACCAAACTTCCATATTAAAAACTAAAAGGGGTACGCCCATTGATGAAAACTTTAGCAATAACATCGCACCTCAAACAACGGGCATAGGCTTTACCGCTCCTATTACTTTAAACATTAAAGGTGAAAAAATAAATATTGGCGGATTATACGGTGCTTTCATGCAAGATAACATTGCGTATGAAGAGAACACTTATATGAGAGGTGGATTTGCTGGAGCTTACACATTACCCGATGGTTCAGATATTAGACTTGGATTTGAAGTTACTTCATTAACCAAAGCTCTTGACGGATCAAAACTTAGATATCATGACCCTAATGATCCATATATACCAAACGCAAGAGTAGCAGATACACGCATTACATTTGGAGCAGGTGCTTACTATCAAAATCCAAATATTATGGACGGAGCTTGGGCCGGTCTTTCACTTTCTCACCTTGTACCACAAACGTTTCAATACGGTAGCGGTGGTACCATTAAAGTAACAACCGCTCGACACCTATATCTAATGGGTGGATATAAACAAGAAAACTTTTTGGGCAACGGCGCTCTAACCTTAGAACCCGCATTCATGTTAAAATCTGCAATGGGAGAGAACGGTGGTTTTATTAAACCTGAACTTGATCTTCAAGGAATGGTTACATGGAATTCATTGTACGCTGGGGGAGTTAATTTTCGTTCATATGGACTTGGAATTGATGCTTTGAGTTTGATGCTTGGGTACTATGTACCATTACCATCAGGAGCTATGGCTGAAAGAAGTAATTTAAGAGTAGGGTATTCTTATGATATAACACTCTCAAATTTATACAGATCCAGTTTTGGAACTCACGAAATTCAAGTGAATTATTGCTTTAATTTCGAGCTTCCTGATCGCCCACCCAAAATTTATCGTCACCCACGTTACATGATTCGTGACCCTAAGTCTGATTAATGTTATCCACACACAATAAACATTTAAAAATTACGTTAAGAAATATTGAAAGGTGCAAAAACTTGGAAAATTCAACGAAATCCATATTTTTGCAACTTCGGAATAAAAAAATCTGATTAAGAAAAAATTGATAATGATGAAAAACCAAATTAACGGTTTCATTTCAAGAATGAAAAATAGGAGCATCAACCTAGGTGTATTAGGTAAAGGTAAATTCTTTTACGCCGCTATGGTATCTGTTTCCATGTTTATCGCTGGTTGTCCTAGTGATACTGGAGATTTGATCGGAGTTCAAGGCAGAAGTCCTTGGTTTCACCCACAACCTCCAGGAATGATTTATGTTAAATCAGGAACTTTCCACACAGGTCAAGGAACCCAAGACGTATTTCAGTCTTACCTAGAGCCCAACAAACAAATGACCATTTCCGGTTTTTGGATGGATGAAACAGAAATCACTAACAATGAGTACCGCCAATTCGTGGACTTCGTTATTGATTCATTGGCTCGTACCATCTTGAACGAAGAGACTGGTGAAGGTGTGCATTTAGAGTTGGCCAAGAAACCAACCGAACCTGCAACCGGCGCAGCTTTGTTCTACTCAAGAATTGACGATGATCAAGATCTTGAATACGATCCTAATGCGTTTGACAACGATGGTAATCCAATGAAATTCATCAACTATGATGAACCCTTAGATTGGAAGTACCGCGCAAAGAGTGGTGAAAACTTCGATGCAATCTTGTATCAGAAGATGTGTTACCAAGGAAATGAGCGTTTCCAATTTAAGCGTCAAATTGACACTCGTAAATTGGTTTACCACTACCAGTGGATAGATCTTGTGTTGGCAGCGAATACCGACAGAGATAAGTACAATCCTAAAAACAGAAGCGAATTTTTGGTTGATGAGGATGTGTTAGTTTATCCTGATACACTTTGCTGGATCAGAGATTTCACCTATTCATTCAACGAGCCAATGGCAAGAAACTATTTCTGGCATCCTAAATATGATGAATATCCTGTTGTAGGAGTTAACTGGGCACAAGCTAGAGCTTTCTGTCATTGGAGAACGAAGTTAAAAACTTCTTATTGGTCAAAAATGGGTCTTCCAAATACTGAAGATTTCAGATTACCAACTGAATATGAGTGGGAGTACGCCGCTAGAGGAGGTAGAATAGGAAATAGATTCCCATGGGGTGGTCCTTATGCTAGAAATAGTAAAGGATGTATGTTAGCTAACTTCAAGCCAATGCGCGGCGACTATGGAGCAAGTGATGGTGGTGTATACCCAGTTCGTGTTGATTCCTATTTCCCCAATGATTTTGGACTATATAACATGTCAGGAAACGTGGCAGAGTGGACATCTACAGCATGGGATGAAACCAACAACTCTATTGTACATGACCTAAATGGTAACTATGATATTTATATCAAAGAGCATTCTATGAATGCCGCAGAACAAGAAAAAATCAATAAAATTCCAATTTCTCGCAAACGTAAAGTAATTCGCGGTGGTTCATGGAAAGATGTAGGGTATTTCATTGAATGTGGTGCTAGAACATACGAATATCAAGATACAAGTAAATGTTATGTAGGATTCCGTTGTGTACAAGAATACATCGGCCGTTCTAACTTAGACAGCAAATAATTAACAAATAACAACTAATACAAAATAACCAAACTAATTAAAAATTAAAATGAGCAAAAGTTTTTTTGAATCTAAGAAGTGGAAGACAACCATGAACTTCGTTTATGGTTTCGGTGCGGCAATCGTTATTGTAGGAGCACTTTTCAAAATTTTGCACTTAGCAGGTGCGAACTTTATGTTGTCAGTAGGTCTTTTGACTGAGGCAGCTATTTTCGCGATTTCTGCTTTTGAACCAGTACACTCTGAACCAGATTGGACATTGGTATATCCCGAATTAGCTGGTGGTGAGCCTACTGCTAGAAAATCAGGTGGTAGCAGCGTTTCTCAGCAATTGGATAGCATGTTAGCACAAGCTAAGGTTGGTCCTGAATTGATCGAAAGTCTTGGTACTGGTCTTCAGTCTTTGAGTTCAAACGTGAAAGACATGGCTAGTATGTCAAGTGCAGCTGTTGCAACAAACGAATATGCTGAAAGCGCTAACAAGGCAGCAGCAAATATGAATAGCATTTCAGAAAGTTCATCAGTGGTGTCAGATTCATTGGGTTCTTTTTCTAGCAGCCTCTCTGGTGTTTTGAGTAACATTACAGCAACTGAGCATGCTACAGCTCAATTCAAATCAGAAATCGAAGATTTGAATAAGAATTTGTCAAATTTGAATAATATCTATGGCAACATGTTGAGCGCTATGGGCGGCAACAAATAATTGATTCCAACCTTTTATTTAAACATAATAATTTAAGAAGAAATGGCAGGTGGAAAACAAAGTCCACGTCAGAAGATGATCAACATGATGTATCTCGTGTTGACAGCACTTTTGGCGTTGAACGTTACAAAAGAAATCTTGCTGGCATTTACTGTAATCGATAATTCACTTAAGAAGTCAACTGCAAATATTGACTTGAAAACAGTGAAGATGGTTGAAAGCTTACAGAAATTGTCAGGTGAAAATGTAGCAGCGGCTTCAGCGTTAAAGCTTTCAAATAGTGCTAATACAATAACCAAAGGTTTTGTTGAAAGTATTCATTCAATCAAAACTGATTTATTGAGGTATTCTTTGGGTGCTACTGATCCAAAGCAGACAGAATTAGATCCTGTTGAAGCATTCAATATTGAAGAGGAAAAGAAGAGTGAGTATAAGTTCTTTAAAGCTTATCCATGGGCTGAGACAAAAATGGGTGAGATGCCAGAATTAAAGGCTGGTGATAACTTAGATGATCACGTTCGTTATTTTAATGAAGAATTAGCGGGTAAACGTGGTAAAGATCTTGAGTTTTCAATTAACGATACTCGCGCTAAGTTATTAGACCTTTTAAATCAAGCTTCTAAAGATCCAAATTTGGGTAAAAATCCAGAAACAGTATCTTACCTCAAAAGTAAGTTGACAGAGATTTCACAAAAAACATCATTATTAGCTGGAGATGTGAAAGATCCACTTTCAAACAAGTCTGGTAAGATTAAAGATCACGAAGGCAAGGAATTGAATTGGGCTGAAGTATACATGCACAGCACTCCTTTAGCAGCGGTGTTTGCAATCATGTCAAAAATTGAGAATGATGCAAAATTATTAGAATCTGAAATTTGTCAAACCCTCGCTGAATCAGTGAGTGCTGCAGATTTTAAGTTTGATGCAATTATACCTGTGGTATCAGCTAAGACTGGTGCTGTTGTTACAGGTCAGACCTATGAAGCGGACATCTTATTGGCAGCTTACAATTCAAAAGCTCAAATGAAGATCTTTGTTAATGGAAACAGCGTACCAGTTGAAGCTGGTGTTGGAAAATACAAAGTGACTCCTCAGTCTCCAGGAACAAATAGTATGAAAGTAAAGATTGTTGTTCCCAAACCAGGTGGGGGTGAGGAATCAATCGATGCTGATGCTGAATTTACTGCCTTTGCACCTTCTGCTGCGATTTCTGCAGATGCATTGGCTGTGTTTTATGTAGGTCTTGAGAACCCAGTTTCGGTATCTGTTGGAGGTATTGATCCTTCTCAATATTTGGTTCGTATCGTAAATGAAAAAGACGGCCCGACCAATGCCAAGATTGTTGGTTCAAAAGGTAAATACTCTGTAAGTGTACCAAGTCGTCAAGATGCAAAAGTTAAAATTCAAGTAGCTGTAAAACTTCCTGACGGTAGAGTAAAATCGATGGGTGAGAAAGTCTTCAAAGTGAACAGAGTTCCAGATCCACGTTTCCGTTGTGGAGGTGTTGAATTTAAAGGTTCTGTTTCTCTAGAAGCTCTTAAATACCAGCAAGCAGCAACAGCTGTTCTAGATGGTTTCGTATACGAAGGTGTTAAATTTAAAGTTACTGGATACAAATTCATGGCTGTTGGTCGTAGAACTAACGGACCTCGTTTTGCAAAAAGTAGCTCAGCTAGTTTAGAGCCTGTAAAAGGTATTCTTGGAATGTTAGGTTCAGGTGATTTGATGACATTTACAGACATTACAGCAGTAGGTCCTGATGGAACAAGTCGTCTACTTGACAACGCAAGTGCACAAGTAAAATAATAATATGAAAAAGATTTTTCGCATAGCTTTAATTTTAGGACTAGTTAGTGCTAGTTTACCATTGAGCGCCCAAGATTGGGGCGGAGGATGGGGTGGAGGAGATGATGAACCTAAGAAAACAACAACTGGAAAAGGTGGAAAAGCTACCAATAAGGAAGTGAATTTGGGTTCTTCAGCTACAACTCCAACACCAACACCGCAGCCAACCGAAGCTCCGAAGGTAGTAATTGAAGCAATTGGTACACATTATGATGATGCACCTCAAGCTCATTATGAACCAGAGTATGTAAATCAGGATACAAACTTATCTCTTGTTCAAGGAGATTCACTCTTGATTCGCAGACCTTACCTTCGTCAAGCCGATGTGAAGTTCAGAAAAAGAGTTTGGAGAGTCATAGATTTGCGCCAAAAACTTAATAAGAATTGGACTTGGCCAAGAAGCCCTATCACTCAAGTTTTTTGGGAATTAGGTACAAAAGGTTTAGTTAGAGCTTATGCGAATGATTCTTTTAGAAGAGTTGTAACACCAGAGAAAATTCTTGAAATCGTTTCAAGTTTAGATAAAGTTCCTGTTTTGGCACCAGGTGTTGCTGCTGAGGAAGCTACTGCCGATGATTATGTAGATTCTATGGTTGTAGTCACTTTTAAGTATTATGACATCAAGAAATTTGAAATTATGGAGGACTGGGTGTTTGATTACAAGCATGGTGAGATGAAACCAATTATCATTGGAATCGCTCCTATTAAGCCTGAAGTAATTGATGTTCAGTTGCCTGATGGAACTACTCAAAAGAAGCAAGTAGGTGAAAGTAAACCATTTTGGTTACTTATGGATGATTGTAGACCAACTTTAGCTAAGTCTCAAGTATTTAATAGATACAATGATGCTATGCGCTTGAATTGGGATCAACAACTTAATTTACACCGCTTGTTTGATAGCTACATAGTTAAGCAAACAGATTATGATGATCTTTATATCTCAAGTAAAGTAGATTTTAAAGATGATGGAGTAGCTGTGCTTTTAGAAGCTGAGAAGATCAAGAATGATTTATTCATTTTTGAACACGATCTCTGGGAGTATTAATCCGATTGTAATTTTATAATATTATGTAGAAAAAGGCCTCACATTGAGGCCTTTTTCTTTTATATGAATCAGCGTTGTGTATTTAGAAAATTAGCATTATCTTTGCGCTTCGTTTAACGATATGTCCTTTGTTTTGAACTATTTCAATTTGGCCTTTGTCAAACTAACAAATGGTGAACATCAAATGACATTTGAAGTGAACGATTCGTTCTTTGAATATTTTGGAAATCAAGAAATAAGCAGGGCATCTGTAACTTTTTTGGCGTCAATAATTAAGAGTGATTCAATGCTCATTATTGATCTAAAAGGTAATGGATCTCTCGTATCTACATGTGATAGATGTTTGAATGCTGTGCGGTTTAGTGTGAAGCCTGACTTTAGGGTTATTGCACATATGAATTCCAGTGAAGTTGAAACTGTATCAAATGATGATATAAACTTACAATTGATTTATTTACGTTCTTCTGATTTTGAATTGAATCTTGCTTCAAGTATTTATGAATCATTTTTACCTTGTATACCAATGGTTAAATCTTGTGAAACACTTGAGAATAAAGATTGTGATGATTCTGTTACCCGTATAATTAATCAGGATGGGAATAATGATAATAGCGTAGATCCAAGATGGGAAAAGTTGAAACAATTATTAAATAAAAAAGAGAAATAAAATAGAATTATGGCACATCCTAAACGAAAAATATCCAAGACTAGAAGAGACAAACGTCGTACTCATGATAAGTTAGAAGTTCGTCCTATGATTGCAGATCCCGTTACTGGAGATATCTCTCTTTATCACCGTGTAAACCTCGAAACAGGTATGTATCGCGGTGTTAAGGTGATGAAGGGTAGAAACGAAGCGTAATTGAGAATGAGGATTGGGGTTGATGCTATGGGTGGCGACCACGGTCCACTCGAAGCTATTAAAGGTGCACTTGACTCTAGAAAGCTTTTCACAGATGTTGAAATAGTTCTTTTTGGAGATTCAGATATCGTTAGAAGTGTTGCAGCTGATAATGATTTAAATCTGGATGGGGTTCAAGTTGTTCATTGCACAGAGGTGATAGAGATGAGTGAGCACCCGGTTAAAGCAATAGCATCCAAAAGAGATTCGAGTATTTTTCAGGGTTTCGCTTTTTTGGCACAGAATAATATTCAAGCCTTTTTGAGCGCTGGAAATACTGGTGCAATGTTGGTAGGATCGATTCAGATTCTTAAGGCAATTAATGGCGTCGATAGACCTTGTTTGTTGGCTTCTGTTCCAAAGCCTTCAGGTAATCAAGGGGTTATTCTTGATGTTGGAGCTAATGCTGATTGTAAACCAGAACATTTACAACAATTTGCACTTTTAGGTAGTTTATACGCCGAGTCAATTTTGAATATATCTTCACCGCGTGTTGGATTAATTAATATTGGCGAGGAAGATGAAAAGGGTAGTATTTTGACACGTGCCGCCCACCAGTTATTACGTCAAACCAAGCAAGTAAATTTCGTAGGTAATGTCGAGGGTAGAAATTTATTCGATGATGATTGTGATGTACTAGTTTGTGACGGATTTACTGGAAATGTTATTGTAAAAGTAATTGAAGGATTCTTTTATAAGCTTTTCAAAAGAGGGGTTAATGATGATTTCTTAAATCAGTTAAATTTTAAAAATCATGGCGGTGGTTTAATTCTAGGTGTAAAAGCGCCAGTTGTTGTTGGACATGGTATTTCAAAGGCTGAAACATTTGTAAAAATGGTTGAGTTATGTAGGAATTCTGTGATGTCAAATTATTGCGGAAAAGTTTCTGATGCTTTTGAAACCCTAATTACTGAAACACAAAAATCAACGAATTAATCATGAGTATTCATGCTGCAATCACCGGTGTTGGTGGTTATGTACCTGATAATATACTTTCAAACAAAGACTTAGAGAAATTGGTAGATACTACCGATGAATGGATTAGAACCCGCACTGGAATTGAAGAAAGGCATATTCTCAACGAAGCAGGAAAGGCAACATCTGATCTTGCTGTAGGTGCTATTTTGCCAATGTTGGCTAAAAAAAATATTGACCCACTAGATATTGAAGTAATTATTTGCGCCACAGTAACTGGAGATTATGTATTTCCTGCTACAGCCAATGTTATAGCCGATAAAATTGGTGCAAAGAATGCATGGTCATTTGATATAGGTGCTGCTTGTTCTGGCTTTCTTTATGCCTTAGAAACTGGTGCACGTTTTATTGAATCTGGTAAATACACCAAAGTGCTAGTTATCGGAGCCGATAAAATGAGTGCTATCATCGACTATACCGATAGAAATACTTGTATTATTTTTGGTGATGGTGCTGGTTGTGTGCTTTTAGAGCCCAACTCAGAAGGTTTTGGTGTGCTCGATTCAAAGTTGCACTCAGATGGCTCAGGAAGAGAGTTTTTACAACAGCCAGCTGGAGGTTCATTGCTTCCACCTTCTGTTGAGACCGTGGAGGCTAGGAAGCATTACGTTTATCAAGAAGGTAAAACTGTTTTCAAGTTTGCAGTTACCAATATGGCTGATGTTAGTTATGAGGTCATGAATAGAAACGACCTAACCTCAGAAACAGTTGATTGGTTGGTCCCTCACCAAGCAAATCTCAGAATTATTGATGCGACTGCAGAAAGAATGGGACTAGATAAGTCTAAGGTGCTTATAAATATCCAAAAATATGGAAATACTACTGCAGGTACTTTGCCTCTTTGTTTGTATGATTTCGAAAGTCGGTTCAAAAAAGGCGATAACCTGATATTAAGTACTTTCGGTGGCGGATTTACCTGGGGTGCTATTTATTTGAAATGGGCTTATTGAGTTTTTTGAACTAAACACCCAAAAATGTAGTCTGAAAAGATACCAGTAGATTTACAGTCTATTTCGCCACCAACATATTCCTGAAATTCAACTTTTAATCCGGCATGTTTTGCTTGTAGGTGTTTTATATTGCCCTGGTTTTCAGCATGAAATATAGAACAAGTCATATAATATAAATATCCACCAATGGGTAGTTTTGAATATAGACTTGAAAAAATACTTCGTTGTAATTCTTGATATTTAACCAACGTACTTTCATTGAATGTCCATCGGTTTTCAGGGTTTCTCCTCCAATTTCCAGAGCCAGAACAAGGTAGGTCTGCAATAATTAAGTTCTTTTGATTGTCGAATTCAACATCTTGATTCATTGAATTACGAGCGTCTAGAACAAAAGTATTAGGTAATTCGTATGGGGAAAGTCTAAAACGATTTATTAAGTTTTTGATGATTTCTGGTCTGATATCACTGCAGTAATGTCTCTTAGGTTTTGAAAACTTTAAAACCGATAAACTTTTTCCACCCGAGGCACAACAAGCATCCCATACAACAGCGTCATTGCAATATTCTGAAATTCTCTCAATAGCAGCTGTACTTGAAAAATCTTGAATGTATCCCAATTTTTCGGTGACAAATGGATCCAGATTGCTGCTTCCATCGAAAATAAAACTATCCGTGTCTATTAAACGACCAACATAACCATTCAGCTTAGACAAATCTAATATTTCAAAAGATTGAGACTTAGAATACGGCACAAAAAAAACCGGGGCAATTTGGTTGAAGCTTTGATTTAATACTTCCAATTTAATGCTTGGGTCAATATAAGGGGTTAATTCATCAAATGCTTTAAATTTCAATTCACCGTCAGCAATATTTTGAAAGGTTTTAATGCGATTTTCTGTATCCAAATCTTTTAAAAGTGGGTAGTTTCGAAGTATGGTGTAACAGATATTTCTGTAGTTTTTTCGGTCTTTACTTCCCCAGTTTTTATTCTGTTGGAATTTCTTCTTTAAATGAATGTGGAATGGTTCGTTAAACGAATAATTATCTATGATTTCAAAGGCTATTTTCAATTGTTTTTGAAAATAGGGTGAGAATAATCCATTCATAAACGGAAAGAATTATCTCATTAAAACCCTTTTAGAGCCTTCAAATCGAATGAATCTTATTCCTTCGTTATACCAATTGGTGGCGTTGGTTTTGTATGGTTTAATAGTATTGATTAAGCCAATAAATTCACTACTTGGAGTACTCAATATGAAATTAGAACCAAAAGCCAACATATTCAATCCTAAAAAGGTCATTTGATCATATCCTTGATAACCAAAACGACTGGGTTCGCTCAAATAAATATTTCGGTAATTTTGGGCAAATTCAACCAATGCGCTGTCTGATGGGGAAGTGAAATTAATGGTAGGATAAATTATTTTGGATTCATCAACATTCGATTGCTGAGAAAAATCAGCGAACCAATCTAAATTACCAACTATGTAAGATGCAGATTTTTTATCTAACCATTTTACTTGAATTGATTTTGAAGATTGAGGTAAATGGGTATTGATGATTATTAAACTATCACCTGCAGGCAGCTTTGGTGAAATCGTTCCATTCTTTAAAGTGTAGTATGATACTCGTTTGGAAGGCAGAACCCTCTTTGCCATTTTCTGGTAAATCAAAAAATCAGAATTCTTAGGGTCGCCAACTATTAAATATTTATATCGAGGGTATCGTACTTTGAGACCTTCCAATACTCCCTTTATTCTTATTGAATCAGGTCCAAAAAAGTTAAAATGAGTATTGGTATTGGGAAGTTTCAAATTTTTGAGTGGAGAAACCCATGTCAGCTTTGAGTTTTTTACATGTGGGGCGATAGCAGAAACCATGTTTTGCGATATGGGTCCAATGAATAGATCAAGCTCTTGAAACTGGGTGCTTTTCGCTAATTTGACTACATCTAATGAGTCTCTATTGCTTAGATCCCAAACAAAAACCTGGCTTTTAAATCCGAAACCATCTAATTCGTTCAAGGCAATTCTCACTCCCGCAAGATAATCAAGCATAGCTTCGGCATTTTTAGCTGAGGCATCTGTATTTTCAGATTGAAAAGGCAATAAAATACCAATTTTGAAATTACTTGATTGAGCATTAACCAGATTAGTAAGGGTTAAAATCAAGATTAAAATCAACGCGCTATGTTTGTGTTTTATTCCCATTCGATGGTTGCAGGAGGTTTAGAACTGATATCGTAAACAACTCTGTTAATTCCTCTGACGCGGTTGATGATGCTATTTGAAATGTCTGCGAGTAATTCATAGGGTAGGTGCACCCAATCAGCAGTCATTCCATCTGTACTACTAACGGCTCTGAGCGCAACTACTTGTTCATAGGTTCTTTCATCGCCCATCACACCAACGCTATAAACAGGGAGTAAAATGCTTCCCGCTTGCCAAACTTTATCATACCAGCCTGATTCTTTTAATTTACTAATGTAAATATAATCAGCTTGTTGTAACAACTCTACTTTTTCTTTAGATACCTCACCGAGAATTCTAATTCCAAGTCCCGGCCCTGGAAAAGGATGGCGATTTAACAATGTATCTGGTAAGCCAATGGCTTTACCCACCCTGCGTACTTCATCTTTGAATAGACTTCTCAGAGGTTCAACCACTTTCAGGTGCATTTTTTCAGGTAACCCGCCCACATTGTGATGACTTTTTATTGTAACAGAAGGACCACCAACGCTAACACTTTCTATGACATCCGGATAAATGGTGCCTTGAGCCAGCCATTTTGCATCTTGAATCTTTCCAGCCTCTCTTTGGAATACTTCAACAAATACTCTTCCTATCGCTTTTCTCTTGGCTTCTGGATCTGAAAGTCCCTTTAAAGCGCTATAAAACTCTTCAGATGCATCTACGGCAATTAAATTCAAGTTTAGCGACACATAACTTTGCTGAACCTCTTGGAATTCATTCTTTCTAAGTAATCCATTATCAATAAATATGCAAGTTAATCTACTCCCAATAGCTTGATTTAATAATGCTGCCGCAACAGAGCTATCAACTCCACCAGACAATCCTAGAATGACTTTATCTGAGCTACCTATAACTGATTGCAAATTCGCTACTGATTCGTCAATGAAATGACCTGGGGTCCAATCTCCAATGCAACTGCAAATATTATATGCAAAGTTCCTGAGTAATTCTAATCCTTCCGTGCTGTGATAAACCTCAGGATGGAATTGAATGCCATAAACTTTATTCGTTTGATTTGAAACCTCAAATGCAGCAACTGGGATAGAATCTGTTTTGGCAATTATTTTGGTATTATCAGGCAACTGAGTAATAGTGTCGCCATGACTCATCCATACTTGACTTTCAAAACTCAATCCATCAAGCAAGGCATTGTTTTCGCCAGTCTGTATCATGTTTGCCCTGCCATATTCACGGTGCTCACTTTTTCCAACAGTTCCGCCCAGTTTTTTTGCCATCAATTGTGC
The DNA here is from genome assembly GCA_945877575.1 of Chitinophaga pinensis. Classification (GTDB taxonomy): domain Bacteria; phylum Bacteroidota; class Bacteroidia; order NS11-12g; family UBA955; genus VMCP01. The sequence continues at coordinate 75,853 of CAMDUE010000001.1, forward strand.
ACCATAACATATACCCAACAACGGCACCGTAGCACTGATTTCTAAAAAGTCAATATCGGGTGAATTTATATCATTAACAGAACAAGGGCTTCCGCTTAAAATGACGCCTTTTGTATTAGAATCAACTGCTACACTTGAATTGTAGGGGTGAATTTCACAATAAACATTAAGTTCTCGTAGTCTTCGAGCAATTAATTGTGTGTATTGCGAACCGAAATCGTAAATAAGAATCTTCTCAGACATTTATGGTGCAAATTTACATCACACAGTTTGAAACTCTTTATAAACTTTTACGAATCAGTTGCATCAAATAAAAGCACGCAGCATTGTGCACGCGTTCCATGAATTGCTCTCTATTTCCTCGTATATATTGTTTTTTTACAATGACATGATCCATGAATTTTAATCCAATAAAAACCAAACCTACCGGTTTTTCTGGAGTTCCACCTGTAGGACCTGCAATTCCGGTGGTTGAAATCCCAATTTGACAATTCAAATTGTTGCATGCGCCAATGACCATTTCCTTTGCAACTTCTTCGCTGACCGCGCCTTTTTCTTCAATAAGTTCATGATTAACCCCCAAAAGGTGGGTTTTGATTGCATTTGAATAACTAATCACACCACCTTCGAATACATCGGAAATGCCCGATAATCTGATAAATTGATTTCCAATAAAACCACCGGTGCAACTTTCAGCAGTAGCAATTTTTAAATAATGTCTTCTAGCAAATTCTACAATGGGCAAAACCACTGATACATCACCTTCTGCATAAACACGATCTCCCAAAATTGAATTTAATTTGTTCCATTGCTCATCAAAAACAGAGTCTAAACCTGAAATCTGCTCGGTTAATCTAAGTTTTACTAGATTAAAACTGGGTAAATACGCTAATTTTAAATGGCTTGGTAATTGCACTTCGAAATCTTCTAAATCTCTAGATAACAAACTCTCCGGCTGCATTAAGGTCAAAAGAGTTTTATTTCTCAAAACAGTACCTTCAACTTCTGAAACCAAAATGGGTTTCATAGAATATTCACAAATGTATTTTACTTCGTTTGGAACACCAGGAAGTGAAAATATCCATCGAGCATTACCGTTAAAGGTATGTCTGAAAAGCATTCCAGGCGCAGTGCCTTCTTGATTGAAAAGAACCTCACAAGTCTCCGGAACTTCGGCCTGTAACTTATTGGTTTCCATAAGTTCCCGTCCCCTTGACTTGAAAATGTCTTCCAAATGGTCCAAAACAGTTTGATCAATTCTGAATCCTGTTTGAAAAAAATCTGCTAATGTTTTCTTGGTAATATCGTCTTTTGTAGGGCCAAGACCTCCAGTAATAATGATAACATCAGCCTCCGAAATGGCTAATTTTAAGGTATTGATTATGTCTTCTTTACGATCTGAAATGGCTGTTTTTTTCGAAATTTGAATACCCAACGGATTCAAGAATTGGGCCAAGTACACACTATTGGTGTCAATCGTTTGTCCCAAGAGTAATTCGTCTCCTATGGTAATTATTTGAGCATTCATAAAGCAAAATTATTCATCTTTGAAGAAACTTTTATATGTCGAATTGGATAACAATATATACTGACGGGGCAGCATTGGGAAATCCTGGTCCTGGAGGTTTTGGAGTGGTGATGTTTTATGGAAGTCATAGAAAAGAAATTTCGGAAGGTTACAGAAAAACTACCAATAACAGAATGGAGTTATTGGCCGTAATTGTGGCCCTACAGAATATTAAAGACAAATCAATACCCGTTAAGGTTTTTACTGATAGTAAATATGTTTGCGATTCCATAGAGAAAAAATGGCTAGAGGGGTGGGTTAGAAAAGGATTCAAAAATGTAAAAAATCCTGATTTGTGGAAGCTTTTTTTGGAAACGCGGAAAGGTTTTCAATTAGAATTAAATTGGGTAAAAGGACATGCTGGAATCAAAGAGAACGAAAGATGTGATGAATTAGCAACGACTGCTGCTAAAAATACCCCAATTAAGATTGATCACTTTTTTGAAGCTCTGAAGAACTCAGAAAGTACTCTGGATCTTTAAAAGTTCCCTGGCATTATTGATAGATGCATCTGTCAACTCAGCAGAAGAAAGCATCTTGGCAATGCTATTAACGCGCTCATTTTCGTTGAGGACTCTAATAGATGTCTGGGTTTTTAAACCTTCTATTTGTTTATAAACTTCAAACTGATGATCTCCACTTGCAGCAACTTGTGGAAGGTGCGAGATGCAAATAACTTGATGCCTTTGTCCGAGTTGCCTAAATAATAATCCCATTTTACCTGCAATTTCACCGCTTATTCCTGTATCGGCTTCATCGTAGATTAACGTTGGAAGATATTTGCTCCCAGAAATTAGACTTCTAAAGGCAAAATTCAATCTTGACAACTCACCTCCAGATGCAACCAATTCAACAGGTTGGAGTTTTCCTCCTGGGTTTGCATTAAACAATAAGCTTACCTGATTCGCACCTTTATCATTCAATGACTTTTCTTGAAATTCAATTTCAAATTGAATTTGAGCATGTGGCATGGCTAATTGTTCTAAAATTGTTTTAGCACGATCGGTCAAATTTTTTGCGGCTGACAATCTTAAATCGTGAAGTTTTCTTGCCAAAATTGAGAGCTCTACATGCAATTTTGAAACATCCTTTGCCAATTCAATTTCAAGTTGCTCTAACGTTTCTGTTGACTCTAATTCTTGTCCAAGGACTTGAAATTTTTGAGCCAATTCAAATACTGATTGACATTGATGTTTTTTAAATAATCGATCTAATTCGGCAGAACGGTCATTCAATAAAGCCAATCTCTCAGGATCTTCACTTAAACGTTCTTTAAAACGTTCAGATTCTCGACTTAAATCTAAAACTTCCTCTTGGAGAGATTTCAATCTTTGCCATAATGAGTTTAAATCTGAATTATTGGAAAAGGGTTTCAACAGACCAGCGCCTGAAATTAGGTTATTTTGTACAGAATATTCTGAATCAGAAAGTAAATCTTGTAAACCGTTTAACGCTGATTTGATTTCGGCAACTTCAGATAATAATTGAAGTTCCTCATCAAGTTTGGAGTCAGATTCTACATTCAAATTGAAAGTTTCTATCTCATTAAACAAGAAAGACTTAAAATCATTTTGGGCCTTTAAATCATTCAATTGAACACGAGTTTGTTCAAGTTGTTTTGATTTATTCAGATAGGACTTCCATAAAGCCGAATACTCAGAGTAAAGATTGTTTCCGTAATGGTAATCATCTAAGAGTTTGAGTTGTTCAGATTTATGAGAAACTAGGGTAGTGGTATTTTGAGTTTGTATTTCAACCAAATTACTTCCAATCATTTTCAAGTCAGCCAAACCTACAGGGGTATCATTGATGAACGCTCTAGATTTCCCTTGAACGGTTAACTCTCTTCGAATAATGCATGGATTTTCATAATCAACGTCTAAACTCTCAAAAATTGCACTCAAATTATGATTGGTTAAATCAAATTCGGCTTCAATGATGCATTTTTCTGCTCCTTCACTGATGGATGACGTATCGGCTCGATTACCTAAAATTAAGCCAATGGCACCAAGTAAAATACTTTTTCCGGCCCCGGTTTCACCTGTTATTGATGTCAAGCCGGTTTGAAATTCTAATTGCAAATTTTCAATTAGAGCAAAGTTTTTGATGCTGAGATTCTTTATCATTTTATCTTGTAAGGATATTATTCATGATCCAAAGATTCTCATTGATGTCCTTTTTCTCATAAATAGCCTTTTCAAAGGGTGTAAAAGTTACTTGATTATTGATGATTCCAACGGCAACACCATTTTGGCCCTCCAATAAAGATTTTACAGCGTGAGCACCCAATCTTGAAGCTAGGATACGGTCGTTTGCTGACGGCTTACCACCGCGTTGAATGTGTCCTAAGACAGTGACCCTTGAATCAGTTTCGGGGAATCTTTCCTGAAACTTTTTAGCAATTTCATAAGCATGTCCGTCTTCTTCACCTTCGGCCACCACGAAGATAGAGAATTGCTTATTACGCGACTTTTTGATGTAGGTATTCGAAATATCTTCAAATTCATTTTCCTTTTCAGGAATAAAAATACCTTCGGCTCCACCTGCAATACCAGCGTAAAGTGCAATATGTCCTGAATGTCTACCCATTACTTCAATGAAAAATACACGATTATGTGCATCGGCCGTATCTCTAATTTTATCAATTGCATCCAAAGCGGTATTTATGGCCGTATCAAATCCTATGGTGTAATCTGTTCCAAATAAATCATTGTCAATGGTGCCCGGGCAACCAATACAAGGAATACCAAACTCTTGTTGAAAAGTCATCGCCCCCGTGTAAGTACCGTTTCCGCCAATACATACTAGCGCGTCTATGCCATGATTTCGAATGTTTTCGTATGCTTTTTTTCTACCTTCTGGGGACATAAAATCTTTCGATCTCGCTGTTTTTAATATGGTACCCCCATATTGAATGATGTTAGCGACACTTGAAGCTTGCATAGGAGTGATTTCGTTTTCAATCATACCTTGATAGCCGCCATGAATACCGTATACCTCTACTCCAAAATGAACACCAGCACGAACAACCGCTCTTACGCAAGCATTCATTCCTGGTGCATCTCCACCTGAGGTGAAAACACCTATTTTTTTAATTTCCATAAATCAGATACGAATTAAAAACAAAACCCCCGTATTGAACGGGGGTTTTGGAAAATGTGCAAAAAATAATATTACAAAATAACGCCTTTGAAATCAAATTGAGCGTAATCGTTGTTGTTACCTGCTGCAGGTAAATCAACTACGTTTGTAATTTTCAAAATAAACAAGTTGAAATCTAAATCTTGGCCAGAACGCACCAAAATCACATCGTCTTTAGTTAAGTTAGTATAAGTTGCTGTCATCTTGTCTTTGTTTGCTTTCCAAAGGTTAAACAAGTAAGTGGTTGATGAAGCATTCACCCAGTCATTGGCACTTACTTTACAAAAAGTAGAACCATTTGCTGATGCCCATGATTTAGCCCATTGTGCAGAACCAGAAGTTGACCCATCAATGATGTCTTTTACAGGAGCAGCACCGGACATCATAGCTTGAGCTTTAGCAAGGTCAAATGAAGTAGACAATCCGCTTGAATTTGCATTGTAGATTTGAAACCCGCTCTGACCATCTAGTGATGTCATCACTGGTACTACTGATAATGTTACAGCCACTGAATTGCTAGCGCCATTTCCGTCTTTAGCTGTGAAAGTGTATTTAACATCGTCTCCAGGAGAACCAACAGCATCAATGGTTTTGGTGAAAATCATATCAGCAGCCCCAGTTGCAGTATCAAGAACAGTCACTGTTTTTGTTCCATAGGTAGCAATAATGGTAACACCTGATAAAGTTCCAGAAGCTGAAACAGCTTTGATTTTAAATGATACCTTCGAACCAGCATCAACATCTTTGTTAGCCGTAATTCCGCCAGTCTCTAATGTGATGGTTGGTTTGGCTGCTTCCTCTTCGCCTCCGCAGGAAGCTAAAAATGACATTATTGGTAATGCCAATGCCAATGTGAAAAATTTGAATTTCATGTTTCTTTTTTTGGTTTTTACAAATGTCGATAAATCCAAGTTAAATTCAATATCGGTGAAAAAAAAATTACACGGGTGACAGAATGTCGGGTTTTGTATCTATGGCACGCGTCTTGTACCTTCGCAACAAACATGTTTGGAAAGAAAAATAGCTTCATTCACTTCAATGGAGATGAAGACAATGTAGACGATTCACCTGAATTCTTGCCTCTATTTTCGAAACAAGAAGAAGATGAAAGCAATAAAATGGAAGTTCCAGTTGAACTTCCTGTATTAGCTATAAAAAATACGGTTCTTTTTCCTGGAGTAATATTTCCAATTACTGTTGGAAGAGATAAAAGCATAAAGCTAGTCAAAGACGCGAACAAAGCCGATAAAACCATAGCTGTTGTTGCTCAGAAAAATGCAGAAATAGAAGATCCTGGTTCTTCAGATTTATATGAAATTGGGGTAGTGGCAAAGATCATTAAACTGATGAGAATGCCTGATGGAACCACCACGGTAATCATCCAAGGAAAAAGAAGACTACGAATTGGCGAAATTGTTCATCATGAACCTTATTTAAGGGCGAAGGTTAAGCCTGAAATTGATGAAAAAATAAAAGACGATAAAGAATATAAAGCCATCATTTCATCTGTAAAAGATATTTCGAATAGAATTATCAGCCTGTCACCTAATTTACCCAGTGAAGCTTCTATTGCCATTAGCAATATAGATTCGAGTAATTTCCTGATTCATTTTGTAGCTTCTAATCTGAACATCACTGTTTCTGAGAAACAAAGCATTCTCGAATCAACTAATCCAAAAGAAAGAGCCCAAAAAGTATTGGAGTTTGTGATCAAAGAGCTGCAAATGCTTGAATTGAAAGATCAAATTCAAAATAAGGTAAGAACCGATATCGATAAACAACAGAGAGAATACTTCCTTCATCAGCAAATTCGGGCAATTCAGGAAGAACTGGGTGGTGATTCTCCCGATAAAGAAATTCAAAATCTTCGTGAAAAAGGACTGTTTAAATCCTGGAAACCCGAAGTGCGTGACCACTTTGAAAAAGAGCTCGATCGTTTGCAAAGAGTAAATCCAGCTTCCCCTGATTATTCAGTTGGTCTCAACTACGTTCAATTGCTTTTAGATCTTCCTTGGGAAGATTACACACAAGATAATTTTGACCTCAATCATGCTTCTAAAGTGTTTGATGAAGATCATTTTGGGCTACAAAAGGTCAAAAATCGCATCCTGGAATATTTAGCGGTTCTAAAGCTAAAGGGTGACATGAAAAGCCCAATCATTTGTTTATACGGCCCTCCAGGTGTAGGGAAAACATCCCTCGGAAAAAGCATCTCTAGAGCTTTGGGACGTAAATACGTTAGAATGAGTTTGGGTGGACTTCATGATGAGTCTGAAATTCGCGGCCATCGGAAAACATACATTGGTGCTATGCCAGGACGAATTGTCCAGAATTTGAAAAAAGTAGGAAGCTCTAATCCAGTATTCGTACTAGATGAAATTGATAAGATGGGTCGCGATTTTAGGGGAGACCCAAGTTCAGCTTTGCTTGAAGTATTAGACCCAGAACAAAATACCAATTTTTATGATAATTATCTTGAGATGGATTATGATCTCAGTAAAGTTCTCTTCGTTGCAACTGCAAATTCATTAGATTCCATTCAGCCTGCTTTACTTGATAGGATGGAAATTATTGAGGTTTCAGGTTATTCTATGGAAGAAAAACTTCAGATTGGTAAGAAATATTTGGTCCCAAAACAGAGAAAAGCACATGGTTTAACCGGTAAGCAATTTAAAGTTTCAGATGCTGGAATCGGTTATATCATAGAGAATTACACACGAGAAAGCGGTGTGCGTGGGCTTGACAAGAAAATTGCCGCATTGGCAAGATCAACCGCTAAAACCATAGCGTCTTCGGAAGAAGAGATTAAAGTCAATATTACTCCAAAAGAAGTTGAGCAAATTTTAGGTGCTGAGAAAATGGAGCCTGAAATGTATGAAAATAACCATACTGCAGGAGTAGTTACAGGATTGGCTTGGAGTCCTCTTGGTGGTTCAGTATTGTTTGTTGAAAGTACATTGATTCCAGGTAAACCAGAATTGAAAATAACCGGGCAATTAGGTGATGTAATGAAGGAAAGCGTAAGTTTGGCCCATACTTTCCTCAAATCACACGCTGATTATTTGGAAATTTCACCAGAAGTATTTGAAAAATGGGGTATACACGTTCATTTTCCAGCGGGTTCAATCCCTAAAGATGGACCATCAGCTGGTGTGACCGTATTGACCTCATTGGCCTCACTGTTTACTCAACGCAAGGTAAAGTCTCACTTGGCAATGACAGGTGAAATAACTTTAAGAGGCAAGGTATTGCCCGTAGGTGGTATCAAAGAGAAAATTCTAGCTGCTAAACGCGCTGGAATCAAAGAAATAATTCTATGCCTGCAAAATGAGAAAGATATCTTAGATATTGATCAAAGCTACCTCAAAGGCATGACTTTTCATTACGTGCAAAATATGTTTGAAGTACTAGACTTAGCTCTGACATCTGAGAAAGTTAAGAACCCCATAGATCTAGATAAAAATAAGTAACTTTGAAATTATGGTATTCAAGAAAATGATTGATTATCTTACATTTAAGAAATCAACAGGCGATAAACCTAGCTTCAATCTCAGAATGATGCATGGAATCAACAAAATATCCATTTTCATGTTTTTGTTCGCGGTGATTGTAATGTTGATTCGTTTTTGCAAATAATGAAGGGCTCCCTGAAATATGGTCTATTTTCATGGGGTTTCTTTACATTGTTATTTCTGAATGCTCAATCGCCCACCCAAAACAATACTTATAACCTAGATAAAGTAGGTTATGAGAAGTCTTCTTTTCAATCTATGGGACATGTACCCGTATTTGAATTGAAAGAGGGAATCATTTATGAACCCGTAGATTTAACAGGCGCAGACATTTTTAAGACTACAACCGGTTTTACGGAAGTAATTCTACCCCAAAACAAAGAGGGATATCAATGGAAGTCAGTTGCTTATGGTTATTTATATCGTAATTCTGAGATAAAATCCCAGAAAAGCGAATATTTGGCGTTTGTAATTCCCGATTATTTGCTACAAAGAACTATCAATAAATTAGACATTTGGATTGATTTTAATGGCGATGGCAATTTTTCCAATGATGCCAAACCTCATTTGAAATCAATTGCAGCAGATAAGTGGTTTCTTCAATTGGATTCATTTGGCGGTGGCTATGATTTGCAATGGTTTCCAGTTACTCTCTTTAAGAAATTTGCTCAAATGAATGATACCGCAATGAAGGATCTGATAGGTCCCAGACAGTATTTAGGAAGTAATTATTCAATCAAAGCCAATAGAAAAGCCGTTTTATACACATGCATTGGAGATTCTTCGGAGAGATCTCACGTCGGTATTTTAGACAGAGATTTCAATGGTTCATTTCTTGATGAAAGTGATTTAATTATATTGTCTGAAGGTGATAGCATCTTCAATGCAGACAATTCCTTGCCCTTGTCAAAGGCCAATCGTGTTCCTTGGAAGGGGAGGGATTATGAATTCAAAGTTTATAAATCTGGTGATGGATATCAATTGAATTTTAGAGAACTTGGTGGATCGAAAAATAGAATTTCAATCGGTAAAAAAATTCCTAAAGTAAAGATTTTTTTAGCTCCCAAAAGTACCAAAAAGGTTGATTTACAGCGAAAATTAAAAAGAAAAAGGATCACGAAGATTCTCAATAAGAAAGCAGATATAAAATTGATTTATGTATGGAGTGCAATCAATTCTGATTTTGAAAGAGACTCATCAACTCTTCATCATATTCTCCGAAAGCATGCACAGAATCCTAAATTCGATGCTGTTTTATTGAACTTTGGAGGCAGTATTAGATATATCACAGGCTATAATTCTAGGTTTTCACTGACTGTTAAGCAATTGATTGCCGATTCAAGAACCATATCAAAATTGAACGTTCAAAAGATGCCTCATTTTATTATACTAGATCGCAAAAACCGAATTTTATATATCGGTTCAAATCTTCAAACCATTGAGGATTATATCAATCGTGCTCAATAAGTCGGTTGAATTCGTTAATATTGTAAGATTAAAGAAACTATGAAAAGAACAGGTGTAGTTATTATCTTGTTGATACTCTTATTGTTGTCAGCGGGAACAAATGCATTTCTCTATTATAACAACCAAGATTCAGTAGCAAAAAAGCAACTTGAATTAGTAGCAATGAGAGATTCAATGCAAGCAGAATTATTGAAAATGGAAGATTCATTGAATGCGGTAGTTGCGAGTTTGCAAGCAGAAAATACTACATTGGTGAACAAAGTAACTGAATTAGAAGGAGATAATAATCCTAAGATTCTTGCCGCATATCGTGAAATTAACCGTTTGCGCAGACAATTGACCGAAATAACCAATGTTGGTGGTGGAGATATCAATGTTACAACCAAAGATAATTCGAAAGTCAATTTAACCGGTATTCGCAAACAGCTTGAAGAAGCTAAACAAAGAATTAAGCAGCTTACTGGACAGATTGATACCATTGTAGTTGAACGTAACCAATTGATTACTGATGTTGAGGTAGCTAAAAATGAAAAAGAAGCATTGAGCGTAGAAAACGTTGAGTTAAAAGAGAGGTTAGAAAAAGGGGCTATGCCACAATTCGGAACTCTTATTACTTCAGCATTTAGTGAAAAGCGTGAGTTAACTAATAAAGCTAAAAGAGTAGACAAGTTCACAATCACTTTCGATATTCTTGAAAACCCAATGGTTACCACAGTAGTTGAAGAGCAAGTGACCATTCGTTTACTAGATCCAGATGGCGGTGTTTTGAGCTTGACTAACAAGAAATTGCAAGACAAGTCACAAGTAACTACAATGTTAGATAATATTACTTTCGATGGAGCTCTTCAAAAAGTTAAATGGAAATTCCCTAACTCTGGTACACTATCAGGTAAATTGAAAAAGGGTAAATACACTACTGAACTTTGGACAAGAGGTTTACTTAGACAGAAGAACACCTTCGTATTAGAATAAAAATCTCAATGAATAAAAAAAAGGGCGGCTCCAATTGGGCCGCCCTTTTTTGTTGTCTTTATTTCTTGCTTGGTCTTAATTCGATATCTGGGTTGTATTGAACACCGAACCAACGATAAACTCTTTGTTTGAATTTCTCATTGAGATAATACATTGAGGGTACTAAAAACAGAGTAAGGAATGTGGCAAATGCCAATCCATAAATCATAGTCCAACTTAATGGCCCCCAAAATGCTACTGAATCACCTCCAAAGAATAAATGTGGATTAAACTCTGTAAATAAAGTCACGAAATCCATATTCAGTCCTATCGCTAGGGGAATAAGTCCAGAAATCGTAGCAGACGCAGTCAATAATACTGGAGTCATTCTCGTACGTCCGGCTTCAATTAAAGCTTCCTTTAACGGCATTCCATTTTCACGTAATTGATCAGCAAATTCTACAATCAAAATACCATTTCTCACTACAATTCCCGCCAATGCCACAATACCAATACCAGTCATAATTACTGAAAAGTCCATATCGAAAATAGCAAATCCCAAAAGAACACCAATAATTGAGAAGAAGATTTCACTCAGAATGATGATGGGTTTGGAAATGGAATTGAATTGCGTAACCAAAATAACAATGATCAACGCAATTGATGCCAACATTGCATTTCCTAAAAAGGAAGCCGTTTTCTTTTGCTCTTCTTGTTCACCGGTTAATTCAATTTCAATTTCATCATTCGGGAATTTTGATTTGTAATCTTCAATGGATTCTGTCACTTTCGCTACTACTTCGTTAGGTGCATAGCCATCTAAGACGTTTGAAGCAAGAGTAATAACACGTTTTTGATTTAAACGGGTTATACCACCATAAGTATTTGCAGGTACTACACGAGCAACAGCTGATAATGGAATCTGACGCAGCATTCCACCAGAAACCATATCACGGTAGGCAATTCTTGTGTTTAACAAGGCCTCTAAATTGTTAGAGGATTCTTTTTTCAAACGCACCATAATAGGGTAATCGTCGTTATCATCTTTAAACTTGCTTGCCTCTACACCATAAATAGAATTTCTCAACAACATACCAATTTGTGCGGTTGAAATTCCAAATCTATTGGCTCTTTCTCGATCAACTTGTATCAGTAGTTCTGGTTTTGAGCTGACAAAATCACTTTTAAGCTCCTCTACACCGGCAATATTTTTATCGTCTAAAAATCGTTTAAGTTGTGTACCAGTTTTAACCAGTGGTTCAAATTCATCACCACGAATTTCAATATTCACAGCTTTTCCAACTGGAGGTCCGTTTCTTTCTTGCTCAACTATAATTTCAACTCCAGGCATAACTCCAATTTGGTTTCTAATGGCTTCAAGGACTTTCCTCGTACTTCTACCATCTCTATCTGCAAATTCAACAAATGCAACGGTAATTTTACCTTTATTGCTACTTATTGTTCTGTCACCTGAATTTGGATCTGTTGCTCCCACGGCAACATTTGAAATCACGCTTTCTACTAATTCTTGGTTGTTATTTTGCTTTAGTACCTTGAAAACTTTGTTTTCAGCAATTTTAACAATACTGTCTGTGTGTTTAGCACTCGTACCTGTTGGTAGCGTTAAATAAACATAAGTGAAGTTAGGGTCAGCAGATGGGAAAAATACTACGCCCGGTTTTCTGACTGCAGTGATTACAAAACTGGCAATTAATAATACAAACGTACCTATAATTAATAACACACTACTTTTTGCATTCAATGTAGAAGTAACTAACCTCGTGTAAGCATTTTGAACTTTTGGCCATTGTTTATTTTGGAAATTATGTATTACTTGTTTCAACCAAAAATGGTGCAAAGCATAAATACCAAATAATAACAACATTAAATTACCAAATCCGAAACCCACTATTAAATAAGAAACAATAATAATGACACTCCAAATTTTTAGGCTTTTTGTAAACTTACGTCTTGATGTAAGTTTATCTTCATTTTCACCATGCCCTTCTTTTTGCATGAAATCCACTGCAAATACTGGATTAATAATATATGCTACAACCAAAGAGGCTAACAAAGTAATAATCAATGTAATTGGCAGAAAGTACATAAATTTACCAACCACTCCCTGCCAAAATGCTAAAGGAATAAATGGGGCAATTGTAGTTAATGTACCTGATAAGACCGGCAAAAACACCTCGCCTGCAGCTTTCTTCGCTGAATCAATGATGTTTAAGTTTTCAGTGTGATAGATTCTATGAGTATTCTCAATTACCACAATTGCATCATCCACAACTATACCTAATGCCAATAAAAAGGAGAAAAGTACAATAAAGTTCAAGCTAAACCCAATTGTGGGCATGATTAAAAATGCCACAAAACAAGATAGTGGAACGGCAAGTCCAACGAAAATGGCATTGGTCGCACCCATAAAAAACATCAAAATCACAGTTACCAGAATAAACCCAATGATGATCGTGTTTATCAGGTCATGAACAGTGGTTCTGGTTTGGGTACTTTGATCACCCGTAAAAACAACGTCAAGGCCTTTGGGGTAACTGCCACTTTCTTTCAAATCTCCAATAATGCTTCGACAATCATCTGAAGCCTGTATTAGATTTTCGCCGCTTCGCTTTACTATATTTAGAGTAATAACATTTTTACCTTCTAAACGAGCATAACTTTCCTTTTCCTTAAATCCATCCGCAACAGTAGCTATATCTTTTAAATACAAAGTTGCACCTGTATTTGAACGAATAATTACGTTTTTAATTTCTTCGGCACTTTCAAATTCACCGCTAACACTGATTGATCTTTGCATTTCAACCATATCAATATTACCTCCAGAAATTCTCATGTTTTCGTATTGAATGGTGCGTGATACATCATCAATAGTTATGCCTGCAGCAATCATTTTTGGCATATCAAGATCAACTTGAATTTCTCTATCTAATGCCCCAACCATATCCACTCTGGTTATACTTGGCAACGACTCAATTTTGTCTTTGGCCATTTCAGCATATTTCTTCAAATCTTGAAGAGAATAATTACCAGAAATATTTACATACATAATGGGCATGTCAGAGAAGTTCACTTCCATCACCGCAGGCTCAATTTTCAAGTCTGTGGGAAGATCACTTTTAGCTTTGTCAACTTCGTCTTTGACCTTAGACTTTGCTTGAGCAACATCTACATCCGTATTGAATTCTACGGTAACAATACTAAAATCTTGCTTTGATTGACTGGTAAGTTTCTTGACACCCGAGATTGCTTTTATCTTTTTCTCTAGAGGTTTGGTAATTAGGTTCTCTATGTCTTTAGGTGAAGAACCCGGGTAAATAGTTTGAACCACAATAGTGGGAATGACAATATCAGGAAACTGCTCCTTCGGAAGATTGACATATGCAAAAATCCCTGCAATACTGATGAAAAAAGTAAGAATATAGATACTTGTTCTATTATCAATACTCCAACTTGTGGGCTTGAATTCTTTGAATTTTGACATGACTTTATTTTGCAATTTCTACTGCTTGTCCTTCTGCTAATTCTTGGAAACCCGTCACAATGATCAAGTCATTTACATTCAATCCTGCGACAATTTCTGAATGAGTATTGTTTGATTTACCCAATTTAACTGAACGTTTACTTGCAGCGTATTTGCCATTATTATTGACCGCTACCATTACAAAAGATTCACTATCTGTTATTTGAACGGCATTCGTAGGTACTGAAATTGCTTTATTGTTCGCGTAATCTTCAATTTCTAATTTAGCAATCATATTTGGTTTAATTTGATCAACACTTCCCAATGAAACTTCCACTTTAAAGGTTCTATTCAATGGATCAATGAATTTACTTGCAAAAGAAACTGTGCCTGAAATTTCTTTACCCAAATCAGGTAAACTAACAACAACCTTATCTCCTTTGTTGATTTTTCCAGAATATGATTCTGATACCTGAGCAACCACCTTAACGGAACTCATATTAATTACCTTAAAATTGGGCATTCCAGGGCCCGCAGTTTGACCTACTTTGATATCAACTGCTTCAATACTGCCATCAATAGGGGATTTTATATTGTACATATCAATATTTGCATCTAGAGTATTTAAACTCTTCTCTAATGCTTCCTTTTGATTTTTAGCAGATAAATATTGCACCTCAGTTCCAATGCCATTTTTCCAAAGTCTCATTTGTTTCTCGTACAATGTTTTTGCGAAATTTAATTGTTGCTCTAATTCCAGTCTGCTTTTCAAAAGTGAACTTTGTTCCAATCGAGCAAGAACCTGACCTTTTTTTACGTTTTGTCCTTCAGATACCAAAACTTCAGAAACCACTGCTGGAACTTTTGATGTAGCAATTGTACTACTTTTCGCATCAATCACACCTTCTAAGCTAAGAGCACTGGTGAATTTACCCAAAGAAATAGTATCAAGTTCGACTAATTTTGCTCTTTGTACAACCTTAACATCCAATTCTTTTTTTAAGGCCGCCTCTTTCATCTGAAGCGCAGCAATTTCAGATTGGATTTTTTTCAATTCCTCCAATTTAGCTTCCTTACTAGTTGAGGATCCACCTCCACAACTTGAAATAAATGGAACTCCTAGAAGTACCAATCCAATGATTATATATTTATTTGTTTTCATTTTGTTAAAAATTAATGCCCATTCCTAATGATTTCTGATACTCAATTTTAGCAATTACCAAATCGTATAAAGCGTTTAAATAGTTTATTTGAGCATTCTTCAATTCAGTTTCACTTTGAACGATTTCCAAAGAGCTACCCACACCTTCGGTGAACTTCATATTTGCCATTTTATAGATTTCCTGCGCCAAATCCATGTTTTGCTTTTGACTGGCTGCTTGATCCAATTGATTGATGTATGTTTTTTGAGCATTTAAGGCCTCAGCAAATGCTGCATTACTGAATGCAGCTAAATCCGTTTTAGCTTTATCGGTTTTGTATTTGACTTCTCTAATTTTTGAAACAGTACTCAATCCATCAAAAAGAGTCCACTGAATCTGTAATCCAACTACGTCAGATGGAACCCAACTATTATTGATGGTTAATGAATTTTGATCTTTGAAGAAGTTAAAATCAGAACGTTGAGTATTTTCTTGATGCTGATAAAATCCAACTAAACGTGGTAATATACCCATCTGATATCTTTTTCTATCCAATTCACCCAAGCGAATGCTTTGCTTTAATATGTTGAATTCAGGTCTATTTTGAGTTGAGTTCAAGGAAATCTCCCCATTTACATCAATGGTGAAAATGGAATTGATTTTTTCTATATCATCGCTAAGCGCAATTTTTTGATTAACATCTATTCCCATTTGGATTTTTAAAATGTTCATCAACGTTTCAATGGCATTTTCAATCTTCTTTTCTTGTACTTTTAGATTATTCAAGGACAATTGAAGTCTTTTTACATCAAGATCTTCTGTAAATCCTTCTTTATTTAAGGCTTTTACATCATTTAAAGTTTTTTCAACTGCCTTAATGTTTGAGCGTATCAAATCCAAATTCATTTGAGTGCTAGCTGCCATCAAATATGACTTACAAACATTTACTTGTACATCATATTTAGTTTTAGCTTCCAAAAATTTACTCATGTTAAGAAATTCTTGGGTAGCTTTTAATCCAACCAAATATGATCCATCAAATAAAAGTTGATTGACTCCCAAGGAACCAGAACTTGAATATTTTTGTTGAAATTGAAGGAAAATATAGTCAGGAGCGCCTGGAGTAGGAGCAAAGTTTTTAATCCATTGACCAGGTATTGTAACAAAACTCTGATAATTCCCGGTAGCTGAAATTTGAGGTAAACCTATGGCAACCGTTTGCTTAACTGTTTCGTTTGAGATCTTTACATCAATTCCTGCCTTCTTTAATTCATAGTTGTTTTTTACGGCAGTTTCCAATGCTTCTTTAAGTGTTAGCGACATACTTCCCGAAGAAGTGTCGCTCTGTGCAAAGCCAATGTTCATTTTAATGCCCAACAGAAGGCAAAATGTGAGAATATATTTATTCATGTGTGTGGTTTGTTTCTAAAAAATAGGTCCCTTGCTCATTCGTAATTCCTCGCAAGTGATAAACAATAATATCATCAATGATCTTAGGTTGAAATTTGCTTTCGCCTCTACTAATTGCATCAGTGGTTGCGTAAAGCAATACTGAAAATGCCTGTGAAATTCCTTCTGCGTTGAAATTTAATCTGTAGCACCCTAATTCTCTACCTAATTGAATATTTTTAAGTAAATGATTCTCAATAAATGAACCTCGGTTTGTTAGCATCTCTTGATAAATACAAGGATGATATTTTTTCAAATCTTGATTCATTATTGGATTTACTTTTGAGAGTTGTTCAATGGCAAATTCGGCCGTAAGTAAAAGTTGTTTAATGGGGTGCGATTCTTGTTCCTCAATTCGAGAAATTTCTGACTCGATTTGCTCAAAGTGATTGAATATAACTTCACTTACCAATGACTCTTTATCTTTAAAGACTTGATATACAGTCTTTTTGGATATGCCGAGTTGCTGACAGACATCATCCATTGAAACAGACTTGATGCCGCGATCAAAATATAGCTTTTCGGCAGTTTCAATAATTCGTTGCGCTAATTCAGGCCGACCAGTCATATTACGGCGCAAAATTACCGATTTAATTCACAACGGAAACTATTTAATCATTTAAAGTTTCCAATTTGTTGTAGTTATCGATAATCAGCGAATATCCATCGACCAAGGTAATCTCATTTGATAACCTTGCATGGATTTAATGGATTGAAGTTCTTTAATCACAGAGGAGTTTATTCCCAATTCCTCAGCCAATTTAAGTTGTTGATTTGCGAAGGCATCACTAAATTCATCACCCAATAAAGCCTCAAACGGATTCTTTGGCTCTGGGTAAACCATGATCTTATAATCTTTTAATTTCGCCTTTTTGGATGCGGAAGTTATGGCCCTTTCTATGCCACCCATCCCATCTATCAAACCAAGCTCTTTGGCTCTCAAACCACTGTAGACTCTTCCTTGAGCAATTTCGTGAACAGACTCTTTGCTCATTTTTCTTCCTTTAGAAACGACACTTAAAAAATCATCATATATTTGATCTACCATCGCCTGGATTTTAGCTCCTTGAATCGGGCTGATGCCTTGATCGGGTCTCCATAATTCTGAATTCTCTCCGGTATTAATTGATTCATAAGTGAGGCCAAATTTTTCTTTGTAGAGTTTTTGTGTATTTGGAAACAAAGCAAATACACCAATACTTCCAGTAATGCTGTTTGGTTGGGCAAAAATACTATCAGCTAAACATGAAATGTAATATCCTCCTGATGCAGCAACATTACCAAAGCTAACAATGACGGGCATTTTATTTTTTGTAAGTTCAATTTCTCTAGAAATAATATCACTTGCCAATGAACTTCCACCAGGACTATTTACTCTCAACACTAAAGCCTTTATTTGATCATTCGCCCTGATTTTTCTAATTTCTTTTACTAAATCATCGCTTGCAATTTGATTTCCAGATTGAGAAGCAGCACCGCTTACTATTTCCCCTTCGGCATACAAAATGGCAATCTTATTTTCTGAGTACTTATATTCTACTTCGTTCTTCAGGAATTTCCTAAGGGAAATTTGATTTTTAGTTTTGTATTTTTTATCAATCCATGCCTCAACCTCATCTTTGTATCCTAATTGATCTACAAATTTATATTTTTCAGCATGCTTGGATAGAAACATTTGCCCATTATCAGAAATCAATCTAAGCGAATCAATTGATATACCTCTAGCTAATGCAATTTTTGAAATAGCATGGTTATGAATGCTGTTGATATATTCTCTGATTTGGGATTTGTTTTCCTCTGATAACTGATTTTGGATAAACGGTTCTACTGCTCCTTTGAATTTACCTACTTTGAAAACTTGAAATTCAACACCTAATTTATCGAGCATGCCTTTATACATGACAACTCCACTAGATAAACCATTGAACTCAATAAGCCCTTTTGGATTCAAGAAAATTTCATTGCAAACACTCGCTATATAATATCCTTGTTCGGTGTAATTTTCAGAATAAGCAACAACAGGTTTACCTGATTTTTTAAAATTCAATAACGCATTTCTGATCTCTTCTGCTTGTCCAAATCCGCTTGCAAAAAACCCCGGGTCCAATAATATGCCCGTAATTTTATCGTTGTTCTGCGCATTTTCTATGGCAGTCATTATTTGGTTTAAACCTACAGGTTCTTGCCCTGCAAATCCAGCAAATAACTCTCCAAATGGATCAGATTCAGATTTATCATTTAAAACCGAGGGCAAATTGATAGTTAACCAAGAGTTTTCTGAAAGTGGTTCAGGTTCTTTTTCACTTCCAAATTGGGCTATTGAAATGGCAATTAAAATGACAAGAGTCACAATTGAGGAGAAAAAACCCAGTAAGAAAACTCCGAAGTACTTTAGAAATCGCTTCATAAAACTACAAATCTATGAAAATTGAGAACTGCAACAGAGAAACTTCGTTGAAAGAATCAAATACTCCGATAATTCACTAAGCCATTTTGGATGTAGCTAAGAGATTGATTAATATTGAAAAAAGAAAACATGAAGATAACGTTGAATAAATTGAAAAGCCCATTTATTTTCAATCTTTTGATCTGGGCTTCTTCCAATTTGTGTGGAGCGAATTATTATTGGGTTGGCGGTAGTGGTTCTTGGTCAGATTTAACGCATTGGGCAATTACTTCCGGCGGAAATATCTATCACAATCAAGTTCCTACTTTTCAAGATGATGTTTTCTTTGATGTCAATTCTTTTCCGTCAACGGGTGAAGCCGTTAACTTAAATGTCTCAAACGCAGTTTGTAAGAGTCTGATTTGGAATGGAGTCAAAAATAAACCCAAGTTCACGAGCAGTGATAAGAGTTATTTTATCCGTATTTATGGAGACTTGCAGTTGGATAAAAATATGGATTTTGCTTACGACGGATTTTTCACCTTCGAATCAACATCCATCGGAAATAAAATCACCACTGCTAATTTCAAAATTCAAAAGTTTGAATTTAAAGGACTTAATGGCGAATGGACTTTGCAAGATTCATTGAAATTATATGGCGACGTTAATGGTTGGGGTCTTGTACTTTACAGTGGCCATGTTAAAACCAATAATAAAGTCCTGCAATTAAGGTCTTTCATTACTACAGGTAATAACTGGAGGAAACTAACATTAGGAAATTCAATCGTTAATTTAGTTGATGGTGAGGGTGGTTGGTATGCCATCGATAATAATTTCCATTTAGATGCGGGTAAATCACAAATCAACATGCTGTATAAAGACTGGAGAAAGAGTTTTTATCACAGAGTACAAAGTCCTAAGTCGGTTTTTTACAATTTAAAAGTTGAATATAAATATCCAAGAGATGTAGTTGGAGATAACTTCAATTGTATTGATTCAACGAGCTTTAATAAAATTGAGATCAAGAGTACAGTTAATGATGCTGAATTAAATGGAATCAATGTGAAAACCCTCATTTGCTATGAGCGAGTGGATAATATGAGACTCAACTTTGCCAAAATTGGACGGTTGGTATTGAATAATTCATCTTTCTTAGATGGTAGCTTCACAACAGATACTTTATCACTAAAAGGTGGTGCAACATATGAGTTTGGGGGTGGACAAATCATTACGGTCAATAAATTATTGAATTGGAAGGGGTCTTGTGGAAGGCATGTAAACATTAGAAGCAATACCCCAGGAACTCCAGTAGAGTTTGTGATTAATACTCTTGCTGCACAGAATATTGATTATTGTAGATTACACCATTTGAAATTCACAGGTACTTCCACGGTGACTGCAACCAATCACATTGCCACTACAACTGTTACGGGTTTAGGATCAACAAACAACTTAGCAACAAAATTTTACTTTTGGGTAGGACAAACTGGAAAATGGTCCGATCCAGCAAATTGGTCTTATTCGAGTGGAGGCCCGGGACAAACATGTATTCCTGGACCTCTAGATAATGTGATTTTTGATAAAAATTCCTTTACAAATAATCTAGATACATTGTATCTTGACTTAAGAGAAAATACTTGTTTCCAGATCAATTACGCAGCCACTGCCAATACTAGTGTCTTTCATTCCACAGATTCAAACACGCTAAGAACTACTGGTAATATCCAATTCTATACAAAACCAGAAAATGATATGAAGGGAAAGTGGATTATTAACAATTCAGCTTCAACGGTGAACTCCCTAAAGTCTTCGAATTTTCCATTTTCAAGGCTTGAAATTGATTGTGAAACGGCTACTAGTGGTGTTGAGCTTTTGGATTCTCTTACTGTAGTGGGTTTTAATGATGGTGTACATAATGAGGCCCTGACATTGAAATCGGGTGTATTAGTAACAAAAAACCAATCGGTCAATACTCGAAGATTTGCGAGTTATGGGCATCGCTCCCGTGAGATCAAAATGGGAACATCTAATTGGTATTCAAAAGACGCCTGGGAACCCGCTTGGTACGTAGAAGGAAGTAATTTTAGACTTGATTCTACCAATTACCACATCCAAATATTCAGAACCGATTGGAGAAAGGTATTTTATCATTTTTCACAAACCCCTTACGTAAAATACAACAAGGTTAGTTTTCAAGACTTAGTTCAAAATCCCCAAGGAACAGACCTAATAAGAGTAAATGACAGTGCAGGATTTGGTGAACTCAACCTAAAGAGTTATGTAGGCGAACTTTCAATTGAAAGGGCAGTGGTAAATAAATTGAACTGCTATGAAAAGGTACTCTATCAAAACTCCCAAGGAGCTAAAATCAATAGTGCTAGATACTACAAAGATGTTGCTATGTATGGCAATACGCTTTTTGATAGTCTCATATTTTACCCTGGTTCGGCCAATCAATTTCAAAAAGGTAACACCCAAACGGTCAGTAAATATTTAGGCATAAAAGGAAATTGTAGAGGGTTGATATCACTCACTTCGAGCGAAAAAGGTGAATTAACTTCATTTGATTACAAAAAAGACACCGCACACGGTGATTATTTGGCGCTTCAGGATATAGAGGGATTGGGTACAGCTAAATACATTGCTAAAAATGCATCTAATCGAGGTGGTAATAAGAATTGGAACATTTCTCTTTTGACGGGAAGAACCTATTATTGGGTAAATGATTCAGGTATGTGGAGCAATCCAAATCATTGGTCCTTAACCTCTGGAGGCTCTCCATCAGGTTGCATACCAAGCCAATTGGATAATGTCATTTTCGACGGAAATTCATTCAGTAAAAACGGAGAAATTGTTTACATAGATGTTGAAAATGCAAGTTGCAACAATATGACTTGGGACTTTACCGTCAGGCCAGCCGTATTTAAAGGTCCTTACACAAGTACCCTAAAAATCTTTGGTGATTTGAGATTAAGACCAAATGTGGATTATAAACTGGAAGGATTTGTCAATTTAGAAGCTACAGATACCGGAAATGCAATTTATCCATATTTCAAACCCATTGTAAGATTAAATATTGTTGGAACTGGATCATGGCGATTGTATGATTCTCTACAAGTCATTGGCGATAGAGATCAATGGGGAATCATGCATACATCTGGAACATTCATTACTCAAGGCAATTTTGTGAGAATGAGGAAATATTATTCTTACGGAGAAGCCGACAGACATTGGAATATGGTAGGTAGCTATGTTGAAGCAAACAATCCGCCTGATAACGGGTGGGAAGTGCATGGTAAGAACTTTTATTTATCTGCTGATCGCTCTCACTTAGTAATAAAGCGCAAAGATTGGAGAAAAGCATTTTACCATTTGTCAACTTATCCAAGAGTGAAATTCAACAAAATTTCTTTCCTTGATAAATGCAGCAATCCTCAAGGAACTGATTACTTTAGAGCTACAGATAGTTTGGAATTTAACGAATTGTACTTTGAAAGTTACCTTCAAGAATTGAGCATTCCTTACGCTAAAGTTGGAAAAATTCATGCGAAAGAGAAAGTGTATGGTCAATATTCGGATGTAAACCCAAACGTGGAAAATAGGAATCACATCAAACATGCTACAATTAGGTACGCCAAATATGAAAATGAGTGCGACTTCTTTGGATATCAGATATTCGACACCCTGCAATTAAATCCAGGTGGTATATACAAATTCGAAAATCAAAAGAGTTTTACAGTCAATAAATTATTCGATGCCGTTGGTAATTCTTGCTTTCCCATTACCATACAATCAACCTTGGTAAATAACGTTGATACCCTAAAATTCTCTTCTACAACCAATACATTAATTGATTTCGTTGAAATGCGTGACCAATTGGCCCTATCTCCAATTCAACAAAAAATTGGTTCAAATAGTGTAGATGTATCAGGAAATAAAAATTGGATTTTTGAAAATACCACTAAACAAAACTTGGGAATTGGTCCAGACACCATGCTTTGTCAAGGAGATTCAATTACCTTAAACACCAATTTCTATAAAGGTGCTTTTGGATATTTATGGAGCAATGGAACAACTAAGCCAACACTTAAGATTAAAACATCTGGTGAATATTGGGTGAAAGTAACATTTACTTATCGCGGTGATACTTGTTGGAAATACGATACTTGTAAAGTTGCGTTCACACCTTTGAAACTAAATACATCAACCTATAATGCAACTTGTTCCACCTCTTTTGACGGGAGAGCTAAAGTTAAGTACAACGGACTAAATGCATTGAAATCATGGAAATGGTCAAACGGATCTTCAACTGATTCAGTCTCAAATTTAAAATCAGGTCTCAATTTCATCACTGCCACAGATCTGAAAGGTTGTTCAAGAACGGATACGGTCATGATTAACTTTAACTTATTCAATCCACAACCGTTGCCCATTGATACCCAATATTGCTCTATTGGTATCAATAAATTAACCCTCTACAACATTGACTCTTCAAACTACAGCGGTGAATGGTTTGATGCTAATAAAATGTCCCTCAAATCCAATAGCAATCATTTTCAATTCAAGCAGCACATAGGTGATTCTTTCGAGGGATTTTTTGCGTTTAACAATAAAAATGGCTGCGTTGGACCTTTAGTTCCGGTTACAGTAAAAGGGATCGTAATTCTAGACAGTCAGGATATTACTGCATACGATGCCCGATGTATAAATTCTCTCGACGGGAGTTTGAAAATCACCTACAACGGTTTCAGACCCATTGATCGTTTTATTTGGTCAAACAATCAATTAGGAGATACGCTTTCAGGATTGTTAAAAGGGCCATATAATGTGCAAATTGTGGGAAGTGACGGTTGCATTTCTGAAGATTCTTCAGTGGTTGGATATCAAATTCTTCAGCCACCGGCTCCAATAGATACAGTGGTTTGTGAAAATAGTGAAGTGCTATTGAACATTCCTCACATTCCTGGATTTGTCATCAAATGGATGGATACCAACGGTTTAGTTGTAGATACGGGTTCAAATCATAAAGTTCAAATATTCAAAGATTCTATTGTGAAATTTGCTCAATATTTGAGCCCATTGGGATGTTTATCTGATACCAGTCGAATGAAAATCAATGTTAGACCTTTGCCACCCAAACCTGTGTTTTCATCTAATTTGACTTTGTGTTTGAATCAACCCTATTCTTTAAATGTTACCGGTACGAATGTTAGATGGTATAAATCTATGAACGATACTTCAGGTACAGATACCGTTCCAGTTCCCAGAGTCGATTCATTGTTTAGACAGGTATTTTATCTAACCCAGAACGATGGATCTTGTACCAGTCTAAAAGACTCAATCGTGGCAACGGTGAATAATTACGGAGTATCTACAAATACTGACACTTCAATCTACAAAGGCTATGGTATTTTCTTGACCGCGAACGGGGCGCAATCGTATTCTTGGAGACCATTTATTGGATTGAGTGATTCAACCGGAGATGTTGTTTTAGCTGAACCACATAGTTCTATTTGTTATGTAGTTTATGGAAAAGCTGCTAATGGTTGCGTAGGAACTGATACGGTTTGCATCACTGTTTTAGATCCTTACAGCGTAAAATTACCTAATATCATAAGTCCTAATGGCGATGCATTGAATCAAACTTGGCGAATCGACATGTTGCCCGAATTTGAAAAATATGAAGTCACAATAATGGACAGACAGGGTGCTGTAATTATGAAAAAATCACCTTATGATAATTCATTCAATGGCTCTGATTCCGATGGAAAAGAACTTGAAAATGGTGTTTATTTCTACTATCTAAGACATACTGAACAAGATATAAAATTCAAGGGTTACATTCAGGTGATACGATAAGGCACGGTTTATGCTATGATTCACATAAATTTGTGAATTCGTTATAAACTATGAAAAAGATTTTTGCGGCCCTTTTTTCCTTTGGAATTTTATCAGTATCATTTGCTCAGCATCCTATTGGATTAATGGTTGGGGACTTCAATAGCCCTTATTCTTATTCCTTAAATCCGGCACTATCAAGAACAAATCCCGGAAACAGACTTTACATCAATTGGTGGGGTGGATCTGTGAACGCTGAAAATAATTTCATGTCATACAATGCCCCTTTTCGTCTTGGTCAATGGGCAAATGGCAATTACCCCGAAGAATTAGTCAATACCAACGGTACTTTGGCATTCAATCAAGATTGGTTGCCTACCAACATAGGAAAAGACAACTGGAACTTGAATTATTTAAACGAAGTTTGGGGACCATCAATTTTCTTTCCATTGGGTTCTGTAGGTGCTATGGGATTTGGAATGAAAGCGGTTTCTGGTTTCTCAATAAATGGATTAGATGCCGATTTGGGCGGTATTATGCGTTATGGCATGCCCCAAATAAACAATAAAGTAGGTCAAACCATCAATCAGAACCATTTCTCTATGAATACAGAGAGATATCAAGAATGGTATATGACTTTCTCTGGTTTTAACAATACTTCAAAACAACACTCTTGGAGATGGGGCTTAACTTCTAAGCTTTTATTGGGAATGGGAGTGGGGCACCTCGGTGCCGAAGACATTTCTTTCACCATTGATAATCCCACACAAATCACCATCAACCAAATGAACGCTCGTTTGCTTACGTCAGCCGGAAACATGCGAACTCTAATCAATCCTTTCGGGGGTAAATTTGATTTTGTTGAAGGTGCTGGAGCGGGTATGGATGTTGGTGTAATGTATGAATACAGACCCAATGCGGGAATGAAAAGACTTTCTAACAGCATGTGCGACCGCGAAAAAAGTCTTGAATATTCTTGGAAATGGGGTGCAAGTATTACCGATTTGGGCTTTATCTCTTACTGGGGACGTGCAAGCGAGATTCTTTCAACAGGTAATCAAGTATGGAAAATTGATCCTCAGATCATTCAAAACGGTCAATTTACACAAGGTGACAATAAATTAGATGATCTCCATAATCGCCTATTTGGCGATTTAGGTGCCAACGAAGAATATGAATTCTTGAGTTACTCACCTGTTGCATTCAATATGCAGTTTGATAAACGCTTTTTCGGGGGATGGCATCTCGGTGCATATTGGACCCACAGCTTAAGGCAATGGAATTCAGTAGGTTTACGACGTGCATCTTATCTAAGTGTAGTTCCTCGTTTCCAATCTGAAAATCTAGAATATGGTTTCCCATTAACACTATCACATGACTACACCAAACAACAAGTTGGAGCTTACGTAAGAATGGGTCCAGTAACAGTTGGTTCTGATAATCTTTACGGATTAAGCAATTTCATTGCCAACAACAACTATACGGGTGCAAGTTTCTATTTCGGATTTAGATCCAAAATAGGAGGGTGTTACAACAGAAAAGACTGGTACTCCTTCACGCAAAGAGAAACCGAATACGATACAACTTATCAGTACGATACTGTAAAAGTGGTAGTAAAAAAGACCATTAATGATACCACGGTTTTAACAGAGAGAAACAAGGTTAATCCTGAAGTTGCCAAAATATCAGCAGAAGCTGATAAACTAAAGAAGGAAAACGATAAACTGAAACAAGAAAAAGACAACTGTGATAAATCAAAAGCCCAAATAACTGCTGATGCACAAAAATGCAAATCAGAAGTAGATAAACTTACAGCTGAGGCCATTGATTGGAAAAAGAGAGAAGCTCAAATCCTTGCCGATATCAAATCAAAGGAAGACGAAATTAAAAAGTTAAAAAATTCTCCCATTCCAAGTCCAACTAACAACTGCGATGAATGTAAAAAGCAGTTAACTCAAGCTCAAATAGATGTCGAAAAGGCAAAAGCGGATTTAAAAAATAGTTATGAAGAATTGGGTAAAGTAAAAGCTCAAATAACCGCTACAGAGAAAAAATGTGACGAAGAGAAAAAGAAACTCCAAGAAGCCAACGATAAAGCCCAAGCTGAAATTCTGGCTTGGAAAGGACAAAAAGAAAAAGCAGATATAGAAATCGTAAATCTTAAAGATCAAATCAAAGCTACTTCTGACGGTATCACCAATAAGCAATTGGCTGATTTAATGGCTGAGAAAACTGCCCTTCAAACCCAATTAAATGAGGCAAAGAAGTGTTGTACAGAAGCTTCAGCTTTGAAATTAGAAGTAGCCACACTTAAAAATGAAAAGTTAGCGCTCGAAAACGAATCCAACAGAAACAAAGCTCAAATGGAAGCATTAAAATCTCAAAACTCTTCATTGGGTGATCGCATTAATCTCTTGGAAAATCAGAAGAAGCAATGTGAATCTGATTTAGCTGCTGAAAAATCAAAAACCGGTTCTCAGATTGAAGCAACCAAAGACAACACGGATTTAATCAATAAAATCAATGAGTGTGATAAGTTGGTGGCACAATTAAAATCAGAAAAAGCCACCCTAGAATTGAAAATCAAGAATCTAGAATCGGATAATAAATTATGCCAAGAAAAGTTGACTGCTGCCAATAGCAAAATTGTTGCAACAGAAGACTGCACTCCAATCAAAACCCAAAATGCACAGCTAACTGCTGAAAATGAGGCGCTCAAAAAGCAAGTGGCGCAATTGACTGCAGAGAAAAAGGCCTTGAGCGATAAATTGAACAATACTCCTCTGCCTGTTTCTGGAGAAGATTGTGGTCCATACAAAGTAAAAATCACTGCTTTAGAAGCCCAACTCGCAGAAGCGAAGAAATCTTCGTCAGACATAACTGCGTTAAACACCAAAATTGCATCTCTCGAAGCCCAACTCGCTGAAGCGAAGAAATCATCCTCAGACATAACTGCGTTAAACACCAAAATTGCATCTCTCGAAGCCCAACTCGCTGAAGCGAAGCAATCTACTACTGCAGCACAAGCACAAGCACAAGTAACATCTTTACAAGCTGATTTGAAAAAATGCAATGAAGAAAAGTCAGCAATTCAAGCCTCAGCTTCATCGTCAAACAATAATGCCCAATTAGAGGCTCAAATCGCAGAATTACAAAAGCAATTAACTTCAAAGAATTCTGAGATACAGACTTTGAAATCAAAGTTGGATGAGTGCGACAATGCAAAAGCTCAAATTCAAGCGTCTTTAAATCAGTGTAACCAAGAGAAAACAAAGGCTTTGGATGAATATGAACAACTCAAAGCGCAAATCATTCAAATGGATGATGATATGGGGAAACTTGGAGAAATTATCAAGAAAAACAATGCTGAAATAACACGTTTGAAATCTGAGGTATCAACACTTCAGACTCAATTAAAAGAGTGTAAATCAAAAATTGCCCCTGCACAAGGCGAACCAGAAGCGAATTAATTAATAGGAGTTGGGTATCGGGTTTCGGGCATCAGATTTTGGTTTTCAGAATCCCGCTACCCGCTACCCGCTACCTGGTACCTGGTACCCGGTACCTGGTACCTAGTATTAAAACCCTAAAAAGAATCTCACATTTAACCGTCGGCCTGTTAAATACTCTGGCACACCATAGCGGTTGTTTTCTAAATCCTTTACCCAACTGTAAGCAATCACATTGTTTATGTCTAGTAAATTAAAGACATCTACTGAAAGCCACGATTGTTTTATGAATGGGTATTTCTTTGATTTAGATCCTGGCTCTCTTAAGGTCTTGCTAAAACCAATATCAACACGTCTGTAGGGTGGTACTATGCTCGGTGTGTTAGAATATCGAGCCATTCCGTCTAAATAATAAGGGATATTCGTACCTATAACCATACTTAAATTGACTCTAATACTCGGATTTTGTTTCAGCCTATCTTGGAAAATTACTGCCAAATTAGCACGTCTATCAGTAGGGCGTCTCAACCAGTCAGAAGTAACAGTATTTCCCTTAGCATCAGTGTAATTGATTCTCTCTTTGCTTTGAAGTAAGCTCAGAGTAAACCAACTTTCTAATCCTTTGTTGAATTGCCCGTATAAACGATTATCAAATCCTGCAGCATATCCTGTAGAAGTATTTTCAGCAAAGTATCTGATTCTGATATTGTCGTAATAATAGGGAATTAAATCATTCAAGTATTTGTAATATGCCTCACTAGTATATTTGAATTTGCGATTCCATAATGTAACGACACGGTCCATTCCCAATACCCAATGAAATGATTTTTGCGCTCGGGTCATTGGATTTAACGAGCCACTCAATCCCCTGATTTCGCGGTAAAATGGCGGTTGATGATAGGCCCCAAATGAAAATCTATAGGTTACAGGTAGTTTTTGATTGGTATCCCTAGAATCATATTTCAACAATTTATTAGGCTCATAAAACAAGGATATCCTAGGCATTAATAATAATTCTTCATTAACCGACCACCATGAAGCTCGAAAACCGGCATTCAATGATAATTTCTTATTGCGGTCAATAAAATGTTTTACTTGAACGAATCCATTAAGTCTTGTTGAAGTCAAACGATTATTTGACCGAGTTATGTCATCGAGTATAATCGTGTCTTTTGCGAATGACCAAGGAGCTAAATTGTAATCTGCGCTATCCATATACAACCATTCATAAAATCGATCTACAATGAATTCTTTGTTTAAGCGAATACCATATTTAATTTGAGTGCGAGCATTTTGCTTTCCGAAATTACCTAGATGTGAAAAATTGAAGATTCTGCTTTGCATTTGATTTCTGCCGTGATCTAAATAATATCCATAACCTAAGGTTTTTAGAGGTTTCCCTAAATTCGATGACCCCAAATCTCGGTCTAATTCAGACAAATTATATGCTCCTTGTATATCAAAATGCTCTTCTTCGTTTATGGCTGTTGCGCTTAGAATCCATTTGAAATTTTGTCTAATACTTGGACGGTAATTTAAAGTAAGTGCCCCCAGCGAGTAGTTGTAGTTTAAATTCTCTTGGCCAAACATGAAAACGTTCAATTGATATGCACTTTGAATGGTGCCAAATTCAGTTGTCTTACTTTCAGGAATCAATTGAAAAGCGTTTCCCGCAAGGTTGCCTAAAAAATCTATAGACCATCTTTTTGAGATATCCCATTTCAAAAACGACTGCACATCGGCGAAATTCATGGAGTAAGTACCTTTGGTATTTAAGGTGCCCGTCAACAGTGAATTTGTAAAATGCCGAATTGATAAAAGTCCAGAAATTTTCTTTGAAGAGCCTTCAACAGTGAAACTGTTAATCATCGTTCCTAAGGAAATTGAAGCACGCGTCGAATCAGGTTTGATGTATTGTACATCCAAAACAGAACTCATTTTATCACCATATTGCGATTCAAATCCTCCTGCAGAAAACTTGATTTTATCTACAAGTTGCGGATTGATGAAGCTGAGACCTTCTTGTTGACCGTTTTGGATTAATTGAGGCCTATATATTTCTATATCATTAACATAAATCAAATTTTCATCAAAATTCCCTCCTCTAACTGAAAATTGCGATGAAAGCTCGTTATTGCTACTTACTCCACCTAAGGTTTTGATCAAATTTTCAACGCCAGATCCAACTCCTGCATTTAGAGTTAAGTCTCGCATTCTAATCTCATCCATAAATGGGGTAGAACCTTCAATATTTACTTCTACTTGTCCAATTAAATCAAGACCTGCACCAATTGAAATTGAATCTATTGATGTGCTTTTGCGAGCGTACTTTCCGAAAATCTTTTCATCATTAGAAGCGCCAAAACTCCCAAAATAAAGATAGGGTTCATAGGGTAAAATAAATTCAAATTTCCCCAAAGAATCAACCGAAGTCAAAACAGCGCCTTCAGAATCAATTATTTTAATTTTGGAACAGTTTTTACAGCCTACAACTTTTGCACTGTAAATATTCGATTGAGAATAAACAGGTAGCGAGAGAAATACAACCGCAAACAGAGAGAATATCTTCACTTTGGCATCTAAACGCTGCAATGCCTGAATTTATTTTGAGAGTGCCAACAATTGTGAAATAGTAGCAGTGGGGTTTTCAGCGGAAAAAACGGTGTTACCAGCAACCAAAACATCGGCACCAGCATGAAACAATGTTTGAGCATTATCAAGGGTTACACCTCCATCGATTTCAATCAAAGTATTTAATCCTCTGTTTTCAATCTCTGTTTTTAACGACTTTATTTTATTGATGGTATTTGGAATGAATTTTTGTCCACCAAAACCCGGATTAACACTCATTAAACAAACCAAATCAACATCTTCTAGTACATCGAACAATGACGAAATAGGAGTGTGGGGATTCAATGCCACACCAGCTCTCATTCCAGCAGCTTTAATTTGTTGCAAACTTCGGTGCAAATGAGTTGAAGCTTCCTTGTGAACTGTAAGAATATTTGCCCCTGCTTTTGCAAAATCTTCAATATATCTTTCAGGCTGAACAATCATTAAATGAACATCCAAGGTTTTTTCAGCTCGTTTTTGAAGTGATTTCATTACCGGAAAACCAAAGGATATATTAGGAACGAACACTCCATCCATAACATCAACGTGAAACCACTGAGCTTCACTTTGATTTATCATATCAATGTCTTGATTCAAATTGCCAAAATCGGCAGATAAGATAGAAGGAGCAATAATTTTCATTGGGCAAAGTTATGCAAAGCAGCATGCAATTTCAATACTTCATTCGCGGCTTTTACATCATGAACCCTTAAAATTTTTACGCCCTTTTCTAAAGCTAATAGATTTAGAGAAGATGTTGCATTGAGTGTGTTCTCTACATTGATTTCCAGTAGTTTATAAATCATGCTTTTGCGGGAAATCCCTACGAGAACTCCCAAATCAGAATGGCAAAATCGATTTAATTGAGAAAAAAGGGAGTAATTCTGTTCAATACTTTTACCAAAACCAAATCCAGGGTCTATCCAAACGTTCCTAACACCTACAGAAGAAAAATCTCTAGACCTCTTAATTAAGTATTCATAAACTTCATCAACAACAGAAACATATTGAGGATTTTCTTGCATGGTTTTCGGATCACCTTTCTTATGCATGCCTATGTAAGTAATGTCTTTATCGGAAATAACCGATAACATCATGGGGTCATCTTCACCAAAAGAAATATCATTGATAATTTCCACTCCAGCGTCAATACAAGCTTTTGCAACTTCAGAATAATACGTGTCTACACTTATCCAAGCATCTTGGAAGTTCATTCTGATTGCTTCAATTATCGGTAAAACGCGCTGTAGCTCTTCCGAAGAAGTTAATCGATCCGAACCAGGCCTTGAACTTTGTCCGCCAATATCTAAAATGGTTGCTCCATCCTTTAACATTTGTTCAGCGACTATTATAGCATGTTTAACCGAATTTATTCGGCTATCGCTGTAAAATGAGTCAGGGGTAATATTTAAAATGCCCATAATCAATGGTTTTGTGACTTCCAAAGATTTGGATTGTCCAACCAATTGAATCATGGGCATTTGGATAGGGTTATTTAAATTATTTAATTACCTCGTCAGGATTTCCAACCATGCTTTCAGGTTTAACCCATTCATCAAATTGTTCTGAAGTTAAAAGTCCCAAGGAAAGAGAAGCTTCTTTCAAAGTTGTACCTTCTTTATGGGCTTTTTTGGCAATTTTTGCTGCGTTCTCATATCCAATATGGGTATTCAAAGCAGTGACTAACATCAAACTTTGATCTACCAATTTTTTGATATTTTCATGGTTAGGTTCAATGCCAATAGCGCAATTATCATTGAAACTTAAACATGCTTGACCCAATAAACGAGCACTTTGCAACATATTTGCAGCAATCAAAGGTTTGTATACGTTCAATTCGAAATGTCCTTGAGTTGCACCAAAAGAAATAGCTACATCATTACCCAAGATTTGAGCACAAACCATTGTCAATGCTTCAGGTTGTGTTGGATTTACCTTTCCGGGCATGATGGATGAACCTGGTTCATTTTCAGGTATTAAAATCTCACCAATACCGCTTCTTGGTCCAGAACTTAACATTCTAATATCATTGGCAATTTTGAATGCACTCACTGCCGCTCTTTTAATTGCTCCGTGCAATTCAACCATGGCATCATGAGCAGCTAAGGCTTCGAATTTATTTTCTGCAGTCACAAAGGGCAATCCGCTTTCTTCGGCAATGAAACGCGCAACCAACTCAGAATATCCTTTAGGTGTATTCAATCCAGTACCAACTGCCGTTCCGCCCAAAGCCAATTCAGCAGCGGGTTTCATGGCACGATTAATGGCAGCAATTCCATTATCAAGTTGAGTTACATATCCGCTAAATTCTTGTCCCAAAGTCAAGGGTGTTGCATCCATGAAATGCGTACGACCAATCTTTACAATGTCTTTGTACTCCCTTGCTTTATGTTTCAAGGTGGTTTTCAATGCTTGTAAACCGGGCAAAGTGTAATCAATAACTTGCTTGAAAACAGCTATGCTCATTGCAGTAGGGAAAGTATCATTACTGCTTTGACTCTTATTTACATCATCATTAGGATGCAAAACCTTTTTCTCATCTGTGAGTTTTCCACCTTTTAATACATGCGCTCGGTTAGCAATGACTTCATTGACATTCATGTTGCTTTGAGTGCCGCTTCCGGTTTGCCAGATTACTAAAGGAAATTCTTTATCGTGCTTACCATCAAAAATTTCGTCGCAAACTTCTGCGATTAGCTCATATTTCTCTTTAGATAATACGCCCAATTCATGATTGGCTTTTGCTGCACATTTTTTTAAAATAGCAAATGCACGTATGATTTCAACAGGCATGGAACCTTCTGGCCCAATGCGGAAATTATTTCGACTTCTCTCTGTTTGGGCTCCCCAATAAGCACCCGCAGGTACTTTCACCTCACCCATGGTGTCGTGTTCAATACGAAATTCAGTCATGATACTGCAAAAATACAAAAGTGAAACCACCAAATCGAATAACTAGAAATAAAGGTTTGGCATAAATTTTGACTAGAGCATTTTATCATGAGAATCAAGGATATATTTTTATGTGTAATTTTATTGGCGGCTTCTAACTTGAGTGCCCAAAATACCACTATTTTTAAAAATCAAACCAACGATAAATTTTATCATATTGTTGGCGGGGCATTGATATCCTTCATCGCTTATGATTTTACAACTCAGAATTTCAAACTCGAAAGTCCCCTTGCAACTCAGAGAAGAGGACTCAGAGTAGCTATTGGATCGACATTGGCTGCTGCCCTCATTAAAGAGGCATACGATTATAGTAAAAATAAAAGAGTCGGCACATGGGATGTTCCAAAACATGCCGACTCAATTACGGATATTGCCGTTACAGCCATTTCAGGATTGACTGTAACTGTGGTTTTATCTTTTTAGTCTATTTTACCTTGGCCATTGGTTGGCTGAATGACAATTTTTGCATTAAAATATTTTTGATTAATGTTAACAGTTACTAAATAAATCCCAGGTTTTACAATAGGTAATTTCAATGTGTATTTCTTATTTAAGGGCTTAATATTTAATATTTCCTGTCCATTAAATGCCCTCATGGAAATTTCGTTAATGATGTTATTGCCTTCGAAATCTAAAAATTCTGTTGCCGGATTTGGATAACATTGTATGATTACATCTTTACTTCCGAAATTAACATAGTTGGGATCTTGCTGAGGATTATTTGGTTCCTGATCCGCATTACAATCTGGTGTTAAACAGAATTTTTTCAATACCTTAATCACTTGGTTTGTCAGTAGGTCTACATTTTCTTTTACTCCAGTAGGCTTTAAATGAGAACCGCCAACTCCACTATGATCAGTAATATACAAATATTCACCGTTAGTTACAATGGCCATTTGCTTCATCAGGATTTCAGTAGAAGCATCAATGCCTGAAGCTGTAATTGGAATTATTTTTATCCCTTTCAAAGCAGCAATTCTAATTTGCTCTTGAATTTTTCCTTGCTCATTGGCATGCGGTGGGGCATCTAAGATTAAGAAATTGATTTTTGCAACTGCTTCAATTGACCAATTAAGCTCCTCATTAGATACTCTCAAACCTTCTTCCACTGCTTCAGGAAAATCTCCACCACCTCCAGCAATTTGATCTCCAATGAACATCAAAGCATTTTCAGCATAAGGTGAAAAATCAAACTTACGAGTTACATATTCATCGCCCTTATCTCTATAGAATACAGAACCCACTCTAATTTCAGTGCATGGACTCGATTTCTTTAAACTTTGGATGATGTGCATCATGTCCTCTTTCAAGTAGTTAATTTCATCACCCATAGAGCCAGTTGCGTCTACGGTGAAGCAGATGTCTACTTTTTTGGGGGATGTTTTAGCTGTATTCAAAAAGAAAGTACTTCTTGCA
The DNA here is from genome assembly GCA_945877575.1 of Chitinophaga pinensis. Lineage (GTDB taxonomy): Bacteria > Bacteroidota > Bacteroidia > NS11-12g > UBA955 > VMCP01. Next base: position 111,217 of record CAMDUE010000001.1, read on the forward strand.
AAACCTGTTTCTTTTAGTTTTCCTAAAGGTCTGTAATTCTCAGCGCGCTTTTCAAATAATTGATAAGATTCTTTTTCATCGATTTTATCAGATGAATATATTCCAGACCATAATTCAGCATAACCTCTATTGTCAGTTTGAGTTTGCCAAATTGACTCACCGCTGGCTTTCTTTAAAATTAGAGTTACACCTATTGCTGGAGTTTTATCTGGATTCAAGATTTCAACGGAGAATCTCTTTTTTGTGAAATCCAATCCCCAAAATCCATGAGTATTTGGATATGTTGTAAAGTACTTATCCCAATTTTCTAAATCGCTCCAAAGACCCGCTGTAACAACTCCTGATCGTGCTTTTATCGATGTACCTTCAGCATGTTCCATTGGTTCCATATATTCTATTTTCGATTCCGAAATTGAAGGAGCTACTCTTTCAACGTCCATTTCAGACATAGACCTGGATGATGACTTAGATTTCATGGAAATAACTTTATGTTTTTCCATATGTGAAACTGTCGACAAACCTTTAATATCATCACTGGAAAATCGAGTATTGAATTCACGTATTTCAGAAACTTGATTGAATTGATAGTTTTTGTTTCCGGGTCTTAGCCTAAATCCCATAATAATTCCGTTTGAATCTTTACTTCTCGACAAATAAGCCAACTGCTGTTTTTGACTGGAAATATTCACTTGTCCAATTGGTGATACATATACCGAGCAAATGGTATGTTTATTTGAATCAAGCACATAGAAGTTTGTTGAATTTACTGAGTTTTTGTCTTTTTGGGATACCAATACAGACATCGCTGCAACTCCCATTAAACTAAGAATAATTGGTTTCATCATGGGCCTTTATACGTTTAAGGTGGAAAAGGTAAACGAGAATGTAAATTGAAAACTTAAATTTGCGGCAATGTTAAATAAGAATAAGAAGTATTTTGATGCGCTGTCTTATCACGCTGAAGGCAGACCTGGTAAAATTGAAGTAATTTCTACCAAGCCTACTAGAACTCAATTTGATCTTGCATTGGCTTATTCACCAGGTGTTGCAGAACCCTGTGAGAAAATTGCTGAAAACAAAGAAGATGTTTATAAATATACAGCCAAAGGAAATTTAGTTGCTGTCATATCCAACGGTACTGCAGTTTTAGGTTTGGGAGATATCGGACCAGAAGCATCTAAACCAGTAATGGAAGGGAAGGGTGTACTATTCAAACTCTTCGCAGATATTGATGTTTTCGATATTGAATTAGACTGCAAAAATGTTGAAGACTTCATTAAAGTGGTAAAAGCAATGGAACCCACTTTTGGTGGTATCAACTTGGAAGATATCAAGGCACCTGAAAGTTTCGAGATCGAAGAAAGATTGAAAGAGGAGCTTAACATTCCAATAATGCACGATGACCAACATGGAACAGCAATAATCTCCGCTGCGGGTTTATTGAATGCTCTTGAAATAGTTGGAAAGAAAATTGAAGATGTAAAACTTGTAGTGAACGGGGCAGGAGCCAGTGCTATAGCTTGTACCAAACTCTTCGTGAGTCTGGGTGTACAAAAAAAGAATTTGATCATGCTCGATTCTAAAGGAGTAATCTCTGTTAGACGCGATAACCTTGATAAATATAAGAGTCAATTTGCTACTACATCGACCGCTGAAACATTGGAAGAATCTTTAGTTGGTGCTGATGTTTTTGTTGGATTAAGCAAAGGAAACATTCTCTCTCCAGAGATGATACTCAGCATGGCTGAAAAACCCATCGTTTTTGCCATGGCAAACCCAACCCCTGAGATTGATTATAATTTAGCCATACAAACTCGTCCAGATCTAATCATGGCCACAGGTCGAAGTGATTACCCCAACCAAGTGAACAACGTTCTTGGTTTTCCATTCATTTTTAGAGGTGCCCTAGATGTTCGAGCAACATCCATCAATGAAGAAATGAAATTGGCCGCAGTTCGAGCAATTGCATCTTTAGCTAAAGAACCTGTTCCCGAAGTGGTTATGATGGCCTACAACGAGAAGAACATGACGTTTGGTCCTAATTACATCATTCCCAAACCCATGGATCCTCGCTTAATCACTACTGTTGCTCCTGCGGTTGCAAAAGCAGCAATGGATAGCGGCGTTTCTAAAGCTCCCATCACAGATTGGAACGCATACGAAAATGAACTTAGAAAAAGATTGGGTATAGACAATGATTTCGTAAATCGTTTGATGATTAGGGCTAAAAAATCGCCCAAAAGAGTTGTTTTTGCTGAAGCTGACAATGTAAGAATTCTTAGAGCTGCTGAGGGAAGTCTCAACGAAAAAATTGCTAAACCCATACTTCTGGGTAAAGAAGAGGTTATTAGAAAGATGATGGAAGATAATAACATCAATATTCCTGATGCCGTTATCATTGACCCAAGGAAGGAAGATCAAAAGAGAGCAGAATATGGTGCTAAATTCTTTGAAAAACGAGGTAGAAAGGGCATAACTTCCTACGAGGCGGAATATCAAATGCGCAACAGAAACTATTTTGGTTCTATGATGGTGGAAACTGGCGATGCAGATGTATTTATATCTGGTTTGACTAGAAATTATCCATTAGCTCTGAAGCCAGCACTTTTTTCAATAGGAATGTCAAAAGATTCAGGTCGTATTGCTGGCATGCACATCATGATGACAAAACAGGGTCCATTGTTTTTTGCCGATACAACCGTAAATGTAGAGCTATCCGAAGACGAACTTTATTCTTTGGTTAAATTAGTACATAAACGAGTAAAAGATTTTCAAATTGAACCTAAGATTGCTATGCTTTCTTATTCCAATTTTGGATCAAACAGCGGAAAATCCCCCGAAAAAATAAGAAAAGTAGTATCTAAATTGCATCAGACAGACCCTGAAATATTGGTTGATGGCGAAATGCAACCCATATACGCTTTAGACGGTGAACAACGTGCCGAGCTATACCCTTTTAATAAATTAGGCTCAAGTTCGGCCAATACATTCATTTTTCCCGATTTGAATAGTGCAAATGCGGCTTACCAAATTATTAGAACCATGGGAATGGCTGAGGCCATAGGACCAGTACTTCTGGGAATGAATAAAACCGTACATATTCTTCATCACAGCTCTAATGTTCGTGAAATTATGAATATGGTCGCTCTTGGTGTTTGCGAAGCTCAAAGTCGTCAATGAATTTGAGTTTACTCTCAACAGTGTGGTTTGATTATTGGTCTTCTAAGTATTACCAATCTCTCGCATTGAGAAATCAAGTACTTCGAAAACCCATTCATCTTCAATTTTCAAATGAACAATTAACGCCAGATAAAAATGATTGGCACTTTGGGGTATTTTTTCAAACAGAATGTTTAGCCTGTCTGATAATTTCTCCCTTGAATGGTCTTAACGTTGCTAAAATGAGGCAAGTTGCCGTCAATGAAAAACACCAAGGCCAAGGAATTGGTAAACTCATGGTTATTGAAGCTGAGCGTCTTTTAAAATTGCGGAATTTCAATGAAATCACCCTGCACGCTCGGGAAAACGCTATTCCCTTTTATTTGACCTTAGGATATACTTTGGTCGGAGATTGGTTTACCGAGGTCGGAATACCACACAAAAAAATGATAAAACACCTTTAGTTATCTTAAATTTGCAAATCACATGAATACGTTAATAACTCTGCTCCAGTTTTTTGCCGCTCTTGGACTTATTGTAACGCTGCACGAATTGGGGCATTTTTTAGCCGCAAGGGCATTTGGAATAAAAGTTGAAAAATTCTATCTCTTTTTTGATGCTTGGGGATTTAAACTATTTAGCTTTAAGAAAGGCGATACAGAATACGGTATTGGTTGGTTGCCGCTCGGGGGGTACGTGAAAATTGCTGGTATGATTGACGAGAGCCTAGACAAAAACCAGTTAGCTTCTGAACCTCAGCCTTGGGAATTTAGGTCTAAGCCAGCATGGCAACGACTGATTGTTATGATTGGTGGAGTAGTGGTGAACGTTATTTTAGGTGTTGTTATAATTTCCGGATTAATCTTTAGTCAAGGTGAATCATACATCCCCAATAAAGCCATCAACTCAAACGGCGGTATTTATGCCAGTCCTAATGCACGAACTTTGGGACTTCAAACGGGTGATCAAATAACCAAACTGAACGGAAATACAGTTGAAAATCTATTATCTGAATTTGCCGATCCTTCGTTTCTAACAAATGATCGTAAAGAAATATCTTTGATTAGAAATGGCCGTGATACCAATGTACTCCTTCCTGTGGACATTGAAAATAAACTAAGCTTAAATTCTGACCTACCCCTCATTTCACCTCGTTTTCAATTTTCTGTAAAACAGGTAGTTGGTGGAAGCCCTGCATCCAAATCTGGAATAAAGGAGGGTGATAAATTTATAAGTATTGATTCGCAATTGTTTGGTTCGTTTTTTGAATTCAAAGAAATACTCCAAAATAAGGCAGGCCAAACCGCTGAATTTATGGTTCAAGATTCTAAAGGCACGAACAGAAAGGCTTACATCACCATAAATGAAGACGGTACCTTAGGATTTCAACCCAAAATTTATGGATTTGAAGGATTAGAGAAAACGGTCAGTTATTCACTCGGCGAATCTATGGTAATGGGAGCAGAAAAGTCTGCAGGTTTAATTTCTGCCAATGCCGCAGGTTTGTCCAAAATGGTTTCTGGCAAGGTGAATCCTAAAAACTCTTTAGCCGGTCCTATTGGCATTGCCCAAATGTATGGAAGTACTTGGGATTGGCTTAATTTTTGGTCGCTTACAGCAACTATTTCACTTGCTTTGGCACTGATGAATATTCTCCCTATTCCCGCTTTAGACGGCGGACACGTGATGTTCTTGATGTACGAAATTATCTTCCGACGTCCAGTAAATGATAAAGTACTTTATATTGGTCAGATCATTGGAATGGCCATATTATTAAGTCTTTTTGTTTTTATTTTCTGGGTAGATATATCTAGAGCCCTAGGTTTTTAATTCGTAATTTACGATGAATGCTTTTGAAGTTTTTAAATTGCCTATTTCTGTGGAAATAGACTTGGTTAATCTAAGAAAAGCATACATCCAGCAACAACAAAATGCCCATCCTGATCATGGTGGAGATGTTTTAGATTCGGAACAAATCAATAAAGCGTACACCATACTTAAGGTCAGAGAAAGCAGGATTAAATTGATTCTTGAGTTAAATCAAATAGAAACCAATGACTCATCCTCATTGCCTCCAGGATTTCTTTTTGAAATGATGGAAATCAGTGAAATGATGGAAGCAGAGCATCACGAATCGATTAAAGCAAAAATTGATGAATTAATGCAAATTTCAGACGCTGAATTTTCAGAAATTGCAAGTGTATTTGATCATTCTGAAGAAAGTATTAAGAAGTTAGCAGTTTGGTATCAAAAAAATAAATATTATAATCGCCTAGATAAAAACTCAAAAGGCATTCAAGAAATTTAACCATATGAGTCGCCAAATTATTTTAAAACATAAAGAAATCCTACTCATTATTGAGCGTTTGGCAGTTCAAGTGGCCGAAAGTAATCTAAATTCATCCAATTTGGTTTTGATTGGATTGAATAAAAGAGGCTATTTTATTTCCGAGATGGTTCTAGAATTTTTGAAGAAATACCTACCAAATATTCAATTAGATCTTCAAAATATTTCAATCAACACCGAAGGTGAAATCAATAGTTCTGCAGAAAATCTTAATGAAAGCCACTCTGTTGTGATCATTGACGACGTATTAAACTCTGGTAAAACAGCTTTTATAGCGGCAGATTATTGCTTTAAAAAAGGGGTGACCAAAATAGAAACCCTGTTCTTAGCACAACGGGAATATCGTAATTTTCCGATTCATGCAAATTTTGTGGGAGTGTCTATTGCAACCACATTAAGAGATCATGTGTATTTTGACAATACACAAAACTCTGATTTACAGGTATATTTGTCGTAATTTCTTACACAAAAAGCAACATTCTTTGATACTTTTGTGTCATAAGTTTGTTGTAATATAGATATTTAAGTACCTTGTGTTTGTATCAAATATTTGTGAAGAAACTAAGCTCCATACTGCTCGTATTATTAAGTTTAATAGACTTACGGGCAACCCATATAGTGGGTGGAGAAATGACGTATAAATTCTTGGGTAACAATCAATATAGAATTAGACTAGACGTTTACATTGACTGTATAAACGGAAGCGCTGAGGCCATCCAATCAGATGAAACGGCAATCATCGGTATTTTCAATGGGGATACTCGAAATATTCTTTCAGGATATCCAATCTATGTTGCAAGAAAAGGCCCAACGCGCATTCAGAAAACGAATTATAATTGTCTAAAAGTTACTCCTAATGCCTGTGTAGATCATTATGTATACGAAACAACCGTAACTCTTCCAGCGACTAAAGGTGGGTATTACATGTCTTTTCAACGATGTTGTAGAAACGGCTCAATAACTAATATTGTTGCTCCTGGAGCTACAGGCGCAAATTATTGGGCATTTATACCCAATGTGAGTGACGTAGGATTTGCAAATACTTCAGCGGTTTTTAAAGAACTACCTCCCAATTTCCTCTGCACGAATACCGCTTTAAAGTTCGATCATAGCGCTACAGATGCAGATGGTGATAGCCTAGTATACTCATTGATTACTCCTTACTTAGGGGCTGATCAGAACAATCCACGTCCTAATAACGGGAATTCAGGATTGCTCGAAAAACCACCGTTCACCCAATTGCAATGGCGCAATTCTTATACATTTGATGACCCTATTGATGGTAATCCTTCAATGAATATTAATCCTGAAACTGGGCTATTAACTCTTACTCCAACAAGAGTTGGTCAATTTGTAGTTGGTATTTCAGTAAAAGAATATAGAAAAGGCAAGTTGGTGGCAGAAGTTATCAGAGATTATCAATTTAATGTGCAAAGTTGTGTAGTAGACGTAGTTGCATCATTTTTTGCACCAAAATATGTTTGTGGTTATTCATATCAATTTCAAAACCTAAGCTCTGGTGCACAAAGGTACCATTGGGATTTTGGAGTTTCAGGTACAAATGCAGACACTTCAAATATCGCGAGACCAACCTTTAGTTTTCCTGGACCAGGGACATACGAAGTAACATTAATTGCATATAAAACCACCTGCGCCGATAGTTTTAAAGCCAAAGTAATTGTAGTGGAACCACAAAAACCAAAATTACCACGTGATACTACTCTTTGTGATAAAGTAACTATGACTTTAAAATCGAATATTCCAGGTGAAGAATATAGGTGGAGCTCAGGTGCTAGAACAGATTCTTTGGTAGTTAGTAACGCTGGAACCTACATCTTAGCGGTTACAAATAAAACATGTACTTGGTACGATACAATAATAATCGCCTACGACAGAGAAAAAGTAGACGCCAAAGGAGATACTATTTTTTGTAGCTATGATGATTTTACGCGAGTTTTAACCACCAACATGAGCTCCACAACCACTTTTCTTTGGAGTAATGATCAAACGACGCCTAATATTACTGTTAATAAGCCTTCCAAATATAGGGTAACCGCTACTACCATTAATAAATGTGTAAGTCAAGATTCAGTTCGAATTATACAACAATCAGATGTTAAAGTTTTCGTAAATGATACACAAGTTTGTCCAGATTACAATGTGACATTTAATGCTATTAGCCCTGATCCAACAGCTCTTTTTACTTGGAGTAATGGAGTTTCAGGTAAAAATATGACCACCAAGATTCCTGGAATGTATTATGTTAGGGCTCAAGTTGCGCTATGTTCTGCAAGAGATACCTTCACCTTAACCAATTTTCCAAGTGAATTGGATTTAGGCAATGATTTGCGTTTCTGTAATAAGATTGATACATTGATTACAAGTCCTTCAATCAATTTTAAATCGGTAGTTTGGAATAATGAAGTTACAAACACAAACTTTAGACTCACAAAACCAGGACGTCTCCACATCACCGTTGTGAATTCAAATGGTTGCATTGAAAAAGATTCAATCAATATTCAATTATTCCCCAATCCAGCACTTAATCTTGGGCCTGATACTACGTTGTGTCTTTCGGAAAAACCTAGATTAAATGCTGGGCCAGGAATGGTTAGCTACCTATGGAATACAGGATCTAATAAACAAGAAATAATCGCCTACGACTCAGGCAAGTATTGGGTGGAAGTGATTGATATTGAAGGTTGTAAGTCAGTTGATTCGGTTCTGATTATTAAAAGAAAGGATTTATTTCCCATAGACATTTATATGCCAAGCGCCTTCACACCAAATGGAGATGAGCTAAATGATGTTTATCCAAATTCACAATATCAAGTTGAAGGAGCTGAATACAACGTTAAATTATTTAACCGATGGGGCGAGAAATTGGCTGAGTTCAATAATCCAACCTTGAATTGGGACGGAAACATTAACGGACAAGAAGCACCAGAAGGGGTGTATGTATATACAATTACTTGGGTTGGATGCGATAATGTAAGAAGAACTTTATTCGGTGACTTCTTGTTAATGCGTTAAAAGGTATTTTTCGCCTTAATTATCCTACATAAAGTAGGACGCGGAGAAAGATAAATTTAAACAACTGGACGGTTATTACTAACTCTTCTTATACCATTTTTGAGAAGCGTTGAGTTAAAGTTGATGATCAACCCTAATTTAAAATCATTACTTCTAATTGTTTTAAGCATTCTCTGGATATTAATATCAGAAACGTCGGTATCAGTAATTACTTCAATGCATACTTGTCCAGCTACAATAAAGTCTAACTGAATAACATCAGCAATCTGCAAACCTTTATATGATACTGGCAAAAACTGGTTGTATTGAAAGTCCATAGAGTCTTCTTGGAATTCTAATTCAAGACACTGTAAATAAACTTTCTTTGGCAATCCTGGTCCCAGCTGTTTGTGTATTTCAATGGCTTTACCAATGATTACATGAGCTAATTCTTCCTCGTTATTTAAATATTCAGTCATAAAATTCAGACAGTATGCGAAGTTAAGTGAAATTATGCTAATGTTATCGATTGTTACACCTTCAACATGGAATTATTAGGAAATTACAATAGAAAACTGAATGCATTTTGTGAGGTGCTTATTATCTTTGGTGAGTAAATGGAAGCAAAATCACGGTTTTTGATCAAAAATGCCCAACTGATAAATGAAGGTACAATTATTACAGCTGATGTTCTAATTCAAAATCAACGAATAGAAAAAATAGCCACTAAAATTAACTTGAGTACATCAATAGGCGTTCAGGAAATCGATGCAACAGGTATGTATCTTATACCTGGTGTAATTGATGATCAAGTTCATTTTAGAGAACCAGGGCTCACACACAAGGCATCTATCTTCACAGAGAGCAGAGCGGCTCTTGCTGGTGGTGTTACATCTTATATGGAAATGCCCAATGTTCTCCCTAAAACCACCACAATTGAACTATTAGAGGAGAAGTATCTTATTGGTCAAGATTCCTCTGCTGTGAATTATTCCTTTTATTTAGGTGCAACCAACGACAATATTGATGAACTAAAGAAAATTGACTCTGAGAATGTCTGTGGTGTGAAAATCTTCATGGGAAGTTCCACTGGCGATATGCTAGTTGACGATTCTCATATTTTACATCAAATATTCTCTCAGGTTCCATCCTTAATCGCTACTCATTGTGAATGTGAGACCAGAGTAAAAGAGAGATTGAATCAAGCGAAGATCGATTTTCCGAACGGCATTCCCGCTGAATACCACCCCATAATTAGAGATGCTCAAGCTTGTTATTTAAGTTCTTCTTTTGCAAGTGCTCTTGCAAAAAAATACAACACCCGTTTGCACATTCTGCACATCACATCTGAGATTGAAACTCATTTATTTGATAATACACTTCCTTTAGATAAAAAAAGAATCACCAGTGAAGTGTGCGTTCATCACTTGCATTTTAGTGACCAAGATTATTCTCAACTTTCTCATCAAATCAAATGCAATCCAGCAGTGAAAACACAAAAAGACCAAGATGCCCTTTGGAATGCTTTGCTTGAAGATAGACTGGATGTAATAGCTACTGATCATGCACCCCATACCAAAGAAGAGAAATTATGTGAAAACTATTTAGATGCACATGCCGGATTACCCCTCATTCAGCATACATTATTGTTGATGCTTGAAAAAAGTAAACAAGGTAAAATTTCCATGGAAAAAGTGGTTGAAAAAATGTGTCATGCCCCTGCAATAGCATATAAATTAAAAGAGAGGGGTTTTATAAGAGAAGGGTATTTTGCAGATTTGGTATTAGTAAATCCAAATGAAATTCATCAAGTCACTGAAAACAATATTTTATATAAATGTCAATGGTCTCCATTAATGAATACACAGTTCAGTAATTCAATAAAACATGTATTTGTTAATGGTACTTTGAGCTACTCAAATGGACAGATTTTAGAATTGAATCCAATGAGACTTCAATTTGAAAAGGATCGCTAATTATTTTAGCTTATTTCTCTCTTTGTAAAATTGCATGATGGCGTAATCAAGAGGGAAGGAGACGTCTCCTTCAAAGTATGAAATTCCAAGTTGTTGACAGTTTCGTATTACACTTTCCGTGTATTCGGTTTGAGCCACACGATATACTTCTCTAATTTCATCGGGATTCAATTTTATTCGTGATTGGTTTTCTAAGTCAACAAATTCATAAGGAATAGCTTCTAAATCTAATTTCAACTCGTGATTGTTGTGCTGCACATGTATCAACAAAATTTCACATTTCAGGAATTTTAAGTACTTTAATGTTTCCCAAAAATCTTGATCATTTTCAATCAACATGTCTGTGCAAATTATAATCATACTTCTGCGAGGAATGACTGATGCAAGTTTGGCAAAGGTAAAATCTTGATTCCATTCACTATCCAAATCTTTGAAGTTCCAAAGTTGTTCAAGTTTTGAGAATACGTTAGAAAGATGACCTTTTGTTGATTTTATATCAGATTGCCATTTTAATTTTTGTTCATCGAGAAGTGAAAATTGAAAAGCATCGCGTTGCTTAGCCAAAGCCTGAGCTAAAATACTTCCCAATGCCAGCGAATATTTTAATTTTAGTTCTTCTCCTTCTGGATATTTCATGCTATTTGAAATATCCATCCAAAAGAAGCACCTCAAATTGGTCTCTTCAATGGTTTGTTTTATGTATTTTTTCTCTGTTTTTGCAAGTAATTTCCAATCTAGGTTTCTAATACTATCACCTTGATTGTAACTTCTATGTTCAGCAAATTCAACCGAAAATCCTCTTAACGGACTTTTATGCAATCCCGAAATAAATCCTTCCATGGCCTTTTGAGCCAACATAGAATGCTGATTAAATACCAACAGGTCTTTCAGGAATAACATAACAATATCTAAAAAATAAAGGCTGCTTGAATTTTGTCAAACAGCCTCTATATGAATTTGTAAAAGGATTAAAGGTGTGTTTCCAATTGTTTGGTCAATTGCGACTTAGGCACTGCTCCAACAATCTTATCAACGATTACACCGCCTTTGAAAATCAACAAGGTTGGTATGCTTCTCACGCTATAGTTCATGGCAATGTCAGGATTTTCATCCACATTCAATTTGCCAATCACAGCTTTTCCTAGGTATTCGTTGTGAATCTCTTCCACAACTGGACCAATCATCTTGCAAGGGCCACACCATTCAGCCCAAAAATCAACCAAAACGGGTTTATCAGATGCCAAAACTTCGTTTTGAAAATTGCTACTTGTAAATTCAACTGCCATAAGTACAAATTTACGACATATTTCTGTTATTCACTCCCATCCCAAATAGGGCAAAGTCAAAAAATACTGGATCAGAAGGGTGAATTTGCGAAAAAATATTTGTTAACTCCAAGCAGCCTTTCCAATCTCCTTTTAAATCAGATAAAATACCTAATTCTTTTACTACTCTAATCACATGTGTATCTAAAGGCATTTTCAAAATGGATGGATTTATCGATTTCCAAATACCAAAGTCAACGCCGTCGCTTGGACGTACCATCCACCTTAAATACATGTTTAATCGTTTACAAGCGCTGTTCTTTTCTGGAGTCGCAATGTGTTTTTGAGTTCTATTTGAATCTAAATAATTTGCGAACAAAGTTCTTCTAAATTGAATCAAGGTTTCTTCAATCGATGATGTTGATTTGATAAAAAATATATTCTCCAGAGAGTTGTATTCTCTAAGAAGTTCCCCCAATCTATTAACCAGAAAAATAAGATCAACCTCATTAAAAGTTCGATGTACAAATCCCATTAGCGCCCTTTGATCACCCTCAGACGAATTCAAAATAAACTCATAAGGAGAATTATCCATTCTTCGCATGAGCTCTTTGGCATTGCTAATGATCGTTTTTCGCTGTCCCCAAGCAATTAAAGCAGTAAAAAAACCAGCCAATTCAATATCACGTGCATGAGTGAATAAATGCGGAATTAAAATGGGATCATTCTCTATAAAACCAGGCTCGTTATAGAATTTTGCTGCATCCCACAGTGTTTCTACTAAACGAGTGTCAAGTGTCATTATACGGTGGCAGATTTCTCCAAAGCTTGCGTTAAGTCATGCTTTAAATCATCAATATGCTCAATACCAACGCTCAACCTAATTAAACTGTCTTTTAGGCCGTTTTTAATTCTTTGTTCTCTGGGGATACTTGCATGGGTCATACTAGCAGGGTGACCAATCAATGACTCTACGCCTCCTAGGCTTTCTGCTAAGGAGAAAACCTGGGTGCTTTTTAAGAATTCTATAGCCGCTTCTAATGAATCGTTTTTTAACGTAAATGAAATCATTCCTCCAAAGTCTTTCATTTGTTTTTTTGCAACCAAATGATTGGGATGTGTTTCAAATCCAGGCCAATAAACTTCGCCAACAAGTGGATGAGACTGCAAAAATTGGGCGATTTCTCTTCCGTTTTGACAGTGGCGTTCCATACGAATATGCAAAGTTTTTATGCCTCGTAAAACCAAAAAACAATCCATAGGTCCTGGTGTTGCACCACAAGTGTTTTGTAGAAATGCTAGCCTTGAATGAGTTTCATCGTCATTTACGCATAAAACTCCCATGACCACATCAGAGTGGCCATTTATATATTTAGTAGCGGAGTGCATAATAATATCTGCACCAAAACTAGCAGGTTGTTGAAGGTAAGGAGATGAAAAAGTGTTATCAACTACCACCAATGCCCCGTATTCATGTCCAATTTTAGACATGAGTTCAATATCAATAATTTTCAATAGTGGGTTAGTTGGAGTCTCAACCCAAATCATTTTAGTATTTTCATTCATCGCAGATCGAACTTCTTGTTCGTTGGCCATGTCAACAAAATGAAATTTTATACCCATTTTTTGGAAAACTGTTGTAAATATTCGGTAAGTGCCTCCGTATAAATCGTTTGTTGAAACCACTTCATCGCCGGGTGAAAGTAACTTAATGCAGGCATCTACAGCACCCATACCCGTTGAAAAACATAACGCATGATTCATGTTCTCAAGAGCCGCAAGATTTTTTTGTAACGCATCTCTTGTTGGGTTTTGAGTGCGAGCGTATTCATATCCCTTATGTTCACCTGGAGCTGACTGTACATAAGTACTCGTTTGGTAAATAGGTGTCATGATTGCTCCTGTGCTAGGATCTGGTTCAATGCCAGCATGCAAAACTTTGGTTTCTATATGATTACTTTTCATTTTCAATCTCTTTAAGTATGATTTCTGGAAAATATTGGTATTCTAATTCATGAATTTTATTTGCCAATGATTCAGGCGTTTCACCTTTTGCTATTTTAATAGCTGCTTGAAATAAAACTTCGCCTTCATCATAATGCTCGTTAACAAGATGGATGGTAATTCCTGACTCTTTTTCTTGATTATCAATAACAGCTTGGTGAACATTAATACCATACATCCCTTTACCTCCAAATTTTGGCAGTAAGCTAGGGTGTATATTTATAATTCTATTGAAGGAACTAATGAAATCTGAAGGTATTTTCCATAGGAATCCTGCTAGAATGATTAAATCAGGATTTAGTTCCTTAATGGACGTTATAACTTCATTCCATTCGTTTCGTTTGAATAATTTCAAAGGAATCTTTAAGCGATTAGCTCTTTCAATGACCCCCGCAAATTCATTGTTGCAAAAAATAGCTTCAACCGTATAAAATTTATTGTGATGTAATTGAATTAAGTTTTCAGCATTACTGCCACTACCTGAAGCAAAAATGACCACCTTTTTCATGGTACAAAACTAACGGTTTTGATTAAGTGTTTGAGAAACTCAACATCATTTGACATGTTGTCTGATTCAGTGCAAAAAACATCAATCAACAAGGTGTGTTTTTCTCGCGGGTTAAAAATATATTTCGTAAAATATGGACCTCTTCTTGTAGTTGCTTCTTCCGTGTACCATCCTTGAAATAAATTATTTTCAATTTCTTTAGATTGGTAGATAGGTATTTCACTTATAACCATTTTGGTGCCTTCGTCATTGTGGAAGTAGTTTTTAGTAGCGCTGTTTCTCAACGAAAAATGCTCATTTAAATTAACGCGGTCTTTGGTTTGCGCAATCTTGGTAATCCACAAACTGGAGAATCCTCCAGTAGGATTTAATTTACCTAACCATAAAAATCCTGAATCAGTACCAAATATTTTCCAATCATTGGGAATTTGAACTGATATGCCCCAAATTGATTCAATTTCAGATTGGATGGATCTAACGTAATCGGTAGGGTGATTTCTTTCAAAATATCCTTCAAGACCTAAGTTATCGCTAAGATTTTGGATGAAGTTTTTTATTTGTACCCAATCTAATTTTGACAAGGAGTTCACATCTGTATTTCCAATATCGATCAACCATTGTCCCGTTGCGCACGGATTTTTGTAGGCTATCAAATTATATTTACCCAACTGTAAATTGACGGTTGAATCAAAGTGAGATGGTTTGTAATTTTCAATAAATCCAATTCGAATAGAAGACAGTTGAGAAATATCCAAAGATGCACTGGAATGAAGAACAAACGAATGCGCAGATAAATATCGATTTTGAAAAAATATATTTGAATCTAATGGATAATATTTGATGAGTTGATTCATCCAATTTTGACTAGAAGCACTGTCAACATAAAGGTGTATTGCACCTTGAGCATCAACTACTGATTTTCTATTGTTTTTTTCTAAGCTTAAATCTGAAGGATTATTGCATGAGACCAATAATGCAATTGCTATTAAAATGTTGAAATGTAAATATTTATACATTTTAATTTGAAGATTACCTGTAATTCCGCTGATGGTTTTGTCCATTTTTGACAATCAATCTTTGTCCAACTCCTATTCGTGAATTGCGCAAATTATTCATTTGCATTATTTTATCTACGGAAGTACCGTATTTTCTAGCAATAGAGGATATTGTTTCACCTGATCTGACTACATGAACTGTTTTTGATTGGCCAGTAGCCGTTGTTACAGTTTTCTTAGGCTTTGAATTGGATCCAGAGTAGTGTTTACTCGCATTTTGTGATGAAACCACTTCATAGGAGGACAATAAGGTATTTTGAATTAAAGAGTCGTTGTCTCTCCAATAGCACATAGAATATTGATAGGGCAGTAGTATCGTATTATTTGTAGCTAATTGGGTGTTTGGCTTTATGAACTCGCGATTTAACTTTAACAAATCTTCTTGATCAGGGCCTGCGATATAATTACACATTTTAACCAAATGGAAACTTGTATCAACTCTGGTTGGAATTAACACTTCTGAAATACTGTTGTATTTATCTCTTTTGGCGTGTTTGGTAAAATTCAAAACATAGGCTGCCGCAATGAATTTTGGCACATAATACTGAGTCTCTTTGGGTAAATATTTTAAAATTGCCCAAAAATCTTTGGTTTTTCCACCAGCTCTTCTCATGGCCTTCATTACATTGCCTGCACCGCAGTTGTAAGAAGCTATACTCAGTAACCAATTGTCAAAAATATTCTGCGAGTTCTGAAAGTATTCACATGCCTTTTCAGTAGATGCCATGATACTTTTTCTTTCATCAACTGAATAGTTAATTTTCATACCCATCAATTTGCCAGTATAGGGCATGAATTGCCATAGTCCGGTTGCACCGCACCAAGAAACAGCATTAGGATTTAGCGCTGATTCAATAACAGAGACGTATTTCAATTCAGTTGGCATGGAGTTTTTATCCAGAATTTCTTCGAAAATGGGGAAATATAAACTCATTCTCTGGTGAATTCTATCAAAATATGCATCAGGCAATGCCATGAAATATTGAATTTGCTGCCTTACTAGATTATGGTATTCGAATGGTATCTCGCTTCCTAATTGAGCGAAATTATCTGTAAAATCTTTCTCATTAAATTCAAAACCGTTATTCAATAATGGTTTATGACTCGGAATCTCTCGGTAAAATTGCATAGTCAGACTATCAATCCTTGAGAGGCTATTTTCTGATTGGTTGGGCGGCAAAGGAGCTTGCGCTCCAGAATTGTAAATAGATGATAATAATATAACTAACCCTGCAGCAAATCTTTTCATTATAACGTGTGTATCTTGTTGGAGCGTTAAAATTACTACTTTTTTCTGGTACAACCCGATTTTCGAAGGCATTTTTGTATCCATTATGTGGAAAAGACCTCTATTTTTCGTTCCATTTGAACTGAAAACTATCCATTTATTTTAGTTAAATTGCATCAATATGAACGGCCAGTCGCCTACCCAATTTTCCACTGAAACCCAAGTGCAACTAAAACAGTTGACTAAAAACAACAATCATACAAGCATCGGAATACCAAAAGAAATAACCTTTCAAGAGAATAGGGTGCCCTTGACTCCATCAGCAGTTCAATATTTAGTTAGTCAAGGAATTGAAATAAAAATTCAGTCTGGTTGTGGTGAAAATGCCAATTTCTCAGACCATTTATACAGTGAGGCAGGAGCTGAAATTGTTTACCAACCAGAACCCATTTTTCAGGCAGATATTATTCTCAAAATTGACCCGCCAACAGAATCAGAGATTGAATTAATGAAACCATCGCAGTTATTGATTTCTGCTTTGCAAATGAACCAATTGGAAGAAGTCTTGCTTCGTAAACTTCAAAGCAAGAAGATTACGGCTTTGGCTTATGAATTCATTCAAGATGATTCCGGCGCTTTACCCATTATTAGGGCAATGAGCGAAATTGCAGGAACGGCCTCAATTCTTATTGCTGCCGAATACCTCAATAATACTCACATTGGTAAAGGAGAATTATTGGGCGGATTTGCGGGCGTTCCTCCCACTCAAGTGGTAGTAATCGGTGCCGGTGCCGTAGGAGAGTACGCCACCAAAGCAGCTCTCGGATTGGGTGCAAATGTTAAAATCTTTGATAATAACATCTACAGGCTACGTCGTATTCAAAAATCTTTTGGTTTGCATTTGTATACTTCAACGTTGCAGCCCAATGTATTAGCATCGAGTATTGAAAAAGCGGATGTTGTGATTGGAGCTTATTCCGGCACCGGACATAGAAGTCCTATGGTAGTTTCAGAAGAAATGATCATGAAAATGAAGCCTTACTCTGTTATAATTGATGTTGCAATTGATAGAGGAGGGAATTTTGAAACATCGGAGTTAACAAACCACGATAATCCCGTGTTTAAAAAACATGGTGTATTGCATTATTGTGTGCCCAATATACCTTCTCGGGTTAGTAGAACAGCATCTTATGCCCTTAGTAATATTTTCACCCCAATGATCGATGAAATGGTGAAAGATGGAGGATTTTCAAATTCTCTCAGAAATCATGCATGGATTAGAAAAGGAACTTACCTCTTTAATGGAAATCTTACCAATAAAAGCCTTGCAGATAAATTCCAACTAAAATACCGTGATTTAGATTTATTGGTTGGTTTATTTAACTAATGTGAAGTGTTTCTGAGCCACATCGAAAGGATTAAAATGTTCTATTATTCTTTCGGAATGAGTATCGCTTATAAAAATTTGCCCAAACTCGGTAGAGCACATTCTTTCCATTAATTTTTGGGATCGTTGTGAGTCAATCTTCTCGAAAATATCATCAAGTAATAGTATGGGATATTGTTGGCTATTCTGCTTGAAATATTGATATTGAGCAATTTTTAATGCGATGACAAAGCTTTTTATCTGTCCCTGAGATCCGAATTTCTTTAATGGCTGATTATTTAACAAGAACTCAATGTCGTCTTTGTGTATCCCCAATCCAGTTCTTTGACTTAGAAGATCACTAGTTCTATTTTCTTCTAAAACACTTAACATTGATTTATTGTTCAAGGGCGATAAATAATCTATATGGGGGACTTCGCTCGATTCTGATATGAATTTATAGTTTTCTTCAAATAAAGGTATAAACTCATCTATAAAGGCTTTTCGTGCTTTATGAATTTCGTCGGCAATCGGGCTAATTTTCACATCGAAACTTTCCAGAATGAGTGAATCGATATTTCTTCCAAAATTGCTTTTAAGAAAAGCATTTCTTTGATCCAGATACTTTCGGTATTCAACTAAAGCGAATAAATAGTTTTTGTTTATCTGACTTATAGTGAAATCAATGAATTTTCTTCGTTCTTCAGATCCCTCGAAAACAAGTGAAATATCATAGGGAGTTATAAAAACTGTTTGAATGGTTCCAATATGCTCCAATAACCGAGAATATGGCTTTCCATTTTTCTTCAATGACTTCTTCTTGTTCTGAAGAGTCAATAAAACTTGGAAGTCCAAATTTGAATCCGATTCATTGGCGCGAAACATCCCTTTCAAAGAATATTCATCTTTTCCAAATTGAATGAGTTGTTGATCAATGTGGTTGAAGTAAGATTTTGTATTTGATAAAGTGTAAATTGCATCTAGGATATTGGTCTTCCCACTTCCGTTTGGACCACTAATACTATTGATTTTATCGCAAAAATCAAATGATGAATTTTCATGGTTTTTGAATTGATGTAAACGTAAATGCGACAATATCACTCAACGAAAATAAACTTCATTCTCGGGTAACACTACCAATGTTTACAAATTGAGAATAAAACAGCATCTTTCCACCAACCCAAATGATTAAATTGCATGTATGAAATTTCATAAGTATACATGGAAATTATTTGCAATATTTACATTGATAATCAGTGTTTTGTCTTGCAAAGAAAATATCAAGTTAACCAGATATCAACCTTATAAATTCGATATTCGCCCGCTTGATAGTTTAGTGAAATTAGGCCAGGTAATTCTTGATGAATCGTTTCGTCCCGATAGTACCCTCCAAGAGCAAAGATATTATTTGGGTGATACGGTAAAATACCACCTTACTTATAACAAAACCGGATATCTTCTTAACGTAAGCAAGTTCGTGGGACCTGAAGAAGTTTGGACAGAAAACTACTGGCCAAATGGACAAAGAATGTCACACTTTGACAAAATGCTAGATCCAACTACTGGCGGTTCGTATTTTCATGGTCCATACAAAGCCTATTATGAATCCGGTTGGTTAAAAGAGGAAGGTGAATATAAATTGGATCAACCCACTTGGGTGGTGAATTTTACAGAAGACGGTACAGGCGGCGATACCATAGTATATGTTTATAAAGACGGTGGATTTGAGGCTAGTAAATAAGTATGCCTAAATTTTCGCATCTACACGTTCATACTCAATATTCATTACTTGATGGAGCTGCCGAAATCAATAAATTAGTTCAAAAGGCAAAATCCGATGGAATGCCTGCCATGGCCATTACAGATCATGGAAATATGTTCGGCGCTTTTGATTTTTATAAATCGGTTACCAAAGCAGGAATGCTCCCGGTGATTGGTTGCGAGTTCTATTTGGTGGAAAATCGTCATGAAAAATCCTTCGGACAAGGAAAAAAAGACAAACGATATCACCAACTCCTTTTAGCAAAAAATCAAAAAGGATATGAGAACCTCAGCAAACTTTGTTCCTTGGGTTATTTAGAAGGACTCTATTCCAAATATCCTCGAATTGATAAGGAATTATTGAAACAATATGGAGAAGGACTTATAGCAACTTCTTGTTGCATTGGTGCTGAAATCCCTCAAGCCATCATTCATAAAGGAGAAGAAGAAGCAGAAAAGATTTTCTGTGAATGGCACCAAATGTTTGGAAATGATTTCTATGTCGAGTTACAAAGACATCATTTATGCAACATTGATAATACTGGAATTGATCAAGAAGATATCAATCAGACTTTGATCAAGTTTGCCCGAAAATATAATGTTCACATCATTGCAACCAACGATTCTCATTACGTTGAAAAAGACGATGCAAACGCCCACGATATTTTACTTTGCATCAATACCTCGGAGTTTCAATCTACTCCCAAAGCAACCAACGAAGAATCTGGTAAAGGCTTTAGATTTGGCTTTCCGAATGAAGAGTTTTATTTTAAATCTCAATCGGAAATGGAGAAACTATTTGAAGATATTCCCGAAGCACTTGATAATACCAATCGTTTAATTGACTCTATTCAAAGTCCTGAATTAGAGCGAGATATAGTTTTGCCTAATTACACTCTTCCCGATGGATTTTTATCTCAAAAAGATTATCTCACTCATCTATCTTATGAAGGATGTAGGCAAAAATTTGGGGGGGCAATTCCAACCGATGTCGAAGAGCGTCTAAAATTTGAATTAAATACTATTTGTAATTCGGGCTACGAAGGATATTTCTTGATTGTTCAAGATTTTACATCCGCAGCAAGAAAAATGGGAGTTTGGGTTGGACCAGGGCGCGGATCTGCAGCAGGATCATTAGTTGCTTACGCATTGGGAATTACCAATGTTGATCCAGTGAAATACGATTTGCTGTTTGAGCGTTTCCTCAATCCTGAACGAGTAAGTATGCCTGACGTTGATATTGACTTTGATGACCAAGGAAGAGATCGCGTCATTGAATATGTGGCAAAAAAATATGGAGAACGCAGAATTGCTCAAATTATTACCTATGGTACAATGGCTGCAAAAAGTGCAATTAGAGATGTAGGTAGAGTACTTCAATACCCATTAAATCAGACAGTTGGATTAACCAAGTTGGTTCCAGGGAATCTCAATTTGAAAACCATGCTTCATGCTGATATTGATAAATTGGCAAAAGATGATTCGGTCAATTTGAAGCCTGAAGAAATTGAGAATCTCAAAGAGCTACAGAATATTTATAAATCAAATGATGCCGCAAGTCAGGTTCTGAAAGATGCTGAGAAATTGGAGGGGTCAGTCAGAAATACAGGTGTTCATGCTTGCGGAATCATTATAGCCCCTAAAGATATTGACGAGGTTGTTCCGGTGGCTCGATCAAAAGATTCGCCTTGGATGCAAGTTCAATATGATGTAAATCAGATTGAAAAAGCGGGTTTATTGAAAATGGACTTTTTAGGATTATCTACACTGACAATTCTAAAAGATGCCATAGCAATCATTAAGGAAACAACCGGAGATGAAATAGATATTGATCAAATTCCGTTAGAAGATACACTTACCTATGAATTGTTTCAACGAGGCGATACCAATGGTATTTTCCAGTTCGAAAGTCCTGGAATGCAGAAGTATATGCGTGATTTGAAACCCACTCAATTTGGTGATTTGATAGCAATGAACGCACTTTATCGCCCAGGTCCGATGAAGTATATACCAGATTTTGTTGATAGAAAACACGGTCGTAAACCGGTAGAATATGACCTTCCTGAAATGGAAGAATATTTAAAAGAGACATACGGAATTACTGTTTACCAAGAGCAGGTAATGTTGCTAAGTCAAAAATTGGCGGGATTTTCTAAAGGTAAAGCCGATGTATTGCGTAAAGCAATGGGTAAGAAAAACAAACAGCTTATCGATGAATTGAAATCCGACTTTATGGCAGGAGCTTTAGAAAAAGGATTTCCTGAAAAAGTGTTACATAAAATCTATTCGGATTGGGAAGAGTTTGCTCAATATGCGTTTAATAAAAGCCATTCTACCTGTTATGCGGTCATTGCCTTCCAAACGGCTTATCTCAAGGCGCATTATCCGGCTCAATTCATGTCTGCAGTTCTGAAAAGCAATATGGGTGATATTAAAAAAATCACCTTCTATATGGAAGAATGCAGAAGAATGGGTACAAAAGTACTTGGACCTGACCTTAATGAAAGTAGATCAGCCTTTACCGTTACTAAAAATGGAGAAATCAGATTTGGAATGAACGCTGTTAAAGGAGTTGGAGAAAATGCTGTAGATGAGATTTTATCTGAAAGAGATAAAAATGGCCCTTTTTCAAGCATTTTTAATTTGACTGGACGAGTAAATTTGAGGGCTGTAAACAAACGCAATTTGGAGAATTTAGCGAAAGCGGGAGTGTTTGATTTTGACCAAAGGTATCATAGAGCTCAGTATTTGGCAAGTGCCAATGATGGATTGATAGGCGTTGAGTTAGCGCTTAAATTTGGACAAAAACTTCAAGCAGATAAGCAAAGTGGTCAAATGGGTTTATTTGGTGGAGGTGAAGCAACGGTTCCGCAAGAACCAAAACTTCCTGCAGTGGAAAAATTCACTTTGATGGATGAACTTAAAATTGAAGAAGAGTTGGTTGGGGTATTTCTGAGTAAACATCCGCTAGATGAATATAAATTCATACACAGTGTTCTTAAACCCACTCCAGTGAGTGAATTTTCACAAGCAGTTGATCAGAATGAGCCTTTAAATTTCAAAATGATGGGCATTGTAACTTCTTTCAGAGAGGCAATGACTCAAAGAGGTGCTCCATTCGGAAAAATCAATTTTCTTGATTACACAGGTACCATAGAATTGGCACTTTTCAATAAGCAATATATTGACAACAAAAACTTATTGTCTCAAGACTACATCTTATGGATAACCGGTACGGTTAAGCCTGGAGTTGATGGAAACAGAGCTAGAGTTGATTATAACCAAGTAAAACTTATTGCAGATATCAATGTCAAATCATTGGTTAGAGCATTGAATGTCTATATGCATCCTAAGGAGCTCTTTGACGGAAAACATCAAACAGTTTCAACTGTATTAGAACAATTTCCCGGTAATGTGCAATTATGGTTTCATTTCCAAGATCATGACGAAGATATGGGGGTCTCTTTAGTATCGAATTTCAAAGTTGATTTTAATGAAGAAGTGCAAGTGATTTTAGATGAGATGGAAGTGAGATTTCAGTTTCAATTGGAGGATAGAATTTGATGAAGGTTTCAGGATTTGCCATTGCACGTAATGTAATCAAAGCTGATTATCCCATAGGAGAATCCTTGAAATCAATAGAGCCTTTGTGTGATGAAATTGTTGTAGCAATTGGTGCGTCAGATGATGGAACACGTGAATTCATCGCGAATTTAGGATTAAAAAATCTTAAAATTATTGACACTATTTGGGATGATCAATTAAGAGTGGGAGGGAAAGTACTTGCAGATGAAACAAATAAAGCTTTAGCTGGTATATCTTCTGATTCAGATTGGTGTTTTTATATTCAGGCAGATGAATGCATCCACGAGGACGATATACCCATAATAAAGAATGCACTCCTTCAACATAAAGACAACCCCAATATAGAAGGATTATTGTTTAATTACAGGCACTTTTATGGAAGTTATGATTATATAGGAGATTCTCGACGTTGGTATAGAAAGGAAATCAGAATCATTAAAAATACCGGTAAAATTAAAAGCTGGAAAGATGCCCAAGGATTTAGAACAATCCAAAATGAGAAGTTAAAAGTTGTTCCAATTAAGGCTCGTATTTTTCATTATGGCTGGGTTAAACATCCCAAGGAACAACAAATAAAACAAGAGCAATTTCATAGACTTTGGCATGACGATCAATACATGCAAAAGAATGTTTATCAACAACAAGAATTCAATTATTCAGGAATAGACTCATTGGTTAAATTCACAGAGACTCACCCGCAAATAATGAAAGACCGTATAAATCGAATCAATTGGAAATTTGATTTCGATGTGAGTAGAAAGAATTTCAACCTCAAAACGTTTTTTCTCTATTGGTTTGAAAAATTCACTGGAAAACGAATTGGGGAATACAAAAACTACAAAGTTGTCAATCCATGATAGATGTTGCTGTCATTGGTGGTGGTGCATCAGGATTTTATTGCGCCATTCGAATAAAGGAACTCGCACCCCATTTATCGGTTGCCATTTTTGAAAAAACAGGGAAAACCTTGACAAAAGTGAGGGTTAGTGGCGGTGGTCGTTGCAATGTTACCCATGACTGCAGTAAAACTTCAGAATTAATTGCAAACTATCCGCGTGGAGCATCATTTTTAAAGAAAGTTTTTCAGGAGTTTGGGGTAGATCAGTTTCTTGATTGGTTACACTCCCATAATGTTCAAACCAAGATTGAGACAGATGGACGTATTTTTCCTACAACCAATTCATCAGAAACAATTGCTGGACTTTTTGAATATTTGGCCAATAAATATAAAATCGACATTCATAAAAATCATGAATGGCTTGGATTCACCCGTATTGACAATCAATTTCATCAAGAATTTAACGATAGATTAGATTCGAAAAAAGTTAATGTGATTTCAAAACTCATCGTTATTGCAACGGGTGGAATTCCAGATTTGGGTAAAATCATTTGGAAATCATCTTTTGAGTGGGTCAATCCTGTACCGTCTCTATTTTCTTTCAATGCCGATAAATCAGACTTGAATAAATTAAAACCGCTGTCAGGGGTTTCTGTATCCAATTGTAAAATTAAAATAATGGGAGAGAAGGAAGCTTTTCAAGGACCTTTATTAATCACTCATTGGGGAATTAGTGGTCCGGCAGTATTGAAAACGAGTGCTTGGATGGCGCGTAAATTATTTGATCAACAATATAAATTCAAAGTACTCATTTCTTGGGTGGGTGATTTTACAGAGGATCAAGTTAGAGAAATGGTTTACAAAGAGATCGATAACAATCCCAAGAAACTGTGGAAGAACATTTCCATATTTGAACTTCCAAATAGGTTATGGGAGTTGATTTTGAACGAAAGCGGAATTGATTTGAATTCAGTAGGAAGTAGTCTAAATAAAAAGTTAGTTAACAAACTTACTGAAAATGTAATGAGGTTTCCGATAGAGATTTCTGGAAAAACCACCTTCAAAGAAGAATTTGTTACAGCGGGTGGTATATCCACTGATAGTATTTCTTTTAAAAGTATGGAAGTTAAAAATCAATCGGGTATCTATGCCTGCGGTGAGGTTTTAGATATAGACGGAATAACTGGCGGATTTAATTTCCAAGGAGCATGGAGTACAGCAGAAATTGCTGCTCGAGCTATTTCGAAATTGAATTAATCTTCTTCAGTATACTTATAACCAACACCTCTAAGGCTTAAAAAGTACTTTGGATTTTTAGCATCTTCTTCAAAATATTTCCTGAAAGCCAGAATGAAATTATCAATGGTTCTAGTACTTGGGAAAACGGTATATCCCCAAACTGTTTTTAAGATTTCTTCGCGGGTCACAACCAAATTTTTCTTTTCAATAAGCAACTTTAATAACTGAGCTTCCTTTTTGGTCAATTTGAATTCTCCAGATTTCCCAACCGCCCTATATGAATTGAAATCTATCGTGTTTCCACCAAAGCTGTATTCTTGTAGAGTTAATCTAGGAGTGTTTTGCTGGGTTCTACGAATCAACTTCTGCACCCTCAACATCATTTCCTCTAATTCAAATGGTTTGGCCAAATAATCATCGGCACCTGCTTTTAAACCACCTATACGATCTTTACTACTATTGCTTGCAGAGAGTATCATGATAGGTATATCGTTATTTGACAATCGAATGTGTTGAGTAGCGGTTATTCCATCCATAGACGGCATCATAATATCCATGATGACCAGATCAAAGCTTTCAGATTTTAACTTTTGGATAGCTATAGCTCCGTGACCGGCAACGGCAACTTTATAACCCTCCATTTCAAGATTAATTCTAATCAATTCTGCTAAATCTGCTTCATCTTCAACCAAAAGAATTCGATGGGACTTCATATTATTTAGTTTGTTGTTGTTTGTTGATTTTTAAAATAAAAACGGCGCCTTGTGGTTTATTGTCAAGGATTGATACTTTTCCGCCATGCATTTCGGTAATTTGCTTGACCAAATAAAGACCTAAACCAGACCCCGGCTGTGAACGAGTTTTTTCTTCACCCACTCTGTAAAACTTCTCAAAAACCCTTTTTTTATCAGAATCTAAAATACCAATACCTTGGTCTATTACTTGGATTTGATATTGGGACATTGAATCGGTTAAAATTATTTCTACCACCGATTCATCTTCAGAATATTTAAATGCATTGGTTATGAGGTTTTTAATAACCGTTTTGAGCATTTTTTCATCAACCTCTCCAATGATTCCATCAGGGGTGTTAGTTAATAATCTACCTTTCCTTTCAGCAGTAAGCTCCAAAGAGATAATGGCTTCTTGAATTAATTCACTGATGTTTTTTTCGGAAAAAACAGGATCTACAAATTTGCTTTCGAAGCGAGTAGCCATCAAAATTTGCTCTACCATGTTTGACAATCTCAGTAGGTTTGAGTTAGCCATTTCCAACATTTTTGGTAGCAGTTTTAGTGATGTATCCTTCTTAACTGTTTGAAGGGCTAAACGCGCTGCAGATATGGGTGTCTTTAATTCATGCGTAACTGCCAACAAGAAATTATTCTGTTGGGCATTTAACCGAAGAATTTTATCTACATATACAAACATGCCACCTCCAATGATTAAAGTTATGATTCCAAGAGTAATACCTTCATAAATCCACGCTTTCTTTTTATTTAAAAGGGTGTTGTTTACTTCTAATGTTATCTCTTCACGAAGAGATAGACCAATTTCTACATAATTTCGTTGCCTATTTGTCACAAAAAAAACACGAAAATCTTTAAACTCTTGATTTACAATTGATTTAATTTTTACTGAATCGCAAATCCCCATGGTTTTGTTGATTTTATAAACTTCACCTATGGTATTTCCAGGTTTTCCGGTCTTAAGCATTTTTGAGAGTCCCACATTTTGATGTAGAAGCAAATAATTCTCAATTTTAACCTCAACGAGCTGCTTTTTTAAGTCAAGTTTCTCAATTTGAGATTCATAATTTCTCTCTTGAAAGCGCACCAATGCAAATGCCCACCAAACCAAGGCGCTCAACATGTACAAATTGATTGCCCCAATGGCCAACATTATTTTTATCCTATTATTTACCATTGTCAATATTAAATACCTTTGCTAACGATATGGTCCAAAAACAAACTTTTATTCAAAACCATGTTCAATGGTTTATTGAACTTCTGGGTCACGCGAATGTAAGTCAAAATTTGAATGACTTAGAATCCGTCTCAACAGATTACACTGAGGATCTATCATTTTTACCCGATTTATTGTTGATTCCATCGAATACTGAGCAATTATCACATATCTTAAAATATTGCAACAGTCATAAGATTTCCGTCTATACCAGAGGAGCTGGAACCGGTCTGTCCGGTGCTTGTTTACCCGTTCATGGTGGGGTGGTTATTTCTATGAAGAAATTCAATAAAATTTTACACATTGATAAAGAGAATTTTCAAGTGACGGTTGAATCTGGGGTTGTAAATGCTGAGTTAAAAGAAATTTTGAAGCCCTTCGGATTGACTTATCCACCAGATCCAGCAAGTATGGGATCTTCCACTATTGGCGGCAATATTGCTCACGGTGCCGGCGGACCTAAAGCCGTAAAATATGGAACTACCAGAGATTATGTACTTAATTTAGAAGTGGTGCTTCCTACCGGAGATGTAATTTGGACAGGTGCAAATACCTTAAAAAACTCCACTGGATTTTCTTTAACCCATTTGATGATTGGGAGCGAAGGACTTCTTGGCATTGTCACAAAGGCTGTTTTGAAGTTGATTCCATTAAAAACCCAAGAATTGTTGATGCTCGCTTCATTCGATGATGCTTCTAAAGCGGCCTCATGTGTAAACTCAATATTAATCAATGGATTCGAGCCAGCGGGTATTGAGCTTATGGAAGTTTCAGGGGTTGATATTGCTATGGATATTTTGAAAATACCCTTTCCCAAACCAGCAAATACGGCATTCTACCTTCTTATCATTTTAGATGGTAATAACATGGATGAATTGAACTTGACCGCCGAGAATTTATATCCATTTCTGGAGGAAGAAGGAGCTATTGAAGTCTATTTACCCAATAATTCCGAAATGTCTGCTGATTGGTGGAAAATTAGAAGATCATTAGGTGAATTGGTAAAACAACAGAGTGTTTATAAAGAAGAAGATACTGTTGTCCCTCGTTCGAAACTTCCGGAATTATTGAGTGGAGTTAAAGGAATAGGCAATAAATATGGATTTCGAAGTGTTTGTTATGGTCACGCTGGAGATGGAAATCTGCATGTAAATATCCTAAAAGATCAAATGACAGAAGATCAATGGAAAAATGAAGTTCCAATGGGAATTGTCGAAATTTTTGAACTTTGTAAATCCTTAGGGGGAACCATTAGCGGAGAACATGGCATAGGACTCGTGCAAGCGCCTTATTTAAAGATTGTACTCAGTGATGTGCATCTAAATATCATGAAGGGAATAAAACAATCATTTGATCCCAACGGAATATTGAATCCTGGTAAATGGCTTTGAGAAAACCTACTTATAATCGGTAAATTACGTTAAACGTATTGGTCTGAGCCTTTTCCTTAAAATGGATTTTAGTTTTTCTCCAAGTTTGGATGAATAGTTCGCTATTTCTGTAATTTTCCAAATCTTCAATGGCTCGCCAAATACTTGAGGTATATATGATACTAGAGTCTTCGAAATCTACAATTAAATTGAGCGCTAAGCAACCTGGGAAATTTCTTATTTTCTCTTTTGAATCTTCAAATACTTCCATAAAATCAGAAATGCGATCAGTTTGGAAACTCATTCTCACAAGACGTTGTATTTCGCTCATATATTTAATCTAAAAATTCTACAATTATCTGGGAATTCGGTTCAATTGCAAGAGCATGAGCAACATTTCCGGCATTTTGTGCAATTTGAAATATATCTCCATGTCCAAATAAACACAATATTTGCCCTTCAGGAACATCATCATAGTCAGTTGAAATACGATCAAAGGTTTCAAAAAGGGTTTTAATTCTGAACTTTCGGTTGTTACATAATTCGTAGAATTCAGATTTATGAATGTTAAAAAAAGCATTGCCGCCATTGTCAACATAGGTACAAGTTAATCTGATGGTATTTCTTGCAATGGTAGGATTTAATGCTAATGGCTTGACCATGTGTACCTTGGGCTCATAAACAGTGTCAATACTATCAAAAAGGTTATTATCTAAAATACGTTTAACTGCAGGAATATAAATATCTGTCAATGCTTTTATGGGTAATTGTATTCCGTGTGTTGGAATGATATAATAAGAAACATCATCTTGAGGAAAAGCCAAATAGAAAAATCCATTGTCTGGTCCTAAAAATAATTGATTGTTGTATTTAGCAATGATATAACGTTTGGTTTGAATGGCAATAAATGAAAGATTGCATATGTGAATGGTTCCGGAAGGAAACTCATTCATAAATTGGCGCAATACCACACTTTGGTATACAGAGTGTCCTTTTTTGATATCTGATGGACTTAATGCTATCGAATATTCGCTAAAGTTGGAAAATAATTTAGACTGTGCAATGGTGAAATCCACCGAATCAAACCGGTTGTCAGACCAATAATGAATGATTTTTGGCTTATTTCCATGGGCGCTTTCCATATATTTGTAAAAATAATCCAAAAGAGTTTGACGGAGTTAATCTATACCCTCGAAATTATCAACCCACAGTTATTTTATGGGCCAAATAATCAACATTTGAATCTCATAAAATCAAAATATCCCAAACTCCAATTTGTAGCTAGAGGAGATGAAATCAAGGTGTTTGGCGACCAAGAAAGCCTCGTTAATTTCAGAAGTGGGATGGGAGTGTTAGAAAAATTGTACATCAACACTGGAGAGTTAAATGAAAGAACCATTTCCGATGCTTTGGAAATTCCCGAAGGTTCAGAACCTGAAGCCCGTGAACTAAACGATGATGTATTATTTATCGGAACTCGCGGACAAAAAATCAAGGCTAAAACACGCAATCAAAGAAAAATGCTCGATGCGTGTAAATCAAACGATGTTCTTTTTGCCATTGGCCCAGCGGGAACCGGAAAAACCTATACTGCTGTGGCTCTTGCAGTATTGGCGTTAAAAAATAGAGAAATTAGAAAGATCATTCTGACCAGGCCGGCAGTTGAAGCTGGTGAAAACCTCGGTTTTCTTCCCGGTGATTTAAAGGAAAAAATTGATCCGTATTTGAGGCCACTTTACGACGCTCTAGAAGATATGATTCCTCTAGATAAACTCAAAAGCATGATTGAGAGTCGAACCGTTGAAATTGCTCCGCTAGCCTTCATGAGAGGAAGAACTTTAGACAATTGTTTTGTTATTTTGGATGAAGCTCAAAATGCCACAGAACTGCAATTGAAAATGTTCTTAACCCGAATGGGACCTAATGCAAAAATGATCATTACTGGCGACATGAGCCAAATAGATTTACCCAGAAAGCACATGAGCGGCTTATTTAAAGCGCTTAGAATTTTAACAAATATTGAAGGAATTAGTATCATTGAACTTGATACATCTGACGTTGTAAGACATAAACTAGTCAGAGAAATTATAAAAGCATATGAAAAATCCGAGGATCAAAATCAATAAACAATGGAAACACAAGCACTCACATCTACCAATTTTTATTTTCATAACCAAACGTCTTTTTACCGTGGAAAAGTAAGAGATGTATACGGTATTGGAAAAGATAAACTCGTAATTGTTGCAACAGATCGTATATCTGCATTTGACCATGTCCTACCCAAAAGTATTCCGTTTAAAGGGCAGGTACTAACCCATGTTGCTAACTTATTTTTAGATTTAACTTCTGATATTATACCCAATTGGAAAATCTCAAACCCAGATCCACATGTTACAATAGGTTGGAAATGCGATGCTATTCCTATAGAATTTGTTGTAAGAAATTATCTTACCGGGCATGCTTGGAGGGTTTATAAGTCTGGAGGAAGAGTTCTTTGCGGTGTTCCTCTTCCCGAAGGATTGAAAGAAAACGACAAATTCCCTCTTCCCATAATAACTCCGGCAACAAAAGCCACTTCGGGACATGACGAGGACACATCTTATGATGAAATTTTAGCTAAAAACATCATTTCAAAAGAACATCTTGATTATTTGTATCAAAAATCAATTGAACTATTCAACTTTGGAACTCAATACGCCGAAAAGCAAGGTTTAATCTTGGTTGATACTAAATATGAATTTGGGATTAAAGATGGCCAACCCATGTTGATTGATGAAATTCACACACCTGATAGTAGCCGATTTTTCTACATTGATTCATACGATCAATTACAAGCCGAAGGAAAGCCCCAAAAACAGTTATCTAAAGAATTTGTCAGAGAATGGCTCATGGAAAATGGTTTTCAAGGGCTTGAAGGTCAGTTAATTCCAACAATGTCTGATGAATGGTTGTTGAATATATCCTCAAGATACTTAGAATTATACAAAGCCATGATTGGTAAGGACTTGGAAAAACGTTCGTATTCCGACATTTACAACAAAATAGAACAAACCATCTTGTTGGGGATAAGTAGTTTAGGGAATTAAATAATTATTAATTTATTTCGGATCATGCAAAGATCCTTTCTTTACACGGGCCTTTTATTGGGTTTAACTTTTTCGAATTTCGAATTAGAAGCTCAAACCGTTTCAACTATTGCAGGTATCCAATACACGGATTCGGCAAAGTTTAATGCCACTGCTGCAAATGATGTTACTCAAGAATACTATAGTAGACCTTTGGGCGTGGCTATTGATACAAACAATAGAATTTACGTAACCGATGAGCACAATGTGATGCTAATTATCGGAAATATTTCAAGAAATAGAGGAGGATTTAGAGGTGATCCAACTGATTTTCAAGCCCTTGGAAGTACTGATGGCACTGGTTTAATCTCCAGATTCTCAACTCCAGCAGGCTGTGCGGTTCATCCCAAAACCAATGATATATACATAGCAGACAAAAATAATTGCCTTATCAGAAAAGGAATGAGATACGTAAATTCATCCAATGAAGCAGTTTGGTCTACTATTTCTGGAAAAGTCTCTTTTCTTGGAGGATATAAAGACGGTGCTTTGAGTGATGCTGAATTCGCTTCACCCGAAGATTTGGAATTTGATTCTAAAGGCAGACTATTTGTATGTGACTTTGATAACCATGCCATTCGCATGATTAATGGAAGCAATGTATCAACCATTGCTGGTAATGGTTCATTAGGTTTCAAAAATGGAACTGGATCTAATGCTCAATTCTCATATCCCGCCGGAATAGGACTTGAAAGCGATTCTTTTTTATTAGTCGCAGATAGAAACAATGAAGCTATTAGGAGAGTCAATACTTATACTGGTGAAGTTACCACCATCATTTCTCAAGGATTGGATTATCCATTAGATGTAATTAAAGTTGAAAATGTCATCTATATACTTGAAGCTCAATGCATAAAAATGTATATCAACGGAAAACTCTCTGTTTACACTGGTAAAGAAGGTGTTTCTGGTTATGTTAACGGCGATATATCAATTGCCCGCTTTGGACGGATGTATCATTTTGCTTACATGAAGGCCCAAAAGAGTTTCTATATTCCTGATAATTATAACAATGTCATTCGAAGAGTTCCTTTATTGTTAAGTGTTAATTCAACTTTTACTGCTAACAACACCACTCCAATTGTTGATCAAACCGTTGCAATAAAAAGTTCCACTGAATATGCTACAAGTTTAAATTGGGAAATCACCCCTTCTACATACACTTTGCAAGCAGGCTCAAAATTGACCGATTCAATTATTTATGTTTCGTTCAATTCTGCTGGTTCATATTCAGTAAAATTAAAAGCAAGTAATTCATCCTCATCTGACGAAGAATTGAAGAATAACTATATCAATGTTTCAACCAATAGCACGGCAAAACCTGTAGTTGATTTTACAGCAACTAAAACCAAGCCAATGGTTAATGAGAACATAACTCTTATTGATTTAACAGCAAACAATCCTACATCTTACACTTGGACAATCACTCCTAACACATACTCGTTGCAAAATTCAACAACACTTACATCTAGGAACCCACAAGTAAAATTCACTGAAACAGGCCAGTATACGGTTAAATTAGATGCAAGCAATGCATTTGGAAGTCATTCTATTTCAAAAACTTCTTATATCCAAGTGGTATTAACTTCTGTAATTAATGATCTTCAGAAGTCAATTTCTTTGAAATTATATCCCAATCCAAGCGATGGAACTGTGAACATTGATGGATTACCTGAATCTTCAATAATA
This sequence comes from Chitinophaga pinensis, assembly GCA_945877575.1. GTDB lineage: Bacteria > Bacteroidota > Bacteroidia > NS11-12g > UBA955 > VMCP01. The sequence continues at coordinate 144,709 of CAMDUE010000001.1, forward strand.
ACAGTGTATGATGCTGCGGGTCGTAATATATTAAACACTACAAACCCTCAGTTTGAATTAAATCCTGGGGCCTACTTTATTTCGGTGCATAACAACGAAAATCGTTGGTCACTCGGAAAAATAATCGTCATTGATTAATGTTATCACACCTGATTAAATCACTAAAGAAAAACCTGCTTTCGAGTAGGTTTTTCTTGTTTTATGGTACACTGTGGTTTGTTTTTATTTTGACACAAGGCATCTTGAGAATCACCCTTAGTCTGTCATTTCCCGATGTGAAATTCATTGAACTTTGGTATTCTGGATTATCGCAAGATATATCATGGAGTTCTTACGGCTTAATTCTTGTGCTGATCATTGGGTTGGTTTCAGGAAGATTAGGTGAGAAGTTAGTATTGTTTTCATGGTTGTTAATAACAGTTTTGACCAACTTCGCTGACTTCATTTTATTGCGACAATGGGGTAGTAGAATCAATTCTCAGGCACTATTTTACCTGAAAAATCCATCGGAAGCATTTGCTTCATTGAGTTTCTCACATTGGATTATATTAATGATTATAATCTTTTTAGTTTTCGGATTTGCTTTTTGGGGATATTCTCAATTATCAAACTTTATAAATCCTGAGAAAAAATTTGCGCCATTTAAAATGGTTATTTTATGTGCGTTTCTTGCTGTTACCGCCAGGGGTGGTTTAGGGAAAAGTCCATTAACCATTGAAAATGCAATGCGCTTTGATTCGAATATTGAAAATCAACTCGCCATAAATAGCAGTTGGAATTTTATGTATTCCCTGATACAGGGAAATCAAATTCCCGATGTATCTCATTTCAGGGATTCTAGTTTTTTTGATTCCAACTATTATCATAAATTATTTCCAAAATCAGAAAATGATTCACATTCATTACAGAAAACTAGACCGCATATCATTCTGATAGTTCTAGAAGGACTTTCTGCGGAATTATCTCATTTTTTTAATGGAAAAATTGCTGCGGTCACTCCCAATTTAGATCAGATTGCCCAAGAAGGACTTGCTTTCACCCGGGCATATGCCACCGGCGATCGAACTGATAAAGGTTTAGTGTCAATTTTCAGTGGTTGGCCTGGACAACCTTGGCAGGGGATGTTGGCATTTCCAGAGAAATCATCACAATTGCCAAACATAGTTTCTGATTTGAAATCACTGAAATATCATACATCCTTTTATTACGGTTCTGATCTTCATTTTGCAAATCAGAGATTTTACTTTGAACAATCTGGAATAGATGAAATTCACGATATAAATTCACTGTCGGATAATACTAAATACAAAACAGGCAGCTGGGGTATTCAAGACGCTGATATGCTGCAAATCATTTCAAAACGCTATTTAACATCTTCTAAAGATGAAAATCCACAATTTATTAGTTTATTGACATTAAGCACTCACGATCCTTATGATGCGGTGCCTGGAAATAGAGGTTCAGATCTACAAAAGATGATTAGAACGGTTAAGTATTTGGATCATGAGTTGGGCGAGTTTTTTAGTAAAATAAAAAAATCCGATAAATATCGAAATACGTTGGTTATACTAGTTTCTGACCACGGAAAGAATTTGGGGTCAAACCATACCAATTTTGGTCAAAAAGACTTCTTTCATATTCCAATAATTTTCACCGGTGGAGCTTTGGAGTCAACATATAGAAATAGAAGAATAGATTATACGGTTTCACAGACGGATATATATTCAACGATGTTTCATCTGATGGGATGGAGCCAAAATGAAATTAGAAATGAAAAGTTATTTCCTAAAGGCAATCGAAGTTTACTTAGATATTCTAGACCGGCGCTTGAGGCAAATCACCCGAGATTTGCTTGGTTTAATATTCCCGGAGTTACCGGATTGATACATGATGATGGTGCCTTTTGGCTAGGGACTGACAAAGTGTCAATTGACGCTGAAAAGCCATTAAATAAAGAAGATTCGAGCATTTTGAACTTATCAACAGTTATTGTTAATGATTTTTTTAACCTGAAATGAAACATTTTGTCACTTAAATACGTCTAACACTCAATTGGCATAAATATTGATTATAGATATTTTAATTATGGCACAGAAAGTAAATAAGAAATTCATCATATTGATCGGCCTGCTTGTCATTAATTTGGTCGGTTACATAGCAGCTAGTTATTATTTTGCAGACAGCAACACTCCAAAGTTATTTTCATTGGATTTTCTGCATTCAGCGGCACATTCTAGTACAAGAATTTTAAATACCGAAAGAATTTTAAACATTGGTTTAGAGTTGTTTAGAAATATCGGTAATTAATCGTTTGCCACATCGTCAAAAAACATACCTTCAAAGACTTGAACATAACTTTCTGAGTTGGAAGTTAGACCATTTATTGTTCTGGACTTTCTATGCATGGGTTTATAGTTTTGTATTGCCATTGGGAGTGAATTCTTTTGAGTCATTTATCATTGCTAACGGGATTTTAGTGTTGCATGCTGTAATTGCCTATTTCAATAATGATTTCTTAATTCCGAGGTTTCTACTAAATAGGCATTATTTGATTTATCTTGTTAGCTTATCATTGGGAATTCTGAGTGTATGCTTTCCCCTGAGTATTTTAGTTCACATGGTAATTAATAATGCCGAACTTCAAAATCTTGTTTGGTCGGATACATTTTTCTTGTTCCTAGTTATCAATGTGATTTTTTCGGTCATACTAACAATGGTGCTCAAATTAGTAAAGCAGTGGTATGGCGATCAAAAAATAAATAAAGATCTTAGGCAAATTCAATTGCAAACGGAATTGAAATTTTTAAAATCTCAGATTAACCCTCATTTCTTGTTTAATTCCTTGAATAATCTGTATGCTCTAACCTTGTCAAAATCAGATGCGGCTCCGGAGGTGGTTTTAAGATTGTCAAATATTCTTCGATACATTCTTTATGAAAGTAACCAAGGAAAAGTATCTATAAAGAAAGAAATGGCACACGTTGAAGATTACGTATCTATTGAAAGACTTCGACTGGGTGAAAAAGTTAAAATTGACGTGAATATTGAAGAGAATTTGAATGACGAACCTGTTGAACCTATGTTATTTCTAACGTTGGTAGAAAATGCTTTCAAACATTCAGAGTCTGTATTGCCTGATCATAGATTCATTAGATTGTTTGCCAACAAAACTCCCAAAGGTTTTCGATTTCTTATCGAAAATTCTTTCATCCCGTCGAAGAAAAACGAAGAATTAGGGGGTATCGGATTGCAAAACATAAAAAAACGACTTAATTTAATATATCCAAACGAACATGATCTAAAATCATCTGCAAAAGATGGCGTGTATCGAGTGGATCTTATAATAAATATTTAACATGAACAATCAAATTAAAGCTGTTATCATCGATGACGAACCATTGGCAATTACCGTATTGGAAAGTCTTTTAAAATCATATTCTAATATTCAAATTGTTGGTGTGTTTTCTTCTACTCAAGGTCTATCGGAGCAATTGTCATCACTCGCTCCAGATGTTGTTTTTACAGACATTCAAATGCCTGGTGAGACTGGGTTAGACTTTGTTAAAAGTCAATATCCCATGCCTTACGCAGTGATTTTTACAACAGCATTTTCAGACTATGCTGCAGAAGCCTTTGAATTTGAAGCATTAGACTACATGCTTAAGCCTATTTCACCAGACAGGTTAAATAAAGCCATTAAAAGATTAGAAGAATATCTCGAGTACAGATCTTCTATTACCGTTGAACCCGCGAATACCGAAAATGATTACGTTTATGTTAAAGTTGATGGTGAATTTCAAAAAATATTTTTTCAAGATATTCATCATATTGAAGCCTTCGCTGATTATGTAAAAATTTGGGTTTCAGCCGATAAAAGAATTGTAACCCTCCAAACGATGAGGAATATGGAAGCTGGACTGCCTAAAGACCAATTTATAAGAATTCACAGAAGTTTTATTATTGCATTAAACAAAATAAAAGCCATTCAGAATTCAACCATTATTCTCGAAGATGGAGTAGAAGTGCCCATCGGTAAAAACTACAAAGAGGCAGTTAATTCAATATTGAGCAAGAATAGAATTAAAAACTAGATAGTAATTATTGATAATTTTAATTTTAGTCCAATTATTGTCATAAAGAAATTTTCTTATTTCCTTATAAAATAAAAACGCAAAAAGCAAGTTTATACATTATGCTGATAAATGCATAAGTACAATATGATAAACTAATACCAAAAAGGAAGTGAGTAAATTAGATTACAACAAGATTAAAAATCTTGCTGCGGCGAAGAGAATCCCGATTAAAGAGTTAGCAAGATTATGTGGGTTGAGCGAACAAGGTTTTCACTACATGCTGAAAAAGCAGTCCATGAGAGTAGACACCATGGAAAAAATATGTGAAGCCTTGGGAATATCTCCTTTTGATTTATTTGAAAATGAGGATTCCGAGAATCAATCAAATCCTTCATCAATCATTATCAGAGCAAAAGAATCAGATTACAACGATTCTATCTTGCAAAAATTAGATGTAATCATTGAATTATTAAGATACCAGAAGGTACATTAATCAATGAATTAAAAACTACTGTATGTTTTGGCCGCCTCTTCCAGTAAGTCGCGGCCAATTTTTTTTCCTAATTTTTCAATGATCAACTCTGTAGGTACGTTACCTACTAGAACATCTTTGGCGAACGGACATCCCCCGAAACCTAAAATTGCACCGTCTAACCTTCTACAGCCTCCTTTTAAAGCTGCATCTATTTTTTCATAAGATTCATCGAGGGTAGCATGAAAATGGCCTCCAATTTTCACATGAGGAAGATGCGGAATGAGTTTTTTATAAGTAGTTTCTATTTGATCTGGAGTTGCAAGGCCTGTTGTATCAGCCAAGCTGATTACCCTGATTCCTAGTCCTGCAATCTTCTCAGCCCACTCCCGAATCATTTCATTGGTGTAATCATCTCCATATGGATTTCCAAAAGCCATACTGATATATGCAACCACTTGTTTACCCGAGGCCAAGGCAATTTCTTGTATTTTGGCCAATTGTAAAAATGCATCCTGTCGTGATTGATTGGTATTTCTCCTTTGAAAGGTTTCACTGATTGAAAAAGGATATCCCAAATATTTGATTTTGGGATAAGCAGCTGCTCTAATTGCTCCTCTTTCGTTGGCAACAATAACCAATAATTCTGTGGAGGTTTCAATTTTACTGATAGCGTCTATTACTTCGGCAGTGTCAGCCATTTGAGGCACTGCTGCCGGACTCACAAAACTTCCACAATCTAGAAAGTCAAATCCTTCGGAAAGTAACTTAGTGATGTACTTTATTTTTATTTCAGTTGGTATAAATTGCTTTATGCCTTGCATGGCATCCCTTGGGCATTCAACCACCTCTACATTCTCACCGTTGTAATTGAAATTGCCCATATTAATTATAAATGATCGAAGAAATATTGGCTAACCTTTTTGTATAAGTGAATCCTATCACGCCCTGAAACATTGTGTTTATGTCCTGGGTAGACAAAATAATCTAGATTAGGATTAGATAATTCAACTGATTTTTTAACAAACATCATACTGTGCTGCCAAACTACAACATCGTCATCAGCTCCATGGATTTGCAACAATCTACCCTTGAGTTTTCCTGTATGGTTTAAAAGATTGTTTGCTTCATATCCTTCAGGATTTTCTTCAGGTCTATCCATGTAACGCTCTGTGTACATGATTTCGTAGTACTTCCAATCAATAACCGGCCCACCAGCAACTCCTACCTTATATTTACCTGCTTGTCTCGTCATTAAACTTGTAGTCATAAATCCGCCGAAGCTCCAACCATGAACGCCAATTCTCGATGAATCTACAAATGACTGAGATTTCAACCATTCTAGTCCTGCCAATTGATCAGACATTTCTAGAGTTCCCAATTGTCTGTGTACTGAACTTTCAAACTCAAATCCACGATGAGAAGAACCTCTATTGTCAAGGGTAAAAACAATATAACCTTGTGAAGCCATATATGCCATCCATAAGTTTCCGCCACCTAACCAAGAATTAGTCACCATTTGCGCATGAGGGCCTCCATAAACATATACTACCACTGGATACTTCTTTGTAGCATCAAAATTAGGAGGGTAGAAGGTTCTTGTAAACAAGGTAACCTTGTCTGTTGTATTCTCAATGCTGTTTAATTCTATTTTTCCGATATTGAAATCTTCGATGGGGTTTTTGTTTTCATAAAGCAATGAGGGAATGGAATAAACCTTTTGATCCATTTTCTCGGTCCAGTTAATGGCAATGATTTCTCGATTGACATTGATTTGACTGCAAGTAGCCACAATAAAAGGGTTCATATTATGAAATACCAATGAAGGTGTTCCGCCCAAATTATAATTTATCAACTCACTTTTATTCTTGGTGATATCAATTTTGAAAACGGCTCTATTCAAAGCAGTATTATATGTTCCCAAACAAATAATCGTTTTTTCATCTGGAGATAGGCCCAAAACTTCAGTTACTTCGTAAATACCTTCAGGAAGTTGAAGTTTGGTTACTTTTCCGTTTGAGTACAAATACAACTTATTGAAACCGTCAAGTTCGCTTTGCCAAATGAATTTATTTGTACTTCCAAGAAATATGGGTCCGTTTTCTGGTTCTACGTATTTAGAATCTGATTCTGAAAAATGATATTTTAACAGTTCACCAGTCTCAGAGGAGTACTCTAATAGGTCCATTTTGTTTTGATCACGATTTACACGAGCAATGAAAATGGATTTTGAATCGGGAGACCAAGTTACATTCGTTAAATATTGATCGTATTCGCCGTCTGTCTTTAAGTAAACACTTTTTCCTGTGTAAGGGTCATAAACTCCTATGGACACTGTATGACTGCTGTCTCCAGCCATGGGATATCTTATCTCTGTAGGCTTCGCAGGACGTTCGTTGATAGAAAACATTGGGTACTTTGTGACCCTACGCTCGTCCATTCGGTAAAAAGCCAATTTGTGAGCATTGGGTGACCAAAACAATCCCTTGGTGATGCCGAATTCATTTCTATGAACAGATTGTCCGTAAACAATACCTTCTTGCCCGTCAAATGTGATTTGAGTGGTTTTCTCAAAATCTGATACGTAAATATTGTGATTTTCCACATAAGCCGCCATTCTGCAGGTGGTTTTTCCCTTGGGATAAATACAAGCTTGGTCGGTTGTAGAGATTTCTTCGGCTACGCGGTCTTTGGATAACTTCAACATGGGGTAGGCTTCAAAACGTCCTCCGGGACGGAGAAAAAAATTGAAAACCTGATCTCCTGCCACGAACCAGCCTGCATCTTCGGTGTCAAAATGGAAGCTTAAAAATCCAACAGTTACATCTTTTAATTTCATGGTTGCTTGCACTGAATCAAAATGAACCAAAATTTGTTCAGAATTCTTCAATTCACCCATTCCTGGATTGGCTATATAAATATGATTTCCTTTCTCCTTATTTCTAATGTATTGATATGCAACAAACTTTGAAGAGGGGTAAGACGTGAATATGGGGCCAGAAGGGTAGTTCTTTGGATTGAATGCGTCTTCGATGGTTAAATTTCTGCCTCCTTTTTGTTCTAAGAAAACCGTATTTCTCGATTTTTCCTGCCAGTTAGGGGTTGACAATTGTCCGAAAAGAGGGAAAATGGATGTGGCTAAAAGGCACAGACCTAAATTTTTGTTAATTACTCTCATATATCTCTTCAAAAACATTTCGCAACTTTGCGATTCAATTTTGTTGCAATTTAAGAAATGACAATGGAAAAGCACCGTAAACTCATCGAGGAAATTTGGGAAAACAGAGAACTTTTAAAAGAACAGACCAATGTTCTTGTGATTGAAGAGATTATTGAGTCATTAGACAAGGGCCAATTGAGAGTGGCAGAACCTTTGGATGACGGCAGTTGGCAAGTAAATGACTGGGTTAAAAAAGCCGTAATTATGTACTTTCCAACCAGGCAGATGGAGAAATTTAATGCAGGTCCATTGGAGTTTTACGATAAAATGCCGTTAAAGAAGAATTACGATGAATTGGGTATTAGAGTAGTTCCACATGCCGTTGCAAGACATGGAGCTTTTATTGCCCCTGGTGTGATTCTTATGCCGTCTTATGTGAATATTGGAGCCTACGTAGATTCTGGAACTATGGTTGATACTTGGGCAACAGTAGGAAGCTGCGCTCAAATTGGAAAAAATGTGCATTTGTCTGGTGGAGTAGGAATTGGCGGTGTTTTAGAACCTGTTCAAGCAGCTCCAGTAATCATTGAAGATGGTTGCTTTGTAGGGTCTAGATGCATTGTCGTTGAAGGCGTGCATGTAGGTAAGGAGGCAGTTCTTGGTGCTGGATTGACTCTTACAATGAGTACTAAGATTATAGATGCCAACACAGGTGAAGAATTGCCGAAAGGATACATACCTCCAAGGTCTGTGGTTATTCCTTCGAGCATCAAGAAAGAATTTAAAGGAGGTGAATTTTATGTGCCCATCGCTTTGATCATTGGTCAAAGAAAAGAAAGCACTGACCAAAAAACCACTTTGAATGATGCTTTAAGAGACTACGGGGTATCTGTTTAAAAAGATTGTTCCATGAAAATTGCTTTCGACGCAAAAAGATATTTTCACAATTCATCAGGGCTCGGGAACTACTCCCGAACCTTGGTGGATGGTTTAAAATCAAAGTATGCATCGGAGCTTGAGTTGAATTTATTGGATAAACCCAAGGGTGCATTTCCCTGGTGGAGATCTTACGGACTTGGAAAGGCAGCCTCAAAATGGGGAGCAGATATATTTCACGGATTATCGAATGAACTGCCATTTGATTTGCCTAGATCGGTAAAAAAGGTGGTTACCATTCATGACGTCCTGTTTAAAAGCCGACCAGATGATTATCCGTTTTTTGACTCTTTGATTTATGACTTTAAAACTCAAGATGCATTAAAACGAGCGGATATCGTTATTGCTACTAGTGAATTTACCGCCTCTCAAATCAAGAAGTATTACACATCAGAGCTCGATAAGTATTACTTTCGAAAAAGATTGAATATTAAAGTTTTATATCAATCTATTTCAACAAAATATTTAAGTGACTCTTGGGTGCCAGATTTGGAATTTCCTTATTTCATATATCACTCATCATTTGTTTCTAGGAAGAACCATTTGAATTTGATTAATGCCTTTTCCAAAGTCTGTCATTTGTTTCCACATAACCTAATTTTAGCAGGAAAAGGCAATTTGGAGCAAGATCTAAGAAAGCTTGTTGAAGGTTTGAATTTAACTGATCGAGTGCTTTTTTATCAATATCCCTCAGATGAACAACTAGAGAAATTATTGATACAGAGTTCAGGATTTATTTATCCATCTTTTTCTGAGGGATTTGGAATTCCGTTAGTAGAAGCGGCAACCATTGGAATTCCAATGGCTATTTCAAAAATCCCAGTATTTCAAGAGTTGATAAATGGCGTAGAATCGGTTATTTGGTTTGATCCAAAAAATGTGACAGATATTTCCCAGTCTATTTTACAACTCGTACAATCAAAACATCCCGACTATACTAAATTACTGACCAAAATGGATGCGACAAACATCAGTAATCAGTATTACGAACTGTATCAATCGCTCCTAGACTAAAGTCTTAAAGATTGGTTTTAAAGAGTTTAACGGCAATTGCCAATAGAATTATTCCGAAGAATTTTCGCATCACCATCATTCCTGATTTTCCAATTTTACGCTCAAACCATCCGGTTGCATTCAGAACAATAAAAATCAATACCACATTTAGTATAATACCACTTAAAATAGTGGTTTTATCGTAAATCGCCTTTAATGATAATATAGTGGTAAGGGTTCCTGATCCTGCAATAATGGGGAAGGCTACAGGTACAATACTTCCAGCTTGAGTGTCAGGGTCATTTCTGAAAATATCAACACCTAGAACCATTTCAAGTCCCAAGATAAACATCACAATGCTACCTGCTAAAGCAAAAGATGCCAGATCAATTCCCAAATATTTCAAGAAATATTCACCAATGAAAAGAAATCCAATCATCAGTGCCGAACTAGCTAACGTAACCTTTCCAGGATGAATGTCAGGTATTTTTCTTTTTAAACTCACTAAAATTGGCACTGCACCGAGAATATCTATTACCGCAAATAGGGTAAAAAACACAGTAATCACTTCATTGATATTTATATTCATGGCTTATTTGAATGGGCTATCGGGTTCTTTAGAAATTACATTATAGGTCAATCTATCTGCAAGTTTTGGAAACCATTTATTGATAAATACGGCTAATTTCCCTTGAAGAGTCATGATGATGTACCAACGTTTTTGTTTTATTCCATTCCAAATTTCAACGGCAACAGCTTCAGAACTCATCAATTTAGTTTCATTTAAAGGTGTTTCACCTTGGGCCACACCTTGAGAATTCAGAGCTGACTTTCTGATATTTGATTCAGTATAGCCAGGACAAGCAATCATCACATGGAGTCCAGTTTTTAAATTCTCATTCCGCAGACTTTCTAAAAATCCTTGCAATGCAAATTTACTTGCGCTGTATCCTGTTCTAGCTGGCAAACCTTTAAAACCTGCGATAGAAGAAACCCCAACAATAGACCCTTTAGATTGTAATATGAATGGCAAAGCGAACTTGGTACAATAAACAGATCCCCAAAAATTGATATTCATAAGTTCTTTTAGAACAGGAATTTCAGTTTCATTGAAAAGGCCCCTCATAGATATCCCAGCATTGTTGATTAACACATCAATATGTTGGTGTTTAGAAATGCCTTCTTCAATAAAAAGTTTACAATCGGATTCTTGACTTACATCGGTCACAGAATAGGTTGAAAGGATACCAAATTGGGTATTTATTTTTTGGCAAATTTCTCTGAGAGCACTTTCATTACGTGCGGCAAGATGGGTGGCATATCCTTCATGAGCAGCCCTAAAAGCCAACGCCTTACCAATACCACTAGAGGCACCTGTGATGAAAGCAACTTTTACTTCCATTTAACTGAGCAGCCAACTGCAGGTACTTCAGGATAGTCAATATCTACACCATCAAGAGCGTATTCGATGGCATCTTCCAAGTAAACAGATGTTACAGTTGCTTCATTTTCCCAGCTATCATCAATGGCACCTTTGTAAACGAGTTCTCTTTTTGAGTTGAACAAGAAAACCTCAGGAGTTCTTTCTGCTCCCAATGCTTTTAGTACAGCTTGGTTTTCATCATGTAGATATTCAAAAGGAAATTGATGTTGAGTGGCTATGTCAACCATATTTGAAAAGCCATCTTGAGGATATTGAACCGCGTCATTTCCGCAAATAGCTACTATACCTAAATTATCTTCTTCGTATTTATGAGCTAACTTGATGATTCTATTCCAATAGGATTGTGAGTATTTGCAATGATTACACGTAACAATAACCAATAAAGCTGATTTGTCAGCATAATCAAACGAACTTACATTTTTGCCCGAAACCGAAGGCAATTCAAACGGATTTAACACGTCTCCAATTATCATGATAAGTCAAATTTAAAGAGTAATTCCTTAATTTATCAGCAATGGGGATAAATCCTGCATTCGGTGTATAAAATGGGGTTGTTTTGATTGTTGGATTAAAATACTTCGTTTTAATTTGCAGTGTGCAACAATTTATAGTTTCTGCTCGAAAATACCGTCCAATGTCGTTTGACGATGTTGTTGGGCAAAAGCATGTAGCTGAAACGCTCATGCACGAGATCAAGAACAATAAATTAGCGCAAGCCTTTTTATTTACCGGGCCTAGAGGAGTTGGAAAAACTACCTGTGCGAGAATCTTAGCGAAGGTGATCAATACCACCGATGTGGTAAATGAAAACCATGATTTTGCTTTTAATGTTTTCGAATTAGATGCTGCCTCGAATAATTCAGTTGATGACATGCGTCATTTGATGGATCAAGTTCGTATTCCACCGCAAGTTGGAAAATACAAAGTGTATATTATTGACGAGGTTCATATGTTATCTACAGCGGCATTCAATGCTTTCTTGAAGACATTAGAAGAGCCTCCGAGCTATGCAATTTTTATTCTGGCCACAACAGAAAGACACAAAATTCTTCCAACCATATTAAGCAGGTGCCAAGTCTTTAATTTTAACCGAATTTTAGTAACCGATATGGTGAAACATTTGGTTGGAATTGCTGATAAGGAAGGAATTAAAGTTAGCGAAGACGCACTTCACCTCATTGCACGAAAAGCAGATGGTGGATTGAGAGATGCTCTAAGTATGTTTGATCAGTTGGTGAGCTTTTCTGGAGGTGAAATCACCTATGAGAAAGCCGTAGAAATGTTGAGTATTCTTGATATGGATACGTATTTTTCGTTGGCAGACAATATGCTCAACAATGATTCATCCTCTGCTTTATTAACCATCAATTCGGTACTTAATCAAGGATTTGACGCTTCTCTGATTACCAGTGGAATGTCTCAGCATTTCAGAAATCTGATAGTTAGTCTCGACCCAATGACGAATTCATTATTGGATGTTTCTGAGTCATTCAAAGAAAAATATAAAGATCAATCAAGCAAATTCGATATTCATTTCTTGCTCAATGCTTTAAATATTTCAAATGAAGCAGATGAGAAATATAGAATATCCCGAAATCATCGCCTTCTCATTGAATTGATGATTTTGAAATTGGTGAATCTTCGTTCTTTCATGAAAGATATTCCCAATCTAAATGATCTAAAAAAAAAACTAGCTGATACATCAGCAACTCCATCAACAAAATCACCTCAGACAGCTTCATTTAAAACAGCTCCATCCATAAAAGAAGATGTAGTAAAAAAAGTTGAGTCCACTCGAATGGGAATACTCAGTAGGGAAGCATTCAAACAAAAAAAGCAATCTTCTGTTGAAAATTCTCAAGATTCCATAGAAGAACTCCCCATACTTTTAGAAGCAGATTCCAAGCCAATCGAACAGTTAGATATAGGTAAGATTATAGCTGAAATTGTAAAGAAACAAGGTCCAAGAATCGCTGGTTTGTTGAATTCAATTAAAACGGAATTACACGATGAAACTTTGAAATTCATAGTTAGTTCCAAAATGCATATTCATACAATTGAAGAAATAAGACTTGAGTTACTTAAGGAGCTCAATCTACTTTCCAATGGTAGAATCAAACAAATATTAGTAGAAATGGGAGAGGTGGAAGCCGTATCCCGAAAACCCTATACAGACAAAGAAAAATTGGAGTTTTTAATGTCCAAACACCCTCTGCTTCAAGAAGCAATTGAAAAACTTCAATTGCGATTGCCTTAAGTCGGTCTTTTTATCGTTATTTTGTATCAAATTAGTATGAAGGAGGGGTTAAATATTTCCTTTGAAAACACTGAAATTGCCTTCAATGGCAAGTCTCTCAGTGACTTGAAGAAAGCTAAAACACTGTTTAAATCATTTGATTACCCAATTCTATTGAAATGGGGGCCTGCCTTGGCGCAAATTGCTGTTCGCTTGGGATTTAAATTTGTTATAAAGAATACCATCTTTGAGCAGTTTTGTGGTGGTGAAAATATCCAAGAATGCAATCAAGCCATTTCTTCCCTTTCGTCTAGGAATGTAGGTACCATTCTAGATTATTCTGTTGAAGGAGAAGATAATGAAACCGTATTCAATGAAACTTGTGCGGAAATCATTAAAACCATTGAAAAAGCAAAGAATAACAAAGACATTCCTTTTTCGGTATTTAAGGTTACCGGAATAGTTTCATCTAAAATTCTTGAAAAAGTATCCTCTTCCCAAGAATTATCAAAATCTGAACAATCAGAATGGAATGATGGTATAGAAAGATTCTACAAAATTTGTAAAACTGCATTTGACTTGAAAGTAAGACTTTTTGTGGACGCAGAAGAATCTTGGATTCAAAAAGCCATTGATGATTTGGCGGAAGATGCTATGAGATCTTACAATCAAGATCAATGCATCATTTATAACACACTCCAAATGTATAGACATGATCGTCTACAATATTTAAAAAATCAACTTTCCTCTGGTAATCATTATCTCGGATTCAAATTGGTTCGTGGAGCATATATGGAAAAAGAACGTTCTAGAGCCATTGAATTTAATTATCCAAGTCCTATTCAACCCAACAAAGAAGCAACAGATAAAGATTATAATGAAGCTGTTGATCTGTGTATTCAAAAAATCAATCGTGTTTCAATCTGTATTGGCACTCATAATGAGCTTAGTTCCATTTTGGGAGCAAAGAAAATGAGTGAACTAAACATAGACCCAACAGATACCCGTGTTTTCTTCTCGCAATTATTAGGTATGAGTGATCACATTAGTTTTAATCTATCAAATTCAGGTTATAAAGTGGCTAAATATGTACCTTATGGTCCTGTTTTAGCAGTTATTCCTTATTTGACGCGAAGAGCTCAAGAAAACTCTGGAATGGCCGGCCAAATGGGCAGAGAATTAGGACTTATCAATCAAGAAATTCAAAGAAGGTCAAATCTAAAATCTTGAAACACTTAAATAAATATCGAATCTTATTCTTTTTCGCGTCGGCTTTGGTGCTGTATTCTTTAATTGGTGGTCTAACCATAAAATTAAAGCCTGGTATCTCTGCTGTTGATAAAACATTGATTAAATCTGACTCAATACAATTTTTGGGAATTGAACTTTATAATTGTCCTGAAGAAATAAAGATCAATAGACTAGTAGTAGTAAAAAAAGATCTACTTTGGGAAACTCCCGGAAGTCAGCTTATTCGTAAAGATAAGACTCTAACTTCTCCAATTAGTATCAATTTAGGAAAGGCTTCATCTGGCTTATGCGATGTATTGCTGGAGGTAGAAACCAAAGAAAATACTCCATCATGGATGTATTTTCCACAAGCATTTTGGATTGAAAAATCAATGAGCGATACATTGTCAATAGGAAATGGCAAGGTCGCTACGTTGGAAGAGATTTCTAGTTCGGGGGAGCTTAAATTGATTGATGAAGTGGAATTTGGCTTTCCAAACAGAACCATTTTAAACGAAAGTATTCGCAATCTTCTGTATCATGTACCCATGTGGTTCAGTATGATTTTCTTGTTAGGTGTTTCAGCTATAGCTTCAATACTTTATTTAAGAAAAGGCGACATGTTCTATGATTTACTGTCAGATAGCTTTTTAAAAATAGGAATATTAAACGGCATTTTGGGATGTTTGACGGGTGCTGCATGGGCAAGGGTAACTTGGCAAAGTTGGTGGCCAGCCGAAGATCCTAAGTTAAATGGAGTTGCAATAGGTTTGTCTATGTACCTTGCATATTTGATATTAAGATCTTCCATTCAAGACCCATACCAAAAGGCGAGAATTTCTTCTGTATATAGTGTCTTGATTTATCCAATTTTTATGGCATTGATTGCCATAATGCCCAAGCTTACTGAGGGTTCACTTCATCCTGGTTCTGGTGGATCTGTTGGTTTTAATCAATACGATCTTGACAATACCTTGAGAATGTTCTTTTATCCCGCTATTTTGGGTTGGATAGGAGTATTTAGTTGGATAGCCATTATGCGGATTAGAATTAAAAAACTCGAAGAATTAACCTTAGAACAAGACTAGAATGAATATTTTCCAAACATCAGATAAAGCAGCAAAATTGCTCGCTAACAATGCTAAGTTTAACGTGGTTATTGCCGTTCTGTCGATTATCTTCATTGGCATAGTCATTTATTTAGTAAAATTGGACCGAAAAGTTTCCAAACTAGAAAAGAACCAAAAATGAAACCATTACAAATTGCTTTAATCGTTATTGCTGGGCTTGGTGTTGCAAGCGTTGTAAGTTTATACGGCAATACCACAAAATACGTTTCATTCAAAGAAGCCGATCAACTTAAAGTTGAAAATCCAAATAAAAGTTACCACATTGCTTGCAAATTAAACAAGGCGAAACCCATAGTTTACGACGCTCAAAAAGATGCAAATCATTTGGAATTTACCGCTATAGATTCTTTGAATTTCGAAAAAAAGGTGATTTTTCTGCAACCAAAGCCCCAAGATTTAGAAAGAACAGAAACCATCGTAATTATTGGTAAAAGCCAAGGTGATTATTTTCTAGCAGAAACTATATTGAGCAAATGTCCTTCAAAATATGAAGACGCTCCTGTTAAACAAGCCTCTGTTTTAAACTGATATGCTGACAATTTTATCGTCATTGCCCGTTAATAATAAGATGCCAGCATTTATCAACGAATGGCTTTGGCTCGGAAATCTTGGACATTCATTTGTTGTTATTAGCTTCATCGCTACATTGCTATTTAGTTATTTTTATTTCCAAGATGCGCGTTCAGAAAATATCACATTGAAAAAATGGGCTAGAAATTTTCTGTATTTGCATTCTTTCTCTATCGTTGCAGTATTCTCAATTTTATTCGCCATCATATTTTTTCATCGGTATGAATTCTTCTACGCTTGGAGACATTCAAGCAATGCACTTCCAGTGTATTACATGATTTCATGTTTTTGGGAAGGACAGGAAGGGTCATTTTTGTTGTGGATTTTTTGGAATTCTATCATTGCACTTATTTTAAGACGCTCCGCAGGAAAATGGGAGAGCCCGGTCATCGCCATTATTGGATTAGGACAAATTGCATTAGGTTCCATGCTTCTAGGTTTTCATTGGGGTGACCTCAAAATAGGTAGCAGCCCGTTTGACTTATTAAGAGATGTTAGACCCGAATTCTTGAATATTCCTATCCTTGGTAGTATTGGCGTTGAAAATTATTTACAAGTATTTAAAGACGGTAATGGCCTAAACAAGTTGCTACAAAACTATTGGATGGTCATTCATCCGCCCACATTGTTCCTTGGATTTGCATTGGCCATTGTGCCTTTTGCATACAGTGTTGCGGCTCTTTGGAAAAGAGATCAAAGATCTTGGATACATCCTGCAATCATTTGGAGTATCGCTTGTGTAGGTATTCTGGGTGCCGGAATTATTATGGGTGGATTTTGGGCATACGAGAGTTTATCTTTCGGGGGATATTGGGCCTGGGATCCTGTTGAGAATGCATCTTTATTGCCCTGGTTGATCATGACATCTGCTTTGCATATGTTGCTAATCAGCAAAAACACAGGAAGACATTTATTTACTTCTCATTTATTGACACAAATTTCGTTTTGGCTTGTTCTTTACGCCACTTTTTTAACCAGAAGCGGAATATTAGGAGAGGCAAGCGTTCACTCGTTTACTGATTTGGGACTCAGCGGACAATTACTGTTGTTTTTGTTTGGATTTATTGGACTATCAACGGCAGTATCTTTCGTAAATACTGATAAACGATTAAAATTCACGATTGCAATATTAGCATTTTTTGCGTTAGTCGTTATAGCATCTTATTCAATACCTGCAAGTTGGAAAGATAATTACACAACGGCAATTAAATACATTGGCATTGGACTATTCGTAGCTGTTTTGGGTTTGTATTTGAAAAACTTGTATAAATCTCAAAAAACCGAATTAGCAGATGAACACTTATTGAGCCGTGAATTTTGGATATTTCTAGGTTCATTGTTCATCATATTGTCACTGGTTCAAGTTTTTAGCGCTACTTCCATTCCAGTTTTCAATAAATTGTTTGGGTTAATAAATGCAGTGCCTCAAGCACAAGATTACAACAACATCCAACTTTGGATGGCGATGCCCATCATGTTGTTAATGTCGGTTGGACAATATTTCAGATATAAAGAAACTCAATGGACCGATCTTTTGCGTGATTTAAAATGGCCAGCAATCATCAGTATCATTGCCTTCGGTGCGCTTACTTGGGGTTTTGAAATTGAAGAATTTCCATTTATTCTCTTTTTGTTCTTTGGAGTTTTACTTAGTGGATTGAATTTTGCATTTCTATTTAGAAAAAGAAAAAATCAAGTACTAAGATGGGGAGCATCAATCTCCCATTTTGGATTTGGTGTTTTGTTAATCGGTGTTTTGGTTTCATCTGTTAAGAAGAACGTTCTTACAACTTCACAAGAAGGCATTAATCTTGCGCCGGAACACGATCAATCGGGGAAAATCGATGAAAAAGGCATCCAATTCAACAGAGAAAATAAAATTCTTTATCAAGGTGAGCCCGTGGATTTGATTGGTTATAAAGCAGTTTATTTGGGATCTAAAAAAGGGATTCATTACGATTCATTGGATGAATTCTTTACGGTGTCATTTGTATCGAAAACCAATCCGAAAGATTCATTTAAACTTGTCCCCAAAACTCAGAATAATCCTCAAATGGGCCTATTGGCTGAGCCATCTACCAAGCATTACTTGCACAAAGATGTTTTTACGCATGTCAATTATCAAAGCGGGATGGATAAGACAGAACCTTACAGTTCTTTCAAGTTAGACACTCTTTATGTAGGACAAAAAGGGACTAGTTCTTCTGGTAAATGCCAATATATTGTGAAAGCAATTGAAAAAGCTAGCCGTGAAAATGGATTAGCATTGAGGTTGGAAGTAGAAGTTGAGAGATTGAATGAAAAGGAAATCATTCATCCCGAAATTCTAATTAATGAGCAAACTGGAAGTTTAGAATCATTACCGGTACAACTAGATAAACTTGGATTTTTCATGACCATCAATAGTTTTGATATTCAAGATCCAGATCCTTCAAAACAAAAAATAGCCTTTGTAGTTCAAACTGGCGAAAAGACTCCAGTCAAGAATTATATTGTTGTAAAGATTATTGAATTTCCATGGATAAACTTAGTTTGGTTTGGAACCATTATCATGGTTATTGGTTTTGCATTCGCAATAATCGATAGAATCTTAGCTCAAAAAAGAGTCATGGCCTAAAAATCTATGAAAAACCATCCTATTTATATCATTGGTAAAGGTAATTTAGGGTGGCATTTAGCTCAGTTATTTGAAATCAATCAAATAGAATCCAAAGGATGGTTGTCATCCAGAGAATCTTTGGAATGTTTTGATTTGACTAACGAAGCCATTCTATTTTTAACAGTATCAGATAGTGTGATTGAGAAAATCGTATGTGAATTACTCAATAAAAATAATCGGTTAATCATTGTTTACTGTAGTGGTTCGATTGATATTGTATCAAAATATCCAGAAAATGTAATTTGTTGGTATCCATTGTACTCCTTTACTAAAGGAATACCCGTTGACTGGAATAAAGTACCTGTATTTACTGAAATTGGAGATTCCTCAATTCAACAGATGATTGGGAATATAAATAAGCAGTTAAATATAAAATCAGTAGAGATTTCGGCAGAAATTCGTAAAAGACTTCATTTGTCAGCGGTTTTTATAAATAATTTTACCACGGCTTGTGCAATTGCTGCTAACACAGTACTAAATGATTCAAAATTATTTACCTATTTATTGCCAATACTAAATCAAACCGTAGAAAAAATTTCAGACTACAACAGGGATGAATTGGTGAATATTCAAACGGGACCAGCAAAGAGAAGAGATGAAATTGTAATTGAAGAACATTTGGCATTATTAAAATCTTTAGCATCCGAACGTCAACTTTATGACGCTGTTTCTAAATATATTAAACAAAAAACAAAATAATTACTTGTTTTGTTAAACAAATTGTGTTAATTTGTTTAATAATTCAACAAAATGTCTCCTGTAGCTGGTTATTTATCAAACGAAAAGCATCTTTTCGAATATTTGGGCCTCGAAATATATTTGAGTACCCGCAATCAGCAACCTCTGGTTATTTATGGAAGATCTGAAGATCAACTATCTACTGTTGTCATCAATTTTGAAGATGGAGTATATAAAGGGATCGAGTTGCAGCATGTTCCTGATTTTCAAGAATTATCACCTAAAGACAAGGAAAAACTTCTTGAGATTATTGATTATAACCTCCCCGATATTATTAAGTTTTGGATTGATGTTTTTGTTTACAATAAGAAAGTGCCGTTTGAAAAAGTCCTAAAACCCATTCAAACGACACAATCATCTCAAACTCGTTAGATAATATCATATCTCAATCCAATGTAGATCATTCTACCATTGGCCGGAGCCCAGTTAAAAGCCGCATCAAAGATTCGATCTCCACCAACTGGAGGAAGTGTTATCAGTGGCATATTTAAAATGGGGTCATTTTGCATAAAGTTAAACACATTTTCAATTCCTAAATAAGTCTCAAACTTCTTACTGAATGATTTTCTCGTTTGAAAATTAAATATAGTGAACCAAGGACTATTGTTAACTTGCTCGTTGAAAGGCACGAGATTGATTAACCTCTTTGGGCCATTCAACTGAAATACGCCATCAAAATACCAATTGTTTCTAGTTTTATGGTGTAAGGTAATTAATCCACGGTGTGCGCTTTGAAAAGGATTCATTCTTAATTGTCCAGCGATGAATTTTTGATTATCAATAAACCTGTAAGCGAATTTGACATCCGTCCGTTTTAATGGCGTAAAAGACCATTCTAAATGTACACTTCTAGTATATCCTGCTTGATTTTTTGACCTTCCTGAAATGTTGATCTCATATGGATGTGTTTCTCTATCAATGACTATTTGATAATCAAATAATGTTTGAAATACATCAATTGTAATGCTTGAAGGATATTCCATAAACATGAAATTCTTGTAATAAGATATACCCATATTCCAACCTCTCTCTTGTTCAAGTCCAAAAGTGGGAGAACTTAAACTTGCATCTTTTACATTCATTGAATTGATGTACAACGATCTATTGCTGATTAAATTGGGCAGATGCTCTGCAAAAACATAGGGTGACCTTCTGGCATAACCACCTTGAAAAAATAACTTATTGTTGGAATTGAATTCCCATTTACCATGAAGTCGGGGAGTGGCATACCAACCAAAAAGATTGTGATAATCAGTGCGAATACCACCAACCATGGTAAGATTGCCTGAATTATAAACCCATTCTGCAAATGCACCCAACTGAATTTCATTGAATTCGTTATTTACTTTAGTTGAACTTGGCACATAAAACCAACTGTCTACATCAGTAAATTCCTCAGCCAATTGAGTAAACAGGGTAGATATTCCCGTTTTAAGTCCCCAATTTTCAGTTAATTCAGCCTGGTAAAGACCAGAATAGCTAAAACGCATCTCACGAGCTTGATACTTTCTATCTAATACATCCCCAGAAACCTTAAAAGGCATTAGATTATAATCCATATTGTGAACGGATAGATTTAAGATATTCCCAAAAGTGTTTTCCGAGTTTGATGGTATAATTCCGAGCTTCGCGTAAACATCGAGTCTTGATTCATTGCTTTTAAAGTTAAAAACATCAGAATTGGGATCTATTTGCGTTCCACCGATAGAATTCGTTACACCGGCCACTTTTTGATCGTTCCAAAAAGTAGCACCTAGTTTACCTTCCAAATTCTTTGTTTGAAAATCACTGTGATTGCCTAGATATATTCTATCTGTCATTGGCATATCAGAGAAACCATCTTTATTTCTATCTGTAGTCATCCATTGCTGTCCTGAATGCAGATAGGTGAAGTTTTTCCAGTTCTTTTTATTTGCTGTGTAAATAATTGAATTGACTTCCGTTCGGCCTTGGTCATTTTGATATACATTAAAATGGAATCGAGGTTCGTTGTGTTTGGATTTAAGTGCATAATCAATACCACCTATAATTCCTTCAAATCCAAGTGTTGCAGAACCAACCCCTTTGGCGATTCTCACATCACTTACAAAATCACCGGGAATATTCGATAATCCATTTAAAGTAACTATCCCATTAAATTGAGGTAAGTTATCTCTAGTCAATAGTATGTATTTACTGTTTAGTCCCATCATTTCAACTTGTTTGATGCCTGTAATTCCATCGCTGTTAGAAACTTCAACAGCATTACTCAGCTCAAAACTCTCGGATAAAGTGCAACATGCCGCCTTTTTAAATTCATTTTCAGACATGAGTGTCTTCAACTGCGCTCCGTGATGATCATGAGAGGTTCCTTCATCTTCAACGGTTACATCAACTTGTTCAATCTTTGCGGTATCAGCAGATTGCGCTTTCAAGTTACCGGCTTGAGTAGCGCAAATCAATAATACCAAAGCTATTTTCAATAGCAATTTGAGAATGTTGTTCATCAACCGTTAAAAATCATCGTCAGATCTGTACTTGCAACAACCCGGTAAATTGTTGTATACTAAATCATCAGCTTTAACTTGTTCGGTGTCGTGACCTGCGCTAGCAATAATATTATGTAATTGAATTTCCTTAAATTGTGCAGCATTATATACAATAAAAATCTTTTTATTGTTGAGGTCATAGATGGCTTGATAGACACCTTTCACATCCAGTGCGTTTTCAATGCGCTTCTTACACATGTCACAATTACCACCAACACCAAAGGTGATTTGGACTTTTATTTTTTTTGTTTTCGATGCTCCACATTGGGTGAATGACACCAATGCAAGCGCTGCTGCAAAAAGAGCTTTTATAATGTTTTTTACTTTTTTCATTTGTATTTTATTTGAATTAATTTAAATTTATCGAAGGAAAGCGATAAATCTAAATTACCCAAACATCATACTGAACCAACAACGAAGGTGGGACTTTTTTTCTCAGCCGATGCTGAGTAAGGAATTTATTAGAACAATTATGAAAATGACCAAAATCAAACTGGGGAAATTGAGGGCGATGGCTGGCTAAATCAATTTGAACCGTTGATTTAGAATTTTCCAACTTTTCTGTATTTTGGAATTTTGCTGTAAAATAGTAAAAATGACTTTCGGATTCCGTGCAGCAGCAGCCATTGGAAAATAACTGATCTGATGAATTTGTTATATTATTTTTAACGGCAGGAAGACAGCAATTAATCTCATCATTTTCGCAACAACTATCAATGGCAAACTCAACCAAACCTGAACTTATCAGATTGACGAAAACCAACAATATTGCGGCGATTTGCCTCATTTCATACGAATATACAAGTTAATTTGTTGTACTCATAAATCATGGTTAATATCGTAGGTAATTCCACATGATTTCTCAACTTTTTCGACGAAAAACTGACTTTTCTATTCAATCAGGTCATCAATTGCCTAGAATTCTTTCAGTTAGGGATTTGACTTTTTTTGGTATTGCCGCAATTATTGGAGGAGGTATTTTTTCTTCTATAGGAAAGGCTTGTGTAGCGGGAGGTCCGGGAGTAATTTGGCTATTTGTGATTAGTGCAATTGCCTGCGGTTTTGCTGCACTAAGTTATGCCGAATTTGCAGGAAGAATACCCGTTTCTGGTAGTGCATACACCTATGCATATGCATCTTTTGGAGAATTATTTGCTTGGATTATTGGTTGGGCGCTATTAATGGAATACGCCATTGGGAACATTTATATTGCGTATTCCTGGTCAGGTTATTTTACTCATTTATTAGATGCTATTGGATTGGAATTACCGAGATGGTTGATAACAGATTATTCATCGGTAAAGTTATTTGTTTCCAATAAGAATTTGGAACTTTTAACAAACATTCAAAAATCAGAATTGGGTCAATTATGGGCAAACTCAAATTTAATAGGCGAGGAACTTGATTTTTATCAAGCCTGGGTAAATGCACCTGTGATTTTGGGGCAGAGAATCATATTTGACCTACCAGCTGTTTTAATCAATATTCTGATTACCATTTTAGTATACCGTGGAATCAGCGAAAGCAGAAAGGCTAGTAATGCCATGGTAATTTTGAAAGTTATCATCATTTTATTGGTGATTGTGGTTGGGGCTTTTTACATTGACTTTGATAATTTCACCCCATTTAATCCTAATGGAATGTCTGGAATTATGACAGGGGTTTCAGCGGTTTTCTTTACTTATATCGGATTTGATGCCGTGAGTACCTTAGCTGAAGAAAGTAAAAATCCTAAAAGAGACCTCCCAAGAGGTATGTTTTATTCGCTGTTGATTTGTACGGTCCTATACATATTGATTTCTCTAGTTCTTACTGGAATGGTACCCTTTAATTTACTCGGTGTTGATGATCCGTTGGCTTTTGCATTAAATTATAAAGGAATACATTGGCTTGAATACATTGTATCTGTGTCTGCCATTGTTGCCATGACTTCAGTTTTATTGGTATTCCAAATGGGTCAACCTCGAATTTGGATGTCTATGAGCAGAGATGGTCTTCTGCCTGAAAAATTTTCCCAAATTCATCCAAAATTCAAAACGCCTGGTTTCGCAACAATTATTACTGGTTTAGTAGTAGGCGTTCCTATCTTTTTTACCAATGAAACATTCGTTTTAGATTTTACTTCCATTGGAACCATAGTTGCTTTTGTACTAGTTTGTGGTGGTGTGTTATTATTGCCACCAAGGAAAGATTCACAGGAAACAGGATTCAAATTGATTCACATAAATGCACAGTACTTATTTCCTGCGTTGGTTATACTTTCAGGTGTTTTAACGAACTTATACATTCCAGATTATTTTAGGAGTTTGTTAGCACTAGATTTTTATGGAATCAGCCATATAATTATGTGGGTGTTTTTAATAGCGCTATCCATTTTTGCATTTTTTAGAAAATGGAATATTATACCTTTAATGGGTGTTTCGACGTGCATGTTTTTGTTAACTGGAATGACATTAGATAATTGGAAATGGTTTGGTTTGTGGTTTCTCTTGGGACTAATACTCTACTTTAGTTACGGATTTAAACACAGTAAACTTAAAAACGTCCAAAGTTAAAAATGAAAAAAGAAAAAAAAGACAACCACATCAGCTCTGTGATTCAAGCTATGTATAAGCGTTATCATCTTGATTCCAAACTGGATGAAATGAGCATTGAAAAAGATTGGGAACAGATAGTGGGCAAGTTAATTGCAAAATACACGACCGATATTACTTTAAAGTCAAAGACCCTATACATAAAAGTGGATAATCCTGTACTCAAGAACGAAGTATTTCTGCAACGTAATGAGTTATTGGGAAAGGTTAACGAATATTATCAGAAGGTAGTTGCTGAGAAGATATTTGTTTCTTCTTGATTCGAACTCGCGCAATTTCAGCCTTATCAATACTTGTGTTTAGCTCAAATCCAATAATCATAGAGAACGTGTTGATATAAATCAATACCATCAATGCAATGATGGCCCCAATTGAACCATAAACCTTATTGTAACTATCAAAATTATTTACGTATAAAGTGAAACCGAAGGTGGCAATTATGGATAATGCACCTGCTAAAAGGGCTCCAATAGAAAAAAACCTCCAACGTTCAGTTTTGGATGGGGCGAAGAAATAAATGGAAGAAATAGTAAAGACAAAAACAGCTGCAACTAATAAATATTCAATTAATACAATCAAAAAACTGTACAAACTCACCAAGGGCCAGTCGTTTTCTATCATATAAGTTTCAATTTGAACTGAAACAGTAACAATCGCCAAGAAGAGTATGATTAGAACAGTTAATAAGAATGTTAAAAATATCGCCCTGGCCCTGATTATAAACCAATTCTGTTTGGCTCGCATATCAGTTCCTGCTAATCGTCGATTGAATGTGTTGATTAGAATATGAAATGCATTGGATGCGAAATAAATGGTCAACAAAAATCCGAAAGATAATAAACTCGAATTTTGCTTTCTTAAAATTTCGAGAATGGTTTGACTAATTTCTTCATAGGTACGCTCTGGAAGTATCAAAGACAATTGCTCTATCAATTGAGTCTTCATTCCATGAAAGGGTAAATAGGCAATTAATGTAAGTAAAAAAAGCAAGGCAGGGAATAGCGCCAAAAAGAAATTAAAACTAAGTGATGAAGCACTAAGGCTGATATTCTCCATGAAAATGGATCTTAAAAAATATCTACCAACCTCATAAAATGACAATCCCTTAAAACCTCGAATTGTTTTCTTTTGAAGATACTCCCTTAATTTCCGAGCAAGGAAATGCTCCTTGTCGGTTGAAATTTCTTCAATCAATTCATGATTCTGAGGGGTTTCTGATTTCATTGGAATCAATACATTTTATTCAAGAATTTTTCGGGAAGAGCGATCGGTCTCATATTTGATTTATTAACAAAAAATAATTCAGTTTCGGCGTCAGACAAAAAATCGCCATTTTCATTATAAATCTCATATTTGAATGTCATTCTAACTTTAGGCTCACCTAAAATTGATACTCGAACTGTAAGAAGATCATCATAAATGGCCGCTTTTTTGAATAAAAACTTCATTGATCTAACTGGCATAATGATTCCTTCGTCTTCCATTTCTTTGTATGTAATGCCACGCGATCTTAAAATTTCAGTGCGTGCTTCTTCGAAGTAAACAGCATAAACACTATGATGCAAAAACCCCATCCGATCACATTCGTGATATCTAACTCTAATTTTGTGTTCGTAAAAGGGTAGCGATGACATAATTCAAATGTATGATATCTTTCAGTATCTAAGTTGAAAATGTTCTTTAACTTGTTGTGTACGTTTAATTGCAATTCCCAAATAAAAGCAATCAATAGTTACGTGGAAATCTGGCTGATTCACAATTCGTTGCCAGTTCAAACGTGAAGTTTCATTGTGATAGGGATGTGTAAAAACAAAGAAATCTTGATTGGTTGAATCCAATAACTCACGATCAAGAGAATTCCAAAAATCAGAATCTCTATCTAATCTATGAAATAATAACAGCTTTTTTATTGGACTCCCGGATGCAAAGTGTTCACCATCTAGAGCTTCTTCATGATCGGTTTTTTGGGAAAATACCTTATCAAACTCTTTTTGGCTTTTATTGAAAAGAGAAGTATAAGGCTCTAATTTATCAGTTGAAAATAACTTAAGATTGGGAGCCAAATCAGTAGAAGACAAATATCGTATATAATTGTATTCCAAACCAGTAGAAGGACCTATTTCATTTACTAGTTTAATATTATAAAAAAGTACAATACGTTGTAGTAACTCACAATACTTGGATGGTAAGGTGTAAGTATTTACATATTCAGACAAAGAAACACCATCATAGCCTATACTTTTACTTTGAACCATCAAAGTTCGTTGATATTCCAAGAATTCATTTTTTGATGGCGCACTATTATACAAGACTTTGTCGACAAATTCATAAACAAACGGAGAATGAACTCCGTGTCTATTGGTTGAATACAATAAATAAGATAGGTAATCGAACCACTTTCCGATTCGGTTAATCATACTAGAGGGCTTTCTCTACTATTCCTAATTCTGTTTTTAATCTATCTTTTTGCTGATTCAATTTGTTGATTTTGTCATCAAACTGCTTTAAAACAGCATCGGCATTTTTCGATAAAGCAAAGAAAGACTTATTATTGTCAATAGTTGAAATTTCTTCCTCTAGTTTCTTGATAGTTTCTTTTAATCTTCTTTGTTCAGATTTTAACTTTGACTTACCATCAGAAGATTGATTGAGGTTCTCAACATAATCTGACATTGTTTTTTTACGGTCTTCATTGTTTTGCTCTCGCAACGATTGAAACAACGGGTCGATTAAATTTTGAAATTTCGTATTTAAAGTATGAAATCTTTTTCCTGAAACAAAACCACTGTTATTCCATTCGGTCTGAATTTGTTTTAAATCGGCGAAAGTGAAATTCTTTTCAGCCTGAGCAATTAAACCTTCAAGTTTTTTAACAACTGCTTCTCTGGCTTGAACTGCACCAGATTCTTGAGTTTTTCTCTCATCGAACCACTGATTTCTTCTTTGATAAAAATGATCAAATGCGGCTCTAAATCGCTTCCAAATTAGCTCATTTTGTTCTTCAGGAACAGGACCAATCTTTTTCCACTCTTCTTGAAGACTCTGGAACTTATCAGCTGTTTTATTGAATTCAGATGCATCCTTTAAACTTTCGGCTTTTTCGCAAAGTTCAAGTTTCAATTTAAGATTATCTTTCTTATTGGATTGTAATTCTTTAAAGAATAACTTTCTTTCAGAATAATACGAGTTTCTAGCGGTTTGGAATTTATTCCAAGTTTCCTCGTTTAAAGCAGTAGGAACAGGACCAATTTTTTTCCATTCTTCAAATAATTGATCTAATTCAGTGCCTAATTTTTGCCAATCTTTATTGTTTACTGGCCAAACTGAAATCGCCGCTTCGGCTTTTTCAATAAGAACCACTTTCTTTTCTAAATTGGCTTTCCTTTTTTCATCCAATTCATTTTGAACTGCCTTGATGGCGTTTAAGATTTCATCACTAGCGCCTTTAAATCTAGACCAAATTTCTTCAGAAATGTCTTTTCTTACTGGCCCAGCATTTTTCCAATCTTCATGGTATTTATGCAGAGCAATATAAGATTTTCGGATGTTTTGTTCGTTATTTAGAGCTTCAACCTTTTTGATCAATTCTATTTTAATCTCGAGATTTTTTTCTCTATCTAAATCTTTTAGCTCATTGTAAATGGTAAGGTTATCATAAAACCTATCAATCAAAGCTTTATATTGAGAAGATACTTCGTCTTGAAATTCTTTGGGTATAATTCTGATCTCTCTCCATTCCCGCATACAATCACGAATATGTCCAAGGCTGGCCTCAGTTTCTTCGCTCTCAACCAAAGTCTTTATTTTATCTAGAATGGCTTTTTTCTTAACCAAATTTGCCAATTTCTCTTCCTCAGCACGTTTTTTTTCTTCTTCTCTTAGCTTTTGAAATTGATTGAATATGTCTAATAATTTAGTTTTGAGTTCATCTTGAGGAGGAACAAATTCACGGACATCATTTCCTGCATCAATCCAAGCTTTAATTTGGGCTGGTTTCTCAGCAGAAACTAATGCTTCAAAAATTGATTTTAGTTCTAGCAATTTCTGATAAGAAGCTTTCACATCAGCAGTCTGAATCAGAGATTCTGCTTCTTTGATAATTTCTTCTTTGCTAAGTTTACTGTATTGGTCTCGAAAAGTACTTGACTCTTCTTGACTGTGAATCAGTTTCTCAGCCTCGCTCAATTGCTCGTGATAATTTTCAGTAAACATATTCAATAGGAATGAATTTTTTATAACTTGTAGAATTCTGTAAGCATATGAACTGCCGTATGGGCAGCCTCTTTGCCTTTGTGTCCATGACTGCCACCAATCCGATCTAAGGCTTGTTGCTCAGTTAGTGTAGTAATCAAACCGTAAATACACGGCTTACTATATTTTAAACCAACATTCATAATGCCATCTGTGGCTCCTTGACAAACGAAATCGAAATGAGGGGTATCGCCCTTAATGACGGCACCTAAGCATATTACAGCATCAACTTGTGCAAGTTCAAATAATTTTTGAGCTCCCAATGGCAATTCAAATGCCCCAGGAACATCAGACTGTACAATTTGTTCAAGAGAAAAACCGAGATTCACTAATTCAGAAATACATCCATGTTTCAAAGCATGAGTAATATGTTCATTCCAAACCGAAGTAACTACCCCAATTTTAAGGTTGTTAAATGGTATATCTGATGGAGTAGGTGGAGAGTAATGGAATCCGGCGTTCGACACAAAACTGGACTTATGGATTGAATTCGCCTAATTTGGCTTTCATCTTACCGATATATTTTTCAATATCAGTACCTTCAGATGAAGTTGAATATTTTTGTGCAATTTCCTGGTAACAACTTAATGCGCTGCTGAAATCTTCAGTCATTTCATAATGGATACCTGCTTTCTTCAAGTACATCGCAGAGAAGTCGTTCTCATCGATTCTAGCAGCCTGCTCATAAAGACTTGCTGCTTCTTTAATATCACCCAATTCAGCATTACATACTGCTTTCATCGCTATGATAGAGGCACTTAAGATTTTATCGTTTGCTTTTGTTTTTCCAAGATACTTTAATGCTTCTTCAAACTTCTTTTCTTTCATCAAGGCAATTGATGCACACAATGCTGCTTCTCTTCCTTTAACGGTAGATCCGAACTCGTCAGCAATTCTTGTTGCTGACCAAATATTTCTCTTTGCATCACCTTTTAAAACTACAGGTGTAGAATCTGTTTTAAAATAGTAGTACATAGAAGCGAATTTTTCAGATGCCTTTATTTCTTGTGTTGGTTTATAACTAAGAGTGTAGAATAAAATTCCACCAACCACAGCAACAACAGATAATCCAATTATGTTGTAATTTCTTTTGTTGTTCGCGTATTTCTCTGAAAAATCAGTTTTGAATGCGTTCCAAGAATGTCTAATATCCATAATAAGGGGGCGAATATACTATAATTGATTTAAGTTTGGACAATTAGTCCATAATGAAAGGATAATCATTTTCTACATATACCTCAGTAAACAATTTAGAGGCGTCTGGATAAGGAGAAGATTCAGCGAAATCAACACTCTCTTGAACCAACTTAATAAGTTCCTCTTCCATAGCATCTAACTCAGCCTCGGTCGCATATTTTTTCTTCAAAATAGTTGACTTGGTTGTTTCAATAGGATCTTTTTCCTTGTAATCAGCAAGCTCCTCTTTTGTGCGATAAGTTGCAGGATCACTCATTGAATGGCCTCTATATCTGTATGTTTTTATTTCTAAAAATGTTGGACCATCTCCGCGTCTAGCTCTATCAGCAGCTTCCGCAATGGCTTCGTGAACAGTTTCACACTTCATGCCATCAACTTGAAAACTGGGCATATCGTATGCAAGTCCAATTTTGTAAATATCTAACATATTAGTAGTTCTCGCAACACTAGTTCCCATTGCGTACTCATTGTTTTCACAAATAAAAATTGCAGGCAACTTCCAAAGCATTGCCATATTGAATGTTTCGTGCAAGGCTCCCTGTCTAGCAGCGCCATCGCCAAAGAAAGTTAAGCTGATATTCTGAGTTCCTTGATATTGTTCAGCCAAAGCCAAACCAGCACCCATAGGTATTTGAGCGCCAACTATACCATGTCCTCCAAAAAAGTTATGTTCTTTTGAAAACATGTGCATACTTCCGCCTTTTCCGCCTGAACAACCTGTAGCCTTACCATATAGTTCAGCCATTACTTCATTTGCAGAAACACCCATGGCTAATGCATGTCCGTGGTCACGATAAGCAGTAATAACTTTATCTTCTTTCGTAATCGCTGACATCATACCAGCAACGAGTGCCTCTTGACCAATATACAGGTGACAAAATCCTTTTATTTTTTGTTGTCCGTACAACTGTGCTGACTTCTCTTCAAATCGACGAATCAATAGCATGGATCTGTACCACTCCAAATATGTTTCTTTGTTGAATTTCATAGAAAATGATTTCTTCGGCTGCGAAGATAATAAGGACAACCCAAAATGTTAATGAGAGTTTGTCAAATTTTATCTTCAATATTCTTCACTTTATCTTTAATAAAGCCAATTTCCCTTTGTATCATGCGTAAAGTTGGCCCAACATTGTCATTGTCACTTTGTTGTGGTTCTTCGAATTTGGGATTTATATAGTTCACAAATTTCCAAATTTCTAAGATATCTTGAACTTTGAGCGGATATGGCTGGTACAAAGAATTGGTACTACATAAAAGAAAAGTACCATCTTCCTCAATACGATTGTAAAGAATTTTGAATACAATTCCTTCATCTTTTGATACCACAATATACGGATGTCCATTTCTGACCATATTCCAATCTTGTAAATATTCACCAGTAACGAATGCACCATCAACTACGGGTGGCATACTGTCGCCCGAAATAGGAAAGGTTCTATACTTTTTATTAGGCGATAAAAAAGGAAGATTGAATGCAGGTAAGACCTTTATATAATTAGGATCTGCATATCCGGTGGTATATCCAGCTTTGGCTTTTATTGGAACCAATTCAATATTCTCTTCATTGTCAAGACTCACAGAAGTGGCTAAAATCCGCAATCTCGTACCTGTAACATCTAAATCAAATCCTTTTTCAAGTTGTATTAATTGATTTTCTGGGATTTCATTAAGGTCAACACGTATAAGTTTATCAATATTGATTTGAAAAAAATCAGAAAACTTAATTAAGATATTTATCCCAGGTTCTGCAACACCGTTTTCATAACTATTATATGCAGAACGTGTAATACCTAAACTAGCAGAGACTTCTTCTTGACTGCGTTTTTTTCGTTTTCTCAATAATTTGATATTTTCCTTCAAATACATCATGCCGTGAAATTAATGCATTTCTCTCATATGTCAAATATATTACCAATAAATTGACACATTAATTATCAAACATCGATTAAGAATCAAGAATTATATAAGTGAAGCGAATTTGTTTAAATTTGCATTAATGAACTATTGGTTGATCAAATCAGAACCCTTTAAATATAGTTGGGAACAATTTGAAAAAGATCAGCAAACATTTTGGGATGGAGTAAGAAATTACCAAGCTCGAAACAATCTGCGTGAAATGAAATTTGGCGATCTTTGTCTTTTCTATCATTCAAATGAAGGAAAAGAAGTGGTTGGAATTGCAGAAGTAATTAAAGAATCATATCAAGACCCAACAACAACTGACCAACAATGGGTGGTTGTAGAAGTTAGGCCACATTCTAAATTGAAAAACACAGTTACTTTGAGCCAAATGAAATCAGATGAACGATTATCTCAAATGGGATTAGTTAAACAACCTAGGCTATCAGTAATTAAATTAACATCTCAAGAATTTGAGGCCATCTTAGAAATGTCAAACAATGCCCAATAAAGGTAAAATATTGCTCAGTTTGGATCATACAAAATTGATCCTGAAACGATTTGCATTAGAATTAATTGAAAAACATCACTCTTTTGATGATACTGCCATTATAGGACTTCAACCAAGAGGAATAGAATTGGCAAATGCGTTAAGACTCGAAATTGAAAATTTGATTGGTCACAACATTAAATACGGTCAATTGGATCACACGTTTTTTAGAGATGATATTGGAAGAGGTGAAATCCACATCCCAAAACCGTCTAAAATTGACTTTTCAACTGAAAATCTAAACATCATTATTGTTGATGATGTGTTGTTTACTGGAAGAAGCGTTCGTTCGGCCATTGATGCAGTCATGAGTTTTGGTCGGCCTAAAAGAATTGAATTGTTGGTTTTAGTAGAGCGGTTATTTGAACGTGAATTACCAATAAAGCCAGATTATTACGGAGTACTTGTTGATAGTAGAAATACCAATAATTACGTTAGAGTGGAATGGGAGGCTTCAAATGAAGTACAAGTTTGGCTTTTAGAAAATAAAGAACATGAGTAAAAATGTGCATCATTTACTTGGTATCAAAGGCTTAGAAAAAGGTCAAATTGAAACCATTTTAGATACAGCCACCAATTTTTCAGAGTTATTACAGGCGCCGGTGAAAAAAACTCCCGCGCTCAGAGATATAACCATTGCCAATTTATTCTTTGAAAATTCTACAAGAACCAGGGTCTCATTTGAACTTGCAGAGAAAAGATTGGGTGCTGATATTATCAATTTTTCCTCTTCATCATCAAGCGTAAAAAAAGGAGAAACTCTCATTGATACAGTTAACAACATTTTATCAATGAAGGTTGATATGGTTGTAATGCGACACCCAGCTCCAGGTGCTTGTTTGTTTCTATCTAAGCATATTGATGCTCAAATAGTAAATGCAGGAGATGGCACTCATGAACATCCAACACAAGCTTTGTTAGACGCATTCTCAATCAAGCAAAAATTAGGAGATGTTGCAGGTAAAAAAGTAGTAATTGTAGGCGACATCAAACATTCAAGAGTAGCACTTAGTAATATTTATTGTTTGCAACTTCTTGGTGCCGAAGTGATGGTATGTGGTCCCGCAACTTTGATTCCCAAACATATTGAAAAATTAGGTGTTAAAGTATCGCACAATATCGATGAAGCCCTTAAATGGTGTGATGTGGCAAATATGTTGCGAATACAACTTGAAAGACAAGATCAACGATTCTTTCCATCACTCAGAGAATATTCAACGTTATATGGCTTGGATCTGAATCGTTTAAATAGATTAGATAAAGAAATTACTATCATGCACCCTGGACCCATAAATCGTGGAGTTGAAATTAGCAGTGATATAGCTGATAGTGAACACAGTATCATACTTCAACAAGTCGAAAATGGGGTAGCAGTCAGAATGTCGGTTTTATTTTTGTTGGCTCAACACAAATTATAATTAAAAAGTGAATCCTATTTTAGTAGAGTTATACAGAGGTGAGGTGAATGAGAGTTTTCACCGTGGAGTAGTTTGTGTGGTAAACGGCACGAATGAAATTGAATTTTCGAGAGGTGATATAAAACAAGTTTGTTATCCGCGAAGCGCAATGAAACTCTTTCAACACATCCCATTGATTGTTTCAGGTGCGTTTGATCATTTTAAATTCACCCTTCAAGAGCTCGCGGTTATGTGCGGTTCTCACAATGGGGAACACATGCATATGGAAGTAGTGGATGCCATTTTAAAGAAAATTGGACTTTCCGAATCTAATCTTAAATGCGGAGCTCAAGCACCTACGCTAAAATCAGATTTATACCAACTAATCAAAAATGATTTAAAGCCCAGACAATTACATAATAACTGTAGTGGCAAGCACGCTGGCTTTCTTGCTTATTGTACTTTTAAAGGATTAGATTTCAATGATTATATTTCTACTAATTCTGAATTGCAAAAAGAAATAAAAAAAGTAGTGTCGGTTTTCTATGAATTTCCTGAGGACGAATTGAAATGTGGTATGGATGGTTGCAGTGCTCCAACATTTGCAATGCCTATTGTAAATCAAGCCATTGCATTTAAAAATCTAATAAGTCCAGCAGCGCATATCCCAGAAGAATATATAAAAGCAGCTGAAATCATTGTTAGTGCTTGCTCCGAATTTCCTGAAATGTTGGCGGGAACCAACAGATATTGTACGGATTTAATCAAAATCACTGAAGGCAGGATCATTGGTAAAACAGGCGCCGACGGGGTCTATTGTATTGCGGACAAACAGAAGAATCTTGGAATATCCATTAAAATTGATGACGGCAAAATGGGTCCACAATATCAGGTTGCTCAAGAATTATTAAGCCATCTTGATTTGATATCCCCAGAAGAAATAAAACAACTTGAACCTTACCATGAATTCGAATTAAGTAATTTTTCAGGAAACATTGTAGGTAAATCAGTTGCGGTAAATTTTGAATGACTATTTTAAGGCATCTTGCCATTGTTGCTGCGACAATGAGCCAGAGTTTATACTCGCAGTATCGATTAATAAAGGCGCATTCAATTATTGAAGATCGTTTGATTTCTTCGAACTTAGAGGAATTTAATTCCATGAGATTTCATGTGCAATCTCCTGATTTACTTGCAAAATTGGCCCATTTAACGCCGTTAGATTCTATCAAGCACCTCAAGCATTTTTCAAATCAAGAATATCATTTTTTTGAATGGAACAATCCTGAGTACTTCGGAAATACCAGACAAGGTTTCGGAAATTGGAAATTGACCCAAAAATTAGGCGAGCATTTTTTTTCGTCTCCCAATCGTGCATATTGCTGGGAATCAGAAGATAAATTAGATTACGTTGTTATTAATCCTATTTTAGATCTACTATATAGCCCTAAAATGGGAAAAGCATTTGATACAACAGTGGTAAATGGGCGAGGAATTGAAGTTCAAGCGCAATTTTCCGATAAAATCACTCTTTACAGTCAGGCTTTTGTAAACCAATTTAATTACACTCAGAATTTAGATGATTTTTACACTCAGAATAAAGTTTACCAAGGCGTTACTTATTACCAAAGATCTAAATATGGTTTAATATCGAATTTTTATGCAACCGGTTATATTCAAGCGAAAATCATTGAGAAGAAAAATTCTTACAATATTTCTTCTACTTTCGGTCATGATCGACAATTCGTTGGTTCAGGGTATAGAAGTCTAATTTTGAGCAACTTTGCTCCACCTAGTTTATTTTTACAAGTAAATTATTCATTAGGACCTTTCAAATATCAGAATTTATTTAAAGAACTAGTTAGAGATATGACAGAGGACTCTTTTAGAGTGCTAAATAAAAAATTCCTAGCGATTCACAGAGGTTCATTGGAATTTAAAAAATTGAATTTCGAATTGGGTTTTTCTGAAATGATTATACATTCACGCACAAACAACCAATTTGATGCAAATTATTTTAATCCTATTATTCTGTATAGATCGGTTGAAAGAGATTTAGGTTCCCCAGACAATGCAATGTTGGCATTAGATTTTAAGTGGACGCCCAAAAAACAATGGTTAGTATATGGTCAACTTCTTCTAGATGAATTAACCATGGGGAAAGTGATTAACCAAAAAAATTATTACGGCAATAAATTCGGTCAACAATTCGGTATATATTATTCTACGAATTCTCGCAATACACAAATAAAAGACCAAGCATACGTGCAATTGGAATACAATAGA
Source organism: Chitinophaga pinensis (assembly GCA_945877575.1). GTDB lineage: Bacteria > Bacteroidota > Bacteroidia > NS11-12g > UBA955 > VMCP01. Next base: position 181,055 of record CAMDUE010000001.1, read on the forward strand.
GTTCGTCCTCATACATATTCACACTTTAGCAGCAGTTATTACAGTCATTTTAGTCATGCCTTGGCACATCCTTTAGAAAGTAATTTTAGAGAAATTGCATTGCGTGCATTTTGGATACCCGCTAAAATCCAAAAATTAGAAATAAAATGTGTGGGTATTTTTGCTCAAAAAGGGCAGGATACCGCTGGATTGAATTTCGGGGGAAGTTTATTTAAATCATACAGAACAGCATATGATCGACAAAACGCGATAATGCTTCAAGGTGCAAAGCAATCTATAATACAAACTCAATTAACGGCAAGATATTATTTGTTTCCAGGTGGAAGCATTGAATTAAACTATCAACTAATGAAGAATGTTGGCTTCAATGCTTATACCAGAAACTATTTAGGATTTGGAATTAGATGGAATTTCTACGATCAACGAGATAATACCCTAAGATGATAGGGTAAACCATCATCATTCAATCTTTCTGAAAATACGATCCCATCTAATAAAGCTCATTGAATTATCGCTCTTCGCTTTTGTTTCGTAGATCATATTATTTCCTTCAATGAGTGGCTCTCCAATGTCATTAATACCAATCACTTTTCTCAAAGAGAAGAAAGTAAACAATGGTTTTCCTAAAATGTGATCTTCGGGCACATAACCCCACATTCTAGAATCATAACTATTGTAACGATTATCTCCCATCATCCAGTAATATCCATATTTAAATGTGTATTCTGAGATTTCAATTGTACCTCCATTTTTGTAAAAACGACCGTCCTGTTCGCTGATGTCCGCTTTTTCGTAAACATTAATTGCCGCTTTAAACCAATCCCAATTACCTTTTGTCAAGCGAATTTTATCGCCTCTTTTAGGAAGATAGAACGGTCCAAAATTATTTAAATCCCAATTGTGCTTCAAATAAGCAGTATTCATGGTGTCTGGGAATAAATGACGGTTATAACCCTCATCAATGATATCTTCGAATAAACCACGAACACTCTTAACATTTCTGATTTTATCGGCATTTTCAGGCCAAGTATAAATATGGTAAGGAATCAACATTTCACCTTGTTTTTTGGTGGATTCCAATATTTCAGGTGCTACTCGGTAAGGTATGGTATAATCTCCCAAATCGTTATTGACTAAAAAGTCTTGTGAAATAAACTCGTTCATCAATAATAGGTACCTTTTTTGTTGCTTTTTTACAGATGGCAGAGCTTTTCCATTCACATAAACCACAGCATCATTTATATAAATAGAATCGCCTGGAATTCCTATGCAACGCTTTACATAATTATCTTTCTTATCAATTGGGAATCCTGCATCAGCTGGCCAGTTAAATACGATGACATCGTTATTTTTGATTTTGTACCAACCGGGTAGTCTCATGTATGGAAATTCCACTAATTCCGAATATGCTTTTAGTCCCATAATTTCTTTAGGAGCTAAAACTGGCACAGAGACTGGAGTCAAGGGTATTCTCATTCCTATGTTGGTTCTTGAAACAACTAAATAATCACCCACCATTAAATTAGATTCCATAGAAGGTGTTGGAATTTGATATAAATCAAAAAATAAAGCGCGCATTCCACCAGCTACATAGGCAGCAAATAACAAGGCATCTGCCCACTCACGTCCGCCAGAAGATTTTTTAAGATTCTCGGTTCTCCAATCTTTATTTCCAGCAGCACCTACAAAGGCTAAGTTTTTATCAAACAATAAATAAGGGAAGTACGCAAACGTCAAAACAATACCTGCAAATTGTTCCCAGAATGTATTCTTTCCAAAGCTTCTGAGTAAGTCAAGTTTTATATTGAAACTAAATAGAATATTTAAACCCGGTATAACCATCCCCAACATATACCATTTGGGTCGATCAACTAATTTGATCCAAAACCACCAGTTCAGGATGGGAATCCATGCCAACAGTGGGTTTAACCCTGCAAGCTTGAACATTCTTGAAAGTCCTAAACGAGTAAGAATGAAGGCTGCCGCCCAAATGGCGATAAATATCTGGAGATTAAAACTATCCATAAGTTACAAATGTAAATTCAAATTTTATTAATTCGCTAATGTTCAAAGTTTGAGAAGGTCATTCATCGAAAAAACGCCTTTTTTACCAAACAAAAACTTGGCGGCATAGACCGCTCCTTGAGCAAAGCCCAATCGACTTTTTGCTTCATGTTTGATTTCAATAAAGTCAATGGCACTGTCCCATTTCACAATATGAGTTCCAGGTACATGCGGTTCTCTTAATGCCTCAATGTATAACTCACCATTAGGTTCTAATGAAGTATTTGAATGCACTGTCCACTTATCGTAGTTGTGATTATTGGCACAAATTTGATTTGCTAAAGAGATCGCGGTTCCACTGGGTGCATCTTTTTTTTCTGTGTGATGGATTTCCTGCATTGAAGCAGAATATGGTGTTTGTTGATCCATCAATTTGGCTAGTAGTGCATTAATTTGAAAAAATATGTTAACACCAACTGAAAAATTTGAAGCGTAGAAAAGGCTTCCATTTTTTGAAATGGTCTGTTGTTTAACTTCATCAAATTCATCATACCAACCTGTGGTTCCAACTATAATGGGTAATCCTAAATTATGTGCATGAAAAATGTGCTTAACGGCTAACTCAGGGATTGAAAATTCAATTGCTACATCGGCATTTGTAGATGAACATTCTAAAAACGGATTGTGGGAATTATATCTCTCAACAACTTCAAAACCCATCTGGGAAGATAAACTTTCAATGGTTTTACCCATTTTACCAGCTCCAATAATTGCTACTTTCACCTCGCAAAAATACGGTTCAAAAAATTAAACTCTTTGATTTGAGAAAAAAGTTGATTTTTGCGTTTTGTAAAAGTATGAAGAAAAGCAAAAAGTGGGTAATTCTCTTGGTGTTAAGTGTAGTATTAATGGCAATAATTGCCATCTTTTTTTTACAAACTTCCAGCAATAAAAACCACCAAGAGGTTATAATTAAAAACAATTGGAATTCAGATAGTTTGAATAACTACTTCAATCAAAACTTTAATGTTGAGATGCCTTTAGGATTGTCATTTTGGGCCGAAAAAGCCGGATACAAAATCACACCGTGCAAGTTTTTTCTACCACCTAACAGTACTCCATTTAAAATTATTCGCTCATTGCGGGAAAACAGAAATCAAACCGTAAATCTTGTAATTATTCCTGGAATTTGGGCCGAAAGTTTGTGTGAAAGGGTTTCATCAAAATTGATATTAAACTATGGTGAATTACATCGTGAGTTGATCTCACCACAATTACTTTTAAACTACGGTTTTAGCGACACCACATGGCCAGCATTGTTTGTACCCAATACTTACAATATATCTGTGGGTGTATCAGTAGAAGGATTCTTTGATCGAATGAAAGCAGAACAAGAATTATTTTGGGATAGCATTCGAACTTCGAAATTGAAGAGTCAAGATTTAACTCTTATCCAAGCGGTTACTATCGCTAGTTTGGTACAAAAAGAAAGTAATAAAAAAGCTGAATACATTCAGATTGCCGGTGTTTACATGAATCGATTCAGAAAAGGCATGAAATTGCAAGCCGATCCTACAATTGTATTTGCAAAAGGTAAGGCTGAGCGGGTTAGGGGCAGAGAAGACTTATTTATCAATTCGCCTTATAACACATACATTCATAAAGGCTTACCTCCAGGACCTATATGTATTCCATCTGTAGAAGCTATTGATGCTGTTTTAAATTATACAGATCATGATTATTTGTATTTCTGTGCCAAGTCTGACTTCTCAGGCTATCATATTTTCGAATCAGATTACAACAAACACAAAAAAAACGCCTCTGCTTTTCACAGGGCGTTGAATAAAGAGGAGAAAAGACGTAAATAACTACTCGATTACTGAGAATTGTTCAGAAAATCGATTGCCCATTTGATCAATTCCTTGAAGGATGTAATTTCCAGATTGCAATTGTGAAATATTCAAGCTGTTACAATTAGTTTGTTTATAAACAACTTGACCATTCAAATTCCAAACAACGGCTAATTTCAACGTTTGATTTATAAACAATTCATTTCCTTTGGAAATTGGATTTCCCAAAATTTTCACGCCTGTCTGTGAAAGCACTGTTGTTGAATTTGAATTCGCTTTCAACTGTTGAACGGCGGTTTTAACATCGTCACCGTTATCTGAACCGTTTCCATTTGAAATTACAGATGCTGCGTATATATTCAGGTTTCCAGTAATTGAACTTGGAGCTTGCCAATCAATTTCCCATACATTTTGTCCGTTTGACGTTCCTGGGGATGTATGTCCCCAAACTTTTGATGAGCTCACGTTGGTTTTAGATGGAGCAGTACCAAAAGTTCCAGCCGCTGCATTTGATGCGTCCAAAATTACCGCTTGAAATCCCATTTTTGAAGAATTTCCTTTGGATGTAATTCGAAGAGTGTAATTTGTTGATGGAATTATGTCAGTTACTGCAGTATTTAATGATTTGTCAATTAACTCAGCAGTTAATGACGAGGCTAAATTATTATTAGACCCATGACAAGATGTACAAGTACCTGAACTCCCGGGTGAACCGGTTCTATTTCCTCCGGGACCAGAGGAATTTGAGGTAAGAACAACAGTTAGTCCCGCCATTGCTAAAATTGAAGTAATTCCGAGTATTTTTCTTTGTTTCATAATTTAAATCTGATGCAATTTCAGTCAAATTGTCTGATAAATCCATCAGTGATTCGAAAATGTGATAAAACTTGGATATTTTTTTACACAAAAGGTCAATCATTGAACAATTCATATAGTGCGTTGTATTATTTTTGTCGCAAGTCATGAATAGTCCAGAAAGTTACATTCCGATATTGATCCAATTGGGTTTTTCCATTGGGTTTGTAGTTTTAGCCTTGTTTTTATCGCAGCTGTTGGGTCCTAAGAAAAAGACTGTCAAAAAAATAGAAACTTTTGAATGTGGAATTGAGTCTCAAGGAGATGCTAGATTTCCTGTTTCGGTAAAGTACTTTCTATCGGCAATTCTGTTTGTCTTGTTTGACGTGGAAGTGATATTCTTTTACCCTTATGCAGTCAATTTTAAAGAAATGGGTTGGGAAGGATTCATGGCAGTTGTCACTTTTGTGGGATTTTTCTTGACTGGATTCATATATGTGTGGAAAAAAGGCGCCCTGGAATGGGAACGTTAATCAATTAAAATTGTTGTATAGTTATGGTTAAAGTAGTTGAAGCACCAGAAGGATTCGAAGGACAAGGTTTCTTCGCAACTTCATTGGATAAAGTTATAGGAATGGCAAGAGCCAACTCTTTGTGGCCATTGCCTTTTGCGACTTCATGTTGTGGAATTGAGTTTATGGCAACTATGGGTGCGAATTATGATTTGGCTCGTTTCGGGTCAGAACGTATGTCTTTCAGTCCAAGACAAGCAGACTTATTGATTGTAGCTGGAACTATTTCTAAAAAATTAGGTCCTGTTTTAAAACAAGTATACGATCAAATGGCTGAACCTAAATGGGTTCTTTCTGTTGGAGCTTGTGCTTCTAGCGGAGGAATATTTGATACTTATAGTGTTCTTCAGGGTATTGATCACGTAATTCCAGTAGACGTTTACGTTCCTGGTTGCCCTCCAAGACCAGAACAAATCATTGAGGGTGTTTTGAAAATTCAGCACTTAGCGAAAAATGAAAGTTTGAGAAGAAGAGATTCTGATGAATACCGTAAAATGCTAGAAACTTACAACATCGAAACTACAAAATGAGTACATCGTCTTTTTTAGATAAAACTATAGATGGATTGAATTCAAAAGGATTTATCCTCGAATATATTCTAGATTCTTACAACGAACACAACATTGTTATCGATGCAAATAACGCTCTAGAAGTTGTAAAATATCTTAACTCTGAATTGGGTTATAATTTCTTAGTTGATTTAACGGGGTCACATTATCCTGATAAAGAAAACCAAGAGTATCAAGTGGTATTCCATATTCAGAACTTGGTAGAAAATACCCGATTGAGATTTAAATCTAACTTGAGTAAAGATCAAATGGAGTTTCCTTCGTTGACACCTGTTTTCTCTGCTTCAAATTGGATGGAACGAGAAACTTTTGATTTTTTTGGAATTCAATTTACAGGACATCCAGATCTACGCAGAATTTTGAATGTCGATGATATGGATTATCATCCCATGAGAAAAGAATACGCACTTGAAGACGAAACACGTAGAGATAAAAACGATACATTTTTTGGAAGATGAGCGAATTAGAGGTAAACAAAAAATACAACGTCCAAGTCAGCACAGAAACGATCGATGGCGAAATCGCTACGCTGAATTTGGGTCCAACGCACCCAGCAACACACGGTATTTTCCAAAACGTGTTGAAAGTGGATGGAGAACGCATTTTACATGCTGAACAAACTGTGGGATATATCCACCGCGCTTTCGAGAAATTGGCTGAGCGGAGACCATACAATCAAATAACTCCAATCACTGACCGACTAAACTATTGTTCGTCACCCATAAATAATATGGGATGGCATATGACCGTAGAAAAACTCATTGGCGCTGAAATGCCAAAGCGTGTTGACTACATGCGAGTAATTGTTATGGAGCTATCGAGAATAGCTGACCATTTGGTTTGCAATTCGGTTATTGGTGTTGATACAGGCGCCTTGACTGGATTCACATACATGTTCCAAGAACGTGAAAAAATCTACGATATATTTGAGGAAATATGTGGAGCCCGTCTTACTACTAACGTAGGAAGAATTGGTGGTTTTGATCGTGATTTTAGTCCAGAATTCTTTAGCAAGCTAAATACATTTTTAAAAGAATTCCCCAAGAATTTTGATGAATTTGGGAGTTTATTGGAAAGAAATAGAATCTTTATGGATCGTACAATAGGCGCGGGTCCAATTTCTGCAGAAAGGGCATTGAATTATTCTTTCGCAGGTCCAAACCTAAGAGCGGCGGGAGTTGACTATGACGTACGTGTCATGAAACCTTATTCTTCTTACCAAGATTTTGACTTTAACATCCCAGTGGGAACAGAAGGAGATACTTATGATCGCTTCATGGTTCGTCAACAAGAAATCAGAGAAAGTTTGAAAATTATACATCAGGCTTTGGATAATATGCCGTCAGGAGATTATCATGCTGATATTCCTTCGTTTTATCTTCCTCCAAAAGAAGAAGTATACAGAAGTATGGAAGCTTTAATTTACCACTTCAAAATTGTAATGGGAGAGACTCCAATTCCCTTTGGTGAAGTTTATCATTCTGTGGAAGGTGGAAACGGTGAATTAGGGTATTATTTGGTTTCAGATGGTGGCAGAAACCCTTACAGATTGCATTTTAGAAGACCTTGCTTCATTTATTATCAAGCATATCCTGAAATGATTAAAGGCTCTTTATTGTCAGATGCTATTTTGACCATGAGTAGTATGAACGTAATTGCTGGTGAACTTGACGCTTAATTTTTATTGAACGTGGAAAACAATCAAAGAATAGAACTACCTCAACATCTTTTAGATGAAGTACAAAGGGTTATTTCCCTGTTTCCTGAAGGAAAACAAAAAAGTGCACTTCTAAGAGTTTTGCATATTGCTCAAGCTCACTTTGGATGGCTTTCTGTGGATGTTATGGATTATGTTGCACGTCTGCTTCATATTCAGCCCATTGAAGTTTACGAAGTAGCCACTTTCTATAGTATGTATGATACCCAGCAAGTAGGTAAAGTCAAATTAGAAGTTTGTAGAACAGGCCCTTGTATGATTGAAGGTGCCGAAAATATTGTCAACTACATTGAGAAAAAACTAGGTATTAAAGATGGTGAGACCACAGCAGACGGTATTTTTACACTTAAAACAGTAGAATGTCTAGGTGCTTGCGGATATGCACCAATGTTGCAAGCTGGAGAGAAATTTCATGAACATCTCACCGAAGAAAAAGTGGATGCTTTAATTGAAGCTTACAGAAGTAATCCAGTAGCTAATTATATGGGGGAAAATCAGAATGGCTAGAAAATTGTTGCTCAATAACGTTCACATTGAAGGTATTCATAACTACGATGTTTACAGAAAAAATGGTGGATATGCAGCCGTAGAAAAAGCTCTTAAAACAATGTCACCAGAAGACGTAGTTGAGGAGGTTAAAAAATCGGGATTAAGAGGAAGAGGAGGAGCGGGCTTTCCAACAGGAATGAAATGGAGCTTTTTGGCTAAACCAGAAGGTGTTCCAAGACATTTATTGTGTAATGCCGATGAAAGTGAGCCCGGTACATTCAAAGACCGATATTTGATGGAGAAAATTCCTCACTTATTAATTGAAGGAATGATACTTTCTTCGTTTGCTTTGGGTGCCAATCAAAGTTATATTTATATCAGAGGCGAGTACATGTTTGTTCTTCGTATTGTGGAAAAAGCAATTGCGGAGGCATACGCAAACGGATGGCTTGGTAAGAATATTTTGGGCACTGGATACGATTTAGATTTATCAATCATGCCAGGAGCTGGTGCATACATTTGTGGTGAAGAGACTGCTCTAATTGAAAGTCTAGAAGGTAAGCGTGGCAACCCACGTATGAAACCACCGTTTCCGGCAATACAAGGACTTTGGCAAAGACCAACCGTTGTAAATAACGTTGAAACCATTACTGCAGTTGTTCCTATTGTGAATGAAGGTGGTGATGAGTATGCAAAAATAGGTATTGGTAGAAGTACTGGTACTAAACTTATTTCTGCCTCTGGTAATGTAAATAAACCAGGGGTTTATGAAATAGAATTGGGGCTATCTGTTGAAGAATTCATTTACAGTGACCAGTATCTAGGTGGTATGAAAAATGGAAAGCGTTTGAAAGCATGCGTTCCAGGAGGTTCATCTGTTCCTATCTTACCTCATTATTTAGTTTGCAAAACAGCGAACGGTGAAGACCGATTGATGAGCTACGAATCATTAGCCGATGGTGGCTTTCAAACTGGTTCAATGCTAGGTTCAGGTGGGTTTATCGTATTCGATGAAGATCAATGTATTGTAAGAAATACCTGGAACTTTGCCCGCTTCTATCACCATGAAAGTTGTGGACAATGCTCTCCGTGTAGAGAAGGAACCGGTTGGATGGAAAAAGTCCTACATAGACTAGAAGAAGGACATGGTACTATTGCAGATATTGACTTGCTTTGGGATATCCAAAGAAAGATAGAAGGTAATACTATTTGTCCTTTAGGAGATGCTGCTGCGTGGCCAGTTGCAGCTGCTATTAGACACTTCAGAGAAGAGTTTGAATGGCACGTAAACCAACCGAAAGAAAGTCAAATTCGCAACTATGGACTAGTTGCTGATAAATCATTTCAAACAGAAAACGCATAACTATGTCTGAGCAAATTCAGAAGTTTACAATTACAATAGACGGAAAATCCATTCAGGTTGATCCGGGTACTACCATTCTTAATGCTGCAAGAATGATTGGCGGTGAGGTGGTTCCTCCAGCCATGTGTTATTACTCTTCGCTAAAAGGTAGCGGAGGAAAGTGTAGAACTTGTTTGGTAGAGGTATCCAAAGGAAGTGAAAAAGATCCCAGACCTATGCCAAAATTGGTTGCCAGTTGCAGCACATCGGTCATGGATGGAATGGAGGTAAAAAACAAATCCAGCGAAAAAGTAATAGATGCGAGAAAAGGAGTAGTTGAATTTCTTTTAATCAATCATCCTTTGGATTGTCCCGTTTGCGATCAAGCTGGTGAATGTCATTTACAAGACCTCGCTTTTGAACACGGAGTTGGACAATCAAGATACGAATTTGAACGTCGTACCTTTGACAAGGTAGACTTGGGTGAGTATATTAAATTGCACATGACCCGTTGTATTTTGTGTTATCGTTGTGTTTACACAGCAAACCAATTAACAGATAACCGTGAACACGGCATTCTTAAAAGGGGAGATGCTGCAGAAATCAGTACGTTTATTGAAAAAAATCTAAGCAATGACTTTATTGGCAACGTTATTGATGTTTGTCCAGTTGGAGCATTGACTGATAAAACGTTCCGTTTCCGTAGTCGAGTTTGGTACACTAAACCCATGGATGCATCGTGCTCTTGCGATAAATGTAATGGAAATGCTGTTTTATGGATGATCGGTGACGAAATTGCAAGAGTTACTGCAAGAAAAGATCAATACGGTGAAGTGAAAGAGTTCATTTGCAATGATTGTAGATTTAATAAAAAGGAAAAATCTCAATGGAATATTGAAGGTCCTCGTAAAATCTCAAGGCATTCAGTAATTTCAGCAAATCACTACGAAAGAGAAATTCCAAAACATACGGTTTTATTGAATAAAGCATAAAATGGATAGTTCATTATTATTAGAAAAAACCATTCTAGTTGCTATATTAACCTTAGTAACATTAGGTATTGCAGCTTATTTGACTTACGGTGAACGAAAAGTGGCCGCCTTTATGCAAGACCGTATTGGTCCAAACAGAGCAGGTGTTTACGGTATTTTTCAACCTTTGGCAGATGCGGGTAAATTGTTCTTCAAAGAAGAATTTATTCCTGCTACCGCCGAGAAATGGTTGTTTATTCTGGGTCCCGCAGTGGCCATGGTTACAGCCACCATTACAAGCGCAGTTATTCCTTGGGGAACTGAACTTCCAGTTTTAGGCAGAATGGTTCAACTTCAAGTAGCTGATGTTAATATTGGTGTTTTATACATCATGGGTATTGTATCAGTTGGAGTATACGGAATCATGATAGGAGGTTGGGCAAGTAACAATAAATATTCTCTTTTTGGTGCTATTCGTGCAAGTGCACAAATGATCAGCTATGAATTGAGTATGGGCTTGGCCTTGATCGCTGTAATCATGATGAGCGGTACTTTAAGCTTAGGTGAAATTGTTGCCCAGCAAAAAGGAATGAATTGGAATATATTCTATCAACCTTTAGGATTCTTGATTTTCTTCATTTGTGCTTTGGCAGAAACTAACCGCGCTCCATTTGACTTACCAGAATGTGAAACAGAATTGATTGGTGGTTACCATACCGAATATTCATCAATGAAATTAGGATTTTATTTATTCTCTGAATACGTAAATATGTTTGTCTCATCAGCATTGATGGCAACCGTTTATTTTGGTGGATATAATTTCCCTGGGATGGATTTAATTGAGAATCAGACCATTCTAGGAATTGCACAAATTGCTGTTATGTTCTCTAAAATCTTAATTTTCATCTTTGTATTTATGTGGATTCGTTGGACACTTCCAAGATTCCGTTACGACCAGTTGATGCATTTAGGTTGGAAGTCAATGATACCGTTAGCATTATTCAATATGTTAGCTACAGGCGCTATTTCATTACTTTTTAAGTAAATTATAACATTAATATAATGAAAAAGGCCCTTTTGAAGGGCCTTTTTTTATGCTTTAAAATGTTCTAAAACCGTTTCCATCTTCATTCCTCGACTCCCTTTCACAAAAATATATTCTGATTCAATAGGATGGGTGTCGAGCCAAGCCAAAAGAGTTGCAGCCGAATCGAACTTAAACGGATAAGAGCTATTAGCAAGGCTAAATTCAGGACCACAAATGAATAATTCCTCAAACTGCATTTTTACTGCTAATTCAAATATTTCCAAATGTTCCTTTTGAGAATGATGTCCCAATTCTAACATATCTCCCAGAATTACGGCTTTGCTTCCTTTAATGGTTGAAAATGACTCTAAACCAGCAACAACACTAGAAGGATTAGCATTGTAAGCATCTAGAAATACTTTTTTAGTTCCAAATTCAATCCATTGAGATCTATTGTTGTTTGATTCAAAGTTAACAATAGCATTAATCGTTGAATCCCAATCGATACCATATTTAATTGAACACGCAATCGCTGCACAAATATTATATAGATTGAATTTACCTCCTAGCTTGGTTTGGAAAATACCTTTTGATTCTTGATGAATAAAAACCTCAAATTTAAGTTTGGGCATTTCTTCCATTGGTCTAAGATAAATGTCAGAATTAGAATCAAGAATACTGTACGTGATTTTATTTGAAAGTCGTTTAGACATGTTTCCTAGCCATGGATCATCTAAATTTACAAATGCCAAACCCTGAGATTGTTGCAATCTTAAATATACTTCACTTTCTTCTTTTGCCACAGACTCTAAGTCACCAAAGCCCTCTAAATGTTCTTTACCAATGTTGGTTATTATACCAGAATCGGGATTAAACATATCACACAAATATTTCATTTCTCCTGGGTGATTGGTTCCCGTTTCAATGATTCCTATGTCAGTATCCTCATAAATTGAAAGTAATGTCAAGGGGACACCAATATGATTATTAAAGTTTCCCAAAGTGTACTTTACATTTAAACGTGTAGAAAGTACAGCGTTTATAAGCTCTTTGGTGGTTGTTTTTCCATTAGACCCTCCAACACAAATAAGTTTAGCTTTCATTGTTGCCACATGATGAGAAGCTAATTGTCCGAGTGTTATGTTGGGATCTTCAACCAATAGAACCTTTTCATCAAGAATATCAGGATTATTGGTAACTACAAATGAAGCTCCTGAATCTAAAGCCTTTTGGGCAAAGTTATTTGCGTTGAATTTATCGCCAGATAAACAAAAGAAGAGACTTCCTTTAACTTCTTTTCGAGTATCACTTGTAATTACACGATTTACTGCATTCCAAGCATGGTAAATTTCTTCAATGGTGCTCAATTGCATAATATGTTCTCAAAATTACATTTTCGGTGTTGATTATCACTTTAACTTCAAAGTATTTTTGTTAAATTCGATGTATTCCTATGAAAATCAGTAAAATTATATCGCTATTCGTTTTTGTGGTACTTTCTGGAAATTTCTCAAAAGTTCTTCAAGCCCAGAATAAGTTTGAAATTACCGATGGAATCCAAGTGAATATAAACGGGTTCGATTTAGAAAAACCCTTTACTGGTGGATTAAATTCCCCGCAATTCACCGAGTTTGACTTAAATCAAGATGGAGTGCTCGACTTGATTTTATTTGATCGGGTTGATTACAAGATTCTGCCGTATTTAAGAACCAATAAAAATTCATTTTTATATGCTCCTCAGTATGAACCGCAACTTCCAAAAGGAAAAGATATTTATATCGCGGCAGATTTAAATTCTGATGGAAAGCAAGACATATTTACATTATCGGAAATTGGCGATCTATTGATTTATGTCAATGTCTCAGATGATAATTCAGACGCATTGAAATTTAAAGACTTAGGACCTTGGTATTACAGAAATCAACATGATTCAACCTTTTTCAAGTTATATAATCCTTTGTCATTTGCCAATACAATTACTGATTTGCCTGCGATTAAAGATATTGATGGAGACGGTGATCTGGATATTGTGAGTTACGACCCCTTCAATCTAACTTATTACATGTTCAAAGATGTCAGAGCCGAAAAAGGTTGGAGCAAAGATTCATTTGAATTCCAAAATATGGATTATTGCTTTGGGTATTTTTGGGAAGGATTTAGTGGTGGAATCATTTTGAATGATTGTCCCTTAGATTCCTCGAATTTAGGGTTTCCCAAAAAACTCAAACCACGACATGTTGGCGGTGCGAGTTGTTGGTTTATGGATGAAGATAATGATGGCGATCAGGAAATGTATTTATCCAATTTAGATTGGTCTAAAATTATTCGTTTAGAAAATGGTAAAATCCAGAGAAAGAACGAATACGACACTATGATAAGATACGATACATTATTTCTTGATGACAAAGTTTTCAATTCATATATTTTTCCAGGTGGTTATACCTTCGATGTTGATAAAGATGGATTAACAGATATGGTCATTTCTCCCAACGGTGTTTCTAATACTAAGGAGAGCCAGCAAATACGATATTATAAAAATACAGGGTCCAAAACCAAAGCAGATTTTAATATTGTTAAAACCAATTTCATTTCCGAACAGATGATAGATTTTGGAGCAAGAACATCGCCCACTTGGATGGACGTAAATGGGGATGGCTTGAAAGATTTACTAGTGGCGCACAATGGTGACTTCGACTCCACAAGGGGAGTAAAAGATAGAATTGACGTGTTTTTGAATACGGGTACTTATGACAATCCAAAATTGACATTTTCAATTTATAACTTCTTGAATTTAAAAGATTCAGGATACATATATTCAAGTATTACTTCAGGTGATATTGATAACGATAACGACGATGATTTACTCATTGGTACAATGAATGGGAAAATTGATTGGTATGAAAATTATACATTAAATGGAAAGCCTGCTTTTCGCTTAAAGAAGAAAAATTTATTATCTAATTACCAATTACAGACTAGTGAGAATTCATCAGCTCCTGCTGTTTACGATTATAATAATGACGGTATCAATGATCTATTAGTGGGATTCTATAACGGAAAAGTAGCACTCTTCGAAGGAAAATCAAAAACATCTGTCAACCTAGAGTGGGTTAGTAGTAATGCTTTTGGGATGAGAGCAAATGAATGGTTAACAAATCTATCTGAACCTGATTTTAATATTTTTGGATATGCTACTCCAACGGTTTCTGATATTGATAATGACGGTAATTTAGAAATTGTATTAGGTACATTGTACGGAGACATCAGAATTTATCACCCTGAAAATCACTTGGTTGGTGATAGTTTAATTGCAGATGAACGTTCTTTTTTCAATCAAAACAATGGCGACACCTCAGAAATTATGGCCAGTGCTTGGCTAAAACCTGCGTTTTATGATTTATCTGGCGACTCTATCCCAGAATTGATTATGGGAAATTTAAAAGGTGGATTGATGTTTGGTCAAAGTATATTATCAAAGAAAAGAGCAAATTCAATAGAAATACAAAGAACTTCTAAAACAACATTGAATATATATCCAAACCCAACAAGTTCATCATTCATCATTGAAAATCCAAATATAAATAAGGCTTGGACTATCAGAATTACCATGTTAGATGGTAGAAATTTAACCACGAAAACTCTAAATGTGGGTGAAACAGCAATATCTTTAGATTCAAGAAATCTTAGTAATGGTGTTTACATGGTAGTTTTGGAGAATACTGTATCAAAAATTAATTCAAAACTGATAGTTGAGCATCCTTAATGAGCACCTGATGTTTACAGAATTGGTATTCATCAATTCTATTGGATGCAACAACAATGCATTTGTTTGATTGGTATTTTGCGATTAAATTCTCGTAGAGTTCAATGCCTTTTTGATCTAAATTTGACAGTGGCTCATCTAAAATGCAAAGTGGGGCATCGGTCAAAAAACTATGACACAATTTAACTCTCTGTTTCATACCAGAAGAGAAATTCAATATCGATTTTTTTCTGACTTTAGGGGAAAATTGACACAGGTCAATTATATAATTTAAATTTACTTCTGGATAAAACGGTTTTATATGACTTTCAAAATCAAACCATTCTTCTAGGGTGAGTTCTTCTGGAAGTTCCATTGATGGAGAACTTAAGGAATAAAAATTATGTCCGCCTTTTGAATTTGTTCCCGTCCATTCAATTGTTCCCTCTGTGGGCTCAATTTGTCGAGTTAATAGCAAGGTAAATGTTGATTTCCCAGAACCATTGTCCCCGAGCACAGCGAGGGAATTCCCGGGAAAAATATCAAATTCAAAGTTCACATTCCGAAATAACCAGGTACGATGATAATTTTTACCGCAGTCTTTCAGAACGATTTTCATCACAGAAATATTATTTAGATAAATATCCCTTCATCACTCCGCGATCAGAATCTTGAATAAAGGCAATAATTTCGTCTCGTTCGTTGGTAGGGGCGAAGGCTGCTTCAATTAAAGCCAATGCTTTTGTAGTATTAGAACTTTTAACAAACAAGGTTCTATAGATATCTTGAATCTCACCAATCTTCTCATTGTTAAATCCACGTCTTCTAAGTCCAATACTGTTAACACCTTCGTATGACAATGGCTCACGTGCCGCTTTTGTATAGGGAGGAACATCCTTTCTCACGAGAGAACCTCCGCTAATCATAGCATGTTTTCCAATTTTCACGAACTGATGTACTAAAGCGGCTCCACCCAAGATGGCCCATTCACCAATACTAACGTGACCAGCAACTTGAACATTATTTGCTAAAATTGCATAATCACCAACTACACAATCATGAGCTAAGTGCACATAGGCCATTAACAATACATTGGAACCCACTTTGGTATATCCGAGAGCTTTTGTTCCCTTATTTATGGTAACATATTCTCGAACGGTTGTGTTATCACCGATAATGGTTAAGGTTTCTTCCCCGTCAAATTTCAAATCTTGAGGAATTGCTCCAATAGACGCTCCTGGAAAAATTCGGCAATTCTTTCCAATTCGAGCACCACGAAAAATAACTGCACCCGACATAACATGCGTGCCTTCAGCAATTTCAACATCGGCATGTATGGTAACAAAAGGGTCAATAACTACATTGTCTGCAATTCTAGCACTGGGGTGAACATAAGCAAGGGGCTGAATCATTGTTATTAATTTTTTATTTTAACTACCTGAGCCATAAGCTCAGATTCGCACACTAATTTATCACCTACCCAAGCTCTACCGCGCATAGCGCAAATACCGCGTCTAATAGGTTCTGTCAATTCAAGTTTCATAACTAAGGTGTCTCCAGGAACGACTTTGTCTTTAAACTTTGTATTGTCTATTTTCAAGAAATACGTTCCGTAGTTTTCTGGATCGTCAACAGTAGACAGTACTAAAATTCCGCCTGCTTGTGCCATTGCCTCAATTTGTAAAACTCCTGGCATGATAGGGTCTCCAGGAAAATGTCCACCGAAGAAGGGCTGATCATACGTAATGTTCTTGATTCCAACTACATGTTTATCAGAAATTTCCATGATTTTATCAACCAATAAAAATGGATGTGCGTGTGGCAACATTTTGATGATATCTTTGGTCGCGTAAAGCGGCTTCTGATTTGGATCATATAATGGTCTGCCTTCTTGCTTACGCTTGATTTCTTTTTTTAACACTTGTTTCAATTTTTTTGCGAATGCTACATTTGATGCATGTCCTGGGCGAGCGGCCATTATTTGACCTTTCAATGGCATGCCAACCAATGCTAAATCACCCACCATATCTAGTAATTTATGTCGAGCGGGTTCGTTTGAAAAGCGAAGTTCTAAATTATTGAGAATACCATCTTTCTTAACCTCAATACTTTCTTTGTTAAATACTTTTGCTAATCGGTCAAGTTCATCTTGATTCACCGATTTGTCAACAACCACAATAGCGTTATTCAAGTCACCGCCTTTAATTAAGTTATTGTTCAGTAGATATTCCAATTCATGCAAAAAACAGAAGGTTCTGCAAGGAGCAATTTCCTTTTCAAATTCATTGATTTGAGTAATAGAAGCGTGTTGAGTACCTAAAACAGGGGAGTTGTAATCAACCATCACAGTTAATCTATAATCAACTGCAGGCATCGCAACTATTTCAACTTGATTTTCAAGATCCTGATAATGAATATTATGAGGAATTTCGAAATACTCTCTATCTTCTTCAAGTTCCACAATTCCAACGTTCTTGATACCTTCTACAAATGAAATTGAACTTCCATCCATGATCGGCATTTCAGGGCCGTCTACTTGAATTAAACAATTATCTACCTCAGAACCTACTAACGAAGCCAAAACGTGTTCAATGGTTGAAACCGAAGCTCCATTTTTCTCTAAAGTTGTACCTCTAGATGTATCGGTTACTAAATCAGCATCTGCCTCAATGATGGGCATTCCCTCAAGGTCTATGCGTTGAAATTTATATCCGTGGTTATCGGTTGCAGGTGTTAAAATCACTTTCACTGCAGCACCAGTATGCAAACCAACGCCTTTGAATTCAATAGAATTTGCGAGAGTAGTTTGTTTGGGATTGATGTTAGCCATTTGTTTCTTTAAGACGATTAATTTCTTTTTTTAATGATTCAATTTCCTTCAATAACTGTGGAAGTTTCTGAATTGCAACCACACTGCGAAGATACGAATTTACGTCCATTGCAGGGGTACCGCTCATTTTTTGGTAACTATCTTTAACGTTGAAGGTAATACCAGCTTGGCCTCCAAAGGAATTATGAGATGCAATATTGATATGTCCTGCTATGCCAACTTGTCCGCCAAATACGCAATGGTCTCCAATTTTAGTACTTCCTGCAATTCCCGTTTGTGAGGCGATAACGGTATGCTCGCCAATTTCTACATTGTGAGCCACTTGAACCATATTGTCAAGTTTGGTACCCTTTTTAATCACCGTAGAGCCCATCGTAGCTCTATCTATGCAACAATTGGCTCCTAATTCAACATCATCTTCGATGATTACATTGCCTACCTGAGGAATTTTTACATATGACCCGTTAACAGGGGCAAATCCAAATCCATCGCTTCCAATTACGGTTCCAGAATGCGCCGTGAAATTGCGTCCCACAGAACAACCAGAGTATATAACAACCCGTGGAAATAGGGTAGAACCCGATCCAATATTAACATGGTCACCTATGACACAACCATCAGAAATAGATGAATTATCGCCAATAACCGATAATTCGCCAACAGTACAATATTCACCGATATACACATTCGCACCAATCACCGCACTTGGGTGTATGACAGCAGTTTTGGATATGCCCAATTTGCGCTTGTTGGGATTGAAATACTTAGCCAATATGGTGCAAAACGCAAAATATGGATTTGCATGTTCTATATATGTGGTATTTTCAGACCGCTTATGTCCGTATCCATTGGGAACAAAAACGATTCCACAAGCCGTTTCCTTCAGAGCCTTTTCATATTTTGGGTTTGAAAAAAAACCCAAACTCAAAGAATCGCCTTCTTCCAGTTTTGAAACTTTATCAATGAATTGGTCTGGGTTTCCTACCACATTCCCTTCAGTTTTTTGAGCAATATCTTCAGCAGTTAGTTTCATTATTAAACGCAAATTAACGGATAATTGGCGCTTTGCAGTATGGCTTATTCAAAAATTTGGTCTATTTTAGCCCCCAACATTTACAAATACCAATAGAAAATATGAATACAGTAGCTCAAAAGGGACAT
Source organism: Chitinophaga pinensis (assembly GCA_945877575.1). Classification (GTDB taxonomy): domain Bacteria; phylum Bacteroidota; class Bacteroidia; order NS11-12g; family UBA955; genus VMCP01. The sequence continues at coordinate 200,124 of CAMDUE010000001.1, forward strand.
CCTAAAGGACTTTACGTCTTATTTGTTACCGAAATGTGGGAGCGCTTTAGTTATTATGGAATGCGTGCATTATTTACGCTTTTCATGACCAAAGCACTTCTATTTAACAAGGCCTATGCATCAGACATTTACGGCAGTTATACCGGATTAGTATACTTAACTCCTTTGTTAGGCGGTTACATGGCTGACCGTTACTGGGGCAATCGAAAATCCATCATCATTGGTGGTATTTTAATGGCCTTGGGCCAGTTTTTAATGTTCTTAGCCGGTACTTATTATCAGGAGGTTTCAGTCGCTTCCATATTTATGTTTAGCGGTTTGTTCATGCTAATTGTAGGTAACGGGTTTTTTAAGCCCAATATTTCTACCATGGTTGGTCAATTATACCCAGAAGGCGATAAACGCGTGGACTCCGCGTTCACAATTTTCTACATGGGTATTAACTTAGGTGCATTTATTGCTCCTTTGTTGTGCGGTTATTTGGGTGATACAGGAAACGCTGGCGATTTCCGTTGGGGATTTTTAGCCGCTTGTGCCGGAATGATCTTAAGTTTGATTCTATTCATTACACTCAAAAACAAATACATTGTAACCCCTGATGGACAACAAATTGGTGAAAAAGCCAACTCCACAAGAGACGTACAGCCTGCCAATGGTGAAGCTTTGCCCGTGAATAATAACCGAGTATTCATTTGGGTTGGTGCATTCGCTGCTTTGTTTTCATTGTTTTTCTGGGGACTTGAATACGATTTAATTGGATCATTCATATTCGGATTGGCTATTGCTGCTCCAGGCTTCATTATTACAGATCCAAGCTTAACAAAAATTGAAAAACAAAGAATATGGGTAGTATACATTGCTGCTTTCTTTGTTATTTTCTTTTGGGCTGCATTTGAACAAGCAGGTGCTTCTTTGACCTATTTCGCGGAAGAACAAACCGATAGAAATTTATTTGGAGAATTAATTCCAGCATCGTATTTCCAGTCTATCAACGCACTAGCAATTGTAATTTTTGCTCCCATATTTGTTTGGTTATGGGGTGTAATGGGTAAGCGCAACATGGAACCAGCATCACCATTTAAACAAGCTTTAGGATTGTTCTTGCTTGCTGTTGGTTATTTGGTAATTGCATTTGGTGTAAAAGGATTAGATCCTTCTACTAAAGTGAGCATGATTTGGTTGGTGAGTTTATACACCATTCATACTTTGGGTGAATTGTGCTTGAGTCCTATTGGTTTATCAATGGTGAATAAATTGTCTCCAGCGCGTTTTGCGTCATTGTTAATGGGAGTTTGGTTCTTATCAACGGCGTCAGCAAATAAATTTGCTGGTACTTTGAGTTCATTGTATCCAGAAGAAGTAAAAAATGAAACCTCAACCATCAAAACTGATAGTGCTTCACTTAATACTGTGTTAGCTTCAATTAAATCTAATTCATTAGATACAATGGTATTTAAAGATGACCCAAAAGCCTCATATGTATTGCCTGTTGCAACTGCAAATTGGTCAGAAACTACAGGTGAGAAAAGCGTTTTGAAATCTGTATCATATGATTCTGCAGCCAAAATGGGGTCAGTTTCAGTTTTCCACCTCAAAGTCATTAAGAGTTTCAATAAGAACTTTAATTCAGCTTTATTGGTTGGAGAAAATGAATTGTTAACCTATGAGGTGGTGGAAGAAGTGAAGAATTCTAAATTGGTTAAAACTGAAAAAGTACAGATTTGGAACCTAAAACCTGAAAAACCAACTTTTATTGGATTTACCATTGCAACCTTGTATGATTTCTTCATGTTGTTCGTATTCATGGCTGGTATTGCTTCTGTATTCTTGTTCTTCTTGAGCAAAAGACTATTGGTTTTGATGAATGGAGTGAGATAATCATTTGTGTCGAAAGCATCTGTTATCATTATTGGTGCCGGCCCTGCCGGACTAACGGCTGCATATCAACTCATTAAACTCGGACATCCCGTTACACTGATCGAATCAACAAATCAAGTGGGCGGGATGTCTCGCAGTTTAGATATGTTTGGCCAAATTGTAGATTGTGGCCCTCACCGGTTTTTTACCAGTGATAAAATAGTCAATGACTTCTTTCATGAAATTGTAGGTGATAATTTTACAGTTGTCAATAGATTGACTCGTATTTATTACAGAAATAAATTCTTTGACTACCCATTAAAAATTGGAAATGTAATTGGGAACATCTCCATATTTGAGTTGACCCATATTTTATTCAGTTATTTTTGGATTAGAATTTTCCCTAATAAGTCGGTTAAAACCTTTAAAGATTGGGTAACCAATAAATTCGGTGAAAAGCTATTCGGAATGTTCTTTAAATCCTACACGGAAAAGTTATGGGGTATTTCTTGCAATCAAATAGATGCCGATTGGGCATCCCAAAGAATTAAAAAACTATCTCTTTGGGAAGCTTTGATTTCATCTATAAAAGGCAATAAAAACAATAAACATAAGACTCTTGTAGATGTTTTCGCATATCCCCACAAAGGAACTGGGTCCATATACAATGAAATTGCTCAAAGATTTGAAAACCTGGGTGGGAAGATTATTTTTGAACAGAAGATAGAAACTTTCATTAAGCAGGATTCAAAAATCACCGAAATAATCACCCAAAAAGGAGAGTCGTATAAAGCAGATTGGATAGTTTCAACTATGCCCATGACTTCACTTATTAAGGGATTATCAAATGTTCCCCAAGAAGTTTTAGACTATACTCAGAAACTGTATTTCAGAAATACCACTTTGGTGTATTTGGAAATTAATAACAATGAGCTGTTTCCAGATAACTGGATCTATGTTCATTCTCCCGAAGTGACCCATGGTCGAATCACAAATTTTAGAAATTGGTGTCCTACATTAACCAATGGAAAAAATACCAGCATCCTATGTTTGGAGTTTTGGAGCTTTGACAGTGATTCTTTATGGCAAAAAAGCGATGAATATTTATCTGAATTGGCTCACAAAGAGTTATTGACCCTTAAGCTTATTTCAGAAAACGACCGTGTATTGAATTCAAAGGTGATTAAAATTCCAAAATGTTATCCGGTATACGAAACAGGTTACATGGAAAATCTTAATCCTATAATCGATTATTTGAATACCGTTTCAAATTTGAAACTCATTGGTAGATATGGCTCATTTAAGTACAACAATCAAGACCATTCAATTCTTATGGGTTTGCTTTTAGCAAAAGAAATCCATACGGGTGTTGATCAAAAACTATGGGACATTAACACAGATAGCGATTATCAAGAATCAACAGAGTTTAACCTTTCGGGATACTCTTAATGATTTTAGGGCAAACTAAGCTAAAATCTTCTTCGCTTCTACCAATAATTCAGTTTTGTTGATTGGAACAACTCCGCGCTTTTCACAAACCAAACCACCTGCTAAATTACTCAATTCAGCAATGAGCTCGGGAGCCACATGTTTTGCGAGGGCAAGAGCGGCTACACTCACAACGGTGTCACCAGCTCCGCTAACATCGGCTATGTTTCTAATGTGAGCCGGAATTTGAGTAAATTTCCCGTCGTCAGATATTATCACTCCTCTTTCACTCAGAGTAACCAAGGTTCTCTTGTTGTTTAATTTACTCTCCAATAAGGATATAGCGTGTTCTATTTCATCTATTTGTTCAAATGAAGAATCTAGATTCAATCCTTCCTTTATTTCTTTTAAATTAGGCTTAAATACTGTTGTATTTTTGTATTCCAGAAAGTTATTCTTCTTAGGGTCAACAATAGTGGGAATACCTAGTTTGTTTGCTTTATCTATAAAAGACTTAATATTATTGGCGTGAAGCACTCCTTTGTTATAATCTTCAAAAATCACCACATCGGCATTTTCAATTTCCTTATCAAAATACTCTTCCAACAAAAATGAGTCTATAGCATTCAAATCGTATTTAACCTCATGATCGAACCTTAGCAGTTGGTGATGATTTCCAACAACGCGGGTTTTTGTAGTAGTTTTTCGAGAATCGCTGACTAACAGTGCTTTTGAGTAAATGCCTTGGTCTTCAAGCAAAGATTTTAAATCTTGACCTTCTTTATCATTTCCAATTACACTTACCATAATTGGAGTGGCACCCATTGATTTAATGTTCAATGCTACATTTCCAGCTCCGCCCAATCTTGACTCTATATTTGTAACGTCTACAACAGGCACGGGTGCCTCTGGTGACACTCGTTCTACCTTTCCATTGATGTAATTATCTACCATTACATCCCCAACAATCAATACTCTTAGTCCGTTAAAACTATCAAAAAGTGAGTCTAAATCTAGCTTGTTCATTTAATTCGGCAAATATAAAGTTCAATTCAAGGATTCTAACGCCTTTTTGATTCGAGAACAGGCTTCAATAATATTGGCATCTGAAGTGGCATAACTTAATCTTATGCAATTGGGAGCTCCAAATGCCGCACCGGAAACCAAAGCAACTAAAGCAGACTCTAACAAATACAAACAAAGTTCATCTGCATTATTCAAGGTTACATCTTTATTTTTTTTCCCAAAATAATAAGATACGTCAGGAAAATGATAAAATGCACCTTCAGGATTGCCCAATTTAATGCCATTTATTTTTGATAGTTCTTGATGCATGAGATTTCTCCTTTTTTCAAAGGTTTGACGCATCATCTCTACTTCAGATTGATCACCTTGTAAGGCCTCTATTCCGGCTGCTTGTGCAATAGAATTTGCTCCAGAAGAAACCATTCCCTGAAATCGTTCACAAGCGCTAACCAACTCTTGTGGACCTGCTAAATATCCTATTCGCCAACCCGTCATTGCAAATCCTTTCGCCAAACCATTTACCACTGCAACTCGATCTTTCATACCGGGATAACTCGCTATACTCACGGGTTTTTCGTCATAGACAATCCGCTCGTAAATCTCATCACTGATAACAAATACATGAGGATGTCTGTTTAAGACTTCCACCCACTGATCTAATAGTGATTTGGGTATTACACTTCCACTAGGATTACAAGGGGAGGAGAATATAATTAACTTAGTTTTATCGGTAATTGCCGATTCTAATTTATCAGCTGAACAAAGGTAGTTTTCTTCCACTGAAGTAGCAATTTCTACCACCTTACCTTGAGCATAATTTACCATCGAAGGATAACTAACCCAATATGGTGCTGGAATTATCACTTCGTCGCCGGGGTTCACCAATGCCATTATTGCATTAAATAAACTTTGCTTAGCGCCGTTACTCACAATTATTTGAGATGTTGAATAGTCTAAACCATTCTCTATCAACAATTTATTCTGAATTGCTTGTCTAAATGACAAAGTTCCCAGTACCGGTGGATAATGAGTTTCACCACGAGACATAGCCGCAGTTGCTTCATTGCAAATATTTATCGGGGTATCAAAATCGGGTTCGCCTATGCTTAGGCTGATTACATCATTTCCCTTTTCTTTCAATTCTCTGGCTTTTTTAGTCATTGCCAAAGTCTGACTCTCTATTACTCTATCTAATCGACTGCTTAAAGTCACCATCTCTTACAATATTATCGATTCATTTTAAATAATGCGCAAATAAAAAAGCATAATTTTGCTAGTGAATGAAAATCTTGTTCGTTGCAAATCGAATGCCTTTCCCTCCGTACCGGGGCGATAAATTGAAAATTTACAATTTGATGGGTGAATTAATCGATAAACACGAAATTCATTTACTGACCATTGCTGAAAACCAACAAGATTTAGATTCCATAGAACCGCTTTTGAAACCGTTGGGCGAAAGCGCTAAAATCATATCTAGAATTGAATTTATCTATAGGCCACTTTGGGTTTCTGCTTTTTTTACTTTTTTGGGGACGTTTACACGGAAACCTTTTCAAATCGCTTTTTTCCAATCGCGCAAATTCAAGAAAAAACTAAAATCACTTTTGGAAGCTGAAAAATACGACGCCATACATGTACAACACATCAGAATGGCCCAATATTTTGAGGGTTTAGACAAGTCAAATGTTATATTAGATTTACCAGATGCATTCAGTTTGTATTGGCAAAGACGCAGAGATCAATCTCAGCATTTTTTACAAAAACTATTTGCTTCAACTGAGTTTAATAGGCTGTTCAAATTTGAACAAGAAATGATTCCTCAATTCGCCAAAACTTTGGTTTGTAGCACAGTTGATCAAGAATTTTTAAAGCAAAGCACGGGCGCTAATGTTGAACTTTTAGAAAATGGGGTAGATATCAATCAATTTTATCCTCGTAAAGATATTGATTTTGTTAAAGGTAGAATTCTATTCACCGGCAATATGAGTTATGCCCCAAATATTGATGCGTTGCATTATTTCATGGTTGAAATTTGGCCTTCCGTTTTAGATGCGTTTCCAGAAGCCACGTTTGTGATTGCTGGACAAAAACCTGGAAATTGGATTCACTCACTCGCCTCAGATAAAGTAACAGTAACCGGATTTGTTGAAGATCTAGCCAAAGAATATGCTTCGGCAAACGTGGTTATATCTCCACTTAGAATTGGCGCTGGCACCCAAAATAAAGTACTAGAAGCCCTAAGTATGAATGTTCCGGTTGTGAGCACTGAAGTAGGTTACAAAGGCTTAGGCCTAGAAACTGGAGAAGGTGTAATTGTAGCGAAAAATCCAACGGAATTTTCCGATGGAATACTTAAAATACTAAATGACCACACATTTAGATCTGAACTAGGCCAAAAAGGTGGGGAGAAAATTAGAACCCGTTTTTCTTGGCAAGGCATTGCTAAAAAACTAGAAGGCTATTTCATAGAGTTGCAATGATTTTGTAACTTCCCCCGAAAAGGAAGTTGTTAATTTATTTATGAGAAAAATTTTACTATCAGTGTGGACTGGGTGCTTGATTTTTACCCAGTTAAATGCACAAAACAAAGAATTTGAAAGCTTCGTAGGTCAAATTGGATGGCGAAATATTGGCCCAGCCAAAACCAGCGGTAGAGTCATTGACATTGCTGTTAATCCGAAAAATTCTTCTGTATACTACATTGCATCAGCCTACGGCGGTGTTTGGAAAACAGAAAATGCGGGTACAACATTCAGTCCAATCTTTGATAGCTATGGAACTCAAAGTATTGGTTCTTTGGCAATTCATCCAAATAATCCAAACATAATTTGGGTAGGTACAGGTGAAAACAACAATCAACGTAGTGTTGGGTACGGAAACGGTCTTTATTATTCCGAAGATGCTGGAAAATCATTTACTAAAATCAAAGGAATATTTGAAAATTCTCAAAGTATTGCGAAAATCACCATTAATCCATCAAATCCTTCAGAAATTTGGGTGGCAGCCTACGGACCATTGTGGAGTTCAGGGGGCGAAAGAGGTATTTATTACAGCTCAGATGGGGGCAAAACATGGACTCAATCTTTGTTTGTATCTAAACATACTGGATTTAACGAAGTTCACATTGATCCATCAAACAATAACATCCTTTATGCTACAGCACATCAACGCAGAAGACACGAATGGACTTATCTCAGCGGTGGTCCCGAAAGTGCACTTTATAAATCTGTAGATCACGGAAAAACTTGGCAAAAATGTACTGGTGGGTTTCCTAGTGGGGACTTAGGAAGGATTTCTGTAACCACATCCAACACAGAAACCGGAAGAGTTACGGCCATTGTTGAAGCAGAAGGAAAAAAAGGGGGTGTTTATACCTCCACTGATTACGGGGTGAGTTGGTCTAGAATCAACGATTTCCAAACGGCTGGAAACTATTATCAAGAAGTTTTTTCAGATCCTACCAACGGAAAGAGACTTTTTTTCATGGACACTTATTTACATTTTTCTGATGATGGAGGCAAAACCATCAAACGTTATCCCGAAGATAACAAACACGTAGATAACCATGCCATTTGGATTAATCCATCAAACGTCAATCACCTATTGGTAGGCTGTGATGGAGGTTTATATGAAACCTTCGATAATGGGGCAAACTGGATATTTAAAGAAAATTTACCCATCACGCAGTTCTATAGGGTTTCAGTTGATAATTCTACTCCCTTTTACAATGTTTACGGAGGCACACAAGATAATTTCTCTTTAGGAGGACCCAGTAGAAATAAAACATCAAACGGCATTGGAAACGATGAGTGGTTTGTGACTGTTGGTGGAGACGGATTTAAAAGTCAAATTGACCCAACAAATCCAGATATTGTATATGCACAATGGCAATACGGCGGATTGATTAGACATAACAGAAAAACGGGAGAAAGTATTGACATTCGTCCTCATTTCACCAACAAAGACAATGTTTCTGCTCCTGCATTTCGCTGGAATTGGGACGCTCCTTTATTGATCAGTAAATACGATCATAAAAAACTATATTTTGCAGCAAATCAGGTATTTGCGAGCAACGATTACGGAAACTCTTGGTCATTGGCCAGCCCTGATTTAAGTAGAAAATTAGATCGGAATACCTTACCCATTATGGAAAAAATTTGGGGGTTGAAGGCCGTTGCAAAAAATCAAAGCACCAGCATTTATGGAAACATCTCTTTTTTATGCGAAGGTAAAGAGGGCCAGCTTTTAGCAGGAACAGATGATGGATTGGTACATTTAACCATCGACGATGGCAAGACATGGAGCAAACTAAACGCTAATTATCCAGGGGTTAATTTCTGGACAGAAGCTCAAGAAGGAAAATCGGAAAAAAACAATGAAACTATATATCCATTGGTAAGTTCACTGAACATCAATTCCAAAAACGATTTCATTCTTGCCCTTGACAATCATAGACAAGGAGATTTTAAACCGTACCTATTTATTTCAACAGATCAAAGTAAATCATGGAAAAAAATGGGAGCAGGGCTTCCAGAAAACGGAGCAATCAAAAGTGTTTGGATAGATCCGAAAGATAATGACATTATTTGTGTTGGTACAGAATTCGGCTTTTATATTTCCATCGATAATGGGATGAATTTCAGTTCCTTTATGAAAGGACTTCCTCCGGTTGCCATAAAAGATATTGCTTTCCAAGAAAGAGAAGAGGATCTTGTTTTGGCCACTTTCGGACGTGGATTCGTGGTTTGTGATGATTACCAACTCATCAGGGAATTCAAAAAGTCTCAAAATAAAGTTTTTGCATCCAACTCAACCCATAAATTATTTGTGCCTTATGCCAAGCTGGGTAGCGACGGTAATGCCTATCATGGAAAAACACGTTTTATGGGAGAAAATCTAGATGAAAAGCTTAACATCTATGTCAATATCCCTGAAGATATTTCTTCAGTTAGGAAGAGACGTGAGAACCGTGAAAAAGGAGCCAAATCCATGGATTTGATTTATCCCTCTATAGATTCAATTGTAGCTGAGGAAACTGAAATTCTAGACAATTATTGTATTTCTGTGTACTCCGAAAATGACAGAAATTCAAAATTGATTGCTCGATGGAATATTTCCGCAGGTAAAGGTTGGACCCAAACCAAATGGAATTGCCGATACAGCGTAATTCCCACCGACTTATTTGACCCAAAATCATCTGTTTCTGATGGGCCTTATGTAAGTCCTGGAAACTATTTTCTGGGTTTAGATAAAATGACAAAAGACGGAATTGAAAAGTGTACAGATCTTTTACAAGTGAGTATTGAATATTTATTTGAATCCAATACACTGCAGCCTTCGGAAATTGAAAATCGGAACAATCAAATTAAATTACTTTTATCTGTGCGATCTTCATTGATTCAAGTAAACAATGATTTAGAGCAATTGAATATCAAATTGAACCATTTGCTTAAGATTTCGGCGTTAGATCAAAGTAAACGTGGCGAGTTGATGAAGTTGAATGACCAATTCAATCAAATTCAAATAAAACTTCAAGGCCAGCAAGCACTTTCAAAATATGAATTTGCGACTCCCAATGCCATTAATTCATCGTTTTGGGGTGTTTATTACGAGATGTTGGGTAGTTTAACAAAACCAACTTTAACTCACATTAATACCATACAAAGTATTGAAGAGCAGTTACCAAGAATTGAAAAGCAAATGGAAGAAATAAAGACTTCATTGCAGAATTTCAATTAACCAATTTAATTTTATCACAAACAAAAAAGGCTGCCCATGGGCAGCCTTTTTTTATCAAATAAGTTTGGGGTTATTTCTTGTCTTTACAACAAGCCTTATCTTCAGACTTCTTGAATTTGCCATTCTCGTCATACATTGCCATGCACTTTGCGCGCTCTTCAGGGCTGCATTTCAAAGAATCACATTTAGCCATACACTGATCTAAAGTCATATTTTCACACTCTGACATGTCGCAAGTTGAGTTTGAATCACATCCTGCATGAGCAGTGGTCATTTCAGTCTTGTCTTTGCAGCAATCGTCAGAAGCAGTAGTATTTGAATTACCTACAGCGATGTAAGGAGCAATGATCAAAGAAACAATTGAAGTCAATTTAATCAAGATATTCATAGATGGACCAGAAGTATCTTTGAATGGATCTCCAACTGTATCACCGGTTACAGATGCCTTATGAGGCTCAGATTTTTTGTAATAAATTTCACCGTCAATCTCTACACCTTTTTCAAATGATTTTTTAGCATTATCCCAAGCACCTCCTGCATTGTTTTGGAAAATACCCATCAATACACCAGAAACAGTGATACCGGCAAGCATACCGCCCAAAACTTCAGGACCAAATAAAAACCCTACTAAAACAGGAGAAATCAAAGCGATTGCACCTGGCATTACCATCTCACGGATAGAAGCTTTAGTTGAGATTTCAACACATTTCTCATATTCAGGTTCAGCTTTGTATTCCATGATACCTGGAATTTCTCTAAACTGACGACGAACCTCTTGTACCATATCCATGGCAGCGCGACCAACTGCACTGATTGCTAATGCAGAAAATATAAAAGGTATCATTGCACCAACAAATAAACCAGACAATACATCTGCTTTATAAATATTGATTGCATCAATTCCAGCAACACCCACAAATGCAGCAAAAAGCGCAAGGGAAGTTAGAGCTGCAGATGCGATTGCAAAACCTTTACCAGTAGCAGCAGTTGTATTACCAACGGCATCTAAAATATCTGTTCTTCCGCGAACTTCTTCAGGCAATTCAGCCATTTCTGCAATACCACCAGCATTATCAGCAATAGGACCAAAGGCATCGATAGCCAATTGCATTGCCGTTGTTGCCATCATACCTGCTGCTGCAATTGCAACACCGTATAATCCAGCAAATTCAAAAGAAACAAAAATACCCGCAGCTAAAACCAAAATTGGAATCACTGTAGATTGCATTCCTATAGCCAAACCACCAATGATATTTGTAGCGTGTCCAGTAGCAGATGCTTTTACAATTGACATTACTGGTTTTTTACCCATTGCCGTGTAATATTCAGTAACATAACTCATGATTGCTCCAACAACCAATCCTACAATAATGGCATAGAAAATATCCATTGAGGTAAATTCTTCACCTCTTAATGATAATGTTACATCAGAAGGAATCAACCATTTAACAGCAACAAACGATGCGATAGCCGTCAAGATTATACTTGACCAATTACCCATATTCAAGGCATTTTGAACATTTCCGTTATCGTCCTTAATTCTAACAAAGAAAGTTCCGACAATTGAGAAAATCAAGCCTAAACCTGCAATAAACATAGGAAGTAGGATAGGAGAAAGACCCTGGAAATTATCTGCAACAATCATTTCAGAACCTAAAACCATTGTAGCTAAAATAGTAGCGACGTATGATCCAAATAAATCGGCACCCATACCGGCAACGTCACCTACGTTATCTCCCACGTTATCTGCGATCGTTGCAGGATTTCTGGGATCATCTTCAGGAATACCAGCTTCTACTTTACCCACTAGGTCTGCTCCTACGTCAGCAGCTTTGGTATAAATACCACCACCAACACGAGCAAAGAGTGCGATTGATTCAGCCCCCAATGAAAAACCAGTCAAAACCTCAATAGCTCTTTTCAAACCATTAGGATCAACTCCATCAACAAACATTGCATAAAATACAATAAACAATCCGCCTAAACCAATCACAGCTAAGCCTGCAACACCAAGTCCCATCACAGTACCACCGTTGAAACTCACTTTAAGGGCTTGTGCCAAACTTGTTTTAGCTGCTTGAGTTGTACGAACATTTGCCTTAGTGGCAATTCTCATTCCAAAATAACCAGCTAAAGCTGAGAAAAATGCACCAATCAAGAAAGCTACTGAAATGATCCAGTGTGAATGAATTTCCATTCCGTTAACTTCATGAATGGTACCACTGTAGGCTAATAGAGCCGCAGCGATTAATGAAAAGTAAGTTAAAACTTTCCATTCAGCCTTTAAGAAAGCCATTGCACCAGCGGCAATCTTTCCTGCGAGATTCTGCATCTTTTCATCTCCCGCATCTTGTTTCGATACCCATGCACTCTTGAAAGCCATGACCACTAGGCCAACAACACCAAGCGCTGGAATTAAGTAAACTACATTATTATTCATAGTATTTTATTGTTCCTTTCTATTTGAAGGCCGCGAAATTAACCAAAGTTTGAATTTCTACCACCACATTCCCTCACATTTTTGATTGAATGACTCAATTAATTATTCTATTATCAAAGGTTTAGTTACAGTTTGCGTTTGATTACATACGCTTATCCAATATAAACCCGGTTTCAAATCTTCCAGATTTAATTCTAAGTCATTCACTATTTCATTAACCTTAACTTCCTTTAGGAGCTGACCTTGAATATTACTGATTGAATATTTTTCAGTGGGGAATCCTTCCAAATGAACAATACCACTTGAAGGATTAGGATAAATCTTAAGTGTATTTTTACTTAAACTATGGTTTGAGTTCAAATGATTCACTTTTACGCTGGTGAATTTACTTCTGTTGTAGTAAGTTCCTGCTCCAGAAGTATCGAGTCTAACCGCACAAACCAAATACTCATAATCACCTGAAGACCAATTTTCATCATCCGTAAAATTGGGTGATTGACTGGTGAAGTCTTTTTTTCTCAAATTCTTTATATGTCCAGTTTTATTAGATGTATCCAATAGATAAACTTCATAAAAATGCGCGTTTGAAGAAGCGGCCCAATTGAGTTGCACTTTTCCATTAGTAGAAGTGGCCGTTAAATTTGAAATTGGCTGTGGAGGTGCTAAGGTAATTGTAGGATCGCCCATTAACGATATAAAAACACCTCTATCCGAACCGTTAAATTGCCCATTGAAATATTCCGTAGTGTTATTCATTGTAATCATGGCTCCAAAACCAATATTTGAACCTAGAGCCATATGATGCACATACCATTTTGGAATTCCACCCCAAAAGCAATTCAAACTTCCAGTCAATAATGGAGCTTTCAATAAACTATTTTTTACGTCAAAATCACCAAAATAACTACCTGCGAAAATGGTAAAAGCATTCTGAAAGCTATCTTTCGCTTTTACAAAGTCTGTTGTATTGCCAATTCCATTACAACTAGTATAGCTGCCTGCTCCGCATCCATAACTCCAAAGATAAGACCCTTGTTTTTGTGCGGTAAAATAATCACGATCATCAAACACACTATCCAATCCCACAAAGCAAGGCAAATTCTGATATCCCGTAGAAGCTAGGTTTAGTCCGGAAAAGTTATTATCTATTAAAGCTCTTTTCTCCATCTTGATCTTACCTAAACGCCAATCATGAATTCTGTTTAAATATTGTCTTGTTAATAAGGTGTCATCATTAGAAAAAGCCGACATATTGAAAAAGTCAGCACGACCAATTTCTAGTACGACATCGCTTGGAATGACAGATTGATCAAATTTTCCGTCTTTAGGGATGTTGTGATGTCTGGTTTGAGACCCAGTAGTGCAAGTTACATTTCTATCTGTCCAAATACCTTCAAAATCGCCGTAATAGCAATCCGCCGGCCATGCGCCTGTGTGATTTCCTGAACCCTCAGCATGCCCATCTGGCGGATATTTTGTGCCCTGAGATGAGAAGTAACCTGAATAAGGAACAGGAACATGACCTATAATAAATAGTGTTTCTGGGGTTTTAATTTGACTGTAATGATGTTTTTTCAACCGCTCTTTGACTGTTTCCGCTGACTCATTTCTACCGGCATATACTTTACTCACTTGCCAACCCATAAAATATAAATCTTCAACGAGTTGATCTAATTCTTGATTCAGTACTATTAGGTAACTGCTATCAATCAATAAAATAACGTGTTTTCTATTTACCGGAGGATTGTATTTCACACCTGAAATCGTATAACCCAATGCGGTTGTTGAACTATTTTCAGTTTTAGTGAAAATATATTCGTAAGGATTGTTTTCTTTGGTAATCTGATGAATATCATTTGAAGATTTAACTTCAAATAAGACCGAATTTCCAGCAATTCCGGTTGTAAGTGTATTAAAAGTTGAACCCTGCTTAAATAATGGGCGGTAAAAAATATTGTATGTTGAAGTGGGTGAACTTGATGGGAAATTAAATTTAAGTCCTTCATTATTAACCTTAACCTCAACCGGAATGGTTTGACTTTTTGCTACTTGAGAGTACAAAGCACTGCCAGAGAATGACATTGCGATTAGTCCAAGAATACTGTTAAAACGTATCATGATTTTCAAATATAGTAGATGTTGTGTTGAGAATCTTGAAACATTCTTGATAAATGCTCAATCTTAGTTGTGAAGAGCAAAAGATTTCGTTTATTTTCGCGATCAATTATAATTGCCATGAAACTGAAAGGACTTTTTGTAGCTGGTTTGATTTCCCTAACTGTAACAATAGGCGCGCAAACTAAACCCCAATCTCCAAAGGTTGACAATAAACCTCAAAAAGAGGCTATTCCCGAAGAGCCAAGAGAACTTTCTCCAGCCGTAAATATTTTCTTTGATATCAATGAATCTGAAATCACAACAAAAGAGCAAAAGAAATTAGAATCATTGATTAATACTCTTAAAGGTATAAAGGAATATAGGTTGGTATTAACCGGACATACTGATTCTACTGGAAACGATGTCTATAATATGGAACTTTCTCGCGATCGAGTAGACGAAGTATTCGATGCATTGATTTCTTTAGGTATCAATGAAAAGTGGATGATGCCAAAATATTTTGGTCGTTCCAAGCCTAGAGTCGGTGAAACAAACAAAGAAAAAGCCGCTCAAAATAGACGTGTAGAAATCACAATCATTGAGAAACCAAAAGATGAGCCGAAACCTGAACCCAAAAAGATTGACCAATGTATGGATGATACCACAATTTCCATAAACGGTCAACTACAAATGACAATCAATAAATGTGATTTGAAAAAATTGCAAAATCAAGCAAATGCAAAAGGTAGATCAGGCGATTTAGGTATTAAAGTTACTAAAATCTCTGATATCATGGGAATAATACAATCAGACTTGCCCTTGGTTTACAAGCAAAAAGAAGGTATGGAGTGGGTTGGTATTATTGACGTAAAGTTTGCTGTTGATAGCTGTTTAGAACACCCTGTAACAATCACCATCGATCCTATGGATTTCGAAGGATATAGAAAGTCACGAGTTAAGGTTCTTGCCAAAAGTTTAAAAACTGGAAATATGGATAACTCTAAGGATCGCAATAAGAAGATTCGTAAGAGAACCATAAAGAAAGACGCTGTTAAGTTTGATGTTACGTTAAATTGTCCAACATCTCAAGATCCTGAAGGTAAAATCGTATTAGCTGCTCCTGCTGGTGCAAGTAAAGTTGTTGAGATAAAAGATAAAACCAAACAAATTGAAACTGTTTATATAGTTCAAGAAAGCCCAATCACTATAATACAAAGCCAAATGGTTGATAACAAAATGTATATCAACTACAAAAAGTTGGAAAATCCGCAATTTATTTTCAAACTGACTGATGGAACATACACTGAAATGATCCCAGTAAATAGTGTTAAAAAAATCAGTAAGAAACTTCAAGCTGCCAAGGCTCTCGGTAAGAAGTATAAAATCAAAGGAAAACACTTAAGAGATTAAAACGTTTCCCCAATATGCAGTCACTAACCAATCGATCCAAATCAGTCTCCAACAAAAAGATGTCTTTTGCGGAGAAAATCTACTTGCCTGCTGTTTTTGGAGGTATGTGGATTACATTAAAGCACTTCTTTAAAAAGAAAAATACAGTTTCATATCCTGAAGAAACACGACCAATGTCTGCTATATACCGCGGGCAGCATGTTTTAAAAAGAGATGAGCAAGGTAGAGAGCGTTGCACGGCTTGCGGACTTTGCGCTGTTTCTTGTCCAGCAGAAGCAATTACAATGATTGCTTCAGAAAGAACAAAAGGAGAGGAGAATCTTTATCGCGAAGAGAAATATGCTTCAACTTATGAAATCAATATGTTGAGATGTATTTTCTGTGGACTGTGCGAAGAAGCATGTCCCAAAGAAGCAATTTTCCTAACAGATAGAATAGTTGATGCCCATTTCGGAAGAGATGAGTTCATTTTTGGAAAAGATAAACTCGTTGAACCCATTGATCAAAGTATAGATGTATCGAAAAGACAAATTTGGGATTATCAAAACAAGTAAAAATGTCAGAAATTAGTAGTTTACCCCTTCCGTTTCTCATACTTTCATTCATCACTATTTTGAGTGCTTTGTATGTAGTAACAAGTAAAAATCCTGTACACAGCGTATTGGCATTGATATTAACCTTTTTTAGTATATCAGCCCATTATATATTATTGAATGCTCAGTTTTTAGCTATTGTGAATTTAATGGTCTATGCTGGTGCTATTATGGTTTTATTCTTGTTTGTATTGATGTTATTAAATTTGAGTAAAGAATCAGAGCCCATTAAGAGCAATCTTTGGGGCATTGCAGCTAGTATTGCAGCAGGAATGGTATTAATTACATTAACTGCAGCATTTCAAAAATCAGGAATTGCCGTTATGCCTGCACCGTCTGAGGGCATTGGTTTAGTAAAAAATCTAGGCCGAGTTTTAATGACGGAATACCTGGTTCCTTTCGAATTATCTGGAATATTGTTTATTTCAGCAATGGTAGGTGCTGTTCTATTGGGTAAAAGAGATAAAAATTCTGAAGAATTAGTGGATTTGAATAATAAAAATAATGCTTAACGTTTTTCATAATCTTGAAATAAGCCATTACATCTACTTAAGTACGGTACTTTTTAGTATTGGCTTGTTTGGTGTTTTGTTCAGAAGAAATGCCATCGTTTTGTTGATGTGCATTGAGTTGATGTTAAACTCAGTAAATCTTCTATTAGCGGCATTTACCGAATACATGGGTGATGCAAATGCAAACGGTCAAATGTTTGTATTTTTTATCATGGTTGTAGCTGCTGCTGAAGCGGCCGTTGGATTAGCTATCCTAGTAATGGTTTATCGTAATACACGTAAAACCGATGTTAGTTTCTTAGATCAATTGAAAGACTGATGAATCCAATTATATTAATTTTAGGTCTTCCATTATTGGGTTTCCTGATCAACGGAGTTTTAGGTAGTAAATTACCTAAATCAGTTGTAGGGGCAATTGGCACAGCATCTGTATTGGGTGCTTTTATCATTGCCATTCTCAATTGGAATATCATTTCTCAACCAGAAAATAATTCTATTCATTTAGATTTATTTACCTTTTTGCAAATTGATCAATTATCTTTAAAAGTGGCTTTTCAATTAGACAGATTGTCTATATGGATGACCTTGATAATCACAGGAATAGGTACACTAATTCATTTATATTCTATTTCTTACATGAAAGAAGATGATGGATTCTATAAGTTCTTTGCTTATTTGAATTTCTTTATTTTCAACATGTTGTTATTGGTCTTGGGCTCTAACTTCTTGATGATGTTTTTTGGATGGGAAGGTGTTGGACTTTGCTCTTATTTGTTAATCGGATTTTGGTATAAAAATGAAGACTACGGTAAAGCTGCCCGAAAAGCGTTTATAATGAATAGAATAGGTGATTTAGGTTTGCTTTTGGGGATGTTTTTAATCATTTCTCAATTTGGTTC
The DNA here is from genome assembly GCA_945877575.1 of Chitinophaga pinensis. Taxonomy (GTDB): domain Bacteria; phylum Bacteroidota; class Bacteroidia; order NS11-12g; family UBA955; genus VMCP01. The sequence goes on from CAMDUE010000001.1 coordinate 218,125, forward strand.
CCTAGATTACAGCGTAGTGTTTCCTCAAATTGCTACCGGAAATACATCTACAAGTATGTTGACCGCAATTAGTTTGCTGCTTTTTGTAGGTGCAACAGGTAAAAGTGCTCAAATCCCTCTTTTTACATGGTTGCCTGACGCAATGGCGGGTCCAACACCCGTTTCTGCATTGATTCATGCTGCAACCATGGTGACCGCAGGTATTTATCTAACCGTTCGTTGCCAAGTTCTATTCGCTTTATCGCCCTTAACCAATGAAATCATTCTTTGGGTAGGTTTAGGAACAGCTGTTATGGCCGCACTAATAGGATTGAAACAAAACGACATTAAAAAAGTATTAGCATATTCTACAGTGAGTCAATTGGGTTTCATGTTTGTAGCATTAGGTACTGGTGCATACTCTACGGCCTTGTTCCATGTAACCACCCATGCTTTTTTTAAAGCCCTATTATTTTTAGGTGCTGGTAGTGTGATTCATGGTATGCATCATGAACAAGATATCAGACACATGGGCGGACTAAAATCTAAAATGCCTTTGACACATCTTACATTCTTGATAGGCACATTGGCAATTAGTGGTTTTCCTTTGCTTTCTGGATTCTTTTCAAAAGACGAAATACTTACTGCTGTATTTTTGCACAACAAAGTAGCCTATGTTTTACTGGCTGGTTCAGCATTATTAACAACGATATACATGTTTAGGCTTTATTTCTTGACTTTTCACGGTCAATATAGAAATCACCATCATGCTTTTGACAAAGTTCATGAATCTCCTATGAACATGACCTTGCCTTTGATGGTTTTAGCCCTTTTGAGCATTGTTGGAGGCGCGTTAAACTTACCAACTTATGTTACACATTCTGACGGATTTCTGCTTAGTTGGTTGAAGCCACTTTTCATCATTCCTCAATCTATTCATGAAATCAACCACAATACGGAATATGTTTTGATTGGAATTGCAGTATTGATATTTGTATCAGGATTTTTGATTGCCCGAAATATCTTTGTTTCCAAAGCTACCGTACCAGCCGAGAATTCAACAGGATTAGGCGGGATTTTACAGAACAAATTTTATGTAGATGAATTCTACAATAAAGTTTTTGTTAGACCCTTAGAAATCACTTCTAGTGTTTTGCATGATTTAATTGATGGACTGATATTGAGAGCATTTACCTTCGGAATATTTCCAATGTTGAAATTGGTGGGTAGATTGAATAAAAAAGTTCAAAATGGAAACATTGAAATGTATTTATTGTACATGGTTATTGCCATTGTATTATTGTTGGGTGTTAATTTAATTTTTGCATAGTGGAATTCATACTTATACCCATACTTGCTTCATTAATTTGGGCATTTTTACCAATCAAATCTAGATGGATTGCATCTGGTCTGAGCCTTATTAGCTTGGTAGTTTTATTGACCAAATACAATCAGGGTTCATTTCCGGATGGCTTAGTGGTATTTGATCAACCCTGGCTAGGCGAATCCGTTCGTTTTACCTTGGTTATTGATCAAATTACCTGGTTTATGTTGTTTTTAACTCAACTATTACTTCCCATTATAGTATTGTCTGTTAAAGACCAAAATCAAAAACTCATTGCCTGGGCATTTTTAATGCAAGCAGGTTTGAATGGTGTGTTCATGGCACAAGATGGTTTAATATTCTATCTTTTTTGGGAACTTGCCATGATTCCAATTTACTTCATAACGCTTCAGTTCTCGGAGAAAGACAATTTTGTAACTACTATTAGATTCTTTATTTACACTTTTGTTGGTTCTCTAGCAATGTTGGCTTCTTTGATCTATTTAGCTTCACTTTCTGGTGGAAGCTTTGCTTACGCTGATCTCTTAAATACACAATTAAGTCATGCACAATCACTGATCATTGGAGGTGGTTTATTATTGGCATTTGCAGTTAAAATTCCAATATTTCCTTTCCATTTATGGCAAGCAGATACCTACACTAATTCACCCGCACAAGGAAGCATGTTGCTTTCTGGTATTATGCTGAAGATGGGATTGTACGGATTAATCCGTTGGTACATGCCGTTAGCAGCTGAAAGTATTGACTTTTACCAGCCAATTGTGATGACTTTAGCAGTTGTTGGGATTATTTATGGTGGAATTATTGCCATTCGCCAAGATGATATGAAACGCATAACTGCCTACAGCTCATTGTCTCACGTTGGACTAATTGCGGCAGGTTTCTTTACATTAAACTCTTCAGGTTTTAATGGAGGACTTTTACAGATGTTGGTTCACGGCTTGAATGTGGTTGGAATGTTCTTAATCATTGATATCATCCAAAAAAATACAAATACCCGAAATTTATCTGAATTAGGTGGAATTGCATCAAAGTATAAGTTCTTCACGGTGTTGTTTTTTATCATTGTAATAGGCACGGCAGCGGCGCCCTTAACGAGCGGGTTCCCAGGTGAATTCATGTTATTAAATAGTGTATTCAAATACAATTCAATTCATGGTGTACTTTCTGGATTAACCATCATTCTTTGCGCCGTTTACATGTTACGAATCTTTCAAAAGTCAGCATTGGGCTCAAATGAAATTGCAATGTCAGAGGTTTCATTTGTTGATTATGTGCCCTTAATAATTGTCGCATTTTCTGTGTTGTTTATCGGTTTGTTCCCACAAGTTATATTAGAAATCTTCACCTTGTCTGTAGAAAAGTTAATGTTAGATATTTCTAACGCGAAAGGAGTATTATCATGATTGGAATCGCCTTGGTATTTTTTGGAGGTGTTGTTACACTTTTCTTAGGATTAAATAAAGCAGAGTCAAAGAGTCTTTGGATTCTTAGATTTTTCATGTTGTTGTCAGCGGTATTGTCTGGAGCTGAAAGTCAAGGTTGGATTGATTTTTCCACGCTTTTCAAATGGGTTCCTTCACATATGTTGAGTTTCAATGCTTTTAAATTAAGCATGGTTTCTATTCTTTCTTTCTTTGGATTTTTTATTCTGTCATTATTGCCTTCATCTCAAAAGAAGGGTGCAGACGTTCTCGGATTGTTTGCCTTTGCTTTAACTGGTGCAATGATGATGGTTGGTTCGCAACATCTTGTTATGCTTTTCTTGGGATTGGAAGTACTTTCAATACCACTTTTCGTATTGGCAGGTAGTGAAAAAGAGGATATTTACGGGAACGAAGCGGCTATGAAGTACTTTTTAATGGGTGCTTTTTCAACCGCTGTCTTTCTACTTGGAGCGGCTTATACCTATGGAGGTTCTGGTACATTAGTTCTTGCTGAAATTCAAATGAAACTTTCATTTGCCGCACATTTTGGTGAATTCCCAGTACTTCTTAAAGCTGGAGTTATTCTTATGTCGGTAGGTTTGTTATTTAAAGTGTCAGCTGTTCCTTTTCATTTTTGGAGCCCAGATGTATACGAAGGCAGTCCAAATCGTGTAGCAACCTTTATGGCTGTCATCGTAAAAGTTGCTGGTTTTGTTGCATTCGCACAGTTGATCAATACCTTTTCGCCGATGCAAATTTGGATCAATCAATGGATTGTGCCAGTTAGTATATTGACCATATTGGCTGGAAATATTGCAGCCTTGGTACAAAAAACGGTGAAAAGAACCCTAGCTTATTCAAGTATCTCACATGCTGGCTATTTGCTACTGTTTTTAATATTACCAATGGAAGAGAATCTTCCTATTCTTGGAACTTATTTATTGAGTTATGGCTTAGGAACCATTATCTTGTTTTATCTCATGGATAAGTACTCGGCTGACGGTGAAAAGTCATTCGAAATGTATAAAAACATTAGAAATAACAAAATTGATCTCGCAGCATTAGTCATTGGATCACTTTCTATTGCAGGTGTGCCATCAACCATTGGTTTCGTTGCTAAATACCAATTATTTTCAGCAGCGTTTTCACAAAACCATTATTCAGTTTATTTGGCTTTATTGGGATCGGCAATCAGTATTGCCTATTACTTTAAACCATTCAGATATGCTCTCGCAGAATCAAATGAAGTTGATGTTAAACAAGTTTCAAATGACGGGCTGTTTACTCAAATCTGTTTGATAACTGGAATGCTGTTAATTATTTCATTGGGACTTTTACCAATGATCACTGAAAGAATTTTCTAAAACCGAAAACCGAATCGATAAATTATACTCCCTAGTGAGGAAGTATATGCATATTTGGGATTGGTTGCAAATCCAACTAAAAAGTAGGAATTAATTTGCGAACCATCAGCATAACCAATCCCAAAAATGCCTGTACCATAGGCTTCCCTTAAGTTTGGTGAAACATCTATCAATGCATTCTGATATCTATATTCTGCATGTAGAAAAATAGAATTAATAGGCACTCTTACAAATCCAAAGGCAGAACCATTGAAGGTTGCTATTCCCCTTAAATCGCTTTGAAAAAATCCTCCTGATAGTCCAACGGCTGTAAAAATCTTATTGTTAAAATGCAACCCAGTATAAGGCGATAATTCAAGAGAATAAACTCCACCATATCCAAAAGCGGTTACATCTGCACCGTTATATTGAAGATCTTTATACCTATAGGCTACTATTTCATCTGCAAAAGGCGCTTCATTTTCTTTATTGATTTCTTTGATTTGCCTTCGATTGCTATCTAAGCCTTCATATTGCGAAAAGCCTGAGGAACAATTAAATAGTATAACTGTCATTGAAAATATCCGAAACAAACACTGCATTTTCTTGTAAACACGCAATTATACACGTAAAATTGTAGTAGTTTATGAGCAACACAAAAAAGATTCACAATTTTTCTGCAGGCCCTTCAATTTTATCGCAATATGCCATTGAAAAAAGCAGAGAAGATCTAGTAAATTTCGCAAACACTGGATTAAACATTTTGGAAATATCCCATCGCAGCAAGCAATTTGAAGCGGTTATGGATGAATCAAGAAATTTAATTCGTGAGATCTTATCCGTTCCTGAAGATTATGATATTCTGTTTCTTCAAGGTGGTGCTTCAACTCAATTCTTCCAAATTCCTATGAACTTTCTAAAAGCTTCTGCCTCTTACACAAATACGGGTACATGGGCAACGAAAGCCATTGAAGAAGCTGTTCATTTCGGAAACGTAAATGTTGTTGCGAGTAGCGAAAACAATAATTTCAACTTTGTTCCAACAGATTATTCCATAAATAATACTGACGATTATTTTCATTGCACTTCAAACAATACTATTTACGGAACGCAAATCCAAGAATTTCCAAATTCGGATATTCCTTTAATTTGTGACATGAGTTCAGATATATTCTCTCGTCCAATTGATGTTAGTAAATTTGATCTTATTTACGCAGGTGCGCAAAAGAATTTAGGTCCGGCTGGTGTTACTTTGGTTATCATCAAAAAATCAATGTACGATAGAATGTCAGATCGACATGTACCCACCATGCTTAATTATCAAACACATGCCAAAAATGGCAGTATGTATAATACCCCTCCTGTTTTCCCAATATTAGTTTCTAAGTACAACCTAGAATGGGTAAAACAAATGGGTGGAGTAGAAGGTATGGAAAAACGCAATTCCGAAAAAGCTGATTTATTGTATTCTACCATTGATAATAGTGAGTATTTTCAAGGTACCGCTGAAGTGAATAGTAGAAGTAAAATGAATGTTTGTTTCGTTTTCAAGCCAGAATTTATAGCTTTAGAAGAAAAGTTTGAAAATGCGTGTAAAGAAAACGGTATTTCAGGTATCAAAGGACATAGAAGCGTAGGTGGTTACAGAGCATCTTTATACAATGCTTTACCCGTAGAGAGTGTTCAAGCATTGGTAGATGTAATGAATAATTTCAACAAGTAATGATGAGAATTTTAGCAAATGACGGTATAGATGCCGCTGGGAAATCCATTCTTGAAAATGCAGGATTTGAAGTTGATACTCAGTCAATACCACAATCGGAACTTTGCGATAGAATAAGCAATTATGATGTTTTAATTGTAAGAAGTGCAACAAAGGTTACTTCCGAAGTCATTAATGCAGGCAATAATCTAAAAGTTATTGCTAGAGCAGGTGTTGGATTAGATAATATTGACCTTAAATCAGCAGGTGTAGCAGGTATCCCAGTTTTGAATACCCCAAATGCATCTTCGAGAAGCGTAGCTGAATTGGTTTTTGCACATGCATTTTCTGTTTCAAGATTCTTACATCTTAGCAACAGAAGAATGCCTGAATTCGGTAAAGAAGAATTTAAATCCCTCAAAAAGACGGCTTCCGACGGATTTGAATTAACCGGAAAAATTATTGGAATCATTGGATTTGGAAGAATTGGGCAAGAAGTGGCAAAAATGGCTATTGGCCTGGGAATGAAGGTCTTGGTTTACGATTACAAGGGTAGATCATTTGATGTTGTGGTTAATTTACATCCTGAATATCAAGTAAAAAACTTCCAAATCACCTTGAAGGGACAGGACTTAGATACAGTTTTAGGACAATGCGATATTTTAACCGTACATACTCCCGGTAGTGCAGAATCTATAGGTGAAACTGAAATCAGTAAAATGAAGCAGGGCGCCGTTTTAATCAATTGTGCAAGGGGAGGAGTTGTCAATGAAATCGCCCTCGCGCGTGCCATGAATGAAGGTAAAATTTCTTTTGCTGGAGTGGATGTATTTGAAAACGAACCTCCTACAAATGATACAATTTTATCTCTTAATAATGCTTCTTTGAGTCCTCATATTGGTGCAAGTACTGCCGAAGCTCAAATGCGTGTTGGTATAGAATTGGCTGAGAAAATAGTTCAACACTTAAAGTAGATTTTTTAAATGAAGGTTTTTCCCATAAATACTCTACTTCCAAAACAGGAAGTTATTTCTGATATTGTAAGTTTAGGATCTGGGAAGTTACCCGAGCACGAATTAGTTGAAAAAGCTAATAGGTCTGAATTGAGTTATCTGCGTGTAGTAAAACCTCAATTCATTGATAAAGATTTAATTGCAGGGTCTGATGACTTCTACAATTCTAGTGTTCAACATTTTAATCATTTAAAATCTTCTGGTTATTTGACTGAAGTGAGCAATTCTATTTTCTATTATCAACAAACTCATCATTCCGGTACCAACCTCGGTGGATGGATCATTGGTGTAGATGGCGATGATTATTTAGAGGGAAAGGTCAAACGGCATGAAAATACCATTCGGGCTAAAGAAGATCGATTGGTTAAACATATTCAAGTTTTAAATTCTATGGCTGAACCTGTGCTTCTTTCACAGGTTTTGCCACAGAAATTAAATGATTTGGCAACAGTCGTAATTCAAACTACACCTAACTTGAGTGTAACTGATGAGATGGACAATTTGCATAACGTTTGGGTCATTCAAGACGAATTATTGCAAGCGTCAGTACTAAATGAATTCCAAAATCTTGATTCATTATATATTGCCGATGGACACCACAGGGTAGCAGGTTCTTCTAGATTTTTAATTGATCAGTTTGGACATAATTCCGGAAAAGGATTCATGGCACTGATTATGAATGAAGATGATTTACTCATCAAACCATTCTATAGAATTGTAAAAACCGAAGTTAAACATGATCAATTTCAATCCTTTTTGGAAGATCAGGGTGTTCATTGCACTAAGTTGGAATTGGATGAAAATTCTGATTATGGCGTGGTATCATTTCGCAAGGTTTGCTGTTTCTGCAAGGAACAGGCATTCATTTTCGATTTGCCCGAAACTGAATCCTCAAAAGCTGTTGATCAACTGGATGTGGCAATAACTGAAAGCCTAATATTTGGTCCTGCCTTCAACATCACCAATACGGCAAATGATGCAAATATTCGATTTCAAAGAGGGGATATGTCCATTAAAAAAATGATGGAGTATTTGAACCAGGATGAAATTGGTTTTCTGTTTCATTCAAATACAATGGCAGAAATTAGAGCCGTAGCTGACGAGGGGTCAATTATGCCTCCGAAATCTACATTCATTGAACCCAAACTATTAACTGGATTAATAGTTGAAACTTATAAATAAAGGTTAAAATAAAGATAGTTGAGGCTTATCTGGCATCAACTTAAATACCGTTTGAACTAATTTATTCAATTCAAATAAGGTGTCTTTTTGTATCGTGTAGATAGAAGAAGTTTTCTGATACTTAAGGTTGATATAACCATCTTCCTTGAGCTTTTGTAAATGCCCTGAAACAGTACTTTGAGAGTAAGGAAGTTTATCAACTACATCTTGGCACGTAGAGGGACCAGATTCTATCAGAAACAATAAAATCTGAATTCGAGCCGGATGGCCAATGGCTTTTGATAAACTGGCTAACTTTTCAGTTGATTCTGCGAAAGAGTCTGTCTTTTTCATTATTTATCGTTAATTGCAAATTTAACAAAAATCAAGAATTCTACGTTATTTATTTTGCTGTTCTTTTATGTTTCCACCGTCTGTGACTCCAAAGCCATATTTCAGGTTGATTTAAAATTTCATTCTGAATATGATTTGAAATTGTCTCGCTGATTTGATCTTCCGTCAATTCCGATGGATTATTAATAATGGTAAGAGATCTAGCGGCGTAATGTCCTCGAGAAAGTTTACGACTATCCAAATAAACAATGGGTAAATTAAACTTCTTGGATATTTTGGCCGGGCCGCTAAGAAAAGCAGTCTCTTGATTTAGGAAAGAATCAGCCCAATAAACTTGATTGACGCCAGAAGGATTTTGGTCACCAATGAGGGCTGTTACAGTAACTGAACCTTTATTATTCGCAAATGCTCTCAAAGTTTCGGTCATGCTAACCGGCTTAGCTCCAAACTTTGAACGAATCTGATACATAAACCAGTTGAATCCATCAGAGCTTAAAGTTTTGTAGGTACAAAATACTTGTTGTTTACAAGTTAATTGAGACATCAAGCAAATCCATTCCCAATTGCCGCAATGACTCATAACTACAATAAAACTTTGATTTTTATTAAAATAGTCTAGGTAAACATCCTTGTTCTCATTGATCATTCGTTTCATCATTTGCCTTTCTGAGATTGAATAACCTTTAATCGTTTCAACAAAAAGATCAGAAAGATGCCTGTAATACTTTCGTTGTACTGACTGAATGAATTTTTCACCCCTATGAGGGAATGAATTTCGTAAATTCTCGAGAACTACTTTTCTTCGGTATTTGAGAATATGATATAGAATTACAAAGATTAAATCCGAAATTCGGTATAACACCCAAAACGGAAGTTTCGATAATAAGAACAACCACGGAAATACAAAATATTTAAACCCAAAATGAACTTTTGGTATTTCCGGTTGATACATAATTATAGATAATTAAATTGTTGACCTTCTTTCAAAGCCTTCACCGAATAATACATCAAATCAATGCAACCTTGTATGTCATCGTGATGAACCATTTCCACAGTAGTATGCATATATTTCAATGGTAACGAAATAAGTGCCGAAGCAACTCCAGTTGATGAATAGGCAAAACTATCTGTATCTGTACCGGTTGATCTACTTACTGCATTTCTTTGAAAATCAATAGAATTATCCTTGGCTACTTGAATTATAAATTGAAGTAAGTTATTCTGAACTGCAGGCCCATAGGTTACCACTGGACCTCTGCCGCATTTACAATCTCCTTGTTTCTTTTTATCATAAAGCGGAGAATGAGTATCATGAGTTACATCGGTAATTATAGCAACATCTGGGTTGATTCTTCTTGATATCATTTCAGCGCCACGCAATCCAATTTCTTCCTGAACAGAATTTACAATGTATAAAGAAAAGGGAAGTTCTATATTATTCTCTTTGATTGTTCTAGCAACTTCAGCAATCATAAATCCACCAATTCTATTATCCAATGCTCTTCCAATTAAGAATTGATCATTCAACCATTCAGATCCGGCTTCAAATACAGCAACTGCTCCAATATGAATACCCAAGGCAATTACTTCTTCCTTGTTTTTGCATCCTACATCAATAAAGATGGTATCTTGTTTGGTTTCAGGATTCTTATCAGCTCTGACATGAATTGCTGGCCATCCAAAAATACCTTTAACCACAGCACCATTCTCGCAGTAAATATTACAACGCATGCTAGGTGCAATTTGAAAATCACTTCCTCCGTTACGAATTACATAAATATAACCATCATCGGTGATATGGTTGACAAACCAACTAATTTCGTCTGCATGCGCTTCCAAAACAACTTTGAATTCTTTTCCTGGATTGATAACACCTACAGCAGTTCCGTATACATCTACAAAATGTTCATCAACGTATGGCTTTAGGTAATCTAACCAGATCTTTTGTCCGCTATATTCAAATCCGGTAGGAGAGACATTGTCTAAATAAGTATGCAGGAAATGTTTTGATTCGTTTCTCATGATTACAAATTTAGGGAAATGACCCTTAAAAGCGAGAAATCAAAAATTATATAAAAATTGAAAAGCATTTTAAAAAGAAAAGCCCCGCTTTCGCGAGGCTCTTTTTTTGTGGGGGCTACTGGATTCGAACCAGTGACCCTCTGCTTGTAAGGCAGATGCTCTGAACCAGCTGAGCTAAGCCCCCTTTTCTTATTTTGTTATCCTTAATGGGAGTGCAAATATAGAAACGTTTTCTTAAAACACAAATCATATTTGAAAAAATATATTCACTTATTTCTAGTAAAAATCCTTAATTATTCATTATCAAATCATTGTAGATAAAAAAATCATCCGTGATTTTTGGGTTCAACATCAATTGTTTGAAATTGCAATACATGTACCATTCCTGCTGCCGCCCCTTTTTGCTTACTGACAAACTTTCTTTCAGCAATCATGACTGTCTGTAAGCCTTGATGCTTGCCTTTTGAATGAAACGCCGCTAGTTCTGCTGCGTATCGAATAGCCTCTTTGGGATATTCTCTCAGCTTCTTTCTGATAATCACGTGCGAACCAAATACACCCATGGCATGCAACCACAAGTCGTTTTTCTTACTCAATCTCAATAATTCGTCGTTGCTTTTAGCGTTTTTACCCACCCAAACTTCAAATCCTTGAAATTCATATAACTTATAAGGGAATACCTTGGTTTTAATTTCTTTCTGGGGATGATTTCTTAAACTCGCTTCAACTGAACTCAGATCTTTAGAATTTTCAGCACTTCCAACCATTGTTAAGGCTTTCTCCTTATTTGAAAGCTCTAGTACGTTATAATTCAAATTCTCAGTGAATTTTGAAAGCTCCATCGACTCATTCTTGGCTTTACGATAATACTTTTCAGCATTTTCAGCTGCTGATAAATCCGGATTTAATTTTACCCTGATTCTATGTCCCGTATAATAATCAGAAACCAAAGCCTCACTGGTGCCCCTTTTGATACTATGTGCGTTTGTAAGCAGCAAATCTCCCAATTCTCTAAAACTTCTACGAGTTGAAATTTCAGAAATTCGTGCTTCTAAATTCTTGATTTGTGCACGGTGAAGTTTGATCTCTTTTTCAAGTCTTCCTGTAATATCCAATTTCTTTCTAGTGAAAAAGTACTTCTTACTGTGCGCTTTAAAAAAGTCATCTAAAAATCTTCCCCATTGTTGAAAGCTAGAAGAACCTTTTGAAAGCTGGAGATTACCATTACTTGATGTCAATTCACCAAGTTGGAAAAAATCAATATTATTGAGAATTGTTGACTGTGATTTTAAGTCTCCCTCAAAAAATCCTAAATCAATCAAAATATCTATTTCATTTATATTCAGCGACTTGAATCTACTCTTGAAATCTTGTACAGTATAACATAGATTATAATCTCTCAATTCACGGATTGAATTTCCGAAAACAAAGGAAGTGTTATTTTGAAGTTTGAATTCCCAATCATTTTTCAAATTCAAACGAAAAATTGAATCTGGTAAATCTTGACTAGGGGAGTATAACAGGATATTTGAATAGCGCCCAAATCCTTTTATAAGCAATTTGTATTGATTTGAAAATTCAATCGTAATTTGCCTATCAAATAATGCCCATTCAATATTTACAACACTTTGATTGACCAATTCCTTGAATTGAACTATAGCATTTTGCTTTACTTTAGAAGTATTCTTAATCTCGTTGCCTTCAGTTATTACCAATTCACCATCAATGAACTTAAATTCATATACTTTTTGGGCATTCTTACCTGCAAACTGTACTAATAATGAGTCTTTACTAAAGCTGATTGCATTTTGCAAATACGTTCCCAGTATTTCAGATGCGAATCGCTCTGACCAATAATAATAGGTCCAATGACTTGAAATCACAATGACAAATTTCGTTGCAAATGATGATTCTAACCCAATAAACTCTTAAAACCGTTGATTAGATTATGTCGACGTTGAATTTTATCACTAACGCCAAATAAATGGGTTATAGTAGGAAGTATTTGATGTGATTTTCTCGCATCTGAAATTATTTGATTTCGACTTGATTCAGAAACACCAACTCCAACTATCAGACTCCAAGTCCTACGACTATTATCATCGTTGTGATCATAGGAATAAAATCCATGCTGATCTACAATTGAATTAGGCTCTAAATTGCGACCAATCTCAGGTATGATAATCAGAGTAGTTTTACCTGACATTTTAGAGTTACTTTTTTGAAGGTTATTCCAGAATTGATATATTGAATCTGTAGAATTGACAATTGATTTTAAATATGCGGTATAACTTGAATGGCAAGAATCAGCATCATTTAAATTGATGTTGAGGAATTTAGGTTGATAATTTTGTATAACATTCAAAGCACTACTTAAAGTTTCAATATCTGAAGCACCTGATTTTACATAATTATGATTTTCACTATTAGCTAACGGTATCCCTCCAATTTGCCACATTTGATCTTTGTTAAACCCTTTATATTTTGACAAGAAAGAAAAGACCGAGTGATTGTAGATTTTACCATTAATAGACTCATTAGCAGTAACTAATGATTTGAAACATGATTCATGATCATTACTCAAGGTTTCAACTTCTGAGAATAAAATACCTTGATTGATTAATTTCTTATCTGTTGGAAATTGAATATTTTGAGAACCTATGTTCCGGAATCTTTGAGGGAATTCTCCTCCAAAAAAAGAGGGCATAATGGTTTCTGATCTATATAAATCATTGATTTTATTGGAATTATTATACCCTAAAACATCTTGTTTTCGAATACCACCGCCCAAATTTATAAGTATTACGTAATCAGAAATTTTCTGACCACGTTTATCTGATGCCAATAATGATGGAATAGTAAGGCTACCTCCAATAAAAATTCCAGTGTTTTTTAAAAATTCTTTCCTTTTCATATCTTCTCCGTAAAAAATAATTGGCTGATGTTTCAATGACAAACATTCAACCTACCGAAATTAGGGAAATTTGATGACAATCGGTGGATAAACCTCCATGAATTCTTCATTATATTCGTTGGAATTTTATAATTATGGCGTTTTATTACAAGCTAGGTCAAGTACCGCGTAAAAGACACACACAATTCCGAAAATCTGACGGAACCCTTTACGCTGAAGAACTTATTAGTACAGAAGGATTTAACTCCATGTACTCGTTGGTATACCATTCACATCCTCCTACACTGGTGAAAGATATTGGTGAGCCCATCAATGTAGAGCCTATAGTTGCCCAGTCAAAAAACATGCGTAACCGCAGTTTTATTACTTTCAAAACACCGCCAACCAATGACTATTTGAAAAGCAGAGTAGCTTTATTGCTAAATACCGATATTACCATATCTGTTGCTGCACCTAAGCAAAGCATGACAGACTACTTTTTCAAAAATGCAGATTCAGATGAAGTTTTATTTGTTCACGAGGGAAGCGGAACTTTGAAAACGATATATGGACAGATACGCTTCGAATATGGAGATTACCTGGTAATTCCTAGAGGTACTATCTATCAATTGGAATTCAACGATGAAAACAACAGGTTGTTGATTATTGAGTCACCAACGCCTATATATCCCCCGAAAAGATATCAAAATTCATTTGGTCAACTTCTAGAACATTCACCTTATTGTGAACGCGATATTAAACTTCCGGAAAACTTGATTACTCATGATGAAAAAGGTGATTTCAAGGTATTTATTAAAAAACAAAACCTTTTATATCCATACACTTATGCTACACATCCTTTTGATGCAGTAGGTTGGGATGGATATTGCTATCCTTACGGATTCAGCATTCACGATTTTGAACCCATTACTGGAAGATTGCACATGCCTCCGCCAATACATCAGACTTTTGAGGGAAGAAATTTTGTGATATGCAGCTTTGTTCCTAGAATGTATGATTATCATCCTCAATCCATACCAGCGCCATACAATCACTCAAACGTAGACAGCGATGAAATTCTATACTATGTTGATGGCGATTTTATGAGCAGAAAACATGTTGAACGTGGAATGATCACCTTGCATCCAAAAGGTATTCCTCACGGACCTCACCCAGGAACAGTTGAAAAGAGCATTGGTGCCAAAGAAACGAAAGAATTAGCTGTAATGATTGACCCATTCTATCCACTCCAAATAACTGAAGAAGCTTTGAATTTGGAAGATCCTAACTATTGGAAAAGCTGGGTTGAATAACCCATTATCAAATTTCTTATGAATATAAAACTCTTATTATCTATTTTATCAATAGCATCAACTAGCACTTTAATTAGCCAGTCTCAATCAATTGAATTAAAACAAATTAAAAAATACAATAAAGTTATAAAAAAGACCAAAAAATCTTTAAATAAGTCAGTTTTAAAGGTTCAAAATATCACTCCTGAAACTCCTTTAGAGTTTTGGAAACAAGATTATATTGAAACCATGGATCCTTCCTTGGGTAGACCTACACCTGAAGTTCTTTTTGAGACATTAAAAAAGTTAAACCAGAAGAGTATTGGTCTTAGAGCCAATCCAGGTAGTTCTTCATCACCATGGGTTTCTCGCGGCCCTAACAATGTTGGAGGTAGAACTAGGGCCTTAACATTTGACCCAAACGACAACACCGGTAAAAAAGTGTGGGCGGGTGGTGTAACTGGTGGCCTTTGGTATAACAATGATATAACAATCGCCAACAGTACGTGGACAAATGTATCAGGAATATGGGCCAATATCACGGTTTCGTGCATTGCCTTTGACCCGAATGACTCAAAAACCATGTACGTGGGCACCGGTGAAGGCTTCGGAAGCACGAGCAGCACGTCTAGAGGATATGGAATTTTCAAATCAACCGATGGCGGTGTAACTTGGAACCATTTAAGTAATACTGCAAGTTATTTCTACGTAAACGATATCATTGTTCGTAATGAAAACGGGTCAAGCGTATTGTATGCCGCTACAGATATTAATTTTTATGGAGGACAATGGAACGGAAGTGTTAGTAATATTGGTTTGATGCGAAGCACCAACGGCGGTAGTTCTTTTACCAATGTGATGTCAAATATTCCAAGCACTTCATTAAAATATTGTATCGCCGACTTAGAAATTGGAGCGGATAATAGAATTTGGCTTGGCACCAGAAGAAATTCCGGATCAACTGCTACAGATAAAGGAGGTGGACGTGTTTTATACAGCGATGATGGTACTTCATTTACGGTTGCATACACTGAAAATAATTCTTTATCTGGCAGGGTAGAGGTCGCTTGTTCACCGTCTTCAAAAGATACGATTTATGTGATGTTTGAGTCGGGTGGAAAAGTTGAATCAATTGCTCGATCATTCAATCAAGGTTCCAATTGGAGCACTGTAACTGAGCCGGCAGATGCTGACCAAGGAATTCCTTCAACAGATTTCACGCGAGGTCAAGCTTGGTATGATTTAATTATGGCTGTGAATCCAAAGAAAGCATCGGAAGTCGTCATTGGCGGAATCAATTTATTCAGATCAACCAACGCCGGTAGCAACTGGACTCAAATTTCCAAATGGAGTAACAATGCAAATCAAAATACACTTAGCTGCTCCTATGTTCACGCAGACCAACATCAGATTGTATATCATTCCGACGGTAAAAGGGTTTTAATTGGTGGAGATGGGGGTGTATTTTATGCCGCAAACATCCAAAACAATCCTCAGAACAGCAGTACAGCATTTATAGAGCGTAATAATGGCTATTTGGTAACTCAATTTTACGGAGGATCTATGTCTAACACCAAAGGTTCAAATCTCATGCTGGCTGGAGCACAAGACAATGGCACGGTATACTTTGATGTATCGGGATTGAACGATGAAAAGAATCTCTGGGGAGGGGATGGTGGTTTAAATTTCATATCCAAGAAATCAGACCAAAAAATGGTAGTATCATACGTGTATAACCAATTTTATGGAACTACTGATGGCTGGCAATCGTTTGAACAAATATTGAACAGCAACAACACCGGCAATTTCATCAATGCGGCAACCTTAGATTATGTAAATGATTATTTATTTACAGCTGAAAACGATGGATTTCTTTTCAGAAACTGTATTTTAAATGATTATAATAGCGCATCTACCATTTCATTCGGAAATTCTTCATTAGGTAAAGCCAGTTTTTTACAAGCCATACAGAAAAAGAGCGATAGTAAATGCCGGTTATTCGTTGGTACAGGATCGGGGGCACTTTTATATGCTGATAATGCTCATAGCGGAACACCCTCGTTTACTTCCATTTCTTCAGGCATTAATTCTGGAAATATCTCTTGGTTACATGGCCACAACGAAAATATCGATACCTTATTTATTTGCCTAAGTAATTATGGGGTAAATAATGTGTATGTCTCATATAACTCTGGTTCATCTTGGAAAGCCATAGATGGTAACTTACCTAATATGCCAGTCCATTGTATTTTATCGAATCCATATAAAAACGGAGAAGTTATCATTGGCACCGAGTTAGGGATTTATGCTTGCAGCGATATTTCAGCTTCAACTCCAAATTGGGTAGCGCAAAATGATGGCATGGGTGCCGTAAGAATAGATGGATTGTATTTTAGACAATCTGATGGGACGATCATGGTTGCAACACATGGGCGAGGAGTCTTTACAAGCGATGCTTGGATAAAAACAAATAAACCAATAGCTAAATTCAGTATTTCGAACAAGGTAGTTTGTCAAAATGAAACAATCACTGTAATTGACCAATCAGAATTCACGCCAAACAAAACTAGGTGGAGATTTTCTGGTGGAACACCCAATTTCACTAATTCAACCGACTCAACATCCACGACGGCAAAATTTAATTTCCCGTCTTTTGGAAACTATCAATTAACCTTATATTCTGAAAATGAAATTGGAAGTGACACCGAATCAATAAACATCACTGTTAGAAAAGTAATTCCTTTGGATGTAAAAATTATATCTAGCAACAATTCACCTTGTAAGTCTGATAGTATATTGATGTTATCTGATTATTCCAATCTCGATATGAATAATATCGTTTTGAATTATCAATGGTATCAAAACAATACCGCCATTAATGGAGCCAATCAGAACGCATATAAGGTAATGCCTCCACTTAGAGATAAAGATCAGTTTCATGTGATTGTTTCAACAACCTATCAGTGTAGTAATCCAAATAACCTAAAAAGTAATGTGATTTCCGTAAACTTGTCGGTACCTACATTGGTTATTGGTGTTGATTTTGATACACTAAGACCCTTGAATTACCCAGGATATGGCCAAGTACAATGGTTTAGAAATAGCGTAAAAGTTGGTACTGGTGACTTTTTTCATGCTAAAAACACCGGTAGATATGTGGCTTGCTTAAGCTGGCAAGGATGTTTAAGTGACAGCTCTAATGCAATAATATTGAATTCAGTAAACAATTATAATTTTACAAATAAGTCAATTACAATTTATCCAAATCCAAACGATGGAAATTTCAATATCAAATCATCAATCAATGGATTCATTGAGATTTGGCATTCAAATGGTCAACAGATTATTCGTCGTGATTTGGAATCTAGTAAATCGACTCGATTGAATTTGAATTTATCATCAGGAGTATATTTAATTAGATTGTTTGATGAATCTGGAATGGTGATTGAAACATCAACAATATCTGTAAGTAAGTAAGTATATAACACCAATAAAGGGCCTGTGATAAGCAGGCCTTTTTTACATCTTATTTAGTTTGATAATTTACATTATGTTAAATCAAGTATTTAAAAAGAAAGCGGAGTTTATCGTCTCCGTTTTCTTTTATGTTAAAACTGAATGTAGAATCTAGTCTCTGGACCGTCTACCTCTTTCTCAGCAACCATTACTCCGTTTACTAAGATTAATCCTTTTACTGTACTTTCATCGTTCACACGAACGCTCAAACTCAACATATCTGATTTCTCAGTATATTCAAATTCCTTTTGCCAAACATAACCATTCTTAACCCATCCTGCAGCTATGAATTCTTTATCTACAGAAATGCCTTTCTTAACGTCAGCTTTTAAGGAAATTGACGATGCTGTATTTCGGTTATTTTGGTAACTAATTTCCATATTATTGGAATTTCCATCAATTTGATAGGTAAATTTATCTCCAACACTCAATGAGAATCCTTCCAATTCACGAATTTTATCTCTGTAATCACCGGCACACTTGCTGTCATTTAATTCCAAGCAACATGTTCTTAGTGCTTTTGAGATATCTTTTAACTCGGTTTTTGAATAATCTGGATTTTCCAATGCAAACTCTAAGAAACCTTTAGCATCTTGAAATAACTTTAATCTTTGTTGCTCCAATTTTGCTTTTGCTGCTGGATCGTTTGGGGATTTTCCATCAAGAAGTTTACGGGTTTCATATTTCATCAAACAAACACCCAAATTCCAGTTTGCATCGTAGTTGAATTCATCTAGTTCACGTGATTTCCTATAGTCAGCGGTAGCTTCATCGTATTTTTGCGTTTTTTCATTCAAGTATCCTCTGATCCAATAAATACGAGAGTTTGGATTCTCTTCAATTTGTCCTTGAATTTCTTCCATCAACTTTTCCTCTTTGTTGATTGACAGGTAGTAATTCACCAAAACGTTAAAAATGTCATTGTCGTAGTTGGTTTTAACTAACGCGTTCTTTATGACTCTGTAAGCACCAGCTGTATCACCGGCAGACATCAATTCTTTTGAATAACTCTCAATCATCAATGGAGTTGGGCGTTCTTTGCTCACTAACTCTTCGATGATCTTTTTTCTGTTTTCAAGACTTGAATTATTCAAAGCGAAAAAAGCAATTCTCTCAACAAAAAAGTCTCTTTCTACCTTCTGCCCTTTTAGATTGTTGATCATACCGGTATCGAGTCTTGAATAAAGATCAAGAAGATATTGATAATAAATAACCATCGTATCATTTAACAAACCTTTCAACTCTTCTGAACTAGCTTTTTCAATTTGTTCAGAGTATGTCATTGATTCATTGAATGAAGAAGCGAAAGCGGCACCAACCTGGAAAGTTGCTTCATCCAAATCAACCGAAGTCTTTTTATCAGAAGTTTGACCGTAAAACTTCAAAATAGATTCCGCAGACTTCAGTCCGGCCATTTTACTTTGAGGTTTGATAATTTCATTGCCTTTTTTATCGTAGACAGTAGAATAAACCTTTGAGCGAATCAACCACATTCTGGCTGCATTGTTGGTTTTCTCGTTTTGACGAGCCTTCTCAATTTCCTCAATAGCAATGATTAGATCGTCAGGATTTCCACTTTCGAGTGCAAATTCAGCCGTGTTAATAGACCTTTTTTGTGCGATTGCACTCATACTCAAGCAAACAGATGCCAGTAAAAGTCCTGATTTTAAAAAATTTAAATTCATAACAAGTATATAAAATGATTAACTTAATATTATTCCTCAGTCGGAGCCACAGAATCAGAAGAATCCTCAGAAATTTCCGATGAAATGATTGGATTACCATCAGCATCTAGTTCAATTTCTTCTTCCTCTTCTTCTCTTGGTGATTTCGCGATACTAGCTATACTATCGTTGCCCTTGATATTAATCAACTTAACACCCTGAGCAGCCCTTCCAATAACCCTAAGTTTATCGATAGCCATACGAATAGTCATTCCGCTTCTGTTGATGATCATGAGTCCGTCATCGTCGTTTACATCCATGATTCCCACAAGCACACCCGTTTTCTCGGTGATACTGATGGTTTTAACTCCTTTTCCACCACGACCTGTAACACGATAATCATCTAAATCAGAACGTTTTCCGTATCCATTTTCGCTAACCACCAAAATATTCGATACTCCTTTATTCGGATTTACACAAATCATGCCAATTACTTCATCGCTATCATCTTCAAGAGTAACACCTCTCACACCCGCAGCTGTTCTACCCATTGGACGAACTTTAGTTTCGCTGAATCTAATGGCTTTTCCTTTTCTCTTGGCGATGATAATTTCACTCACACCATCGGTCATTTTTGCTTGAAGCAATTCATCTCCATCTCTTACTGTGATGGCATTTATACCATTTGCACGGGGACGGCTATACGCTTCCAATGAAGTTTTCTTAATGATACCATTTTTAGTGACTAATACGATAAAGTTATTCTCTAAATACTCAGGATCTTTTAGATTCTGAACATTCAAATATGCTTTGATTTTATCTTCACTTGGAATATTGATCAAATTTTGGATGGGCCTGCCTTTGGTTGCCTTGGCTCCTTCAGGAATTTCGTAAACTTTCAACCAGAAACATCTACCCTGCTCAGTAAATAATAACAAATAGTTATGGGTACTTGCAACAAATAGATGCTCTACAAAGTCTTCGTCTCTATGGGTTACACCACGAAGTCCACGTCCACCTCTATTTTGTTCTTTGTATTCAGATAATGCGGTTCTCTTGATATAACCTTTATGAGAGATGGTAATTACCACTTCTTCATTGGGAATTAAATCTTCAATGTTTATTTCTTCGGCGTTGTATTCAATTTTGGTTCTGCGTTCATCGCCAAATTTCTCTGCAACTTCGCGAGTTTCATCTTTGATGATGCTCATTCTAAGATCTCTATCACTTAAAATTTGCTCGTAGTAAGCAATTTCCTTCATGATTGCTTGATACTCTTCGCGGATTTTCTCAATTTCAAGTCCAGTTAAACGCTGCAAACGCATATCCAAAATAGCTTTAGATTGAATTTCAGATAAACCGAACTGTTCCATCAAGCCATTTTTAGCATCGTCAGGATTCTTGCTGTTTCTAATCAAGGCAATTACTGCATCTAGATTATCTAAAGCAATGATAAGTCCCTCTAAGATGTGAATGCGCTTACGAGCTTCGTTCAACAAATATTCGGTTCTACGAACCACAATTTGATGTCTATGAGCCACATAGTGGCGAATCATATCTTTCAAATTAAGCATTTCGGGCTTTCCATTGACCAATGCAATGTTGTTCACCGAGAAACTACTTTGAAGCGGAGTATATTTGTAAAGTTGATTTAAAATAACATTAGGTATTGCGTCACGCTTTAAGTCAAAAACAATGCGCATACCTTGTCTACCACTTTCATCGCGAACTGCCGATATACCTTCAATGGCTTTTTCATGAATTAAATCAACCGCTTTCACAATGATTTGTGGAGGGGAAACCTGATACGGAACTTCAGTTACCACAATCATTTCCTTGCCGGTTTTGGAAGTTTCAAATTCGGCTTTACCGCGCATTACAATTCTTCCACGTCCGGTTTCAAAGGCATCTTTAATACCTTCAACTCCGTAAATGGTAGAACCAGTGGGAAAATCAGGTCCTTTTACGACTTCCATTAATTCAGCGATGGTAACGTCGTTATTATCGATGTACATAATGATACCTTCACATACTTCCGTCAAATTGTGCGGAGCCATGTTGGTCGCCATACCTACAGCAATACCCGAAGCACCATTTACCAAAAGATTAGGAATTTTTGCAGGAAGCACTGTAGGTTCTGAAAGACTTTCGTCAAAGTTGGGTCTAAAATCAACCGTTTCTTTGTCTATGTCCGTCATCATTTCCTCGGCAATTTTTCTCATTCTTGCCTCAGTGTAACGCATTGCTGCCGGTGGATCACCATCTATTGATCCGAAGTTTCCTTGTCCGTCAACAAAGGGATATCTCAAACTCCAGCTTTGGGCCATACGCACCATGGTATCGTATACAGATGAATCACCATGGGGGTGATACTTACCTAATACTTCACCCACAATACGTGCTGACTTCTTATAAGGTCTATTGGATGCCAAACCTAAATCAACCATTCCATAAAGTACACGACGGTGCACTGGCTTCAAACCATCTCTCACATCAGGAAGTGCACGAGATACAATCACCGACATCGAATAATCGATGTAAGCGGTCTTCATTTCGTCTTCGATGTTAATGGGAATGATTCTTTCGTTGAATTCTTCGGGCTTTATATTATTCTCTTCCATATTCAAAATCAATTACCTGCAATATACATTCAGATCGTTGTTTTTGAGGATATTTTGATGGATTGTTCCCCACAATTTTTAGACAATTTCACTCAAGATTTAAACACAAAAAAAGGCCTAACTTTTAAATCAGTTAGGCCTTTCAAAAATTAACTTTATCGGGTTTTAACGATAATTCTTAATGTGCTTTGAAGAACCCGCTTTATAATACTTGATTTTACCTGAACCATCTTTGTTTAATAATTGGGTCTTACCAATTCCCAATTGATCCAAACGATCTTTCAATAAAACCATATCACCGGCAACAACAATCACCATTTTATCTGTATCCAAATATTTCTTAGCCAACGCATTTAGTTCGTCTTTAGACAACGATTCAAGCACAGCAAGTTGCTCATCAGCGTAGTTATCGGGAAGATTTCTAGATGCCATTTGAGCAATGAAACCTGCCTTTTGACCTAAGGTTTCATAATCAAGAGCCTGAGAAGCGATCAAGGCTGATTTGGTGAATTCAAACTCTTCGTTGCTCATTCCCTCTTCTTTATACTTATTCACCATCCAAATAATCTCATTGATGGCACTGTCTGTGGTTTCAGCTTTAACCCCCGCAGAAATTACATAATAGCCAGGCATGTTTTTAAACGATGGACTAAATCCACCTCTGATGCCATAGGTCCAACCTTTTTCCTCTCTAATCTTCAAATTCATGCGGCTATTAAAGTTACCAGCCAAGGCAAAGTTCATGATACCGTTTTTGAAGAAATCGCCTTTGTAATCATAAGGAAGTGATTTAAAGCCCATCATGATATCGCTTTGCTCAGCATCAGTATATTGAACACCGAAAACTTGTGAAGTTGCGAATTCTTGTGGCATCACCGGAAGAACAACTTGGATATTTGCTTTTGGCAATTTGCTAAAGAAATTCAATTTTTGAGACACTTCTTCGGAGGTAATTGGTCCAACCACAACCAATCTTGAATTGTTCGAGTTGAAATAACTTTCGTAGTATTTCTTGCAGTCTGCAATGTTTACTTTAGACAATTCATCTGCCGAAGTGTAGTGACCGAATGGACTTTCACCATAATTCAAACGAGCCCATGCATTTGACATGCCTGAAGATCTGGAAGACAGATTGCTTTTGGCACCTTCAACCGCACGTTTTCTGATTTTTTTGAATTCTGCTTCATCCCAACGAGGCTCAAACATCATTTCTTCCATCAATTTAACCGCTTGATCTAAATTTGATTTCTCGCATTCCAAATAGAGTGAGAATCCGGTAGAACTGTTTGAGAAACCTATGCTGGCACCCAATTTTTCAAGTGCATTTTCTAATTGCTCAGGCGTTTTATTTTTGGTTCCCTCGCCTAAAATTGCAGCTGTTAAACTTGCAACACCCCAAGGAATATCTTTTCCATTTTCAAGTAATTCACCGCCTTCTATGCCAAAAGTCACATAGACTCTAGAGGTTTCATCAAAGTTTGAGGTATACACTTTTACCCCATTAGACAATTCTGATCTGTTGATTTTAGGAACGGTAACTGGTTTAATTGCAGAGGGAGTAGGTCTGATGCTACGATCAAAATTATCTTTCACCTCTCTGAGTTGAAGATTTTGGTATTCTAAATCTAATGCAACGCTTTTGTAATTGGCATTGGGGTTAACACTTTCATATTTGGGTGCTTTTTCACCTTCAGCGACTGTTAATGGTTGAATATCAATCACTGAGTTAAATTTGCCTTTAAGGTATTTTTTATACACTCTTAAAATATCTTCTCGGGTAATTTTCTGATATCTGTTTGCTTCGTCTGCAAGAGAATATAAAGCCCCAGAATCGTTTTTAATATCTAGATACCACACGGTACTTAAGAAATTTGCTTTTCTCTCAACGCTTTCAAATCCCCCAGAAAAAGAAGACAAAAGATTTTGTTTAGCGCGACTTAAATCTTCGTTACTGAAGTTGTTAAATTCAAAAGAATCAACCACTTTCATGAGTTCCTCTTTCATTTTAAACATATCAGACCAAGGATAACCCACCATAGTGAAACTGAATTCACCGGCTAATTCGTGATTGATAACGCTCAATGGATTGTTATTCACGTTTAACTGTAGTGCTTTTTCAGAATCCAAAAAACGCTTATACAATACGGATGATTTGGTACCACCCATTAAATAAGCGAGTAAATCAAGAGCCGCCTCATCTTCATGGTAAGCAGGCACCGTTGGATAGGTGATATACATCAAAGGCACAGGAGCATTTGCATCCTGAACGCTTTTTACTCTTTCTTTTTCAATAGCAATGGGCTTAACGCGCTTTTTCTTCACTGATTTACCAGCAGGAATCCCTCCGAAATATTTTTCTGTCCACTTAACAACTTCAGCTACATTTACATCACCTGAAACTATGATACAAGCGTTGTTAGGACCGTACCAACGCAGGAAGAAATTCTTCAAATCATTGCTATCAGCTCTATCAAGATCGTCTACAAATCCAATGGTTGACCAACTGTAAGGATGATCAGAAGGATATAATTCTTGATCTTTAACTTCCATCAAAAATCCAAAAGGTTGATCGTATCTTTCGTCTTTTTCGTTCTTAACGGTACTTCTTTGATTTTCAAATTTCTCTTTGGTAAAACCTTCTAGAAAGAAACCCATACGATCTGCTTCCATCCAAAGTGCTGTTTCGGTGAAATTAGAGGGGAAAGTTTCTACATAGACCGTTCTATCGCGAGTGGTATTTCCGTTGACTTCACCTCCGTATTCTTTGATGATTTTAAAATGCTCTTCATCAGCCACATGCTTTGAACCTTGAAACAACATATGTTCAAAAAAGTGTGCGAATCCTGATTTCCCTGGAGTTTCTCTTGCTGAACCTACATGGTAAGTTACGTTAATGTGAGCAACTGGGTCTGAGTGATCTTCACTCACAATCAACTCTAATCCATTTGGGAGAACATAATGTTCATAAGGGATTACTAATTTACCGGGAACCGCATTGACCTTTTTGATCATTGTTGCTTGAGCGAACAAACCGCTTGAAAGCAAACTAAATGCGACAATGAAAAGTTTTCTCATAAAAAAGCAAAAATAACCCCAAAAGGTCTTAGTATCAAGTATGTTAGATAATTGGTATAAATAATAAGACGAAAGAGAAAACGATTTGATGTGTATTTTTGTCTTATTATTCACGAAAGACCATTAATTAAAGCTTATGAAGACATTTTACATAAAATCCAGTATTTTCATTCTGGGCATTCTGGGAGTTTCCACCTTCCAGATTCATAGTAGTTCTAGCGGAAATTCATCTCCGAGAACTGGCGCTCCCAATGAGAGCACTTGTACTTCTTGTCATACCGGAAATTCATTGCAAACAAGCGGTACCAATCACGGTCGAATTAAATTGACCGGCAACTTTACCGGCAATGGATATATTCCAGATTCCACCTATAGGATTGTACTATCTTATAAGGAAACAGGCAAATCGAAGTTTGGATTTATGGTTACTGCTTTGAATAAAAATAATACAGCGGCGGGCACATTCACAAGTTTAAACAATAGAACAGGAACATTTAGTTCAACCGTTTCTGGTTCTGCACGTTATTATGTGGAACACAGCAGTCAAGGCACTGGTGCCGTTGCAACGGACTCTGCCGCTTGGGTATTTGAATGGACAGCTCCAAGCAGTAATGTAGGCAATGTTAATTTTTACATAGCATTGAATGTTGCTGATAACAATGGAGGAACTGGAGGGGATGTGATTTACAACAAAACAATTTCTATATCTCCTAGCAGTCTTTTACCAAAGGCAAAGGCCAGCTTAAAATCTAGCGTGGTTTGTACTTTTGCTCAGAATCAATTTTCAGCTTCATCTACCAATAATCCTACTTCATATTCTTGGAGTTTTCCCGGAGGAACCCCATCAACTTCTGCTGACTCCACCCCTACTGTTCAGTATTCTGCTACGGGTGCTAGAATTGCTATTTTGAAGAGTTTCAACTCAAAAGGAAGTTCATTGAATGATACTATATCTTTCAATGTACTAATTGGCGCTTCCGCACCAATTCTGAACACCAATGGAAATATCCTTCCGTTGTGTGAAGGAGATACGACAACCATTGAAATATTACCTATGAGCAACCATTCCTACGTCTGGAATAACGGCACTACAGGTACAACATTAAAAACAGATACCGCTGGTAAGTTCTTTGCTGTAGCAACAAGAACCAATGGATGTAAACAGACTTCACGAGAGATTGCAGTTTTGGGCTTAAAGGCTCCAAAGTTTGATGTATCATTTGGAAGCAGTGGCGATAGCGCTTGTATTGGTGAACCCTTATTGATTTTTACAACTGATAAAAATGGATTTAGTGATTCATATTCCATCTCTTCTCGTACAGGTCCTTATGATACAGACTCATTTATTACGAAGTCTTTGTCTTTAGGAGCAAATTCAATTAAGGTTTGGTCTAAAAACACAGGTGGTTGCATCAGCTCATCCACTACAAAACAAATTTTTGGTGCAGATACTTTATCCGCTCCCACAATCTCGGTGAGCGGAAAAACTATTAATTCAGTCACCTTTAAATGGAATGCAGTGAGAGATTTAATCAGTTATCAATACTCTACAAATAAGGGTAAAACTTGGGCTAATCCAACCGGAGGTAAAACTACAGACTCTCAAACAATTTCCATTTCAGATCCATATGACAAAGTTGAATTCTGGTTACGAGCCAATACAAAATATTATTGTGGTGTAACTCGAATTGCCAAAATCACAGGTACAGGAACGGGTTGTAAAGATATTGACTTCAACTTTACCGCTAGTGATACAACTCCATGCTTCGGGACGTCCGTTCAGTTTAAATTAGGAAAGTTGTCAAATAAAACTAATTACTCTTGGAACTTTGACAGTACTGCCACTAAGGATACTATCTTTTTAATTAATGCCTCAAAATTCAAAAGATTTACGGCTAGTGTAATAGACTCAAGTCAATTGGCTTGTGGATATTACTCCAAGTTCATTGACTTAACAGTGAATGTTATTGACACACCCCGATTTAATTTGAAATTATCTGCAACAGAAGGTTGTGGACAAAAGCAGATTACGGTACCAGTAGATTTCAATAATTTTAATTCCTTGGATACTATTTGGATAGTTTCCAGCAAGGGAACTAAAAGATTTACCACCACAAACGATGTTTCCATTTCGGGCGTAAATAAAGAAGCCTTCGTATTCTTTTATACTTCTAATGAAAATTGTCAATCGGAACTTTCCGATGAAATCAATTTAAAAATGGTTGACAGTATGAGTCCTAGCTTTTCTAGTAGTTGGATGAATGATTTCAAGTATAAATTTGAATCATCCATTGACACCAACCAAGCCATCCATGAATGGAGAATGAACGACAAAAATGGCTTACTCTTATCAAATTTGGCTGGTTTTGAATATGATTTTATTGATTCACCCAGTCAGATTATAAACATATACCATTCAGTTCAACCCAAAGCTTCATTATCTTTTGAAAATCCTTGTGTGTTTTCAAAGACCGAAGAATTTAAATCAAACAATTTAAATGCGTTGTCATTTAAGAAATCTGAGATTACCGTTTATCCCAATCCCATTAAAGTTGGACAGAAATTAGCGGTTACTTTCCAAAATAATGAGACGAAAATTGAGTTTGTTAATCTTTTTGATTTAACCGGTAAGTATGTAGGAAAAGTAGAGGTAAACGGCAATTCATTGACACTTCCCTCTAAATTAAAGAGCGGCGTCTATTTAATTGAAATTCAATCTAATTTAGGAATATTTAAGACTCAAATTTCTCTTTTAGATAACGAGCTGTAATACTTTCAGAAACATTTAGGATTTGAGGGGTGGGACCTTGAAAAACCAAGCTTCCACCTGCATCTCCTGCCTCGGGACCTAAGTCAATAATCCAATCTGCACATTTTATTACATCTAAATTGTGCTCAATACATAAAACGGTATTCCCTTGTTCAATTAATGCATTGAAGGATGTTAAGAGTTTTTGAATATCATAAAAATGCAGTCCTGTAGTTGGTTCGTCAAAGATGAACATCACACCTCCCTCTTTGAAGGGATTGGCTTTACTTAAATAAAACGCGAGCTTAACTCGCTGAGCCTCTCCACCACTCAATGTATTGCTTCCTTGTCCAAGTTTAACATATCCGAGTCCCACTTTTTGTAATGGCAGTAATTTGTCTACAATATTCTTTTCGGATTGGAAAAAGATAACCGCATCATCAACAGTTAAATCAAGAACATCTGAAATGTTCTTGCCGTTGTATTCTGATTCAAGGACTTCTTTTTTAAATCTTTTTCCGTTACAAACTTCGCAGGTCAGTTTGATGTCGGCCATAAACTGCATTTCAATTACTGTTTCGCCTTCTCCTTGACAATTATCGCAACGACCACCGTCTACATTAAATGAGAAATGAGAAGGTTTAAATCCGTTGCGTTTGGATACTGACGTTTTCGAATACAACTCGCGGATATCATCATACGCTTTCACATAAGTGACAGGATTGGATCTTGAACTTTTACCAATTGGATTTTGATCTACAAATTCCACCGATTTTAATAGATGCAAATCACCTTCCAATTTTTTAAATGTACCGGGTTTGGCGGTAGTAAATTGTTTTAACTCTCTGGCTAATGCTGGATATAAAACTTGTTTTATTAGAGTGGTCTTTCCTGATCCTGAAACACCGGAAACAGCAACCAGTGAATTCAGCGGAATATCAATTGAAATATTCTTTAAATTATTTGCTTGGGCCCCTAACAGCGAAATTTTCGATGCTGGTTTACGCAAAATTGGCAATTCTATTTTGTTTATTCCAGTAAGATAGCTTCCTGTGAGGCTATCTTCTGATTCTAATAACTGTTGAAAATTACCATTGAAAATCAATTTCCCGCCTTGACTACCTGCAAACGGACCAATATCTATGATTCTATCGGCTTGCTTCATTACGTCTTCGTCATGTTCAACCACAATCACTGTATTTCCTTCCGCTTGAAGTTCTTTAAGGACACCAATAAGACGTTCTGTATCTCTAGAATGCAATCCAATACTTGGTTCATCGAGAATATACATTGAACCTGTCAGATTTGAACCCAAGTTAGTTGCCAAATTAATTCGTTGACTCTCGCCCCCACTTAACGAGTTTGAAAGCCTGCTCAGAGATAGATATCCCAATCCAACAGCCTTCAAAAAACCAAGTCTTGTTTCAATTTCTTGTAGTATGCGAGCGGCAATTTCAGTGTCCGTGTTGGAAAGTTCAATAAAACGGAAAAAATCATGCGCGTCATCTACTGTTTTGAGCAATAAATCTTGAATGCTCGTATCGGCAATCTTTACGTATCCCGCTTCCTTTCGAAGTCTAGTGCCTCTGCAATCAGGGCAAACGGTTTTTCCGCGATAACGAGCGGCCAAAACCCTGTATTGGATTTTGTAATTATTCTCCTCAAGGTGCTTGAAAAAATCGTTGATACCCAAAATTTTGCCGTTTCCTTTCCATAGAATATTCTTTTCTTGGGATGTTAAATCGGCATACGCTCTGTGAATGGGGAACTCAACTTTTACAGCAGCTTTGATGAAATGCTCTTTCCACTCTCCCATGATTTCGCCTCTCCAAGGGGCGACACATCCTTCGTAAACACTGATTGAATTATCTGGAATAACTAAATCTTCATCGATACCTAAAACAGATCCAAATCCTTCGCATTTTTTACACGCCCCATATGGATTATTAAAACTCAGAAAGTCTTTGGATGGAATTTCAAAAGTGATTCCGTCAAGTTCAAACCTATTGTTGAAGTCAAACTGTTCTTGTGATTTATGATTTATAATAACACAGTCACCGTTAGATTCCCAAAAAGCGGTTTCAATAGAATCATACAATCTGGATGAAAAGTCATCAGATTCTTTATCAATTTTAATTCTATCAATTACAATGAAGGATTGATTTAAATCGATTCCTGTATTGTTTTCTATAAGGTCGTCAACTTTGAATATTTCGTGATTGGAGTATATTCTCGAAAATCCCTTTTTCTGAATAATTGATAATAATTCAGGTTCTTCATCCATAATTGGCGATAGAACTAGAATGAGTTCTCCTTCATTCAATGTATTACAGAAATTAAATACATCTTGGGGTGTATCTCTCTTTACTTCTCGACCAGAAATGGGAGATATGGTTTTTCCAACTCTAGAATACAACAGTTTTAGATAATCATAAATTTCTGTTGAAGTAGCCACGGTGCTTCTAGGGTTGTGAGTATTCACTTTTTGCTCAATAGCAATTGCAGGACATAATCCTTCAATGAAATCGACTGCAGGCTTCTTCATTCGACCCATGAACTGACGAGCGTAAGCACTCAGGGATTCCACATATCGTCTTTGTCCTTCGGCAAAGAGCGTATCAAAAACGAGGCTAGATTTACCTGAGCCTGAAACCCCGGTAACTACAGTGAATGAATTTTGTTGGAATTCAACGTCAATGCCTTGAAGGTTGTGTTGACGTGCGTTTTTTATGGAAATTTTTGTTGTGTCAATACTCATCGAATAGTATCCTTTGTAATAGAAGCTCCTGCACATATTCCAATTCCACCTTGCATATTCGTAAATATTGGAGATGGATCGGAAAATGGTCCACCTTGTGTTTGATAATCACCCACTGATTTCATGTACTTAAAATAGTCTGGACTTAAACTTTTAACCACGACTAAAAATTTATAGGGAAATCCCGATGAATATCCGTAGGGCGTTGAAAATTTCAATAATTTAGTTTGGCCATTAAATTCAACATCCTGTAAGATAAGAGCTCCATCTGAATTTGTAACTGGGTTCTCAGCGATTTCAGGATTTTCAGGAAAAACGGGCATAAGGATCCATTCGTTGAGTAATGCTTGGTACCTAAAAATACCTATTTCATAAAAATTCAGTTCATTTCCAGGGTCATTGATATTGAAACTTATGGTACCAGTGTAAAATCCGAGGGAATCTTTATTTGTTGAGTCTTTCCATATTGCTTTACCTGCAACAAAAGAACGAGGAATTTCAAATTGGCCATAAACCATTGGGAAATCACTGAGTTCAACAGACAATGAATATTTGTTACCTAACTTAGGTTTATAATTGGTATTATAAGACCCACCATTTAAAAAGGAATAATTGAGTATTTCTTCTTTTGAAGTTGATTGGTCTAGAATTTTGACAATGGCATTTTCAATGGGATCAGCCCCAACAGTATCGTTGATTGCCAATGATTTTGCCACTTTCACTTGAATCACATTATCATTATCTGCAAAGGCATAGACAACCAATCGCTTTTTAAATTCTACCCCATCAGTTGGCAGATTTTTATCGCACGATACAAAGGTAAATAATGCGAAAATCAAATAAAACGCTGGTAAATTATTCAAGTATTTCATTAAAATTCAATTCTATAAAAGGCCGATGGCATAAATGGAAAATAACCCGTTCCTATTAGTTTAATTTCGCCGGGCACTGTATTTGTATCTTGGAATCTCGCCACCATGACATTATTCTTTCCGAGTACATTATAAATATTCACACCGTAAAATTCTCTGTAGTCAAACCTATTCGATGAGTTAATTTCCTTGGTAAATCCCACGTCTAATCTCTGATAATCGGGTAATCTGTAATTATTTTTATAGCTATAGTCATAAACTAGCTTTCCATCAGGAGTAAAGAATTTAGCAGTCGGAACAGTTACTGGATTTCCAGACATATAAACAAAATTGCAATGGAAACTTAACTCTTCTGTTTGTTGATAAACCAATTGAACAGCAACTTTGTGGGTTCTGTCCCATCTAAAATAGAATTCATCACCATAGTTCAAATCTTCAAAAAGACGAGTAGTTGAGCTTAATGTGTATGACACAATAGAATTCAACATTCCAGATCTTTTAGTAAGAAGAAATTCCAATCCTTGAGAGTTTCCGGTACCTTGAATCACACTTTTCTCCCAATAGGCTAATGACAATTTTTCATCTCTAGACGGAAGAACATCGGTAATACCCGATAAATATTTATAATAACCCTCAATGGAGAGTTCCCAACCTTCTTTCAATGGCTGTATAAAGGCTGCAGAAACCTGGATAGTTTGTTGTGGCTTTAACATACCTGTTGTAGGAAACCAAACATCTTGAGGTAGAATTCCTGTAACATTGGATAACTGATGAATGCCTTGGTTGTTCATTCCAAATCCCAATTGAATTCTTTTTTTACCTTCTAACATTTGATTGATGGTCAAACGGGGTTCGAAACGTAGAAATGTTTTTTCAGCCGAAATATAAGTCCAAATCCTACCGCCTAAATTTAAGCTTAAATAAGGATTGGGGTGAAACTCCAACTCGGCATAATTAGAGAATTCCGAAACCAAGTTGGTATTCCATGTTCCGTATACAGTATCAGTTTGAACCGTGTTATTGGTTTTAAGGAATACATCTACTTCACCGGGTTTCATATGATGGGTTACCCAATGAGTACCATATTTAAGGCTTGATTTTGGTCCAATCAAATAATCAAAATCAACATTCAAAGAAATATCTGTAATGGCATTTCTCATATGCTCAAATCCTTCATTCGTTTCAACTCCATTGTTTGAAGTGAATCTTGAATTTGCATCGAGCATGTTTTTATAAGAATATCTAGAAAGACCCAATTGAGCATGCATAAAATGGTCTTTAGAAAGTTTTTGGGATAATGAAAAGCCAGATAATGTATTCTGCCAAGTCCAAGTCCAACCAAATTCAATGTCTGCTGACCTTCCTAAAGAATCTGTTACAACATCTCCAAATTTCAATCCATATTTATCTCTTCCGTTATAGGCCCAAAAGCTCCAGTGTCTGTCTCTTGATTCTTTAAAATCTAACTTGAAGTTAAAATCGTGAACATTTCCTATCAGTGAATTTGAAGCATCGGGAGCAAGCGATTGAATCAATAAATCTAGGTAACTACGTCTATATGCTAAAGATGTTGTCCATTTTCCAGCTTTATCTAAAGGTCCATCAACAGCAAAGTTCATGGTAGCTAAATCTACATTGACGTTTCCCTTCCATGACTCTGCATTTCCACCAGTTGTTATAACATCTAATACCCCTCCCCCGGCTCTATTGCCAAATCTGGCAGGTGCAATACCCCTATATAATTCGGTGCTTTTCAAGA
This sequence comes from Chitinophaga pinensis, assembly GCA_945877575.1. Taxonomy (GTDB): domain Bacteria; phylum Bacteroidota; class Bacteroidia; order NS11-12g; family UBA955; genus VMCP01. Next base: position 251,670 of record CAMDUE010000001.1, read on the forward strand.
TTTCCGGGTTATAATTGCTCAAAAGTCCCCAAATGTGTCCGTTTCCATACACCGGTAAACCATTCATTAACATGAGATTTTGATCAGCATTACTGCCTCGAACAAATGATGAAGATAATCCTTCAAAGCCACCGCTCACTCCAGGCAAAAATTGGAGCAATTTGATAGGATCACTGATACTAAGAATGGTTTTGTATTGAAGGATTTGTCGTTTTAAGAGTTTATAATGCGAAATATCACTGGTATGTAGATTTACAATTTGATTGGTACTGTCTTGTTCGTCAAAATAGACAGGCTCAAGAAAGATATTTTTTTCAGATTCACCGTAAACATCAATTTCAATGATCATTGGACGATATCCAGGAGCAGCAATGATGAATCTTTGATCGCCATTTCCGGATCTAATCTGAAAAAACCCTGATAAATTCGATTTTGAATATTGATTATTTCCGCTGTTGACAATCACAGCGTTAGGAATCGTTTCTAAAGAGCGTTGATCGAACACCCAACCCTTGACAGCACTAGTTTGCGAAAAGCACAAATTAGAAATAAGAAGGGCGGCAATCAAACCTACTATTTTCATTGTTCAAATATAATTGCTAACGAATGATTTAGCGTTCTTAAAATTGGTTTTTTTCGACGAAAACCTCGTGGCTTTGAGCATCTAAACCTGATTCTAGAATATGCATTTTTTTAATTGAAACCGAGATGCATTGTAAATTTAAGTAGCCGTAAAGTGATGAAAGTTGTTCAATCAATTTTTCGCAGAAGGTTTCTAGAAGTTTAAAGGATGTTTGTGATAAATGCTTTATAGTCTCCCCTATCTTTTGATAATCAATAGTTCTATTGAGGTCATCATCAATGTTTTGTGATTCATACTTCACTTTTACAGTTATAAAGACATCGGTTTTCAGGGATATTTCTTCGGGATAATAACCAACAGGAATTCTAACTCGAAGGTCATTTACACTCACAAGGATTAACATATTGTTTATTTAAAATTAGACTTAGTGCGTTTATAGAATCTTACTTTTGCGTAGATTGCAATTATGAGCATTTCAAATTTAGATGAACTTTACGAATCAAACAGAGGAAAAGACAAATTTATCGCTCCTGATTTTTACGGGGTTGATGATTTGCTCTCTGAAGAACAAAAGTTGATAAGAGATTCTGTTAGAGATTGGGTCAAGAAAAATGTGTCTCCAATTATAGAGCATTATGCTCAATTGTCAGAATTTCCTCAGTTTTTGGTTAAAGGTTTGGGCGAAATTGGTGCCTTCGGGCCACAACTTCCAACGGAATATGGTTGTGGTGGCATGGATTACACTACTTATGGTCTAATTATGCAAGAATTAGAGCGCTGTGACAGCGGTATTCGCAGCACCGCATCAGTACAAGGCTCGTTGGTCATGTATCCCATCCATAAATTTGGCTCAGAGGAGCAAAAGAGAAAATACTTGCCCAAATTAGCTTCGGGTGAATGGTTGGGTAGTTTTGGACTTACTGAACCTGATCATGGTTCGAATCCGGCAGGAATGACAACATCATTTGTGGAGGATGGCGACCATGTAATTTTAAATGGTGCAAAAATGTGGATCAGCAATTCTCCTTTTTGTGATGTAGCTGTAGTTTGGGCTAAGAATCCAGAAGGAAAAGTACAGGGATTGATAGTTGAAAGAGGAATGGAAGGATTTACAACCCCTACTACTCATAACAAATGGAGTTTGCGCGCCAGCGCTACCGGTGAATTGGTTTTTGACCATGTAAGAGTTCCTAAAACAAATATTTTACCTGGTGTTATTGGACTTAAAGGACCTTTAACTTGTTTGAATTCTGCACGTTATGGTATAAGCTGGGGTGCCATTGGAGCTGCCATGGATTGTTATGATACTGCAAGAAGATATAGCTTAGAGAGACATCAATTTGGAAAACCCATTGGTTCTTTTCAACTTCAGCAAAAGAAGTTGAGTGAAATGCTCACTGAAATTACGAAAGCACAATTAATCACATGGCGTCTTGGTCAATTGATGGATCATGGAAAGGCAACTCCCGCTCAAATATCCCTAGCAAAAAGAAATAATGTAGAAATGGCTTTGAATATTGCTCGTGAAAGCAGACAAATGTTGGGAGGCATGGGTATCACTGGTGAATATCCTATAATGAGGCACATGATGAACCTTGAGTCTGTAATTACCTATGAGGGAACTCATGACATTCATTTATTGATTTTAGGAATGGAAATCACAGGAATCAACGCATTTGAATAAATAATTTAAATAACGATATATAATAATTTGATATTAAAAGAGATGTATAAAATAAAATTTGGAACTGACGGCTGGAGAGAAATCATTGCAGACGAGTTTAATACTGCCAATGTAAGAAGAGTAGCCTTTGCAACTGCTGAGTGGCTGAAGACGCAAAATTTACCCCAAAAAGTGGTTATTGGTCATGATTGTAGATTCGGCGGTGAAATGTTCGCGAAAGAAACGGCAACTGTTATTGCGGCCCACGGAATACAAGTAGTAATGTCACAGGGATTTGTTTCAACTCCCATGATTTCACTTGCAGCAAACACGCTGAATGCGGGCCTTGGAATAATCATCACGGCATCGCACAATCCGCCTAGCTACAATGGTTATAAAATCAAAGCACATTACGGCGGACCAGCAACTCCAGATACTGTTTCTGAGGTTGAAAATTTAATTCCCGATTTGGAAATCATTCAAAGTCGCAGTTTTGATGAGTTGATTGAAGCTGAATTGATCACATTTGGAGCATTTGAAGATATGTATTTAGAGCATTGTCAGAAAAATTTTGACATGAACGCTTTAGATTCTATTTCTTCAGGACTGGTTTATGATGCGATGTATGGTGCAGGACAGCGATTGGTGAAAAGATTGCTTCCGAAAGCCACCATTTTGCATGGAGATTACAATCCTGGCTTTGAAGGAAGAGCTCCAGAACCCATTCTTAAAAATCTTCCTGAGATTTCTGAAATGATTGCAGCCAATGCACAATACAGCGTAGGATTAGCCACTGACGGAGACGCGGATAGGATTGGATTTTTTGATGAAAATGGAAAGTTTGTAGATTCTCATCACTTGATATTGTTGTTGATAGAGTACCTTACTGAATTCAAAGGTATCAGCGGAAAAGTGGTTAAAAGCTTTTCTGTAAGTGATAAGGTTCAGAAGCTTTGTGAATTGAAAGGACTTGAATCCATTACAACTAAAATTGGCTTTAAATACATTTGTGAGTACATGGTTACTGACGATGTTTTGATAGGTGCTGAAGAAAGCGGTGGAATAGCAATTAAAGGACATATACCTGAAAGAGACGGTGTTTGGATGGGGTTGGTTCTGATGGAATACATGGCAAAAACGGGTAAATCAGTATCTCAGTTGATTCAAGACGTTTATGCTAAAGTAGGTTCATTTGCCGTTGAAAGATACGACCTTCATATAAACAATGAATTGAAGCTATCTATCATTGAAAATTGCAAATCAGGAGCTTATGAAAAATTTGGAACTTATAATGTTACCAAAATAGAAGATGTTGACGGATTCAAGTTTCACTTAGACAATGGTTCTTGGGTGATGATTCGTCCATCTGGCACTGAACCTGTTTTACGTGTATATTCGGAGTCTGATTCATCAGCTGCTGCGTTTGCTATTCTGGATGCTACTAAAGCTGCAATTTTATAAGCCATGACTGACAAACCGATTCAAATCAATATTGACGAAATCATCAGGAGTAAAAATCCTAAACTCTTGAAACAAATACCTCGATTCATTTTGAATTGGTTTAAACGATTTATACATCAAGACTACATCAATGAAATTCTTCGAAAAGGTCATGGCACCGAGGGAAAGGAATTTGTTGATGTAGTTTTCAATGAATTAAAAATTAACATCATTTGTCATGGATTAGAACACATACCCCGCGACGGTGGTTGTGTTTTAGCAGCAAATCACCCTTTGGGTGGAATTGATGGAATGGCCTTGTTAAAAGGTGCATCTGAGGTTCGAAATGACTTGATTTTTCTTGCCAATGATATTCTGATGAACATCAAACCATTGAGTCCGTATTTTATTGCTGTAAACAAAGTAGGAAAGTCAGACCGCAACAACCTGGCTCAGATTACTCAAGCTTATTCATCGGGGAAATGTGTTCTTATTTTTCCTTCGGGATATGTTTCTCGAAAAATAGAGGGTCAAATTACCGATTTGGATTGGCAAAAAAGCGTGGTGGTGAAATGTAGACAGAATAATCTTCCGTTGGTGCCGGTATTTATTGATGGACGAAACACTGAAAGATTTTATCGCATTTCAACGATAAGAAAAATCTTTGGCATCAAAGTCAATTTCGAGATGTTTACTTTGCCAGATGAAATGTTTAAAGCAAGAGGGAAAGACATTCATATTTATTTCGGCAAACCCATTACCCCAGATAAATTAGCTCAAGGAAATCCTTTTGAAATTGCTCAGAAAATTAAAAAAATTGTCTATCTACTCAAAGGGAATTTATTAACGGAATATTAAATCTTTCCCTTATTTTGCACCTTATATGACACCTATCGTTGACAGGGTAAATAGAGAATTACTTACAAAAGAACTGACTTCGGATATTTTTGTTCGCAACACCAATAAAGCCAATAATCAAATTTATATTTTTAATGGCAACTATAAACCTAACCTTTTACGTGAAATTGGAAGACTCAGAGAATGGTCATTTAGGGAAGCTGGCGGTGGAACCGGTAAAGATTTAGATTTAGATGAATTTGATCTTGGAGGTTATGCTTACAATCAATTGATTGTTTGGAATCCAGAAGATCAAGAAATTGTTGGGGGATATAGATTTGCATTCTGCAAAGACAACCAAGATGCGGAGGGGAAATATCATTTATCAACTACTGAAATTTTGTTGTTTTCAGATGATTTGATTTCAAACTATTTTCCGAAGACCATTGAATTAGGTCGAAGTTTTGTGCAACCCAATTACCAACCTTCAAAAGATAGTAAAAAAGGCATTTTTTCCTTGGACAATCTTTGGGACGGACTTGGTGCTCTTGTAGTCGATTATCCTGATATGGAATATTTCTTTGGGAAAATCACCATGTACACGAACTTCAACAAAGAAGCGCGTGATTTAATTTTAACGTTTATGTGGACCTTTTTTCCAGACACAGAAAAACTGGTTAGTCCAGTTAGTCCTTTGATATGGTCATTTAATGAAGCTTTTTCAAATGAACTTGTAGGACTTGAATACAAACCAGCCTACAATTTACTGAGTCAAAATGTGAGACAGTTGGGTGAACAAGTTCCACCCTTGTTTAATAGTTACATGAGTTTGAGTCCCACAATGAAAACCTTTGGCACGGCCATTAACGAACATTTTGGCGGTGTTGAAGAAACAGGCATTATGGTTAAGATTTCAGACATTTACGAAGAGAAGAAGAGTCGACATGTTGAATCTTATCTTTTGACTAAGTCAAGAAACTAGAGTCTTCATGAAACTAGAAAACAAACAAGGTTGAACTTATTAACCCCTCTCCTGCTAGTTTTATGATATAAACTCCAGAGATGGGCAATTTGAAATCAGAAACGTTAATCTCTCTTGTTTGTCCGATTGTTTTTTGAAATAACAGCCTTCCGGATAAATCATAAATGGCCAAATTTAGATCCATATTCTCTGGAATTCCTTTGATTTTTAATTGATTTTCATCTTTCAGGAACCACGGTTGAATTTGATTTTTAGGTGAGTGAATTTGCGTATTTGCAAAAATACTTGAGGCCATAAATGTACTGTATGCTTGAATTTTGCCATGGCCATAAATGTTATTTTCAATGGATCCAGTAAATTCATCTTTTTTTGCCGATGATTGAATCAACTCAATCATTTGGGAATAAGTTAAATTGCCGCGAGTGTGTTGTAACAATAAGGCCACAATTCCTGCCGCATGAGGAGCAGCCATTGAAGTACCACTGGCCATAGCATAATATACCTTGTCTTGATTGAAAGAATCAATATGCAGCACGTATGGCAATAGCCATCCTGGCAATTGATCTTTATGGTAACTTGAAGTTATATATTGCCCAGGGGCACTAATATTGGGCTTCATTCTTCCGTCAACGGTTGGTCCATTGCTACTGAATCCTGCAATTTGTCCTTCTGCAATTGCAGAATCTGATTTAAACTCACCCGCGGCATTGATCCAATTTACCCTGTTATTGTAGGCTCCTACGGCTAGAATTGCTTTTGAGGTACCGCCGTTTTCAATGACCGTGTACTTCTCATCTCCCTCAATCCAATTAGATGGTTTTAAACTTCTGATATAACTCCTAAAAGTACCTGATGTCCATTCGTACGTTCTTCCTGAATTCCAACCATGTAAGACTCCACTCCCAGCAAATGAAATTTTGATAAATCTTTTGTTTGAATTTGCTTCGGCCATCAACAATACATTCGATTTATTGTTGTTTACGTATTTTTTTTGAGCTGAAACAACAACTTGTAAAGTATCATTTCCTGTGTGAAGTACTATTTTATTGTATGAATCACTGTTAAAATTGAAAAAGTCAGTGGTGATCAATTCGTTGTTTTGAGAATCAATGAGCGTTATTTTCATCTGAATGCTTGCATCTTTTTCTGCCCAAAAATCACAGTACACATTTTCTGTTTTATAATACTCCCTACTTCTATCCATTGCTAGAGTTTCAAGGGTATCATTGTTCAAATCAAATTTAATGTGCATGTTCTCTCTTGCACTATTTCCGTTTGCACCGACCAATATTTTTCCTTTGTTGCTGTTTCTAAATGTGTAATTCTTATTTAGCATAGATTCTAAGGACAAATCAAACAAAGAAGTTCCATCATGCGGACCGGTATGCATGCCCCAACTTAAATTAGAAACCACCGGCTTATCAACGGAATCTGCATAGTTGAAAATGTATTGAAATCCATCGAGAATAGTTGAATTAGCCACAATTAGATCACCTAGAGCACTGCCGCCTAGAGTATCGTTTTTGTATTTAATTCCCACAAAAACAAGGTCAGCATTGGGGGCCATACCTGAGAATTTCAAGTCAGGACTTTTAAATCCTGAGCCAGCGGCAATTCCTGCCACATGCGTACCATGAGAACCGTCAAAATCAACGGCCTTTAAGATGCTGTTTTGAGTTGAAAACAAAATGCCATAATTGAATGGCTTTGGGCCATCTTGATTAGGATAACCTTGATGCCAAAAACGTTTAACTCTATATTTTGATCCATTTTCATTGTAAAATGTGGGATGAGAAGTTTGAAAACCGATATCTACAACCCCAACAATGACATCCTCGCCTTTGATTGGACCTGGATCTTGCAAATCATGAAGAAGATCAACCTGACTTTTTGATTTTGATTTATCATCAAGCGGTCGAGGTGAATTTAATCTAGATGCAACCTCTAGATGTACTAAATTTTCATCTAATAAAAACTGATTCAAATCTGATACATTCAAACGAGCCGTAATGATATATTGACCATTGCTCATTGGGAATTCTGTATCAAATTTTGAGGTTACAAATTGCGCCTTATTTTTCCAATTTGCGAGGTCTAAATTCGACTGAAAAGTTATAAATATGCTATTTTCATCGTCAAAAAGAGATAAATTTTTATCTGATAAATTCTTTAGTGCAACTTTAGCAGGGGCACTTACTTTAGGATTTAATGAAATATAGTCAACAGTAGTTGTTGCAGATTGTGCAAAAAGTGAGTTAGAAATATATCCGACGGCTACAATTAAGATATTACGAAAATTCATACTTCTACGAAAATACGTCAATACTGATATGTGATTCAATTTCTGACAATATCTTTGCATTTATGTCTATTGCACCTTGGTTAGAAAGAACCGAATTATTGGTAGGTACAGAAAAGTTAGAACGTCTAGTGAATGCCAATGTTTTAATTGTTGGATTAGGCGGAGTTGGAAGTTTTGCAGCTGAATTCATTTGTCGGGCTGGAGTTGGAAAAATGACCATCATTGATGGCGATACGGTAGATCCAACCAATAAAAACAGACAATTGCCTGCATTAAACAGCACGGTTGGAATGTCGAAAGCTGAAATTATGCGTCAACGAATGTTGGACATTAATCCGAATTTGGATTTGACCGTGATTTCCAAGTTTCAAAGTCCTGATGACAATATTGAACTGATCAAATCGAATAAATTTGATTACGTGATGGATTGTATCGATTCGGTTTCTCCAAAAATTTACTTAATTAAGACATGTATGGATTTAGGGCAAAGAATGATCAGTTCTATGGGTGCCGGAGGTAAGTTAGATGCCGCTGGTGTAATAGTTGCAGATTTCTCAAAAAGCTATAACTGTCCATTTGCAAAAACTCTTCGTAAACGCCTAAAAAGACTGGGCATTCGTAAAGGTTTCAAAGTGGTATTTAACAAAAGTGATCTGGTTCGCGAAAGTTTGAAATTAACAGACGGTAGTAACTATAAAAAATCGTTTTATGGTACCATAAGTTATATGCCAGCATTGTTTGGTTTACGACTTGCATCAGAAGTAATTAATGATTTGATGATGGAAAATTCATGAAATCCCTTATTTTTGGAATCGATATGATGAAAAATATAGTATTCGCCGTAGCATTGGCCGCAACTGCATTTATTGCATCTTGTGCAGATGAGAATAACAATCCAGATGATATTACTGGAAAAACTAATCAAGAAGTATTTATGATGCGCACTTGGAAGAGTGTTTCATTCACGGATAGTTCTTCTGAGGGTATTATCGAGACCATGAATGCTTGTGACAAAGATGACACATATACATTCACTTCTACTTCAAAATGCCTTTGGAAAGCTAATGGCAAATGCAACACTGAACCTGATCAAGACGAAATTAGTTGGTCTATGACTTCTCCTGATGCTAAATATGTAAAGTTCTTATACGATTATGATTGGTACATTGAAAAAATGACAGGAACTGACATTGTTTTGAGATATTACTACCAAACACATCAAGGTGATATCAACACCTGGAAAGTTACTTTGGTAAAGAACTAAAAATTATTTAACTCTAGATTTTTATCTAGTTTTTTGGCCGCTGAAAATTGATCTTCAGCGGCTTTTTTATTGCCCATCATTTTATATGAAGAACCTTTTAATGCATAAGCTTTAGCAAATGTTGGTGATTTATCTAACAACAAATCTGCCCGTTTGATGGCTTCTTGATAATTTTCGAACAGATAATCTATCACACCCATGTTATACAATGCAAATAAATGATCTGGATTAACCTTTATAGTACGTTCATACAATTTGTAGGCATCAGCATATTTTTCGTATTTCTGTAATATAAAGGCCTTTGAGTAAAGTGCTTCAGCGGAAAACTCATCAATTGCCAAGGCTTTATCAACATAGGTTTCCGATAATTTGATGTTGTTATTGAGAAGCAATAGCGCTTTCTGCATAGATGCGTCAAAGTTGTTGGGATATTCATTTAAAATGTAATCACACATCTGCTCAGCTTTCACGGTATCTTTTTGCTCTTTAAGGGATATCAATTTAAGGACCAATGTTTTTTCTCTGAATTCGGGATTGGTTTCAATCTCTTTGAACCATTTATTAAAGCTTTCGTATTGTTGACGGGCTAAGCTGAGTTTTGCCATCAAGAATTTTGCTTCGATATAATCAGCTTTTAGTTCAATGGCCTTTGAGAGATGGAAATTGGACTTTTCATAATCTGCAGAATCTAACTGCAAATAAGATTCACCCAAACGGAAGTGGTACAATGGATTTTCAGAGTTTAGCAATGTTGCTGTTTGAAAGTCAACAATTGCCTTTTTATAATTCTGATCAAAGAAAAATGTATTTCCTCTGAGGTAATAAAGATTGTCGTCTTTCGGTGATTTATTGATTTTCAGTGAAATCTCTCGAATATCTTCAGAAAAAGTTGTATCGTTTTCGGAAATAAATTGAGCACCGTCTGGAAGTTGATTGGTGCAATTAGAGAGAAGCGCGGCTAGAATAAAAAATAGCGGTAGGCGCATGGTGCTCGGGACGGGAATCGAACCCGTACTCCCATTACTGGGAACAGGATTTTAAGTCCTGCGCGTCTACCTATTCCGCCACCCGAGCTAAGAGAATGCAAAAATACAAAGAAACCATTGATTAAGCAAATGATTTTAAGGAATCTTCAATAATTGAAAGAGCTTGATCTAATTGATCATCGGAAATAACCAATGGAGGTGCAAATCTAATGATATGTTCATGCGTTTGCTTTGCTAAAAGACCATTTTCTAACATTTTCAAACAGACATCATAGGCTTTAAAATACTTTTCATTGTGCGGAGTTATTTTAATTGCATTGAGTAAACCCTTGCCTCTAACAAACTCCACCATGGGTAGGTTTAAGTTGCGCAAATGGGTTCTGAATTTCTCACCCAATCTTTCTGCTCTTTCTGCTAAATTTTCTTCAATTACCACATTTATTGATGCCATAGCAACTGCGCAAGCAAGCGGATTTCCCCCAAAAGTAGAACCATGCTGCCCGGGCTTTAGTGTATTCATTACTTCTTCAGAAGCAAGCACACAACTTACCGGAAAAACTCCACCACCCAAGGCTTTTCCCAAAATAAGTAGGTCTGGTTTGACATCTTCATGTTGGCAACAATATAATTTTCCGGTTCGAGCAATTCCAGTTTGAACTTCATCAGCAATAAATAGCACATTGTATTTTGTACAAAGTTCACGTACGCCCTTCAAATACCCTTCGTCAGGAACAACAACACCGGCCTCACCTTGAATGGGTTCAACCATAAATGCACATACATTTGAGTTTTTTAACTCTTCTTCGAGGGATGATAAATCGTTATAGGGAATACTCTTAAAATTAGGTACGTAAGGTCCAAATCCTCCAAAGCTATCTGGATCATCGCTTGAACTGATGGCGGCAACGGTTCGTCCCCAGAAATTACCATGGGCAAATATTGTTATGGCTTGATTTTCAGGAATGCCTTTAACTTCATATCCCCATTTTCTTGCCAATTTTATTGCGGTCTCCCCTCCTTCCACGCCTGTATTCATAGGTAAAATACGATCAAATCCAAATGTTTCGCACATGAATTTCTCGTATTCTCCCAACAGATTATTGTGAAAAGCCCTGCTAGTTAGAGTTAGTTTCTGAGCTTGATTATTCAAAGCACCCACTATTTTAGGATGACAATGCCCTTGATTAACGGCTGAATAGGCTGATAAAAAGTCAAAATACTTTCTTCCCTCAACGTCCCAAAGGAATACACCCTCACCCTTTTCCAAAACAACTGGCAACGGGTGGTAATTGTGTGCACCATAGCGATCTTCTAGTTCAATAAAATAACGGGAGTTCATGCTTCAAAACTACAACAGTTTGGGTATATTTGACAAAGACAAATGAGGACTAACAGGAAATATAGGTGGTTAATAACCCTTTTGTTCTTTTTATCTCTGAATGTGTTGTATTCAAAAAACAGAATAATTCTTTCAAAAGGAAGAATAGAATTCTTGGTTTTTGAAGCTGAAAAAAACTATCTAAATAGTCATACTGATTTTCGAGACAGTATGTTTAGCTGTGCAAATAGTGCATTGTCTGAATTAGAGTCACACTTATCTTATAAGTTGAGTGAACCTGTTCAGCTGGCGTTATTTAGTCACCTAACTGATTTCGAAAATCACAAGAGATCGGCCAATTCAAGATACATAGGATTGATGCTGACTGGCAATAATTTAGACCTTAAATATCAAATACGTTATAATGTGGCATCACACTTCATTGATGAATATTTGATGGGACTTTCAATAAGAGAACGATTGGAGCGAAATAGAGCTGACCGAATTCCCAATTGGCTAAAAACTGGATTTGTACAATATTTTGCTCAAGGTATTACATATCGAGATTTTGAATTATTTCGAAAATGGAGTCAAGAGGGTAAATTTCGAAACATCAATTTCATTTCTAGTAGAGAGCAAGAAGTTTTCGGTTCGGTAATTTGGTATTTGTTTGAGAAAGAAAAAGGCAGGAACATTGACGGTGCATTTTGGATGCTAATTAAGAATGCAAATAGTTTTGAAAAATCCTTTTTGTATCATTTTGATATCAGATTTAATAGCTGGCTCAAAAACAAAATCGATGAGATTCAGTTAAGAAATGAAAATTCTATCCAACCTGACTTCCAATTTCCTTTGCCAAAGGGAAACTTCATCGACATAAAATTAGTACCTAGTATCCATTCAGATACACCCTCAATTTATGGGGTAATATCTAATCCGATGAACTCCCATCTCATTCGTTCTAACATCAAACATAGAAATTTCGATATTTTAAAAAAGGTTAACTCTATTGGTTTTAATAATCAACTTATTTTCACTGTACCGACTATTGAATTGACCATCACAAAAAACAATGTTCCGTCTGCCATGATATGGTCTAATGATGAATGGAGCATTACCAATGATAGCCATATTTTCTATACTCCATCAGTTCAAAACGGAATTTGGAAAATAATCCATTCAAATGAAGATGATATTTTTTTGACGCACCAAGTTTATAACAACACAGCAATTTATTCTTTATCTAAAGCAAATAAAAAAATAGAATTGATTTACGAACTGCAAGGCGAAAAACTTCTTGGATGGGTTCAAGATGATTACTTTGATTCAACATATTATTTGATGAGTATAAACAGTACTTGGAGTCAAAATAGAATACAATCTTCTGTCCAAAAAATTCATCGAAATAAAGCGATTGAACCCTGCGAAATATGGTCAAGTAAAGATAATCATTGGATTGTTGAATTATCAGACTTTATTCAAGAATCAGAATCGCACTTGAGTTTTGTAAAATCACAAGAAACACAATGCGAGATAGCACATCTATTCAGAGTCGATGATTGTCAATTTACAAAATCATCAACCCAAACCAAGGGTGATTTTTACGGTCAGATTATGATAAGCAGAAAATCAAAAAGACAGGCTGAGTATTATGCTAAAGACAAGTCTGTAATAATGAACATTAATTTCACCGATGAACAGATATTAGACTCTGATACTTTGGTGAGTAGGAATTATACTTTTGATAGTGCACAAATCGATACTTCCTCAAAAGATGTAAAGATTGAATACGCACAGGGCACATTATTCATGAGCGATTTTGAAAAAGATAATTCATTGATTGTTTTAGATTTGACTCCGAAGGTAAACTTAGAAATATATCGATCAACAAATTATAGAAATTGGTTTTACGCAAAAAATTCTTCCTTTCAATTAACCAATAGAGATCTAGATTTAGGATATTCAAGAAACATTCCAACAACAGAATTATATAACTCGCCATTGACTTTATTTTACAGTGGCAACTATTTCAATAATTTAGGATCTGATGCATTAGAAATTAATTTGTTTAGTAATTTCAATAGACGCCGAATAGGCTTGTCAGCGACCTATAGCATCACAGAAAATAAATGGGGACAAGATATTAATATTTCATACAGACAAAGGCAATACAGTGGTTATAATTCAATTAACCAAAGGGAACAATCCTTTCAAATTTCTCATAATCTGACATTTAAGAATAAAAAGAGTGCTATTTTGATGCCTTTTTTGCGTAGTAAAGGACAATGGATATCTGATATACCTTTGAACTATCGTCCAGAAATTAGCCAAATAGAAATCGATAGATCTTATTTAATGGAAATGGAGTTGGGTATTTCTGTAAATTCCAAGAAATGGATAAACCAAATCCCAAATGTTCAATTAAATTTTGAGATATCTTCTCAAAATGGCATATTTAACGGAAGATATATTTCTGGTTTATCGCTTAAATTAGAGTCGAAATTTAAAACTAGGCATTTAGAATTTTTCAATCGAATTAACGGTAAATACTCATTTACTGATGTTAATCATTTGTTTCTTATTGGAGGAACAAAAGGTTGGATAAACTCAAATGCCAATACAAATAGCATTTCAAATAATTTAGATTATCGATACCAAGGTTTGGTTTATAATGGCGGATATGTTCGTGGTACACAATTGGGAACTAGAATGGGAAACAGTTTTATATCATCTCAAACTGAAATGCATTATAAACCCTTGAAATTAATAAAATCTTATGTTCTAGGTTCCTCTTTTTGGAAGCATTTTACGGTTTTTGGATTCTTTGATATTGCCACTGGTTTTGTAGGTGGATCTGCGGTACACTACAACAATCCTTATAATACCTTGTTGTTTGATTATCCCAATTATTTACTCAGTGCGGGTGCTAATAGAAATCCTTGGATATATTCATACGGATATGGAGCACAAATTCGTCTTTTGGGAACTGATTTTAGGGTTGAATTTCCTCAATCGACTGTTGGCGATGAACGTTCAAAAAGGTCAATATTAGTATCTTTAGGAAAGAATTTTTAAATGGCTGTTTTAACTCCGTTCAGAAAGACGTAATTTTGTAGTTCAAAACCATTTTTCATGGGCCTTTTTAGTTTTTTAACACAAGAACTCGCAATTGATTTAGGAACCGCCAATACCTTAATCATTCATAAAGATAAAGTGGTAGTTGACGAACCGTCAATTATTGCATTAGAGCGTAACACCGGCAATGTAATTGCTATTGGTAGAGATGCTATGCTCATGTATGGTAAAGAAAATGAGGGCATTAGAACCATTCGTCCATTAAAAGATGGAGTTATTGCTGATTTCCAAGCTGCAGAGCACATGATTCGTGGAATGATTAAAATGATGAATCAGCGTCAACAATGGATATCTCCACAGTTGAAAATGGTCATTTGTATACCTTCTGGAATTACGGAAGTTGAAAAAAGAGCAGTTAAAGATAGTGCTGAGAGATCAGGTGCAAAAGAAGTTTATCTCATTCATGAACCTATGGCTGCGGCTGTTGGAATTGGCATTGACGTTACACTTCCTCAAGGAAATATGATCATTGATATTGGAGGTGGTACGACAGAAATTGCAATTATTGCTTTAGGTGGAATCGTTTGTGATGAAAGTATTCGCGTTGCTGGAGATGAATTCAATCTTGATATCGTTGAGTATATGCGTCGTGAACACAATCTATTGATTGGTGAACGTACAGCAGAGAAAATAAAAATCAACATAGGCAGTGCACTTCAAGAGTTAGAAAATCCCCCAGAAGATTATGCAGTATTTGGTAGAGATTTGATGACGGGTATTCCAAAGAGTATTCACGTTTCTTACAATGAGATTGCACGTGCACTAGATAAAAGCATCATGAAAGTTGAAGAAGCTATCATGCGCGCACTAGAACAGGCTCCACCAGAATTAAGTGCTGATATCTTAAGTAATGGCATTTGGTTAACAGGTGGTGGTGCATTGTTGAGAGGTTTAGATAAACGAATTTCAAACAAAACAAAATTAAAAGTAAACATTGCTGAAGACCCTTTGCGAGCAGTTGTGAGAGGCACCGGTACAGCATTGAAAAATATTGGTAAATTCAAGTTTTTGATGACTGCTTAAAGCACGTTAAGCTATGTGGGTAATTTATCAGTGGATTAAAAAAAATTCATATCCCCTATTAGCATTTTCGTTGTTTTTATTCAGTTTTAATCAAATTCTTCAATATCAAATTTATCAACATAGCTTTTATTTCAACTCAAGCATTTCATTCATTAGGTCTATAGATGAATGGCGATCAAACTTTACTTCATTTGTCAATCTTAAAACAGAGAATGACAAGTTAAGAGATGAGAATTTGTATCTCAGAAATTCTATAGCTTATTCTGATTCATTGATTGGACTTTATGATCAAATTAAAGGCGACACAACCTACTTAGATACGTTGTCTTCGCCTGATAAAACAAGAAAAATTTCTTACGATTATGTAACAGCTAAGGTTATAAGAAATTCAACCAATAGACCAGATAATTACTTTTACCTAGATAAAGGTAGTGTTCACGGCATTAAAGAGCGAATGGCAGTTATGGGTCCTGAAGGAATTGTAGGAGTCATTATTCAAACCACCAAACATTATGCAATAGGAATGTCAGTTTTAAATTCAAAATTTGAAACTACTCCGCTTCTGAAGCGATTAGGATTAAGAGAAGGTGTCTTAAAGTGGAACGGTTCTGATTCCCGACTAATGTCTTTGGACGAAATTAGTAGAACTGAAAAAGTTAAAACGGGTGATATAGTATTGACCAGTAATTATTCTTCTATTTTTCCACCTTATCAACCCATTGGAAAAGTAAAAAAGGTTAATAACAATACCTCTTCGCAGTTTTTGGAGATTGAAATAGAGCTTTCTACCAATTTCAATAAACTGAATACCGTTTATTGTGTGTCTACTCGATTTAAAAACGAGATGGACTCTCTACAGAATTCACCATTGATTTCACCAGTATCGGGTATAAATGATAAGAAAAAATAAATGATTGAGGCTGTCAAACATATTTTCATTGCCATTATCATTGGATTGCTTCAATCTTATCTAATTCAAGAGGTTCCTATGGGTTTTTACTTAAAACCTATGCCCTACTTGATGTTGTTTTTTGTACTCCCTTTAAATTTAAACCGATTTATTGTTCTTATTTCAGCATTCATTTATGGAACTCTAATTGATTTGTCTTCAGGATCATTTGGAACACATTCAGCAGCTACTGTGGTAATGGTATTTGTTAAATACTACATTGACAAGGCGCTAATAGACTTTGACTCGCTTAAACTTCAGGGCGAAAGTTATATTGGACTCGAATCTAAAGGTTGGATATTTTTTGTTTATTACTCATTGAGTTTAATTTTCATTCACCATTTTCTATTTTTTGGATTAGACTTTTTTGAAATAAGTAGTATCATAAGAATTACAACCACAGCATTGGTAAGCACTATAGGTACTTTCTCTTTAGTTTTATTGTTTAAGTCTCTATTTAATAAATAACTACCAATGCAAGACGTCCATAAGAAAAGAAGTAGTGTTTTTGTCATAGGACTCTCATTTATATTCCTATTATTTCTTTATCGAATCGGAACTCTTCAGTTGGTTGATGATAAATATGAAAAAAGAGCCATCAACAATGCTCTGAATAAAATCACTTTATATCCAGCAAGAAGCGTCATTTACGATAGGTTCGGTAAAATTATTGCTAAAAATGCAGCTTCTTACGATTTGTTTGTTTTCCCCAAAGATGAGAAGGTAGAAAACCGTTTATTTGTGCAACAAATATTACAAATAGATAGCAATCAATACAATGAGCTTTTAACTGAGGCGTGGATAAATTCCAAAAAACGTCAAAAAAACAATGCTTACAATCGCAGTGCCATTTTTTATTCCAATCTCAGTCAGCAACAGTATACCGCTCTTCGAGAAAACCTTTATCGATTATCGGGTTTTTACATTGAACCAAGAACAGATAGGGCTTATGAGATTTTTGGTGGTGCACATGCTTTTGGATACTTGGGTGAAGCTAGTGAGTTATTATTAAAAGAAGATCCATATTATCAACCTGGTGATTTGGTTGGGATAACCGGTATTGAGCGCTATTATGAAGAATTCATGCGCGGAGCAAAAGGGGTTAAAACCGTTTGGCAAGATCGAACCTACAAGCAACGCGGCGAAGTTCAAGACGAAGCATTTAATTATCCTGCAAAATCTGGCCCTGACTTTTATGCAACTATCGATATTGAATTGCAAAAGTTTGCTGAAGAACTTTTTAATGGGAAACGCGGTTCTGTTGTTGCCATTGAACCTTCAACTGGAGAAGTTTTGGCTTTCTTGAATAAACCTGATTACAATCCCAATGATTTAGTGGGTCAAGATAGGGCTCGATCTTTCAGAAAAATGCTCATTGATCCTAAAAAACCATTATATAACAGAGCAGTAAAAGGAGTATATCCTCCAGGAAGTACCGTTAAAACGGTTTTAGCTTTGATTGGATTGCAAGAGGGTATCATTCACCCAGGTTCCACTAAAGGTTGCGGTGGTGGTTATAGAATGGGAAACATTGTGGTGGGTTGTCATCCGCACGGTGGACCATTAGATGTTGTTGGTTCAATTCGGATTAGTTGTAATTCTTATTACTGCGGATTGTTTAGAGAGATCATTGATCACCCCAAATATGGAACTACTCACAACGGATATAGAGTATTAGAAAGGTATTGGCGTTCTTTTGGCTTAGGAGATCCTACAGGAATTGATTTATTAGGTGAATCATCAGGGAATGTTCCAACGGTGGAGAGATTAGCCAAACGCCATGGAAAAAAATGGAGGAGTTCAATGGTTATTTCATTGGGAATTGGACAGGGTGAGATATTGCTTACTCCACTTCAACTTGCCAATGTTGCTGCAATTTTGGCAAACCGAGGATATTACATTCCGCCACACCTGTTGAAAAAGGTAAATGGCCTCAAAAATAATGGCCTCAAGCAGGAATATAGAACCAAAAAAATAATACCCATTGATGCGAAACATTTTGAGACGGTTATTGAAGGTATGAGCCAAGTAATGAAGCCTGGTGGTACGGCAAATGGCATTGGAATCAATGGTATTGAAATTTGCGGTAAAACTGGAACTGCACAAAATCCTCACGGAAAAGATCACTCTTTATTTATAGCTTTTGCACCTCGTAACAACCCTAAAATTGCTATTGGGGTTATTGTAGAAAACGGTGGTTTTGGAGCAACATATGCAGCACCTATTGCTACCTTAATGATTGAAAAATATTTGATGCGAGATACTGCATCGAGTAAACAGTTCATGATTGATCGACTGAAATCAACCGTGTTGGAACCTCAATAATTTATTATGAAATACCAAAGCAGCAGTACCGATAACAATAAAATGGATATATGGGGAGTTTTCTTCTATATTTTATTGGTTGCCATTGGGTTCATTAATATTTTTTCGGTTACCTCCGACGTAAATCAAACTTCTTTGGTGTTATCGGATATTGCCTACAAGCAATTGTTCTTCATTGGTGGTGCTGTAGTCATTATTTTAACCTTATCGTTTGCCAATGTTGTATTGATAGACTATCTCTCCTATTATGTCTACGCATTGGTGATTTTATTAAACATTGCGGTTTTATTCATTGGTAAAGAGGTTGGCGGCGCAAAATCATGGTTTGGGTTTGGTGGATTTGGAATTCAACCTTCAGAATTTCTTAAACTAGCTACTTCCATGGCTTTGGCCAAGTTTTTAGGAGGATATGGAATGCGTTTTTCTGGCTGGAAAAATATAACCTATTCAATAGGTATTTTCCTATTCCCCGTTATTTTGATTTTACTTCAAAATGATACGGGTAGTGCTCTGGTTTACTTTTCCTTTTTCTTGGTTCTATATCGTGAAGGAATGCCCGGATATATTATCATTTTGGCTTTTTGGATGGGATTACTCGCCATTTTAAGCATTGTTTTTCAGGGCCTTGAAATATCCAGTTATTACCTGGTAGGTACCATTTTAGGAATTGGTTCTATCGCGGTTTATTTTGCCCGAAAATCAAGGCAATGGGTAGTTTTAATCTCATTTCTTGCTGTTTCTAGTGCTGTGTTTTCAACCCTTGTAGGTATAGTTTATGACAACGTCTTTCAGTGGTATCAAAAAGATAGGATTGAAATTGTTTTGGGATTGAAAGAAGATAAACAAGGAATGGGATACAACCTTGATCAATCTAAAGTAGCCATTGGCGCCGGTCGATTTATTGGAAGAGGATTTCAAAATGGCACTCAAACAAAAATGGGATTTGTACCTGAACAACATACCGATTTTATTTTCTGTACCATTGGAGAAGAATGGGGATTTGTTGGAGTCATTGTTTTCTTTTCAGCCTTTTTGGGATTATTAATTAGACTGATTCAACTAGCAGAAAGACAATCAGATGCATATGGAAGAATCTTTGGATATAGCGTTTGTTGTATTCTATTTTTTCACTGGTTTGTCAATATTGGTATGACCATTGGCTTAATTCCGGTTATTGGTATTCCGTTGCCATTTGTATCAGCCGGAGGAAGTTCTTTGTGGGGATTCACTCTCCTGCTTTTTACTTTCTTGAGATACGATCAAGTACGACGAAATTAATCTTGTAATATTGTAAATATGAAATCCATAAAATGGTTGGGAGTTTTGGGATTCATGATGTTGCATTCTTGCGGCAGCAGTGATGAATCCATAAATTCAGAAGATGCATTATTTGAGCGAATTGCCAGTGATGAATCAGGTGTAACATTTAAAAATATGGTACCTGAATCAGACTCCATGAATCAATTCAATTATCATTATTTCTTCAATGGCGCCGGTGTTGGAATGGGTGACATTAATAATGATGGATTAAATGATTTGTACTTTGCTTCAAACTCCGGAAGTTCAAAATTATACCTGAATAAAGGAGACTTCAAATTTGAAGATATCACTGAAAGCGCGGGTGTAGGAACCAATCAGTGGATGACGGGTGTCAGTATGGTTGATGTTAACAATGATGGTTTGCTCGATATTTATGTTTGCAGCAGCGGTCCTTCGAAAGATCCCAAGAAAAAAGCAAATAAACTATTCATCAATCTTGGAAACTTGAAATTCAAAGAAGCATCTCAAGAATGGGGCGTTGCTAATGAAGGTAATACTTCTTGTGCTACATTCTTTGACTTTGATAGAGATGGAGATTTAGACTTATATGTTGGAAATCACGCTCAAAAATACTTTTCTGATATCAATGTCCCCTTCAAAAAAACCATGGAACTGAATGAGACTTCTCAACAGTTCTTCTACAGAAACGACGGGAATAAATTCACTGATATCACAACTGCTGCTGGAATGATGGCTGGTGGATATTGCTTAAGCGCAACAACTGGTGATTTCAATTCCGATGGACTTATAGATCTCTATGTTTGCAACGACTATCACGTTCCAGACTTTTATTACATCAATCAAGGAGATGGCACGTTTAAAGACGAATGTTTTACTTCGTTCAAGCACATATCTAATAATTCAATGGGGTCTGATGCAGCCGATGTTAATAATGATGGACTTTTGGATTTCATGTCATTAGATATGTTGCCTGAACTACCTGAGCGATTTATGACCATTATGGGTCCTCGAGATTACGAATATGTAACTATAAGCTACAGAAATAACTATGGCAGACAATACATGAAGAATGTGCTCCAAATCAATCAGGGAAACAACAAATTTTCTGATTTAAGTTATTTGTATGGTGTGGCGAGAACGGATTGGAGTTGGTCTCCATTGTTCTGTGATTTTAATGATGATGGTTTGCAAGATTTGTTTATTACCAATGGATATTACAGGGATGTAACCAATCTAGACTTTGTTCAATACCAAAATCGAAAAGAACAAACGAAAGGCGAAAAAGTAACTCATAAAGATGTGCTGGATCGCTTGCCAATTGAGAAGATTCAAAATTACTTTTATTTGAATACGGGTAAGGGCATGTTGAATATTGCTCAGTCGGGAGGAACTCCAGAACTTTCTTTAAGCACAGGTTCTGCATATGGTGACTTAAACGGCGATGGTAGACCTGATTTAGTGGTTTGCAATCAAGATGAAGAGCCATTCATTTATAAAAACAAAAACACAAAGAATGGTTTTCAAAATATTCAACTTTTCAGTTCTAAGAAAAAATCACCCATTGGATCAAAGGTATATGTAAAAGGTAAAGATGATTTGAGGGTGTTTGAATATCAATCTACCCGTGGTTATTTGAGTAGTTCTGACCCAGTATTACATATTGGTTTAGGTGATAAATCGGTTCAAGATTTTGAGTTTTATCTTATTACTTCAGCGGGTAAAATGTCCAAAATCAAACCTCAAGAGAATAATACGTGGAAATTGGACATTGAATTATCATCTGAGGAGTTTGATTTCAATAAGATTTTTAATGTACAATCTTCGTTGATGTCATATGTTGGTAATTTAGGAAATTTCAAACATCAAGAACAAGAAACCCCAGATTTTAAAAGAGAACCTATGCTACCCCATCGTTTTACCATGATGGGTCCAGGTATGGCCTCTGGTGATGTTAATGGTGACGGTTTGGATGATATTTTCGTGGGAAATGCCGCAGGAAGCTCAGGGTCAAGTTTGATGATTCAAGGTTCCAACGGTAAATTCTCCCCCTCATCTGCTCAACCTTGGAGGTCTATCCAAGCTGATGTTACTGGTTGTTTGTTCTTCGACTTCGATGGCGATAAAGATTTAGACCTATATGTTGCAGTTGGAGGAAGTGAATTTGCTTGGCCTTCAAATAAATACAATCATAAACTATACGAGAATAACGGCAAAGGGAATTTCACTGATGTTAGTAATAAATTGCCCTCTGTTATTGGCTCGAGTAGTTCTGTTGCCGCTGCAGATTATGACAATGATGGCGATTTAGACTTGTTTGTCGCTGGAAGAGTGCTACCGGCTGTATATCCTGTTTTAGAGATCAGAAGTTATCTTCTTAAAAACCAAGGGGGTAAGTTCATTGATGCCACGCAAACTGACGCCCCTGATTTATTTATGCCGGGTATGATCAATGAAGCAATTTTCACTGATTATAACAACGATAATCTACCAGATTTGATGTTAGTGGGCGAATACACTCCGGTGGTTTTTATGAAAAATTCAGGCGGAAAATTCATCAATGCAACCAAAGAAACAGGAACATTTGAATATTCTGGTTGGTTTAATAGTATTTGTCCGATAGATATAGATAATGATGGTGACTTAGACTACGTGGTTACCAATAAGGGTAACAACAGCTTTATCCAATCAAGGAAGAATGAACCCATTTCTATTTACTGGGCTGATGTAGACAAAAACAGTAGATTGGATTTCTTTTTGAGTTATCAAACTGGAGGAAAAGAATATCCTCTTTATCAAATGGATGAAATGGCAATGGCATTCCCAAGTTTTTTGGGAAAAAAATTCCCCTCTTACAGTTCTTACACTGGTAAAACCATGGAAGAAATTTTTGGCGCAGAAAACTTGAGTCAAAACAAAATGTTTGCCAATACCTTTTCTCATTTATTGTTGGTTAATAACGGAGGAGTGTTTACCGTTAGTGATTTGCCATGGAACGCGCAAATTGGACCAATTACCGGTATTCTGGCGATAGATGTTGATGCGAATGGATTTGATGATTTAGTTTGTATTGGTAATAATAGTTATACCCGAGTAACCCATGGCCCAGATGATGCTCAAAATGGAATGATATTATTAAATTCAGCAAATGGAATGAAAGTCAGTGGTGGGGTTGGTAATGGATTTTATGTTCCAGGAGATGGTCGTGGATTGGTATGGTATGAAAAAGCCAATCAAAAATTGGGAATTGCTGCTTCTCAAAACAATGACTATGTTAAGTTGTTTGACCCAATAGCAGAAATGAAGTTTTTGAGAGCTCCCTCAAATGCTGTAAAAGCGACTTTGATATTGAAAGATGGCACAAAGAAAAGTAGCTATATTGGTCGTGGATCTGGATATTACTCGAGCAAGACACCGGGAATTGTGATCAACAAAATGGTAAAATCGGTAATTTGGACAGATAAAAACGGAAAAGATATCTCAAGTTCAAATATTTAAACCAATTTTCTTTTGAGATTTATTAAAATAGCCCTATATTTGCACGAAATTTAATCGCCATGGGAGTTACAAGACTTAAAAGAAAAGAAGCAAAAAACCGTTCTAAATCGACTGTACGCGTAAAGAGCATTAAGCGTTTAAAAGATTTTGTACAGGTACAATCTCCATACAAAGGACAATCAGGAATCATTCTCGAAGACGAGAAATAATCTTATAATCGTTCCAAATAAGAAAAAGGCCGCTTTGAGCGGCCTTTTTTCGTTAAATTTGATTATGAAAATTTCTACCTCATTCAAGTTTTCGATTTTATATGTAGTACTGTTTATTTCATGTTCCTCGGAAGTGGAGAGCAATCAAAAAGTCATTTTCAATAATGACATACTGAGCGAATGCAACCATGCCATACAAAATGCGGTAGTTCTAGATGGTGTAACACCTCCTGTTGCTAGCAGAAGATACTTCTATAGTTGCGTTGCTGCCTATGAAGCAATACAACCCTTTAATTCCAAATATCTTAGCACATCAAAGCAATTCAATGGCTTTACAGACAAACCCATTGTAGATACAACCTTGGGGTATTGCTTAGATTTAGTCGCTTTATCTGCTTATACAACAACTGCAAGGCAGCTCGTTTATAAGGAAGATTCAATCAATCATTTTAGAGAAAGAAAACTAACCCATTATAAAAATATTCTTCATTCTAAGGTTTTTGAACGCTCGGTAGCTTGGGGAGACTCCATTGGAAATACGATATTCCGTTGGGCAAAAAAAGACACCTTTATGCAAATAAGAGGGACTGATTTCTATCTTGCCAAAAACGATGCACAATTATGGCAACCTACTCCCCTAGAGTTTGTGCAGGCTGTTGAACCACAATGGAAAAGAATTCGTCCTGCATTATTAGATTCATCATCTCAGTTGAGAAAAGTCTTACCTCAACCAGAACCCTATATTAACAAAAATGGCTCCAGCACCAACACAAAGTTCAATGCTTATATGAAAGAAGTGTACGAAGCGAGTAACAGCACTGATAGCTTTAAATTACTCACCGCTAAATACTGGGATGATAACCCAAACAGCACTTTTCACTATGGTCATGCTACCATTAAAGTACTCAAGGTTTCTCCAGCAGGACACTGGTTGTCTATGTTTTCGACGGTGGCCAGAAAACAGAAATACAGCTTATTTCAAAGTGCTGAAGGCATGTTAAGAATGTCTGCTGCCATGTTTGATGGATTTATTGCTGCATGGGAGGCAAAGTACCATTTTGAATACGTTCGCCCGGTAACCGTAATTCGACGTCATATAGATTCATCTTGGCTCCCTAGAATTGAGACCCCGGCATTTCCTGAATACCCTAGTGCACATAGTGTAATATCAAGTGCAGCTGCTACGGTACTAACCTCTATATTCGGAGAATATGAATACACTGATTCAGCAGAAAACGAGTTTGGATTAGGAGTAAGAACCTTTAAGAATTTTAGAGAAGCGAGTGACCAAGCTTGCCAAAGTAGACTTTTTGGAGGCATCCACTTCCTAGAGGGAATTGAAAATGGCAAACTTTTGGGGAATGCCATTGGAGAATATCAATTAACGAAACTAAAAACACTCAGAAATTAAGATCTGAGTGCTTTTAGTTGGATTTCGAAGTTGTTAATCTTCGATTGGGCATCGTCGTATTTTTGCTTTTCCCTTTCAATAACATCGGGTTTGGCATTTGCCATAAACTTCTCATTCAATAGTTTGGCGTCTATACTTTTTAGAAATCCTTTCAGATAACCAATTTCCTTTTCAATTTTGGCGCATTCCTCTTCAATATTGATCTCCTGCTCTATTTCAATCCAAATTTCAGTTTGTTTTACCAACAACATGATGAAATTACCTTCATGTCTATTTGTAGTCTGAAGCTGAATATTGGTCAATTTCTCAAGCATCGCACTAAAGGCATTGATGGATGAATCTGCATTCACCATCCAAGTTTTCAGTTCAATTTTGGGGGACAATTGTTTTTGTGCCCGTAAATTTCTTACTTCCGAAACTGCCTGAAGCACTAAATCTGAATCGAATTCTGTTGCACTATTTTGTGACTGTGGATATTCACTGATCACACAAGGCTTATCGAGTTTATCGCCCCACAACACATGATAAATTTCTTCTGAAATGAAAGGCATAAAAGGATGAATGGCTTTCATCAGTTGAGAAAAGAAATGTTGTGTTTGAATTCTTGCAGGTTCTGAAATTTGCTCGCCATATTTAGGTTTCACTCCTTCCAAATAAACCGAGCAAAAATCATCCCAGATGAGTTTATATAAATTCATCAAAGCATCAGACAATCGGAAAGCTTCAAAATGCTTTTCATTCTCTGTCAAGACTTGATTCACTCTATTTTCAAACCACTTAGCAGACTCTAATTCATATGGTCTTGTAGTCATATTTGCACCGGTCCAAGAATTATACAATCTGAAAGCGTTCCAAATTTTATTGCAGAAGTTTCTACCTTGTTCAATTTGGGATTCGTCAAAAAGAATGTCATTCCCGGCTGGAGCGCACAACAACATACCCAATCTCACTGCATCAGCCCCAAAATCATCAATGAGTTTAAGAGCATCTGGACTATTGCCTAAACTTTTACTCATTTTTCTTCTAAGCTTATCTCTTAAAATACCCGTGAAATAGACATTTTTGAAAGGCTTTTCCTTGCGGAACTCGTATCCGGCCATAATCATCCTAGCTACCCAAAAGAACATAATGTCAGGACCGGTAACTAAATCATTGGTTGGATAATAATAATCAACTTCTTCCTGAGATTCAAATCCATCGAAAACACTAATGGGCCAAAGCCAGCTGCTAAACCAAGTATCTAGAACATCTTCATCTTGTTTTAAATCACTAATGGCTCTGGTTTTTCCTTTTTTTGCAAATTCTTCAATGGCCTTTTCAATTGAATCAGCAACCACAAAATCTCCTTCTTGGTCATAGAATGCTGGTATTCTATGTCCCCACCACAACTGACGTGAAATATTCCAATCTCGAATATTTTCCATCCAGTGTTTGTAGGTATTCTTTAATTTTTCTGGATGAAAATGAACTTCATCATTCATAACTGAAGATAAAACTTCTGGATTTTGATCCATGAATTTTTTCATGTCTAAGAACCACTGAGTACTAATTTTAGGCTCAACTACCGCATCTGTCCGCTCGCTAAATCCAACGTTATGAGTGTATTCTTCAACCTTAATGAGTAGCTCACTTTCATTCAAAGCCCCTACCCAATTCTTTCGAGCCTCGAAACGATCTTGGCCTACGAATAAGACGCCTGCCTCAGAAATAGTACCGTCATCATTGAGTGTATCAATTACGGGTAGTTTAAATTTCAACCCTATTTCATAATCGTGAATATCATGTGCGGGTGTTACTTTAAGAACTCCAGTACCAAACTCCTTATCAATATATGTATCTGAAATAATTTCAATTTCTCTATTAATCAAGGGTACACGAACTTTTTTACCAATCAATGCAGCATAACGCTCATCTTCCGGATGCACACAAACGGCAACATCACCGGCAATGGTTTCAGGTCGAGCGGTAGCCACTTGCAAAAATCCATCAAAATCAACACCTTCATATTTTACAAAATAGAGAGAGTCTTGAACCTCTTTGAATTTTACTTCTTCGTCACTCAAGGTTGTTTTACCTTGTGGATCCCAATTAACCATACGGGTACCTCTGTAAACCAACCCTTTATTATAAAGGTCAATAAATACGAAAGATACGGCATCAGACAACTTCGGTTCCATGGTAAAACGGGTACGATCCCAATCACAACTAGAACCCAGTCTTTTGAGTTGATCAAGAATAATTCCTCCATACTTTTCTTTCCAGTCCCACGCATGTTTTAAAAACTCATCCCTTGTTAAGTCAGATTTTTTTATTCCTTGGGACTGCAAAAGTTGAACGACCTTAGCTTCGGTAGCGATGCTAGCATGATCAGTGCCTGGCACCCAACAAGCATTAAATCCTTGCATTCTAGCACGTCTTATTAAGACGTCTTGAATGGTATTGTTTAACATGTGACCCATGTGCAATACTCCAGTAACATTGGGAGGAGGTATTACTATGGTATAAGGTACTCTATGATCAGGCTTGCTGGAAAAGTACTTATTTTCAAGCCAAAACTGGTACCATTTATTTTCAATTTCGGAGGGATTGTATTTTGCGGAAAGTTCCATTTTATTTGATGTGCGAAATTAATGAATCTATAATAAAAAAGGCCTCCTTGAGAAACAAGAAGGCCTTTAAATTTAATGTTTCTAAATATTATACCCCAGTATCGTGGTATACAGACTCTTCCAAGTAAGGGTGATTGATAGCAACCAATCCACGTTTTTGAAGATTATTCAAAATCCAGAATGCAAATAGACCAGCAAAAGTCAAGAACATTCCAACTTCAAGGAATCCTATGGTGATACCATCACCAAATACTCCAGGGAAAACCATGAACCAAACGTCAAAATAGTGTCCAATTACCAACATCACACCAATTACTGCTAAGATGTTGCTATTTCTCTTTGCTGATCTCATCAACAAGAACAAGAACGGCAATGCAAAATTGATAAAGAAGTTACCTAAGAACATCACTTTATGGTTCTCAAAACGAGGTTGGTAGTACATCATTTCTTCAGGAATATGAGCGTACCAAATCAACAAATACTGAAACAACCAAATGTAGGCCCAGAAAACAGTGAAGGCGAACATAAACTTACCTAAATCGTGTTGGTGTTCTTTATTTACAAGACCTAAATAACCTTGACTCTTTAAGTATAGAACAGTTACTGCAATCACAGAAATAGCAGAAACCCAACTTGTAGCAAAATTATAAATACCAAAGATGGTTGAATACCAATGTGCATCAACACTCATGATAAATAACCAAGCTACGATGCTAATAGTAAATCCAAAAATCACCAAGAAAGTAGCAGACAAACGAATGCTTTTTCTAAAGTTGGTAGTATCACCTTTAGGTGCAGAATCTTCTGCGATAGACAAAGCTCTCAATCTACTACCTAAAAATACCCAAATTGCTACTAAAATTGTAGGTAGGATGAACAACATTCCAGTGTTAAGGAATCCTGCTTTACCCGCTAAAATTCTATCGTAACCCGCATCATTAGGTCCTAAGTGCAAATGTTCGTAGTGTGCCCAATGGTAAAGATCATTTTTACCCATTGCAGCAGCAATCAACAATACTACAAATGGTACTGGAATAAAGGTAAAAATGGCTTCAGGGACTCTTTTAAGCGAGCTAGACCAACCAGCATTTGCAGCGTATTGGATAGCATACCAGAAAAGTCCACATAAAGATACCATTGTAAAGAAATAGCCTGCAACCAAAAGGTTAGCCCAAATTCTTGTTGCCCAAGGCTTGTCTTGTGAAGTGTAAGTAACACGAGGACCAAAGTCTTCAGTTTCTACATTTCCATGTTCTTCATGCGCTGTTTCAGTTGCCGCAGCCTCATGACCTTCATGAGCTTCATGTTTAGCTGGTTCAGCAGCGTGATCACCTTCGTGTTTTTCTGCAGTAGCATGTGCATCGTGATGTCCAGATACAGCAACAAAACCGTTTGTATTATGATCAATTGTAGCAATTCCAATTCCAGAAAGAACCAAACCAATAACCATAACAATTAATGTTAAGTTCTTTGCCTTCGCTGGCATAGAAAAGGTTTCTTGCTTAATTTCAATATGATGTCCGTGTCCCATAAAAATTCAAATTAGAATTACTTTGCTACTGCAGTAGAGTCCATTGTAGATGCATTTGAAGCAACCGCATTAGAATTACCACCTTGGCTTAATAGTTTAACATATTTAACAACTCTCCAACGATCAACGGGTTTTAAAACCGATGCGTGGCTACCCATGTTATTCTTTCCGTAGGTAAGAACGTGGTAGATTTGACCTTCAGGAAGGTTTTTGATATAATCGTCAGTATACCCT
This sequence comes from Chitinophaga pinensis, assembly GCA_945877575.1. Taxonomy (GTDB): domain Bacteria; phylum Bacteroidota; class Bacteroidia; order NS11-12g; family UBA955; genus VMCP01. The sequence continues at coordinate 281,247 of CAMDUE010000001.1, forward strand.
TTCCAAGCTGGTTTCAAAGTAGAAACCTTCTTAAATACGCCACCATCATTGTTACCAGATGCACCGTGACAAGGAGAGCAATAGATTTCATACATATACTTTCCACGGGTGTCAATTTGATCGATACCAGCAGGAGTAACTACTTGCGTGGCAGCAGCTTCATAACCTTCACCTGTATTAGGCAGAGAATAATGAAAATCTGACTTACCCACAGCAACAGTACCTTCTACTGGAGTTCTCATACTCATACCGTGCGGATTAAGAGTAAATGAATCACCTTGATTGTAGGGTTCATAGCCTTTAGAATAATACATATCAGGAGCATACTCCCAACCTGGGTCATTTCCGCGGCTTACGCAACCAGTGCCCAAAAAAACGAGAACAAGGGATGCAACAGCTAAATTTAATTTCTTTGTCATTTCAATCTCCTTAATTATTTACAAACTGCCTGAAACTCTTTAGTTTCTACAGCACCCTTTGACTTCATTAATTCAACAACTTCTGCTTCATTCATACCTTCAACAGTTTCAATGGCAACAACCAATCTGTCATCGGTTTGACGATCATCTAACAAATCGTTTTTCACAGCAAAAAGCATTCTATTTCTCCAAAAGAAAAAGAATCCCATTCCATAAGCTGTGCACAATACTGTACCTTCAAACATTACAGGAATCCAAGAAGGAGTAAAACGAACTGGTTTATTACCTATGTTGATGGGCCAATCAATTACATACATATACCAAATCATGGTAACCATAAGTATAAGACCGGTCAATCCACACAAGAACGCAACTCGTGCTAATTTACTTCTCTTAACACCAATGATACGATCAAGACCGTGCACTGGGTAAGGAGTGTAAATATCATGAATATGAATTCCCTTGTCAACTAATGCATGTGCTGCATCTACAAGAGCATCTTCATCTTCCCAAACCCCAACCAATATCTTGTTGCGGTTTCTAAGACTTAAGTTTTTATCTAAAATAGCCATGTTAGAATCTATTTAATTATTCGCGGTTTCTCAAAATGCTCTTAACCTCAGCCATGTTAATAACGGGCAAGAACTTAGCAAACAAGAAGAAACAAGTGAAGAAAATTCCAAATGTTCCCAAAAACAACCCAATTTCAGTCAATGAACCTGCATACATTACCCAGCTACTAGGCAAGTAATCTCTATGCAAGGAAGTTACAATGATTACAAAACGCTCAAACCACATTCCCACGTTCACTACAATACTCATAATGAAAATGAACCAAGGTGTAGTTCTAGCCCATTTGAACCAAAATACCTGAGGCGCAATCAAGTTGCAACTCATCATACTCCAATAAGCCCACCAGTATGGTCCAAATGCACGATTCAAGAACGCATATTGCTCTTCTGGAACACCAGAATACCATGCAATAAAGAACTCAGTAATATATGCAATACCCACCAATGTTCCAGTAACCATGATGATTTTAGTCATAGCTTCAAGGTGTCCAATGGTAATGTAATTCTCATAATTCATTACTTTACGAGCAACAACCAACAAAGTAGCCACCATACCAAATCCAGAAAAAATCGCACCCGCTACAAAGTATGGAGGGAAAATGGTAGTGTGCCAACCTGGTATTACTGAAGTTGCAAAGTCTGTTGATACAATGGTATGAACTGAAAGTACCAATGGAGTACTCAAACCTGCCAAGATCAATGAAACTAATTCATATCTAGCCCAAGTGCGAGTGCTACCAGTCCAACCCATAGCAAAGAAGTTATACCAATATTTAGCACCTTTGGTTTTTACCTTATCACGAATAGTCGCGATGTCAGGAATCAAACCAATGTACCAGAATAATAATGAAACAGAGAAATATGTAGAAATCGCAAATACGTCCCACAACAATGGAGAATTGTAGTTAACCCACAACGAACCAAATGCATTGGGAAGCGGTAATGCCCAATAACCTACCCATACACGTCCCATGTGAAATACAGGGAACATAGCAGCACATATTACGGCAAAAATGGTCATCGCTTCAGCAGAACGGTTGATACTCATCCGCCATTTTTGACGGAATAATAACAATACCGCTGAAATCAATGTTCCTGCGTGACCAATACCCACCCAAAATACGAAGTTGGTGATATCCCAACCCCACATCACAGATTTATTGATATTCCAAACTCCAATACCTGTCCAAATGGTGTAGAACAAGCTGATTCCAAAAATCGCCAAAAACACAATAGACAATGTAAAACCTACTTTCCATGCACTTGATGGCTGATTTAAAATCGGACGGGAAATATCTCTGGTTACGTCAGCAGCGGTTTTATCGCCGGTAACTAACCTTTCCCTGATTAATGAATCGTGTATCATTTTTTTAATTTGTGGGGTTAAATATTTTGAGTGTTACGAATCTTGGTCATGTACTTAACAGAAGACTGAATGTTTAACTGTTCCAACACACCAAAACCTCTTTCATTCTTATACAACTTGCTGATTTCACTGTTTTCGTTGTGCAAATCACCAAATACAATTGCATTTGAAGGACAAGCACGTTGACAAGCAGTTTCAACTTTTACTTCTTGAGGAGATCCACCTTCGCGTTTAACTTTCAATTTTGCTTCTTGAATCTTTTGAACGCAGAAAGAACATTTCTCCATCACACCTCTTGTTCTAACGGTAACATCAGGATTGATTACCATTTTACCCAAAGGATTATTAAAGTGGAAATCAAACTTATCATTATCGTTGTAACGGAACCAGTTGAAACGACGAACCTTGTAGGGACAGTTGTTTCCGCAATATTTAGTACCAATACAACGGTTGTAAGTCATTTGATTCAATCCTTCAGATGAATGAGTTGTAGCCAATACCGGACAAACCGTTTCACAAGGTGCTTGAGAGCAGTGTTGACACATCATTGGTTGGTGTATCACCTGCACATTTTCCCAATGAGAATAGCTTTGTTCGCCTTTAGAGATACCGTCTAATTCATTTACTTTATCTTCTTCGGTAACATAAGCTGCACCGTTGAACATTTCTTTTTGAGTATTTGCAAAAGAATAATATCTATCAATACGAATCCAATGCATTTCACGACGAAGTCTGATTTCGTCACGACCTACAACGGGAACGTTGTTTTCAATAGAACAACTAACTACACAAGATCCACAACCTGTACATGCATTTAAGTCAATCGCCATACCCCAAAGGTGATTAGGTGAACCATCTTTACGGTATTCAGCTTTTTCCCAAATGGTGTAGATATGTGTTGCTGCTTTATCGTTTCCTGCTTTTGGATTCTTTTGGAATTCAGCAAAAGTAGATTCTTTAACTATGTCACGTCCTTCAATACTATGGTGCGTTTGAGTTTGTGCCAATGCGTATGTATCATCACCCTTGGTAATGGTAATATTATTGATAACCATTGAGCGTGTAGCCGACATGAATTTGTAAGCATTTACACCTACAGGAGCAAATCCTTTTTCAATTGAACCGCCTACTTTTCCAGCGTGTGTATGTCCGAAACCGACAGCCAATCCAACAGTATTGTTTGACTGACCTGGTTGAACCATTGCAGGGACATTCTGAAGTTTAACACCGTTAATTTCAAGGTTTACTGTATCATCTTTTTCGATTCCTAGAGAAACCGCTAAAGATTTAGGTAGAGAAACATAGTTATCCCAACAAACCTTACTTACTGGATCTGGTAATTCAAATAACCATGGGTTATTTCCAGAAGCACCATCACGCATACCAACTGATTGGTAAAGTACTAAATCGATACCATTACTGCTATTTGATTTAGAAACTGCACCTGCTAAATCAGATACTGTACCAGCATAAGAAGCTGCAGTAGAAGAATCATCAGCGGTACTTACATAACCAATTTCCAAAGCTTTATTGAAATCAGCAACTTTTCCATCCCAGAATGCTTTCAGGAACAAGTAGTAAGGAGCTGCTTCCAATTTTTGAGAAAGAATACCTTTTTTAGCGAAAGGATCATTTTCATTTCCTGGCAATGCATTTGACCAAGTCAATAAAGTTTCTTGAGCTTGGCGTGTATTAAATACGTTTGAAATAGTTGGCTGAATGAAGTGAACATGGCCTTTGATAGGTTCAGCATCACCCCAACTTTCTAGGAAATGATTATCTGGCAAAACATACTGACATGAAGCAGCAGATTCATCTTTTGTAGACGATAAACTTACTGACAATGATGCTTTAGCAATAGCTGCTGCCCAATCTTTGTTATGGTTATATGCAGGATTTGTACCATAGAAAATGACACCTTTGATAGTTCCTTTATTCAAACCATCAAATGCATCTTGAATAGATTTATCATCGCCTTTGAATTGGTTAGAATGATTTTGGATATCAATTGTGCTGTTGTAGCTACCCAAAAGCATATTTATTCCGTTAATAACTCTTTGAACATCAACTGAGTTACTTCCTGAAATAACCAAAGATTTACCTTCGTTTGCAATCAATATTTTGGCAGCTTTTTCAATTGAGTTTCCTGCTAATTCAGAATTAGTAGGAACAGCAATCTGTGCAATCCCTTTTGCCTTTGCAATGTAGTTATAAAGTGTTGCTACGTATGCCAATTCTTTAGATGCCAACATTGGGAATCTATGATCGGCATTTGTACCAGTAATTGATAAATTGCTTTCAAACTGAATGTGCACCGACATGCCGTCTTTATTTTCAGGACGACGATTTACAGAATATTCACGCTGAAATTCAACGGGTGAGATCCATGAACCCAAGAAATCTGCAGCAAATGAAACAATCACTTTAGCAGCACCCATGTTGTAATGTGGAATTGCACGCTTACCGAAATCTTTCAAATTTGCTTCCAACATACCATTGTAAGAAACCGCATCATACATGATGTGTTTAACATTTGGGTATGTTGTAGTGAAAGTTTCGATTGTTTTTAATGTAGAAGGACTGTGAATTGAATTTGAAATCAAAACAACGTTTTCGTTGCTCGCAGCCATTTTCGATAATTTACCCTTGATATCACCATCAATAGAATTCCAATCTTTATTCTCTTCACCTTTCACCAAAGGATTCGCTAATCTTTCGGTATCATAAAGTGAAAGAATTGATGCTTGTCCGGTAGCACACAAACCACCTTTAGAAATAGGTGAATCAGGGCTTCCGTCTAGTTTGATAGGTCTACCTTCACGCACTTTAACTTCTATTCCGCAACCTACTGAACAAGAGTTACAAGTAGAGCGGTAATAGTTAGCTACACCAGGAGTTACGTCTTCTGGCTTCACCAAGTAAGGAACAGCGTGTCTAACTTTTGTTTTATAACAAGAAGCCAAGGCTACTGCAGTTACGCTAAAGCCAAAGTACTTCAAGAAGTCACGACGATTAGAGTTTAATTCAAACCCTTCATCAGACAATGCTTTATCTAAAGGCAATGCTTCTCCAAATTCACGTTTTTGGTCAGCTAAAAACTGAGGATCTCTGTTTAATTCCTCTTCGCCTTTCCAGTATTTGATATTATTTGACATTTCGTGTTTTTCTATTTTTAATAGTGGCACTTAGCACACTCCAATCCACCGTTCATAGCAGGAGTGATTTTTACTTTTCCGTCAGGCCCAAAATATTGGCTATTGTTTTGATTCTTTTTCAAATCTTTAGCCGCTTTATCGTGCAAAGCTGCATAATAATTATTGTTTGCAGCATCTATACCTGTATTGCGGTGACAATCAATACACCAACCCATTTGAAGTGTATTCCATTGTTGCACAACTTCCATTTTTTCAACTGGACCATGGCAACTTTGACATTGTAGTTTTCCAACTACAACGTGTTGTGAGTGGTTGAAATATGCGTGATCAGGTAAATTGTGAATTCTAACCCATCTTATAGGCTTAGGATTATTACCGTATTCCTTTCCTGGGAGAGCTTGAGGATCATAATCCAAAGCGGCATATATTTTCTTGATTTCTGGAGAAATCTCTCCGTTGTACTTCTCTGTTGCTTGTACACCTTTATGACAGTTCATACAAGTGTTCAAAGCAGGAATACTTGCACTCTTAGATTCTTCAACCGTTGAGTGACAATATTTACAATCAATATTCAATTCACCAGCGTGCAACTTGTGAGAAAATGCTATCGGTTGAGTAGGTGCGTATCCTTTTTGAACCCCTACTTCAGTTATCGCAAATTTATAACCATACCAAGCACCAGGTAGTGCAACAGCTAAGGTGATGAAAATTGCCAATACTGTAGGATTCATATTTGCCAATTTGGATGGCAACATCTTTAAATACCACTTGCGGTTGTCTCCCAAAAATTCACCTTCAGAAGGATCTTTTTCAGCTGCAACTCTGCGCAAAGTATTCTTAACTCTTCCTAATACCATCAAGACAATTCCGAAAATCACCACCAAAATCAATAAAATGTACTTGGTAGATGGATCTGCTTGAGGTTCTGCTGGTCCAACAGGAGCATCAGTTTTAGGAGCTGCGGGCGCTGGAGCTGTTTTAATGTATTCAACAATATCTAGAACTTGAGCTGGTGTCAAATTCTCGAAAATGTTCATAGCTGCTCCGCCGTATTCATTGTAAATGGCGATTGCATCAGCATCACCACTCTCCCTGAATTTCTTGTTGTTTCTAATCCATTGTACCAACCACTCCTCTGATCTTCTCTCATGGACCCCGCGCAAGGCTGGACCCACAACTTTCTTGTCAAGAGCATGACAACTACCACAGTTGTTGGCTTCATAGAGTTTTTTCCCTTCATCGGCATTTGGTTGTGCCTGAGATAAAATGGGAGAAGCAATGGTGAAACCAATTGCTAGAGCCCACATTTTGATTCGACTAATATTCATAACTAGTTTGACGAAACTTGTATCGCGTCGCAAATATACCAAGTGAAACCAAGCCTCGAAAATAAATTGTTAACATAGTTTTCAATTTAAAATCGCTCTAAATAATGCTTTATTTGCCTAAAAATGAATAACTTAAAAAACACCAACTGACATCAAAATGTTAGTATGTGAGTTTTGTTACACATCCTTAAGGTTGTTTTGTCCATTTTATTATTCCGTTTATCGACCAATAGTGGAGAAAACAGTAAACTTTACGCCATAAAAAAACCCAAAAATATTTTGGGTTTTTTGTGCGATTTCTATCCTATAGATGAATAATCAATCTAAACTATCTGCTAATTGGCACAATTGTTTTGATCTGCTTGAGAAAAGACCTCTGATTTTTTATTTGATAAATACCTATTGTAAGCTAAATGACTTGCTAAGGCCACTTGGGAATAATTTTGAGAACTATTTCCAAATGCTCCAACATGTGTTTTCCATAATTTCATGATCAACTCCTCTCCTGTTAATCCATCAGCGGCATATACCCTAACTGCTTTTGCCACATTGCCAGAACCTGCGTTATACACATGTAAGACCAATAATCGAAACCAAAGTTCAGTCTTTGCAGATGAATCGACTAATATACCTGCACTTAAAGCTATTCGTTGGGCTTGTGGAATGCAATATTGCTTCATCAATTTAGCTGCTGCTACGGCAGATTTTTCAAAATTCAGCCTATCATCTCTATATTGATTGATTACCAATCCGTATTTTCTTGCCACCGATGGCATTAATTGAAAATGACCTCTAGCACCAGAAATAGAAATTGCTGAAGGATTGCTTGGACTTTCGATCAGTAGAATAAATCTTGCCAAAGCCGAATCTACCCCAACACTTTTAAAAATAGCCTCAGCTGGACTGATATGGGGTTCAATTTTAGGATAGTTAAAAAACTCCTTTCTTCCTCGAACAAATTTCACCTGCGAATTTGAATCCAACTTGTGCACAAAATGGTAAATTTTAGCCAACTCTTTAAGGTTTTTACCAGTTTCAATTTTCAAAACTTGAGACTTATGGAGGACATCAATAACTTTTCGAGATTTTTTATCAACGACCAAAAATGAATCTGAGGATAATTCAATGTCTCTCAACCAAAATGCAACATCCGGTGACTGAAAAAATTGGTTTGATTGGTTTAACGCAGAATCGTTGTTAGCAAGACGCGTTTTTTGTGTGGGGTCAATTCCATTTGAAAGGAGGAATAAACCACCCAAAACCAATAGGCTGTATGTAATAATTTTTACTCGCAATAGTTGTTCAGATATTTTTTAGAGATGGTCTCACCCAAAAGCAAACTTTTTTCCCAATCGGCACAGGCTAATTTTTTCTGATTTAAATTAAATCGGGCGATTCCTCGTCCCAAGTAAACATAACCCAAATGATCAGATTTGTATTTGATGGCTAGATCGAAATTTTTCACCGCCTTATTCCATTCTCCTTTTTGAAGTAAGATATGTCCATAATCGCTATAAAACAAGCCATTTTCTGGTTCAAGATCCATGAGTTCTTGAATGAAAATTTCACATTTCGGTAAGTTTCGGAGGAAATAGTGATTGTCAAATCGAAGTTTTAATGCAATCACTGATTTAGGTTCAACAATTAAAAATCGATCTAAATCAATTAATGACTTCTCATATTCGCCCAAATTAAAATACGCTTGAGCTCTATGATAATACCACAAATGATTATCTCTGTAGTCTAAAATTACCCTATTCAAAAATGAAATTTGTTCTTTGGGGCTTTTTTGCATTTCTAACAATTTAATTTGTTGAATAATAATTTCGTCACCGCCGAATTTATGGTCAAATAACCAATAACCTTCTTGAATTGCATCATTGTATTCCCTCATTTGAATGGCTAAATTCATTTTTTGAGAATGTGCTAAGGTATCTTGAGAGAAATATTTGAGATGCTGGTTAATGTCGGCTAAGGCAAACTGAAAATTGGATGTTTCGATATTGGCTAAAAACCTGAAGAAATAGGCATCCTTCAAACTTGGATTCAAATTAATTGCTTTATTGAGGGACACTAAAGCGGTGCTGTATTCTTTTGAATTGATGTAACAGAGGCCCAATCCGAAATGTGCTTCTGAATTATTGGGATTGGATGCCAATTGTTTCTGAATTTCAATTTTGGCATCAGCAATTTTCCCTTGTTGAATCAACGTTCTTATTAAATCATCACTGCTGGAAGATTTCTGCCCAAATAATGGGGTAAAAATGAATGTAAAACAAAGAATAGTTGACCAAAATTTCATTGTACGAGTTTATCAGTGGTAAAATTAAACATGATTAATTAAAGGCATTAATTGGCTTATTCACATTTTAAAACCTGTCTAATTTGACTAGATTTGAAAGCGAATGATGACTGAATCAACAACTACTTTCAATGAACGTAAAAATAGACTGTTTATTGTCTTAGGATTTTCCTTCTTGACAAATGCCATCATTGCAGAGTTTATTGGTGCAAAGATATTTTCACTGGAAGGAAGCCTGGGTGTTAAACCGTTGAATTTACAATGGGGTGAATCAACCTATAATTTAGATATGACGGCGGGAGTAATCTTGTGGCCTTTCGTGTTCATACTTACAGATATCATCAATGAATATTTTGGCAAAAAAGGTGTCCAACGCCTTTCCTATTTGGCCGTAATCATGTTGGTTTACTCCTTTATCATGGTAAGATTGGCCATGTCGTTGGAGGGGGCAAATTGGTGGTTAAAAGGAGCTAAAACACAGGGTATTGAAAACATGGGAAGTGCATTCAACGCCGTATTCGGACAAGGGTTAATGATTATTGTTGGTTCATTGGTCGCTTTTTTAATTGGTCAATTGATAGACGCCTTAATATTTGAAAGAATAAAAAGATACACCAACGATAAAATGATTTGGTTAAGGGCTACAGGCAGCACCATTGTCAGCCAGTTTATTGATAGCTACGTAGTCTTGGTAATTGCCTTTTATATAGGCGGAAACTACTCTTTGACCTGGGTACTGCAGGTAGGAACCATCAATTATATCTATAAATTAGGAATGGCAATTATCTTATTGCCCTTGTTGTATGTCATTCACAATGTGATTGACAAATATTTAGGTAAAGCACACTAAAATCAAAAGAACCACATCAGTGTGGCCGATACCATCATCAAAACGCTGCTGAAAATTCCAGCGTTGTGTTCCCACTTGTGGATGTTCAATTTCTCCATTCCTTTATTGAAGATCATAACCCCAAGTGAAATACTCACAACTGTGGTGAGTAGATACATTGCACTTAACTCCATAAATGCATCAAAACCATAGGGAGCAAGGGTAAAATAAAAGCCAACAATTTCCATACAAGGGCTTAAAAACATAGCTATTATTATCCCAAACAAAATCCTTTTTCCAAACCGTTTATGATCTAAGTGAAAATGTTTGTGATTGTAATGCCTGTAAAGAAAAATAAGTCCTAAAATGAACAGAATCAAAGCAGAGAACTTCTCAAAAGGCAAAATAAACCTTAGATCATCTAAACTCTGTGAATCTTCTATTGACAATGAGCCTATATGGCTGAGGTGAGCAGTATGATACACCAAATAACCTATTAAAATGGTACCCAAAGCGTGAATCGTGGCAATCAACCCAGCCATTCGCAGCAACCAAATAGAATTATGTTTTTGATTCTTCGCAAATGCAATTAAGGGCAACCAATGAGAGGGAATTAAACCGTGAAGTAAACTGACTAAGAAAGCAGCAGTTAATTGGGCCTGAAAATTATCCATTTTAATGTTCTCAAAGTTACCTAAATACTGTAAAACAAAAAAGTCCCACTGTTTCCAGCGGGACTTCTTGTAATTTAATTAGTTGGATTAAGCTTTAGCTTCAGAGATCCATTTTGTCCACTGTTCAGCAGAAATTTTGGAATCTTGTTCAGCCAATTCAGCCGCCTTTTCTTCAGTGATTGCGATCAAATCTTCGATGGTATTTACACCTAACGCAGACATTCTCTTAACCATTGCAGGGCCTACACCTGAGAGGTCTTTCAAATCAGAAACACCTGTAGATGCAGTTGCTTCAGTTGCAGGAGCTTCGTTTACCTCTTTCGCTGCTTTTGCTGCAGGCTTAGATTCAGCTTTTTCGAACTGTGCACGCAATTCAGAAAGAGCATCTAATTCACCAAGGGTGGTCTTTTCAGAAGATTGATTGATCTTCTTCATAGTTTTAGATGTATTCTTTCTTGCTTTTTCACGAGAATTTTTCTCTTCTCCGTCTTTAGCACGTTCAGCACCTTTCCAAATGTTTGTATGAGAAACGATGATTCGTTTTGAATCTTTAGAGAATTCAATCACTTCAAATTCAAATACTTCATCTTCTTTCATTGGCTTGTTATCAGCCTTCTTGATGTGACGAGTTGGAGCGAATGCTTCAACACCGTATTGCAACTGGATGGTTGCACCTTTATCGTTGATGCTGGTAACTGTACCTTCGTGGATTGAACCCAATGTGAAAATGGTTTCGAAAGTATCCCAAGGATTCTCTTCCAACTGTTTGTGGCCTAGGCTCAAACGACGATTGTCAGAATCTACCTCAAGAACAATCACTTCTAGTGATTCGCCTTTTTTCACGAATTCACTTGGATGTTTGATTTTCTTGTTCCAGCTCAAGTCAGAAACGTGAACTAGTCCGTCGATACCTTCTTCCAATTCAAGGAACAAACCATAAGAAGTCAAGTTTTTAACTACACCTTTATGTTTGCTACCTACAGGGTATTTGTTTGCAATTTCAACCCAAGGATCTTGAGTCAATTGCTTAATACCAAGGCTCATTTTGTGCTCGCTGCGGTCAAGTGACAACACAACTGCATCAATATCTTCGCCAACTGTTAGGTATTCAGATGGATTTCTCAAGTGAGAGCTCCAGCTCATTTCAGAAACGTGAACCAATCCTTCAACACCTGGTTTAATTTCAATGAAAGCACCGTAATCAGCAACGCTCACTACTTTACCATTTACTTTTGAACCTTCAGAGATAGATGGATCTAAATCATCCCATGGGTGAGCAGACAATTGCTTCAATCCCAAAGAGATACGCTTCTTAGTATCATCGTAATCAAGGATTACAACATTTACTTTTTCGTCTAATTTCAACACCTCTTCAGGGTGGTTAATTCTACCCCAAGAGATATCGGTGATGTGCAATAAACCGTCAATACCACCCAAATCAACAAATACTCCGAAGCTGGTCATGTTTTTAACAACACCTTCAAGTACTTGTCCTTTTTCAAGACGAGACAAGATCTCAGATTTCTGAGCTTCAATATCATCTTCAATAAGAGCTTTGTGAGATACAACTACGTTTTTGTATACTTCGTTCACTTTAACGATCTTGAAATCCATAGTTTTACCTACGTATTGATCGTAATCGCGAACTGGCTTAGTATCAATTTGTGAACCTGGCAAGAAAGTATCGATGTTGAAAACATCAACAACCAAACCACCTTTAGTTCTAGAGCGAACGTAACCTGTAACAACGGTGTCGCTTTCCATTGCTTCAATGATGCGTTCCCATGCTGTTTCTTGCAAGGCCTTGCGGCGACTCAAGATCAACTGACCCATTTTGTCTTCGGCAATATCAACAAATACTTCTACGTTATCACCCACTTTCAAGTCGGGCATATCGCGAAATTCTGTACGTGGTACCATACCATCGCTTTTAAAGCCGATGTTAACTACTACGTCTTTGTCGTTAATTGCAACGACTACACCTTTAACAACTTCTTTTTCAGTTACGGGATTGAAGGTGTTGTTGTACTGCTCTTCGAGCTGAAGACGATCTTCCTTAGAATAAGACTGGAAGCCCGCTTCGTCAGCGTCCCAGTCAAAATCATCATGTGCAGAAGCTGCAGTTGAACTTTTCTTGGGAGCTGGAGTAGAAACCGCAGCTGTGCTTACGATTTCTTCATTTTGTTGATCTTTTGATTCTTGTGTCAATATAAAATTCCTCCTTTAGTGGGCGGCAAAATTAATGGTAAATTCTCTTCTTTCAAAGAATTAATTGTTTATTTGAGACTTAATTACAAAAAACACACAAGTAATGAATTTAAAATCTTGCATTCAACTTTGTACTAGCTTTATGCTATTGTCATTAATTGTTTTCATTGCTAGCTGCTCCAACCCTTCTACTGAACCTACTTCGAATACGGCAATCGATTCAGCATTGGGCCAAGTGAACCCTGTGTTTGATTCTGGGCCAGATACTGCACAGCCGGTGATTTTCTATTTTGAAGACTTGGGCTTTACTTTGGGATTTGATAGCGTCTTCACTGGAAAAACCGGTTACTATCAACATCCTGTAAATGACTCTGTAAGATTCACCATTGACAGCGACTACCAAAGTATCCTTGATCAAAAAATATCATTATCTTATCTTTATGAAGAACCAAAGTGGGTGGTTAAATCAATTGAAGAATCTAGAGTCACTACTTTGATGATTAATCAACACAACTATAATGAAGATGTCGAAGTTTGCAATTATAAATTCCCCGGAAAACAAAGCATTCAATCAAAATACTCAGTTTTAAAAAGACTTTCTCCAGAGAAATTCAGTCCATTCAACTTCGGATATGAAGAAAGCGATCTTAAAAATTGGAACTTAGAAGAAATCAAAAAAGTAGTTAAGGCGAACTGCTCTAGCAATTATGCGGAAAGTATTTTGAACGCCAAATCTTTGACGGAACATCCGTTTTCTCCTGGAGTAACAGAGGTAATACTTAAAATCAATCTAATTCCTAGTCCTTATGCCGATTTACCAAAATCAACTGCAACTAATAAAACAGTTTATTTGCATTTTGACATCATTTGGGGTGACTAAGAAAGTGATAAACTTAATGATAAAATTAAATACAACAATAAAAGAAATTAATTTCGCACTGAATACGTAAAATCATGGCTAAAAAAGTAGAAAAAGGTTCTGTGGAAGTGAAAAACCTCCATCTGACCACCTTGAACTGGATGTCAGAAATGGAGTCAAATATTCCATCTGATTCAATTCAAATTTCGAATTCAACTCAAATATCAGAATTAAAAGAAGGTTGGTTTGTCATAGTTAACCCAGAGAAACCTCTTAAACCTGCGCAATTGCAGAAAGTTAAGCAGGAAATTACTGGAGAATCAAATAAACCACTTCATTATGTCTGCGCTGAAACCGCTCCAAATTCAACAATCAATCAATTATTGAGCGGACAACAATCGCAACGCGCCAACTTTACAGCCATTATTGCGAATCATTCGTCATTAATTCAATTAGCTGAAGTTTGTCCAAAACTCTGTGCTTTCGAGGAAATACCCTATTACTTAGAAAAAGCCTGCAGCGCAGAATCTTTCATTACCTTAGAAAATAAAAAGTCAGACAATTTAGACGTATTGAAAACTTGGAACTCCAAGTTACAACAAGCTCTGAATTTTTATGTTAATCCCCGAGGGAATTGGTCAAAATTGGCCTTTGTATTATTATCAATTTTGAGCTTTTTCTACATCACCCAAACCAGTAAAAAAGCCGGTATTTCGGGAGATGAATTTGTTCAATACGAATATGCAAAACTGATTGCCAACTACCATTTAGATAAAATAGGCATGCATATGCCCATCGATACCAACGCCATTAAAGGGCAAAAAATGGTTACCGTAGCTCGTAAATACCAAACCGATGGAGTTGCGGCTGCAACCATTGAAGACCCAGACCGATTGATGCATTTGTATGGATCTAGTTTCGACACATTTACAGCAATCATGGCATGGATTTCCGATAGTGATGATTATATGGGCTTGAGGCATTGGTGGAATGCCGTTTTTGGGTTTTTATCGGTTTTCTACGCCGCATTATTGACTCGTAGGTTAACCAAAGGAAGTTATTTATGGGCTTCGGTGGCTTTGCTTGCAGTGTTTTTCATGCCTAGATTCTTTGGTGAGTCGTTGAACAACCCCAAAGACGTACCTTTCGCATTGGGTTACATTATGTCACTTTATTATGCCGTAAAATTTGCACAATCCTACCCTACTTTCAGATGGTCAACCGCCTTCGGATTGGTATTTGGTATTGCATTGGGTATTTCTATACGTATCGGAGGACTTTTATCTATTGCCATCATTGGGCTTTACTTGGGATTAAAATTCATTGAAAAGATTTCATTGCCCAATTTCATAAAATTACAGTGGAAAGGTGCCAATCAATGGATAATGGCCATAGCAGTTATTGGAATTGTGGGTTACTTTTTGGGGATTTATGTTTGGCCTTACGGTTGGGAAGCTCCCATTGATAACCCTATGAAGGCGTTAGACGCGTTCACTAATTATCAAGTAACTTTAAGACAGCTTTTTGAAGGGAAATTATACGACAGTGATGGACTACCAGGTCATTATTTAACCAAATACCTTTGGATCACCTTGCCGTTAGGAATTTTAATTGGTCTCGCACTTTATGTGATCACTACCACCATACGTAGTAAATCATTTACCATGGAAGAATTTTTAATGGTATTCACTGCAATTTTCCCAATATTTTACATTTACCTCCAAAAATCTGGTGTTTACGGCGGACTAAGACACATTTTGTTTACTCTTCCTAGTTTTGGAATTTTGGCCGTCTTAGGATACTACAAGTTGCAATCCCTCGTAAAAATAAAACTTCCCATTGGTGCAATATTATCAATTGGATTTACGTTGCTGCCTGCAACCTTTGTTGCAAAAAACTCAAATCTCAGTTATGTTTATTTCAATGAGGTTATTGGCGGAGTTGAAGGAGCTTACGGCGAATACGAAATGGATTATTACTTGGCTAGTATAAGACCTAGCTGTGAATACCTCATAGAAAATGAAATCTCAAAAAATCCAAACAAAAAATATGAGATCCTGACGTACGGAATGGATCAAGTGAAATATTATTTCCGGAATCAACCCAATGTTCACGTAGGCTATACTCGTTTTGATGATCGCTCTGAAAAAAAATGGGATTATGCCATTTTCTACAATGCCTACATGGATAAAGCGCGTTTAGATAATGGTAGCTTCCCTCCTGCAGGAACCATTTTTACTCCTGAAGTTGACGGAAAACCAATGGGTTGTGTTGTAAAACGCATTTCCGATTTAGATTATCAAGGAATTCAAGCAATTACCAAAGAAAATAACCAAGACAAAGGAATCTCATTATTGAATGAGTATTTAAAAGTGGATCCTAAATCTACCGAAGCATTATTCTACATTGGAAATGCATATGCAAACAAAGGAAATGTTGACTCTGCATTGATATATATGAATCGATGTTTAGCATTGTTCCCTGAATACAGTCGTGCCCTGTTTTCCGCATATCAAATGTATGTGGAGAAAGATAAGTACGATTTAGCGGTAAACACCATGCAAGCCTACATAGGTTCTCGTCCTAAAGACCCAGAAGGATACAGCATGAAAGCCCAGGCTCATTTATTGAACAAAGATTATGATTTGGCTATCGCCTCAATTAAAGAAGCAGTTAAAATAAATCCGTTAGATGCACGTAGCTATCAAATTGGAGCTCAATGTTTCAAATTGAAAAATGATCAAACCAATTTCAATAAATGGGTAGGTGCAATGTCGTATGGCAACGTTAAAACCCAACAGGAGTTTACCAATGCTCAGTTTTATATTGATGAAATTTACCAGGAAATTACTGGTGAAAAAGTAAATTGGGAGAAATACTTCCCTCAACAATAATTAGTTCAATAGATCCATAGTGGCGAAATTTACCGCCTCAAATTGGTTCTTTTCATTCAATGCGATCTTGCTCATTTCATGGGCAAGGTCGTGTTCATAATAAATCCACCAATTTTCTTCAATCGCGCGTTGATTCATTGCTTCTTTTTCAACCATGGTAACCAACGGTTGAATATCATAGGCCATAACAAAGTTGGATTTGATGTGAGAGTGACTCGGGTATAAATCAGCCCCATACAACACTTTTTCACCACTTGGGAGGTGAATCAACGGGGTAATCATTTCAAGTGTGTGTCCGTTGCAGGTTAGTACCTCAATTACATCAGCGATTCTATCACCAGGTTGAACAAAATTCAGAACACCTGCTTGAAGTAACGGTTCAAAATTTTCTATCAGAAAAGAGGCTTTTTCTCTTGGATTGGGATTGTTCGCATGATTCCATTGAATTTGGGTAACATGGTAAATAGCATTGCTAAAGGCAGGGGTTAAATCACTTGTTACAGCGCCCCCTACATGATCAAAATGAAGATGCGTTAAAATCACATCGGTAATATCGTCTTTTGTCAGACCCAATTGAGCTAAAGATTTATCCAAACTTTGATCGCCGTTCAAATAATAATGAGAAAAGAACTTATCAGATTGTTTATTGCCAATTCCGGTATCGATGAGAATTTTCCGTGAACCCACTTCAATCAAGAGGCATCGCATAGCCCAATTGCATAAGTTATTGTCATCGGAAGGGTTCATTTTATTCCAAAGTACCTTTGGAACAACGCCAAACATGGCTCCTCCATCAAGTTTGAAGTTTCCTGTGTGTATGGTAGTTAATTTCATCGACATCCTTTAAGATTAAAAATCCCCATAAACATCAGTCAATGCTTCATAACCATCAGCGGTAATAACAATGGTATGCTCAAATTGAGCACTCAATCTACCATCTATGGTTCTGGCTGTCCAACCGTCTTTTCTATCCACTTTGCAACGAGCTTTGCCTGCATTGATCATGGGTTCAATGGTAAATACCATTCCTTCTTTAAGAATTGGACCAGAGTTTTTCTCAGCAATATGCGGCACATCGGGTTCTTCGTGAAATTTAAGTCCTACACCATGTCCACAAAATTCATAAACCACACTGTAACCATGTTTATGTGCATGTTCTGAAATGGCATACCCAACATTGCCCAATCGTGCACCTGGCTTGCATTCTGCCATACCCAAACGAAGACATTCTTTGGTGGTATCAACTAGTTTCTGAGCGTATTCAGAGGGGTTTCCAACGTAGTACATTTTACATGTATCACCGTAGAATCCATTTAAAATGGTCGTTACATCAATATTTAGAATATCACCGTCTTGTAAAACATAACTATTGGGAACTCCATGACAAACAACATCATTGGGGGAAATACAACTAGAATGTTTATAGCCTCGGTACCCTTTTGTAGCCGGAGAAGCACCGTGCTCCCTGACATATTTCTCAATGATTTGGTCGAGTTCTAAAGTAGTTACACCTGGCTTAACGAATTGTTCCATGTGTTTTAAGGTTTGAGCAGCCAACTGAGAACTTTTTCTGATTCCTTCTATTTGTTCCGGTGTTTTAATGTTAATGGCCATGGAATTTGATGTGTTTAATCTTAATAACTTGGAAATGATCTTAAACATCAGCAATTGCGCGGATGAGGTCTTGTTTAGTTATAATATGCCAGTTGCCACCCATATCCATTACTATACAAGCTTGGTTTTTTTCATTGATCAAACGAGAGATATTTTCAATGGATTCACCAAAAGAAACCACCGGGTAGGCTTGTTGCATTACACTCCCAACTGTAGAATTCATCAAATCTGGATTGGTTAACAATTCTTTGTAAAAGAAGTTATCATCTAAAGAACCAACGAATTCATTTTGGGTATTTTTTACAGGAATTTGAGAAATATCGTATTTCTGCATCAATTGAAACGCTTCTTTACAAGACATAGTATCTAAGATACTTACCAAGGGAAGTTCTTTGTGATTGGCAATCAATTCTGAAGCGGTCTTTGTGGTTTTTGATGGAATAAACCCTCTATCTCTCATCCAATCCTCATTGAACATTTTCCCCAAATAACGTGTCCCATGATCATGGAAAATAACCACAACGACATCGTTGGGCCCAAACATATGCTTCACTTGAAGCAGCCCTTGCATGGCTGAACCAGCACTATTTCCAGCGAAAATTCCTTCTTCCCTAGGAATCAATCGAGTCATGTAAGCAGCGTCTTTATCGGTTACTTTTTCGAAATGATCTATTAGCGAAAAATCAACATTTTTAGGTAAGAAATCTTCTCCAATACCTTCGGTTATATAGGGATAGATTTCATTTTTATCAAAAATTCCCGTTTCCTTGTATTTTTTAAAAACTGAACCGTAGGTATCTATTCCAATAATTTGAATATTTGGATTTTTCTCCTTTAGGAATTTAGCTGTACCTGAAATAGTTCCACCAGTGCCTACACCCACCACCAAATGGGTAATTTTACCTTCGGTTTGTTCCCAAATTTCAGGTCCTGTTTGTTCGTAATGGGCCTGTGAATTACTTAAATTGTCATATTGATTGGGTTTCCACGCATTGGGAATTTCTGAAGCAAGTCTGCTACTTACGCTGTAATAACTGCGTGGATCTTCAGGTTCTACATCTGTTGGACAAACAATCACTTCTGCACCAAAAGCCTTTAAAGCATCTACTTTTTCTTTACTTTGCTTATCTGTGGTTGTGAAAATGCATTTATATCCTTTTACAACGGCTGCAATAGCCAAACCCATACCCGTATTGCCACTAGTGCCCTCAACAATGGTTCCACCCGGTTTTAAAAGTCCAGACTTTTCAGCATCTTCAATCATTTTAAGTGCCATTCGGTCTTTGATAGAATTACCTGGATTGGTAGTTTCAACTTTTGCTAATACAATACAGGGTAAATCTTTAGTGAGTTTATTTATTTTAACCAAAGGAGTATTTCCTATGGTTTCCAAAATATTTTGGTAAAATGCCATCGTGATGCAAAATTACGCAGAGCATTTGGGTTTTTCGTTATAAATTCACGCTCTCAATGGCTTTTCCTAAAACCTGCATTGTCATACCCTGTTATAATGAGTCTGAAAGATTGGAATTCACCACTATTTTTCAATACCTCAAGAATCACCCGCAGGTTAAAATATTGTTTGTAAACGATGGTAGCACCGATAACACTTCGAAATTAATTAGTGAATCCATCATCAATCAACCACAATGTAGTTTGCTGGATTTGGAAAAGAATCAAGGGAAATCAGAAGCCGTTAGACATGGTTTAAATTGGGGCTGGAACAACGGATTTGATTGGGTTGGTTTTTGGGATGCCGATATGGCAACACCCCTAGAAGAAATTGAATGGCTATTCAGTTTCTCAAACCTTGAAAATCAACCATACATTCTAGGTTCAAGGGTTGCTAGATTAGGCTCTCGCATTGAAAGAACCATGTTCAGACATTATTCAGGTCGTATTTTCGCTACTCTAATATCTTACGGTTTAGGCTGGAAAGTTCACGATTCACAATGTGGCGCAAAGTTGATTCATGTCTCTCTGAAAGACCTCTTTGAAACGCCCTTTAAAACTAGGTGGCTTTTTGATGTCGAAATTCTATTGCGAATCAAAAATAAATTTGGTTCTACTGGCATTCATTTATGCCAAGAAGTACCCATTCGGAAGTGGAGAGATGTTGCAGGATCAAAGATCGGAACGTTTGATTTTGTGAAAGTTCCTTATCAAATTTGGAAAGTCTTTAATTCTTATAAGAAATAGCCGCTTGAATCTGAGTCAAATGATGATTGCCGTGCCAAGCGTATAATGCAATCATGTGAGCTAAAGATAAATGCATTTTTCTTTCAGAATGATACAAAGATTTAGTCAAATAAATTTCAGGTTGCTTCAGGCATTCTAAAAGCAAAAGACTCCATCTTTGGTGCAAACCCAAGATAATCATAAAACTTGCTTCATGGTGAAATGTCGCATCCAGATCAGATGCCCATATATCTTGATCGTAAACCTGCATCTCGGAAACATCTTGAGCTATGACGTGTTTGGTTCTGATATAAGCATTCATGTGCGAATCGGCAAGATGATGTATAATTTGGCGCACATTCCAACCGCCTTCACGGTAGCTCGAGTTTAATTGTTCTTCTGTAATTCCACTGATCAATTTGGCCAATTGATTGGGAAGTTCTTTTATTGCAACAATCGACTGTAATAACTCTTCCAAAGAAAAGTCTCTATTCAAATCAAAGCTCATGCTCAGTTGATCAAATCAAAACCAGTATATGGACGCAAAACTTCTGGAACAATAATACCTTCAGGCGTTTGGAAGGTTTCCAATAAAGATGCCACGATTCTTGGCAATGCCAATGCGCTTCCGTTTAATGAATGTGCTAATTCAGTCTTTCCTTCGGAATTCTTATATCTACACTTCAAACGGTTTGTCTGGAAGGTTTCAAAATTGCTCACAGAGCTGCATTCCAACCACATTTTTTGTGCAGGACTCCATACTTCCATGTCGTATGTTTTAGCAGAAGTAAAACCCATGTCCCCACCGCAAAGCAATAACACTCGATAATGCAGCCCTAATTTCTGCAATAATGATTGAACATATTCCGACATTCCCTCTAATACATTGTAGCTATCCTCGGGTTTTACAATCTGAACGACCTCTACTTTATCAAATTGGTGAAGTCTATTTAAACCTCTCACATGAGCACCATAACTTCCCGCCTCACGTCTAAAACAAGGGGTATAACCACAATTTTTCACAGGAAGTTGGTCTTCCCTCAAAATTACATTTCTATAGATATTGGTAATTGGAACTTCAGCAGTAGGAATCAAATAAAGATCATCTACTGTAGCATGATACATTTGACCCTCTTTGTCAGGTAATTGACCTGTTCCATATCCGCTGTCTGCATTTACCAATAAAGGGGGTTGAATTTCCATGTATCCTGCTCTGCCGGCTTCGTTCAGAAAAAACTGTATCAAGGCTCTTTGGAATATAGCACCTTTTCCTTTGTATACTGGAAACCCAGCGCCAGAAATTTTATTTCCCAGTTCAAAGTCGATGATATCGTATTTAGTAGCTAACTCCCAATGAGGTAGGGCCGACTCTGGCAACTCAGCCGCATTTCCATGAAGAAATACTTGAAGATTGTCTTCCGCAGATCTGCCTTTGGGAACACTCGTATTTGGAGTATTCGGTAAGGCAATAATTTTATCTGTAACCAGCTGTTCTAGTTGTTCAACTTGAATGGTTAATTCTTTAATCTTTTCTTTTAATTGGGTTGACTGATTTCTAATGGATTCAGCTTCGTCTTTTTTACCTGACTTCATTAACTCACCAATTTGACCCGACAATTGATTGCTTTGAGCTTGAGTTTGCTCCATTTCAGTTCTAGCTTGTCGAGACTGCGCATCTAAATCAAGAATCTCTTGAATCAAAGGAGCAGCATCTATCCCTCTAATGGATAATCTTTCAATAATTTCGTTAGAATTTTGGCGAATATTAGAAATCAGTAACATATAATTTGTAGTGCAAAAATCGAATTATTTACGAGCAATTCCCAAAGTCTGAGCAAATTCATCTAAAAAATCAAAACACGGGATTAATTCATTGGGCACCTTCCCTTCAAGAATTGCTTCTCGAATTTCGTTTTTCAATGCTCCAATGTGTTTGGGTTTATCAATTTGATATCGTTCCAAAATATGATTTCCAGTAACAACGGGCTGCCAATTTCTCAGTTCGTCTTTGGCATTTACCTCAGCAATTTTATCTTCAACTTTCAGTAAATCAAATATATGCCTTTGTACTTTTGCTGCATTTTTGCTGGTAATATCGGCTCTACATAGTTTCATCAACGCCCCTACATCTTCGCCTGCCTCAACAATAAGTCTTCTTACGGCACTGTCTGTGACAATTTCTTTAGAAAGTACAATAGGTCTTAAATGCATGGCTACCATTTTTTCAACGAATTTCATTTTTTCGTCAAGTGGAAGGCGCATTCTCCTGAAAATTCCTTTGACCATTCTAGAACCTCTATCTTCATGCCCATGAAAGGTCCAACCTACCTCTTGATCAAATCTTTTAGTTGCTGGTTTAGCTATATCATGTAAAATGGCTGCCCATCTTAACCATAAATCATCGCTTAATTCGCACAATTGATCAAGAACTTGTAACGTATGATAAAAATTATCTTTATGGCTTTTACCTTGGATGGTTTCAATGCCTTTTAGCGCGACGAATTCTGGAAAAAACCTTTGCAATAAGCATGCTTGTTCCATCAAATCAAAAGCAATAGATGGTTTTTTTCCTAAAATCATGGAATTCAGCTCATCGGTTATTCTTTCTTGTGAAACAATGTCAATTCTTTCAGCATTCTTGATAATACCGGACCATGTATCAGCCTGAATTTTAAAATTCAATCTGGCTGAAAATCGAATACCTCTAAGCATCCGCAATGGATCATCTGAAAAGGTTATATCAGGATCATTATTTGCCCTAATGATGCCGTCTTGAAGATCTTGAATTCCGTTAAAGGGATCGTATAATTCTGAAAATGTCTCCGAATTCAAAGATAGATACATGGAATTGATGGTAAAATCACGTCGATTTTGATCATCTATAAGAGTACCGTCTTCAACTAAGGGTTTACGCGAATTGAGGCGATAAGATTCTTTTCTTGCACCAATTACCTCTATGATCCAGTCTTGAAATTTAATTTGGGCAGTACCAAAATTCTTGAAAACGGCCAAGGTGCAATCTTGCTCCCCTAGCACCTTCTGTAGGTGTTCTGCAAACTCGATACCCGAACCAATCACTACCAGATCTAAATCTTTGGAAGGTTTTTGCAAGAAATAATCACGCACAAAACCACCAACAACATAGGCTCTCTGGCCAAGAGCATCGGCAGTTTTCGATATTTTTTTGAATATGGGGTGTTTAAGCGCTTCCAAGAATTGCAAAGATACATGTTATCTTTGTTCAAATGGCCCGAAAACGCACCTTAATTCTACTCCAAATTTTATCGTATTTGTTCTTGCGGTGGTGGTTTATCCCTATTGAATTTACCGGTGATTCATACGGCTATGCTTGTGAAGTGATGAAGAATGATTTACAATCTGGACACCACCTTCTACATAAATATGTTTTAAATTTTTTATTTGAACAATACAGCCACAGCTATTTTGATGCAGAACCAATATCCGCCGCAATTTACAATCCGATGGTTGTGTTCATTCGTTTCAATTTGATTGTATCTGTCTTAAATCTGTTTGTGATCTGGCTCATTTTGGAGCAACGTAAATGGAGACTTTCATCTATAGCACTGGCACTTTTCTTCTTATCTGCTACTTTTTCTTTCATGAAATACAGTTTTGAGAATGAAACCTATATGCTTCCATTGTTCTTCTCGCTGCTAGGAACCTTTTTCTATGAAAAAAAACAATGGGTTGTTTCATTCTTGTTACTCTCCATTGCAACACTTTTTCATCAAACGCATATTTTCTGGCTTCTTGCCCTTTGGATGCACCTAAAAATTAAATGGCCAACCAAAATTCTTTATTTAATTCTTTCCTCTTCAATCATAATAACAATCTACTATTATTTCAGTCTACACTACTCAAAATCACTGCTAAAATTGGTGTTTCAGGATGTAGATAACGGTTTAGTTCAATTGGTACCAAGTTTAAATAATATAACCATGACGGCCGTAAACTTCATCAGAGTTTTCTTTCAGGTTCATGGTGAAATGTTTATGTTTTGGAAGGTATTTAATCCTTTCCTATCAGGCGTTGCCATTATAAGTTTACTCTTTACATTGATTGGCGTGGTACTCTATATTGGCGCACACAATTTGAATTTCAAAAAGTCAGATTGGTCATTGATTTATTTAACTGCATTTTTCTTTCACTTATCATTTGCAGCATATAGCGTCGGAAACATTGAATTTATGATTGTCCTACCCTTTCTATTAGTACTTTCACATAAAACCGGGAGAATAATGAATTATTCCTTGTTGGTTTCTCTGGGGATGTTTTTATGGAATTTCGGACAATTTGCTCTGCCCAGAACCAGCGTGTCCCCTCATAGACTCCATCAGAAACTCAGTTTAATTTCAACCATTGAAAAACCTGAATCAGATAGTATAGTTGTGGCCATTGAAGACAAAGATCTGCATCAAAACTTTTTTGAATACCAACAGCTTACATACAAAACAACGTTAAATATACAATGTGTTGAATTGGGCACCTCCCAAAATACTGACCTCGCAATAATTCATCAAAAAAGTAATTACACGAGAAAAAGTCTCACCTCAAAATCAGAGATTTCTGATATAAAATCTAATCAGAAAATATATGTTGATAGTTCTCTGATGGGAAATATTACCATCATCACCAATTAAGGTGATTCACATTTGGAACTGGTTCAAGTGTTTGATCTATCACCTGGTAAATGGTGCCACCAAATTTGTGTATCAATCTATAATCATGGGTAGCCATTAGTACAGATGTTCCTTCCGCGCAAATTCTTTGCAACAAAATCATCACCTCATCACTGATTTCGGGATCCAAACTACCTGTGGGCTCATCTGCTAGCACTAATTTAGGCTTGTTTAATAATGCCCGAGCTATGGCCAAACGTTGCTGCTCGCCTCCACTCAATTCAGCCGGATATTTATAACCTTTATTCTGAAGTCCTACTTTTTCAAGTACCTCATTGGCTCTAACCAACATTTCTTCTTGCTTCTTCCAGCCAGTGGCTTTGAGAACAAACAACAAATTGTCTAAGGCAGATCTGTCTGACAGCAGTTGAAAATCTTGAAATACAATTCCAAGTTCCCTCCTCAAATATGGAATGTCTTTTTCTTTTAACCCGTTCAACTGAAATGTTGAAACTGATACTGTGCCTTCTGTAACAGGTATTTCTCCGTAAAGCGCTTTTAAAATTGTGGATTTTCCTGATCCAGTCTTACCGATGAGAAACACGAACTCCCCCGGCGAAATTTGCAAATTTACATTCCTTAGAATGGGTAATTTCCCCTGGTAAAAATTGGCATTTTGAATACTGATTGGATACTCCACATTGCGAAATTACAAATTTCAGAGTGCAACGCCTAAACTATAAGATCCAATTTATAGGTTCTTTATCTAGCGAAGATAAGTATCTGTTTACTTCCGCAAAATGTCCGCATCCTTCAAATCCCCTGTAAACACTCAAAGGACTTGGATGAGATGTTTGAAACAATTGATGTTTTTGAGTGTCGATTTCCGCAGCAAATTTCTGTGCTTGGCTGCCCCAAAGCATAAATGCAAGTCCTTCTGAATGCCTATTAAGCCATTGAATACACTTATTCGTAAATGTTTGCCAACCTAGGTTTTGATGAGATAATGGTTTAGATTCTTCCACCGTTAAAACGGTATTTAGAAGTAAAACACCTTGTTTTGCCCAAGGCATCAGATCACCGTTTTGAGGTATTTCACCGCCCATTTCGCGTTGAATTTCTTTAAAGATATTCACCAAAGACGGCGGAAGTTTAATGCCTTTATTTACCGAAAACGCCATGCCGTGTGCTTGTCCAAAACCATGATAAGGATCTTGGCCAATAATTACTACCTTCACTTTTCTAAAGTCGCACAACTGAAATGCCCTTAGTATTTGATCATGAGGCGGGAAAATATTCGACTCAGCCCTCATGTTATTGATTCTATCTGATAAGATGTTCAATCCTTCAACTACTCCACCTCTTTCAAAGAGCTGAAACCATTGACTTTCTTGATCAAGACCCATCAACTGCATTTCTAAGACAATAGTTCTTCGAGTTCTTCTACGTTTATATTGTTTAGAATGGTATCTTCATCGGGAATGATGCTTTCAGCTAACCTGGTTTTCTTTTGTTGCAAAGCAAGGATTTTTTCTTCAATGGTATCTTTAGTAATGAACTTATAACTCATTACGGTTTTACTCTGCCCCATTCTATGCGCCCTATCTTCGGCTTGTTTCATAGTAAAAGGATTCCACCAAGGATCTGCTAAAAATACATAATCAGCCGCTGTTAGATTCAATCCTGAATTACCCGCTCTTAGGCTCAATAAGAAAATTCTGATTTCATTGTTATTCTGAAAAACCTCAATTTGATCTTGGCGTTCGTGTTCATCCATAGATCCGTCTAGATAGCAAAATTTGATACCTGAATCTTTCAAAATTTCTGCAATATTCTTAAGGTATCCTACAAATTGTGAAAACAACAATATTTTATGACCATTTTCAATGGCCCTTACCAACATTCTCACAATTTCATCGTCTTTCCCGGAGCTACCTTCGTAATTTGAATCTTTTAGAACAGGATTTAACGCTAGTTGCCTCAAATGCATCAATCCGTTAAAAATTTTCAATCGCGACTTACTAATACCTACTTCATTGATGTGAGATAGAATTTCATTGCGATATTGACTCTTTATTTTCTCATACAATTCACTTTGCTCTTCGCTCATTTCGCAATAATGTATTTTCTCCACTTTCGGCGGAAGATCTTTCATTACTTGACCCTTCGTTCTGCGAAGTACAAATGGATCTATGAAACGCTTTAATTCATCGGTTTTCTTGGTATTTCCTTCTTTTTCTATGGGACGGATGAACTGCTTCTCAAAGTACGTATAGCTGCCCAATAAACCAGGGTTCAAGAAATTCATCTGGCTCCAAATATCTAGAAGGGTATTTTCAATGGGGGTACCCGTTAATGCTACTTTATGACGAGCATGTATCTTCAATAAATTACGAGCGGTTAACGAAGAAGGATTTTTGATGGCTTGACTTTCATCTAAAACAATCAAAGGGTATTCAAACTTCTTCAAGAAATCTAAATCATTACGCATGGTACCATAACTCATGACCACTAAATCAACTTCGGTAAACTGAGTAATGAGTTTATTTCTATTCAGACCGCTATAAGTCAATACTTTAAGTTCTGGAGCAAATTTATTGGCTTCGTTTCTCCAATTGTATAAAAGTGATTTAGGACAAACCACGATACATGGCCCATGCCAATGGGAATCATTGTCTGATTGACCATTTATCAATTGTTGGACCTGTTCAGATGATGGCAAATTTAATTTACCCAATAATTTTAGCTTGGCTTGTTCATCGGTTAAGTGCTGAATAAGGGCTAACGTTTGAATGGTTTTTCCCAATCCCATATCATCAGCTAAAAGGGCACCAAGCTTATTTTCCAACAAAAATCTCATCCAATTATAACCCTCCTTCTGATAGGTTCGCATTTCTGCTTTGAAAGATTGAGGGATATTGCAATCGGGTATTTTTTGATCGGTAATGGCAGCGGCCCAATCTGCACTGGGCAATTCATCATCTAGATACTGCTGAAGATCTTCTAAAAGGGAAATATGAATCTTTTTGATCTTTAGTCTATCATCTTCCTCAACTGAAAAATTCAACACCTTTGAAAAGTGAGAGAACCATTCGCTGGGAAGCACGGCAATACTTCCATCGGGAAGAACAAACTCTTTCTTATTATTAAGAATGTGATTTTTAAGACGTGTAAATGGAATTTCAAAACTTCCAAATCGAACAATAGCCATCAAATCAAACCAATCTTCAGCTTGAGAGACTTTTATTTTAACGTCTATCTTCCCAAGAAAATAATTGACCTCAGAGAAATCTTGTTCTATAACAAAGCCATTTCTAATTAGTTCATCTGAGTATTGATTCACCCATTGTACCATTGAGTAATCATAATCTTGATCTGAATCAATTCCCATGATACTCCCTTTTACAAAAGACAGTCCTAATTCTTGTAAAATTCGAATATTATCTTTCTCAATCGGATAAGATCTGCGAATTCTGTGAAAAGTAAATTTGCCTTCTTTTTCTTCGAGCGAAACATTTACTCTTTTGTCTACGTGATAAGGAAATTGCCAACTTCCATATTGAAAATACAGCAGTAGATTTTTTACTTTTTCTTGGGATTTATTTAGCCTTAGAACAGGTTTCACAGACAATTGTTCAGTAACAATTTCAAACCCTTTAGCATACACATCGTGGTTTTCTAAAAGTGGCAACACGAATTTATTCATGTATACCGATAGTTGATTCGCGGCTATATGAATGAATCGTTTATTGAAAAACGGTTTAATTTTAACTCCATCTACCCTTTCATTGAAAAATAACAGGCGGTCTTCGGTGATTATCCAAGCAGGCTTCCCAACCAAGAGATGCGCATTATTTTCGAAAATATTGATTTTCTGATCTTGATGTTTTAGGGTTACAAAATAATTCATGCCATCTTCTTGTTCCCTAAAATGAAACAACACCGAAGTTGGCTCATTAGCAAACTGAATTCTTTGTCCCATTGGCTCGCCCAATTTCCCAGACCAATAAAGCGGATAATCTTTTATGATATGGAGTAACTTAAGCAAATGTATCTCAATATACTCCCTAATCAATTTGGCCAACTCTGGATTGTAATGCTTTAGAATGAAATCAGCCGGTTTCAATTTTTTCGTACCGGTGTAGAATTTCTTCATGATTACATCCATTTCGAACTTTTCGATGAGCTCTACTGCTGCTTTTTGCGCATTATCCAGCTGAAAATAATCTGCATTTTGAATTCTAATACGCTGAAATGTCAACGATGGATTTCCATTATCCAATAACTGTACAGCATTGGCTTCCACTATGATACCAAAATTAGCATGATTCACAAAAGTGAAAACAACTTCAAACTTTTTGGTATTTACAACTTCCATTCCCAAAATAAATCAAATAAACACGCAATTTACCTATAATTTACGGGATAAACACTGATAAAAATCAATTAATTTCGACACATCATGAATGAGTTTTCTGTAGAAGGGTTAACCAAAGAAGAAAAATATCAATGGCTATTGAATAATTGGCCTCATTTTTTAGATTCTAAGGCACCATGGTTCTCTAATTTAAGCAATGCTATGGCTTTAATTAATGAATTATTCAACCATTGGTGGACAGGCATTTACTTGGTTGTTGACGGAGAACTTGTCTTGGGGCCTTTTCAAGGAACAAATGCATGTACCAGAATTGAATTCGGAAAAGGGGTGTGTGGAACGGCTTGGAAACAAAAATGCACCCAATTGGTGCCCAATGTTCACGAATTTCCGGGGCACATTGCTTGCAGCTCGGCATCTAATTCTGAAATAGTGGTTCCCATCTTTGATAGCGCTGGAAATGTTTGGGCTGTTTTAGATATTGACTCCGTGAATTTCTCTGAATTTGACCAAATTGATCAGCATTATTTAGAAAAATTCTGTCAAAATATTGGTTCACTGGGTCCTAAATTATAGGATTAACTTCATAATTCGTATCTTGCCGAACATGTCAAAAGACAGACCAAAAAAGAATATTGCTTTACTGATTATTGTAGCCTCTTTGGGCTATTTTGTTGATATTTATGATTTGATATTATTCAATATCATAAAAAAGGAAAGCCTCGATACCCTAGGTATAGATTTCTTAACCAATGAAACCGTTCTTTTCAGATGGCAGATGGCAGGAATGCTTATTGGCGGTTTAATTTGGGGAATTTGGGGCGACAAAAAAGGACGAGTAAGCGTGCTTTTTGGAAGTATCCTTATTTACAGTATTGCAAATATTGCCAATGCATTTGTAACCACCTTAGAGGCCTATAAAATTTGGAGATTCATTGCGGGCTTAGGTCTTGCAGGCGAATTAGGTGCAGCTATAACGCTGGTGGCCGAATTAATGCCCATTAAAAAAAGAGGTGTTGGTACCATGATTATTGTGACTTTTGGAGCTTTAGGTGCCGTTGCTGCTTTTCTAGTTGCAGATAAAGGTGAAATCATTGGTGATTTTATAACTTCCATTATTGGAAAACCTTTAGCGAATTGGCAAGTAGCTTACATCGTGGGTGGTGTATTAGGATTGGTATTACTCGCCCTCAGAGCTGGCACATTTGAATCAAACATGTTTTCTCAAATGCAAGATGCTCAGGTAAAAAAAGGTAATTTTTTCAGCCTTTTTAAAACCCGAGATACGTTTTTAAAGTACCTTGCCTGCATTGTAATAGGTCTACCCGTTTGGTTTGTAGTTGGAATTCTTATCGCCCTTGCACATAGATTCCTTCCAGAAATCACAGGCAACCCTAACATAATGTTGGAAGTTTCTACCAAAGAAATGGTTTTATGGAGTTATGTAGGATTGTCATCTGGCGACTTAATATCTGGCATATTGTCTCAGTGGTTTCAAAGCAGGAAAAAAGTCATTCTATTTAATCTCATCTCCATCTTCTTTGTGATGACTTTATATCTTTACGGACCTGTTGGCTCTGCAAATTACTACCGCGTTTTAGCCACCTTATTGGGAATGGCAACCGGCTATTGGGCCTTATTTGTAACCAACGCCAGCGAACAATTTGGCACCAATATCAGAAGTACCGTTTCTGCAACCGTTCCCAATTTTGTGCGCGGCGGCGTGCTTTTGATTACCTGGGGATATGAATACTTTGAATCAGCATTGAAGTCAGTTTCTACCCATTACACCTTACATTCCGCTTATTTGGTCGGAATAATTTGTTTAGTCATAGCAATTTGGGGAACTTTGCGGGTCGAAGAATCCTTCCATAAGGATCTTGATTATTACGAATCCTAAATCATTGAAAAAGAATCAAAAACTTTCCTTGGCTGAAAAAGTCATTTTAGCCATTCTGGAAGACCATAAAAAAGGCAGTCTTAATGCACAACAAGTTTTTTTAAGAATTCCCAGAGAAGCTGGACTTAAAAAAGACACCATTTACCATTCACTCCTCAGCTTGGTTCAAAAAGGATTGGTTCGCCAACCCACCAAAGGTCAATTCCAAAAAGCTCAAAAAAGCCAATCCATTCAGGCTAAAGTAATCAATAATTACGCCGGTGAATTGTTGCTAAAAAATACTGAAACCGATGAAATTATTAGAGTTCCATCCAGTCTTTTGCAACGATTTCTCCCCGAAGATATCATTGAATTGGAATTCCTTAAACAAGGTAAAGGATCTGCTTTTTCTCCTCCCAAATTAATATCGCGTACACCAAGGCGTGTCATTGGAGTTCTCGATATTTACAACGGAAACGCATTTTTACTCACAGGGAAAAGTGGTTACAAAGACATTAAAATCACCGAATCACCTTCAGATAAATTCGATGGTTGCAAAGCGCAGGTTGAAGTTTACGACTTCCCAGAAAACAGCAGATTTCCCCTAGGAAGAATCATTGACGTTTTTGGTAAACCCGGTGCGCACGACACTGAAATGCACGCCATTGTCGCTGAATTTGGTTTTTCCACCCGGTTCCCGGAGGATGTTTTAGCTGAGTCAGAAGTCATTTCTGAAACCATTGACGCGGCTGAAATAAAACGAAGAAGAGACTTTCGGTCAATCACAACATTCACTATAGACCCCGAAGATGCCAAAGATTTTGACGATGCAATATCCCTCGAAATAAATGATAAAAATGAATTTGAGATTGGCATTCACATTGCAGACGTTAGTCATTACGTGAAGGAAGGCTCTTCCCTTGACCAAGAAGCAATTCAACGGGCAACATCCGTTTATTTGGTAGACAGAACCATACCAATGTTGCCGGAAAAACTAAGCAATAATCTATGTTCTTTACGTCCAAATGAAGATAGACTCTGTTTCTCGGTGGTATTAACTTTAGATCAAGACTATAAAATCATCAACCATTGGATTGGCAAAGGGGTCATTCACAGCGATAAACGCTTTTCCTATGAACAAGCGCAAATAGGCATCATTTCTGGTGAAGGTGATTTTGGAAAGGAATTGATCACTCTTAACACTATCGCTCAACATTTTGAAAAAATACGTTTTGACCGCGGTGCTCTTCGATTTGAAAGCAAGGAACTTAGATTTGAACTAGATGAGAAAGGTTTGCCAACCAAAGTAAAAGAAAAGGTTCGTTTTGAAGCACACAAAATGATTGAAACTTTCATGTTGCTTGCCAATCAAACTGTTGCCGTTCATGTTCATCAGCATTCAACACCTCCGCCTCCGTTCATATACAGAACCCACGATGAACCCCCACAAGAAAAACTCTTAGATTTTGCAAAGTTTTGTAAGTTGATGGGTTATCCCATTCAAATTGAAAACGAAAAAGTCTTAAGGAAATCTTTCAATAGTTTATTAGAAAGATCAGCAGGAAAACCTGAAGCTGACTTACTGCAGCAAATGTCAATAAGAACAATGGCAAAAGCTGTTTATACCGGTCAAAAAACATCTCATTTTGGATTGGCATTTGCCTATTACACGCATTTTACCTCACCTATTCGCCGTTACCCTGACCTATTGGCACACCGAATTCTTTTTGATTTATTAAATGCTAAATCCAGCACTTATAATTCCGCTAACATAGAAGAATTAGCCAAGCATTCAAGTAACATGGAGCAAAAAGCTTCCGATGCCGAAAGAGCCAGTATCAAATACAAATTAGCTGAGCTTATGAAACTGCATGAAGGAGAAATCTTTGAAGCTCGCGTCACTGGCGTAACCGAATGGGGAATTTACGCCACAATATTAGATTACCACGCCGAAGGCTTGATTCGACTTACAGACATTAGAAAAGACCAATTCTATTTCGTTGAAGACCAACGAAAAGTAGTAGGAAGACGAACCAAAAGAGAATATCGACTTGGTGATATCATTTCGGTCAGGGTAAAAAAAGCCAATTTGCTTGCAAGAAATATTGATTTAACTTTAATTGATTAAAATTGTTAATTCTGATGATGAACCTCTCTGATTTACAAAAAGAATACGAAAAACACCTTTCATCCCACCCGTTCACCGGTAAGCCATCGAATCTTTATGACTCGATGAACTATATTCTTTCCTTAGGTGGTAAGCGAGTAAGGCCTTTATTGGCAATCATAGGCAACCAAATTGCAAACGGTGAAATTCATCATGGGCTAGAAGTTGCGCATATCATTGAATTATTTCATAACTTTTCTCTCATTCATGATGACATCATGGATCAAGCAGATATTCGACGTGGTCAACCCACCGTTCACAAAAAATGGGATGAGCCAACCGCAATACTTTCTGGTGACAACATGCTCGTTAAAACTTTTGAGTATTTATTGAATTATCAAGGTCCAAATAGAGAAATTATAGCCAAAATTTACACCCAAACTGCCATTGGTGTTTGTGAAGGACAGCAACTTGACATGGATTATGCTCAAATTCCCAACTCCGTTCACGAAGATGATTATTTGAACATGATCAAGCTAAAAACGGCCATTCTCTTGGGGTGTTCCCTTGAATGTGGATTCCTTTCTGGCGGTGGACATGTTGAAGACAGTGCATTATTTTATGACTTTGCCATTAACGTTGGAATGTCTTTCCAGTTAATGGATGATTATTTAGATGCATTTGGCGACGAGTTAAAAACAGGAAAAAAAGAAGGAGGTGACATTATTGAGGGTAAAAACACATGGCTCAAAATCAAATCTCATGATCTTTTTCCAGAAAAAACAGAAACTCTATTTTCAATGTCTCCTGAAGAGCGTGTTAATCCAACCATTGAATTCTGGAAATCTCAACAAATTGACCAAGAATTGATCCTTAAAGCCAATGAATATCATCAAAACGCCTTATCGATTTTAAATACACTGACACAAAAAGGCTATAATATTCAACTACTTGATGATCTTGCCCATTGGCTCTTAGATAGACAACATTAATATTATCCTGTTTAGTGCAATATCAGAACCGTTCCAGTTTTCTGGTATTCCTTGTCATTCCATCCATCAAAGGTCAAAAGCCAGGCATAAACTCCATCGGGTGCAGGTTTACCATTAACCGTTCCATCCCACTGTGTTTTCTTGTTTGATGATTCCCAAATTTTTTGTCCCCATCTATTGTAAACCTTCATTGAATATTGACGGGCAAAAACAGGAACCGTACCCCAAATATCATTTAGATTGTCTTGATTCACAGTAAAAGCATCAGGTACCCAAACCTCAGGAGGCTGAATCAAATAAATCCAGTTGCTTTCGGTTGTAGCGTTGTAGTTGGTTTTTCCCAAAGACACTTGTTCAATTCCCTTTACTCTATACCAATATCCGCCCCAATCATAATCTAAATCAGCGTCTCGAAAAGTAAATATGGAAGGCACTCCAGAATATACAGGCTGAAAAAGTGGTCTCCCCCCATATTTGCGTTCAAGAATCCATTGGCTGCTACCAAGTTCCCAACCCTTATAATCCAACCAATTCAAATCAAAATGATAATCTGGCGCCTCGGTTGCATTACCATTAATTACAACGGTACACCCCTCATTGGATGGCTTAGAAATGTGACCGCATTTATCAACCACTATAATCTCATAGCAATAGGAATAATCATCCACTTTCACCGCTGAATCACTTAAAAAGGTATCGGTTGTAATAAAATTTGGTGTGATGTATTGTGGCTTAGCCCCTCGTGGATATTTGTAGACCTCAAATTCTTTGAAATCAGGTTCCTTACTAGATTCCCAAAGCAAATCAACCCTAAAATCCTCAAAAACCGATGCAGAAATCATGTGTACATTGTCAATGGGCGTATTGAGTTCTCTCACGGTACACCAACTATTTAATGGATTGGTTTTAACATTGCAAATATTAACTCCAATGATCTTGTAACAATAATTTTGCAGATTGGGTGTCACTACATTACCATCCAAAAAAGATCCTGCATTAGAGCTCCTGATAGTATCTATAATTGAGACATTTCCTTGTGGATCTATTTTTTCTAGTAAGAAGTATTTAAAAAATGCAGTTGGAACAGTAGTTGCGGGCCAAGCAACTTTCATTTCCTTGTTTACACGATCATAACTCACACAAATGGCATCAGGCGGATTAACCACTGGTGGTTCCTTCACCACAATTTTGACCAATCTAAAAATGGTATCAGCTTCTGGGCAACCGCAATCAAAAATCATGAGCTGCAAAACGGCTGTGTCTTTTGAAAAACTGCTGCATTGAGTATTCCAAGTCAAATTAAATCGTGCCCTATTAATACCTTCATAAGTAGTTATGATTGCAGTATCTGAACCGGCCATTCCGGCTCTATTTAGCCATTTTGCTTTTATTCTCAATGTATCAAATACATCTGGGTCTGAAGCCCACATAGTGAAGTTAATGGGTTGAGTCGCAATTACCTCCACCAATGTGTCGTTCATTGAGGGAATTTTATTTAAATTCTCAAAGTCAATTTTAAACAGAGCATTGTTGCAATTTGAACTATTATTAATTCTAGAATATGCATTTGGCGTAGTTGGGTAAATGCCATTCCTTCTGCAGCCAGCACATACTGATTGATAAATAATTCCTTTCTTATCGAATCTACTGGTTCCTCCATCCACGTGTTCTTCTGCTTCTTTTGAGCCAGAGGTCATACCACCAAAAAAAGTAGCATAAGCCAAATTATACATGTTTTTAGAAAAAACAGCTACATAAAAGTCACTTCCGTCGGTTGTTCTTTGATAGGCATCACCCGTAATAGGAAGATTTCTGGTAGAACCTTTATTACGGTGGGTCTTAGGATTCCCAGTAAATACATCGTATAGTGAACTATTAGTTGCCCCACCCCAACCTGAAATAAAAATTCTTTCACAACGATCAATCAAAAAGGCTGATGGGCTAATATTTGGCAAATTGGTATTGGAACCAAAAGTGGTTTGAAGTTCAACTTGATTAAGATATCTATTGAAACGTGTGATGAACTGACCTTTATTGGGGTCATTATATCGTGCATTGATTACTGGCAAAGGTGCTTCTGTATGACCAAATATATATGGTCTACCCGAATTATCGGTTTGAACAAAATAGGATTGATCATACGAATTGGTTCCGTAATATCTTCCTGAAAGTAAACTACCCGTATTATTGGTTAATCGTAAAATAATTCCATCAACATCACCAATGAAATTATTAATCCATTTTGCACCATATTTATTAGAAAATTGCTTTCCGTTAGTACCACCAGTTGCGTAAATATCACCAGAATCACCTAATGCTATTCCATAGATAGCAGTATACGAGTTATCAGCAGAATAAATGAGCCTTGACCATCGTAAATTGGAAAGGTTTCCATCTAACGAAAATACTACCCCACTCATTTTAGGACCAGAAATTGGCGAAGATTCAACCGTATTTGGAAAGTCAAAAGAATAGGTAAAGCCTCCAATGTAAACATTCTTATTATCGGTGATTATTTCACCTCTAAATTCATCGGCATAATTGTAAAGAAGTGGAAAATCATTTACATCTTGAGTGGATCGATCTGCACCCACCGCATCCATTTTAGATCCACCCACAAAAGTAGAACCCTTTAATTGAGTACCCGTTGAATTCAATTTCACCACAAAAAATTCATATCCGGTATTGGGTAAATGATTATATGGCTTGGGACTTGTAATCATAGGAAAGTCCAAACTCGTCGTCGAACCCATGATAAACAAGTTATTCAAAGAATCAACTACCATACTATGGGGTTGCTCATTTCCAGAACCACCTAAATAGGTGCAATAAAGAAGCTGACTTCCACTCTGATTAAACTTTAAAATTGCTCCGTCTCTGCTACCACCATAACCTAAATTCTCATCTTCACCGCCACCAAAATTGAGTTGGATTGCTCCGGCAGAAGTAGGTAATCCAATGTCAAAAACTGTTCCACCTGAATATCCGTTACCTAAATCATCGTATGTACCAGTACAACCGAAATTATCGGCAAATGAACCTGAATAAGTACTAAAAACAAGAATCGGATCAATAACCAAGTCGGAGTTTGATATAGAATTAATTTCAGTATTTAATCCTTCACTTTGAGCATCTGTTCCTCCCCAATGATAAGAAATAACATTTTTATCAATTCTGTAATGAAGTTGTTCTACTGTTTTTTGTCCATCTTCATCAATAAAATAAACCAAGGGTATACTCTCAAAAAATTCATGGTTCTTGGAATTGATTTTCAATTTCTTCGAGTGAACCATTTGAACATTGGCACCTTCAAATTGATATTTAATTTGATCCAACCAGTTGATTTTTTTTGAATCATGGATTAACCAATTGTATTTAATCCCTGAATTGGTGCATTTAAATTCAAGATCTACCCCATCGTACACATTTTTGAAAAGAATTATTTCTCGCTTTCTGATATCAGTTGACCATTTTTGAGGATTACTACCTTTGATAAAATTGTAAATTTCTTCGGAAGAATCTCCTTCAAATTGATAATTTGATAGATTCGCACCAAAAAAATCCAAATGAACAACATCACAATTAAGCGTTAAATGATCAACCGTCTTATCATGCAGACTTTCAAGTTCTTCTTCTTTAAGTAATTGGATCCATATACCCGACTTAGTAAACCATAATTGTCCAAAATTCAAGGGTAATTTTGCTATGACATTATCAGAATGCTGGTTTTTATTCGGAATAAACTGTGGGTTTGTACCATCAATGGCAAAAACATTGACCGAAATCAATGATGTTAACAACCATATATACCAACCTTTTAGATTCATTAAAAAATCAAATTTCGTACTTCTTTACATAAGATCACCTACATAGACGTTAAATTTGGGTCAGAAGTTTTTGCGAAAAATGCAAAAACTTACCTTTGCACCATGAAAATTGCCTTTTTTGGAACACCTGCATTTGCTGCTGCATCGTTAAAATCACTTGCTGAAGCTGGATTTGAGATTTCAGCTGTAATAACCGCTCCCGATAAGCCAGCAGGAAGAGGTCAAAAATTGCAAATGTCTGATGTAAAAAAAACAGCGCTGGAGATGGGGCTTTTAATCTTGCAGCCCGAAAAACTAAAATCTACAGAATTCATTGAACAATTTAAATCATTGGATGTAGATTTAGGTGTTGTAATAGCCTTTAGAATGTTACCTGAAATTGTTTGGAGTGCCCCAAAATTAGGTACAGTAAACCTGCACGCATCATTACTCCCAGATTATAGAGGAGCAGCGCCAATCAATCATGCAATCATCAATGGTGAAACATTGACAGGTGTATCCACCTTTTTTTTAAAACATGAAATTGACACCGGAGACATTATTTTACGTGAAAGCATTGAGATTTCACCTACCGAAAACGCCAGCACTCTTCATGATAAATTAATGGTTTTAGGTAGTAGAACTATTGTTTCTACAGTAAAATTAATTGAATTACATCGGGAAAAAACACCAGTAACTGCACAAATCATAAGCCAAAATCCAAAATTAGCCCCAAAAATATTCAGGGATTTTTGCGAGTTATCTATTTCCTTGAATTCCGTTGACTTCTATAATAAGGTTCGTGGATTAAGTTCTTATCCGGGTGCATGGATAAAAAGTCCATGGGGTGACCTTAAAATAATGGCTTGCATGCCAATTTCGGAGTTTATTCTGCAAGACATCCAGAATCAAAATCAACAATCTTTGGGAAATTCATTTTACTTAATATCAAAGAGTTTGTTTGTTAAAACAATAGACTCATACATTGAAGTGATTGAATTACAAGCAGCTGGCAAACCAAAAATGAAATCAATTGATTTTATCAATGGCTTAAGATTGTAATTTATTTTTATTTTTGTTTGCTTTTTCATTTTTGTTTTTCTACCTTGCGTTTTAAATAAACATAAAGCGCCTATAAGACACATCTTTACCTAAACCTATTTTTTGTATTTAAACTTAACAGGGAGGTATCTATGATGACTAAGTCTATTTTAGCAGACGGCGTATTGATTCAACGTTACGTTGAAGGAAGCCAAATCGCATTCGAAACACTTATGAAGCGTCATAAACAACGCATCTTCAGTTCTATTTTGAACGTAGTAAACGACCGTTATATTGCTGAAGACATATTCCAGGAAACCTTTATCAAGGTAATACATCAGATTAGGGCTGGTAAATACAATCACGAAGATAAATTCCTTCCATGGGCACTTCGAATTGCGCGAAACCTAGCTATTGATTCAATTAGACAACGCAAAAGATTGCCTTCAGTGGTAAATTCTGAAGGCTATGACATTTTCGAAACTTTGATGGTTTTTGATAAATCTCAAGAAGATATTCAAATTGAGAACGATGAGAAATCAATGCTTACAAAACTGATCCATCAACTTCCTATTGAACAAAAAGAGGTACTGATACTTCGAAATTATGCTGATCTCAGTTTTAAAGAAATTGCTGCAATTACTGATACTAACATCAATACTTGTATTGGTAGAATGCACTACGCCATCATGAACTTGAGAAAAATGATGGAAAAAAATAGTGTAAGGGTAAAA
Source organism: Chitinophaga pinensis (assembly GCA_945877575.1). Lineage (GTDB taxonomy): Bacteria > Bacteroidota > Bacteroidia > NS11-12g > UBA955 > VMCP01. The sequence goes on from CAMDUE010000001.1 coordinate 321,219, forward strand.
TAATTTCAGACTTCTTCCGTTCTTGTGTTGTATTAAAGACGGAAATCTATGAATATAAACATTACCGAAACTGACATCATCTCTTATTTTTACAATGAAAGCAGCCCTGAAGTAACTGATTATATTCAAGTTAACATCAGCAGTAGACAAGATTGGCAAGAACTCATCAAAGACCTTCAAACACTAAGAAGCTCGATGGATAATTTCCAAAATCCTCATCCAACCAGTTTGAATATTGTCTTGGAAGAGATTTCTTTGCAAGAAAACCATTCTTTGTAGGGGTTACATTCAACTAATTTTCAATTGTTGGTTCGTCATGTTAATGTTAATTTCGCAACATGTACGAAATTCCAAAACTAGATTTATCTGATTTTATCTCTGGCAACGAAGAAAAGAAAAGACAGTTCGTTTCAAGCCTAGGAAAAGCATATGAAGACATTGGCTTTGTCGCCATTCGCAATCACGGAATTTCTGAATCAATCCTCAAAAATTTATATAAATCAGTTGAAGATTTCTTCCATCTTCCTTTAGATATCAAACTTAAATACGACGATACAGCAGGCGGCGGGCAACGAGGCTATACCGGATTCGGGAAAGAGCATGCAAAAGATAGAAATGCTGGTGATCTTAAAGAATTTTGGCATTTCGGTCAATATGTTGATCGCACAGATTCTAACCCTCCTAACTTCCCTGAAAACAAATGGGTTGAAGAGTTAACTTCATTCAATGAGTCTGGAAAAGAAATTTATCAGTCGTTGGAATCAACTGGAAAAACCATGTTACAAGCCATTGCCCTTTATTTGGGATTGGATGAATTTTATTTTGATCAAAGAATCTTCAATGGCAATTCTATTTTAAGAGCCATCCACTACCCTCCTATTACATCTGACCCTTTAAATTCTATAAGAGCAGGCGAGCATGAAGATATTAACCTGATAACCTTGTTGGTTGGTGCTTCTGCCGATGGACTAGAAGTTTTAAATAAACAAGGACAGTACATTCCTGTAACAGAAGTAGAAAATCACATTGTAGTGAATGTGGGTGATATGTTACAACGATTAACCAATGACAAATTGCGCAGTACGACCCATCGAGTGGTTAATCCGCCGCAAGAAAAGTGGCATGAGCCGCGGTTTAGTATTCCCTTCTTTTTACATCCTAGGCCTGAGGTAAGGTTAGATTGCCTTGAATCTTGTATAACAAGTGAGAATACAAAGAAATACGAAGACTGTACTGCAAACGAATTCCTGATTCAGAGACTAACAGAAATTGGATTGATTAAGCAAAATTCGGTACTTAAAGAAACAAATTCTTAAGTTCTTGGGCATCTTCGGGTTTCATTTTCCCCGCTAATATTAGACGCACTTGTCGACGGCGAAGTGCACCTGCATATTTTTCTTTCTCAACCTCTGTCTGAGGCTCAATAGCTGCTACAGGCGTTGGACGATGTCTACTATCTAAAGCAACGAAGGTGTAATACGCCTCATTAGATTTGATTTTCTCGCCAGTAGGGATATTTTGAGTCCAAACCTCAATAAATACCTCCATGGAAGAATTGAATGAACGGGTAACGTAAGCGTTGAGTGTCACTACATCACCAAGCTTAATTGCTTCTTTGAAGGACACAGAATCAACTGCGGCAGTAACGACTATTTTATTGCTGTGTTTTTGTGCCGCTATGGCTGCACAAATATCCATCCAGTGGAGCATTTTACCACCCATCAAATTGTGAAGGGTATTGGTATCGTTTGGTAATACGATTTCATTCATTTGAGTGAATGAGTCTTGCGGCAATTTAACAGTCAGGTTGCTCATTTTTGATGGATTTTAGATTTTACGGATACGATTATACAAAAAGTCTTAACATGAAAAAGCCGTGCAACTTGAAGAAGCACGGCTTTAAGAGATTATTTCAATATATTAAGCTTGGGCTTCTACTACAGAAACAAAACTTCTGCCGTTTTTACCTTTGCTGAACTGAACGATACCGTCTGACAAAGCAAACAAGGTATGATCTTTACCAATTCCTACGTTAACATCTGCGTGGTGCTTAGTACCGCGTTGACGAACGATGATGTTACCTGCTTTTACGATTTGGCCACCGTAAATTTTAACACCCAATCTTTTACTGTGAGACTCACGACCGTTTTTGGTACTACCAGCTCCTTTTTTATGTGCCATTTTCTTTTAGTATTAATTGATTAAGCAGTAATTTTTTCAATTCTCAAACGGGTCAAATAGTGTCTGAAACCGTTTTTTACTTTGTAACCTTTTCTTCTTTTCTTTTTGAAAACGATTACCTTATCACCTTTACCATGGTTGGTTACGGTGCAAGAAACCTTAGCACCAGAAACAGTAGGTTGACCTACTTTAACTTTATCTCCACCTATGAAAAGAACTTTATCAAACTCAATGGTTGAACCTTGTTCAGCCTCGAGACGATTGACAATAAGGTAGGAATTCTCCTGCACTTTGTATTGTCTTCCTGCGATTTCTACTATAGCGTACATGACGAAATTGGGCTGCAAAGTTAACCATAATTTATAATTAAACAAGGCATTCCTTGATTTTTTTCAAAGTATTTAGCGATAATTTCAACTTGTTTACTTTTATAGACAACCTAAATTTTGGGGTACAAGTACAACATTTAAAACATGAATTTTGTCATTGAATGAAATACGCAATAATATCTGCATTTGTTCTATGCACAGGGCAATTGATGGCGCAGACTGAGAAACCCAAAGGCTTTGAAAATAGCAGCAGAGATGTGGTTTCAGGTACAAACATCAAGTTGATTTCTGCTTCTCGAATTAATATTGAGCCAGCAGTACCTCAAACCGAAGCTCCCAAGATTAACATTGATTTCAAAACGCCACAATTCTCGTGGACAACCCAGAAATACATCCAAAACATATCCCCAGAAATCATCAAAGAACGCAATCAAGACAGCATTTATCTGTCAAATTATTTGCGACTTGGCGCTGGAAATAACTCGCATTTATTGGGTGAACTATATTTATCCAACAGACCCAACAACAAATGGGCTTACAACTTATCTGCCCTCCATTTTAATGCTAATAACGTTGTAATGGATCAAAAGGTGGGGAATACCAGAGTGGATATGAGTGGATCTCGGTTTTTCAACAATTCAAGTCTAACTACTCGATTATTTTACCACAGGGACCTGCATACATTTTTTGGAAAAGACTCGGGAATTACACAAGAAACAAATTCTGATAGAGTATTTTCCATCAGTGAAAATGGCAAAGTAGCTCAAAACTATGGTTTTAATATTGATTATGTTTCATTGGCAAACAGAAAGAAACCTGAATTCAAATGGTTGAATTCAGCTCAATTGTTTGAAACCAATTTCAGACATCAAGAAATGGAATTAGCATCTACGCTTAGATTCAACTCCAAATTATCAAAATTCTCTGTATTTGGCGACCTATCAGCCAATTTTATTCAAAGCAACCAACGCAGCGATACTGGTGCTGCTCAAAAAAGTAATCAACTATTTATTGATGTTCTACCAAGGGTTAAGTTTTACCATAAACCAACTGATTTCAATGTAATTGGTGGTATCAATGTTAACCACGTACAAAATACCCTTGATAGTGCTTCAAGTAAGACCTATGTTAACGCTCATATTGAATTCGAAAAAGGAATTACTGGGTTAGAAATGAGATTATATGGTGGATTTGATGGCGGATTGAGAAAGAATAGTATTCGGAGAATTCACGACCAAATGCCCTTTTTTATCGAAAATCAAGTATTGAAAAATTCCTATGAACAGTACAATGTTTTCGTCGGAATTAAAGGTAAAATTTCCAATCAATCTCTTTTTTACATGGATTTTGGCGGAAATTCGATCATTGATCAATTGATGTTTGCTTCTGTCGCTAACAAAGCTGACACCATTCGTAACAATATAGATTCACTAAGAGGACTGAAGGCTGTTTACAATACGGTTTCTACGGTGTATTTTAGAGTGGGTGCTGAATATATGCTTGGTGAAAAAATCAAAGTAAGTGGTAACTTAAAGGTACTAAACTACGGTTCAGATGATGTTTATTGGCATCTACCAAGCCTTATGTATGATGTAAGTGCACACTTCACCCCCATTGAAACTGTTAAAATAAAAGTTGGTTTAACTGGAATGGGAAACAGAAACAATCAAATTCTTCTTGAGAATAACAAAGTTAAGGTTGATCCTGTGGGTAGTGTTTTAGACCTTCATGCTAGACTAGATTACCGATTCAAAGAAAAAGGTAGAGTTTGGATACAAGGAAGTAACCTTCTAAATAGAAATTATCAAATGTGGTACGGATTACCCAACTACGGGATAACCGTGATGGGTGGTATTTCACTTGGTTTGTTTTAATAAAGAGTATATATTTGTATGATGTCGATTTCTAATTTTCAATTATGGGTACTTCAAGTATTGGCTAAAAACCACTACGTGAGCATACCTGATTTGGGTAGTTTTACCCTGCGAGAATTAGAGTCTACGGCAAACACAGTGAATCGAGAATACAAGCCAAGGCATTCACAGTTAATATTCTCTACTAAATTCAACAATGAAGATTCTTTTTTGGTTGAATGCGTCATTTATCACACAGGCTCTTCCTACAAAGACGCTGTTCAATTAATAAAAGATGAAGTTGCCGGGCTTAAAAGTCAACTTATTCAGAAAAAGTACCTCAGTTTTGGCTCCTTAGGGAATTTCTTTTTCAATCCTACATCGGGAATTTTCTTTGTTGGTCGTAATCAATCGAACCTTCACGCCAATGCATTTGGATTGATGCCCTTGAAATGGGAAGTAAAATTAACGTCCCAAGAAACAAAAAAGGAGTCTGTCCGAATTGTACCGCAGGCAATTCAAGAAGAAAAACATGCTGAAGACGCAACCGTTGTGAGCGTTGATGAAGAGTTGCTTGATCAAACCATAGAACGACATAGGGGTTTAAGATTTTGGAATGTTGCAGCTAGCATTGCACTTTTAAGTGTATCTGCAGGTGCCATTTATTTAATGTCGCTAAGCTGGAACAACGTATTGAACAATCAGCAAACCGCTAGCCAAATACCGGTTCCGAGCGTCAATAATGAAGGTCCCGAGTTTATAATGGTTAATGGGAAATTAATCAGCACAAAAACAAAAGAATTAGTTCAAAATGATTCGACTACTGCTTCTAGCGCGGATGATACTATTTCAACAACTTCTTTTACCATTGACGAATATAGATCGAACATTGTTAAAAATGTCGGTAGATATTTTGTAGTGGGCGGATCATATATGACAGAAGGTGCTGCTCAGTTAGAATGCAAACATTGGGATAAATTGGGATATTCTTCGACTTATATCAAAGTCAAAAACAGCAGTTTACTCAAAATTATTTTAAAACGTTTTGAAACTGAAAAAGATGCTAGCGATTTTGCCGTTAGTATTAAAGATCAACCAACACAAAGTATTTCTGTACAAAATCTTCACCTTCAATAAATAAATTTCCATGAGGAAGTATGTTATCGAAAATACCTTAGGCACAACCACCCAACAGCGAACAATTGCTGCAATATTAAGCTTGATAATTTCATTGATTATCACTGCTGCTATGTACCTGCTCCATATACGAGTGCCCAATCCCCCATTTGAGACAAAAACAGGTGAATTGATGCTTGATTTTGGACTAGAGGAAGTTTCATATGGAAGCCCTAACGAAGGTGGTCCGTCTGACTTTCCGCCGGAATTAGGTGGAGGATCCTCAGAACCATCAACTACTACTTCCACCCCAAGCGCTGTTCAAACTGGTGGCTATGGTGATATCGTTAATACTGCTGATCAAAGCGTAGAAACAGGACTACCTCCTATTGATCCGCCAGCAAGTAAAACTCCTCAAGTTAATTCTCGATTGGCTGGACTACAATCTAAAATTGGCAAACGTGGTACCGAAGGAAATGGCTCTCCCAAAGGCATTGAAGGTGGTCAAGGCAATGTTGGATTTGGGGGCGGTGCCAATACAGGTGGTATTTTAGGCAATGGCGGCACTCGTGTTACCAAGAATACAGGAAATGGCTTTTTTACTGCTTCTGGATTTGCGAACTACAGTGTTAGCAGTAATGTTCGCGAATTGAAAGAAAAATTAAGAGGTACTATCGATGCTGAAGTTACAGTAGACTGCAATGGCAATGCCAGATTCAAGAGACTATTACCATCCAGTAATTTTCAAGGATTGGATACCGATGCTAAGCAAGCTATGGAATATTTCATTTCGAAAACGACCTTTACCCGTGTCGGAGATAAATGTCCTGAAACAGGTAGAATTTCCTTAAACGTAAAAAACACCATCGCCGATTAATTTCTTTCTGTGAACTATCAAGAATCAGTTGACTTCTTGTTTAGCCAGTTGCCGATGTTCCAAAACGAAGGCAAATCTGCTTATAAAACAGACATAACCAATACTGTATTATTATTAGAAGCCTTAGGCAATCCTCATTTATATGTATCAACTAAATGGATACATGTTGCAGGAACCAACGGTAAAGGCTCTGTATCAAGCAGTTTAGCGGCTATTTTGACCTCAAATGGATATAAAACTGGATTGTATACATCTCCTCATTTAATTGATTTTAGGGAGAGAATTAGGATCAATGGAGAATGCATTTCAGAAACATTTGTCATTGATTTTGTTGCATCTGTGCGTCAACTAATGATTGATATTAAGCCATCGTTTTTCGAAATTACTGTGGCTATGGCATTTGAATATTTTAAACAACAGCAAATCGATTGGGGAATCATTGAAGTTGGATTGGGCGGAAGATTGGATTCGACCAACGTTATTGAAGGCGATTTGAAAGTGATTACTTCCATAGGATTTGATCACATGGATTTACTAGGAGACCAATTAGAACAAATAGCATTTGAAAAGGCTGGAATTATTAAAGGCCCCTCTCCCACAGTTATTCAACGCGACATTCCAAATCAAGCGCTAAACGTAATACTGAATCAAGCAAAATCATGTGGCAGTGATGCTATATTAAGCATTGACGCACCCACAGAGTGGTATCAGAATTTTGAATTAAAAGGTAAATATCAGCAATTGAATATGTCAACTATATTCACAGCGATTGAAGTCTTGAAATCAATGGGAGTATCTCTTGATGAATCTCAAATTCAAAATGGCCTTTCAAACATTGTAAAACTTAGTGGTTTACGTGGAAGGTGGGAAATCATTAAACAGGATCCTTTAATTATTTGTGATACTGGGCACAACGAAGATGGTATTAGATTTATAATTGATCAGTTAAACTCTTTAAAGAGTGCCCAAGACATTATCTTCATTTGGGGCATGGTAAAAGATAAAGATAGAAAAAAGATTTTATCACTATTGCCAAAAGACTCAACCTATTTTATTGTAAAGCCACAAGTTCAACGTGGGCATGATTCTTATTTGATGACCCAAGAATTCATAGAATTGGGATTGAACGCTAAAGAATGTCATGAAATGCCTGAAGCTATTGAGCAGGCCATATTATTAGCTAAAAACAATGATTCTATCATATTTATTGGCGGAAGTACCTTTACTGTAGCAGATGCCTTAAAGAATTTTTAATTTAGGTATTTCCTAAATTAAAAAAGCCACCCTTTTGAGGTGGCTTTTTTGGTTATGCTTTTTGATTATCGCAATAAGGTAATGGTTCCATCAAACACGTATTCTACGTCTTCAAATGATGTCACAACAACATGATATACATAAACACCTTGTTGACAATCTACACCTTGAGCGTCTCTACCATCCCAACCGTTAAGTGGATTGTTAGTTTCGAATAACTTCTCACCCCAACGGTTGAATACTAACATGTTGAATGTTTTAAAGTTTGTCGCTATAGGGTTAAAAGTTTCATTTTTGTTTGGACCTTCGCTGTTGGGCGTAAATACGTCTGGTATGAATACAATAATGTCAGGACCAATGTGCACTGTTCGAGAGAAAGTATCTACACAACCATGGTTAGAAGTTACCGTCAATAGAATTCTGTATATACCTGTATCGCGTGAGTAAGCGAATCTTGGACCAGAACTCATTGCCGTATCATTTGCATTGCCTGTTCCAAAATTCCACACATAACTCATACTTGGATTAAAAGGAACCGCTTGAATGGTACTTTTATTCAACATTGTAAACTTAGGTAAGGCAACAGTTGTTGAATAAGAAGGATCAGTTTCAAAATACGCGTCAGGCAATGGGTATGCTTCAACATGGTCAGGTCCATCAATTGAGGTAGCACATTGTCCGCCATCAGGAGTGTTATTGGTAACGGTCACTTTAACATTGTAACGACCTTGAGTTGGATATAAAATTCCAGATGGATTAGACACATATGATGTATCACCATTTCCGAACGTCCAAACATAGCTCAATTGGTTTTGAGGAATGCCTTTAGACTCCGTTACAAACCAATCAGTTGATAATGGCACGCAACCATTAAACTTAGAAATTGGCTCAAGTACTGGGTAAGGATGTATTACGATTAAAATAGAGTCTGAAACGGCAGGACAAACATCATTCGCAAAAGGCACTGTTGTAACCTTCAAGAAAGCTTGTTTATTGGCGGCATCATTAGTTCCATGAGTATAAACGATATTCTCTGATGAAGAATTATCAACTGATCCATCAGAACCATTAACCACCTGCCAATTGACTTGATTATTGCTCCATTTACTCACACTTTGCACGGGGAAAGGAGAATTCTCACACTGTGGATATGGATTTATAGTAGTGATTTCAATTTCGGGTTGAGTGCGCACGGAGACATAGTAAATCTCAGTATCTGCGCAACCATTATTGTCTCTGTAAGCCAATTTCAGTGCATACGGACCTTCAAGTGCTGAAGTATATGTAGATACAGGATTAAATTTAGATCCGTTTAAGTTTATACCTTCCCAAGTGGCAATACCAGATGTTGGTTTGGTTTTACTCATATCAATACGAGTGTTCAATTCCAACGGGGTACTATTGCTACACAAAGTTACTGGACCAAGCAAAACCGCATCTGGTGTATCGTTTACATACATATAGAAAGAATCCGTCTTTATACATCCTGTTCCATCATTGCTATATAAAATCTTGTAGGTTCCAGGTCCAAAACTTGGAGGAAACAAATGACCGTTAGGGAGCGCTTTTCCCACTCGCGAATCAGTTTTACTGTAGTCTACTTCGGTAATCTTAAATTTACCGCCATCGCCAGGAGCACCAGGATTTCCATTTACGGTTACGTAATCATTCAGATTTATCGTATCCCAATTGACGCACACCGGATTGGGTGTTAAGACTTTTACAGTAGGTTCAGGAATGATTATGTTAGTTACGGTATCGCAACTTCTGCAACCAGTAATGACATCCTCAATACACAAATTATAATGGTATTTACCCATGTAAAAATCTTCAGTGGGATCGCCGAATTTGAATCTAAAATCAGGCGTTCCAAAAGGATTGTTATTATACAAGACATTGTTAGCATTAACGCCTGAAGGCACTGTTTTTACTTCCCATGTCCATTTAATACCTGCTTTTGTTTTTGGACGGATTACGTTGTTATCCATTGAAGCTTCACCAAGATCTTGACAATAAATTTTTGGTGTTAATTGTAAAATTGGGTTACCATTGATACGCTGTATAGCAGAATCATAATTCACACAACCATTGGTATCCTTGTACCAACCATACACTTTAGCTTGATAGTTTTGACCATTTTGAAGTTTGGAATTGTCAAGTAAAGTTGTTTTAAATAGATGACGAGTAGTGGTTATACTATCTACGTACTGATCTTTCTGTTGCAAAGTACCAGACCACATTCTTACACCGTTGGTTTTACCTACATTCAAGAAACTATTGAGCTCAATATCTCCGTAGTCATAACATTGCGGAGGTAAAGGCTTTTTAGTCCATGTAACTATTGGCAAGGTATTCACCTTAATGGTCATAGTATCATAATCCTCACAGGTATGTCCTGACTGTGTCACCTTCGCATAGAACTGATAATTAAAGTTTTGTGCAGACCCTCCATTTGGGTTGGTGTTTTTGGGAGAAACAACATATTCAAAGTTTGCACCTAACGTGGTACTTTGTGTGATGTTTTTCCATTGGTAGGTCGCTGTTTGATTGTATGGCTTGTGCTGCCCTTGGATGGTTGCTGACTTCTGATGACAAATCACCTGATCGGATCCAGCTATTGCTATCACTGTGTCATTTACAAAAAGTCTAACTGTGTCTGTTCTTTCGCACTTGAATTTTCTTTCTAATAATCTTACGGTGTATTGCCCAGCAACATTTTTGTAAACAATTTGTGTTGTATCACCTGAACTCCAAAAATAATCTAATGTATCATTATTTTGAGCGTCAAAAGTGGCGATCTCATAAGTACATATTCTTTGGTCTTTACCCAGATCTACTTTGGGAAGAGGTTTTAACCAAATAACAGCAGTATCCCAGAACTTACAACCATCACCATCGGTTATTCTTACGCGAATGATTGAATCTGAAACTACCTTATTTACCTTCATTGTTTGCAATGTATCACCGCTTACATGAAGTTCATTGGACATGGTGTAGGATGTTTTTGTGCTATCTGGAGTCATCTTCCAACGCGTCCAATAATATTTGTACGGTGCTTTTGCATGCAAAATATTTGGTTTTAAAGTCATGTCTGTATTCAAACATGCAAACGTATCTGATGTTGCTAATACGGCTTTAGGTGGTGCTGGGAATTCAACAGTATCTGCGTAAATTGTTGGACAGTTGAATGAGTTATTAATAGTATGTACGAAGATGTATTTTCCACCCCAGTAATAATTCATTGAGTCAGACATCTTTGTGCTGTATTTTAACTCTCGACCACTGGAGTCTCTGACGCTCCATAAATAGGTAGCCTTACTCTTAAAATCCGCCGGCAAGACTGAAGTAAAGGCAAACCTACCACATTTCAGGGTATCGTATTTTCTAACTGCCTCAGCACGAGGATTAACCTTCACTTTAAAGCTTCGGATAGAGTTCATTGGAGGAGTACAGTGTTGATCTGTTGCATTCACCGTGAAAGAATATGATACTTCTGATGCATCACCTCGTTTGGTTTGCCAACAGAATTCGTATTCTTTTTCACGTTTGGTTGGATCAACCACTGTGAATGTAGCTCCAGGGATACCACCGTTCCATTTAGCAAGCACCGTATCAGGCGTTTTTTGGTTGGGTGTAAAGGTCTCATCGGTGATTTTAATTTTCTTGCAAATTTTATCACCTTCACAAATATTCCAAGAGAAAGGACCATTGATGATTGGTGGTTTATTGTAACCACATTCATCCAATACCCACATTTGCATGTCACGTCGGGTTCTACCTACCACAATCCAATTTCCTGTAGCACTGTCTTGACGCCATTCGGTTTGCTGAATTACTAAGATTGGAACCTCATCACATTTAGTTGGGGTTACAATGATATCACCGTTGGTTGTATCAAAGTAAAATCCCCGAGGAGGAACCAAATTAGGCCTAGGGTCACATTTGATAGTAGTTGGTGGAATACAAAATGGGGTGATTGGATATTGATCAGTAAAAGGAGAAGAATACGGAACCGCATTGTTTGGCAATCCGCGCAAACCTTTAACTAGATTGTATGAAATAGAGTCAAAATCAACGGTATCAATCGCTCCGTTGTTGTAGTACCAAGGTGTATTACAACACAAGAAACCCACAGGCTCGTTAGAAAGCTGGGGACTACTGTTACATTTATTGGTAGTTTTCTTGATGTTGCAAATGTTGATCATACACGTAGTGTAGAAGTCTTGGTTCGATGCACCGGTAGTGATCGCTCCGTTTCTACAACACTGTCCCGTATAAAATGTTACCTCACAACATGAACTTTTATTTAAAAACTGGTTTAATGGGGAAGAACCAAAATCAATTGTAACCTCAAATGTATGTTCCTCTACTCCTTTACCGGTTCCGTAGGTATTTGAAGGGCTACATGGACTTGTTGCTGAAGAGCAACGGGTTGTTACATCTCTGATACCGGTTCTAGTTACTCCGCCTAAAGTCACGCTTCCGCAACCATTACCACCGTTAAGTCCGGCATAGGCTCCGAATGCAGGTCCACTAAACGAAATACCTCGACAGTCGCGGTAAATTTTAAAGGTGATTTTGTACTTGCCGTTACCTAAACATCTATAACTCATGTCAGCACCCATCATGTGAGATGCATTCGATGTTTTTGGACCGATGAAAAACAAAACGGCGAATAAAAAGGGTAAAAATCTTCTCATATTGATTTTGATGATTGTTTCTTTGACACGAACATTAAAATTCGCGTTGCCCCAAAAGTACATTTTTTTCATCATTTTTTCCAAAACCTATTCAGATTCGTTGGAACTTAATGATAAATTTGCCCTACAAATTGACAATAAAATGAAATACCAATCTCCTTCAAAAGAATTGTTCGTTAAAAACAGGCAAAAATTGTCATCTAGCTTGAAGCCAGGTTCTATTGCGATTTTTCATTCAAATGCAGAAATGCCTCGAAATGGAGATGCTTTTTTCAGCTTTAGACAACAATCAGATTTATACTATCTAACCGGGGTTGACCAGGAAGATACTATCTTAGTTTTGTTTCCTGATTGTCCGAACCCAATGTTTAAAGAAGCCATTTTTGTTAAAGAAACAAACGAACAAATTGCCGTTTGGGATGGAGCTCGATTAAACCCTACTCAAGTTTTTGAAAAGTCTGGAATAAATTCTGTTTTTTGGTTTCATGAGTTTTGGAAAACCGTTCACTCGGTTATTTTGATGGCTGACAACATATATGTCAATTTGAATGAAAATGACAGATTTCTGTCAGATGTTGCTTACTCTAATTTAACTATTACGCATCAACTAAAATCAAAATATCCAGCACATCAATTTTTCCGGAGTACACCAATCATGTCTCGGTTGCGCATGCAAAAGGAAGCAGAAGAACTTGACATGCTAAAAGAAGCGGTAGAAATTACCCGAAAAGGATTGATGAGGGTTTTAAAATTTATAAAGCCTGGTGTTTGGGAATACGAAATAGAAGCCGAATTGATTCATGAATTTGTCAGAAATAGAAGTCGCGGATTTGCCTTTGATCCTATAATTGCATCCGGTAGTTCGGCTTGCGTATTGCATTACATTGAGAATAATAAACAAGTAAAAGACGGTGATTTATTGTTGTTAGACTTTGGAGCTGAATATGGCAATTACAATGGTGATTTGACCAGATGTATTCCTGCAAATGGAACATTTTCTGCCCGTCAAAAACAAGTTTACAATGCTGTTTTAGACGTGCATAAATTCGCTCGATCCATCATCCAACCTGGAGTTCCTTTGCCCGAATATCATGCTGAAGTTTGCAAGTTTACCAATGAAAGGTTAGTAGAGTTAGGGCTGTTTACGTCCCAAGAAATAAAAGACAATCCCAAAGCCTTCATGAAATATTTCATGCACGGAACTTCGCATCATTTGGGGCTGGATGTTCACGATGTGATGCATCGATATGAACCCATACCAGAGGGTTCAGTGCTTACCATTGAGCCTGGAATTTACATTCCTGAGGAAGGAATTGGAGTTCGAATTGAAAATGATGTTATTGTAAAAACTGGAAACGTGATTGATTTAATGGAAAATTTCCCCATTGAAGTTGAGGAAATAGAAGATGCTATGCACTAAAGTTTTTTAGAGCCAACCATCTTCGCCAACCAAGGGTACAAATTTAAAGTCACCAAACTTTTCACGTTTGAAATGCGTTTCTGAGTTGCGGGTTATGCGAAACATTTCCTGACTATTTCTTTCAGTTCCCACAGGTATAACCAACCTCCCTCCTATTTTTAGCTGCTTCATTAGTTCTTGGGGAATTGTAGGAGCGCCAGCGGTCACTATAATGGCATCGTATGGGGCATATTTTGAATATCCTTTGCTTCCATCGCCGTGAATGAGTTTTATTTTATCTCTATAGGAAACCAACAATCTAGCTGCCTCTTGTAACAGAGGCTTTACATATTCAATGGAAAACAGCTGGACTCCCAATTCGGCGAGCACTGCGGCTTGATACCCCGAACCAGTTCCAATTTCTAAAACTTTACTATCAACTTCAACATCAATCAACTGTGTTTGAAATGCAACTGTGTAGGGTTGAGATATAGTTTGGTCGTGCCCAATAGGAAAAGCAGCATCTCTGTAAGCCAGATTTTCGAAGTCTTTAGGGAAGTACCAATGTCTAGGTACGCGCTTCATGGCCTCGAGTACGGCTTTGTTTTGGATGCCTTTATGCTCCAACTCGTTGATTAGCTTTAATCTTCTTCCTTTATGTACTGGGAGGTCTAACATATTGTACGCCTGTAATGATTGTGTGAAACGCAATTTGGGAACACAAAGTTAAACCTCAATTTTTGCATGACGAAAACAATTTTAAAACTTGATGAAACGAAGCATCATTTTAGGTTCAAGTAAAGCCATAGAAGAATACCTCCAAGAATTAAATTCTATTGATGGTATTCAAATTCAAGGGTACCTTGATCCTGACGATTCCAACAACTACAATCTTATGGGTGATTTAATTCAACTGTTGGAAATCATTGATAAAGGTGATCTTTTCATTGTAGGAAATCAAGTAGATAGTGTTGATATTGATGTGCTTAGCCAAATGATTCGATATGGAAAACACATTTTTGTAGACGGTTTCAGACACTGGTCAACACATGAAATCAATACCCTAGAAAAACTTAGAAATGAAAGTCAAACAGTGCTTCAATTTGGAAATACCCTGTACGGTAGACCCATTTTTACTACTGCTCAACAATTCATCAAAAAACCTCGTTTTATTAAGTTAGAAAAATTCAGCAAAGCCCCCGTTAAAGGTCAATTTGAATCTTGGATTTTCAAGAATCTATCTGAAGATTTAGACATTATTCTTAGACTTATGAATTGTGGCGTAAGAAGCGTAAATGCCCGACCCATGTTCTTGTTTGGGGAACAAACAGACCTCTTGAACATACACATTGAATTTGATAACGATTCTATTTGTCAAATTTCAATGGGTAGAGCCATTGATGAAGGTAAACACTTATTAAAAGTGTATCAGCAAGACAAATTATTTGATATCAATTTTGCTGAAAATCAATTGTCTGAATCCAGATACAACAATAATTTAGATCAATTGAAGTTAGATTATGGTTTGAAAGATTCGGTATGGAATGAAAATGAAATCCAATCAGAAGCTGAATTCATCACCTTAGATCGGCCTATCATGCCCTACCATTCTAAAAGGATGGAATTGCGTAATTTTATTGAAAACATTGATAAACGACTCACGCCTCTGACTAATTTGCAAAATTTACAACTGGTTTCTGATCTCAGTGAATGGATTTGCGAGAAAGTCAAACGAAGATATCAAACCGTTTAAGCATACTTTTTATTCAACTCGGTTAATCGTAACTTTGCCAAATGTCAATTTTAAGGTATTTGGCAAACGCTTTCTTCTTGTTTCTTGGGATGAGCATTCTCGCCCAATGCAAAACAGATGATTCTTTTGTTCCGTCATATTTGGAAATAACCAATATTGAAGTTGACGCAACCAGCATTGAAGGCAATTCCATTCAAGAAATTATTGGCGTTCAACCCGTTCATAATGGACAGTCATTGGGCACATTTCCTATACCCTGTAAAATACCCATAAATGCTGACGGTACCACAAAAATACAGTTTGTGGCCTTTGTCAAAAACAATGGTAATTCTGCGAATTGGGTACCCTATAGAACATTGGTTTATTTAGACACTCAGGTGATTTTAACAAGAGGAAAAAACGCCGCATTTACTCCTAAATTCACCTACAGAAGCAATACCGAAGTTTCTTGGCAAGAAGATTTTGAATCTGGTAATTCAACATTAGTTCCTGCTCGACTGAACAAAGGAGATACCACATCTATTCAGTCAAGAAGTTTTGATCTTAACGGAAAATTCTCCGGGAATTCAAACGTTTTTGTTACCAAATTCGGTCCCAATGACTCACTGAAATTCATTGATTTGGCCATTTTCGATAAAATCCAATCTTTGCCTAACGATGGACGCGAAGTCTTTATGGAATTCGACGTCAAAAGTGACTTAATTGTTACCTTGGCACTTAAAAGATACAACTCTGCTGGAAGCGCCTACGTTCAGTACATGTCCGTCAATCCTACAAAAGGTAATTGGAGGAGAATATATTCCAATCTGATTTACGAAGTTCAGGGACAACCATTAGATACCAAATACGAAGTCTATTTTTCCATAGATAAGCCTGAAGGATTTTCTGGAAACCGTGAAATATTAATCGATAATATCCGTTTAACCTATTTGAAGTGAAAAAGGATACCATCCGTTTAATATCACATCTTTTTTTTGATTGGGTAGCTGCTAGTTTGTCTTGGCTGGCGCTTTTTCTTTTTCGTAAAAACTTTATTGAAGCCTCAAAACATGGTTATACCATTCCAGTTAATCAAGATCCTAAGTTATTTTTAGGCCTGATTCTGATTCCTATCTTTTGGTTATTTCTATATGCAATGACTGGTTATTATCAGTTCATTTTGAGAAGGTCTAGGTTGAAAGAATTAGAAAACACCATCGCAACCAGTGTTGTTGGAGTATTGTTCTTGTTTTTCGTGTTAATCTTAGATGATAGTGTTTCAGATTATACAGATTATTACACGAGTTTAGGTGTATTATTTGGCTTTCATTTTTTCTCTACTTTAATCTTTAGGCTTATTAATGCAACCTACACCATTAATAAGTTTAGAAAGAGAGAATGGGGTTACAAAACGCTCATTGTTGGAACTGGAAATACGGCTTTAAACCTTTGGGGAGAAATTGAGCATGCCAAAGTTTATGAGGGATTCAATGTGATTGGCTTTGTTAGTATCAAACCGCATTCAAACCCAACAAGTTTTATCAAACACTCAAGAAGGTCTATTTTAGGTAATTGGGAGGAACTCATTTATCTAATTCAGAAATATGAAATAGAAGATATCATCATTGCCAATGAATCTGATGAATCAGAAATGGTCCCTAAAATCATGGACAAAATAGAAAATCAATCTGTTCATATAAAGATGCTACCCAATGAATATGCCATGGTCTTAGGAATGGTAAAAATGAACAATATTCTCGGTGCATCTCTTGCTGAAGTTGACTTCGAAGTGATGCCTTATTGGCAAAAATTCCTAAAACGATTCATTGACATCGCCTTTTCATCTCTAGCATTGGTCATTATTTCGCCATTATTTCTGTTTATTGGGATTGCTATTAAGATTAATTCAAGTGGACCGGTGTTTTTCCGCCAAGATCGTATAGGTCACAAGGGCATTCCGTTTAAAATCATCAAATTTAGAAGCATGTTCGTCGATGCAGAGAAGCATGGCCCACAGCTAAGTAATGACTTAGATGACCGAAGAACGAGCATTGGAATATTTCTCAGAAAAACACGGTTAGATGAACTTCCACAGTTTATAAATGTTCTTTTAGGGCAAATGAGTCTAGTGGGTCCAAGGCCAGAAAGACAGTTTTTCATTGATCAAATCGTTAATATATCACCCATTTACAAGCGACTTCACCGCGTTAAACCTGGTATCACGAGTTGGGGACAAATAAAATACGGTTATGCTGAAGATGTTCCACAGATGGTAGACAGAATGAAGTTTGACATATTCTATTTAGAAAACATGTCACTTGCTTTAGACCTTAAAATCTTGTTCAATACATTCCTCATCATGATACAAGGGCGCGGTAAATAAGATTTTCCTCGTATTTTTGCTTCCAAGCACTTACTAAAAAAAACATGAGTATTGCAAAAAATTCTTTCACTCAGGATACTCCTATCAAAAATATTTTGGCTCTGTTGAGCTATGAAAAAAGGAACGTAAAATTCCTTTATGTATATGCAGTTTTTTCAGGGTTAATTAGTTTGGCCATTCCATTAGGAATACAAACCATTATAGGGTTTGTAATGGCTGGTAGATTATCTACTAGTTGGTTTCTTTTATCAATAGTAATTACGCTGTGTGTTCTTTTAGCTGGTATCACTAAACTCGCTCAATTAAGTATAATTGATAGTGTTGAGCGAAAATTATTTCTAAAATTTGGAGAAATTTTTAGAGACAAGATTTCTGAACTTCGAGAAACGGGTATCAAATATGGTTGGTATGTGAAAATGAAAACTTCTTATTTCATTGATGTTATCACCCTTCAAAAAAGTTTATCTAAATTATTGACAGATTTTACCGGGAAATTGCTTCAAGCCATCTTTGGATTGTTGCTATTGTCATTGTATCACCCCATCTTCATTCTTTTTGGTATTGTAGTATTGGTTATAGTATTTATTGTGTTGCGTTTAACTTGGAAAAGAGGATTTGAAACGGCAAGAAGAGAATCTAACTTCAAATTTCTAACCGCTGAATCATTAAGAAGGCTATTTGCAGAGGAAGACACCGATTTAAACATTGATGAAATCAATGGCCACTTGAATAACTATGCTGAAAGCAGAACACAGCATTTTGGAATTTTATATAGACAAGCTTGGCTTGGAATTTTAACCAAAGTATTATTTACCGCAATGATGTTGATCTTAGGTAGTTATTTACTAGTCAATCAAAGCATCAGCTTAGGGCAATTTCTAGCAGCTGAAATTCTTATTATTACGCTATTAGATGCCATTGAAAAGTTGATTCTCACCGTGGAAAATTTATACGATTGCGGTATTGCAATTGAAAAGTTGAACCAAATAATGGAAATAGATGGTTAATCAAGACTTTTACTCAGACAGCCCATGGGCGGGCAAACGTCTTCAAAGAATAATTCTTATTTTGATTACTGGTTTTATTCTCTTTTTGTTCCTTCCTTGGACTCAAAACATACAAACAGATGGCATAGTAACTACATTGAGACCCAATGAACGTCCACAATCAGTTCAACCAGTCATAGCGGGTCAAATCATCAAATGGTATGTTAAAGATGGAGATTTAGTAAAAGAAGGTGATACAATTTGTGTCATTGGGGAGGTAAAAAGTGAGTACTTGGATCCTGGATTGATTGGACAAACATCCGCACAAATCCAAGCAAAAGAAAATTCAGTATTGAGTTATTCATCAAAGATCGGGGCCATAAACAATCAAATTACTCAACTAGAAGCTAATAGAGACTTTTCTATACAAAAAGCTAAGGTAAAATTTGAACAAGAACAGTTCAAATATCAATCAGAAATGGCTGAATTAAAAGCTGCAGAAGTCAATGCAAAAATTGCACTCCAGCAGTTGGTTCGTGACTCTATTTTGGGACTAAAACAAATTAAAAGTCCGCTTGATATTGAAAATAGACGTGTCAAATATCAAGAAGCAAATGCTAAACTTCAAATTCATAAGGCGAAGTTAGATATTGCTCGTAATGCCATTGAAAATGCAAGAATAGAATTACAAAATATTAAAGTGGAATACGGCGAAAAATTGGCAAAAACTGAAAGTGATCGCTACACCGCCATTTCATCTCAAATGGAAACAGAGAGTGAAATTGCTAAGTTACGTAACCAATATTCTAACTACTTAATCAGAAATGGATTTTATGTAATTAGGGCTCCGCAAAACGGTATGATTTCTCAAACCTTATCTAATGGCGTTGGAATTACCGTTAAAGAAGGTCAGTCAATTTGTACCATTGTTCCATCAAATGTCAATCTAGCAGTTGAACTTTTCATTAAACCTGTGGATATGCCTTTAATTGAAATAGGGTCACCAGTGCAGGTGATTTTCGATGGTTGGCCTACCATGGTGTTTTCGGGATGGCCTGAAATGACCTATGGAACATTCCCAGGTAAAATTTATGCCGTTGATAATGTTTTGAACGAAAAAGGATATTACCGCGTCTTGGTCAAGGCTGATGAAGGCAAGAAACCTTGGCCCAAAGAATTGAAAATTGGTGTGGGATCCATGTCATTTATGCTATTGAAGCGCGTGCCTGTTTGGTATGAACTTTGGCGTCAACTTAACGGATTCCCGTCTGATTATTATCACAATAACAGAAAAGACCCTTCAAAAAATGCAAAATCAAAGTAGAATTTCTCAAGTAATTCGAACTTTTTCTATTGGATTTATGCTTTTGGGCTTGAATTCAATCCAAGCACAATCGTCTGTTAATTCTGGAGCTCAAGAATTAACTTTTATAGATTTAAGTGCTCAAATAATAAATGGGCATCCATTATTGATATCAGCTGAGTTAGCCGATGACTTAGGACGTGCAAATCTCAGAGCAAAACGCGGTGCATTTGACCCCCAAATTAGTGGCGAAAGAAGAGGAAAAGATTTTCTATCAAAGAACTACTACTTGGGAGAAAATTACGAACTTTTTGTTCCTGTTCGAGGACCATTAAATATTGTAGTTGGTAATGAACGAGGACAGGGCGATTTCTTATCCCCCGAAAATCAAACACTATCTAAACAATTGCAATATGTGGGACTTGAAGTTCCCTTGCTACGGGGATTTTTAACAGATTTAAGAAGAACTGAGCTAAATAAAGCAAAACTCGGGAGAGAGCAGTCCAATCTCGAAAGACAAATAGAAATATTAAATTTAGCCCAACAAATTTGGACAGATTATATTGATTGGTTGATTTCTTATGAGCAATTAAGGGCATATCAAACCGGTGTTACTTTGGCAGAAAATAGGCAAAGAGCACTGAGAAGTTTATTTCAGGCAGGTGGCTGCAATGGAATGGATACATTAGAAAATCATATCCAATATCAAATGTTTAAAGCCAATGCCGACTTATGTTTTGCAAATACCAATAAAGCACGACTTAAATTAAGCAGACATTTATGGGCTGTAGATGAAATCAATGATGAAGGGGCTTATTTGCGACCTTTGATTATCGATCCAAAAACGGTACCCACACAAACGGGGTTAGACTATTTAGATAGCCTATTTAAAACGGATTTCAGCTTTAACAAAAACTTTACCGAAATACCTGATTTAAGTTGGTATTTATTTGAGTTGGATAAAAAGTCGTTAGATGTGAAACTAAAGAGACAATACCTTTTGCCTTATGCAAATTTGAAGTATCAAACTTTGGCAGGTGGTAATTGGAACTTTGCTTTAAGTTCGAACAATCAGCGTTTTGGTATTGGCGTATCTAGTCCCCTTTTTTTAAGGGAAGCCAGAGGGAATTATCAAATGTCGAAAATTGAACTGACGCGTTATCAAATGGGTTTTAAATTCAAGGCGCATGAATTGCAAACCAAAATTGAGGCGATGCAAAATCAAACAAACATTTACAGGTCTGTTTTCTACCAATTGAAAGACATTGAACAAGGTTATCAAACGTTATATGAATTGGAATTTGAAAAATTCAATTCCGGTGATGGAACTATATTCCTCCTAAATACGCGCGAAAACCGATACCTAACGGCTCGAATTAAGACCTTGGAGCAAAAATCTAAGTACTTTGATTCATTGATTGAATATTTGAGAATTACTGGCCTCATCAATCAAGGTTTGTTTTAGACCATTCCTCAGTAGAAATGCTCATAATTAGCCACTTTTTTGTGGAAAAGTAAGCATCCAAAACGCTCCACAACCCTTTTGTATTTCGTAATTTTACGGAATTAACAATATAATTATACTCTCAAAATATAGATATGAGTAACGGAGCAAATGATAATTACGGAGCCAATAATATTCAGGTTCTCGAAGGTTTAGAAGCAGTTAGAAAAAGACCCGCCATGTACATTGGCGATATTGGTCCAAAAGGTCTTCACCACTTGGTTTATGAAGTTGTAGACAACAGTATCGACGAGGCCTTGGCCGGACACTGTGACACCATCAATGTAACCATACTGAAAGATAATTCAATCCGTGTTTTAGACAACGGTCGTGGTATTCCAACAGGTATCCATGAAAAAGAAGGTCGTAGTGCGCTAGAAGTCGTAATGACTGTCTTGCACGCAGGTGGTAAATTCGACAAAGACACATACAAAGTTTCTGGGGGATTGCACGGTGTGGGTGTAAGTTGTGTAAATGCATTATCTATCCATTTGCATGTTCGTGTTTTTCGTGAAGGAAAAATATTCGAACAAGAATACTCTGAAGGAAAACCCTTGTACTCTGTAAGAGAAATTGGAACTACTGATATTAGAGGTACCGAAGTAACATTCAAACCAGATTCTACTATTTTCCAAGAAACCCAACACTATAATTTCGAAACGCTTCAAAATCGTTTGAGAGAGTTGGCGTTTTTGAACAAGGGAATTCGTCTTACCTTAACTGATGAGCGCGAAGAATTGGAAGACTCTACTTTCAGAACAGAAGTCTTTCATAGCCAAGGCGGTTTGAAAGAGTTTGTTACCTTTATTGATGGAACAAGAGAAAAATTGATTCCTGAACCCATTTATTGTGAAAGTGACAAACACGGTATCCCCATTGAAATTGCCTTCCAATACAACACGGGTTATTCTGAGAACTTGCATTCCTATGTCAATAACATCAATACCATTGAAGGTGGTACTCACGTTGCTGGATTTAGAAGAGCATTAACAAGAACTTTAAAATCTTATGCTGATCGTCAGAAATTACTTGAAAAAGTAAAAGTTGAAATTTCGGGCGATGACTTCAGAGAAGGTTTAACTGGAGTTATTTCTGTTAAAGTTCAAGAACCGCAGTTTGAAGGTCAAACCAAAACTAAATTAGGAAACAATGAAGTGAGCGGTGCTGTTGATATGACCGTTGGTGAAATGCTCGATAATTTCTTGGAAGAAAATCCCAAGCTCGCAAAAATTATTGTAGACAAAGTAGTACTTGCTGCCCAAGCTAGAGCTGCTGCCAGAAAAGCCCGCGATATGGTTCAAAGAAAAGGCGCCATGTCAGGAATGGGCCTACCTGGTAAACTTTCTGACTGTTCAAAAACCGACCCATCGGTTTGTGAAATCTTCTTGGTTGAGGGGGATTCTGCGGGTGGAACAGCAAAACAAGGTCGTGACCGTGAATTTCAAGCTATTTTACCGCTAAGAGGTAAAATATTGAACGTTGAAAAAGCCTTAGAACATAAAATCTATGATAACGAAGAGGTTAGAAACATGTTCACAGCTTTAGGTGTTCACATTGGTCAAAATGAAGAAGGTGAAAAAGAATTGATTCTCGACAATCTTCGATATCATAAAATAGTGATCATGACGGATGCTGACGTGGACGGATCACACATTAGAACGTTGATTCTAACCCTATTCTTTAGATACATGAAAAAGTTAGTGGAAAGTGGTTATTTATATATTGCTACTCCCCCATTGTATCAAGTAAAAAAAGGAACCCAGTTCAAATATTGCTGGAACGATGATCAAAGGGATGTTGCGATTAAAGAATTAGCTGGAAAAGGAAAAGAAGATTCAGTGCACGTTCAACGTTACAAAGGTCTTGGAGAGATGAATGCGGAACAACTTTGGGAAACTACCATGGATCCTGCACGTAGAACACTTAAACGTGTAACACTAGATAGCGCCGCTGAAGCAGATAGAATATTCTCAATGTTGATGGGCGATGAAGTACCTCCCCGTAGAGAATTTATTGAAGCAAATGCTAAGTATGCAAAAATAGATGCATAATATCCTCACTTAAAAAGAAGCATTTAAAGAGCCGCATTTCTGCAAAGAAGTGCGGCTTTTTATTTAAATTGAATGGCTTTGATGGTGTTGATTTTTGAAACGTACCTAGAAGGAACAAACAAACTCAGAAAAATCACAAATAAGGCACCTAGATTTACCCAAAAATAATGCAAAGGGTTCAGTTCCATGTAAACATATTTAATAAAATAAACACTTTGGTCTAGACTGATCCAATGATAATGATTTTGAAGTGCTATGATTATTGCAGAAATACAATTCCCCAATAATAATCCTGCTATTGCTATGATCAATGATTCATAGACAAAAACCATCCGAATAGCATTGTTTCTAGCACCCATAGAACGCATAAGTCCCACAAAACTGGTTTTCTCTATGACCAAAACTAAAAGTGTGGTACTCATAGTAGCTATGGCCACCATGGCCATTAAGGTTAAAATTATGATTACATTGGTTTCCAAAATTGCCAACCAATCAAAGATAACCCTATTGAATTCTTGTAATGTGTTCAATCTTAAATCTCCCGCAGGCAGAATACTCAAGATGTTTTTACGCGCTTGAAATGACTCTTGATTGGGTTTCAACCAAATTTCAACTTGAGTATACTTAAAATTGGCATCAATAAATGGATCTACCATTTTTGGATTGATAAAAGCAATTTCTTGATCAATCTTGTCAATTCCCGTTTCGAATATACATTTAACGAGCAATTTCCTTGCTCTTGGTCTGGTATCGTTTTGATCGGTTACAAAAAACACAACGGTCAATTTGTTGTTAAGCTTCAATTTTAGCTTTTTAGCCAAGTCGCTACCAATGGCTATCCAAGGCATTGTATCACTGATAGCTGCTCCTTCAGATGTGAACCCTTTCAAATATTGATCTAATTGATGAGTAGGTATTGTCTTAACCAAAACTCCTTCAATTTCATCTTTAGACTTCAAGACACAAGCCTTGCTTGTGGAAGGTATAATCTGTTGAACTTGATTTCTCCAAGGTTGTGTTTTGATTGAATCCAAAAATTGATTCACCCATTTGTTCTCTATGGGATTGGGTTCGCCGTTCTCAATGTTGTTTCCTGCATCGATTATAAAATCACCCTGAATGCGTTTAACTTTTCTTTCAATTTCATTTTGGAAACCAAACAAGGTTGCCATAGAAATATTCATCACAACAATACTTGCAGAAACTGATAAAACTGCCAATAATACGACACTTCTTGACTTAGATTGTTGTTCCTTTGCAAGGAATCTTTTCGCTATGAGCCATTTCCAATTCATGAAGTCGTCCAAAAATACAACGCATTTTTCGTTTCCGCTTCTAATGAAGTCATTTATTCTGTGTTTAGCCCTATTCAGTTTGAGAGTGGAAGCACAACATCCACCCATTCAAGTTGGAGCTGAAAGAATGAATGACTATTTACCCTTTTTATTGGGAAAGAACGTTGGAGTTGTCACCAACCATACGGCATTCATCAATGGCACTCACTTGGTTGATACCTTGATGAAAAGGGGAATCAAAATTCAAAAAATATTTGCCCCTGAGCATGGATTTAGAGGCGATGCTGCCAACGGCGAATCAATATCCAACGGAAAAGACCCCAAAACCGGATTATCCATCATCAGCTTATACGGAAAAAATAAGAAACCAACCTCAGATCAGCTCAAAGACCTTGACGTACTGATTTTTGATATTCAAGATGTTGGGGTAAGATTCTACACTTATTTGAGCACCATGCACTACTGCATGGAAGCGTGCGCCGAGAACAAAGTGAATTTCATTGTTTTAGACAGACCCAATCCCAACGGATATTACATTGATGGACCAATATTAGAAACTGAACACCAAAGCATGGTGGGCCTGCACCCCATCCCATTGGTGCATGGCATGACCCTAGGCGAATTGGCCTTGATGATAAGAGGAGAATCATGGATCCATAAAAAAGATAGCTTAAAACTCACGGTTATTCCTTGTGAAAATTACGATCACAATAGATATTACAAACTACCCATTTCACCATCCCCAAATTTACCCAGTGCAGAATCAATCATTCTTTATCCTACCTTGGGATTATTTGAAGGAATCAATATCAGCATGGGAAGAGGCACAGATAGGCCATTTGAATGTTTTGGTGCACCCTGGTTAAAAACGGGTAGATATACTTTTACCCCTAAAAATATCCCCGGAAAAGCCAATAACCCGCCCTTTGTTGGACAACAATGTCAAGGCATGTTAGTTACGGATTTTGCCAGTGAGTATTTGATTTCATTCAGGCATATATATTTGGAATGGCTAATTTTATTGCATCAAGAGTACCCCAAAGAGGAAAAAACGCCCTTCTTCAATTCTTTTTTCACCAAATTGGCTGGTACAGAATCCCTTCGGAAGCAAATTGAATCGGGCAAATCGGCTGAAGAAATTAGAGAAAGTTGGAGCTCAGGCATTGAAACATTCATCACAAAGCGGAAACCCTATCTCATTTATCCATATTATGATGGTTTGGGATTGCAGCGTAAATAAGCGTAATTTTGCCAAATGAAATTGGGAATATTTAAAACTGCGATGGCGTTAGCTGCCATTGTTAGCGTTGCATGCAACTCTGATTACAATCAAATTGGTCAACCCGTTGATACGCAAAAGGCCATTGGTATAAAAGAAGCTTTATCGCAGTATACCACCAACAGCAGCAATACTGATTTTATCGTTTTTGGACGAGTAAAAGAGGTTTGCCAAGCCGAAGGTTGTTGGTTTGCATACGACATTGACGGTGAAAACCTAGTGGTTGATTTTAATGATGAATTTACGGTTCCCAAAGGCATAGCAAAGAAGAATGCTTATGCTGTTGGTCATTTTTATAAGGATACCATTTGGTTAGAAAATGAAACCGACACCCTTGGAAACAAATTCGGTGGTCTAGCCACCAAATTCATGGCCACTGGCGTGAGATTTAAATAATCTAGAACAAAACAACGGGAACAAACTGTTGTTCTACCTTAAGCTTTAAGTCTTTAAGTTCGTGATTAGAAATTGGGTCTGGCATTTTTTGCAAATCCACAATCAACTTATCAATTTTAATGTTGGCTTCCTTGAAATAAGGGTCTTTTTCCCAACCTACAACTTCGTGGCAGAATCCTTTATCGACGATATGTTTTAGGTTTTCTTTAAGTTCTACTTTAATATCACGAACTTGGTAACCCATCCGCACTAGTACAGGATCTGCGCCTTGAAACATTCTAATATTTGGGCTTTCAGACATCCAACGAGACAATCTTACACCTTTTTGTTTGAATAGGCTTTGATTATTATCATTTTGATGTGCCAACTTGGCTTTTTCAGGCACGAACTCTATGGCCATTTTAATTTCCAAAAGAGTTTGAATCATGAGCATTCTCATGGATTTGTCATGACTTTCAACATGTGCGCTCAAGCTTTGAGGCAACATAATTAAACTACAAACTATTGGAAGTAAAAAGCGTTTCATGACTATTTGTTTACAATTATAATGCCAAAAAAAACACCCTACAAAAATTGCAGGGTGTTTCAATGAAATAGTACATTTTATTTAACAAATCACTTGATTTCGAAGGTATTCATAAAAGCGGTAGTAAAGTTACCCGCTCTGAAATCTTCGTTTTTCATCAATTGAATGTGCAATGGTATGGTTGTTTCAATACCCTCAATGACAAACTCACTTAGGGCTCTCTCCATTTTTACAATGGCTTCTTCACGGGTCTGGGCTGACACAATCAACTTCGCAATCATGGAATCATAATACGGAGGAATGGTATATCCTGCGTAAATATGAGTGTCTACACGAACACCATGTCCACCGGGCTTGTGCAATACTTTGATTTTACCTGGGCTTGGACGAAAATCCTTGTAAACATCTTCAGCATTGATACGAACCTCTATAGCTGCTTTTGTGGGGATATAATCTTTTCCGGAAATTGGAACACCGGCAGCAATAAGAATTTGTTCTTTTACCAAATCATAGTTGATCACCTCTTCAGTAACGGGGTGTTCCACTTGAATACGGGTATTCATTTCCATGAAATAGAAATTGCGGTGTTTGTCAACCAAAAATTCAACGGTACCTACTCCTTCATAATTGATGATTTGAGCGGCGGCTTTTGCAGCTTCACCCATTTTTGTTCTAAGTTCATCAGTCATAAAAGGAGACGGAGTTTCCTCAACTAGTTTTTGATGTCTTCTTTGGATAGAACAATCACGCTCACTCAAATGACAAACCTTACCGTATTGATCTCCGGCAATTTGAATTTCGATGTGGCGGGGCTCTTCAATGTATTTTTCCATATAGAGACCATCATTTCCGAAAGCAGCGCCGGCTTCAGTTCTTGCAGAATTCCATGCACCCTCAATTTCGTCTTGGGCCCATACAATTCGCATACCGCGTCCACCACCACCAGCAGTAGCTTTCATAATTACTGGAAAGCCAATAGTTTCTGCCACTGTTTTTGCTTGTTCAATGCTTTCTAAAAGTCCATCAGAACCGGGAATAGTTGGAACGCCCGCTTTTTTCATGGTATCCTTAGCATTGCTTTTGTCTCCCATCATATCAATTTGCTCGGGAGTTGCACCAATAAATTTAATTCCGTGATCTCTGCAAATTGCAGAGAATTTAGAATTTTCTGACAAAAACCCATATCCAGGGTGAATGGCATCTGCATTGGTAACTTCAGCAGCAGCTAAGATTCTAGGAATATTCAAGTAACTGTCTCTACTTGGCGGCGGACCTATACAAACCGCTTCATCGGCAAAACGCACATGCAAACTTTCCCTATCAGCTGTAGAGTACACGGCCACCGTTTTGATGCCCATTTCCTTACAAGTACGAATGATTCGCAAAGCAATTTCACCGCGATTCGCGATTAAAATTTTCTTAAACATGATGATTGTATTTAGGCTGGTTCAACCAAGAATAAAGGTTGATCGTATTCAACTGGCGTTGCATTGTCGACCAAAATCTTCACGATTTTTCCTTTAATTTCACTTTCAATTTCATTGAACAACTTCATCGCTTCAATGATACAAACTACTTTACCTGGTGCAACTTCATCACCTACATTTACAAAGTTTGGTGTTTCTGGGTTTGAAGCACGGTAGAAAGTGCCCACCATAGGAGATTTGATTTCAATATAATTAGTAGCGGCAGGGGCTTCAGGAGCAGCAGCAACAGCGGGTGCTGAAGCAGGAATTGCTGCAGGGGCTTGTGTTGCAACAGGTGCAGCAACCATGGTTGGAGCAGATACAACAGCGGTAGTAACTTGAGCTGGATTCTTTTTGATGAGTAGTTTGAAATCTTTGCGATTGATTTCAACTTCGTCAACCGAATTTTGGGACACAAATTTGATTAATGCTTGAATTTCTCTTAAGTCCATTACGGTAATTATTAGGGGAGCAAAGAAACTAAAAAAAAGCCGATTTTGGGCGATTTTTTGTTAAAAAAGACCAATTTCCAACAAAAAACGCCTCATTTAGAGGCGTTTTTAAGGTTTTTTGGGATTTTTTACAAGGGTATATTACCGTGTTTTTTCTTCGGATTATTAACCACTTTGTTTTCGAGCATCTTAAATGCTTTTATCAATCTATCTCTTGTTTCTTCAGGTAGTATTACTTCGTCAATAAATCCGCGTTCAGCAGCTCTGTAGGGATTAGCAAACAGATCAGAATATTCTTTTTCTTTTTCTTTCCAAGCTACTTCTTTATTATCTGCCGAATCAATTTCTCGTTTGAAAATAATTTCAGCTGCACCTTTAGCGCCCATTACAGCGATTTCGGCGGTTGGCCAAGCAAAGTTTAAATCAGCTCCTATGTGTTTACTGTTCATAACATCATAAGCCCCACCGTAAGCTTTACGTGTGATAACGGTAATACGAGGAACAGTAGCTTCACTGAAAGCATACAATAATTTAGCACCATTGGTAATGATCGCATTCCATTCTTGATCGGTTCCCGGTAAGAATCCAGGAACATCTTCAAAAACCAACAGTGGAATATTAAATGCGTCGCAAAAACGAACAAACCTTCCCCCTTTTTGACTGCTATTAACGTCAAGAACTCCGGCTAAATTAGCAGGTTGATTTGCTACAATACCTATGCTTCTTCCTGCAAGGCGAGCAAAACCAACTACAATGTTTTCAGCAAAATTTTTATGCACTTCAAAGAAAGAACCTTCATCAGCTACTTGTTGAATTACATCTTTAATATCGTAGGGTTGATTTGGGTTATCAGGTATGATCTGTGCTAAAGCTTCCCTTGATTCATTTCCTTTTTGATAAGGAATTGAGGGTGCATTCTCTTCACAGTTTGAAGGCATATAGCTCAAAAGCTGTCTAATATTTTTCAAACATACTACCTCGTTGGGTTCTGTGAAGTGAGCAACACCGCTTTTAGTGCCATGCACAGAAGCACCGCCTAAGTCTTCACTTGAAACATCTTCATTGGTTACCGTTTTTACCACGTTCGGTCCAGTTACAAACATGTAACTGGTATTTTCAACCATCGTGATAAAATCAGTAAGCGCTGGGGAATAAACCGCTCCCCCTGCACATGGACCCATGATTGCACTGATCTGAGGAATCACTCCACTAGACTGAACATTGCGATAGAAAATATCTGCATATCCCCCCAAAGAAACTACTCCTTCTTGGATACGTGCTCCACCTGAATCATTAAGACCCACTAAAGGTGCGCCATTTTTCAGCGCCATATCCATGATTTTACAGATTTTCTCTGCGTGTGTTTCGGATAGAGAGCCTCCAAAAACAGTGAAATCTTGTGAGAACACATAAACCAGTTTTCCGTTGATGTTTCCGTATCCTGTTACAACACCGTCTCCCAATAGTTTCTGTTTATCCATTCCAAAATCTGAGCTTCTGTGTGTTACAAAAGCACCAATTTCTTGGAATGAGCCCTCATCAAGGAGAATATCTAATCTCTCTCTTGCTGTAAGTTTTCCTTTGGCATGTTGGGAATCTATTCTCTTTTGACCGCCACCCAATTTGGAATCATGGCGTTTTTGAATGAGTAAATCTCTTGAATTAGACATTACCGCAAAGTTACTGGTCAGAAAGCGCTGCTAGATCAAACAATAGTGAAAATCTCATTTGATTTTGCAAAGGGTGTCTGCTTCTAAAAGGAACTAAATATGCTGCATCCAATGTAAGTGATTGAAATTTAAGACCCATTCCCAAAGTTAAGTATTGTCGAGCGCCTTTTGTTTGGGCTTCATAGAACAAACCTGAACGGATTGAAAATGTCTTATCATACATATACTCCATTCCAAAAGAAGGTGTAATTTCATTCATTTCTTCTTTAAATCCGCCTGGTGCATCATAAAATGATTGTGCCATGCCTTGAACCACACCAACGTTAGGGTCATAACCTACAATTACAGGTTTTCCAGTTGCAATGTCCATTGAATCACCGGTATTGTTATAATTCTGTAGGTAAAAAGGCCTTGTTGGGACTAAAAGTTTATTGATGTCGAGGTAGAAATTAACTTCGTTGTGGGCGTCTATTTCATAGTTTACACCTACTCCTAATTTCAAGTTCGTTGGAATAAAATCTCTTTTTTCCCTGGATGAATAGGTCATTTTAGCTCCAATGTTTTGAATGTTGGCACCCACGTTGTAACGCAAACGTTTGCCTTGAAGCCTCAACTGATTTCTGTAAATCATGTTAATATCTCCTGCAACTGAGGTTCCTGCTGTGTAGTCTATTCCGTTTCTAAGTCCGCTACCAACGATATTTGAATAAATATATCGAAGATTCACACCCATGGCAAAGTTGTCAGAAAATCTGGTGGTATAACCTAAATCTAAAGCAAATTCATTGGGATTAAAACTACCGGTAGGGTTCCCTTCCATGTCTGTAAAATTGATGTTTCCTAAAGTGAAATATCTGAATGATCCAGAAACGGCAGAGTTTTTACCCAATTTAGAATAGCCAGATAAATATGAAAATCCAACATCATCAACCAATTGACGCAACCAAGGAGCATAAGAAACAGAAAAACCTGTTTTCTTGGTAGCAAAAGCTAAATTGGCGGTATTCCAATGTGTGCTATTGGCATCTGGGTTGAATAAGGCTACTCCAACATCTCCCATTCCAGCACTTCTACTATCAGGAGAAATGGTTAAAAATGGCACCATCGTGGTGATAACATTAAACTGACCTACTAGATCAGCCGATGTAAATGTTTGTTGAGCTTTTGAAATTCCGCTGAATGCAATTAAGGCACTGAAAAGCAAACTTGATTTGCGCATAACGATTTTGGCAAAAATAGGGTTTGAACCGCTAGAATGATAATTTTTTTTTGTGTGTTTCATTTTTGAAAGAAATTAAGTTATTGAAGGATGATTTTACCTGAAACAGTTTCTAACAGTCCATCAGATGTTTGAACGCTGATTCGGTAAACATAACAACCCGATTTGTGTTGCCATCCCCCAAAATAACCTGAATTTTTTATATTTATATTAACTTCTGTACTTGATAAATATTCCTTATCTTCTTGATTGTAAATTAATTGACCAACCATGTCAAAAATATCCACTTTGACTGTTAAATCTTCACCTGCAAGATTGTGTCTAAAACTCAATTTTATTTGTTGCCCATCATTTACGGGATTTGGAGAACATTGATTGCCAGAAAGGATAAGTTGACGACCTGGTACTACTTCAAAGTCAACCTTATCGGTTCCTGAATTATTGAAAATATCCCAAACCTTCACTGATATGGAATGTTTACCGGGTGAAAGTCCCTGCAAAGGAAAATTGATCAGTCCCGTTTGGAATGAATTGGGTAAATACTGAAAATAGTCGTTTACGATGAATGATTTTTCATTTTCAGTGCCAGGATCAAGTACTACAAGCATATCTCTACCAATTCCAGCTCCGGTAGAGTTAATTCCACTTGGGTCATTTACAAGGGCAATAAAATGGGCATCATTGATAACATTCTCGCCCGAAACAAAAAATGTATCGTTCATAAATGCCTTTACTGAAGGCCCAACAGTATCAATATCTGCAACAATTTCTGAACCTCCAATGACAAAACTCCATGAACCAGTAGCATCAGTATAATCATTTTTTGCATAAAACAAAGCTCTTCCCGCGCCTAAGCTGTAGGATATATCTTTGGGTACAGCAAATTTTAGCATAAACTGTCCTTGAGATACCGTTACTTGTCCCTTAAAAATCACACTATTTTCAACAAAAAACGGCACATTTGCATTAGAACCATCGTTGTTTAAGGTGCTTTTTTTGATGGGCTTATCGTAAATCTCTACGTCTAAAACTCCATTAAAAGAATTGTACAAATTTAAATGTGCTGGTAGACCTCTTTTCCTGATACTTCCTTTAATTTCAACCACCGAAAAGGCTTTTAACGTATCATTGAAACTGACAGTAGCAATGCGATTCACTGAATCAACTTCAATTAGGTGTTCAGGAAATGCTGGTTTTTGAAACACATCACCCAAAAATGCAAATTTATTGTCTTCGGAAGTTAAGAAAGGTCTATTCTTCAAACGTTGATAAAGCACACCTGTAGTTGGAACTTCTTCGTTTTCTTTAGGAAAACCGTACTTCGTCCAAAATGCTTCGTTTATCAATGAGTTGCCAGATACCCATACTGATCTAGTTGTTGTCATCAAAGCAATTGCACCTCCATTGGGGTTCAACAGTGTGAGTTCTCCTGCCGATTGAAATTCGGGATTATCGTACCTACTAAATTCACAGGTTGCGGTAAATAGAACAGGCATATTGAATCGGTTATT
Organism: Chitinophaga pinensis; assembly: GCA_945877575.1. Classification (GTDB taxonomy): domain Bacteria; phylum Bacteroidota; class Bacteroidia; order NS11-12g; family UBA955; genus VMCP01. Next base: position 354,701 of record CAMDUE010000001.1, read on the forward strand.
AAGCCCGTTAATGGTAGGTATATCAAAAAAAGCTTCTTGTCCCCAACCCTTTTCACCACCATGTCCTTGATAATTCATGAATAGACTGCCTTTTTGGAAAGCATCAGTAATGGATTTGGTCAAGTCTGGATATGTCTCGTTGTTGCCGTTTGTTACTTGTTTAAAAGCATCCGCATAAAGTCTGTTGACCTTCAAAAAAGAGTAGTTATTGGTGATATATTGAGCGTATGATTCAGATTCTCTTGTAAACTCTGCCTCCCATGGTTCGTCAATATCATCTGCAACAAAAGAAAGTTGATTTCTCCAACTTCCAAGAGCATTTGGATGATTATAACGGATGAGTTTATTTAAGTAGCTGTTGAGTTCTAAATCAGTTCTAACGGGAATCCTACCTACAGGCTGTGACAATTTATTTTTGGAACCGAATGGATCTCCTTGCCCTATTTCATGATATCCAAAGAAATCATCCAAACAGAATGCTGACGTCAACTGCTCATTAGCACTTTGATAAATGGGTATATAATTGGTATTATTTGAAATTCTGTCTTTGAAATCGTAGGAAGTTGTACCTATGAGTGTGAGTGGTGAAGCAAGTTCACGCGAAAAATTACGAATTGCCATCAAATCAGGTTGCCCGCCCGAAAAAACATCATACACATCAGATAAGAAAACAACTTGGAATAAAGGTATTTTAGATTTTGCATTGGGGAAACTCGCAAAAACATCCTCTTGATCGCTTAATTGACCTTTGAATAGTCCATTAAATTCTTGAACCTGAGAAATTCTCTGCTTGATAGCTGTTTTAAACTTATCGGCCGAAAGGTATAACGGCTTACCCGCCTCAATAAGATGGTAATCTTTGGTTTTTACATCATTGATTTTTTGCGGTGTTGGACATTGATTGGGGTCAAATGCGAAGAGTGTATGTGTTGCTTCTTGCTTTTCAAAAATGATTTGGGTAGAATTTGAGCTGTATGTGCCAAAAATTTCTTCAGGTTCATAACTGTTACTTACATTCCAAATTTCAGGCTTGAAGTTGGACACAATATTCACATTTACACCATTTTGAGCACTTATTAATTGCGGAATGTAAAACTCTTTTGCACTTGTATTTAAATTTAAATCCTCTGGCGAATAAACCTCAATAAAATCAACGTAAAGTGAACTTTGATTATTAGGCCTAATTAATTCAAATTCAATTCTCAATTGATTTCCTGGCGATTTTATTCCATAGTTCCGGGTTAAAGTAAAGTAATTCTCATCTGAGGAGTATACCGCTCTGAGATTGATGGTATCTCTTTTTTGATTTATTTTAACAATCACTTTCCCTGAACCGTTGATCATTGAGGGGGCCAATCGTAAATTAACCCAAGCAGTATCCGGATTGTGTGAAAGGGGAAACACATATGATTTAATTAAATATTCATTTCCCAAACGCTCACCAAACCAATTCGAACTCATTTTCATTGGATTTACACGGTCAGAATCATGGAATTGCATATTTAGGCCCTGATTCATTGTTTGATTGGCTGAACCGATTGTTTTATCTTGGGACATCAAACGCTTGCCCAAATTTTCAGTTTTAGTATCTGTTGGATCAGAATATCCAAAAATAGCATAAGATTTATTTGAAAGCGGATTGATATAGTGTTTAAAAATTCCGTTTTGGAACTTCCATCCTCTAGATATTTTCCTGTAAACCAAGATATAATCTTGTGGATCTATCACTCCATCTTGACCTCCAACTATTTTAAGCGGGGCTTCAATTAATGACCAAGAATTAGTAGAATCATTAATTATGGGAATGCCTTCTCCTTGTACCGAAAAACATCTTATTACCTGAGGATTAATCAATGAGGGGTTAAAACCCCAATCCTTTAATTTATTGTAATCTATTTTGAATACACCTGTTCTATCAAATTCTAACTTTACCCATTTACCAGACGACGAAATGAATGGATTATAGGTTTGCCCTTTAAGATTGTTGGCCACCAGAAATGTTAATATATTGAATAATATTATTTTATAGCATTTATTCATAGGTTACAAACTAATTATTTAAAAGGAGTAAATCTAAAACGATGTAAAGGTAACGAATAATCAAACTGAATATTTCCTTGACCTTAATTACAGACCTTATTTTGACGAACAGAAATACCAATTTCCCACAGGAATGTCAGGATGAAAAATATTTTTTTGAATCATTCGTTTTATCCGTACATTTGTCCGAACGAGCAGAATTTGATTTATGAAAATTACATTACGCAAGAGTTTTTTTAGCATATTGGCGTTGACTGTAGGAACTTTGAAAGCTCAAGATCCTGAACTCACTCAATTTTATGCAGCTCCCGTTTACACCAATCCAGCATTGGCTGGTTCAGCTGTTTGTGACGCAGGTGCTGCAGGGCGCATGTCGTTAAATTACAGAAACCAATGGCCAAGCTTACCTGGTACTTTTAGATCTTTGTGTGCGTCTTGGGATCAACACATTCCTGCCGTTGGCGGCGGAGTTGGTGCCATGATTTTTCATGACGTAGCAGGTTCTGGTTTATTAACGTCGACAAGCATCAGTGGTGTATACTCATACCTACTACCTCTAGGTAACGGAAGAAATAGAGCTTTTTTAAGATTAGGTCTACAAGGTTCTGTGACATTCAGAAGTTTAGATTTTAATCGTTTAAAATTCGGCGATCAAATATTGCCTACACAAGGTTTTGCCTTGCCTACGGGTGAGCAAAAACCTCAAAGTAGTGTAACCTACCCAAATTTCAACGCTGGAGCAGTTTTGTACAACAGCACATTCTACGGAGGTTTTGCTGCACACAATATTATTGAACCAACCTGGAGCTTTTACAACAATCCAGATGAAGTTTTGCCGATGAGATATACAGTGCACGGTGGTGCCGTAATCAAATTGTCTAAATCTAGATACGAAAAGAATACCATTTCTCCCAACGCATTGTTTATGATGCAGAGAAATTTCACCCAATTAAATATGGGATTTTATGTGAATAAAGGTCCTTTAGTAACAGGTTTGTGGTTCCGTCAAACGTTTGGAAATTTCAAAACATCTGACGCCATTATCATGTTGGTTGGATTTAGAAAGGATAGATTTAAATTTGGTTACAGTTATGACTTTACAGTAAGCGATGGTAGAACAGCCATTCCTTCAAGTCACGAGGTTAGTGCAACTATTGATTGGTGTGTGCCTCCTGGATCAAAGCCATTCAAACCTTTGAAATGTCCTGAATTCTAAACATAGAATCATTAAGTTAGAGTTAAGGTTAGAGGAAAATTGTTGAAAAAATCATAAGTTTGCAATATTCAAATCAAATTTGCGTTATTGATTTCACTCAAAATGAATAGAAAATTTAAAATGAAACCGAGCTATATTCTATCTGCAGCAATTGTTGCAGGCATTTTTTCGGCTTGTAGTCCAGCTGGACCAAGCCGTAAGAGTGCAACTACCGGTCAAGGTTACAATGATCCTAAGTGGGGTGGCTTTGCCAATCCTAAATACAAAGGACAAGAAACTGGACCGGGATTGGTGTTAATTGAAGGTGGTGCATTTAACATGGGTAATGTTGAGACTGATCTTCGTTATGAAAACAACAATGCTGAAAGGACTGTAACTGTTCATTCATTCTATATGGATGAAACTGAAGTTAGTAACCTACAATACCGTGAATTCGTGTATTGGTTTCAAAGAACTTTCAACGCCAACAACAGCGGTTTGCAATCTGAGCACGAATTTGCAGGTGTAAAGGTTGATCCTAATGATCCTGCTGCAAACGGATTGCTTTACACCAAAATTTTACCTGATACCAATTCCTGGAGAAGTAAATTAGGCTTTAATGAACCGTTTGTTGAGTATTATTTCAGACATCCTTCCTATAAAGATTATCCTGTCGTAGGTGTAAACTGGCATCAAGCAACAGAATTCGCTCGTTGGAGAACAGATCGTGTTAACGAGTACATTCTTGATCGTGAAAGAATTATTGAATTGAACGTTGGTAACCAAGCTATTTTGAACGATCCATTTAACACATTCAATACCCGTGCTTACCTTTCTGGTCAAGATAATGGCGTATTTAGTGGCGTAGATGCATCTGGAGCCGTAAATACCAAACCTACAGCTGGTAATATGTTGGGCAAAAAGCCTTTGCGCGACTACTCTAAAGCAAAACGCAAGAGTCAAAAGCGTTACAAGGTCAATATGGAAGACGGTATTTTATTGCCTGATTACAGATTGCCTACTGAAGCTGAGTGGGAATATGCTGCAAAAGCTGCAATCGGAGAAACTCAATTTGACAATATAGAGCAGAATAAAGTTTATTCTTGGAACGATTACACCATTCGTATCAAAAACGGTCGCGAAGCAGATCGTGGTAAGATCAGAATGAACGTAATGAGAGGTAAAGGAGACTATGCAGGTATAGCTAGCGGCAACTTAAATGATGCCGGTATGATTACTACACCTGTTCATTCTTATTGGCCAAACTCTTTTGGTTTGTACAACATGGATGGTAACGTTTCTGAGTGGGTTAAAGATGTATATCGTCCGTTGTCTCTTGAGGATATGGATGCATTTATGCCTTTCCGTGGTAACAAATTTGAGCAAGTGGTATTAGATCCTAACGGTCCTGCAGGATTGGCAGACAAAGATGATTTGGGTCGTATAAAATACCAAGATGTAGTTAAAACTTCTATTTCTAAAGGTGGAAGAAGAAACTACTCACAAGCTGACAATGTTGGTTTCAAAGATGTACAAGCAGGTGTTGAAGAACCAGATTTGATTTACGAATACGGAGTTGCTTCATTAATCAACGATAAAGCTCGAGTAATCAAAGGTGGTAACTGGACAGATCGTGTTTACAATGCAAGTCCTGGTACACGTCGTTTCTTGGATCAAGACCAATCTGCTTCTTACCTTGGATTCCGTTGTGCAATGATTAGAGTGGGTTCACCAGTAGGTAACGCTAAAAAGAAATACAACAAGTTGCCATCTAGCGGTATTGACAAGAAAACCAAAAGAATGAAAATTGCTCAATAAGCAATAGTTTTAAAATATTTAAAAGCCTCGTTTTACAACGGGGCTTTTTTTATGGGTTAATGATGAAAAATGGGGAATAAAAAAAGCCGAACTAATTTAGTTCGGCTTTCAATTTTGAGCGAGAAACGAGACTCGAACTCGCGACCCCAACCTTGGCAAGGTTGTGCTCTACCAACTGAGCTATTCTCGCTTGTACTCTATTTTAGAGTGGTGCAAATGTACAACACAATTGTGTGTTTTTGCAAGTCTTTTTTAATTTTTTTTTAATATTTCAAAAACAAAAGGCAGTTCTGTAAGCCGGGTTCTGTAGACACGGTTTTGCCGTGCTTTCTATCATTAATCTTGGATATGCCTCACGGCGTATCTCCATCGACCTACCCTTCCGGCTAGCAAGCTATTGAGCGGGCCGCTCTTTGATCCGGATATATGTGGTCTTTCAACCCGCAAGGTTTGTCCCAATTCTAGCTCACACTAGAACGAGTGGGCTCTTACCCCACTTTTTCACCCTTACCCACAAAGTGAACTTTACGGGCGGTATAGCTTTCTGTGACACTTGCTGTCAACCTCATCACCGAAGTGTTGAAATTTCCTTCCTGTTAGGAAGTGCGGCGCCCTGCGTTGCCCGGACTTTCCTACCCATTTTCATGGATCGATAGAACGAACTGCCTTTCTGCAAAGGTAAAACAATTTATACGGTTTCAATTTATTTGTTCTTTGGGTACAAGTTTCCGGAATTGAAGTTCATTAAGTGGGATGTGCGTTTTATCTTTGTGCTAAGCATGGATTTTCATAAAGATTTTGAAGCTGTTATTGGTTTAGAAATTCACATCCAATTACAAACCTTGAGTAAGGCATTTTCAGGCGATTCTACCGAATACGGTGGTATGCCCAACACCCAGGTTAGTCCAATCAGTTTGGGGCATCCAGGCGCCTTGCCCATGCACAATCATGGTGCTATTGAAATGTCAATGAAAATGGGAATTGCTCTAAATTGTGATATTACCCGTGTAAATAGATATTCTCGCAAAAATTACTTCTACGCTGACTTACCAAAAGGATATCAAATTACCCAATTTGATACACCTCTCTGCACGGGTGGAGTTGTGCCCATAAAATTAAAAGACGGAACTGAAAAGAGTATTAGGCTTACTCGCATTCACATGGAAGAAGACACCGGGAAAAGCATGCACGATCAAGATATGTATGACACCTTGGTTGATTACAATCGTGCGGGTACTCCTTTGATTGAAGTAGTGAGTGAACCTGATATCAAAAGCGGTGACGAGGCATATGCGTTCGTAACTGAGATTCGCAGATTGGTGCGTTACCTAGACATTTGTGATGGAAACATGGAAGAAGGTAGTTTGCGTTGCGATGCCAATATCTCTGTTATGCCTAGAGGATCTAAAACTTTTGGAACAAAAGTGGAAGTTAAAAATATGAACTCAATTTCCAATGTGAAAAGAGCCATTGATTTTGAAATTCAACGTCAAATAGAACTCATTCAATCAGGCGGCAAGGTGGATGGAGAAACACGTGGATTTAATGGACTCGCTGGCACTACATTTTCTATGAGAAAAAAAGAGGCAGTAAATGATTATCGTTATTTCCCGGAGCCCGACTTGCCTCCTACCCTTGTTACAGATGAATTGCTGGCAGATGTTAAAAGTAAAATGCCTGAACTACCCAGGGTATTATTTGACCGATTTACAAATACCTACGGGCTCAGTGAGTATGATGCATCTGTGTTGGTTGATGATAAATTTTCGGCGTTGTATTTTGAGAAAATGGCTTCATTGAGTCAGAACTATAAGGCCATTTCTAATTGGGTTACCGTTACAATTAGAGGTTATTTGAATGAGAATGCCTTAACCATTCAAGAATTTCCGTTAGAACCAGAACAAATTACCGAAATTATTTCATTGATTGATTCTGGTTTGATTACCCATAGTATTGCTTCACAAAAATTGTTTCCAGAGCTGATTAAACATCCAACAAAAACAGCAAAATCTTTGGTAGATGAACTCAACTTAAGCACCAATTCTGATTCTGGTTTCATTGAAGAGTTGGTTGATCAAGTTTTGGCAGAGTTTCCTGAAAAAGTTCAAGAATATCAATCGGGTAAAAAAGGGTTATTGGGTATGTTTGTTGGGGAAGTTATGAAGCGCTCAAAAGGCAAAGCTGATCCAAAAATAACCAATCAATTGGTATCTAATAAATTGGGATAATGACCCAGTTTCGAAATCAAATATGGAATAATATACTGCAACCTCAAGGGTTGTTTTGCAGCATTGGTGGGGTTGATTACAGTTGGAAACAGCTGCAAGACTTCGTAGCCCATCATATTGATATTTTTCAGCTACAATCAAATATAAGATTGGGTGTTGTTATCAGAAATGATTTTGAAACCTATGCAGCCATTTTAACCTGTTGGATGAGCGGAAAAGGCTACGTGCCTTTGCAACCAAATTATCCGAATCAAAGACTCAGCGATATCATCGAATCATCGCAGATTGAGCAGGTATATGATTCACATGGAGGCAATTTTGGTGAAACTTTTCACTTGGTAAGTATCAAAAAACAATTGGTTGAAGGTCCTCTTAATGAGTCTTTGGCACCTGTGATTGATTCCGGTGATGCTTATATATTGTTCACATCAGGTACTACCGGAAAACCTAAGGGCGTTCCTATTTCATGGCAAAATTTACAGTCCTTTTTAGACGGATTTTTTGAAATGGGTTATGTGTTAGACTCAAGTGACAGATTTTTACAAATGTTTGAATTGACTTTTGATTTATCGGTAATGAGTTTTACTGTTCCTGCATTGTTGGGGGGCAGTTTTCACACATTAGATCAGAGTTTAATCAAACCGCTTGCATTATATGATACTTTAGAATCTCAAAATATAAGCTTCGCTTTGATGGTTCCATCGGCGGTAGAGATGTTAGCGCCTTATGCGGATGATATTGAATTACCTCATTTAAAAGTGACTCAATTTTGCGGAGAGGCTTTTAGGATCAATCAACTCGCCGTTTGGAAGTCGTGCGTGCCCCATTGTCAGATTGATAATGTATACGGTCCTACGGAAGCTACGATTTATTGCAGCAGATATACGGCTCATCACCCTACGAGAGATACGAAACTTCTTCATCAAAATGGAGTGGTTTGCATTGGCGAACCCATGAAAACCGTTCAATTAATCATCAATGAAGATCAAGAACTTTGCTTAGGTGGTTTTCAAACCACTAGAGGCTATTTAAATGCAACAACAGAACAGGCCTCGAAGTTTTTTGAATCTGGTGAAGGTATTTGGTTCTATAAAAGCGGAGATATTGGCGTAAATGAGGGGTCCTTTTTTTATTGCCACGGACGGATGGATGATCAAGTGAAAATTCAAGGTTACAGAATTGAATTATCAGAGTTGGAGTTTGCAGGCAGTCAAGTATTTGTCAATTGTACTTGTAAAGCAGTTGCAATTAGTCAAGAAAATGGAAGTGAATTGCATTTGTTTGTTCAAGATTCTGCAAATGACTACTTAAATGCCTCTGTAGAAAATCAACGTAAAGCGTTAAATGAACTCCTCCCCGATTATATGGCAGTCAAGGAAATTCACATCAGACAAGAATTCCCTTTGAATGATAACGGGAAAATTGATAAGAAAAATTTGATCGCTTCATTGAATAAATAAACAATGCCTACTATTAGAAAAGCCGTAAAATCCGATTTTGACTTCATCGCAGAAGCCATCATTGAGAGTGAAAAATCTGGATCAAATATTTTCCCGTATGGGGTTTTATTTGATGTATCTGAAATGGAATTTAAAGGCATTTTACAAGAAATATTCGAAGAAGAAATTGAGGGGCAACCTTGGGATTATAACTCTTGGTATATTTTAGAAAATGATTCAAACGAAATAGCTGCTGGACTTTGCACATGGCAAGAGGGTTCTGCGGGAATGTCTTCTGACCTCTTAAAGACTCAAAGTTTGGGTTTTGTTTTGGGCGAAAAGTGGCATAACAATACCGATAAATTGGAGGTGGTATCGCGGGTAAACATCCCCCGAAAAAATGGAACCTGGCAATTGGAGCATCTCTATACATTGGAGAATCACCGAGGACAAGGTTATATGAATCAATTGATTGAATTTGCAAGCGATGGAAAAATTTCTGAAATTCAGTTGATGGAAAACAATGTTCCAGCAAAAAAATTATACGAAAAAATCGGATTTTCATTGGAAATTAAACAATGCGAGCCTCAAATTGAGCGTTTACAATTGTTATCGGGTCCTTGTAAAATTAAAATGATAAAAAATGGATAAAGAACAAATAAAAAAAGAATTAAAAGGCATTTTTGAAGATGTTTTTTCAACGCCTAATATTGAAATCACCGAAGAATTGAATGCTGAAAAGGTTGATCGTTGGGACTCTCTCACACATTTGACCATGATTGCAAAGGTTGAAGAATTCTATGGTATTAAATTCAAATTGAAAGAGCTCATAGGCATGAAAAATGTGGGTGATATGATGGATTTAATTGTATCTAAAAAGGGTGCCTGAAAATAATAAATCCATAATTATTTTTACAGCTTCGCTGGGATTGTTCTTATTGGGACTTCTCGGTGCCAGCAGATTTGGGCTTTTAGGCTCATGGGAATTTGACAGCCCTTATTTTAACCGGTTCTTGGTAGGTTCAGATTTTTCAATAGATAGTACAAAATCTGTTGAAAAAACTACGGTAACCTTGGTTAAAGATAGTCAAGTAGCTGTGGTAGTAGAACAAGGAGGTGTATACGGCGGTAAACCCTTCCACATTGAGCATTGGATTAAAGTCAAGCTTAGCAATCAAGATAAAAACCGCTACGATTCGATGCTTCAGTCTTTGAAGTTTTTAGCTTTTACAGAAGAAGGTCAGAATAGCATGCAAACTTTTTTTGAGAAGTTATCTGAATCACAAAAGGAATTAAGTAGAATTTGGTATTTCGGGGATTCTCAAATTGAGGGTGATCGCATTACTTCGGAGATTCGTCGGATTTTCCAATCTCAATACGGTGGAAGTGGTATGGGTTACGTTCCCTTGTCTAACCCGGCAACTTATGGAGTATTGGAAATTGACGAAACTCAAAATTCCCAATGGAAAAAACTGAATTGTTTCAGAGATAAAAAGAAATTCAAATGGTTTGGTCCATCAGGACAAGCATTTGTTGCTACTAGTTCAAGGCCCTCTGAATTCAGGGGATTTGGTTTGAAAATTACCAAATCTGTTAAATATCAAAAATTGTTGATTCAGGCCTTACCTGATTCTCTATCGGAATTGCAGTGGAGAAGACCCAAAGATTCTGTTTGGAAAATGGCCAAGAAATCAATTAGAAGTAAGTTTTTACAAGAATTTGTGGTGACTGATACCCCTATAATTGGTAAGATAAACTTCAGATATAGGGCCATTAATCCTGTAGTTTATGGCTATTCAATAGATGCCGGAACCAAAGGAATTCAAATTGACAATATGGGTATCAGAGGTCATTCTGGTGACGGACTGAACAATATAAACTCGTCGTTATTGAGCGAAGAAAGCCAAAGGCAAAATGTTTCTTTGGTTGTACTTCATTTTGGAAACAACATGGTTCCATACATAAAAACAGATGGTTCACAAGAGAAATGGGTTAAAAATATCTTCCGAAACATCTTAAATAAATACCAAAGTTGCTGTCCGGATGTTTCGATTTTGCTTATTGGTCCGGGCGATATGGGTTACAGAAGCGGCGGAGAAATGAAGAGTTATGAGTCTTGTAAATTATTGAATAGATGGTTGCAAGAAGTAGCTCAAGAAAAGAATGTTTCATTCTTTGATTTTTATGGATTCATGTTGGAAGGCGGTGGCATTCTGGAATGGCAGAAAAAAGGATTAGCCAGTTTGGATGGGCATTTATCACCGTCAGGACAAAAAATATTTGCAAGGGCTTTAACGCGTGAATTGAACGGAGCTAGAGCTTGTTATCTTTTAAGCACAAGAATAGAATAATGATTGAGATTAGACAGACGATTATAAAGTATGTAGGAATAATTACCATAGGTTTTTTAAGCATCCATGCCTCAAATTTGAGGTCTCAAGCGCTTTTTTGGCACAATTTTGAATACCAAAAATATCCTTGGATTGACTCCAATATGAATATTTTTCAGAGTCATGACAAACAAATTTTGAGACCTTTTTTCAATAAATTGAATGGATCCAACAAAAAACGGGTCAATATACTTCACATCGGTGATTCTCATGTTCAGGCAGATATTTTCACCAACGAAACACGCACGTTGCTTGGTTCTACATTTGGAAATGCTGGTCGTGGAATGGTTTTTCCATATACAACCGCTCGTACTCATACTGCTGCCGATTACCGATGTTTTCACACCGGAAGGTGGTTGTATGCTAGAAACGTAGAAAGAAGTCCTGAATTGACCATTGGAGTTACCGGAATTACATCAAAAACATACGATTCTACTGCGCAGTTTAAATTATCATTCAGGGAAAAGGCCATTCAACCAGAATTTACACGATTGAAGATTTTTTGCCACAGAAGCCCCAATTCTTTTGATCTTAAAATCACTGCCGGTGGCAAGACCGTCATTGCCGATGTTTATACTTCGGAAAATGATACAACTACAGATTTATTAATAGTAAATATGCCAACCGGCGCCGATGATTATTTGTTTGAATTTGTAAGAAGAGACTCGGCTCAGCACTCTTTTGAAATTTATGGTATTAGCATAGAATCTCCTTCTGACAGAGGTGTTTTGTATACGAGTGTTGGAATAAATGGCGCTGGGCATTATTCAATTATGCGTGAGAACAAACTGCCAGATCATCTAAAAATATTGAATCCCGATGCCATTATTTTGGATGTAGGGGCAAACGATTTTTATCAAAAAGGCATTGAACAAGAGAGATTTAAAGATAATTTGATATCAATCATTGAAATGTTCAAAGAATACGCCCCAGGAGCGGTCATCATCTTATCTAATAGTCAAGATATTCATAGGGGTGGGTACAGCATCAAAGCTTGTTCTATCTTTTCGTATTTGATAGCAGAAGTTGCTAAATCTGAAAAAGTGGCCTTTTACGATTGGTATAGAGTAGCTGGTGGACAACAATCTATGCGTATTTGGAAATCAGTTCGGTTGGCAAACAAAGATGGAGTTCATTTGAACAGAGATGGTTACGAACTCAAAGGATCTCTCATTTATCACGCATTTAAAAATACTGATAGAAGACTAAAACTAAAAAAAGACACCTCCGATGCCATCATTATTCCCTGTGTAGATACCCTGTATGTTGATCCCGTTCAGCCAGATACTTCCTTGAAGCAAAAGGAACTTCAGTGGATAGAACATACCGTTAAAAAAGGTGAAACTGCTTGGGCCATTGCTCAACGTTATAATATTAGTGTCATCCAATTAAAAGATTGGAATCGTCTGAAAGGTTATTCATTGAACGAAGGACAAACCTTGCGCATCTTTACTGTTGTAGAAAAATCATTGGATAAAGGACAATCGGCGGTCACCAATAAGCCCACTTACAACCCCGGAAATTCCGGAAACACCAGGAATTCCGGAAACCCTGGATATAGAAAACCGAAACCTGTTTATTACAAAGTTCGCAGCGGTGACACCCTTTACGGTATTGCACGAAGACATGGATTGTCGGTAGCTGAATTAAAAAGAATGAACGGAATGCGTTCTGATTTTATCAAGCCCGGTAAAAGCCTCAAGGTTAAGTAACTATGACTTTCAACTCTGCTCAGTTTTTCATTTTATGGTTTTTCATTCAAATCTGTGTATTGATTTGGAATACAAAACCACTGATCAGAAATACGGTGTTGCTCATAGGCAATTTAGTATTTTTACTTTCTATAGGCAATAGTTTGATTATCTTGGTATTGCTGTTTTCGTTGTCAGATTTCATTGTTGCCAAGCTCATTCATGAATCGAATTCAGATGGCACCAAAACTTGGCTCATGCGGTTCAGTGTGCTTCAAAATATTGCGTTGATTCTTGTTTTTCGACACTTAGATGAATGGCAATTAAAACCTGAATTTCTTTCGTTTATTAAGTTCATTGGTGTATCATTTTATGCCTTTAGAAGCATGAGCTATGTCTTTGACGTTTATTATGAAAACCTAGATGAACCAGAACCTAGTTTGCTGAATTATTGGACTTTCATCAGTTTCTTCCCGGTTTTTTTGATGGGACCAATTCAAACAGCCCCTAATTTTCTTAAACACCTTAATTCCCCTAAATGGGTCATAGATAAGAGTAAAGTAAATTACGGTGCATTTCTTGTAGGTTTGGGAGTTGTAAAAAAGTTTGTGTTGAGCAATTACTTGGCTGTGAATTTTGTTGAACGCATTTTTGATGCCTATCTGTATTTTACTCCTATGGAAAATCTGCTGGCCGCAGTGATTCAAACTTTGAATTTATATTTAGACTTTAGCGGATATACGGATATTGCAGTGGGTATTTCCTTGTTCATGGGATTTGAAATCATGGAGAACTTCAATTTCCCATTCTTATCTCAAAATATCACAGAATACTGGAAACGTTGGCATATATCACTGTCTCAATGGTTCAACCAATATTTATATTTTCCATTGAGTTACTACCTAAGAACCTGGAAAAAATGGGGCACCACCCTATCGGTTTTTGTGGTATTTGCAGTCAGCGGTTTTTGGCATGGAACACATTTAAATTTTGTTTTTTGGGGACTCATGCACGCTTTTGCATTGATTTGGGATGTTTGGACTTCAGAAGTACGTCTAAAAATCAAACAATACATACCCGTTTACATCTATAAGCCTTTTTCCATATTACTTACATTTACATTCCTTACCTTCAGCGGAGTTTATTTTAAATCCACGGATTTGGAACAAGCCAATCAAATGATAATGCGTATTTTTGGCGGATTGGATTTTTCGCTCTTTGGAGATTGGCTTAAACTATATCCTTACGTAGCGATCATATTCGCTAGTACTTTAGTTTTTCACTGGTCAATGCCGCGATTTTATCTTTTGATCATTGAACAAATAAAAAAACTACCGGTGTGGGTATCTGCTATTACCCTTGTTGCTGTGATTTTTATTGCGTTCCAATTTCAAAAAATGGGTTCTGTACCATTCTATTATCTAGAATTTTAAAGGTTATTTAGCCTTACTTACATTTTCCCAGACAGTTTATAGGATATCACTCCTACCCATTCATGCAATAGATTAGACATGGTTTGCAGTGAACCTGGATTGGGAATTAGCCAAGCTTCCAAGTTATAACGTCGATTGGGATCGCATGTTGGATGGGCCACATAAGGAATGAAATTCACCCCTACTTTCTTGTAACAACCTTCCGAACGATACATATGAGCCGCAGAAGTAACTAATAAAACGGGTTGCTTGTAATTCAGCGAATCAAGAATTTTCTGAGTATATAAAGCATTTTCGTAAGTGTTTCTCGATAAATTATCGATGATGATTTTGCTTGAGTCTATGCCCATATTTTGGAGGTATCTGCCTGCTTCTTCGGCTTCGTAGTATACTTTATTGAATATTGCAGATGAACCTCCAGTCAGAATTACTTTATCAAACTTATTCAATAACAATCCTTGAAGTCCCACCATGAATCGATCACCTTCACTGCCTAGTCTAAAATAATCATTTTGGTCATCGTAGTATCCATATCCCCCGAGAATCACGGCAATTCTTGGAAAGGAGTCTTGGTGGTAAATTCTCTTTTGGGGGACGCGTTGTTCCCAACGGATATTCAATTCATTAACCAAAGGATGATTGCCTAAAATAAACAGCAATAAAAATGCGATAAAGGCAGATCTTTTGGCGGTAATGGGTAATTTTTGGATCCATTTCTTATTCGAGAACCAAAGTTTGAGTAAGGTGATTAGGACAAACAGAAAAATCCAAAAGTGGGGTTTAATGATGAAATGTAAGAATTTGCTGATAACAAAAAACATAGCACGAAGATCGCATAAAAAAAGGCCTCGCAAGAGACCTTTTTCAATAGAATTAATTTTTTAACGTTGGAAAGAAATATCCATTATGCGGTGGTTACCGGCTTGATCAACCTGTACGGTTACATCGAAAGGTTTTCCCGACTTAATGGCATCATTCATTGGCTGCATCAATTCGCCACCTATTTGGAAGCAACCACAGTTTTTACCATTAGCAAAATCTAGTTCCACTTTGTGTGAACCTGACTTGATATTGCATGGAGTTGAGGTATTGCTATTTGCAACAGAGGTTGAGTTATTTTTATTTGATGGTGCTGAGCCTCCATTGGCTACATTTACGGAAGATGGAGAACCCGCCGCTACTGGACCGTTAGCAGAAGTTGCTTTTTTATTGGCTGCAACCGCTTTTGCTTTTGATCCCAAAGTTTTAGGAGCTGAAGGAATCACTTTGCCCGTTACACCTTTAATCACCACCATTTGACCTTTGAGGTTAGAGTATTCTGAAATAAACTCTGAACCTGTTACCCCTTGAGCAAATGCAGCAGAAGCTGATCCAAAAAGGAATAAAATAATTTGAAATGCTTTTTTCATAAATTTAGTTTTATCGAAAATAATGTCGTATTCAATTTTAAACAATTTTTATTGATAAATGGTTATTTAAACTACATGAAAACCAAAAACTTAACAAGTTCTTCTTTCGATTTGGTTTTCTTAGGTATGGGTGCCGCAAATTCTTTGTTGTTCTTGGAATTAAGCAGAACCCAACAACTTGATCTTAAAAAAATTGCTATCATAGAGCCTGATTCAAAAAATTCGAATGACCGAACCTTTTGTTTTTGGGCAACAGAAACCGAGATTCAAGAATTTCATTTGACTGAACTCATTTCTAAGTCTTGGGATTTTGCAACGGCTGGATCTCAGAAACATGAGAATATTTCCCCGTTAAAATATCATCATATTTCAGCGATATCGCTCTATAACAAAGTAAAAGAGGAAATTAAAAAATACCCTGTTACCTATTTTCATGAATTCGTTGAAGACGAGAATATTAAAATAGACGAAAAACAGGTGCATGTGACTCTTGCAGATTTCAAATTAGAGACGGACTTTTTTTTTGATAGCCGTCCCCCTAAATTCAAAAAATGCACAAATAATCAGACCTCGTTGGTGCAAAGTTTCTTCGGTTGGAACATTAAAACAGAACAAAGCACTTTTGATTCCAATGAATTTGTCATGATGGACTTTGATTTGGACCAAATGGGATCCACCCAATTTTTGTATGTACTGCCGTTTACTGAGAACCAAGCATTGGTGGAACTAACCGCCTTCCAAAAAAATCCTTTAGAGAAAAAAGACACGGAACACCTATTGCATTCGGAAATATTGAAGCGATTTGGAGAATTCCAAATAATTGCGACAGAGAGCGGCAATATTCCGATGTGCACCGCCCAAATAGAATTACCTACAGAGAAATTCAACCCATATTTTGCCACTGGCGCAAAAGCAGGCAACATCAAACCCAGTACTGGATATTCATTTTTGACCAGTTGCAAACAAGCTCAAAAGATATCTAATGATATTTCCTCAGAAACGTCTGAAAAAAATAAACATACGCCTTATAAAACCAGGTTTCAATTTTATGATCGATTGTTATTGAATATTTTAAATCAAAATCCATCTGCTGGAAAACCTATTTTTGAACGATTATTTCAAAGAAATTCTGTCAAGGAAGTAATTTATTTTTTGAAAGAAGAAACGCAGGGTTGGAATGAAATAAAATTGCTTTGCTCGTTGCCCATTTTGCCGTTTTTATGGGCTGCAATAAAAGATGTTTTTGCCTGCCTTCCATGGGTTAAATTGATGCCTTTTGTTTTAGGAAGCTGCTTTCTGGGTTTCGATTATCTCAATGCGACGTTTATTGTTTGGGCACTCTTACTTTTCGGTTTGTTCTTGGTGGGCATACCCCATGGCGCTATTGATCACTTGTTAGAATCCAATCACTTTGACGCCCCCATTAAAGTGGGATTTATCCTAAACTATCTTTTGAAAATGGCGGTTATGGCGCTTATTTGGTGGGTAAATCCTGTTTCGGCGCTAATCCTGTTTCTTTTGTATTCAGCATGGCATTTTGGAGAATCAGAATATCAAGTTGCCAATATTTGGTCGTTTCTCTGGGGATGTTTTATGCTAACTAGCCTATTGTATTCTCATCCACTAGAATTCAAAGAAACCCTCTCAAATATGTCAGTGAATGTTTCGATATCAAACGCATTCGAAATCTGGATTGGTTCGTTTACTGTGCTAATTATAATTCAACTAAAAAGAGGATTCCACCGAATTTGGGAGATTTTGTGGCTTCCTCTGTTTTCTCAATTGCCTTTATTGCAGGCTTTTGGATTGTTTTTCGTATTCAACCACAGCATCAACAGCAGCATCCATTTGATGGATGGTTTTAGCAAGAAGGCCATAGAATTATTTAAAAAGGCTTTACCCTTTACGTTGGCTGCATTTTTGTTTCTTGGAGGATTCTATTTCTTCAGAACCTGGTTCAGCGCCGAAGGATGGATAGCTGCCTTTTTCATTTTCATTTCGTGCATCAGTTTTCCGCATGTTTTTGCCATGCACCGATTTTATCGGAGCCACTTTTTTCTTCCCAAGAAATAAAATTACAACTGAAGAGGAACCTCCATCAGAAGAATTTCAGCATATTTTGAATTAGCGGTTATTTGCAACTGATCAACGTTCCAAATTCCCAAGCCATCTCGGTGCTCTAACGATTGTCCATTGATGTTGAAAGCTCCGTTTAGAACAAATGCGTACACCCCATTTCCCGGTTTTTTAAGTTGATATTGGGTATTGTGGTTCTCATCAAATTTCCCCATATGAAACCAGGCATCTTGATGAATCCAAACGCCTTCATCATTGGGATTGGGCGATAGAATTTGCTGCAGTTTATTGTGCCTATCTGCAAGGTTCAAAGGGATTTGATCGTAACGTGGTGTTACATTTTTCTTGTTTGGAAAAACCCAAATTTGAAGAAACTTAACCTGTTTGTCTTTATTGCGGTTGTATTCGCTGTGGGTGATTCCAGTTCCCGCACTCATTACTTGAATCTCGCCATGTTTGATGGTGGCTACATTACCCATGGAATCTTTGTGCTCCAAATCGCCTTCCAATGGAATACTGATGATTTCCATGTTGTCGTGAGGATGCGTTCCAAATCCCATACCGGCAGCAACGGTGTCATCATTCAAAACCCTTAAAACCCCAAAGTGCATTCTTTCGGGGTTGTAATAGTTAGCGAAACTAAATGTGTGATGACTCTTCAACCATCCGTGATCGGCTAATCCTCTTGAAGATGACTTATGTAAAACTAAGTTTTCCATGACTTTTGATTCAGTATTTTTTATGTGATTAAATCCGAGAATGTCTAAAGGCTTCAATTCATCGATGTTGTTTCTAATTATATCGGCTGCCGCTGCTCCAGAAGCCAAAACAGCTGTACCTAAAACTCCTTTTTTGATGAACTCTTTTCTTTTCATGGAATATTTATTCGTTCAAACAAATATAAGGCCGAACGGTTTAAAATTTCAACCCATTATTCAGAAAAAATGTGGCCGGCAACAATAAAGATTCCGGATCAAACTGAAAAACCGTCTTAAGTTCAGGCATATAGATTGTGCATTGATCTAAGCTGTTTGCTGCTATGAACTTCCATTGTGTTTCAGGATTTAGTCTATTTTCATACAGTTGATCTGAATTCAATACGATGCTCTTATTCAATCCATTCTGATTTGGAGTTTTTTCAATTGCAACCCATTCGTTGAAACCCATAACTACTTTGATGAAATTCAAACTTTTTTTCTGAATATCGCCCAGTAAAAGCTTAGAATCAACATTATTATTGTTTTCTAAATAGGCGGAAACAATGGGACTCAAGAAATTTCTCCATGATTTTTCATCAAATTTCAGATAAATGTAACGTCGTTTTTGTGAAAATGTAGAGCTTTCTATTAACTGTAAAATAATGTAACGGTCACTGTCTGAACTCTGTACTCCAAAAACCAAAACATGAATATTTACCCATTTTTTGTATTTATGGAATTTTCCAGAATTCAATAACTCTATCTTGATATTTCCACCAGAATATAAACTATCCGATTTCATCAAAAATTCTAAAACGTTGTTCTCCAATTGACGTTCAACTTCAGAGGAGTAAAAGCCCTTGAGCTTAGTAGTTAAATCTAATTCGCCGTCAAAATGAGATTGGGCCGTTAAAAAATTTGAAATTGAAAAGAAACAGAATATCAAACAATACCTCATTGAGCAAAGTTAAGTTAAAAATTAACCTTAAAAAAAATCTCAATCAATCGAAACATTAAGATTTCTTGATTGTAAAATTGCATATGGATTACAAGAAATACGTTGACATCTCAGTAGATTACACTTCTTACCAAGAGCTTTTCATTACCAAAAGCAACAATCCTTCAGCTTATAATTTCGGGGAGTATATTCCCATGAATCAACACAGAAGTGCCCGAATTGATAGGACATTTGAACTATCAGAAGAACAAAAACATATTGCTAAAGAAACAACAAAAAGAACTTGGCTGGTAATCAGCGAACACTGGTGCGGAGATGCTTCACAAATCATTCCTGTGATGAATAAAATTGCTGAGGCTAGCGAGGAAAAGATCAATTTCCGTTTGGTGTATAGAGACGAAGTTCCAGAATTAATGAATGCACACCTAACTAACGGTGGAATGGCGGTTCCCAAGATTATTCAATTAGATGAACACTTTGAATTGTTCAACGACTGGGGTCCCCGTCCGAAAGCAGCCCAAGAAATGGTCATTAAATTAAAATCCGACCCAGAAACTGCGGCTAATTATATTGAAGAGTTGCATAAATGGTACGCACACGATAAACAGAAAAGCACGGTTGCGGAATTACTGGATTTATTGCGCTGAGCGCAAAACTTTTTCCAATTTCCTGCCCTTTGCCAACTCATCAAACGTGAGTTGGTCTTGAATGGCTTGATTGATTTCTTGGGACGATAATCCGGTAAGCCATTGAATGACAGTGTCTAATTCTTGAGCTGTCCTCCCCTTTTTTTCAATCTTTTTCAAATAGAGTGGATATATCTCAGCCAAGGTAAGCTGTGCAATTTTTTCATCGTGAGTTTTCATTCTTTCTCCCATTTATCAATAACGGAAATGGCCAATCCGTTGCCGAGAACATTGGTCATGCTGCGACCCATGTCGCAAAAATGATCTATGGGAAGTATGAGTGCAATACCTTCTACGGGAATGTTAAACATAGAACACGTAGCGGCTACAACCACCAAAGATGCACGAGGTACTCCGGCGATTCCTTTTGATGTTAGCATCAAAACCAGCAGCATGGTTAATTGGGTTCCAAGGGTTAGAGGGACATTGTATGCTTGCGCGATGAAGATGCTGGCGAAGGTCATGTACATCATTGAGCCGTCTAGGTTGAAGCTATATCCTAAGGGAAGAACAAAACTTACCACTTTCTTTTTACAACCAAAATTCTCCAGTTCTTGACTTAATTTTGGGAATACGGCTTCGCTGCTGGTGGTGCTGAACGCCACCATGAGTGGATTTCGCAAGTGTGAAAGCAACTTCCATAATTTTCCTTTCAAGAATAAATATCCTACGGAAAGCAAAATGACCCACAAAAGTCCAATGCCGGTGTAAAAGTAGATCAGATAGTCCTTGTACAATTTCAAAATAACAAGGCCTTTAACAGCTATGATGGCTGTTATTCCTCCGAAAACACCCAACGGGGCCAACCACATTACGTAGCCAACAATTTTCAAAATGGCTTTACCCATGGTATCTAGTGCATCGATGATGGGTTTTGCCTTTTCACCGGTCTGATTCAATGCGATGGCAAACAAAACGGCAAACAACACAATTTGGAGTATTTCATTGTGCGCTAAGGCCTCAAAAATACTCATAGGAAATACGTGTTCCAGAAAATTTTGAAGGCTAAATCCTTGTGTTTTTCCAACAACGTCTGCCACAGAAGAGGTATCGGTGGTTCCAAAATTGGCATTCACCCCGGGTTGGAAATAATTCACCAACACTAGACCAAGTAACAATGAAACCAAAGAAGCCGAAATGAACCAGATCATGCTTCTCCCTCCTACTCTGCCAACGGTTTTGATGTCATCCATCTTGGCAATTCCCGCAATCAGTGTGGTTAAAACCAGAGGTGCGATGGTCATTTGAACGGGTCTCAAAAAAATATGGGTGGTTAACAATTTAAAATAGGAAGCTATTTGTTTTGCCGCATCCAATTCACTGCCAACTAGTTGACTATCGCCATTGACATCAAAATGCATGAATAATAATTGCCCGGTAACCACGCCAACAAGCATTGCAGCGAGTATTATATAGGTCAGTAAATGATTTGATTTCTTCATTTAACTACAATAATAACGGCAAAAATCGAGTATAAATAATCGTTATCAGGTTAAAATTAGAAACAATTTCCTTGTTCAAACGTTCATTTTTTATGAAGGTTTGGATTTTTATTGCTGTGGTTATTTCATTGATTTTGATTGGTTTGGTGTTTTATTCTTTCCGTTTTAAGTATATTGAAACGCCCAAGTACAAAATCATCAAAACCTTGGGAGCTGTTGAAATTCGCGAATATCCTGGAATGATTTTGGCACAAACTTCGCTTCCGAAATCTGACTACAACACCGAGGGAAACAATGGGTTCCGAACGGTTGCGGGATATATTTTCGGAGGTAATCAGTCTCAACAAAAAATTGCGATGACCGCACCGGTTATCATGAAAATGGGCGATTCTGCGAGCATGTCGTTTGTGATGCCTAGCGAATACTCGCTCAAAGATTTGCCATCACCAAGCAATAATCAGGTAAAATTGGTGAGTGAAGGTTCAAAGGTATTGGCAGTTGTTCGTTTCGGGGGATTTTCAAACTCTGAAAAAATCAAACAGCATGCAGACCAATTATATTCAGTCTTAGATTCAAACGGGTTGAAACACCGCGGGGAACTGTTGTATTTAGGGTACAATGCTCCTTGGGATGTAACCAATCGCAGAAATGAGGTGGCTGTGGAGTTGGTGGATTTTAAATAATTTGTAATAACTTTGTAATTACAAATTTGTCACAACATGGAAGTTTCAATCATAAAAATCGGAAATTCAAAAGGGTTGCGTTTAAATAAGTCCATTTTGGAAAGATACAATATAACCGACAAAATAGAATTGATTCTCGAAAAAGGACAAATTGTACTTCGTCCCATAGATGAACCTCGAAAAGGCTGGGATAAAGAATTCCAACGAATGAACGAAAACGGGGATGACCAGTTGCTTATAGAAGACGTTTTTGAGGACGAAAATTTTGAAGAATGGAATTAAAACAATATCAAATTGTTTTGGTTAGGCCTCCAAGATGATTTTGATTTAGAAGAAATTTAAAATCAAAAAGCGTTGGAGTTGAAAAATATAAAACCTTTTGAGGGAAATGCTGCATGATTTGTATTTTGTTTTTAACGTAATAATTTTGAGTTCTTTACACCAAAATCAATGGAAACAACCACAATAAATTGGACATTAGTTGCTTTTACGGTTTTAAATCTACTTATAGGAGTAGCTTTAATTTTTGCTATAATCAAAATTTACAAATGGTTCAAAATGCGGTGTCGTTCTTGAATTTTAATTACATCAAGGCTACACTGTTTTTCGAATAAACACGATTATTAAACTATCGATGTATTTTCGAACCCAATGGTAATGACAAAATCAATGTCTAATGATTTTTGACCCCAATTCATGTGAAAGTTATTATTGAGGAGTTTGGGGAACCCCACAAGGTTGTTTAACGGTTTCGGGCTTGGCGATGTGGCGGATTTTAGCACTGAAGTTCCATAGAATTACTGCTGTTAACCCTTGCACTAATGTTTCATAGAAGCACTTCAGCCGCCATATCGCCAAACCGATGTTAGCGCCAGTTGTTTTTGTCTGTCATTGTAGTCGTTTTACAGCTCTTGTCGCTATGAATGCAGGTAAAAAGTCGTCCATTTTACTTTCTCCGCCCCAATTGTCTTCATACATATTTGTCAAGTTAAAACCAGCGTCTAATTGTCCGCTAATTTGGTCTGTCAAACTATGTCCAAATACCAAAGCTTCATTGTTATTTTTCAATTCTTCTAATTTTTCTGTCGGCAGTGAGTGCAGGTCTGAAAATGGTTGCTTGTAAATTAGTTTCAAACATTCTTCGTCAAGTTGAAATGAAATTGGGTTGATTAAACCTGTCATTAAAATTCCATTTGGTTTCAAAACTCGGAAGCATTCTTTCCAAACTGGTAAAACATTGTCAACGAAGAGTATTGAACAAGGATTAAAAATCAGGTCAAATGAATTGGCTGCAAACACTGAAAGGTCTTTCATATCTCCTTGAACTGTTTTTATGTCAAGGTCAAATTTGTCACTTAAAGTTTTGTCTTGTTGTAACTGCTTTTCGGAATTGTCAAAAATGGTAACGTCTGCCCCCAAAGTTGCAAGAATTGGTCCTTGTTGTCCGCCACCAGATGCAAGTCCTAAAATTTTTAAACCTTTCAAGTCGGGAAACCAATTGTGAGGGACGGGTTTTTTCGGTGTCAAAACAATATTCCAGTTTCCATTCTTTACGTTTTCTAATTCTTGCTCGGAAACAGGAATTGTCCAGCGGTCTTTTTTATCAACGTAATTGTCCCAAGCTGATTTGTTATGTTTTACAATGTCCATTTTTTGTCGTGATGTGTCGTCCTACAATTGGTGCTAACTTGTATATATCCGAAACAAACCTTCGCTTAGCCATACAATAATGGAGTGATATGCGAAACTTTATTTCGTTTTATTCTTTTTGCAATTACAGATGTATTTTAAATTAATTGCTCCCAAAAATAACAATTTACTGAGTATATTTACATACACCTTTATAGAGATTTACACACCCTCTTCCCCCTTTTTTCTAATATTCCATTTCAGAAGTTTGTATCGGATTCGATACAAGACTTCATGCATGAAATTTTAATCATCTTGCCTATTCATATATTTCCAAAGATCAACCACCAATTCATAACCTTCTAAAAAGTTAGAAATCGCCTGATCTCCCGCTACTAAGGTTGTCATTATAAAATTGCTAGATTAACTATATTTTTCAACTAAGAAAGCTTCAAGGCTTCTTTACTATATTTCATTTGATCTTAAAAAGAAAAAGCCTGACATTACCAGGCTTCTAATTAATTAAATACAGAATTCAAATCATTGATTGAGTAGTACTGTGATACATCGATCTTTTTCGGATAGATTTGATGATTCACACACATTTTGGTAAATGTATTTGGGTTCATATTCATGTATTTACAAACTTCCTTTGTTTTCAAATATTCGTTCATTGTCCTAGTAGGTTCAGTTCACAAATGATTCACAAAAAGTTTGAGTTTGTTTGAGGCGATATGAATTGCCTAAAAACAAAAAAACCGCTCTAGTATTCAAACTTGAGCGGCTTTGCTTGACTTTAATAAGTCGATCTGTGATCCCGCTGGGACTCGAACCCAGGACCCATACATTAAAAGTGTATTGCTCTACCAACTGAGCTACGGAATCGTTCCTTCTTTAAAGGACTGCAAAGGTACACCCATTTTTTAAAAATGCAAATACTGACCAAAAAAAATTAAGAAAAAGTTTTGCTATATGTGTGGTGTGTCTTCGTCAATTTTGCACCCAAAGAACTTAACATACTGAGCATCTTTGGATTAAAATCGCCAATCCATGCGAGCTCTACGCTCTTGATTTTTGGATTTTTTTTCGCACCCTCGTACGACTTCATAATCATCCCCGCTTCTACCCCTTTGTTGTGGTATTGAGGTATCACTCCAAACACCACGCCACGACATCGGTCAATCTTGCCCTTGCTCATCAAAAAACGCAGTTTATTCCAAAGCGTAAGCTTTCCCCCGAAATCCTTAAAAATCATGTTTAACTCCAAAATATTCACGTAAAAACCAATGGGCTCCTCGCCGTGGTATGCAAATACAATGAGCTCGGGAATGACCGCGGGCTTCATGGATTTGAACCGATTCAAGATTTCTGCAACATCCAAAGGCTCGAAATCTTCGTGAAATGACCAAGCTTGGTTGTAAATAGTAACAAAATCAGCAGCAAATTTGGGCAGCTGACTAAAATCAAGCACTTCAAATCTATATTGAGCATTACCCATAGTTCGCTCTGCAATCTTTGAAAAACGCTCAATGTTGAAGTCATTTTCCACCAATTCGTAAGTGGTTTGCTCAATTTCTAGGCCATACCCCATTGAATCGAACCACTTTTGGTAATACGAGGGCTGATAGTTCTCCTGATAACTGGGATAAGTGGTAGAACTGATCAAAAGTCCCCAATAAGCGTCTCTAGAGCCAAAATTCACGGGCGCCATAATCTTGGTGGCTTTGTTCTCTTTGAGCCAATTTTCCGCCTCTAAAATCAAGATTTTTGCGGCATCGTCGTTGTTGATGCATTCAAAAAATCCCCAACCACCAAAACGCTTGCCGTTCTTGTCTTCGTAAAAGGCAGCAATGCGCCCAATGGGATTTGAATTTTCCCATAAAATCCATCGTTGAGCGTCGCCCCGTTGAAATTTCTTGTGAGATCGATCAAAAACAGCATCTACATCTGACTCTAAATGCTTGATATGGTTTGCATCGTTTGCGTAAATCACATCCACAACAGAATGAAAATCAGCAGAATGTTGAAGAACTTTTAATTCCATGGTTTTTATTTTTTGAGGGATATTTTATCGTCGCCTGGTTGCCAAGCCACGTAAGTAATGATGAATTGAAACATCTCATCGCTGGCCCGCATGCTCGAGCCGCCGTAATCGAATCGCTCTGCCACTGTTTTTGGGGGACGATTGGGATTGTTTGGATTGTTATCGGTGTTGTCAAACACCGCTTCTGCCCTGATGAGACTTCCGCGTGGAATTTTCACCATGCTGGGAAACGTGTAAAAATACTGCCATCTAAAGTCCCAACGCGGAATGGAAATCAAGCGAATGGTGTCGCCGTTAGGTTTTATGGCATAAGCTTTAAACGATTTTCCGAGCAAATGTAAATGTGGATTCACTGTCAACACCGAAATATCTTCAGGAACCGTGAATTCGGTGATGTGCTTGCTCACCGTATTTGGCTTAATCACCAAGGGCGGCACAATTTTACTCACCCCGTTGGTGCCTAACATGAGCTCACCCAAACCTCTTTGCGGAGGCACGTCGGTGAAGAACAAATGAATTCTACTTTTATCGGTAACTGATTTTCTTGATGGACCGTAATGCACGTCATTTCCGACAATGGAGAATTCTTCCGACACTTGGAAGGTTCCAATGCCATCGGGATATTCGGTGCCAAACACTCCTGGAAGATAATTCACCACTGAATGCACCCTTTCTGGAATAATTCCATTGCTAGTCATGAGATTAAGTCCCTCGTTGAGCGGGCCTTTCTCCTCGTATTTCATTTCTACTTTCAGTGGTTGTGTGGTAAAATCAGATTTGGAGCCCTTTTCGTAGTTGATTAAATGTCCGTTAAAATGATGCACCAACTGGGGTTGTCCGGGAATGAATTCAACGGCTCTTACGTATTTTTTCTGGGGCAAACGAGCAGAGGTTTTGACCAAGAAAAATCGATCTTGATCGCCCTGATTGAAATTTACCGAGTCGAGTTCAAGAACCAAATCAGGAACCCCCAAATTGCTCACAAAAGGGGTGACTTTGGCTAGCAATTGACCCGGATTTTCACCCGGTTTAGAGCCTTGTTTCACCCAATTTTGGATGGTTGCAATTTGCTGCTCGCTCAACACATTTTCTTTCAAAAAATGCGAATAATTGGGGTCTGCAGGCCACGGCGGCATGTATCTATTGGCTGTAACTTTTGCTATGGTCTTTGCTTTTTTCTTGACGGCTTCGAAGGATGTCAATACAAATGGAGCTCCCCCATTTTCTCTGTGACAAGGGGTGCAATGTTGAACAATGATGGGTTCAATGTCTTTATCGAAAACAGGATTGGACACTCCCAGCTGCTTTTCACCGCAAGACGCTAGTACAATAATGGCAAAGAATATGTA
>CAMDUE010000002.1 GCA_945877575.1 Chitinophaga pinensis
CTTTCACCTCTATCAAAACCGTCAGATTTGCGATCTCTTCCAAAACCACCTTCACCGCGATTTTCTCTATTAAACCCGCTGCCGCTGCTTCTGTCGTCTGATCTGCGATCTCTTCCAAAACCACCTTCGCGTTTATCTCTTCCAAAGCCGCCTTCGCTGCGATTTTCTCTATTAAACCCACCGCCGCTGCTTCTGTCGTCTGATCTGCGATCTCTTCCAAAGCCGCCTTCGCTGCGCTTTTCACTATTAAAACCGCCATCAGATGAACGATCTACTTTAGGACGTTCAGTTCTTTCTGGTTTCGGTGAATTTTCGCCATGATTTTGGGATACAGGCTTGCGGTCTTTTAGAGTAAATTTTTTACTCTTGTCATTATTTTCTCTCATGGCCAACGAATGGAACCGCAAATTTACGCAATATTATCCACACCTCGATTTAATAAGTCATGTTTAATCAAATGAATGCGTTCTTCGTCTACTTTATTGTATCCGTAGTCATAGCAAAAAAGGTATTCAACCCGGTCGAAAACCCTCTTATGTGTATAAAAATCAAAAACAAAACCGTAAATGCGTATTTCCTCTGATGAAACAAATAACTCATTATTTTCACGAGTAGAACCAATTTGGCTGAATAACTGCCGTAAAATCTCCCTATTTTTTTTCAATTGATGGTCAATCACCTTTACCATTGGAGATATTTTCCCTCCTTCCCTATTGTGAAATGCTGACCTACAATTATCTGAACAGAATTTCTTGTCAATTCTGCCTTTCAACGTTTCTTCACATTCTAAACAGTATTTCTTTTCCATATTCCAAAAACAAGTTAACCATACAACTCCCCTAAATCGACTCGAAACAAAACAATCATATAATTTGCATAAAACGCAAAAAAGGCCGCACTAGGCAGCCCTTCTTGATGTCAATTTAAAATACTAAAATGGAACTGCTTCTTCTATTTCATCTGCCTCTTGACTTTGGGGTTGTCTTTTTTCAAGAAGCAATAAATCCTTCACTAAAATCTCCGAAACTTCCTTTTCAACCCCATCTCTGTTGGTGAACCTTCGATGAATCAACTTGCCTTCCACCGCAATCCTAGATCCTTTCTTTACAAATGATTCAACCAAGGTGGCTGCATTTCCCCATGCGACCAATTGATGCCACATGACCTCGTCAAACAACTCACCCTTAGCATTTTTTAGTTTCTCATTTGTGGCCATAGACCATCGAGCTACTTTTCCCCCGTTCTCAAAAATAGTGATTACTGGGTCCTTTCCAACGTTGCCGTACAAACGGACAGAATTCAATAAATTTTTCATGTTGTTAAATATTTACAACACAAAAATGCACATCCCCAAACTCATTACTCGTAAATCAAACGTTTATAATCGATTATAAACGTTTACACCCAATTGGCCCAAGCACATGCAGTGATTGCAGCGGTTTCAGCACGCAAAATATGATCTCCTAATTTTAAAGCACTAAAACCTTGTACTGTAGCAAGTTTAAACTCATCCAAAGTGAAATCTCCTTCTGGGCCTATACAAATTAGAACATCACCCGCTTTATCAAACAACGCATGTGGATGATTCTTTACCGAAATCCCGTCCTCTAGATCACAGTAAGCTATAAATTTTAAGGGGGAAGATGAATCTAATACCTGGCGCCAGTCCACTAAATGGATCGTCGGAATCCAAGCGCCATGCGATTGTTTCATAGCCGCTATGGCCGTTTTGTGTAGCCGTTCTAAATTGATCTTTGAACGTTCAGAGTTCTTGGTTTCAAGAAAACCGATAGAATGGCAACCCAGTTCGGTGCATTTTTCTACCAACCATTCCATGCGGTCAGAATTTTTCAATATACCAACAGCTAAATTAACACGAGATCTCTCATAACTAGTGCAGCTCACTATTTCTGCCTTTAATGATCGCTTTTGAATCTCTACTATACGAGCTGCGTATTTGTTTCCTAAGCCATTAGAAACTTCAATGTTATCATCTACCTGAAATCGAAGAACCTGAATAGCATGCCTAGCTTCCGTTTCGTCTAAAACAATGAACCTATCATCTATGTTTTCACTATAAAAGGTAAACTTTCCAGGCATATGAAGCTAAGACAATTTCCAGTTTGTTCCTTCTTTGGAATCCATTAGTTCTATTCCTCGGGACTTTAATTCATTGCGAATCTGATCGCTTAATGCATAGTTCTTTTCTGTTTTTGCTTGCGCTCTAAGTTGAATCAATAATTCTACCACACCATCTAAAACCCCTGAATTTTCTTCAATAGCTGCCTTTATTCCAAGAATCTCATGAAATACATGATCAAATAACTCCTTGGCCATATTCAGATTAACTAAATCTATGGATTCTTTACCGTCGTTCACCAAGTTGATTCGGCGTGCCAATTCAAACAATTGTGCTATGGCAATGGGCGTATTTAAATCATCAGACAAAGCCGCTTCAATAGCCACTTTCAAATCCGAAAATTCTAAAGAAGAACTGTTTGAAACTTTCAATCCAGACAACAATTTTTCTGCGGCATAAAGCCTTTGTAATCCCTTTTCAGAAGCAATCAAAGCCTCTTCGCTAAAATCTAAAGTGCTTCGATAATGAGCTTGAAGTACAAAAAACCTCAAAACATCCGCACCAAAACCGCGCGTCAATAAATGATGCTCTCCCGAAAACAACTGCAATACTTGAATACCGTTATTCAAACTCTTGGCCATTTTCTGACCATTGATGGTGATCATGTTATGATGCACCCAATATTTGGCAGGTGCATGATTGTGCGCAGCCTTGCTCTGGGCAATTTCGCATTCATGATGGGGAAATAATAAATCCATTCCGCCTCCATGAATATCAAATTCTTCACCCAAATATTTTACAGACATGGCGCTACACTCTATATGCCAGCCGGGAAAACCTTTTCCCCAAGGAGACGACCACTGCATGATATGCTCAGGCGAAGCCTTTTTCCATAGGGCAAAATCATGAGCATTTCGCTTTTCAACTTGTCCTTCTAAATCTCTGCTTTGATTTCCAGCACCAGCTACCAAATCATCCAAAACTCGACCACTGAGTTCACCGTAATTTTCAATCTTACTGTACGCCGAAACATCAAAGTAAACTGAACCATTAACCTCATACGCCAAACCTCTATCAATAATTGCAGATATCATTTCAATTTGCTCAATGATATGTCCGCTAGCCCTTGGTTCTATGCTTGGACGTATAACATTCATTTGATCCATGACCCAATTGTAAGAATCAGCATAGGTCTGAGCAACTTCCATGGGTTCAATTTTCTCCAAACGAGCTTGTTTCTGAAGTTTATCTTCCCCTTCATCGGCATCGCCAACCAAGTGTCCAACATCGGTAATATTGCGTACGAATCGGATTTGATATCCCTTAGAAATAAAAAACCTTCTCAATACATCGAATACAATAGGACCTCTAACGTGTCCTAGATGCGGTGGACCATAAACCGTAGGTCCGCACACATACATCCCTATTCTGTCAGGAACAATAGATTCAAAAGTTTCGGTTTTTCTACTCAGGGTGTTATACAAATCAACCGAGCTCATAATCAACGCTTTGAATATAAATTTTCGTAATACGATTGATAATTTCCGCTGGTGACATTAGAGAGCCATTCATCGTTTGATAAATACCAATCAATCGTCTTTTCAAATCCTTCGGCGAAATTCACAGACGGTTTCCAACCCAATTCAGCTTCAATTTTACTGGCGTCAATGGCGTATCTGAAATCATGTCCAGCTCTATCCGTAACATAAGTAATCAATTTTGCAGATTCACCAGCAGCCTTGCCGAGTTTGCTATCCATGATTTCGCAAAGTTTGTGAACTAAATCAATGTTTTTCCACTCGTTATTTCCCCCAATGTTGTAGGTTTCACCGTTTCTACCTTGATGAAAAACTGCGTCAATGGCAGAAGCATGATCTTCAACCCACAGCCAATCTCTGATGTTTTCACCTTTTCCATAAACAGGAAGTGCTTTTTCATTTTTGATGTTGTGGATCATCAATGGAATCAGTTTTTCAGGAAACTGATGGCTTCCGTAATTATTCGAACAATTACTGATTACTACAGGTAGTTTGAAGGTTTCGTGATAGGCTCTTACAAAGTGATCTGAACTCGCTTTACTTGCACTGTATGGAGAATTAGGCGAATATGGCGTAGTCTCGGTGAATTTACCTTCATCTCCTAAAGTACCATAAACCTCGTCAGTGCTCACATGATAAAAACGACCGTTTTGAGTGTCACCGTATGCTTTGTATGCATTCATTAAAACCACAGTACCAACCACGTTGGTCATTACAAAATCAATGGGGTTTGAAATACTTCTGTCTACGTGACTTTCAGCAGCTAAATGTATCACAGAATGTATATTGCGACTCTTAAATAAGGCCTCAACATCTGCAATGTTCGTGATATCTGCCTTCAAAAACTCATAATTTTCTGCCCCTTCAATATCCCGCAAATTCTCCAAATTACCCGCATAAGTCAAAGCATCTAAGTTGATGATGTGATATTCGGGATATTTGTTTACAAATCTGCGAACAACATGTGAACCGATAAATCCGGCTCCTCCTGTAATAACAATGGTCTTTTTCATGAATAGGGTCTTATTGGATGGGCTTTACGTTATAAATCTTCAAATATAGGGGAGAATATGCAGGAACTCCGATTCTTCCCGCTGAACCAAACCCCATATCCGATGTAATTACAAATTCCATGGTGACACCAGAAGGCACGAAAAAGGGCAATCTATTGAGCGCTATTATAGGATTGATCATGCCGTTTACGTCAGTCTTATACTTGCGATTTTCCAATCTACTGTCAAAGATTAAATCTCCGTTAAGTCTAGTTACCAATACGTCAAACTCCAATTGCTCTGCACTTTTATTAATAGCTGCATTTTGTAAAAGGTTAGAAGTATTTGACAAAAACGAATCTGAACCTACTGCCCGATATTTAACCATTGCATAAGTATCTAAATACCATCTATTGCCTTTAGCCTTTGCGCAGTATTCATCGATGGCCTTATTTTCTTTTATCGTTTTCTTAAAAGATTTATTCGCCAAATATTGATAGTAATCTTGGGCTCCTAAGATCTTCTCGACATCAAAAATGACCTTTGCCATTTCTCCATCAGGAAGTAATTGAACCTTGTAATGGCTTGAATTCTTCTTTTTCAAGCTGTCTGTAGATACCAATAATTCTACTTTACTGCCTTGAGAAGCCATCTGCAAAGCTTCTGTTAACTCATTGGCATAGGTTGTTGGATAAGGAACCTCCACAAAAGTATCGTTCCCATATGAAGACTGAATGGTATCGCCAGCTGGACCCAAGATCATATAATTGATCAAACACCAATTATTTCCATTCAGAATCATGCCCAATTCCTTTCCCTTTAAAAATCGATATTTCAAGCCCGATTCAGTGGTTTTATACTGAAAATAGGTGCGATACACCCAAAACCCACCAGATAATAAGGCTAAAATAATAATGGTTATCAGTAATTTCTTGTTTTTCATTTATATATTGATTGTAATTCTTCTTTGTACTTAACTAACTCACTTCTAAATTTCTCTACCGTTGCTTCTAAACTCTCTTCACTTTGTCCACCCGCAGCGTTTTTATGCCCTCCTCCTGAAAAGTAGTTACCTGCAAACTCATTTGCAGCAAAGTTTCCTTTACTTCTGAAACTCATTTTTACCCGTTCGGTTCTGTCAATAATTAAAACGCTGAACACAATGCCTTTAATTCCCAAACCTAGATTTACCAAACCTTCAGTATCACCTGTTACAACTTGAAATTCTTCTAATTCCTCTTTGTTTAAGTAGATCAGCGCAGTTCGGCAATCTTCTATGATTTCTAATTTCTGATACAAACAATATCCAAACAACCGGCTGCGAGTGGGTGAAAATACGTCGTAAATTCTTTCGTGTATAGCAATATGGTCAGCACCCAATTCCATCATATCTGCAGCCACTCTATGTGTATGCGGTTTGGTATTGTTGTACTGGAAGTTTCCTGTATCAGTCATCAAGCCAGTAAATAAACAATTAACGCAATCTTTTGAAACCACATCCTTACCAAAATTCTTGATGCTCCATTCAAAAATCAACTCACAGGTGCTGCTGGCTTGAGGTGTCCAAAATGCATAGGAATAAAATTCTTCAGGCTCCAAATGATGATCTATCATTACGGTAGGTTTAGCCGAATTTTTAACCAATTCACCCAATTGATTGATGCGACTTAGCCTATTAAAATCTAAACAAAAAACTACGTCAGCTTCTCCCAATAAAGCAACAGCCCTGTTTGATTCTTCCTCGAAATTGACAACATGATCATTGCCAGGCAGCCAATTCAAATCTGCTGAATAATCAGTGGGAGTGACTACAGTTACTTGATCTGAAAAGTTTTTAAGCACATGCCATAATCCTAAAGTTGAACCCATAGCATCACCATCTGGTTTGTGATGGGTTGTGATAAAAAATCGTTTGTATTCGCCTGATTTTATCTTATCTACTAAATCAGCGGTCGTGTCTAATCTCATCTTTACTACAAAAATACGGAATACCTAAAGTAAATTTGCAGATTATGAGCAGTTCAGATTATCAGTTGTACACCTTAAACAACGGACTTAGGGTTGCTCACCTTAAAACGCCATCCACTTTATTGGTCCATTGCGGCTTTGTAATCCTCGCTGGAAGCCGAAACGACGGCGATATTCCAGGGGTGGCTCATTTCTTAGAGCACATGTTTTTCAAAGGAACCCATCGTAGAAAAACAATTCATGTACTCAATCACCTAGAAGTGGTTGGTGGCGAACTGAACGCTTTCACCACCAAGGAAATTACTACGTTGTATGCTACCATTCAAAAAAAACACTTTGCGAGAGCAGTAGACATACTTTGCGATATTACTTTCAACTCAACTTTTCCTGAACAAGAGATCACCAAAGAAAAGATTGTCATCAAAGATGAAATCAACATGTACCTTGACACCCCCGAAGAAAATATCTACGACGAGTTTCAAGAGCTCATATTCGGCAATCACCCACTCGCGCACAATATTTTAGGTACGGCTGATTCTGTTGATTTAATCACAAAATCCTCCATTCAAAACTTCATCTCCGAAAACTACCATCCATCAAATATGGTATTTGTAGTTGTGGGAAATATACCCGCTGACCGCGTTCTCTCCACCCTCAACAAATTCGTACCTCCGTCACCTGACCCCCGACACCCATCAACCGACCCCCGACACCTGACCCCCGACCCCCGTCACCCAAAACCCAATTATCTGCCCTTCCGCAACAGAAAAGTTTCTGATTTTTCTCAGGCTTATGGGATTATGGGAATTCCTACGTTTGAAGAAACTCATGCAAAAAGATTTGAGTTATTGCTCTTAAATAATCTTTTGGGCGGACCAGGAATGAACAGCAGACTCAATTTGGCCATCAGAGAAAAATACGGATACACTTACCACATTGAAAGCGGGTATCAAGCCTTCAGCGATAGCGGACTATTCCACTGCTATTTGAGTTGTGAAGAAAAATACTTGAATAAGTCTATCGATCTTATACAGAAAGAATTAAAAAAACTGAAAGATCAAAAGTTAGGAAAACTTCAACTAAGCCAGGCAAAAAATCAACTTACAGGCCAATTAGTTATTGCCAATGAAACCAGAAGTGGGCTCTTAGTTCACTTGGGAAAAGGAATCTTGAAATTCGGCAAAGCCCGAACCATGAAGGAAACCATACAATCCATCGAAAAAATTACCGCCGAAAACCTCCAGGATACCGCCAACGAAGTGTTTGATATTGATAAATTCAGCCACCTACACTACATCCCCGAAAAATGAACCCCATTAAGTCCTTAATTGAAAAGGGCGAGGGAGTCACGCTTGACTTTAAACAAGTGATCAATGATTCCCGAAAGATTGCCAAATCTATGGTGAGCTTCGCAAATACCATTGGCGGCACTTTGCTCATAGGCATTAGAGACAATGGAAGTATTGCGGGTGTGAGATCTGAAGATGAAATTCACATGCTCGAATTGGCCTCCTCATTTCATTGCAAACCAGAAGTTGAATACACCGTTGAAGAACACCTAATTGAAGGCAAATTGGTGCTCAAAGTTGATGTCCCTGAAGGAAAAGAAAAACCGTATTACGCACACGGCGATGACGATAAATGGTGGGTTTACATAAGGGTGAATGACCACTGTATTTTAGCTTCTAAAACTACGGTGGATTTCATGCGAACTCAAGATAGGCCGCTGAAGTTACAAATCGGATCCCTTGAAAGAGAAATTTTGAAATTCATTGCGCAGAGTGAAAAACCCACTCTCAAAGATATTTGCGCAAAATTCAACCTCGGAAAACGCCGGGCCGGCAGAATCATTGTAGATCTCATGCGGGCCCAAGCGGTTCAGAGTCATACCACTGAAAAAACAGAATTTTTCAGTGCCGTTTTATAAAAATAATTTATTAGTTAGTTGCAGCAGCAAAAAGCTCAGCAACTTTGTCCCAATTCACTACGTTCCAAAACGCAGAAATGTAATCTGGTCTGCGATTTTGGTAATGCAAATAATATGCATGTTCCCAAACATCAAGACCTAAAATAGGTGTTCCTTTTACCTCAGCAACATCCATTAAAGGATTGTCTTGATTGGGGGAAGAAGTAACAACCAATCTACCTTCGTGAACAATTAACCAAGCCCAACCACTTCCAAAACGAGTAGCTCCTGCTTTAGCAAACTGATCTTTGAACGCATCGAAGCTTCCGAAAGCACTCACAATTGCATCCATCAATTTGCCTGAAGGAGAACCTCCCGCATTAGGTCCCAAAATGGTCCAAAAAAGTGAGTGATTGTAATGCCCACCACCGTTATTTCTAACGGCCATGCTGTGCTTAGAAATTTCACCCATAATAGCCTCTATCGACTTTCCAGCCAAATCAGTGCCTTCAATTGCAGCATTTAAATTGTTGATATAAGCCTGATGGTGCTTTCCATGGTGAATTTCCATGGTCTTTGCATCGATGTGCGGTTCTAGCGCAGTTAAATCATAAGGGAGTTTTGGTAATTCAAACATAATTTTAGTATTTTAATTGTAACAAATTTAACGAAGATTGGTTGGGAGCGCAATAAATTCGCATAAACATTATGAATGATTCGTTGAAGGTTTTAGAATGGGTCGCCGCCGCCCTCTCTCTTTGGTGCGTTTGGCTCGCAGCGAAGAATAAAATTCTCAACTGGCCCATCAGCATGTTGGCTTCCATCGTCTATGCCTATGTCTTCTATTCCAATCGATTTTACTCTGAATCCTACCTGCAGGCCGCCTT
This sequence comes from Chitinophaga pinensis, assembly GCA_945877575.1. Classification (GTDB taxonomy): domain Bacteria; phylum Bacteroidota; class Bacteroidia; order NS11-12g; family UBA955; genus VMCP01. Next base: position 9,372 of record CAMDUE010000002.1, read on the forward strand.
CTTCGCGTTTCAATCTTACGGTTGGTGGTATTGGTCGAATTTAAATCCCCAGAAATCAAACCAAAATATCAATCATATTTCTTTCAAATCTGCGCTCTATTTGGGGCTCTTTTTTCTCTTGGGATATTTACTCTGGTACTCAACCTATACCCATTTTTTCAAAGATGCGCGCTTTCCCTTGGTAGATGTGTTTCTGACCGTTTTAAGCATTACCGCCTTGTATATGCAGGCGAAACGTTGGATTGAACATTGGTATCTTTGGATCTTAGCAGACATCATCTACGTGCCCATGTTCTATCTGGGCGATCAAAAAATTACCGCCGGCTTATACTTTGTATTTATTGGATTGGCTTACTTTGGACTTCAACAGTGGAAAAAAGAAAAGGCCGCACAAGGCGGCCTTTCTTAATTATTCGATTTAAGTTGATTACTTTTTCTTTCCGGTTGAAGCTTTTTCTTCTGCAGCAGCTTGCATCAAAGCACGAGTTGTCTTCACTGACAAAATAGCGTTTGCTGGAGAATCTAAAATCTCAATCTTATCTGCGGTTACATCTTTAACCTTTGCACTTTGACCAATCTCTAAAGTATCTATGCTCACATCAATATAATCAGGCATATCAGCCAATAAACCACGAACTTTCAAACGGTTGATTTTCTTAACCAATTTACCACCCGCACGAACTCCTGGAGAGTTACCTACTACGTTTATAGGGATTTCCATGATCACTTTTTTGCCTTCAGCTACTTCCATGAAATCTGCGTGAATGATAGCCTCAGATACAGGATGGAACTGCATATCTTGCAAAATTGCACTGTGCATATTACCATCTAAATCTAATTTCACTTTATATACGTTGTGAGTATAAACTAAGTTCTTGAAATCTGCTTGATAAATAGCGAAGTGTATACCTGGCTTGCCATCTGCATACATAACACATGGCACTTTACCTTCTTTTCTTAATTCTTTCGCAGTGCGTGATCCTACTTCACTGCGCATTTCTCCTTTTAATAAAATGGTTTTCATATTTCTAAATAATAATTATTTGATTTGTTTGAGTTCTAAGCTCGTTTGTGAGTTAGAAACTTGCTTAAATAAAGAACTGATACTCCCGTGTTCATGAACATTTCTGATAGCTCGCGCAAACAATGGTGCTACAGACAACACTTTGATTTTATCGATATGTCGTTTCAGTGGAATGGTATCTGTTACTACTAATTCAGTCAACAGAGAATTTTCAATGTTTTCGTATGCTTTTCCACTCAATACAGGGTGGCAGCATAGTGCTCTTACCGTCCGAGCTCCCTTTTCCGTCAACATGGCAGCTGCTTTACACAAAGTGCCTCCAGTATCAATGATATCATCAATCAACACCACATCTTTGCCCTCAACATCACCAATAACCGTCATGTTGGCAATTTCATTGGCGCGTTTTCTCTCCTTATCACAAATAACCATAGGTAAGTTCATTACCTTGGCCACCTCGCGAATACGATTGGACGCCCCAACATCTGGTGCAGCAATGACTAAATTCTCCTGATCTAAGGTTCTGATGTAAGGCACAAATACAATCGATGCTTCCAAATGGTCAACAGGCACATTGAAAAAACCTTGTATTTGAGGTGCATGCAATTCCATGGTCATCACTCGATTTGCTCCCGCAGTGCTCAACAAATCGGCAACCAACTTTGATGCAATAGATACCCTTGGCTTGTCTTTTCTATCTTGGCGGGCAAATCCATAATATGGAATCACCGCAGTGATGTAATTTGCACTTGCACGTTTTGCAGCATCAATAGCCATCAATAATTCCATCAAATTATCTGTTGATGGATAGGTTGATTGAACAATAAATACATCGCAACCGCGAACACTTTCTAAAAAATTGGGCTGAAATTCACCATCGCTAAAACGACTGATTGCCAACTCTCCTGGAGAGGTTCCGTAATACTCGCAAATAGCTTGGTTTAATGACTCAGACGCAGAACCGCCGAAAATCTTTACAGGGTGTATAAGTGATGTCATAATATGGATTTTACTTTCTCTCGGGTTTGACCCGGATATCATCAAATCTTTTTGGTTGTTGTCCGACTAGGGCTCGAACCTAGACTCTTCTGAACCAAAATCAGACGTGTTGCCAGTTACACCATCGGACAATTTTGGGAGTGCAAAAATACATTAGTTTTTCGATTCCTCAAATGATTTCCTGTTTTTTTTATAAAAAAGATCACAGTTTTTGTAAAACCTGAGTCTCTGATTTTACGTTACTCCTCAGTTGCAAAATATAATTTCCTGGTTTCAAGCCTCTTAGGTCTAATTTGTACTCATGAGTGCCCACCGAAAAATCCTCATCGAAATATTCTTGAACCAAATTTCCCAAGGGGTCAAACAATCTCAACTTCAATTTACCCCCGCCGTCTGTTCTAAACTGAACAATACTGTGGTCAACTGCAGGATTGGGATAAACATTTGAAATAGAAATCTGAGTCATAAAATCAGCAAAATCTTCAATGCTCGCCGAATTATTCTTGAAAATAGGAAGGGTGTTAAAATCAGCACCCAGTATCGACTTCACCTCAACAGAACTCAATTCAAACCAATCTTTTAAAACAGAGGCGTACACTTGCCTAAAATCAAATTGCATGGGAACATTATCATTCACTGTGGTAGTGGTTGGAATACTAGGGTTATTCCCAATTACACCTGGTTGCACTCCATCGCCAAATACCATCAATGGCGCTGCTGCACCGTGATCAGTTCCAACGCTGGCATTGCTTTGAACACGTCTGCCAAATTCACTGAAAGTCATTCCTGCAACTTTATCACTCACTCCCAAAAGCTCTAAATCATCTTGGAAAGCCGCAATCGATTGACTTAAATGTGTCATCAAATCAGCGTGTGACCCTTTTGTGGTGTCTGTAGAATCTACTTGTGCACTGTGTGTATCGAATCCACCCAAACTCACCATATAAACCGGTGTTTTTAATCCCCCGGAAATCAATTTAGCAACAATCTTCAACTGCTCTCCCAAATTCATTCGAGTTCCAGATGGATACAACGTTGATTTATTGGATCCCTTTGCTGCAGCCGCTTTAATTACCGTCGCGTATTTATTGGTTTGCTGTGCCAACAACCGAATGTAGGCCAATTCATCACCGGCAGGAGTGCTAGGCACGCTACCCGCATTGTTGTCAACCAAATTATAAAAAGTGCTTGGGTCTGTTATGGCCATTCCCATATTCGTATTTGAACCCATGAAGTTCAATGAAACCAAAGGACCAATCTGAATCGCTAACGGGTCAGGCATATTGGCGTTCGGATATCCTGTTGGAAAACCAGAATATTGTTTATCTAAATACCTACCCATCCAACCTGTTGTAACAACAGTGTTGCTATCTGATGCGCTCATCCAAATGTCTGTAGAACGAAAATGCGAGAAATTGGGCTGTGGATATCCAACAGACTGCACAATGCTCATTTTCTTTGCAGCGAATAATTTGTTATTTAAAGCAGCCAATCCAGGGTGCAATCCCACTTTATCAACCCAAGTCTTAATGACTTTAGTTTCATCCATGATTACGTTAGACCTAGCCTTGGTAAGTTTAGAGTATTGGTCTAACGGTATAATGGTATTTAAACCGTCATTACCCCCATTCAATTGAACCAACACCAATACTTTTCCGTTGGAAGAACGCTTCCCAAGGGCCGTTAATAATGCCGACTCTTGGAATGACTTTAATCCCATACCATTCAAACTAACGGGTAGAACAGTACTTGCTGCAGCCGCTTTAATAAAAGATCTTCTTTTCATTTTTTGAATGTTTAGGAAAGTTGATATTCTGAAAGATTCATGATTGCTTTAAACAAACTTTGCAACTTCAAGGTTGAAGTTGACAATGCCGAGGCGTGATTTGGATAACTCGTATCAACTGCAGCATTGTACTCATCTGTCCAGTTATAATCTGGTATTCCACCGGGAAGTAAAATTGCTTTTAAACTAGCCAATTGGGTTGAATCCAAGCTCATAGGCAATAAGAACTCTACTGCATCTGTAATGAGGTCGTCCGGATAATTAGGTCTACTAAACTGCTTGGTGATTTTCCAAACATCGACTTTGATATTGAAACCTTCAACTTTGTGGCCAATCCACAGTAAATAATCTTGGTATTCGTTTCTCTTGGGAAGCGAATCTGAGGTAATCCAACTTCTGTGAAACAATGGCACCTGATACCAAGCTTCCCAGCCCGATACGCTCGGTGGATCGCCCAAATTCATTTGGGTTATAGCATTATAAGCTGCACCAAATCCATAAGCCTTATACAATTTCTGATGATCTGTTGCATCTGGCAACTCCAATTCCCATTGACGCATGAATCCCGCCACATGTGAGTAAGGGTCTTTTATCATACATGCCCTGTTCCAATTATCGTAGAAGTGTTCACTTTCCAACAACGCCTTTAAAACAGGTTTAATATCGTAATAGTTATCTCTGAAAATCTTTGCCAAAGGCTCAATTACGTTCGTTTCTGCATCAGAATCAATTTTGTAGTAGATAAAGAATTTATATAACCTTCTGCAAATGAACTTTGATACTTCGTTCACTGAAAAAATCATATCCAACAAATCATCCAGCTCATCTAACCCAGCCGATAATCCTGTTCTACCTTTTACTACTGTGTTTGAATAAAACGATGAAAATTGTTTGTCTACCGTATCATGATTTTTGGAAACAAACATGGTGGAGAAGGGCGTGGTTGTATAATTAATGGTAAATCCTGTCAACACCCTTGCCGCGGCCTTAACATCGTCTTCGGTAAATTTGCTCTCGGGGCCTTTGCCCAATGTAAACAACTCTTGAAGTTCGCGCGAATAATTCTCATCGGGTGCATCTTTGGTATTCAGATGGCCATTTAAATAAAACAGCATAGCTGGATCTAAAGTCATCTGTTTTGTCAGTTTTTTAAAATTACCCAAAGCATAATCATTTAACACCTTAACATAGTAATAACAATTCGCTGACGGAAGATCTAGCATTTGAATCGGTAAATGATTGTGCCAAAACACCATCATTTTTTGCATAATCGATTGTTTGTTATTTAAAGCAAGTGACCAAAACCATGATTTGACACTATTTTTTCTAACGCCTTCTAAATTGATATCAAACGGGGCATTCACCCATGTTTTTCCATAAGTCACTTGAAGATCAACCGTGCTTTTACCATAGTTATTCAATGGTGGATTAAAAGTGTAATTGCTGGTATCTAATAGCTTATCAACCGCCTGACTTAAGGTCAATTTTTCAAACTCTTTTACCTCACCTAAGCTTGGCCCATATAAAGTTCTTCGCAATAGATGAATAACCTCCGGCCTGCCCCAACTTCCTTGATATTTAGCTATACCTGTGTTGGTTCTTCGAGTTATTTTTTTTGACAAACCATTGGGTTCATCATTACCATCAATCAATGCATTTTCAAATTGATTAGATACAGATTTGGGTTTAAAAAACTCTCTGCGATTCATAATTGCTTTTTGGTTAGACGCAATTAAAGCAGAAAGGTTTGATTAACAACAAGTTTTAATTTAAGATTTTACATTTTAATGAATGAAAGTTCCTCACGACTCAAGCTTTTCGCAAACAATTTATATCCTTTTGCCTTGAGTCCTTCTATCATTTTGGTAGTGAGCAACTTCCCATTCTTAATATATCTCTCATGAACTTCAACCACTAATTGTTTAATCTCAATATTATCATCTAAAATCTGATCCAAAACCGCATATTCACTTCCTTCAATATCAATTTTCAATAAATCAATACGATCATGCCCAAACTCACTCATAATATCAGACAGTTTTTTGACCTCCACCTCTACGGTGTTGCTATCATCTACGTAGGTCATAGCTTCTAAACTACCGGAAACATGATTGGTATTTTTGGGAAGATGAAATTTCATGGTTCCAGTTTCTGGGGATATCCCTACGGGCGCAGCCTGAAAACCTTCGGGCAGATTCTGACCACTCAACCATTGAATTGACCGCGGTGTGGGATCAAAAGCAAATACTTTACACCCAACCTTTTCAATAAGATGCCTATCAAAAGTAATATCTTCCCCTATTCCAAAGGAATAAACAATTGAATTGGCATTCAACACAGGTAAATGCACAAAAAAACCAGCACTTCTTACTCCCAACCATGTTCTGGAAATTTTCACACCAATTTTCAGATCAGGCCTTGGCCTCAACTGATTCCTAACTCGTAACTTAAGATTATTAAACGAAGACATTCAATGGCAAATTTAAAACAAAAAAAGTCGCCACTGATGACGATTTTTTTCTTTTAGTAGCGGGAGATCAGGCGATTTCTAACTTTTTAGAAGGATATGAATTGGTGGTTGATCTTTGGAAATATATGAATAGGCAAGATGATTAAAATTTCATGCATGAAAGTCTTGTATCGATTAGGATACAAACTTCTGAAATGGATTATTGAGGAAAAGGCGGAAGAGGGTGAGTAAATCTCTAATTAGGTGTATGTAAATAAATGGGGGTAAATTATTATCTTCGAATTCAATGAATTTAATACATCTGTAATTGCAAAAAGAATAAAACGAAATAAAGTTTCGCATATCACTCCATTATTGTATGGCTAAGGCTAAGCGAAGGTTTGTTTCGGGTATATACAAGTTATTCGTTACCCAAGAAAACGACACCAGTGAGAATTTAAATCTTTTTTATGTTGAACAGTTATTTATTAATGATTACTTATTGTTAGCTTTGTTAAATGATTACAAAAAATATACTAATTTTTTTATTAAATAATAATGACTGATATAATTCTATCAATTACTGCGGGGTTGGTTTTATTCCTATTTGCAGTAACCAATTTATCGGAAACACTAAAATCTGCACTTGGGGAAAATGCCAACATTTGGATTAAAAAATATACATCTAATTCTTTTAGCAGTTTGTTAGTTGGTATTGTTGTTACCACTTTACTTGATTCTTCTTCTGCCGTAATCATTATTACAATTGTATTGGTCAATTCGCAGATATTGACTTTTAGACAGGCAATGGGAATTGTTTTAGGGGCAAATATTGGAACAACAGTGAGCAGCCAGATAATTGCGATGGACGTAGGAAAGTATTCCCCAGTTTTTCTACTTATTGGATTTCTGCTTCTTTTTATTGCTAAGTCAGAAAAGCTAAGTAACATCGGTAAGACTATATTATATTTTGGAGTTTTATTTTTTGGGCTTTTTACTATGGAAAATGCTGTGGAGCCACTTAAGGATGAGGCGTTTTTTAATGAGTGGATGAAAAAAACAGAGAACCCCTTTGTTGGGGCAATTGTTGGAGCTATTGTAACTTTGGTTATACAGTCTTCATCAGCAACTGTAGGAATGGCGATTATTTTATCAAAAAAAGGGCTAATAAGTTTGACAGGTGGCATTGCAGTAATGTTGGGCGCAGAATTAGGGACGTGCAGTGACACTCTATTAGCAACCATTAGAGGAAGCAGACAAGCGCTCAAAACGGGTTTGTTTCATGTAACATTTAATCTTCTATCAATAACATTAGGGCTTATATTGTTTTATCCTTTTGTTGAATTAGTGGAAATAATAAGTTCTGGAGCATCAGTAGAAAGGACTGTTGCCAATGCTCACATGGTATTTAATATCTTTGGGGTGCTAATTTTTATTTGGACAATCCCATTTTTCGAAAAAGTATTAAATAAATTATTGCCAGATAAAATAGTTACATAAATAAGACAACGCATAACACGGGTTTGGCAAAAGTGGGGCTTTTGTACTAGGCTGAACATTTGTAGTTTCTATGAACTTTGGTACAAAATTCGAACTTTGGTACTTTCTAAACCCCACCTTTGTCAAGCCCAAAAACGTTACCACCAATGCTAAAAAGATTTTGATGAAAATATTTACATTAATAATTTGCTTTGGAATTATGCAGACAACATTTGGACAAATGACAACTGAAAAAGAGAAACCCCTTCAAACAATCCTTGACAAAACAGTTGACGGTAAAAAGGTGTTTGGGACATCTTTCGCTATTAAAAAAGATACATTGGTTTGGAACGGAGCATCGGGCAATTTGTTAATAGACCAACCTTATTTCATTGCAAGCACAACCAAATTATTTACGACTGCAATAATTCTAAAACTGAGAGCGGAAAGCAAACTCAGTCTTGATGACAAAATCAGTAAATACATTGATAAATCAATTTTATCAGGACTGCACATTTACAAAGGGAAAGATTATTCCCAGGAACTAACAATTAAACACCTACTCTCACATACATCAGGACTTCCCGACTATTTTCAAGGCAAAGGAACAAGTGGAATAAGTTTGGAAAATGAAATAACAGAAGGCAATGACCAATTTTGGACTTTTGAACAAGCAATTGAAAGAACAAAAAAAATTATCCCTCTTTTTGCACCCGGGACAAAAGGGAAGGCAAACTATTCAGATGCAAATTTCCAACTTTTAGGAAAAATTATTGAGAACATAACACATAAATCGTATGCCGAAAATTGTAGCGAATTTATCATCTATCCACTTGGTTTGACAAAGACCTATCTCTATCAAGACTCAACTGACAAAACACCAAAGACACTTTATTATAAGAGCAACGAACTGAATATACCCAAAGCAATGACATCTTTTGGGGCGGACGGTGGAATGGTTTCAACTTCCACCGATATGCTTATTTTTATTGAAGCATTTTTTACAGGCAAATTATTCCCATCAACTTACATTGACGAATTGCAAGAATGGAACAATATATTTTTTCCTATGAAATCTGGTATTGGCATTCACTTATTCAAACTTCCTTGGCTTTTTAATCCAACAGGTGCAGTTCCATACTTTATAGGACACTCAGGACTTTCTGGAGCTTTAGCATATTACAGCCCGAAAGAGAATGTTTTTATAGTTGGAACAGTAAATCAGGTAGCACACCCTGACATTTCCTTTAAGACAATGATAAAATTAACTCAACAAATAATGAAAAAGTGAGAAGCACTGGTGGTAACAGCACCTAAAAGAAATTGGCGGTTCAGTGGTTATATGAAGCTTTGTGCTTCGTATCAAGTGCAGTGCTGGCAGACAGTTTTCATCTCCGAAATCGCCAACTTCTTTTTGCTGCAAAACGTTATGCGTTATGCTTTAGAAGAAACCATTCACTTGAAACAGCGTAATTGAGAACGAGAAATGATTGAAATAAAAAAATATTTCCAAAAAATGGTTCCTATTTCTGAAAAAGATTGGGAGTTCTTTTCATCTAAACTTATAAAACGTGAATTTGCCAAAAAGTCAATAATTTTAAAAGTAGGTCAAAAAGAAAACTACTTATCTTTTATTGAAAAGGGAATTGTTAGAAAATGTATTCCTCAAGAATTTGATGATTTAACTTTTGAATTTGCATTCGTCAATAATTTTGTGTCTGCATATGATATTTTCTTGACACAAGAACCATCAACTTACCAGTTAGAAACCTTAACAGACACTATACTCTGGAGTGTAACGTATAATGACTTAAAAGTAATTTATGACAAAACGGAAATTGGCAATACTATAGGAAGATTGGCAAGCGAAGACCTGTTTATGAAAAAATCTAAGCGAGAATTATCTTTATTAAACCAATCTGCCCAGGAACGTTATTTGAACTTATTTACAGAACAGCCTGAATTGTTGCAATTTATTCCATTAAAGTATATAGCCTCTTATATTGGAGTAACGCCACAGGCACTAAGTAGAATAAGGAAACGTATTTCTTAACCCAAGTTCATTATTTGAATTTTAGCTTATTAGCAATTTTGCAACTCATCAATTAAAAAAGAGTAATGGAAAAATTATTGTTATCGTTAGTGTTATTTATCGTTGCAGCAACTTCGTTAAATGCTCAAGATTTAAACCCTTATCATCATATTATAAAGGGAATTGTTAGGAAGAACTTCAAATCTATAACAGAGCATCGTTATGACGAGGTTTTAAAGGGAGTGTCTGATAAAGAATTAGAACATACTTTTGCAGGAGATAATTGCTTGGGTGGTACACGCCATGATAAAGAAAGCTTGAAAAGATGGTTTGAAAGAGTGGGAATTGTACTTCCAGACCTTAAATTTGAGGTAACAGATATTCAGGTTAAAGGAAATCCAGCCAAAACCCTTGTTATTGCAAGGTGGACAGCAACTTGTTATTTATTAAATGGTGAGCCCTACATAAATAAAGGAGTTCATTTTATTACATTGAAATGGGGAAAGGCTGTTAAATTTGATGTTTATGAAGATACTAAAACTGTATCTCATGGTTTAGATGTTCAATTTGAATCAGGTATCAAGGAAGCTAAAGCTCCCAAAATTGAAAGCTAAAAATTACATCATTATTGGGATTCTTCAGACCTTGAGACCAAATTAAAATTACAGAAAACAGTGTTCCCAAAAGGGTTGTAGATTAACCCGTCACATAGGGGTTATCTAACTCGAAATGTAAATGATTTTTTCCGCAGAATCTCTTTATTTACGGGGGATATCGAAGGTCGTAAAACGAAAAAAGCCAATCATTTCTGATTGGCTTTTTCTTTGTAGCGGGAGCAGGACTCGAACCTGCGACCTTCGGGTTATGAGCCCGACGAGCTACCACTGCTCCATCCCGCGATTCGTAGCCCGTAGGGGAATCGAACCCCTCTTTCATCCGTGAAAGGGACGTGTCCTAACCGATAGACGAACGGGCCGTGCTACTTGGGGCTGCAAAAATAAGAAGAATTTCTAACTTCCCAAATATATTTTTATTTTAATCGTGCTTTTTTACAATTCCATCTCCCCACAGTTCCTCTAAAGCATAAAAATCACGATTGGGCTTTGAGAAAATATGTACCACCACATTGTAATAATCTAACAATACCCATTCTGCTACTTCCGAACCTTCCCTGTGCGTTGGACGCTCATTCAACACCTTTCGCATCTCATCTTCCACGCTATCTGCTAAAGCATCAATTTGTCTATTCGAAGAACCATGTGCAATTACAAAAAAATCAGTAAATGCTGATCCTAGTCCTCTTAAATCTATGGTAACTATGTCTAACCCTTTTTTCTCTTGTAATCCTTGAACTGCCACCGCCGCCATCGCTTCTGAATCTACCGTTTTTATTTTGCTCATTTGCTGTTATTTTGTGCAAAATAAACACAAACCCATTGGAAGTCCTCGAAAAATTATATTATGCCCCAAGAATAGAGTCTACTCAGACCCAATTAATTCAGTTTTTCCAAAAAGGGATTACCAACAATCACTACGGCATTTACTCCTTCAATCAAACCAAAGGAAAAGGCCAAGGCAACAATTCTTGGGAAATGAACCCCGATGACGGATTGGCTATTTCCTTGGGATTTAAAATCAGTTCAAAACACGAAACCTTCGACTGGGTGGCCGTTAACAAGCATATCACAACCCTCGTTTGCACTTACCTGCAACGTCATTGCGAAGAGCCACTGTTCATAAAATGGCCCAACGATTTACTTTGTAAAGACAAAAAACTCGCTGGTATACTTATACAAGTTCTACCCTTCCAAGAAGCCCCTGAAATGATTTCCAATAAAATCAACAGCGAAAACCACGATAAATTATTTATTCTAGGAATTGGCATTAACATCAATCCTACAGAAACCGAAAGCTCAGAAAACACCGAAAAGAGAATTTCCCTGAATCAAATTAATCAATTCAAAATTGAAGATCTTCATCAATTTGCCCATTCTTTGGCTGAATTTCTCTTTGAACGCGCATTAAACATCCCCCGAGAAACTGAAAAAATACATCTTTACTTTGAACAATGCCTTTGGCGTTTTTCAGAGCTCGTAAACGTTCAAATATCCACTCCCAACGCCAAAATTCATGAAGCAATATTTAAAGGGGTAGACCAAAATGGAAGAGCTATTCTAGAGATAGACGGTGAAATCCTGGCGTTTCAACATGGCGATGCACGAATATTATACTAACTTCGGGGTATGCATGTTTCATTCTTGCTAGTTTTTACTTCATTGATCCTGATTGGATATTTATTTGAAATAATTTCACCCAAAACTCGTGTTCCTAACATCATCATTCTTTTGATTTTGGGAATGCTCTCTCAGAAATTGGTTGATTTTATGCATTGGGAAAAACCCGATTTCTCATCAGTTTTGCCTGAACTTGGAACCATGGGTTTGATTCTCATCGTACTAGAAGGAACTTTAGAATTAAAACTAACCAAAGAAAAACTTCCCCTACTAAATCAAACATTTCTTCTCGCCTTCCTATCAATAATAACACTGTGCATCTGCCTTGGCGCATGGTTTACCATTCAAGGTTTCGGATTTAAAAACAGTATTTTAAATGCCATCCCATTATCTATCATAAGCAGCGCAATTGCCATACCCACAGCCAAAATGCTGAGTAAAAAAGATAAAGAATTCATCATTTTCGAATCCAGTCTCTCTGATATTGTTGGTGTTACGTTATTCAACTTCATCGCACTCAATGAAATCATCAATTGGAAAACTTCCCTTTTGTTTTTGGGGGAAATTGGCATTAGTATAATATTTTCTCTCGCAGCCGCTTTGGTACTTACACTCATGATAAGCAGACTCAAGCACCGCGTAAAATTCATGCCCATTATAGCCTTGATCATTTTCTTATATGCTTTGGCAAAAGGCTTTCATTTACCCGCCCTGATACTCATTTTAGTTTTTGGATTGGTGATTGCAAACATTGAAAAAATTAGCACTATTAGATTTTTCAGGAATTTTGAAACATCCCATCTAACTAAAGAAATACATAAATTTGAAGAGATAACAACAGAACTCACATTTATTGTTAGAGTATCGTTTTTCCTGATTTTTGGCTTTACCATTGACCTTAACACTCTCCTTGATTTAGACACATTCATTCTCTCCTCCCTCGTCTTTGGAATGATTATTTTACTGAGAATTTTACAATTACTCATTCTGAAGTTGCCCATCTTCCCATTGGCATATGTTTCGCCAAGAGGACTTATAACCGTGTTGCTTTTTGTAAGTATACCTGCTGGTCAAACAATTGCAGTTGTCAATCAAACACTGATTACTCAGGTCATTTTGATGACTTCTGTATTCATGATGGTGGCAACCATCTTTAGTAAAAAAGATAAAGACTCAAACACAGATAAGCTAACCCTTATGGGTATAGCACCCTCAACTGATTGAGCGCCTTCAAACCTGCTTCGTTCCAAAACAAATAATCATGACCAGAGCTTTCAGGAAAAAACGTATAAACTGGCCAACCTTGATCAATAGAATTCCCTTTTAACAAACTATCAGCAAACTCTAAGGAGTGTTTAATTGGTACAACCCTATCTTTCCTTCCGTGAGCTAAATATAAATGCCCGGAAATAGCCCCCCTTTGCAATAAATTATTTGAGCCAAACCTCCAACGATCCTTATTTTGGTAATATCTACCCATCGAGTTGATCATCAAAGCATCTGTAGTATCAACTAGTGGATTATAATCTCCACTTAAAGCGGCTACAAAGTTCACCGTTAAATAATGATCCTGAGCCAATGCAACTGCTCCTCTAGCACCCGTAGACAATCCGAATACATGTGATTTTAATCCTTTATAGACATCACTAAAAAAGCCGGCATCTCTGTAAGGCTCCAAAACCTCTTCCCACAACCATTGTCGAGTGGGGTAATTCTTGTAATCTGCTCGTGTATTGGAGTAAAACGTATCCAAATACACACTCTTTCCCATATCAACCAAAAGCGTAGAATAACCTAAACTCAATGCGCTATCAACCACCTTGGTCTTTGTTTTCCAATCACTTGCAGGCAAATTCCAGCCAGGTAAAAATAGAATTAGTTGCTGCTTATTGTTCCGTGGAACTTTAAACTGAATGTTATACTTAATTCCTTTTAATGTTATGGTATAAGATGTATCAAAAGCTTTCTCATCAAAAACCTTGTTTAACACCCATCCATTGATTTTTTCTGGATATAAATCACCTCCATTAACTTGCTTTGCATTGATGCAAGACAACAAGCTAACCAAACACAAAAGATATAATTTACTCTTGGTCATACCCAAATTGTTTGAGCATGTTATTGTTGTTTCTCCAGTCCTCCCTCACTTTTACATACAATTCTAAAAAGACCTGCTTACCAAAAAAAGCTTCCAACTCTTTTCTAGATTCAATACCCAAGTTTTTAATTCCATCGCCTCCTTTACCTATTAAAATGGGCTTTTGAGAATCGCGCTCTACAATGATTTCACAGTTAATTTTAATCAGTTTTTTATTTTCCTTGAAAGATAAACTCATGACTTCGCAGGCATATGGAATTTCTTCATCGTATAATTTCAAAATGTTATTTCTGATGATTTCATTCACAAAAAAACGCTCTGACCTATCTGTAAGCTGATCGTCTGGAAAATACGCTGGGTGCTCAGGTAAAAACTTCTCAATATATTCCTCGAGAACTTCTACTTGAAAACCATGTTCAGCAGAAATGGGCAAATAAATATCTGCTTTGAAATTCTCTTTGATTTCCTCTAATTTGGCTTCTAAATCAGATTGATTACTCAAATCAACTTTATTCAAAGCAACTATTTTCTTTGCCTTTGCATGTTCAAACTTCTCCTTAATTTCTTCGGTAAACTGTCGACCTTTGATATCAATCATCAATATCAATACGTCACTATCTGCTACTGATTCATTGACAAAATGCATCATTTTTTCATGCATCTTATAGGATGTCTTGTATAAAACTCCCGGAGTATCTGAATACACAATTTGAAAACCGGGTCCGTTTTTTACTCCTAAAATTCTATGCCTAGTTGTTTGAGCCTTGGGATTGACAATAGCAAGTGTCTCACCCAATAATCTGTTATATAACGTGCTTTTCCCAGCATTGGGCATTCCAATAATGCTTACAAATCCGCTTCTAAAGTTTTCATTCATATTAAATTTGGATTCTTTTTGTTTATTTTGATTTCATTCCAATTCTCAGAAATATCTAATTTCTTACGAATTCGAGTTCGTGCATTGTTTACATACTGACCAGTTAGTCCAAGAATGCTGCCTATTTCTTTACTGTGATAACCGTTAATTGACAACACGAAAATTCGTTTCTCAGTCATGTTCAATTCTGAAACACCAGGAAAATCCAGCTGAATTTCAGAGTAGTCTTCCAATAATTTGTCTGCTAGCTGGGGCTTTGCTTCAGAAAACGCGTTTTGAATGGCCAACGACTCTGTTTTCAACTCTTTAATTTGATCTTTGAAGTTATTCTCATTCAAGGCCATCAATAGTTTATTAATGCGATCGGCTTTAGCAATAACTAATTTTGACAAAGCTAGTACTCTGCCATTAATTTCATTTTCTAATTGCAATGCTTCAGCTGACTTCTTTTCTAAAATAAGTTCTTTCTCTACCAAATCATTTTGAAGTTTCAATCTTCCACGCTCTCTCACAATAATGAATATGATAAATATACCAAGCAAAATAATTGCTGCCGTAACAAGTCTATACCATAAATAACTATTTCTCTCGTGTTCCAATAAAATATTACTTTCTTCCAGTTTGGCTTGTTGCTCTCGTATGTGAAGTTTCTCGGTTATATCAGATTTTCTGCTTATCCCATCTTTGATATTTGCTAATTCTTTAATTTCCAAGGCCTTCCTAAAATGGCCAATAGCCTCATTGAGATCTCCTTCGCTTTGTGCCCTAACTCCCTTGACGGATTCATAAATATCAACCCAATCATAGTAATCATCAGTACTTTGATCTACAAAACTATCAATGAATTTAATATCCTTATCACTAAGTAAATTTGAATTTCCAGGCAATGCATGTTGAATAAATACATACATTTTCTTGATTCCGTCTGGAGGATATGCTATCCAAATAGATTTTATGCTATCCAAGTAGGCTGAAGTACTTAACTCCTCATTTTCCATTTGATTTAATATCACTCTATGAAAATCAATCTGCAAATCTGGATAATTTGCCACATTCTTAATTTTCTTAATCCAAATTTGAGCCTCTTTGTGTTTTCCTAATTTCTGAAGAATATAAGCTTTGTTAATAATCAATACTTGGTCTTCGTATGAATCTGGATCCAATTCTTTATTTGCAAATTCTTGATTCCAAAGTTGTTCAGCATCATAGTAATTCTTTTCTGAAACCAATAAACCTACCAAATTATTTACCGCCATCGTATGTGGAGAACCCACTTTTTTTGCCGCTTCTAAAGCAGTTTCAAAATATTGTTGGGCAGCACCATACATTGATTTCTTATTAAAAACATATCCTAAATTGACTCCAAAAAAATGAATATGTACATAATCTCGACTATTATACGCCAAGTCAAAACCCAACTTGGTCAGCATCTCAGCACTATCATTCTTACCCAAACCAAAATAATTGGAACTCAACTGAGTAATTGCCAAAATTTTCATGGTAGTATCGTTTAATTGATCACCAATTTTTAAAACCTGTTGATTAAGATCGGTAATGGAATTAGCTAACTCGATATCAGACTTTGTTACACCATGTATCACTAAATTTCTCCGCCTGTCAGCAGATTCCAACAACTTAGAATACCCTACCAATTTGAGATTATTCTCTCCTTCTTCTTCAGCTCTTTTACGATATACTTGTAATGCCTTTTTGATGAGTGCCGAAGTATCTCTCATGGTCACCTTTGCAAATAAAGTAACACCTACTAACCGCTCATAATTCTCCTTCTTATTGTCTAAATAATCAAAAATCTGATTGGATTTAAGGGGTTTAGTTCCACCTGTTAACACTACAAGCTCAGATTTTTCTTTGCTTTTGCAACCGCCTAACAAGATTAAAAACAAAGAGAGAAAAGTCAGTGCTTTGTGCCTAGAAATTTTCATACCACAAAGTAAAGTTAATTTTCTTGTAATGATAACAATATATCACATACCCAAGCAAATTCTTATACCATCCTCTAAAGAATGAGGCTCATAATTCAATATTTCACGAGCTTTAGAAATATCTAATCCTGTTATAGGGGGTCGTTTGGCTGGTTGGCTTAAAGTATCACTAGACACCATCTCAATGTTAGTCATTTCAAAACCATACATTAAAGCAATTTTTTCAACTAACTCATATATACTCACATAATCCTTTCCAGCAATATTGAAAATTCCATTCTCATTTGATAATGCAGCCAATTTGCATCCCATTGCTAAATCCTCTGCTAATGTTGGAGTTCTAAATTGATCATCTACTACCTTAGCGTTCTTTTTGTCCTTCAACGTATTATAAGACCAAAGCATGATGTTAGACCTACTCATATCTGCCACTTTTCCGTAAACTAAGACCGTTCTTAAAATGGCATAATTCTTTGAAAACTCAAGTACTTTTTTCTCTGCCTCCAATTTACTCCAACCATAGTAACTCAATGGATTTGGTTCGTCATCTTCTTTGTACATGGGTTTTGTACCATCAAAAATGAAATCTGTACTTAAATGAATCAACCTAAAACTCAACTTTTGGCTGAGCCGTGCTAGTTGTTCTACACAATCAATATTCAAGCTTACGCAAAGTTCTTTTTCAAACTCACAATCATCTACTTGCGTCATTGCAGCAGTGTGTATAACAATGTCTGGTTTTACATCTCTTAATAAAATTTCAACTGATTGACTGTCTGTTATATCCAATTCTATATAGGTATATCCTGCATCAGAATCACTTATTGGATGTCTGTTCTTTCCCCTTCCTGTTGCAATCAATTCTATCCCACTATCTTGAATCAATAAATCGGTTAATTTTTGACCCAATAAACCATTGCTACCGGTTACCAATATTTTATTCTTTTTCATTTTTATGGTTCAAAGTTCTGAATTCGACGGAGAGTAACCAAGTCTGAATAAGATTATTGTATTTTTGAAACATGAAATTTGTGTCGTTCAGCCACGGAGCCATAGCTCAGGCAGCCTTATTGGTAGATAACAAAGTCTATCCCCTCAGCCTTATAAACGCTGAAATTCCCGAAACCATGAAAGCCATTTTGGAAGATTGGGAAACCAATAAAGCTAAAAGTCAAACCATTCAAGATGAAATCATCAACGGAAAGCATTCTGAAATAGCATTAGATTATTCTAATCTAAATATACTTGCTCCGGTACCTCAACCAAGCAGCTGTAGAGACGGCTATGCCTTCAGACAACACGTTGCGGCTGCGAGAAGAAATAGAAAGGTTCCTATGATTGAAGAATTTGATCAATATCCAATTTTCTATTTTACCAATCACAATGCCATACAAGGACCAGGAGAAATTGTTTGCATGCCTGACCATTTTCAAAAATTGGATTTTGAACTTGAAGCAGCCATTGTTATAGGAAAGAAAGGCCGTAATATCACAGCCGCTGATGCTGATAATTATATAGCCGGTTATATGATCATGAATGATATGAGCGCAAGAACTCTTCAAATGGAAGAGATGCTCCTGAATCTAGGTCCAGCAAAAGGAAAAGATTTTAGCACCGTCATTGGTCCATTTATGATTACACCTGATGAACTTGAACCTTTCAAAATCCAAGCAAAACCAAACCACACTGGAAACAAGTACAATCTTTCTATGAAATGTTGGGTAAATGGTGTTCAAGTAAGCGAAGGAAATATGGGTGACATGGACTGGACGTTCGCCGAAATCGTTGAAAGATGCGCTTATGGTGTTGACATATTGCCAGGCGATGTCATTGGCTCTGGCACCGTTGGTACAGGATGTTTTCTCGAACTCAACGGAACAGGTCTTTTAAACGACCCCAACTATCAGGTGCAATGGCTTCAGCCAAATGATGTTGTAACCATGGAAATTGAAAACCTCGGAAAACTTGAAAATACTATAAAAGCAGAAAACACCGAATTTTCTATTTTAAAACTTAAAAAATAATGATACAAAATCACGAAATTGATTACAAACTGCACGGAGAAGAAATGCAGTGTGTAGAAATTGAACTTGATCCTCAAGAAACCGTCATTGCAGAATCTGGTAGTTTCATGTTCATGGATGAAGGCATTGAGATGCAAACCATCTTTGGCGATGGTAGTCAAGAACAAGGTGGCTTGTTTGGAAAAATTCTAGGTGCGGGTAAACGACTTCTAACGGGTGAAAGTCTTTTCATGACCGCCTTTACAAACAATGGATATGGTAAACAACACGTGACATTCGCAGCTCCTTATGCTGGTAAGATTGTTCCTATGAATCTTTCTCACTACGGCCATAAGGTAATTTGCCAAAAAGATGCTTTTTTGTGTGCAGCTAAAGGTGTTAGTGTTGGTATAGAATTTCAACGCAAATTAGGTACTGGACTTTTTGGTGGTGAAGGTTTTATTATGCAAAAATTAGAAGGCGATGGTATGGCTTTTGTGCATGCCGGTGGTTATATCATTGAACGCGATTTGAAACCCGGCGAATTGTTAAGAGTTGATACCGGCTGTATTGTTGCCTTTACCGGCGGCGTTGATTACGATATTCAATTCGTGAAGGGCATTAAAAATGCTGTTTTTGGCGGCGAAGGACTCTTCTTCGCTGTTTTACGTGGACCCGGAAAAGTTTGGCTTCAAAGCTTGCCTGTTAGTCGATTAGCAAGTCGTATTTTATCATACGCTCAACCCGGAAATCGCAGAGACGAAGGAAGTATTTTAGGTGGACTTGGGAATATGTTTGACGGAGACGGATTCTAATAAATTCGTTGCGTAAACTGTTTAAAACCAATAAACGGCTTTAAAGGCTAAACTTCTTCCCCCTAGGGACCAAGCTTCGCGGCTCTGAGGAGTCAAATAGGTTTGGTCCCAATTTTGAGAATAGACCAAAAAGAAATCACTCATAGGCCTATATCTCCATTGGAATCTTAGATTCATGTTCATGAATCCATTTTGAGCATTATACTGCCAGTATCCAATCAAATAAGTAACCGTAGAAAGGCTATAATCTGCTTTAAATCCAATCAAATCAATTTGGTATTGCCCTGAATCATTCAAATCAATATCTATATGACGAAGGCTTGCAGTAACCAATAAACGAGGTATTCGCTTCCTACCCAAACCAGGAACCCTGTAATTGAGTTCTGTTCTGTATTCTTGCTTATTACCTTGGATATAGTATCCACCAAAATCCACTTCTCCATTGACAGTGAGTGGTTTTCGGGTATTGGTTGAAAAAGCTATGTTAACTCCTTGCCACTGATGCTCGCCAGTTAAATATCCCCTACCGGGAAGAGATACAGGCGCAAAGGGCAAAAATAACCTGCTGTAGAAGGAATATCCCGTCACATAAACATAAGCCGTATTCTGGAATTTCAATTCACTCACCAGTGTGGTGTTACTTTCAGTTGGCACAAAAGCGCTATCGTAATAACTGCTGTTGTAAACGTATGCTGAAACACTATTGATTGTCTTGCTCTTGGGGTAAAACACCCGCTTTAATTCTGGTTCTAAACGCCAATAATCCCATTTAACCACCTTACCACTTGAAGGGTCAAAGTTGTCAATTCTAGGAACAAATCCCGTTCTCGCCAAATAACGTCTGCTTACAAATTCATGATTCCACATGAACATCCAATCCAAACTTCGATACATTAAATACGAAGCATGCGCGTAGCCTTTGGCCAAAGGAAGTCCCGGATAATGTGACTTCTGTACAAATGCTTTTCCACTCCACTTATTGTCTGGACTCAAAAGATTTAATTCCGTTCCCAATACAGTATTAAAATCGCGTTTGGGTAAATTTAATTTTTCATCATGAACCACAATTAAACCAACATTGCTAGCCTTGAATATCTTGCGTTGCATGGCAAATACAGAATAATTTTTCACCAAGCCACCATATTTTTCTTCATCGGCGGTAGTTACATTCATGATTCCCAAACGCACATTATTTCCATATTTCCCTGAAAGTCTCAGTCCTTGTGTAATAGGAATATTTCGCCCAAAATCACTTAAACCGACTCTACGAGAAAAGAATGGCCTTATTTGCCTGAAGCCGAAGTTGGCAAATAAATCACTGTTTTCAATAAAAAATTGTCTTCGTTCAGGGAAAAACAAACTGTATCTCGTTAAATTGATCTGCTGTACATCTACATCAACTTGAGCAAAATCAGGATTTACGGTCACATCCAAATTCAACGACGGAGTGATTCCCAATTTTGCATCAACACCAATTCTTGGAAGCTGTGTTATGGGGGTATTAGGTCCTTTTGGTTGCGATGTCAAATTACTAACATAAGGTATGAAGACCCCATTAAATAGACGCTTTTCTATGGGTTTCTCCCATAACAACGTATCGGCAAAAACCAAAGATGAAATATTAAAATTTCTTGGAACCCTGAATAAACTGCTAATCTCATTATTGACATAATCTATACGAGAAACATTGAATGTCCAATGCTTTGATCCTCTGACAAATCGTATACTCGAAAATGGGATGGCCATTTCAGCATACCAAACAGAATCCGTTATTCTAGTTTGTGAAAACCAAACTTGATCCCAAGCTGTAGACACACCATAACCTCCCCCATTTTCAACTGAACCTTCTCGCTGCGCGTTATGCGGAGTAACTCCAAATGAAAATCCATTTTGCCCATCTAGAAAAGGCGAAATCGTTAAAATTACCGCGTCGTTTGTCAACACGGAAAAATCTCTCTTTAGATTATTTACAACAAATCCCTCGTTTGCATTGCGCCTGTAGCACCTAAAAGCTGCGTATAAAAACTTGTCATCACTGTATAGAGCATACTCTGTTTTTGTGATTGAATAACTGGTATCATAAGGATAATGCTGTGTAAAGTTTCCAGAAAAACGCGCTGAGTTCCAAACCCGCTCTGAGAGATCCCCATCAATTTTTATTTTTTCTTCAATTGATTTAATATCATTAATTTGAACAACATCAATTAAAGTTTTTAATGCATTTTGGGCTTTACCGTATTTGAAGCCACCTATGAAAAAAATGAAGCAGAAAAAAATGGTCTTTTTAATCATTTTTAGCTAACTCTCTTTTCTCAATCAATGTCATACTATTGATCTTAGAGTAATAAATCTTCTTTGTTGAGTCAACTTCAAATCTCAATTTTTCTCCAGCAATCATAAACTGCGATCTACGAATGTTGTTCCATCTGCGAACATCATCTTCTGTGCAGTCAAATACATCTAACAGTGTAAAAAGTGCATCACCTCTTTTTATGGTGTAATAAACCCAAACTTTTGGCGTAACATCATTACGGGTGCTATCTTGGTTGTTAACCTCTCTAACAGGTGCATTTTCGGTCACTTCTGCGGGAGGTCTAACCGGTGTTTGAACATTGTGAGGTCTATTAATAACTTCTCCAGTATGTCTGTTTATAGTACCAACTCCACCAACGGGTTGCGAACCGTATCTCACTTTTGCAATTTTGAGATTCCATTCAGATACCCAAATGGAAAATGAATCCTGCTTCAGTTTAAAAATATTTGCTTCATTTTCAGGTAGCTTCAAAATCAATGGCCTAATACCCGAGTTTTTAGTGCCTAAATAAGGTATAACATCTGCTTTCAGCGCTGGGTTGTATTTCTTTACTAATTCGGCTCCAATACCCGTCTTTTCCTCTAACATACCTAAAGGCAATTCAAAGCTAGATGAGGCAATACGTTTAAGTTGGCTATAGGCAATCCATTTTGACTCAGATAAAGTCACTCCCTGTTTTTCCCAAGCCTGAAATGCATAAATAGTGGCTATGAAGGTGCGGTATTGTTTTTTCTCCTCCTCCAAAAAATAAGGAAATATAGAATCAAAACTAAGAGCTTTTCTAAAGTGCATCACCTGATTTACTCTTGCCGCTCCTAAATTAAAGGCCATTACAGATAAGTTCCAATCTTTGTATATGTTATTTAAATCTAAAAAATACTTGATTGCCACTTCGGTTGACTTCTCTACATCTCTTCTTTCATCGTACAAGGAATTTTGAATCAAACCATATTTCTTACCAATGGTATATCCTAAAGGCCAGATACCTGATTTTCCATCTTTTCCTTTGTAATTGGGATTAACACCCGTATTCGACAATGGTAAAAAGCTCATATACCAAGGCAAATCAGCCAATCTTCTTTTATTTTCAATCAAATCCCTGAAATAAATGAATCTGTAGACTCCCTGAAAAATTGAATCATTGCGGCCTTCTAAAACCCGTTTACATTCGGAAATCAATGAGGTGTCAGTTACATTCAATGAAAGGCCACGCTTTTTGATTTCGCGCAAACCTGAAACTACTTCAGAGGTAGAAGAAGATGGTAAAAAAGAGGACTGTCCAAATGCAATTGAACCACTCAAAAACAATATCGAAAAAGCAATGCGCTTTACAAAAAACATCATTTGCTGAACTTCAAAACTTCCGAAGAAAGGTCAAACAACTTGATGTCTTCACCGGGTTTAGTCATCAACTGAACGCCCATGGGTAAACCGCTTTGAGTTTTAAACATAGGAATGGAAATCGCCGGGTTGCCTGCTAAGTTGGCCTGCACAGTAAATAAATCAGCCAAATACATGGATACTGGGTCTTTTGACTTCTCTCCCAACTTGAATGCAGGGGTAGAAGTAGTAGGAATCAATATGGCATCAGCGCTTTCTAAAGTTTTCAAAGTCTCATTTTGTATGATTCTTCTCACTTTTTGTGCTTTTTCATAATATGCATCGTATTGATCAGAAGATAACACAAAGGTTCCCAACATGATTCTACGTTTAACTTCAGGTCCAAATCCTTCGGAACGAGAAAGCACGTAAGTAGATTCTAAATCAGTGGCATTTTGACTTCTAAAACCGTACATCATTCCCGAATAACGCGACAAATTGCTGCTTGCCTCTGCTGTAGTTAAAACATAATAGGCTGGCACCAAATGATCTAGTAAAGGAAAATCAAAATAGGTAATTTCATGTCCTGCCTTTTCCAAATCAGACAATAATGTTTTAAATGATTCAGCCACTTCAGGGTCAATTCCTTCGTGCTCTACTGCTTGTTTCATCACTGCAAACCGCAACTTAGAAAACCCAGCAACTTCAGCAGAATTAGACTTTTGCCAAACTGGAATGCGATTTTCTTGCAACATGCTAGCATCTTGTCCATCTGCTCCACTCATGATGGAAGTGAGCAAGGCACAATCTTCCAATGAATGCGTCATGGGGCCGATTTGATCAAAACTTGAAGCATAAGCAAGTAAACCCCATCTGGAAATTCTTCCGTAGGTAGGTTTTAGTCCAAAAATACCATTGAATGCTGCGGGTTGTCTGATGGAACCTCCGGTATCTGAACCTAAGGCGGCGTGGCACATACCCGCGGCTACTGCAACTGCACTTCCACCGCTAGAACCTCCGGGCACTCTTTCTGGATCAAAGGCATTTTTTACAGGTCCGAACGCTGAATTTTCGTTGGATGCACCCATTGCGAATTCATCGCAGTTGGTTCTTCCAATAAAAATAGCATCAGCATCATACAATCGCTGAACAGCGGTTGCCGTAAATACCGACTCAAATCCATCTAATATTTTTGAAGAATTGGAAACCTTATGGCCTTTGTAAGCCATATTGTCTTTTAAAGCAATGACTGCACCAGCCAACGGGCCGGCGGTTCCTGCCTTTATTTTTAAATCTATTTCAGCCGCTCTTTCACGAGCCTCAACATCCCAAACCTCCAAGAAGGCATTGAGATCTTTTTTAGATTCGATGACCGACAAATAATTACCTACCAACTCAACACAAGTTGTTGAGCCCGATTCTATTGCAGAACGGATTTCCGAAATTTGGGTAAACGACTTCAAGATTACTTCTCGCTGGTTTTGTCTTCGTTCATTCCTTTTTCAATTTCAGAACGAATTCCATCTTTGGCATCTTTAAATTCTCTAACTCCACGTCCTAAACCACGCATCAATTCAGGAATTTTCTTTCCGCCAAACAACAACAAAACAATCAAGGCAACGATTATGATCTCTTGACCACCCATACCTAAGAACATTAAACTACTCATGTGAAATGAATTATTGAAACAAAGATACACATTATTGCCCATTAGACATTCGTCCAATTGGCTTTGTCGTTAGGATTGAACTGCCAAGGCGCCCCATTGTTTTCCATATTCGTAAACATAGAGTTCAATTCACTTGGTGCTGCACTTTGTTCCATCACCAGATATTGACGCATTTGAACAATGATATCTACCGGATTGATGTTTACCGGACAAGCATCTGCACAAGCATTGCAAGTGGTACATGCCCACAATTCTTCGGCCGAAATATAACTGTGTAAGTCTTTTCCATCATCTACTTTTACCGTAGAATTTTGTGTATCCATGGCCTTTCCCACCTCTTCTAATCGATAGCGGGTATCCATCATAACCTTTCTAGGACTCAATAATTTTCCAGTCAAATTTGCTGGACAGACACTGCTGCAACGGCCACATTCCGTGCAACTGTAGGCATCCATAAGGTTTTTCCAAGTTAAATCATTCACATCTCGGGCACCAAATCCAGCGGGAGCTTCATATCCTTCAGGTGGCTGCGCCGATGGATCCATCATGAGTTTGACCTCCGTAGTTACAGATGACATGTTCGCAAACTCACCTTTGTTCTTCAAAGAAGAGAAATAAACATTGGGGAAAGCCATGATGATGTGCCAATGTTTACTGAATGGCACATAATTGAGGAACAATAAAATTCCTATGAAATGCACCCACCAAAGTCCGCGTTCCATAAGGTGAAGAGCAGAATCTGAAAATCCATCAAAAAACGGCACCAAAAACTTACTTACGGGAAAGGAACCATGAGCTTCCATTACACCTCTAGATTGAAGAACTTGCTCAGCAGCATTCATTTTCAAAAGGGCACCCATCAAGATGATTTCCACCACTAATATGATGGTCGCATCTTTGGTAGGCCAACCGGTCATCTCTCTCATGGTGAAACGGGGCACCTTTGTAACGTATCTACGTCCCAAGAAAACCACACAAGCCAAAATGACACCAAAGGCCAATATCTCAAAAAATCCGATTGCAAAATTATAAACCTTACCAAGAGGCGCTGCGAATAGGCGATGAGTTCCTAGCAATCCATCAAGAATAATTTCAAGAACTTCAATGTTTATTAGAACAAACCCGGCATAAATGAGAATGTGAAAAAAGCCAGCAACGGGTCTTCTCACCATTTTACTTTGGCCCAAGGCCACAAAAAAGGTCTGTTTCCAGCGTTCGGAAGCGTTGTCTGACAAGTCAATGTCTCGACCTAGATTGATGTTTCGCTTGATTTTGGATACACTTTTCCAAAAAAAGTAAATTCCCGTTCCCAAGGAAAGGGCAAACAAAATCTGTGAAATCCACTGCATTAGGGCGAAATTAATAAAAATCAGTCGTTCACCAACCGTACTACCTCAAATACCTCCGCATATCTACGAGCTACTTGAACTCCTCGCATTCTCAATTGACTGCGTAAAAACTCTTCATTAGCGTAAGGTCTATGAGCCTGACTTTGATATTGGTTTAAGGCGTTAATTTTACAAATAACATCTTGTTCTTCAACAATTTCAAAAGCACACGTATTGAAATTCAGGTTGTTCCATGGCAACTCATAACTTATCACATTGTGAAACTTGAAAGCCCTAAGAGCCTCTTCCGCTATGGTTTTATGGTCTTGATGAATATCGTTCAATGATGGAATTAAAACAGTATCAGGCTTATACTCTTCTCTTAATTGAATGAGTAAATCTAGAATTTCTTGTCGGTGATAATTAAACGTTCTCACTTCAAATCTATGCAAAATCAAATTCTCAGGTTTGATTCCCAAAGCCGCTGTGGCCCCTTTAACCTCTTGAATCAATATGTCTTTTGGAAACTGCGGCAGCACACTTTGCTCACAAGCACTAAAAGCCACATATACTACCTCTTTTCCTTGACGTATCAACTTGGCGACAGAAGCTCCGCAGCCCAATTCCCCGTCATCGGTATGGGGCGAAAGGAGTAAGATTTTATTTCCAAGCATTGAATCAAAATTACCACAAAGGTTTAAATTCTTCCATATCTGCTTTACGCTGCACTATTTTCAAAATCTCTTTAGGTAATTTTACCTTTACAGACTGATTTAATGCCTCAATAGCTACCAAAATGTAGTTGTCGTCGCCCATTTTGAAAATTTCTGCTTCGTGACCCTTTAAAGGACCATCTAGAATTTCTGCAACATCACCCACTTCAAAATGCTCGTTAGCTGATATTTCAGATATATTATAGCCCAATTCCACAAATTGGCGAATCAAATTGATCTGTTTATCTGCGACGACAGCATCTTTACCATTGTGACGAATGAATTTTACAACACCCGGTGTTTGCAAAACGATATCACGTTCTATTTCATCTGGACGAACGAAAATATAACCGTTAAACAAAGGCATCTCTACCCACTTTTTACGGTCTTTCCAAAATCTCAAACTCTTGTAAAGGGGCAAATAATGTTCTACCCTTGCTTTTTCTAAGTATGCAGAAACCTTCTTTTCTTGTCTGCTGGAAGTGTAAATTACCTTCCATCTAAGTTCAGGCTGATCGATACCTTCCATATTTATCCAAAGTTAAACCCTGCGGCCGTTTGAATCAATGTTTTTTTACAATCTTCCACCAATTCTTTTACAACAGACTCAGCGGTAGTGATCTCATTGATAATAGCTGATACTTGGCCAATTTCCAGTTCACCATTCACTAGGTCTCCTTCAAACATGCCTTTTTTCGCTCTTCCACGACCCAACAGTTCTAATAATTGCTCTTTACTGAAATTTTGAGCATAAGCATCTTGAACCTCTTCGTAAAAAGGATTTTTTATCAACCTTACAGGGGTTAATTCCTTCAAGGTCAATTCTGTAGCGCCATCGCCAGCATCAACCACTGTTTGTTTGAAATTTTGATGTGCGCTGCTTTCTACGGTTGCAACAAATCTGCTTCCCACTTGCACCCCTTGGGCACCTAAGCACAAAGCAGCTGCCATTGCCTGCCCACTTCCAATGCCCCCAGCGGCAATTACTGGAATTGAAACCGTATTACAAATCAACGGTATCAAACACATGGTTGTTGTTTCTTCCCTTCCGTTATGTCCGCCCGCTTCAAAACCTTCCGCAACAATGGCATCCACTCCCGCCTCTTCAGCTTTTCTCGCAAACTTTTGATTGGCAATAACATGCACCACAGTGATGCCTTTTTCTTTTAACTGGGATGTGTATTTCGCTGGATTTCCGGCGGATGTAAATACAATTTTCACCCCTTCTTCAGCAATGATCTGTAAATGTTCATCAATGTTTGGATACAACAACGGAACATTGACCCCAAAAGGCTTGTTAGTTGCTGCTTTGCATTTTTGAATCTGATCTCTAAGAATTTCAGGATACATACTTCCCGAACCCAACAATCCCAATCCACCGGCATTGCTCACTGCAGAGGCTAACTCCCAACCTGAACACCAAATCATACCTCCCTGAATGATGGGGTATTGAATTCCAAATAATTCAGTAATGGAATTTTTCATGGGTCTAAAATTACCCTTCTACAACTACACCCATTTTTGAGAACTTTTCAATGCGCTGCATTACAAGATCTTCTTTATTTATGGATGATAGTTCATTTAGTTCCTTTAAAATTGATTCTTTCAATGAGTTGTAGGCCTCATCAGGATTGTGATGTGCTCCACCCACGGGCTCCTTAATGATTGAATCAATCAACCTGTTGCCTAACATATCTGCTGAAGACAGCTTCAAGGCATCTGCTGCCAATTCTTTCTTATCCCAAGTACGCCATAATATACTGGAGCAACTTTCAGGCGATATAACGCTGTACCAAGTGTACTCCATCATCAATATTCTATCTCCAACGCCAATTCCCAAAGCCCCTCCCGATGCACCTTCTCCAATAACAATGCACACAATTGGAACTTCCAAAGTAGCCATCTCAAACAAGTTTTTGGCAATCGCTTCGCCTTGTCCGCGCTCTTCAGCTTCCAATCCAGGGCTTGCACCTGGAGTATCGATCAATGTTACTACCGGGACATTAAATTTCTCAGCCAACTTCATCAATCTCAAGGCTTTTCTATAACCTTCGGGATTGGGCATTCCGAAATTTCTCAACTGGCGTTGTTTGGTATTTCTTCCTTTTTGTTGACCAATGATCATTACTGGCTTACCATCAATTTTGGCAAATCCACCAACTATGGCTTTATCGTCTTTGATTTGTCTATCGCCATGCAGCTCAACAAATTCAGTACAGATATTTTCAATATAATCAAGGGTATAAGGACGCTCTGGGTGTCGGCTAATTTGTACTTTTTGCCAACCGCTTAAATTTGCATAAACTGCTTGTTGCGCCTCTTTTATCTTACCTTGAATGGTAGAAATCATATCAGACATATCCAATTTGCCCTCTTCATGGGTTTTTTGGGCCTTGTCTAATTGTAAATAAAATTCTTGAATGTCTTTCTCAAAGTCAAACCAAACGGTATTTGTCATGTTCAATAGATTATTAGGCGCTTATTCAGCGCAGCTCGAATATAAGAAATGATTAAATTAAACCCAATCCATGGCCAAGGCCAATCCGCCGAAAAACGTAGGCAGACCCAACCAAAACGCTTCTGGAAGGAAAATGGTAAAGTAAGTCAAAGCAATTCCGCTAATGACCATCATCGCCCAATACTTGGTGTTGTTGCGTTTTTCGTTACTCATAGTGGTCGCGAAGATAATAAGAAATACCAACATCTTTCCAATATCTGCTGAAACGTGTCCCCCAAATTGGTTCATCTATCTCACTATCAATAAGTTCCAAATATTGTTTTGCTGTTTTTTGGGGGACATTTACACCGGCAAGTAACAACGCCGAAGTAGTACCTTGCAATCTGGGATTGACTTCCAAAAGCTTATAATTTCCTTGTTCATCTGCTCTCCATTGTACACCAATGGGCCCTTCTAAATCCAAACTCAGAATTAACTTTTTAGTTAACTCTATCAAAGTCTCATTTTTCTCAATAACCCCAGCAACGCTAATACCGCCAACCATTTTATCCCTACTTCTGGGCACGCAAAGAAGAACTTTATTTTCATAGACCAAAGCATCAACACTGTACTCTTTACCCGGTAAATATTCCGTTAATAATAGCTGTAAGTCATCATTGAATGCTTTTTCCAATCGAATTGTCCATTCACTCAGTGTCATCCAAATTTCTCCCGGTTTATTAATTGAGTAGTTTAGATCGTTTTCAATACATACAAAACCCAAACCACGAGACCCATTACCTTCTGATGGTTTAAAACAAACTTTATAACCTTCACTTAACAACCTGCTAGCTTCATTCTCAAATTGGCTCCAACTTTTTACTAATGAACCCTTGGGCACAGGAATATGATGATTCTCAGCCCAGTCTTTAAGCAATGCCTTATTATTGGCAATGGTCAGTTTTTTTAAATCACTCACTACTACTTTAACACCCAATGCCTGAAGCTCAAATCTATATTTCGCTAAAACTGAAAGTTCACGCGTGGTGATGGGCAATACCAAATCAATCTTCTCATCTAGAATAATTTGTTTCACTTTGGAGAGGTAATTCTCCTCATCTGAAGATGGAGGCATCAAATAAAATTGATCAGCCAAAGATTGACCATAAGCATGTTCATTGGAGTCACCTGCAACAACATAAGCAAAATTGCCCTGTTTCAAACATTGAAATATCCCTCCAAACCCAGGAGCACCAGCACCAGAAGGAATAAAAATGCGTGGTTTTGTTACAGACATCGAACAAAAATAAGAAATAACCCGCCTTCCGTCGTTATAATCAGTTTAATAGATGTTGAAATATTATCTTTGCAGAAAATTGAATATGAGCACTCATACCTATATTTCAGATCTTAAAAAAGCCATTGGATTAACTGTCACGCTCAAAGGCTGGGTTTCCAATAAGAGAGAGGGTAAAGGAATAGCCTTCATCGTATTACGCGATGGCAGTGGATATTGCCAATGCGTTGTAACCGAAGAAAATTCAAGTGCTTTAAATTTAGAAATAGCACAATCTACAACGCTAGAAACATCGGTTGAAATCACCGGTTTGGTGCTTGCCGATGAAAAACAAATTGGCGGCGTTGAAGTTCAAGTGAATACCATTAACATTGTTGGTGAAAGCATTGATTATCCCATTGCAAAAAAAGAACACGGCATCGAATTTTTGATGGACCAACGCCATTTGTGGCTGAGAAGCACTCGCCAATGGGCCATCATGAAAATCAGAAACACCATCATCTTTTCCATTCATAAGTACTTCCAATCAGAAGGGTTCGTTCAAATGGATGCCCCAATCTTTACAGGCAATGCTTGCGAAGGAACCAGCACCCTTTTCGAAACTGATTTCTATGGCGCCCCAGCATATTTAAGCCAAAGTGGGCAACTATACGGAGAAGCCATGGCCATGGCTATGGGCAAAATTTATACTTTTGGTCCAACCTTTAGAGCTGAAAAGTCTAAAACCCGCCGACATTTATCAGAGTTCTGGATGATTGAACCCGAAATGGCTTTCTACGATATCTTCCAAAATATGGATTGTATTGAAGGAATGCTTCAAACAGTCATCAAAGATGTTTTAGATCAGTGTCAAGAAGAATTAAAAACCATTGGTAGAGACACAGCCATGCTAGAATCATCACTAAAACCATTCCCTAGAATGACTTACGATGACGCAGTGAGCATCATTAAAGGTGAGAAATCCGTAAATGGTATCTACTCCATTCAACTTCTAGAAGGCGAGCAAAAGGCGGCTGAAGCTAAAACAGCTGAAATTGACGCTGAAATTGCCGACAAAGAACAACAAATAAACTCAGGTGGGCTGAAAAAAGGACAAATAAACTTCTTCACTACCAAAATCATTCAATTGAAACAAGAACGCGCAGATCTAGAAGAAGATTTACGCAACATCCCCACATGGTTAGAAAGTGCTCGTAACTTCACTTATGGCGATGATTTCGGAGGAAGTGATGAAACCGTATTGACAAAATTATTCGATTCCCCCGTAATGGTGTATGATTGGCCCCACGAAGTCAAGGCATTCTACCTAAAACGCAATCCCAACGATGCACGTTTCGCAAGAGGTGTAGATGTTTTAGCTCCCGAAGGATACGGTGAAATTGTGGGTGGTGGTGAACGTGAAACCAATGTAGAATCTCTGGTTGAAAAAATCAACGAGCACGAATTACCCATGGAAGCATTTGAATGGTACTTAGATTTGCGTAGATATGGCTCAGTACCACACTCCGGATTTGGATTGGGTTTAGAGCGCGTAGTTACCTGGATTTGCAAGTTGAAACACGTGAGAGAATCCATTCCATTCCCAAGAATGTATGGAAGGTTAACACCATAAATAAAAAAAGCCGCTCTTTTGAAGCGGCTTTTTTTTATCTCTGAATCAAACCTTTAGAATAACTCTAACTTAGAGAACAAATCTTTCCCAGTTGCTGGAACATTTGCACTGTTAGCGTTAATCTCTGATTGAGGAATCAAGAAACGTGCAGGATGCTGAGTGGTACCTTGATTTAAAGGAATGCCCAAAGCATTGTTGGTTCTGCGCATATCTGAGAACGTCTCAATTTGTCCGAACAAAGACACGTACTTTTCTTCCAAAATTTCTTTCAAAAGAGCTGCAGATTGATCAGCACCTTCCTCAATTTGTCCAGGACCAAAATCTGCCAAATCATAGGCATCAAAACCACCGTAAGTGTTATTATTTACGGAACGAACGTTATTCAAATGATCTAAAGCTTTAGAATTATCTCCTAATCTAGCATGGCATTCAGCAATAATCAATTCATTTTCAACATAAGTAACTAAATCATAGTTTGATGTTGCATAAAAAATACCATACATATTAGGATCTAATGGCGTTGCGTAATCAGGTAAGAAATACCATTCATAACGAGCTCTCTCATCTGTTTTTGAATTGAAGCGGCTAGTTGGACTCAAAGTATCAATTAACGATACGATATGAGCACCATCACAGCTCAAGTAACCTGTGCGGTTCCAATCCAAGAAATCATAATAAAGATTCCAAGCACCTGGTGTTTCCTGTGAGTGATCAGCCTTAAGATCTTGACCTTCCAAAACTCCATTTTGAGCAGCAGCCAAAGCACCAGCATAATCTTTCTTGCGCAGTAAAGCTCTAGCTTTCAATGTATTAGCAACTTGTGCCCAATCAAAGCCCGCAACATATGCAGCACCAAATGCAGAACTTCCTGCCATGTTTGGAATTACCTCATCCAACAAGTCAATGCAGTACTGATGAATATCACTCATTTTATCATACTTAGGCGTCAAAATATTGTCGTTACAAGCTTCGCTTTGAGGGATATCCCCAAATAAAGAACTTGCCGTTAACAACAAATGTGCTTCGGTAATTGCAGCCACACCATATAAAGTTTTGTTACCACCTTTAGTAGCTTTTTCCTTTACAATACGACATTGAGCAATACCTTCAGCATACAATGTACCCCAGATATTATCAAAATCTCCAGCAGTCATTTTGTAACTTTGGTATGAAACATATTGTCTGTCATAACCAGTGAAATATCCTGAGAAAATACCCGCCATACGAGCAGCTTCTCCTTCTTGAAACAAGACATTAGCCATTTGAGCTCCTGTAATCATAAGCTCGCCAGAGGCATCACTAAATTGATTGGGATTCTCCTTATTTATTTCATCTATGTCTTTTTGGCAAGAATTCAATCCGAACATCGTCAGACCAAGTGCCAAAGGAATTATTAAACTCTTTTTCATTTTACTTTTTATTAAATTTTAACACTAAGACTGAAGATGTACGACTTGGTACCTGGGTTGTTAAAATAATCCAAACCACGTCCATTAGTAACACCCGTTAAATTTGTCTCTGGATCAACACCCAATTGAGGTGAGTTAGTCCAAAGTGCCAAGTTTCTACCTGTGAATCCAAGGCTTGCACCTGGAATATGAAGAGCTTTGCATACCGATTCAGGCAATTGGTAACTTAAGCTCAATTCGCGTAAACGAACCCAAGAAGCATCATAAATGAATTGCTCTCCCACAGGACCGAATCCACCACCTAAACCAGTATACCAATATTGATCAAGCAATACCTCACCAGCACCGAAATCTTTCAAGTTTCCTCTAACAGTATATGTGCCATCAGCGTTTGGTGTCGCGAATTGATCTACAGTTGTTCCGCGAGCATTTTTCACTTGTGCAGCTTTATCGGCAGACAAGGTAACTTCATTTGCAGTTTCCATTGAAACACCAAAGTTGTTCATGATACCATACGTACCGCCCCACATTTGATTGCCTTGGCATGCCTCAAACAACACGTTTAAAGTCAATCCTTTGAAAGTCAAGTTGGTTCCGATTGCACCTCTCCACGTAGGGTTAGGGTCACCCAATAATCCTTCTTCAGGAGCTTGTTGAGGGAATCCGTTAGCATCTAAAACCAATTTATCGTTTTCATCTCTCAACCATTTTCCACCCCAAAGAGCTCCCATTTGCTGGCCTTCAATTGCGCGTGAAGATGTACCAGTAAATCCTTCTAAGAAAATTGATTTAGAACCAGCCAAACTCACAACCTCATTCTTATTAGAACCGATGTTACCATAAATGTTCCATTGTAAATTATCCTTCTTTATTGCTGCAAAATTCACATCTAATTCATAACCAGAGTTTTTCATTTCCGCAGCATTGCTCCACTGATTGGTGTAACCTGTAGATGCAGGTACTGCTACTGCCAAAATAATATCTTTGGTATTATTCATATAGTAAGTAGCTCCCACACTTAAACGGTTGTCTAAGAATTTCAAATCAGCACCAAATTCTGTTTCGCGCTTCATTTCTGGACGAATATTCGGATTTCCTCTTGTGGTACTTCTGTAAATAGATCCTCCAAAATAAGAAGCATCCATAATTTCACCCCAACCTGATGCAGAACCTGCACTTACATAATTGGTTCCCCAAATGTATGCCGGAGGCGCAATACCCACTTGTCCCCAAGAAGCTCTTAATTTACCGTATGACATTCCAGGAATTTTCACATCTTTAGAGAATTCATAGCTCAAACTTGCGCTGGGTGATAAGAATCTGTCAGCAAAAGTACTAGCACGCTCAGATGCGGCAGCTAATTGCAAGAAGATCTTATCTTTCATAGTAAAATCAAACGTTCCATAAACTCTGTTATTCAAAATTCTACTTACAGAATTGAACGGTGTCATGTTTTCAGAAGTCGAATTGTTAAAGGCAAATCGATCTTGATCTTTAATAATAAAATTCAAAGCTGAACCACCAATTTGGTAGAAATTTCTATCGGTTGCTAAATACCCCAAAGTTGCATCCAAAGTGATATTCTCATTGATCTTGTGAGTAGACTGGTTGATCAAATGAAGACTCAATTCAGATTCAGTGATCATAGCATCTCCAAAAGTACCAGTGGCATTGCTACCCGCTGAACGAACAGGGAAATAGGTGATTCTCCTGTCTGAAGACTGATCATAACCTACTCTTGCAATTAAATTGGCATTCTTATTCCACTTGTACGAAGCCTCAGGTGTTACAATGAAACGAACAACATCGCTTGTATTAACTTGATTGTTTAATGTCCAACCTGGATTGTTATACGTTGGAACTGCATCGCCCATATAACGTCTGTAACCACGATGAGCCCCAAATGTTGCAACGCCAGCCGCATTGTAATAAGTACCTTCAAAAATGCGGTTATCAAAATCTGGTGGAGTTCTCAAATAACCTAAGTAAAGTCCATTTAAATTAGATCCTTGTTGGATACGATTTGAGAAGATCTTCGCCAATGTACTTTTCATACTTAATGTCAATTTTTCGTTGGCGCTGTATGAAAAATTCAACCTTCCTGTTGTTCTACGGTAATCTGAATTACCGTTCAAGACCCCTTTTTGATCCCAATCAGAAACTGAGAAGAAAATAGAACCTTTTTCATTTGCAGAAGAGATTGAAAGATTGTTGTTCCAAGTGGTTCCTGTGCGGAAAACTTGATCGCGGTTGGCTTGGTTGTAAATGGTTTTATCGCCTTTTTTAGTAATAGGATAAATCTTTGTTCCGTCAGCAGCTTCAAAATAAGCACCTGTGGTATTCAATTCATCTGTTCCCGTACGATTTGAAATTTTATCTCCCCAACTATTAGCAACATTCGCTGCCCATTTGCCCGCAGAACCTTGACCGAATTTGTCTTGTTTTTCAAATTCACGGTTTACTTCATCCATGGCCAATTGGCTGTTGAATTCAATACTCAATCCCTTCTTACCTTTCTTAGTTGTAATCATAATTACACCATTTGCAGCACGAGTTCCCCAAATAGCAGCTGCTGCTGCACCTTTAAGAATCTCAATGTTCTCAATATCAGCAGGGTTAATGTCATTTAAACGAGATTGTTGTACAACCCCATCTATACCCCCACCTAAACTTGAGTTACTAACAGGAACACCGTCAACCACAATTAGCGGCTGATTTGAACCGGTTACCGTATTCTGACCACGAATTTGAATGTACGCTCCTGCACCTGGATCACCGGTTGAACGAGTAATCTGTACATTTGAAGCCTTACCTGTCATGGCCTGAATAATACCACTCTCACCAGAAGAAACAATACTTTTGCTCTTTATTTGCGAAACACCGTAACCGGTTTTCCGCGTGCTGGTGGTCAAACCGGTTGCGGTAATCGTTACCTCACCGACATTTACTGTGTCCCCATCGGTAGACTGTGCTTGCGCCCTATCAGACACAAACAAAGCCAACCCCAACAGGGTCAGTACTGGAATTTTACTAAACGTAATTTTCATAATCATATGATTTTAATTTAACAGCGTAGAATGCAATTATGGAATAATTCCCGAGAATTCATAATTTTTTGTCTAATTTTTTTCGACAAAAAATCTAAAAAGTGCGACTAACGTCAAATAGTTCAATTTACATTCAATTGATTTTCAATTTTTTAAATAATTAAGACTGAAAATTTCTATTTTAATATTTAAATACATTTTAGCAAATCTTATGTTGATTATTAAATCATCAATTCAACGTATGGGTTAATTGTCGAACTTTGTATTATGCTAGATTTCCACAACCACGTTCTCCCTGGAATCGACGATGGATCACCAGACCTTGAAACTACCTTATTGTTGGTCAATGGACTAAATACCCTTGGTTTTGATAGCATAAAAGGATCTCCACACATCATTGCTGATACTCATCCTAATAATTTAGAAAGCATTTCAAGTGCTTTTGACTCAGCCAAGCATTTCTTAAACGAAAACAACCAAAATTCACTAATCGGTTTCTCAGCTGAACACATGATAGATGATGTATTCATGTCAAAAATCAAAAACAAAGAACCTTTACTTTGCGTAAAAGATAAAAACATACTCGTTGAGTTGTCTTATGCTCAAAAACCTGATCATCTTGAAAGTGTAAGTTTCCAACTTCAAATTGACGGTTACATACCTATACTGGCGCACCCTGAAAGGTATCCCTACTACCACAAAGATTACAAAAACACTTATACGTATTTAAAAGACTTAGGGTTTGATTTTCAACTCAACTTACTCTCTCTTACACCTTATTACGGAAAAGATGTTCAGCAAATTGCTGAAAAACTCCTTGATGAAGGATTTTACGATTACGCTTGCACCGACCTCCACCATACCCGACATTTAGAAGCCCTAAATACATTCTTTACAAAAGATTCTCTTGAAGAGCTCTTTACAAAGCACAAACTTCGCAACGAAGAATTGATATAAGGACTGTGGTCCTTAGCCCAGGGTCGGTGGTCCGACACCCGACACCCGAAACCCGACACCCGAAACCTGGTAATTAGTACCCAAAAATATCTTTGGTGCTCAACTTGATTACCTTGCCATATTTAGCTAAGTCTTCTTCCTTGATTCGATCTTTGCTAGCAACTACGCACATAGCATAAACTTTACCCGCTATATTCAGTTTGTGATATTCTGAAATGTTATCGAATTTCAAGGTCTGTACTAAGTTAAAACCCGTTTTGATTGGATCTTCGGTAATATTCATTTGTTGCATATAGTACATATAACCTACTCTATCTTCTGGCATTATGCGATAGGTGCGAAGGTTATTCAAGATGCTGTTTTTTGACATCTCGAAGATCTGCTCATTCATAGGCAATGCCCCAATGAGTTCATTCATTCCAGATATGGCATCGTGAAACTTGTCTGATTGAGTACCTACAAATGCGGTAAATGAGAAATCACCATCGGGCTTATTTGGAATTCCAACCGATGCATAAGTACTGTAGGCCAACGCCTTCGACTCTCTGATGGTTTGAAATACTACAGAACTCATATCGCCACCAAAGTATTGATTAAAGGCATTTACCAATGGTGTCACCTTCGAATTGTAACTGCCAATCTTTGTGTACCAATAAATACTCGATTGTACTTGAGGATAATCAGTAAAGTAGACAACAGGCTTAGTAATATCTTGCAATTTGAACTTTTGACTAACAGTTTCCGGAATTACTTTGAAAGAACTTCCAACCCAACTCGTTTTTGACAATAATTTCTCCACCTGAGCCACATCTGTTGGTCCGAAATAAGAAACTTGACGTGTTGCACTAAGCCAAACCTTTCTTACTTTAAATAACTCTTCGGCCGTTATACCCTTTAATTGAGCGTTTGACAAAATATAAGTACGAGGATTGAACGCTCCGTATTTCATGTAGTTACTTAATGCACCAGCAATGGCCTGTGGATTTGTCTTGCTGTTTTCACGAGACTGAAGAATATCCGAAACCAATTCTTCTAAAACCTCTTTGTTTTTCTCTGGTGAATTGATCAACGATGTCAATAAAATCATTGCAGAATCCATATTTTCTTGTGGTCCAGATAAGGTTATGAAGGAGTGTTCATTTCCAACAGAAACAGAATAATTACAACCCCAATGATAAAACTTCTTGGAAATTTGCTCAGCAGTTAACTTTCCGTTGCCTATCAAAGAAAAATACGAACCCAACATTCCAGCAGTAAGATTGTGGTATTGACCATAGTTTAAGCGTACACTCAAGTTGAACAACCTGTTTTCAGAATTTTTAACCGAATAGATGGGGGTGTTTTTAACCATTCTAGTATCAATCTTTCCATCAAAAAATTCCGGCTCAATATCTTTGGGCTTTTTAGTCAACCAATTAGCCAAAAATTCACTTTGCTTGTCTCTATTTAGTTCTACAGGATTGATTTCGGGTTTAACAATCTTTACATTCTCGGGCGTTTCGCCTTTGTACTTATAAATTGCCACTCGATCATTTCCAAAATATTCATTTGCAACCCTGATAATTTCTTCTTTAGAAATTTGCGACATTTCCCACAACTGATTAACTGCCTTTTGATGGTCAATACCCTTAATGAAATTATCCATTAAAAACATACAGCGCGTTTCATTTTCTTTATATGCATTTAACTCGCTGATTTCTTTGTTTAAAATAATATCCTTGACCAGATTAAAGTCAAAATCTCCGCGCTTCAAACGTTCAATTTCATTTAATACCAATGACTTAACTGTATCTAATGATTGACCAGATTTAGGTTGACCATATATATAAAACAAGGAATGGTCTTTCATGTCTTCAATAGAACTTCCCGCTTCCAAAACCAGTTGTTTTTGGTTCAGATTTAAATCAATCAATCCAGCATTGGAATTACTTAAAATTAAATCAACCAATTTAGCCGTTATCAAGTCTTTTGTACCCGCTGCAGGAAGTTTATATCCGAGCATAATCATCTCTTGACTCGGACCAGTAACTTCTACTTTGCGTTCTACATTTCTTGGTTCCTCATCTTCAAATTTATACTCTGGAACATCCTTGCTTTGCATGTACGAAAATTGCTCGTATACCTTATTTGCAACTTCATCCGCATTAAAGTCCCCAGAAAGAATAATCGCCATATTATTGGGCACATAATAGGTCTCGTAATACTCTCTTATGGCTTTTAACGAAGGATTTTTCAAATGTTCTATGGTTCCAATAGTGGTTTGTTTGCCGTAGTTATGGTTCTTGAAAAGTTCCGCAAACAACTTTTCCCAAACTTGCGACATATCTCTATCTATGGAAATATTCTTTTCTTCATAAACCGCTTCCAATTCAGTGTGGAACAATCTAAATACCGGATTTCTATACCTTTCAGATTCCAAGCTCAACCATTGATCAACCGCGTTCGATGGAATATCGTTGATATAAACAGTCATATCATTAGATGTAAATGCATTGGTTCCCTGAGAACCCATTGCTTGACACATTTTATCAAATTCATTGGCAATCGAATGCTTTGCAGCCAACTGACTCACGCTATCAATCTGACGATAAATATTCTTACGAACAACTTCATCGGTTGTATGGTTATATTTTTCATAAAGAGCTTCAATTTGATCCAAAAAAGGCTTCTCCTTACTGAAATCTTGCGTTCCGTATTTATCTGTACCCTTAAACAACAAATGCTCTAAATAATGTGCCAATCCGGTATGATCAGCCGGGTCATTCTTTGAACCCGTTTTCACCGCAACCATGGTATAAATTCTCGGTGATCTGGCGTTCTCTGAAGTAATTAACGTTAAGCCATTATTTTTAAAGGTATAATGACGCGTCTTCATTGGGTCGTTATTATAAACCCTTACATCCCATTTATCATTGCTCGAAGTACTGTATGAACTGATTCTATTTTGGCTCTGAAGGATATTAACAGCCCCTATAAACCAGAGAACTACAACAAAAATTGATTTTCTGAACATACTACAAATCTAAGATATTATCTTTGAAATGGTACCTAGTACCGGGTACCTAGTACCGGGTACCGGGTACCGGGTACCGGGTACCGGGTAGCAGGTACCGGGTAGCGGGTAGCGGATGTCTGACCTCAGACCAATGACCAGGTACCAGGTACCCTCTACCATGTACCAGGTATCAGGTACCATAGACAATAGACCAATGTTCACCCTACTCTCTACCGGAAGTAACCAAGGAAACTCTCTCGAAATTTTGAGTAAAGCAAATGCGCTCATTGAAAAACACGCAGGTATCATTACAAAACAATCGCATGTTTATAAAACTGCTGCTTGGGGAAAAACCGACCAACCCGATTTTTACAATCAAGCATTAGCCGTTGAAACCCCGTTTTCTCCTATACTGCTATTTAGAAAATTACAACACATTGAACAACAATTAGGCAGAAAGAGAATAGAGAAATGGGGGCCGCGAATTATCGATATTGATATAGTTTTCTTCGATCAGTACATTCTAAAAAATGATCTTTTGACCATTCCGCACCCCGAAATGCAAAATCGAAATTTTGTGCTTTTCCCATTGGCTGAAATTGCACCCAAATTTGTTCATCCCTCGCTGAAAATATCACTTGAGACCCTTGCGCGAAAATCAGACGATCCGCTAAAAGCCGAAAAAATCTATGTTTATTGATTCGGTGTTCCCTTCGGTTGAGTGGTATTCAAATAGAATTGAAGCACAATCTTTTGGTATAAATCCCAATGAAAACACACCACATTCTGTTCATCACTACCAAATTGCAACGGCACAAGGTCCACAAACTTTGATTATACCGTTGGTGAAAGACACCAAAAACCAACCTTGGGCGTACAGAAAAATCAGCTATCAACATAAATGGATCAAAGAACATCAGAATGCCCTTCAAACCGCTTACGGTAAAAGTCCTTTTTTTGAGTTTTACGATTATAAAATTTTTCAGGTCTGGAAAAACAAGCCCGAAAATTTAGGTGAATTATTCATCCAAACGGCTCAAGTAATTCACCCCTATTTGGGGTTGGGTCACTTAATACTTGAATGGGCTGAATCTGAAATCAAAGAAAAGCAAGAAAAAACATCCCCCGAAAACAAAAAAAATTATCCTCAAGTTTTTTCTGATGTGATTGGTTTTCTTCCACATATGAGCATCATTGACCTTTTATTTAATCTGGGCCCAGAGGCACCGGAACACTGGATTTAAATCTTTGGCACGGTATTTGAAAAACACCAATTCAACTTAGAAACTTAGATTCCTTTTGAACTCAAACTGTGGAAGAGGCTCCCCTAACAGGAAGCCTCTTTTTTTTATTATTACTCGTACCTTTGTTGCATGTCTGGAATTCGGAAATTAGCCTCGCAAACAGCGGTTTACGGCCTAAGTACTATGCTGGGTAGACTGCTGAATTATTTGCTTGTTCCTCTATATACGGGAATTCTTGCTGAAGTTGCTGATTATGGAGTTGTGGGTGTCATGTTCAGCTATGCTAGCTTGTTTGCTGTGCTTTTCATGTTTGGACTAGAAACAGCATTTTTTCATTTTTCTCAAAAAAGCGATGAAACAGATCGAGTATTCTCTACTGCCGCTAATTTCTTGATTTTTACTGGCTTTATTTGGATCATTCTAGCTCGCACCTTTTCTCAACAAATCATGGATTTTGTTGAGTACCCAACTCACCCAGAATATGCAGTTTGGTTTGCAATAATTTTAGCTGCAGATGCTATAACGAGTATAGGTTTTGCCAGACTTCGACAAAATGAACAACCTTGGACTTTTGCCATCATTAAATTTGGTAACATATTCATTAACATTGGTTTAAATGTATTTTTCTTGGTGGTTTGTCCGTATTTTGCATCCAAAGGTCAACTTTGGGCTCAAGATTTGGTTTATTCCAGAAACCAAGTTTCGTTTATTTTCATTGCCAACGTAATTGCCAGTTTAGCCACCTTTGTAATGCTTCTTAAAACTTGGAAAACCATTCGATTAGGAATTGACATAGACCTGCTCAAACGCATGTTAAAGTATAGCTATCCACTGATTTTTATTGGGTTAGCTGGCATGATCAACGAGACATTTGATAGAATTCTATTGAAAAAACTGCTTCCCGATAACATTGCAGACCACGAAGTCAGCATTTACAGTGCATTTTATAAGCTCAGCCTAGTTTTAACCCTCTTTGTTCAGGCATTCAGATTTGCCGTTGAGCCTTACTTTTTCAAGCAAGCAAAACAATTGAATCCCCAACAGAGCTATGCCTATGTCATGAAGTATTTTATTTATGCCGTGACATTAATCTATTTAGGAACCATCGCAATTTTGCCTTACATCGCCCCAATTTTCATTCAAAATCCTGATTATTTCGCTGATACTAGGGGCATGGAAATTGTACCCATCTTGTTAGCAGCCAACCTGTTTCTCGGAATTTACTATACCCTTTCTGTTTGGTATAAGGTGAGCGAACAGACCAAAATTGGCTCGCTACCTGCTTTTGCTGGTGCTACAATCACCTTGATACTCAATCTCTTTCTCATTCCTAAATTTGGGTTTGTGGGCTCGGCTTATACCACCCTTTTCACATACATAGTTATGGTTTTGGCCGGATTCCTACTCTGTCGTAAATATTATCCCATTCCCTACAACCTCAAGCTCATTCTTCCTTTACTCTTGGGGTGTTTTTTCTTGGGATGGATGATTCAACAAATGCCTTCTGATATTTTGGGTGTTTTTTACAGATCTGTTTTGTTTTTCGTCTTTTTCGGGGGAATTTACCTCGCCGAAAAGAAGTCGTTAGCTAAAATATAAGTACCATGAGCCAAAAATTAGCCGTTAAAATCATCAACCAATCCAACAACCCCCTTCCCCAATATCAAACCTCACAAAGTGCAGGTATGGACCTTCATGCTAATCTCTCTGAAACTATAACGCTACATCCTGGTGAACGAAAATTAATTCCAACAGGATTATTCATGGAATTACCCG
The DNA here is from genome assembly GCA_945877575.1 of Chitinophaga pinensis. Classification (GTDB taxonomy): domain Bacteria; phylum Bacteroidota; class Bacteroidia; order NS11-12g; family UBA955; genus VMCP01. The sequence goes on from CAMDUE010000002.1 coordinate 53,229, forward strand.
AAGGATATGAAGCGCAGGTGCGTCCGCGAAGCGGATTGGCTTTAAAACACGGTATAACCGTGTTGAATTCCCCCGGAACTATAGACGCTGATTACCGCGGAGAGATTCAAGTATTACTGATAAATCACTCTCAAGTAGACTTCATAATTAACCACGGTGAACGCATTGCGCAAATGGTTATTGCCAAACACGAACAGGTAAAATGGATTGAAAATGAAGTCCTCAACAACACAGAAAGAGGTGCCGGCGGTTATGGTAGTTCAGGCAAATAACCCTCTCTTAACGATTTTTTAATAAAGTATCCCTTAATTTGCAGTCCTTTTTTTGATACGAATACACGCATGAGATTGATCATACCAATGGCCGGAATGGGTAAACGCATGAGACCCCATACCCTTACAACTCCAAAACCTCTTTTAAAAGTTGCTGGAAAGTCAATTGTACATTGGCTGATTGAAGATATTGCCGCAGTTTGCGGTGAAACCATCGAAGAAATTGGTTTTGTAGTAGGTCATTTTGGTGAAGAAACCGAAAAAGAACTCATCAGCATTGCTGAATCAGTGGGTGCTCAAGGAAAAATCTTTTACCAAGACAAAGCAGAAGGCACTGGTCATGCCATTCTTTGTGCACGTGAGTGCCTCAAAGGTGATGTCATTGTTGCATTTGCAGATACCCTATTCCGTACCAAATTCAATTTAGACAAAACCAAAGACGGTGTTATTTGGGTGCATAAAGTAGAAAATCCCAGTTCTTTCGGGGTTGTTAAATACAACTCAGACAACATCATCACAGATTTTGTAGAAAAACCCCAAGAATTTGTTTCTGATCTCGCAATTATAGGAATTTATTACTTCCAAAGTGGTGAAACTCTAGAAAGCGAACTGCAATATCTCATTGATAACGATATCAAAGAAAAGGGAGAATACCAATTAACCAACGCCATGGAAAACATGAAAAATAAAGGCATGTTATTCGTACCTGGTGCTGTTGATGAATGGTTGGATTGTGGAAATTACAGTGCTACTGTTTACACCAATCAAAGGGTACTGGCAAATAAATCAACTCAATTTGAAGGCGTTGCAAAACGTTTCGGAAACGATGTAGTAATCCATGAACCGTGCTTCATTGGAGAAGGCGTTGAACTGAAAAATTGTGAAATTGGTCCGTTTGTGAGCATTGGGAACAATTCCAAACTAGAAAATTGCGTTATTCGCAACAGTATCATCCAAGAGTCTTGCGATATCAAAGAATTTGAATGCGAGAACTCCATGATTGGTAACCACGTATGTTTGAACGGAAAAACAAAAGAATACAGCCTCGGCGACTACTCAGTTTTGGCTTAGTAGTTCTTCTGTTTTCCCTAATTTCAACCGCTGATATTCCTCTTTTTCAAAGACTATCTGCCCAGCCATTTACTCCCCTTCCTGAGCCAAAATTTCCCCCTCCTGCAAAAAAAGTAGCTTGGGAAGATTCATTCCGTAAAGCCGAAACGCTTCGAATTAACTCACCTTCAAACTCCTATTCAAATTATTTGCGTTTAGCGCAAAATTGTAACGATTCATCTATTTCAGCTTTTTCATATTACAGGCTGGCTCAATTAGAAAGTCAACCTGTTTATGCTGAAAACTTCATCAATAAAGCACTTGAGCTGTACCCCCAACAAGAAGACTTTCTAATATTGAAATCGAACATTTTAGAAAAATCGTTCAAATACAATGAAGCTTGGCCCAACAGAAGTCAACTGATTCGGCAAAAACCAAGATTTATAAGCAGGTATAGACAAGGTATTTACACTGCTACCATGGCAGGATTTGAAGATAGTGCTGAACATCTGCGTATGATTTGGAAGTTAGAATTTGGAGAAACCCCGCCCGAAGGGTTCATAAAATTTAAGAAAACTCCATTGTCAGATAAAACCGTTCAAACTATTCACAATGAAATCAATGATTTTGAAACAAAAATACTTTCAACTTTCGGTCAACGAGAAATAAATACTTTTTTACAATTGACCGAAGAATTTGAAGTAACCTATCCCTTTTTATTTAATCACCACAAAAGTCATTCAGCCATGTTATTGGAATTGAACCAAAAATGTGAAGAAGCAAAAAAAATATGGCATGAAATTAGTGTTAAACCCGAAAATATCCCTTCTAATTATAAATCCCTCCAACATTTATGTCCATGAACAAGTTCAAATTGACCATAATAATCTTGATTATTACTCTTATTTCAAAAAATGGATTGCGAGCTCAAGACCTTAATTTCAACAACGATAATTGGAATCACATAACCGCCAGTTATTTGGTTGATCTCAATCTAGACGGAAATGAAATGGCAGGTAAAATGTCTATCAGAATTCGAAAAGACAGTATTATCTGGTTCTCCATTTCTGCAAGTATTGGAATTCAAATAGCTAAGGGCATCATCAACAAAGATTCCATCCACTTTCTTGATCTTTATAACAGACATTATTACGCACAAAGTATTAAAGATTTACCGCTAGCCATTCCACAAGCAGATTCGGGCATTTATGCCTTGCGATTTATGCAAGGAATATTCACAGGCAATATAGCCACAGGCGGACAGTTCAACTACGAGAATGGTTTTGGAAAAGCCAATATTACTTACGATTCAGCTTCAAACTCATTTCCTCCACCCAATTTTTATATCAAAGTAGAAGGGAAAAACCCTGAAAAAGCTCAAAATGGCCTGAATAACATACGCTTGGATGCTGAGTTAAAAACTGTTCGTTTTGATGCTATACCTTCGTACCCATTCTCGGTGTCTGCCGATTATGAACGAAAATGAGAATTTGGAATTTTTTGATCATTCTATTAGCATTACCCACAATGGGTTATGGTCAGTCTCGCAAGACATTGGAAGCGAGGCGATTAAAAATTGAAAAAGAACTAGCCGAAAGTCAAAAAATACTCAAATCCACACAAAAAGAAAAAAACGCCACCCTTCATCAACTCAATACTATAAGTCGCATTATTGAACAGCGCGAGGTATTGATATCCAATTTAAACATTGAAGTTGTTGCTGCAGAATCTGAAATTCAACATCAATCTCGCTTATTAGACACCCTCATGGTCCACCTACAGGTGGAAAAATCAAAATTAAGTAAGACGGTTAAGAAAGCTTACAAAACCAGAAAATCTGGAAGAGAAGTGGCATTCGTATTCACCTCAACCAACCTTAAACAGGCACTCCGACGCTGGAAATATCTCAGGAAACTCTCAGATTACCGCAGGTTTCAAATTTCTCAACTCAATATACAACAAACAGAAGTTGAGACGGCTCTGACCAAGTTAAATGTAATCAAATCAGAAAAAACTTCATTGCTGGGAACCAAAGAGCAAGAAAAACAAAAACTCGAAGTAGACAAAGAGTCTAAAGTGCAAATTGTAAAAACTCTTTCTGCAAAGGAAGATGAACTCCAAGATAAAATCAGGCAAAAACGCAAACAGATGGCAAAACTCGACCGAGCCATAAAACTTGCCATTGCCAGAGAAATAGAAGCTGAGCGAAAACGACAAGCTAGAAATACTCAAAGAACTTCTACTTCATCAAAATCAAGTGGTACAACCAAATCTGAACGATCTGAATCTTCCCTTACACCAGAATCAAGAGCCCTAAGCAATTCATTTTCTTCTAATCGAGGTGGACTTCCATGGCCGGTAGATCGCGGATATATTTCACAACGTTTTGGTGTACATGCCCACCCTGAATTCAAAAACATCACCCTTGAAAATAACGGTGTAGACATTACTACTTCTTCCGGATCTAGGGCAAAAGCTGTTTTCAAAGGTTCTGTGAGTGCCATTCTTTCCATTCCTGGACAAGGTGAGGCTGTTTTGGTCAACCACGGCGAGTATTTTACCGTGTATTCTAGGTTAAGCAGTGTAACAGTCACCAAAGGTGAACAAATCAATACCGGAACAACCATTGGACAAATTATGGAAGACGATGACGGAAAATTCGTTTTGCAATTCCAAGTATGGCAGGGTCAAGACAAACAAAATCCTGAAGGCTGGTTAAAATCTCGTTAAATTTGTAATATGAAGACGGTAGCAATTATTGGTTCTGGTGTTATGGGATCAGGTATTGCGCTTTGCTCGGCGCAAAGTGGCTATGAAACCATGGTTTACGACATCAATACCGATGCATTAAATAAAGCCAAATCCTACATTACTCAGCTCATTGATACATCTATTTCCAAGGGAAAATCAACCGAGGAACAGAAAATAAATACTCTAGCTAAATTAAAGTTCACAAATAATTTTGAAGACTTAAAAGCGGACCTAATTCTAGAAGCAATTCTTGAAAAACTTCCTTTGAAACAAGACCTCTTCCAAAAATTAGAAGATCAAAATAGCCCCAATTGCATATTTGCCACAAATACTTCCTCTATTCCTATCACCCAAATTGCCTCGGTGCTTAAACACCCCGAAAGATTGGTTGGTGTTCACTTTTTCAATCCGGCGCATCTGATGAAATTGGTGGAAATCATCAAAGGTGCGGCAACCGCTGATTCAATAGCTGTAACCGCGTTTGAGTGGGCCAAATCCCTTGGGAAAACTGCTGTTTACGCTCAAGACTCTCCCGGTTTTATTGTAAATAGAGTTGCTCGGCATTACTATGTAGAAGCCCTAAAAGCTCTAGAAGAAGGCGTTGCAGATTTCGAAACTATTGATCGTTTAATGGAAAGTATCGGATTCAAGATGGGTCCATTCAGGTTGATGGACTTAATTGGGGTTGAAACCAATTATTCGGTTACAAGCTCTATGTTTGAGCAATTTCAATTTGATCCTAAATTCAGACCCAGCAGAATTCAGAAACAGAAAGTAGATGCCGGTTTTCATGGCCGAAAAACTAAAAAAGGATTCTACAATTATGAATAAATCTACTCTTTGGGCAGTTTCCTTTTTCAGTATACTATCTGTTTTCTCGGGGTGCGATAAATCACGCAGAGTTACCGAAAACATTCCCAAAGGATTGGTTAATCTCATTATTGACCTTGATTTACCCTCCTACATGCACCTCAGCAATGTTGGAACTCATGCCTACTTTGACGGCGGTGTTCGAGGAGTACTTATCATTCATGATTTTGACGATCAGTGGTATGCTTTTGAAAGGACCTGCGCTTATCAACCTGGTAATCAATGTTCAAACATCTGGGTTGACTCTATAAATATCCAACTGAAATGTGGAAATTATAAAGGAACCGAATTTGAACCATGCTGTAAGAGCACCTATATGTATCAAGGTTTTCCGTTATCTGGACCGGCCGCTGGCCGACTTGCGCAGTATACCATTTCCCGAAACGGCAATGTTGTACAGGTATACAACTAAGTTCTTTAGCATTACCCCAAAATTTTCAAGCATTCTGCATTTCATCTCAAAAAAAATGTGGTAAACCTGTGTAAAATTTTCAAAAATCCTTTTTTTTAATATTGAGTTTCCTATATTTGTCAACTACTATATCTATAAACAACCAAAAAAATCGGACGGAATATGATGAAACACTACCTTAAGCATTCCTTCATCGCTTGTCTATCCATGATCTCAGCATCAGGATTTTCACAAGCTCCCGGAACACACAGCATCGAACTAAACGGTGGACTTAGAGAATATATTGGAGACATGGGTTCTTCTTTGTTCTTTTCAAAAGCACCTAATTACCAAGGTGGAGGCGCTGCCTTCGCTTATTACCTTAGCCCTAGCATTGATGCAGTAGTTAATTTAAGCGCTGGTGAAGTTGGTTTCAGTCAAGATATTTCAAATTTCGTTGCTGAAAGAGACATCCTTTGGCGTAGTTTCCGTGCTCAAACTGGTGATCTAATTTTTGGAGCACGTTACAAACTAAACAACGGAAGTATTTTAGCTGAAGACGCTAAATTCGCTCCTTATGTTTACGGTGGAGCCGGTGCATATTACACCCACTCTACAATCAAATGGGGTCCTCACCCTTACACTGCTGCTAACCGCCCAGACCAATGGGGTAACGAACACTTGGTTCAAAATACCATCACCGATTTAGGTTTTGCACTTCAAGGTGGATTAGGATTTAAATTCTTCATCAATGATGCACTTGCTCTTCATTGGCAATACACTTTGACATATACCTACAATGACCGTTGGGATGGTGCAAACTATGCTGATCCAAATCCTTCACCCGATAAACCGTTGGTGAATCAATTGTATCGTACTAACGATGCATGGGGTTATCATGCTTTAGGTTTCTCTTATGCCATTGGCGAAGGTGGAATGTCTGGCGGAGGTTCTAAGCGCATGAAAGACGAAGACGAAGACGGCGTACCTAACAAGTACGATAAGTGTAAGAAAACACTTCCAAAATACAGAAAATTTGTTGACTCTGAAGGTTGTCCAGTTGATACAGACCAAGATGGTGTGTTAGACGGTGATGACGAATGTATTGACATCAAAGGATATCCAAACCTTAACGGTTGCCCTGACGCTGATGGTGATAGCATCCCAGACAAAAACGACGCTTGTCCTAAAATTGCTGGTTTGCCTGAGTTCAAAGGTTGCCCTGACACCGATGGTGACAAAGTAGCTGATAACTTAGACCGTTGTCCAACAGTTGCAGGTTTGGCTAGCATGAAAGGTTGTCCTGATAAAGACGGCGATAACGTAGCTGACATTGACGATAAGTGTCCTGAAAAACCAGGTACAGCAGGTTCAGAAGGTTGCCCAGATACAGATGGCGACGGAGTATTTGACAATGTTGACCGTTGTTTAGACAAACCAGGTAAAGCTGAAAGCAAAGGCTGCCCAGTTATTGAAGAGAAGGTACTTGAACAAGTGAAGAAATACACTCAAGGTATCAACTTCGAAAACAACAGTGCAGTAATTGCTGCTGCTTCAAACAAGAGCTTAGATGCTTTGGTTGACATTTTGAACAACTATCCAGAAGCGATGGTTGAAGTTCAAGGCCACACAGACAACGTAGGTGATGCTGCGGCTAACAAGCAATTGAGCCAAGATCGCGCTGCCGCCGTTGTTAATTACCTTACTGGTAAAGGCGTAAACGGTGCTCGTTTGAAAGCTGTAGGATACGGACAAGAAATGCCAATCGCTGATAACTCTACGAAAGCGGGTAAAACTAAAAACCGCAGAGTTGATTTTGTATTGACTTACTAAGACACAACAACAACCAAACTATACCAATAAGAGGAGGGAGTTTTCGGACTCCCTCTTTTTTTTGATATAGCGACCACCAATATCGGGACCATTTCCATAATTTTGAACCATGAGTAATTTCTTCGCTCACCCTACTGCAATTATTGATGAAGGTGCACAAATTGGTGAAGGTTCAAAAATTTGGCACTTCAGCCATGTAATGCCAAAATCTACTTTGGGCAAAAGCTGTAACATTGGACAGAACGTCTATATTGACAACAATGTAAGTATTGGAAATGGGGTAAAAATTCAAAACAATGTATCTGTTTATGCAAATGTTACGGTTGAAGATGATTGTTTTTTGGGCCCGAGTATGGTTTTCACCAACGTCATGAACCCTAGGGCTTTTGTTGAGAGAAAACATGAATTTAGAAATACTCTCTTGCAAAAAGGTTGCAGCGTAGGTGCAAATGCCACCATTGTTTGTGGTTCAACCTTGGGTGAATACTGTTTTGTTGGTGCCGGATCTGTTGTAAATAAAGATGTGCCGCCTTATGCAATAGTTGTGGGTGTTCCCATGAGAATCATCGGATGGATGAGCAAGCACGGTGAAAAACTTAATTTTGACCAAAATGGCTTTGCCACTTGTCCAACTACAGGTGAGAAATACCAGCAAATAGGTCCTGAACAGGTAATTGCATTATAAATGAAACAAAAAATTCTCGTTACAGGTGGCCTTGGATTTATAGGTTCCCACACCGTAGTTGCACTCCATGAAGCCGGCTTTGAACCCATCGTCATTGATAATTTAAGCAATACCAATCTTGAAGTTATTGACCGACTTGAAAATCTCATTGGTTTCAAACCCGTTACTGTCATTGGCGATGTAAATAACAGTCAACTTTTAGATACATTATTTAAAGAACATCAGCCCTCAGCTACCATCCATTTTGCCGCATACAAAGCGGTTGGGGAAAGTGTAGAAAAACCGCTTGAATACTATCAAAATAATGTGGGTGGACTTTTAAGTCTTCTTAACGCAATGAAAAATAACGGATCTCAAAACATCGTTTTCAGCTCCAGTTGTACCGTTTACGGTGAACCTGATGAAATCCCCGTAAAAGAGTCCACCAAAACAAAACCCGCTGAATCACCCTATGGAGCAACCAAACAAATGGGTGAGGTGATATTAAAAGACAACCAAAATTGGCTCAAAACCCAATGTTTACGGTATTTTAATCCTATTGGTGCCCACCCCTCAGGGATAATTGGTGAACTTCCTTTGGGAATACCCAATAATCTCATTCCTTACCTCACACAATCGGTTGCTGGAATTAGAGGCGAATTGACCATTCATGGCAATGATTACGACACCCCTGACGGAACATGCATCAGAGATTATATTCATGTGGTTGATCTTGCCGAAGCACACGTTCACGCTCTTAAACGTCTCTTAAACTCTCAATTTGAGCACAATTTTGAAGTGTTTAATATTGGAACAGGAAATGGAAGTTCAGTTTTAGAGGTGATTCAAACCTTCGAAAAGGTAAACAATCTAAAAGTCCCTCATAAAATGGGTCCAAGACGACCCGGAGATGTGGTAAAAGTTTGGGCAGAAACCACTAAAGTTGAAACTGTTTTGGGCTGGAAGGCAAAAAAAGATTTGAGCGACATGCTCAAAGACGCTTGGCATTGGCAATCGCTCCAAAAATCAAATACATAAACAACAAAACCCCAATCACTATCAAATCATTGATTTTGGAATAAAATGTTCTAATCTCATTTGCATAGATGTTCTGAACAATGCATTTCTTCTCGTACCAATCCGTTTTTTGATATTCTTGACCCACAGGATCAATAAATCCACTAATACCCGTATTCGCTGACCTAGCAACCCATTTGCGCGTCTCTATGGCTCTCAAACGAGCATATGAAAAGTGCTGTTTGTAACCTGGCGTATTTTCCCACCAAGCATCGTTGGTGATTATTCCCAACCACTGAGCCCCGTTTTTTACGTAATCACTTACATATTCACCGTAAATACTCTCGTAACAAATGATTGGTGCAATGGCATTATCCACTCCAAGTGCTGAAGCACTATCACTGACCCCTAAACTTCCCGTTGTGCTGTTTTCATCTAAGGTAACAGCCAATTTTTCTAAAATTGGAAACGTCTGAATGAACGGCATCTGCTCTGTACCAGGTACCAACTTACTTTTATGATATACTTGTGCAGCCGCAGAATTATTCAAAAACAACGCCGAATTATACAAATTCAAATATACACTGCTATCGTACCTGCTCTTTCTCGCACTTCTATTGGGCTTAACCGTTGTATTGTAATATCGAATTCCTGAAAAACCTGTTAGAAGGCTCAATTTAGGGTTCAAACTGTCTTGCAGCAAATACCTCCGCAACAATGCCACTTGGTAATTGCTTTCAATTTGATCAACGTCCACACTATTAACCAGGCACGTTTCAGGCCATAAAAGCCAGTCTACTGAATCGCCAGATTCGGTCATGCCCTGTTTTGATATACGCAGCATTTCATTTTGCATATCAATGGGGTCTCTGACAAACTTTTCATTCCATGGATCAAAGCTGGGCTGTAGAACGGCCACCTTTATTTTTTTTCCCTGTTGGATATTTATTTCTGCAAGCTTCCCAAGAATCAACGAAAAGGAAATGGGCAATATCCAAAACAAGGGCACTAGAACTTTTGAACTGCGATTAATTTTACTCGGCGATGGATAAACCACCAAAAGACGATATAAAATAACATTCCCAACCAGCACCCAAAACGAACCGCCCAGAGTACCTGTGTATTCATACCATTGAACAATAGGAATGGCCGTTGAAAGCCCATTTCCCAATGCAAGCCAAGGCCAACTCAAATCCCATCGGTGATGCCCGTATTCATAAAACAACCAAGAGAATATGAAAATTCCCCATACAAAAAACTCACTTTTCAACTTATTGCCGTCATTCAGCCTCCGTTTAATGAATCTCCAAATTCCAAAAGGAATCAACATAAACAAAGAGTTCAAAAAGAGCATACTGACCGCACCCCATGCCGATGCAAACCAAACCCACCAAGTGGTTGAAATATTCCAGCCCAAAATGGCTAAGAACAGAAAGCCGTAAAATTTTGTTTTGGAATCAAAATATCCTGAATATCGTTCCCCCAAAAGAAATAAAGGAATGAAAGAAACAAATAATAAGGGCCAAATACCCACGGGTTCCCAGGCTAAAACAAATAAAACTGCGGGCAATAGAACCAATGCCCATGTAGGCAAAGTTCTGAATTTATTCATCATCTGATTCATTTTGGTCTAACTTGGAATAATCCTTGCCTTCCAAAACTACAACAAATTCTCCTTTGGGCGCATGCTGTTTAAAATGAGATAAAACCTCATTTAACGTACCGTTAATGGTTTCTTCAAATTTCTTGGTTAACTCCCTTGAAACGCTAATTCTTCGATGTGGCTCACACAAGGAGGCTAAGGCTTCTAAAGATTTTAATAACTTATGAGGACTTTCATAAAAAGCGACGGTAATTCCAGAATTGACCAATTCATTTATTTTGGTTTGTCGTCCTTTTTTCTGAGGAAGAAATCCCTCAAAAATAAATCGATGCAGTGCGAAACCACTTTTTACCAATGCGGGTACAAAAGCGGTGGCACCTGGAAGAACTTCTACGGGAATTCCGTTTTCTAATGCCGCTCTAACTAACAAAAACCCCGGATCTGAAATAGCCGGGGTTCCTGCGTCTGATATCTGGGCCAAAACAACCCCAGATTGTAATTCTTGAATGTACTTAGCTAATCGTGAGTGTTCGTTGTGAAGATGAAAACTCTCTAAAGGCGTTGTAATTTGATAATGATTTAACAACACCTTTGAGGTTCGGGTATCTTCGGCCAGCACTTTAGATACTGATTTAAGTACTTCTACCGCCCGGTAAGTCATATCTCCCAAATTGCCAATGGGCGTGGGGACTATATAAAGCTTACCTGACATATTGATCTTATTTAGCTACGCCTACAGAACGCTTCTCACGAATCACAGTAATCTTAACTTGACCTGGATAGCGCATCTCAGTCATGATTCTGTTAGAAAGCTCAAATGCCAAAGTATCTGCTTGATCATCGGTGGTTTTTTCAGCACCCATAATAATGCGCAACTCACGACCAGCTTGAATGGCAAAAGCTTTTTCAACCCCAGGGTAACTCAAAGCCATATTTTCCATTTCTTTGATACGTTCAACGTATTGCTCATCTCCACGACGTGCGCCAGGGCGAGATCCGCTGATTGCGTCACAAGCTTGGATGATAGGACTCAACAAGCTTGTCATTTCTATTTCATCGTGGTGGGCACCAACAGCATTCACTACTTCAGGGTGTTCGCCGTACTTTTCGCACAACTTCATACCCAACAATGCGTGTGGAGTTTCCTCGTCGTTATCAGGGCATTTTCCAATGTCATGCAATAATCCTGCACGTTTAGCAAGTTTCACATTTAAGCCCATTTCCGCAGCCATAGTTGCACATAAACGAGCTACTTCACGGCTGTGCTTCAATAGGTTTTGTCCGTAAGAACTTCTGAAACGCATTCTTCCAACATATCGAATCAATTCAGGGTGTAAACCGGTAATACCTAAATCAACCACGGTTCTTTCTCCCCATTCAATGACTTCTTCTTCAATTTGCTTTTTGGTTTTTTCAACCACTTCTTCAATACGAGCAGGGTGAATTCTACCATCGCGAATCAAACGTTCCAAGGAAACTCGGGCAACCTCTCTTCTGATAGGGTCATAACAGCTCAATACAATGGTTTCTGGGGTGTCATCAATCAAAATTTCTACACCAGTTGCGGCTTCAAACGCTTTGATATTTCTACCTTCTCTACCAATAATACGGCCTTTAACATCATCAGATTCCAATGGGAATGCAGTAACTGTATTGTCAATAGCCAATTCAGCTGCTGTTCTTTGGATGGTTTGAAGTACAATCCTCTTTGCTTCTCTAGTTGCACCCAATTTAGCTTCCTCTACAATGTTTTTTGCGATGGTAAGACCTTCGGTGTGCGACTTAGCTTTGATGGTTTCAATCATTTGATCTTTGGCATCATTCTGCGACAAACCGGCAATTGACTCTAATTTAGCCAATTGTTGCTCACGAAGGGTTGCTAATTCTTTTTCTTTTGTTTTGTACGCTTCCATTTGGGCGTCTAAACGTTGGCTTTTCTGAGTGGTCTCATCTTCTTTCTGTTTAAGACTCTTCATTTTGTCATCTAAAGATTGCTCCTTCTGACGAAGTCTATTTTCAGCATTTGACAACTCTGAATTGCGCTTGTTTGTTTCACGCTCGTATTCTGAACGAAGCTGCATGTACTTCTCTTTTGCTTCAACAATACGGTCTTTTTTGAGAGATTCTCCTTGTGATTTTGCCTCCTCGAGGATGCGAGTTCGCTCGCTTTCTAACTGATTTTTTCTTGCCGATACGAATACTACGTACCCTAAGCCTAATCCACCGACTAGACCTGCAAGGATGAACACGATAACTTCCATTTTCTTTTTATTATATTATAATGGAGCACCGTCTGTTAAATGAAATATTATATATGGCTGAGCAAGGTTTCTATCTCCTCCAAAACTTTCAATGAATCTTCATCATTATCCGTTTTAGGGGTTAAGGGGGGTGTTTGTCTAAGCACTTCCCCCGCTAAATCTAAAGAAGCCCAAGACAAGCGATCAAGCGGATTGCTTGTTCCAAATCTTTTAAATCCTTCGATTCTATTATTCAGCAACTCGGCAGCTTTCAGCACCTGAGCCTCATCTTTTTGAGCCACCCTAAGTCTAATAGGATGGTTATCTATAATTAATGAGACTAATACGGTCTGATTACTATCCATATTACATTATTCGTTTAACAAATCAATGCACCGGTCAATGTCGCGAACCAACTCATTAATCTTGATTTTTAAATCATGATTGGATGATGAAGATTCGTTAGACATTTCTTTTGCAATTTTAATCAATTTATTCTGTTCTGTTAAATCATTGATGGTATTTTTCTGAATTTGGATGATGTTTTCGTTCAAAGCCCTTTGTTCTTCGCTATCTGACAATCTGCCCTTCAGCAAATCAACTTCCTGGAGTAACGCATTGTTTTGAACTTCTAGGGCACGATTTTTATGAACCAGCTTTAAAACTTTCTCCTTAATCAGACCCAATCTTTGTTCCATATCAACCATCAACAATTAAATACTGTATGTTTTGATATTAATAATTTTCTCTAAATAAATTCCGTAACCACTTTTCTTAAGAGGTTGTGCAATTTCTAACAATTGTTCGGTTGAAATAAATCCTTGTCTCCAAGCAATCTCTTCAATGCACCCAACTTTCATGCCTTGACGCTCTTCAATTACTTCTACAAACTGACCTGCTTGCATCAAACTCGCAAAAGTACCTGTGTCTAACCATGCAGTGCCTCGGCTCAAGATTCTGACCTGTAATTTTCCTTGTTCGAGATAAATCTTGTTTACATCTGTGATTTCCAATTCACCCCTAGCTGAAGGTTTAAGGTTTTTAGCAATTTCTACAATTGAATTATCGTAAAAATACAAACCCGGTACAGCAAAGTTTGACTTAGGAACCGCTGGCTTTTCTTCAATGCTCAAAGCTTTCAAGTTATCATCAAAATCAACCACTCCATATCTTTCTGGGTCTGAAACATGATAGGCGAATACAATTCCACCATCAGGTTCTTTACAACTTTTGAGAGTCTGATTTAAGTTTGAACCATAGAAAATGTTATCTCCTAAAATCAATGCTACGCTATCATCTCCAATGAAATCGGCACCCAAAACAAATGCCTGAGCAAGTCCGTCAGGACTAGGCTGAACACAATATTCAAAACGGCAACCAATTCTTGATCCATCACCCAAAAGTCGTTCAAAATGAGGAAGATCATTTGGCGTTGAAATGATTAAGATTTCCCGAATTCCCGCCATCATCAGAACAGATAACGGATAATATATCATGGGTTTATCGTAAACAGGCATCAACTGTTTACTCACAGCCATGGTTAATGGATACAATCTAGTACCTGAGCCACCGGCAAGAATTATTCCTTTCATGAATCAAAGATAATGACTATTGAACTTCAATTACGAAGTAGTTCTTCTTTCCTTTCTGAGCAATGAGGAAACGTTTGTGAATCAAATAACCAGAATCAATTATACCATCAACATCTGAAAATTTCTCTTTATTGATGGAAAAACCGTTTGCTGCAATCATTTTTTTAGCTTCACCTTTCGACGGAAAAATTCCCGTATCAACCGCCAATATGTCCAAAACAGAAACACCTGCTTCTATAACATCACGAGAAACCACAAACTTTTCCATGCCTTGAAGACTGGATTCTAAAGTTGACTCATCTAGAGAAAGAAGATCTTCACGAGTACCATTTCCAAAAAAGACTTGAGTGGCCTTAACGGCTAAATCTAAGGCAGATTTAGAATGTACCCTTTCTGTCATCTCTTCAGCAAGAGCACGTTGAAGATTTCTTTGGAATTCGTTTCCTTCGTGAGCAGCAATCAATGTTTCAATCTCCTCACGAGATTTCAAAGAATAAATCTTCATGAATCGCTTTGCATCTTCATCAGCAATGTTCAACCAAAATTGATAAAAGGCAAAAGGCGATGTTTTATTGGGGTCTAGCCAAATATTTCCGCCTTCACTTTTTCCAAATTTGGTTCCATCTGATTTGGTGATCAACGTAGCGGTTACAGCATAAGCTTCACCACCAGCCATTCTTCTGATTAACTCAGTTCCTGTTGTGATATTCCCCCATTGATCAGAACCGCCCATTTGAAGTTTGCACCCCATGTTTTGATATAAATGGTAGAAATCATAACCCTGTACCAACTGATAACTGAACTCTGTAAATGACAATCCTCCTGACTCCAACCTATTTCTTACGCTGTCTTTCGACATCATATAACTTACAGTAATGTGCTTTCCGACATCTCTGATAAAATCCAAAAAATGCCAATCTTTAAACCAATCGTAGTTATTGACAATGCTGGCAGCATTTGGAACGTTTTCGAAATCCAAAAATTTCATCAATTGATTTTTTTGGCCCTCAAGATTTTTATTCAAAGTTTCTAAATCCAATAACTGGCGTTCAGCACTTTTACCACTTGGGTCACCTACCATACCAGTAGCACCGCCAACCAGAGCAACGGGTTTATGTCCTGCACGCTGAAACAATGACAGCATCATTATAGGAACCATGTTTCCAATGTGCAATGAATCTGCAGTAGGGTCAAAACCGATATAGGCTGTAACTTGCTCTTTGTTTAGCAAGTCTTGGGTTCCGGGAATGGCATCATGCAACAATCCACGCCACTTAAGTTCTTCAATAAAGTCAAAGTTGGGTTTAAAGCTCATTGTTTTTTTCTCTCTCCTCTATAATATCTGAAATGGTTTGCTTCATTTTCTCGGCGTCTTCGTCTGAAAGTCCGCTAGTTGGAAAACTCACCACTTGTGCTGTTTCTTTTAACATAAAATTAATTTCAAAGACTAAGTAATCTATACGCTGAATGAATTTCCAAGGAATAAATTTATAGTTTGAAAAAAAATGATCTCTCCAAGAAACGCCGTCCTTATCTACCAATACAAAGTAATCGCCTTTTCTTTTTACATAGAGCCAAAACACCAATGATAGTGCTATTGCTAAATAAATGAAGCTACCTGCCCAACCAAAAATTCCATAATGGAAAGCAAAACCCACCATCACCATGATGATGATTACTACCATTCCAGGTAGTTCCGCTTTTGACTTTGGGATTACAACGTGAAATCGATGCTCTGCCATGAATTACTCCACTACCAATTTTTGTGAAGTGCCATTAGCTAGAACCAAATACATGCCTGATTTCCAATCAGAAAGATTGATCTGGTAAACCCCATTTTCTGAATTCAACCATGAAATAGCTACCTCTCTTCCTGTCAAATCAAAAATTTTGGGTTGAGATTTAGCAAGGATTTGAACTTCTCCATTTGCAGGGTTAGGATATATTTTTAAACCTTTAAGGTTATTTAAATTCATCACATTCGCAGCTCCTCCTTCAATAGTTAAAACATAATTTCTCAAAGTATCTGGCTGAGCAACAGGTATAGACCCAAAAACTTTAGCGAACACTTGAACAGGTATTTTTAACGGAAAAACACCACCTTCTGATGGAGTTCCAGTCAATTCAACACAACTCAAAGTCATTGGAAGAAATACACATTTGTAATCTTTACAGATGTATCCCATTCCAGCTGGCAAGCCATCAATAGATTTCATCACCATAGAATCAATTTTTGCAAGAACAGGAGCTCCTTGAAGAATTACATTAGTATCCTTGAAAAGCATAACTGTTATACGCTCGCTATATGGAGCATTGATGCTACCTTTAGGCAAAGACGCTGGTGAAATTCCGGGTATGGTCAAAGCTGGATCAGGGGTGCAATTCTGTGCTTGTAACTGAGGAGAAACAACTGCTAACATTCCGATAGCAATTATCCATGCAAACTTCCGTATCATTGTAGTTTTAGATTGGTTACACGAAAATACATGGAAATTGCCAAACCTTTTAAATGTTTCTTTTTGATAGCGTGTTTTTGCAACACTAAAATTGCCTTTTCGCAGCAAAATCAACTTCAACGATTGGTAGATTCACTGAGAGACGATTCTGAATTTGAGTTTTTGGAACAGGTAGTGATTTCAAACAATAAAGACCTATCAAAAATCAAAGAAAGTACCGTTGGTGTATCTGTTATTAAACCCTATCTCATTCAAAATAGAGTTACTACAAATGCTCGAACCGCCTTCGAACAAGTTCCAGGATTGGTAGTCAATGATGACCAAATAAACATAAGAAACGGCAGCGGTTGGAGTTACGGCGCAGGAAGCAGAGTCATGGTTACCTTAGATGAAATGCCTATGCTTTCTGGGGATGTTGGATCGGTTCCCTTCTCGTTTCTTCCAGTAGAAATTGTTGATGGCGTGGAAGTGATAAAAAGTGCAGGTTCTGTACTGTATGGTTCTTCGGCCCTAAATGGAGTAGTCAACCTTTCAAGTGAACCTATTTCTTACCGCGGAAAAGGAAAAATGAACGTTCTTGCTGGTTTCTATGACATACCAGATCAGTACAAATACACTCAAAAACGAAGATCATTTTACGGAATCAACGGGCAATATACCGAACGAATCAAACAACACTCTTTGGGCGCAAACTGGAACCAACTCAATGATGACGGATATAAATATAGCGGACAAGATTACCGAGTTCGTATGGGATGGCGTTATGGTTTTCAGCCAAATAGACTGCCACAGTTAAGAATTAAAATTAACGGTAATATTCAGAAAGGTGAAAGTGGCAATTTCTTGGTTTGGGAAAGTGCAGAACAGGGATATCTCAACAATGACACCGTTCTTGGTAAAAACCTTTTGCGCCGCTTTAATGTAGACCCCAGCATCACCTGGAACGGAAAAAAATGGCAACACAAACTACAGCATCGTTTTTTTAGGGTTAAAAATGACATAGACAGTTTAGCCTCCGGTGGCGAGAATCAAGACAATTCGAGTGACTTTTATTACTCTGAATTGCGCAGCAGTCGGTCATTCAAATCCATCAAAAAACCTCAAAATTATTTGAGATTTACAGGCGGTATTGTAACAACCTATACCCTTTCACAATCACCCCTTTTTCAAGGTGATCACAAAGCATTCAATCACGCCGCTTATACCCAACTTAAATATAAAACAAAGAAATGGGTCATTGAAGGTGGTGCTCGATATGAATACTTTGATTTAGACGGAGTGGTTAGATCAAAACCCGTAATTCGCGCCGGTCTTAATAGACAATTAGGATCAGGTACGTTTGCGCGTCTTTCTTACGGCGAGGGATTCAGATTCCCCAGCATGGCTGAGCTTTTCACAAAAACCACGAGCGCCGGAGTATCTGTGCTTCCGAACCCTAACTTACAACCAGAATTCTCTAGAAACATTGAATTGGGTGTGAAGCAAGGTATAAAAACAAAAAATATCCAAGCATATTTTGATGCATCCTTGTTTTACATGAACATTGATAATTTGATGGAATACACGTTTGGCGTGTATTCTTCACAAACTAACCCCTTCGGTGATGCCGGTTTCAAAAGTTTAAACGTAAGCAATGCTCAAATTTCTGGTTTCGAAATAGAAAGTGCTGGCCAATGGAAACATAAGAATAAATCATTAAGATGGTTAGCGGGCTATACCTATTCCTTACCCGTAGTAACAAATCCCAATGACACTATAGGTTTTGGAAGTGTTTTGGGAAATCCATATCCCATCACTTTCGCGAGTACGCGTTCCAATGAATCGAATTTTATGAAATACCGAAACAGGCATGTTGTAAGAGGAGACGTAGAATTTCAAATTAAAGATAAAGTATTTTTTGGCGTAAGCTACAGATACCAATCTGCATTCGAAAATATTGATGTTCAGTTCTTTGATGCCATACCAGGAGTTGAAAAACAATTTAAAGAAGGCAAAAACAGCGGACATATATTTGATATAAGAGCTGGAGTTCCTGTGAATGAACTTTTAGACCTAACCATTCAAATTAAAAATATCACCAATACCATTTACATGGGTCGACCTGCTGATTTAAGCCCACCAAGAAGTGTACATATTCAGTTCACTTATGACTTAGATATGTAAAGCTGTTTATTCAGCCAAATAAAGTAGTTCGATACGAATATAAGTCCGCCCAAACCTTGCATTCTGCTGCCAATGATCCAGTATCGGGTTTCAAGTGAGAACAATTCAAAGAAAATTACCGCTCCCAACATCCCCAGAGATAAAACAAAAATTAAGGACTGTAAATTGAACCAAGATTTATAATCAAAAGACCCATTTTCATTGACAAATTGATTCACCCAATTGAAGACTAAAAACACGACGCTGGGAATTAAAAAAGCAAACGAATAATCGCGTTGATGGGGAAACACCAATGGAATGACCGCGGTAAAAACGGATATTCCCACCCACAATTTATGCTCTAATTGTGACTGCTTTATTTTAAAATAAATTAATGTCACAATAACCATAACAAACAGTCTCAAGGCCATGGTGATTTTGAAAATGATATCATGAGATAATTCCGTGATGCAAGCCATAGGTTCATTGGGAATCTCATACCGCGTGAAAAACTTGACCACCATTGCACCCAAATCTACAAATCCGCCCTCTCCAACCGTAATAACATGGTTTGATTTTAAAGGATTTACCGCTTGTAGCCAATTTGAAGTTTGTCCTAAAATATAATCATAGGGAAAAACAAGAAAGGGTACTGCAATAAAGAACAACACCCAAGCTACAATGATTAATCCCTTTTTCACATCTAGATCGAGTCCTAATTTTCCGAATAAAAACAAGGGTAAAATTTTGATATTGAGTGCTAAGGACATTGGTGCCAATTGCAACCATCGAAACCTATTCCATTTAGCCACCAAACTTTCTAATATGGTCCAGAGAACGAAAACGGTTAATTGACCATACCAAAGATTCATGAAGAACCAACGGTAGCAGAAAACCATGCAAAGTCCCCAAAACCAAGCCTCTTTTGCAGGTGAATTCAAGGCAAATTGCGACTTTACAATTGTAATGATTCGGTATATGAAGAAAAAGGTTAACAATCCCCAAACCGTTTTTACAAAAACCAAGTCGTATAAAATATCGGGAAGCATGCTTTCATGAGCGAATGAAAGTCCCCTGAAAACGGTAAATGGCTGTAAAAACCAAGCAAAAAGCGGCGAATAATAGTAATATAAACCATTCAAATGGGGCTGTAAATACATATCTGACCCATCTTTGAGTGCATAAGCCGCTCTAATAAAAATATCAAAGTCATTTCCACTTCCCAAAGCGTGCATAGCAGGCCAAAATATAAGGGCTGAAAACACCCACAAAAACACTTTAATTGGTTTTGACATGTTCAGATTTGCTCCAAAGATAGCGCCCAAATTTAGGTTCTTCAACTTGAACCGCTTAAGTTTGTATAAGTTGCTAGCTATGAGATATCGATTTTTAACCCTATTCCTGTGGTTGGTCAGTGCCTTTGATTTGAACGCGCAGATAATTCAGCATCCTAAATTGCCTACCCCACAAGTAGTTGATTACAACACAGAACTACCAGTAGACCAGTACAAAAATATTTTCAATAAACTTGCTCAGTTATCTGAAAATAGCCAATGGCAGCTTATTAATTCCATTAGTGATAAATTGAATCAAACCCATCGCAGATATCAACAATATTTCAAAGGGGTTAGAGTTGAATTAGGCATTGGCATTACACATGCCAATAATACTGGGATTTTTAGGATTAACGGAGATTTCATTCCTGAAAGTTGGTTAAAAGGAAACCAACAACTCAATGAAAAACAAGCCCTTGACAAAGCTTTATCCCTTTATCCCTCCGATAATTACTATTGGCTGCAACCGGGAATGAATGAAATTCTAAAAACCGTTACAAAGAACCCCGATACGAGCTACTTCCCAAAAGCAAGCTTAGTCTATTGTTCCAAAAACTTCAAATTAGATACCATTCAGCAACTCTGCTACCAGTTTAAAATCTATTCATCTAAACCTTTGTTTGGAAAAAGTGTCTACATTTCTGCTGAAACCGGTGAATTAGTCGCTGAACAGAATCTCATTTTACACACCGAAGTAACAGGTTCTGCAGTAACCGCCTACAGCGGCACTAGATCCATTCAAACCGATTCAACTGCACCAGGAAATTATCGATTGCGTGAATTCAATAGAGGAAATGGAATCATAACCCTCAACATGAAAAAAGGCACCGTTTACGGGAATGCTGTAGACTTTACAGATGCAAATAATATTTGGAACAACAACAATGCCGACAAAGATCATGTGGCAACCGATGCGCATTGGGGGGCAGAAATGACCCATGACTATTTCCAACAGGAGCACGGAAGAAATAGCTTTGATAACAATGGATCTACTATTTATTCATTTATTCATTACGATGTGAATTTGGGTAATGCTTTTTGGAATGGATCTGTAATGACCTATGGTGATGGTGATCCTAGTTCAATATTAAATGTACCTCTAACATCATTGGATGTTTGCGGACATGAAATTGCACACGCCGTAACCAATTATTCTGCTGATTTGGTATACCAAGATGAGAGTGGGCAACTCAATGAAAGTTTTAGTGATATTTTTGGACAAAGCATCGAAATTTGGAGTCGGCCATTGCAATGGAGTTGGAAAATTGGCGAAGATATTACCTCAACTGGCAATGGAATTCGCAACATGCAAAATCCCAACCTAAACAATCAACCCAAATATTATAAAGGAAATCTGTGGTACAGTGGCACTGGCGACAATGGCGGTGTTCATTACAATTCCGGTGTTCAAAATTATTGGTTCTACCTCATCACTTCGGGTGCATCAGGAACCAATGAAAAAGGCAATGCATTCAATATTTCAGCTTTAGGACTCAACAAATCAGCTGCCATTGCCTATAGAAACTTAACGGTTTACCTCACCAAATCAACCACTCATGCCGACGCGCGTTTGTACAGCATCATTTCCACAGGAGATCTCTATGGAACTTGCTCACCAGAGGTAATCAATGTTACCAATGCTTGGTGGGTTTGTGGTGTTGGTGTAAAATATGATTCTGCTCTGGTGACCACAAATTTTAGATCCGATACCCTGAAATGCAAGGCCCCAGCAACCATAAACTTTACCAACCTTTCAGTGAATGCAAAAAATGTAGGTTGGAAATTTGGCGACGGCAATACCTCAAACACCTATTCGCCGTCTCATACCTACAATAGTTATGGCAAATACACCGTTTCTTTGATTGCAGAAAGTTGCTTCAAAAACAAATACGATACAACCATTGCTACCATTCATATCGATAGCACCTTCGATATTTGCGAGGGAGTTTTACTTCCTCAAAAAGGAAGCATCACCAGCAACCAATGCCATGGCTTCGTCTATGATGACGGTGGAGAAAACAATTACGGTCCCTCAAAAATCGTTAAACTCACGCTCCAAATTCCTGGAGCCGACTCTATCAGATATCGCTTCAATGAATTAGACTATGAAAATGGATTTGATTCAATAGTCATGTTCCACACAGATACCACTCAGGCCAAGAAAATTGGTCGTTTTACAGGAACTACGCTACCCTTCGCAGGAAAATGGCAAAAAACCACTTCCAATACCTTGATTTTTAAGCAATATTCAGACCCAATGGTTGAAGGAAAAGGTTTCAAATTGGAATACATTGCCTATCGTCCTACCCTCAGTGTAAAATTTGCAACCGATTCAATCACCATTTGTTATGGTGACTCAGCACTTTTAAATCCAACCTACACCGGCACCGCCACCAACCCAGATATTCGATTCTATTACCCATCTGGTATTACAAAGTCCAATGTTTATGTGAAACCTCAAACTACTACTTCGTACATATTTACTGTTCATGACCCCTGTTTGGGCATCACTTCTAGAGATACATTCAAATTGAAAGTTCGTGCACCGCTTAACATAAACTTAGGTGCTGATACCAATATTTGTTCCGGCCAATCATACACCATAAATGCCATAAGCACCGGGGGAATTCCAGCTTCCTACGCTTACAAGTGGTCAAATTCTTCCAATATTACTTCTAGCGCCTCATTGACTCCCACAGATTCTACTTCATTTTATGTGATTCTCAAAGACGGCTGCAGCATTCCTGATACCGCAAACTTCAAACTCGGAGTATACAAACCTCTATCTATAGATCTTTCTTCTGTTTCGGGGGATATTTGCCCGGGTACGCTTGTCAATCTTACCACTATTGCTCGCGGTGGCCGCAAAAACCAATACGTTTACACTTGGACGCCTACCGTAGGAAGTCCTGGCGCACCCAACCAATCAGAAGTAATTAATGACTCTATTACGTATGTTATAACTCTTTCCGATGGATGTTCAACGCTTGACGCGGTTGACAGCACCGTGATCAACATACCGGCTCCTTTGGTGCTATCGCCAAAATCAAACGATACGATACTTTGTCATGGGCAATCTTTAGACATCAATCTTACCGCTGCCGGTGGTAATTCGTCAGCTTATTCATTAACTTGGAATGATCCATCTTTGACTGGTTACACATTCAATTTAGTTCCTCCTGCCGGAAACAACTATTATGAAGCCGTACTTTCAGATGGTTGCATGCCAAACGATACCGTTTCGTTTAATGCTGAAATGCGTGAGCCTCTCAAACTATCCGGAAGTTTAAATGATCAAGTTTTTTGCCTTGGTGAAACATTGGAACTTACTTATTTCGTCTCGGGGGGGGATGCATCAAAGTATCAGTTGACGTTCGATACCCTCAACTTAAATCCCTTGTTCAATTTCCGTTCGTTTAACCCTGATTCATCAAAAGTTTACACCCTAAAACTGTCAGATGGTTGTTCATTGGATACCCTTTTAGATTTTCCAATAGCTGTTAGTCCTTCTTCACTTAAAATTCAAACCGTTAGGTTCGATTCAACCATGTGCTGGTATGAACAATTGGGCCGAATTGATATTGACTATGCGGCTACGAATGAGCCTGTAACCACTCAATGGAGAGGAACAATTTCTAATGCAAAATCAATAACCAACCTTGATTCAGGTACATATTCTGTAGTGATTTCTGATACTTTTGGTTGTGCTGATTCAATGTCCTATCGAATCAATAAATTCTTCCCTATCATCAAAACAGGACGTGACACCACAATACACAGAGGTACACGTGCATTTTTATGGGTGACCAAAACCCAAAGTCAATCTTGGTACGGTGATGCAATTCTAACCAGCCCAAGCAGACAAACCATCTTTGTAAACCCTATTGTAGATACTTTTTACACGGTAGACGCCATTGATATAAATGGATGTGACAACAATGATACGGTATGGGTTTGGGTAATAACACCTCCTGATTATAAAATCCAAAACATCATTTCACCAAACGGAGACGGCAAAAATGAAACTTGGAATCTAACTCCATTAGATGAGTTGAATCAATTTAGAATCACCATCATGGATCGTCAGGGCGCTTTAATTTATCAAACCGAAGGCTATCAAAACGACTGGAAAGCAGAAACCGCAGATGGCACGCCCTTACCCAATGGTGTGTATTATTTCCATTTGCAACATCTCAAAAAACCAATCGTTCACAAAGGATTTATACAAGTAATTAGATAAAGTCTCTCATATCAATTAACTTTTCGCTTACTTACACGTCTATACATTTAATGAAACATTCTACCCTTATTCTATTTTCTTTTGCAGCCTTAAGTTTAGTAATTTTTTCTTGCAGGAAAAACACACTTGACAACAACCAATATTCTAGTGAAGCCATAAAACGGACCTTCGGGAGTGAACTTGACATTAACAATCCCGAAAACTACGCCAATCAAAATATTCCATTTTATATTTTAGCACAGAACGGTCAAAACAATCCCATTGACAATCGTAAAGCAACATTGGGAAGGGTGTTGTTTTATGATAAAAAACTCAGCATCAACAATTCCATAGCATGTGGTTCCTGTCATATACAAGAATTTGCATTCAGTGATACAGCCAAACAAAGCGTGGGAGTTAATGGAATTACCAACAGGCATTCCATGCGCTTGATTAACACTCGTTTTTCGAGAGAATCTAAATTCTTCTGGAATGAACGTGCCGCTTCTCTTGAAATTCAAACCACAATGCCCATTCAAGATCATGCAGAAATGGGATATAGTGGTCAAAATGGTGACCCCGGAATCAATGATTTAATCGCCAAACTCAACGCCATTGATTATTACCAAGAATTGGTTTCTTGGGCGTATCAAAATCCCCAGAAAACCAAAAAAATCGACGAAAATACCCTCCAAGAATGCTTATCTCAATTCATCAGGAGCATTCAATCTTTTGACAGCAAATTTGACCAAGGTAGATCTCAACTTCCTCTCAATGCCAATAACAATGACCTTCCTAACTTCAGTACTCAAGAGAACAGTGGCCGAGCGTTATTTACAAATCCTCCCGTTTTTAATGATACTGGATTGAGAATTGCCGGTGGACTTGGTTGCGGCGGATGTCACCGAGCTCCAGAATTTGATATCGATCCAAACAGCTTGAATAACGGGTTCGTAGGGAACAATGATGATCCTAGAATTCTAGATCTAGGGAATACCCGCAGTCCGTCTTTAAGAGACCTTGTTAACCCAAGTGGAGCAATTAATGGCCCGTTCATGCATACCGGGGTACAAAACAGCTTGGCTCAAGTAATTGGGCATTACAATAGAATTCAAATTAGACCCGGAAATAACAACATTGACCCAAGATTAACTCCCAGAGGTTTCCCGCAGAAATTGAATGTTTCTGGACAGGAGAGAGCTGATTTAATTGCATTTTTACAAACATTAACGGGCAATGATGTTTATACTGATGTTCGTTGGAGCAATCCATTTCAATAAGGCCAAAATATTGCTTATTTTTGCCGCCCTTGGCCCCGTAGTTTAATGGATAAAATTAGCGTTTCCTAAACGTTCGATATGGGTTCGATTCCCGTCGGGGCTACCAATTCCTTAATTTTCATGTTTGATACTATATTAAAACCCTTCATTGGGGTGTTGGTTCTGCTCGCTTCAATAACGTCAATGAATGCTCAGATTGATTCCACCTCTTTCACTCAAGATAGTTTGAACATCAATGACACTGCCATCCGAAAACCCTTCAAACTTACGAAAAGAGACATTCAAAAGGTGATTAAGGTAATCAAAGCAAGCAACGAGATCAGACAGATTATTAAGCGCGATTATTCAGACCTTTTTCAAATGAATGGATTTCACCCAACCTTGGGTTATACTTATCAAGGTGTGAATACTCTAAGTGTGGGACTTGGATACGGTAAAAGGCACTTGTTTAAACCCACAATCTATGAGAATTTCCATACAAATCTATTGCTTTACCCTTCCTACGATAAAACAAATTGGGGATTTAACATGGGATACACTCAAAGCAAATTATTTGGTTTTTGGGGTGTAGAAACATTCGTGCTTTCCAATGGGAACGGACAAGTAAACTTCGCCATTCGTCCTGAAATAGGCATTAGCATCATTGGGGCCATTGATATTGGTTATGGATTTAATTTAGCCCTAGATAAGAATCCTTCTTCATTGAATTCACATTGCTTCGTATTAAGATATACCCATCAATTTTTGCATAAATCTATAAAAAACAAGGTGAAAGAAATAAACCATGTTTTCAATAGAGATTACCCTCGATTGAAAGAAATTGGCTTGGACATTCTTGAATCAAGAACTAAATAATTTACCTTTTCCGTCGCAAACGTATTAAGCTCCATGAAAAAAATAATTTTTAACCTATTCTTGGTAATTCTGTGTTCACATTTAGGTGCTCAAGTACAAGAACCACCTTACATTGAAGTGCAAGCTAGAGCCGAAAAAGAAGTGGTTCCAGATCAAATTTATGTGATGATTGCCCTCTTCGAAATTCAAGACGGCCGAAAGTCAATAAAACTAGCAGAGCAAGAATCAAAATTAAAAAACATTGTCAAAGGCTTGGGACTTCCACTCTCAAATTTATCTTTATACAATGCCCAAGCAAACTATGGTAACATCAACAATTGGGGCAAAAAAGACGTCATTGACCGTAAATACTACAGCCTAAAGGTGTCAAATGCCGAGACCATCGGTAAGCTCTATGAGGAATTAAATAAAATATACATCAACGAAGCCTACATCTACAAGTCTGAATATTCTCAAAAAGATAGTTTGTTACAAGACCTGCGCATTGAGGCTATGCGTAAAGCAAAAAACCAAGCAAATGTTATGACCCGCGCTATCGGCTCAAAAGTGGGTAAACCTTTAATTATTCGTGAACAACAGGAATACTATCCCGTTGCCTATGAAAACGCTATGATGACTAAAGGACTTTACGAAACAGATGATGATGTTTCATCCAATATGAGTGAATCCATGGAATACAAACCCTTGAAAATAAGCCTCTCGGTTTATGTGAAATTTGCTTTGGACTGATTTATAACTTCCCAAACAAAACGGTATAGAAACGGACTGCATTTTCAAAGTCCGCTCTAATTACATGCTCATTCTTTCCATGAATTCCCGTTAGGTTCACAGAATTAAACTTGTAAGGTAAAAATCGGTAAATTCTATCGCAATTCTGAATATAGTGTTTGCAATCACTCCCAACAATTGCAAGCCCCGGAACCACAACGGCTGAAGGAAATACCTCATTAACACTGTTGTGTAGCTCATCGAAGCCCAATCCATTTGACGGTGAAACTGGACTCGATTCATTAGAATTTCCAGTCAATCGCACCTTTACACGGTCATCATTGATGGTTCTTTTAACCCAATCAATTACATTCTTGATACTATCGCCCGGAAGCAACCTAAAATTAACTATTGCCGTAGCTTTCGGCGGCACTACATTCTCCTTTTCACCCGCATTGATTATGGTGGTGACATGAGTGGTTCTAACCGTGGCAGCAGTCTTATCGCCTTGGTTTAAAACCCATTTTACCAACGGCGAGGTAATCCATAAATTTGAAAATAACAGTCTATAACCCCAATCCATGTATGGCGCGGAGCTCTCAAAAAGCCCTTTGATGGGTTCCTGAATTCTCGATTCAAATTGTGTCTCATCCAATTTATTTAAAGCACTGGTCAACACCGATGTTGTGTTGTCTCTCTTCGGCCATGCGCTATGTCCGCCTTTGATTTCGACGGATATTTCAACCGTTGCATAACCCTTTTCAGCTACTCCAATAATTGCTGCGTCGTTTTTCAACCCTGGTATCACCTTTTCCATTACTCCAAAGCCTTCATCATTGACAAATCCAATTTCTATATTATTGTCTTTTAAATATTTACTGATTTGAGCTGCTCCTAAATTTCCACCCACTTCTTCATCATGGCCAAAAGCCAAAAGTATTCTTCTTTGAGGAATCTTGTTCGTTTTCAATATGTCTTCCGCCGATTCTAAAAGTGCAATTACCGCATTCTTATCATCCAAGGCTCCTCGTCCCCAGAGAGTATCTTTTTCTATAGTGCCGTCAAACGGCGGATATTTCCAATTAGATGAATCTTCCACGGGTACCACGTCTAAATGTCCCAAGAAAAGAGCCGCAGGCAAAGTTTTATTCATCGACGGAAGTTCAATCAATAAACTCCCTTGATTGATTACCGACCATGTAGCTTTTTGAGCCAACAACGGATAGTTTATTTTCATCCAATGGTGTAATTGTTGAAACTTTTGAATGGCCATAGAATCATCAACACCAGATGGACTGAGGGTTCTAAACTGCAATGCCTGTGAAAATCTCAAAAATGCAGAACCATCCACTTTGGAAGAAGCAGATGGACTGTTCAACGAATTAAATTCAGGCTTCGTATTAAACACAAAAGCTTTTAAAACCATGACCAATAAAAGAATTCCTATGGCTAAAAGGAGGGATTTAAAGACTTTCTTCATCACTTGAATCAAAGATATAACTTCTAATTAATTCAAGCTTACACAATACATAACTATCTTTGTATCAATTATGTTGAAAAATATACGGCCCATAATATTTGCATTTATACTGCTTTTTACTCAAAATCTCTTTTCGCAAACGCGCATTTCCAACCAAAGTTACATTGACCAATACAGACCCCTTTGCGATAGTTTGTCAGCTAAATACGGTATCCCTTCATTAGTAATTCTTGGCATTGGAATCTATGAATCAGATTACGGTAACAGCAAAGTTTGTAGACTGTTGAATAATCATCACGGGCTGGCAGGTAAGAACAATTTACTCAAAACCCACGGAATTAAATCTCGGTACAAGCAATTTGAAACTGATTCCTTGGGATATGTTGCCTTTTGTGAATACGTAGCCGCAAGAAAATACTACCAAACCATGCCAAAGGATGCAGACATTGGATTGTGGCTTACTACCATTGGAAGTCATGGCTATTGCCAAAATCCTCCGATTTGGAAAAAGCACATTATTCAAATTTTAAGCAAGAATAAATTGATTTAACAACCCTCCCATTCTTTACCCACTTGCATTTGTGCAATAGGTTTTGGTGTGCCATTATTCGAAGCTTTGGTTGAAAATAACACCATGCATTCCTCGCTTTCGGTGTATTTTCTGCAATTATTGATTACCCAATCTTGAATACCGTCGCCATCTAAATCACCTACAAAAACCATATTTACATTGCAGTCATCAAAGGTGGGTATATAACTTAACTGAGTTGATTTAATGGTCTTAATGCCGTTTTCCTTTTCGTTCAAATCCAATCTATACTCAAATGAATATTCTCTGCCTTGATCAGTGAGTTTTCTGTCACTAGCTTTAATCTCCATAAACGTTTCTCCTTTGTAAAAACCGGCTGTTTTTCCTGCTTCTAAGTTGAAACCTTCCTCGAATTCGCTTTTCAAATGGATAATTTCTTTGGTCATGTAAGGATTATTAGTGATAAACAAGCAACGTTCGCCCATTTTCAACTTTATACTGGGAACATAACCCGGCATAGAGCTAATTACTGTAAACAATTGACTGCTTTGAGGCACTACTTTTTTCAATGAGTACTCTTTGCTTGAGGAATCGTAAAACAATCCCATAAAAGACAATTGATTGTATTTCTGTACTTCGTCTTGACTGAATTTTCCATTTATATTTAACAATGTACTCTTTCCATCAAATTCATTGGGCCATTTAGATTGTTCATTCAATTGAGCATAATAAGCAGCAGTATCTAGATAGTTTGAATCTATAGATTCTGCCTCTGCACCCTCTTGATTCGCTTGGTTATTGGTACAAGAAAAGCAAAACGCAATAATTGCAAAAAGATAGAAATAGTGTTTCATTAGGGCAGCAATTTAAAGGATTTTTAGAACTTTGTTACACTATCATGAATAAGGGTTTTATTACCATCATTCTTTTCACAATTTAACTTTGTTTACACTTGTTGTATTTAAAACTTAACAATTTAATATGAATCACCTCTACAGAGCTGTGTTTCTTCTAATTTCAATCGATTTCTTCTTTAAAAAGTAAGAAATTTCTAGTAATATTGAAGTAAATGTCCCAATCACCTAACCGAATTGCATTCTCAAACAACGGAAATGCTTTTCAATCAGAATTACGCCAACGAATTGATGCTTATTTCACTCAAAATAACATCTCTAAAACTGGTAATTTTTTGCTCTGGACCAAAACATTTCTTGCGTTAACTATACCCCCAGCATTGCTTGCTTATTCATTTTTAGGCGGGTTACCCATGTGGGCCAATTACACCATTTTTGCATTTATTGGAGTAATGCATGCCTTCACAGGTTTCAATGTTATGCACGATGCTTGCCACGGCAGTTTTTCGAACTCTTTATGGGTAAATAAATTGTTTAGTCATTCAATGGAGCTTCTAGGTTCAAGCGCGCACATTTGGAAATTCAAACACAACGTATTGCATCATACATGGACCAACGTTGATGGTATAGATGACGATATTGCAAAGTCACCCATGTTAAGACATTGCAACTCTCAAGCATATAAACCTATTCAAAAATATCAGCATGTTTACATGTTTTTACTTTATGGAATTTCTACCATTTGGTGGATGTTTGGAAACGACCTAATTAAGTATTTCAAAAAAGAAGTAAATGCCCAGCCAATGCCAAAAATGTCTACTGTTGATCATTTGATATTTTGGGGCTTCAAATTGTTATATGCTGTTACTTATGTGGTGTTACCTATTGCGTTTTTCGGTGTTTTACATGGAATTCTATTATTTGTAACCCTGCATTTTGCTTTGGGACTGTTGCTTTCATTAGTGTTTCAAATGGCACACGCCGTTGAAGGTGTTCACTTCGAAGATTTCAACGAATACGATGCTCCACAAGAAAAAATCCCCAACGAATGGGCAATACATCAAGTATTAACCACCAATAATTTTGCTACAAAATCTTGGTTGGCTACTTTCTTTATGGGCGGACTTAACTTTCAAGTAGAACATCACTTGTTTCCCAATATATCTCATGTTCATTACCCTAAAATGAACGAGATTTTGAAAGAACTTTGCGTGAAATACAACATTCAATACAATGAAATTCCTACCTTTTGGCAATCAGTTGTATCTCACATTCGTTGGATGAAGGCCATGGGTACTCCCCAACTTCAAGCAGCGTAACATACTTTTAGTCTAAAGTTTGGTCTAGTGCGTAAATCATGGCTGCAATAGCAGCTGCTCCGAGTTGTAGCTCTCTTTTATTGACGTTCTCAAATATGTCAGTCTCAGCATGATGCACGTCAAAATATCTTTGAGAATCAGGTACAAAAGCCACTAATTGCGTCTTATTATCGTTTTTCTTTATCGGACCAATATCTGCTCCACCACCGCCAATTTCAAATTCGCCCGCCCCATATTGCGCAAAAATTTCACGATACGGGAGTGCCATTTCATACGCCATAGAATCTAAAGCAAATCCACGAGGTGTAAATCCCCCTCTATCGCTTTCTAAAGCTACAACATGTATATCACCAGACTCCTTAGCCAATTCTGCGTATTTTAGAGCCCCTTTAAGACCATTTTCTTCATTAATCCACCAAACACATCTTAAGGTGTGTCTTGGCTGATAATTGAGCTGTTTAAGAATTCTCAATGCCTCAAAGCAATGCATGATTCCAGCACCATCATCATGAGCTCCTTCACCCTCATCCCAACTATCAAAATGTCCACCAAAAGCTATCACTCTTTTTGGATAAATCAATCCGTCAGACTGGGCAATCACGTTTGCACTCAATCGATCATCTAGCGTTTGGCAAGATAATTCGAGATCTAATTTCATTTTAGGATCTTTCTTACTCA
This sequence comes from Chitinophaga pinensis, assembly GCA_945877575.1. Classification (GTDB taxonomy): domain Bacteria; phylum Bacteroidota; class Bacteroidia; order NS11-12g; family UBA955; genus VMCP01. The sequence goes on from CAMDUE010000002.1 coordinate 85,366, forward strand.
AAAAGGTAAGCGCATCAGCGGCAGCAGTAGAAATAGCCGCTATTGGAATCTTATTTATGGTATCATCATAGTAAGTTACTCCCGTATGAGGATGTAAATCACAAGAATTACTCATGCTTCTAACCAAAACGGCTTTAGCGCCATAAGGTGCACACCAAACAGCACCGTAAACCCTTTGGTTCACACATGAACCATAAGCCATAAAAGTTCGAATAAACTCCTCTTCAAAGGGCCTATTTAGTATTACAATTTTCTCTTGTAATTCCCCCAATTCTCCTAAACTATCAAGCTCAGCCCTTGACGCAACTGCGACGCAACTGCCCGATACCTTTCCCGAAATACTTCCACCCAATGCAGTAACTTGTACAGGGAATATTTTTGTTTTGGAGGATATTTGATCGCCCAAGGAATTTATATACGCATCACATTCATACCTCGGCGCTGGAGAATTGGGAAAACGCTGCTGAGCAATTTCCTCGCTCGCTGTTGAAATATTCTTAGTTAGCCAAGGAGATGAAAAATTCAATCTACTGATTTCACCGCGCTCCCACCTTGGAACCAAAACCGGTTGTTTATAAACAGAATCAAACGAATAAGAATTAAGCATATTCACAGACCAGTCAAGAGCTGCTTCTGTTTGATCTGACCCACTCAATCTTGATCCATACTCCTTACACAACTCACCTAATCGAGAATACGCATGAGGGTTTAAAAGAGCTTCGTCGTAAATTTTTTTGATAAATTCAGTTTGCGTTATTGTAATTCTTTGGGCATTTAATGAATAAAAACCAAATAGAAAAGTACTAATTAGGAGCTTTTGTTTGCTGAACATGGTGTGAAGTTAAAAAAAAGAGGGGAATTACTTCCCCTCTTTCTATGATTATCAATTAAAAAACCAATTAACGATTCAACATTACCTTGTGAGTATCTACTCCTTGGTTGGTAATGATTTTAACTATGTAAGTTGCATTTGACAAATTACTGTTAAAGTTGATGCTCTTAACATCATTTGCTTTTTGAACCAATTGTCCATTCAAGTTGAAAATCTCAACACCCAATACTTTTACTGAAGAATTATGAGCAATTTTAATATTTCCATCTTCACTAGGAATGGGATATACAGTTGTTGATAAAGCAACTAATTTCTCTGTTGAAGAAGATTTCTCATCAACCAAAACACTGAATCTGTCTTTTTTGAATTGATCATTTGATGATGTACTGAAAACATATTGAGTTTCAGAACCGATTTCAATGATTGAATCAAGTTGTTTATCTAAAATTCTAACTGAGTATTCTGAATTATTTTCGCAAGTCTTTGCAGTAAAGACATAACTTGTCTGTCCAAAATTTTGGAAATTAACTGGTATTACTTGATTTGAACTACCTGTTATAGGGCGAAAATCTTGGGTCATCCATTCACCGTTTGCAGATACAGTTCCAATTCCCAAGTATCCTCCAAAAATCTTCGCAGCATCATAAACATCTAATTCAGATTTAACTTCATTGAGTTCAGAATTCCACTCTAAATGGAACATGTCGCTGTATTTAATTGAATCCTCCAAGTATTTAACTTCAGTTTGAAGTTGATTGCATTTCAATGGAGTTGGCTCCATTCTGAATGCAGTAGCGTTAGGTTCAGTCGTGATCTTATCAGACTCATCGAATGTAATTGTTCCACCATTTGAAGTAGCACTTGCGAAGAACGAAGCCCCAATCTCAATGATGTATGGCACATTTCCAGTGGTAAATTTAGTCGTTCCTGTAAGTGTTACTGAACCTGATGTATTGTTATAAACATTGTATGATTTTGTGGTAGGATCGTAATACTGGAATTTATCAGCAACGTTTGTACGAGACAAAGCTCTCCAATCAATGTGACATGGGAAAGGATTTCCAACCAAATTGAAACCAGCCAAATTACCTGTACCTCCTAGGTTCAAAGTAGCGGTTTTAGATCCAGTATGAAGAATTCCTTTGAAGTCTATATTACCTGCATTCGCTGAAGCACTCGGGTTACCTAAACCATTTCCCGCCAAACCTCTAAAGAATAATAACAATCCATCTCCAGGCTCAAATTTTGTTGGAGTACTTGAAGCATTGATACTATCCCATGTAGAATTTGTTTCATTCCAACGGTAGCTAGATGCTTTGCAATATCCGCATGAGCGATCCATACTGTCTGCATTACTTCCAGAGAAAACTCCTGATACGATTAAATCGTCAGTGATCTGAGATAAATGAACCGTCTTCATTGGGAATGCTATAGTTCTGTATGTACGAATGCCATTAGAATACATTTCGAAATAACTACTTCCTGTTATAGATGCGTTTGTGCCTAACGTTGCAACACGGCCGCGATTGGTGCCGTTATTTCTAATTTGCAAATCAGGTACCCAACTCTGCCAATCTGCCGCAGACGAAGATGCTGGAACAGTGGTATTGGTTATTGTTGCATAGTTTCTTAGAGTTAAAACAGCCAAAATGGGCAACGAACGTTTCAATGTAAGGTTTGAATTTGGAGTACTTGATTTACCTGCAACACCTACAGTTACGTTTGCTAGTCCACCAAAATATGCAGTACCAGAACCTTTAAACTCTTGAGATTCACCATCAAAAAACACTGTATTTGAAGACGTAGAAGTCATGTAAAGGCTGTTTCTAGATTGTACGTCAACATCACCACCGTAGAATACATCACCATCTCCAGTGAAAACCAAACGAGCTTGATCTCCAACTCCGGGAGTTTCACAAATCAGATCTCCATTAATATCAGCATCCGTTCCATTTGTCAATGCAATTCTCAGTGTATCATATCCGTTGGTTTTTAAAGTAGATGATTCGTGTGTTTTAAATTCTCCACCACTCAACGTAATTGTACCGTTTGAACCTTCTTCTCTGAAACGAACATTAGAATTCGGCTGTAAAACAATACTTTTAATGGTCTGATTGGTTACGTTAACATTCACATCTAATGCGGTTGATCCCTGATCAAAAACCAAGATATCAGAAGTTCCGGGTGTAGTTCTTGATGGTGACCATGATGCAGCATCATTCCAATTTGATAAAGTAGCCTGACTCACATAGTTGTAGATGTTAGGATCAACAATTACGGTGCATTTCAACGTAATTTTCTTACTAGTTCCTGTTTGTACTACACATAAATTGTTTGCAACCTCAATATCAATTGTATTTGTAAATGTACCGTTTCCACCAGCACCCATTCTTTGAAAAGTCAATACCACTGATCCTGAACCTGTTCCAGGTTCAAAACACAAGTTACGACTATTTCCTGGCCAACGAGTTACATCCAAATAAGCGGTTGAACCACTAACATTTGATTTCACTTGGTAGTTAGCTGTGTCAGTTTGATCACCAGTGATAGTGATCTTATCTCCAGTTGAATAACTAGAAAAATCTACAGTTACTGATTTCTCGAAAGGAGTTCCACGATTTGAATACCAGGTCAGGTTATAAACACCTGATGACTCAGTTAGAAGTCCATTTGCAGTTGCAGCAGTTAAAGTCTGTGCACTAAGGTTGGAAGAGGTTATTAGCGTAAAAAATCCACCAATAATTCCAATTAAGTTTTTGTTCATAGTTAAACTAAGATATTTTTCCAAAAACAAAAATAGCCGCTGCATTTCAATTTACAGCGGCTACCACTCAAAATTTGTAGGAAAAATGTGGAAAAGTATAGAATGTTATGTATATTTAACTCAAACCATAATTAAAATGCGGGTCTCGTTCGTCTTCCACTACCCCTAATTGCCTGTATTAATTCATTAATTCTAGATTGTCTCACCTTAAGCTTTCCTTCGGAATGCCCATCATTAACCGTCATTCTTGTCATTCGTTTTTGAAGTTGATGCAATTTGTGATACAACTTGCCTTTGTCTGATTTCTTGTTACTCATGTTTTTTGGATTTAAGGTTAAACTTAAAATTACTCGGATGGATAATTTTAAACCATCAGGATTCAATTTAGGAATATTTCTTTAATAACCAAATTCGTATCATATAAAAAACTTGAAACATTTCACCAATAACAAACACCAACATCAATGGCATTAAAAACCATACTGCCCTCATATTCAATCTCATAAGAATATTCGCTAAGGCACCAGTTGAAAATGCTTGCAAAACAACAAACACGATAAACATGAGAGAAAATTCTATGAAAATACTTGAGTTTTCTCCAAGCCTCTTTAACCATACAACAAAAACAACTAACAAGATTACCAGAGATATCATTACTGCATTGATATACCAATTTAATTTGGAGAAATTCGTATTCGTTTTTCTTTCAAGTCCTTGTGAATGAAACTGATAATGGTATTCATTTGACAAAACCTTCCTTATGGTTTCATTTTCACTGCTCCTTATTATTCCATCCCCAACACCAATTAACGTGAGCTGTTTAAAAGTGGCTTTAACCGAGGCAACCAATAACTCCCCCAACAAGTTTCTATCTAAAATAATTCCCTGAAGTACTCTTCTATACAGAGAATCAGTATGATACCAACCGCCTACCTTCATGTGAATCCCGTCTGGCGGCCAGATATAGTCCCAGGCATGATCTGGAAGACTATCCTTAAATTGACACAATACGGTGTTTTCTGACTTGCAATTCTTATCAAGATATTCTTCGAGAATTCCATTTTCTGCCATTTTTGCAACTAAAAAAACCGGTGCATTCTTAGACAAACTAAATCCATTACCTGCAATGAGATTACTGCCCATTACTAAAACCATAGGCAGAATATATATTAAATTATATGTTATTTTATATCTTACATTTATAGTGCCTTTATTAAACAATATATTTATAATAAAAAGGCCAATAATTACGAGTAAATGTGCATTATGCATCACGCAAGAAATGCCCATTATTATCCCCCAAAAGAACGCCAATTGCCTTTCATTAGACTTGATTGAAACCGTAAACAGATACCAAGACAGAAACAATAAACTTGTGAAAATATCAGGCATGATCTGGGTTACAATCCACATAGCACCCGATATCCAAATCCCAACAGCCAACAAAGTCAAAACTGCAATTCGATTTACCCTTATTTGCGCCCGCATCATTAAGTGAGTAGCCACTAAACTCAATCCATAAACAACCATCCAAAAGGGAAAAAAAACCACCGGGAAAAGAGACTGTATGCCCATGATTTCCCTCAAAAACCATATCCACAACGAGTAAAATACCGTCCTATCACCAGGTACTTTAAGCTCTATTGAATTTAATAAGTAAGCACCACTGTCATTGGTAAACACATACAATTGTTGTTCTCCAAAAAGCTGAAAAATAATCAATAAAACCAGAGAAACGAACAAGCTTTCTAGCAGAAAAGGGAATTTTTTGATAAACACTTTCATTATTGTTCGCGATGCAAATTAGTAACTTTTGGAGCTTTTTGTTGTTAATAATTTGAGGATTCAGCAATGATTCCCTAGCAAATAGTTATATTGAAAAATATTCAAAGTACATACAATACGCATTTAGTTCCATTTTTGGGGGTATAACAGCGGCTATAATTCCATTGATTAGAGCAGTTATTGTCTATTTTAAATCACTACAAGAATATTATACCGTTGAAAATCATATTTTTGTGAGATGAGAAAATGGGGATTGTCAGTTATTGTAGTTACAGCATTAATTTCTTGCCAAGGAAACACTGACAGAATTTATAAATTAGATAATAAAAGTGCATACAATTTGCGACTTAGGGCCAAAGTAAATTCTGAACAAAGCTATCAAATTGACACTATAATCCCTGCTGGACTTAGAAATGTAATGGCCATTTTCAGCGAAGTTGGTGGAACTAAAGATGCAGACGAAAATCCTGGAGCACTATTTTCTGAATGGCAACTAACAACAGTTGACGGTAAATCATGCAAAAAAGACGTTAATGGAAATACTTGGAATAAAAGTGTTATTGAACGAAGCAGCATGCCATCTAATCAAGAACATCTTTATTTATTTGAAATAACCGACTCTGATTTTTAATTCAAATACTACCGATATTTTCGTCAAAAACGCCCATTTCAGTTCCCTTAGACGAACATCCGGTGGAAATTTGTTCTACTTGCATGGCAGATAATATTTAAGTTTGTTATTGCGAAGTTCATCTCCAAAAGTTTTATAAACAGTGACCATTGTCACGTTTTATAAATCTAGTGAGCTTGACATTATATCTTAAAAAATGAGAGTAATAATTCAAAGGGTTTCAGAATCAAGTGTAACAATTGATCATCAAATTCACTCAAAAATTGGTTATGGTTTCTTAGTATTATTGGGTATCGAACAGAACGACACCAAAGAAGATGCTGATTGGCTTAGTCAAAAAATCACACAGATGAGAATTTTCAACGATGAAAATGGCAAAATGAACTTGAATCTTGAGCAAATTCAAGGAGAAATACTCATTGTTAGCCAATTTACCTTATATGCAGCAACCGCAAAGGGAAATAGACCCTCTTTCATTAAAGCGGCGAGACCTGAAACAGCCATTCCACTTTACGAATACTTTATAAAGGCCGTTTCGGTAAATGTTGCAAATGTAAAAACAGGCATTTTTGGCGCTGATATGAAAATCAACTTAACCAATGACGGGCCAGTGACCATTTTTATCGACTCTAAACAGCGAGAATAAACCATTTTAGAAAACAATTGTACCTTTGTAAAACATATTGTACAACTGTGAATCGCACATTTTCTATAAATTCAAAAACTGTCATCAAAATCTTTAGTACTTTTATTGCAATTTTGAGTTTTATAATTCCAAAAATTTCTCTTTCTCAAACGCCCAATGAACCTCCTGTTCCTTACCTTAGAAAAGATGGTAAATACACCTTAGTGTTTAAAGGAACTAATCAACGAGCCATCGATACAGCATTTGATTGGATAGGAAGTTTTCATGATGGAATGGCAAAAATTGAGGTTTTTGGTGAAATTGGCTACATCAATCAAAAAGGCAAAATTGTTGTTGCTCCTAAGCTCCTGTTTGGTAACGACTTTTTTAATGGAAGAGCGAAAGTATCTTCTGGTACCAAATATGGATATATTGATACTTCTGGAAATCTAATTATTCCGGAAAAGTTTGATGCAGCAGGTGACTTTAAAGATAGAATGGCCGCAGTTCGAGTAGGAAAAAAATGGGGCTATATCAATACCCAAGGCACTCTAAAAGGAGGTTTACTTTTTGACGATGCGGGTGATTTTTCTGAGGGACTTGCACAGGTAAAAAGTAACGGAAAATGGGGCTTCATTGACTCAAATGGCACCTTATTTCCGTCCAAAGGAAAAAAATATAAATTTGAATCTTCTGAAAACACCGTACTCATTAACATAAACAAAAATGGAATGTGGGGGTATGCTAACAAAGACGGTAAGGTAGTAATCAACTTTCAGTACAATGATGCTCGTCCATTTAGTGAAGACCTAGCATTGGTGCTTGTAGGTGAAAAATACGGGTTTATTAATAAAAGTGGTGTATTGCAAATTCCTGCCATCTATGACCTTGCTGATAACTTCTATGAAGGGGTAGCTGCTGTAAAGTTTAAGGAAGAATGGGGTTTTATTAATCATCAAGGAAAATGGGTTATCAATCCCGTGTTTGAATTGGCCACACGTTTTAAAAATGGTATAAGCTGGGTTCAAATTGAAAATGAATGGGGAGCTATCAACATCAAAGGAGAATTCCTTTTTGCTGACCGTTATGAGGAATATGGTCAATTTTCCGAAGGACTGGCACCCGTTAAAAAATTAGGAAGTTGGGGTTACATAAATACCGACGGTAAATATGCCATTCAACCCAAATTTACTTCAGCAGGTGAGTTTAAGGGAGGAGTGGCAAAGATTGAAGTTTCAGGAAGATTTGATTTCATTGACAAAACCGGAAATAACATTGTGCCTTCCGAATTCAAATTTGACTTCGCCGGTGAATTCAAAGAGGGTATGGCCCGCGTTAAAAAAGATGGATTGTGGGGCTTTGTTGACTTCCGAAATGAAATTGCTATTCCTCCAACGCTCATAAACGCAGAAGATTTTCACGATGGGTTAGCAAGAGTAGAAAAAACGGGATTTTATGGATTCATTGATCTTCAAGGAACTGATGCCATTGAAGCTATTTACGAAAATGCAGGATTTTATTCTGATGGCCTTATACCAGTTATGAAAAACTCAAAATGGGGGTATATAAATGCTCAGGGCAAAGAAATGATTGCCTTTGACTTTGAGGATGCATCTGAATTTATCAACGGTTTAGCCTGTGTAAGAAAATCCGATAGTTTTTTTTATATAAACCAAGATGGCTATCAAGCTATTGATGGCACATTCTCTTATGCATCAGCCTTTACTTTATTTGGATATGCTACTGCTAAATCAAGTGATTACTTTGGAATCATTAATACCAAAGGAAAGTTTGTGGTGAATCCTGTATATCGCTCAATCAAAAAATTATACGATTCTTATTTCTCAGCAATTGATACAGCCAATCGTTGGGTAATTGTAGGATATGACGGATTCAAAATAATTCCACCAGATTATGATGAGTTTGGGGAACCTAACGAAGGTCTAATTCCTGTTAGAAAGGATAAAAAATGGGGAGTTATTGATTTCAACAATGCTGTAAAATTACCCTTCAATTTTGACTTTATTGGTCGTTTCAGTGATGATGCTGCCGCTTTTAGGGTGGGTAAAAAATGGGGGTTCATCAATTCAGATGGAAAATATCTAACACAACCGAAATTTGACGATGCAGGTAACCTAACTGAAAATCAGTTCAATGTATTATCTAATGGGAAATGGGGTTACGTAGATAAATTTGGTAACGTCATTTTTGTTCCAAAATACATTCAGACTGGTGAATTCGGTAATGGCTTAGCTCCTGTTCGAATTAATAATAAATGGGGATATATTGGACGATTCGGCGAAATGGTCATTTCCCCAGTTTTTGACTTTGCGGGTAATTTTATTGATAGCCACGCCTATGTAGAAGTTAATGGCCGTTTCGGCGTCATCAATCCTTTTGCTGAGTTCACAGTTCCTCTTTCTTATGAAGATGCTGGCCCGTTTAAAGACGGTCTGAGTAACGTAAAACTGGGAGGAAAATACGGTTATGTAAACAAAAAAGGTGAATTGGTTATTGGTTTTATTCAAGATGACCCGGCTGAATTCAAGGGCGGTTATGCCCGTGTATTCAGAAACGGAAGATATGGCGTAATCAATACCATTGGTCAAGTTGTAATTCCAGCCATCTATGAAAATGTTGGAACATTTTCTGATGAATTAGTTCCTTTTGATCTTCAAGGTGGTATTGGATTCATGGATAAAGAGGGAAACTTAGCTGATCTAGTAGAACCCATCTATGAACTTGCCAATACTTTTGATGATGGTTTAGCCGCTGTAAGAATTGATGATAAATTTGGCATCATTGATCCTCTACATAATTTCTATTTTCTACCCGAATTCGAATTTCTGAGCAATCCGAAAAACAACGAAGTAATTGTAAAAGAAAATAACCTTTTTGGAATCATAAACCTTCAAGGAGATTGGACCGTTTTACCACAATACGAAGAGATATCTCATATTAATAACAACAGAAGAAGAATCAAGATGGCCGGCGTTTATGGCTACTTGAATGAAAACTCTGACATTGCCATACCCCCAAAATTCGAAGCTGCTTTTGATTTTTATCAAGGTATTGCATGTGTTAAAACCAATGATTTGTATGGGTTAATTGACTCTACAGGAAACTTCATTTTGGAACCCAAATATCCCCAAATTTTTTCCTTTTCTGAAGGTTTAGCCGCATTTCAATCAGATAATTCATGGGGTTTTATGGATGTCTCTGGAAATACAGTTATTGCTCCCAAATATGAAAAAGTCGGTTCCTTTCACAACAATAGAGCTTGGGTTCAACTGAATGGATTTTATGGGTTTATAGACAAAAATGGAAGTTTTATCTTAGAAGCAAAATATGAGGGTGCCGTTGATTATAAAGAAGGATTTTACGGCGTTAAATCTAAGGGACGTTGGGGATTCGTCGACTCAACTTTGAAAACGAGTATTGATTTTTTATTCACGGAAGTAAGGCCTTTTAAAGACGGAATGGCTGCAGCGAGAAATAAAGCTGTCTGGGGATTTATCAATAAACAGGGGGAATGGCAAATTAACGCTCTGTTTGAAGAGGTATCTAATTTCAATGGTGGTTTTGCCGCTATAAAACTTTCTGGTAAATGGGGATTTATCAATAAGCAAGGAGTTGCTCAAGTCTCTCAGAAAACCCGATTTGACCTTGCTCGAGGTTTCAAAAATGGCTTTGCTCCCATAAACATCAATGGTTTTTGGGGATACATCAACCGCAAATACGAGGTAAAGATTGCGCCGCTGTATGAGGATGTTGCAAACTATGCCTCTGGTCTTGCTCGTGTTGAAAATCGCGGAAGAGTCCAATTTATTGACACTCTTGGCATGAACAGGCTTGAATTCAAAGACCCTGAAATTGGATCATTCCACGAAGGGTTAGCTAAGTTTTATAGTGAAGGATTTTATGGATATATCAACTTGGAGGGTGTTCTAGTTGTAGAACCTTTATTTAGCAATGCCTACAACTTCACCGGAGGTATGGCAAAAACAGAATTAAATGGTTTTTACGGTTTCATCAATACTCAAGGTCAAACCATCATACCGCATAAGTATGAATTGGCTTCAGATTTCTACAAGGGACTTAGTTTAGTAGAGAAAAGGGGCCAAAAATATTACGTAGATACCACTGGTTTTGAGTATCTTGAAAAGTAGTTCAAGGCAGTTCTTTGAAAACCAAATTATCAATTAGACGAACTTTTCCTAAATATCCTGCGTAGACCACTGCATGTGCCTCAGCTCGATTTGATACAACCACCAAATCTGGTAATGAAACATAGTTAAAGTATTCAGTATTAATTCCATTGGTTTTCAATTCGTTAATAAGAATTTGTATTTTGGAATCTACCATATCTGTTGCAGATACTTTTGCCATGGCTTGATAGATTTCATTGGCAATTATTCTTTCCTCAGCAGTTAATCGTTCGTTTCTTGAACTCATGGCAAGCCCATCAAGTTCCCTCATTGTTTCAATCATGTTGAATTGAATTAATGGAAATTCTTGTTGAATTAAGCGCCTTACCACCATACACTGTTGCAAATCTTTTTGCCCAAAAAATACATGTCCAGGTTTGACGATTTCAAACAACCTGCGCAACACCATCACAACGCCCTCAAAATGTCCGGGCCGATAATGTCCCTCCAAACTTTCAGCTTCTAATCCCAAATGCACAGATTTTACAATTCCGTCTTCAGGGTAAATTTCATTTACAGAAGGAAGGAATACAGCATCTACTCCAATGGAAGCTAATTTTCTGAGATCTTCGTAAATGGTTCTGGGATACTTCGCTAAGTCTTCAGAATTATTAAACTGCGTTGGATTAACGAAAATACTGACTATTACAGAATGTCCTTGTTCTTTTGCGTGTTGTACCAATGATAAATGTCCATCATGCAGCGCACCCATCGTGGGAATGAAGGCCCAATGATTTAAATATTCAGCGGCGCTGGATTGCAAATGACTAACAGTGTAAAAAATCCTCATGAAAATGGATTGCAAAGTAAGTCCCCCAACATCAATAACTTTCAAAAACCGGATTTTTTTCGTTAATTTTGTATAATCTCTTTTACAAGAGCCAACACAGTTTATGGAAGGAACAAAAAAACGTGTACTGTTTGTGAGTTCGGAAATGTCGCCCTTTCTTGAAACCTCACCAGTCGCAACAATTGCTAGAATGCTACCCCAAGCACTTCAAGAGCAAGACAACGAAATCAGAATCTTAGTGCCTCGTTTTGGTGTCATCAATGAACGCCGTAACCGATTGCACGAAGTAGTAAGACTTTCAGGGATTAACATTTCAATTGATGACAATGACAATCCATTGATTATCAAAGTAGCTTCCGTACCAAACACCAAAATGCAGGTGTATTTCTTAGACAACGAAGACTTCTTCCATAGAAAGAATGTTTTCAATGATGACAATGGAAAATTCTTCGAAGACAACGATGAAAGAACCATTTTCTTCTGTAAGGGAGTTATGGAAACGGTAAAAAAATTAGGTTGGTCACCCGATATCATTCACTGTCAAGGTTGGATGACAAGCTTGATTCCCTTGTACTTGAAAACCATCTATAAAGACGAACCCGTTTTCAAAAATACCAAAGTGGTTTTCAGCGTGTACCACGAAGATTGCAACGATCATTTAGGAACGGACTTCCTTAGAAAAGCAAGTCTGAACTCAATTGACGGTGCTTGTTTAGAATGTTTTGGTGATGCCACATTGAATAAAGTAAACATTGGTGCCGTTAAACATTCAGACGGTATTGTCACTGCATGCGATGAAGCATACAAATCTGTAGAAGATTTCTTAGACGGGAAACCAGTTATGAGACATACAGACGAGAGCCCAGAAATTAATTATGTTTCTTTTTACGAGAAACTTTTATCCTAATTCATTCGTTATCTCTTCGTGAAGCCCTCGCTCCGAATTCTTTTATTGCCCATATTTTGCACTTTCTTTGCTGCTTGTGACAGAGAACAAGGCAATATAGTTATTGACGGACAAGGGCAGGGTAACCAAATGGGGTTGAATATTACTGATACTCTCTCCCTCGTTGGTTCTACTATAGATGAAGACTCACTGCCCGCCAAAGGTTTAAGTTATGCTTTGGTAGGTGAAGTTAACGACCCTGTTTTTGGCCGTTCGAAGTCATCGTTATTTGCTGATCTCAACTTGGTTGAACCCAATAACAACTTCCCCAATACCAAAGAACCTGATTCTGCGGTGCTTTTTATTCCGGCTATCGCCGGACTTCAACACTACGGAGATCGAAACTTTATTCATCGACTGAAAATCGCACCAATCACAGAAAATATTTCTTCTGATTCTGTTTATTTTCAAACTCAATCCTTCCCCGTTGACGAAAATTTAGCGACCTATTACAACGGGCAACTCATTAATGAGTACAACGATTCTGTGAATTACAGAAAAATCAAACTAGCTCCCTACAACGGCATCAAGATTAAATTATCATCTGACTTTGCAAAATTCCTCATGAATATGCCCAAAGATGCTTATGAAACCAACGCAAATCTTGATAAATACTTCAAAGGATTGGCCATCATACCGGAAAATAGTCAACTCAGTTCTGGGCAGGGTTCCTTTGCTGTTTGGGATATCCAAAACGTTATTTCTACTTCGTATAGAGCAAAAATCATGCTTTACTACGACGATACAAGTACTTTCTTGTTCAGTTTCTCAGGAAAAAGCAATGCAGTAAGCCAAGGCACTACAGGTCCATATAGCGGCGAACTAGCTACTCAGCTAAACAATCCCCACCAAAACTATAACAGAACCTATGCACAAGCTTTGGGGGGCGTAAAAACGAAGATTACCATTCCGTATCTTTATAATTTGATTGCTGATGGCAATATTGCCATTCAAAAAGCAGAAATTGAATTCTTTCCAGTTGACTATACTGAAAACTACTTTGTACCGCCGCGTTTAAATCTATACAAACCCCTTAACGGAGGTAGCACAAGAAATTATTTGCTGAAAGATGCTTTGGTGCTTTCCAACTACGGAGGTAGTTACAACACCAAAACTAGAAGTTATAAGTTTGAGATAACCAGACACTTGCAGGAAGTCATCAACGATTCCGTTTTTAGCTCCTTAAATACCAATTTAGGGTTATACCTAGCTATTCCCGCAGATCAACCGGTAATTGGTGCTCGTGCCATCTTTGATCACACAAAAACAAAGCTTCACCTCATTTACACCAAACCCAATTAATTAACTATGTCTCATCGCAAACCCTATCAATTGGTAAGTCGCGACTGGAAAAGTGCCGATACCATCATCGAAATAAATGGTACCAAGATTGGGCAAGATTTAATGATGATTGCGGGACCGTGTGCAGTTGAAAATGAAGAACAAATATTTACCATCTCTGAGTTTTTGGCCAAGCAAAACGTTAAGTTTCTTAGAGGTGGAGCATATAAACCCAGAACCAGCCCATATTCTTTTCAAGGACTAAAAACCGAAGGACTTCAACTCATGCGCCAAGCTGCAGATAAACATGGAATGTCTGTAGTCTCTGAAATCATGAGCATCGATAAAATTGATGAATTTAATGAGCTTGTTGATGTGTTCCAAGTTGGAACCAGAAACATGCAAAATTATCCTCTATTGAGAGCCCTGTCAAAGGTGAACAAACCCATTTTATTGAAACGTGGATTGAGCAGCACCATTGAAGAATGGTTATTGGCTGCTGAATATATTGTTTCCGGGGGAAATGAACAAGTTATTCTTTGTGAACGCGGCATTCGCACCTTTGAAACGGCCACCCGAAATACTGTAGATATTGCGGCTATTGCATTGGTCAAGCAACTGAGTCATTTACCTGTTATTTTAGATCCAAGCCAAGGAACAGGTACAAGAGAACTCATAGCCCCCATTAGTTATGCAGGAGTTGCAGCAGGTGCAGATGGACTAATTGTAGAAATTCACAATCAACCCAATGAAGCTCTCAGCGATGGAGATCAAAGTTTGTATTTGGATCAATTTGCAGAAATGCTTTCCCCTCTGAAAGAGTTGGCGAGGTTCAGACAAAAACGATTTGATTTCGAAATGGAGCAAAACTTATCTGCCGAAAAATCGGTATATGGGCCAGCCCAATAAAACAATTCCTATTCCCGTAATGGCAATGGTAAACTGACTAAAAAGTATACCTATGGCTACAAATCCAGCCAAAATCAAATATAAGTAAGTAGAATAAGGGTAAAACCAAACCTTGTATGGCCTTTCCGCAATTGGCTCATTCTTACGCAACTTAATGACACCTGCCACCGTTATGATATAGAACAATAGAGAGGCAAAAGTACAATAAGACAATAACTGACCGTACGTTCCACTCAAACACAAAACGCTCGCCCAAATAGCCTGATAAATCAACGCATTTTGGGGAACATCCCTTTGGTTTACTTTTACAACAGACTTGAAAAAAAGTCCTTGTTCAGCCATAGATTGATAGAGTCTACTGCCCGATAAAATTAGACCGTTATTACAACCAAAAGTACTAACCAATACAAGCATTGCCATAATAATTTCTGCAGACCAAAACGATCCGTTGGAAGCAATTATCTTTCCAACCGCCGCAACGCCTACCCTATCAGAATCAGCATTTGCCACTTCATCAAGAGTGAGAACAGAGAAATACGCAAGATTAGCCAAACAGTAAACTATAGTTACCAATAAAGTACCCCAAAAGAGTGCTTTAGGTATAGTCTTAAATGAATCTTTGATTTCTGAGCCCATAAAGGTAATTCCTTGCCAAGCATCCGAAGAGAATAAACTGCCCACCATAGCAGATGCAAAAGCCAACATAAAACCTATACTTGAGAGATATTCCCACTGATTTTTTACAAGGGACTTAGAAGTCCAAGATGATTGATGATTGTTGCTAAAATTACTTATCAACTCGCCGCCATTTTGAACAGCATAATAAATACCACAAACTATAAGTGCGCCTAACGCCAAGAATTTTGTCAGAGTAAATACTCTTTGAACCCATTTTGTTTCTTGAACACCCACAACATTTATACCGGTTAGAACCCACACACTTAAAAGAGCAACCACAGGCGTTCCAACAGAATGATTCAACAATACATAGTCCGTAACAAAATAACGATCAAAAATCAACCAAAAATGCTTTGAAAACGCCATAGCAACTGCGGCAATCACACCCGTTTGAATCACTGAGAAGACTGTCCAACCATAAACAAATCCAATTTTTCGACCGTAAATCCTCGAAATGAAGTTAAACTGTCCTCCAGAACCCGGCATCATCGAAGCCAACTCTCCAAAATGAAGAGCTGCTAGCAACGTAATTACTCCAGCCAATACCCACGCCATCATAACCCAAGGTGCGCTCCCCAATTGACGGGTCATATCGGCCGAAACCAAAAAGATTCCACTGCCAATCATACTTCCTGAAACAAGAAGCACTGAATCAAACAATCCCAGTTTTTTTGAAGACATAAACGGGCAATTTAACAAAAAAAAGGGCGGTGATAAAACCGCCCTTTGAATTATTTATTTAAATGAGAGTGTTTTCGACTATAAGTAAAATAAATTACCAAGCCAATAACCATCCAAATCAAGGCAGATTTCAAGGTAAAGGCATCTAAGGAAACAATCATCAAACCGCAAATCAATATGCCTAAAATAGGAACAAAAGGCACCAATGGAGTTTTAAAAGGACGGGCCACATCAGGATTTGATTTACGCATAATCAAAATACCAGCACAAACCAATACAAATGCAAACAAGGTACCAAAAGATGTAAGGTCGCCTGCAAGACTTCCAGGAGCAAAACCAGCAAATAATCCCACGAAAACAAAAAGAATCCAGTTAGCTTTAAAAGGAGTTTGGTATTTAGGATGAAGTTCGCTGAATGCTTTTGGTATGAGTCCATCGTTAGCCATAGAAAAGAAAACCCTACTTTGACCCATCAACATGACCAAAATAACCGATGAAAATCCAGCCAAAATGGCAACGGTGATGCTAGTTCCCAACCACTCATAACCTTTCATGTAAGTTTGAACGGCATAAGAAACAGAAGCTTCTTTTCCTGCAGTGGCGAATTCTTGCCAAGGAGCCACACCCGTTAACACATGACCAAACAAAATATAAAGCACGGTGGCAACAGCCAATGAGCCTAAAATTCCAATGGGCATATCACGCTTTGGATTCTTAGCTTCCTGCGCGGTAGTACTTACAGCATCAAATCCGATGAAAGCAAAGAATACAATTCCAGCACCACCAATTACGCCACCCCAACCCCATTCAAAGAAGCCAGAATGACCTGGAGTGCCTTCAGGTATTAGGTAAGGATCATGGTTCAAAGGATTTATAAAATTCCATCCAACTACAATAAACACTAACACAATGGCCACTTTTATAAATACAATAATGGCATTTACCGATGCAGATTCTTTGGTTCCTTTAATCAACAATAAAGTCAAAGCAAAAAGAATAACCAACGCAGGAACATTCATAATTCCCTGAGTGATTTGTACGGTTGATGCAATATTCGCAGGAAGCTTTTGGAATTGCTCAGGACTCAAAACACCCTTATCAAAACCAATCCATTCGGAAGCCTTGAATGCAGGAAGAACCGAAATTTGCGCAATAGATTCAGCAGAAATTTTATATAATTTTTCAAACGGCGAATGACACCATTCATAGGGTATGGCCCCACCAAGTAAATTATTGAGATATTCACTCCAAGCAATGGAAACGGTTGCAGCACCTAAGGCATATTCCATCATCAAAGCCCAACCAATGATCCAGGCTACCAATTCTCCCATAGTGACAAAGCTGTACGCATAAGCGCTTCCTGAAATGGGAATCATTGCCGCAAATTCAGCATAGCAGAGACCAGCCAAGGCACAACCAATGGCAGCCACAATGAAGGATAAAGTTACACCTGAACCTGCCGCCTCTGATGCAGCCGCTGCCGTTCTCACAAACAGTCCCGCACCAATGATTGCACCAATTCCTAAAGCAACCAAACTACCTGCACCTAAGGTGCGTTTCAAGTTACTTCCTTCGGCCTGAAGCAATAATTCACTTAAGGACTTTTTTCTCCAAATAGACATAATTTATTAATAACGTAGAATGACAAAAATAACAATTTATTGAATCACCCCAAGTTCTTTTCCAACTTTGGTAAATGCGGCTATGGCTTTATCGATATGTTCTGGTTCATGCGCCGCAGAAAGTTGAACACGAATTCTTGCTTGATCTTTTGGAACAACAGGATAAAAGAACCCAATTACATAGATACCTTCTTCAAGTAATTTATCTGCCATCGTTTGACTCAACTTAGCATCATAAAGCATTATGGGCACAATAGCTGAGTCACCATCTTTGTAATCGAAGCCAGCCGCTTTCATTCCTGCTTTAAATTGCTTGACATTACTCTCCAATTTATCTCTTAACTCAGTGGTTTCGGTGAGCATGTTTAATACTTCAATACTTGCTCCAACAATGCTCGGTGCTAAAGAATTGGAAAACAAATAAGGTCTACTCTTTTGGCGAAGCATTTCAATGATTTCTTTTCTACCCGTTGTGTAACCGCCCATTGCACCACCCAATGCCTTGCCTAAAGTACCAGTTACAATATCAATTTCACCGTGAACTCCACATAATTCAGGAACTCCACGACCCGTTTTTCCAATGAAACCTGCTGCGTGACATTCATCGGTCATCACAAGAGCATCATACTTCACGGCCAGTTCATGAATTTTATCTAGTTGAGCTACATATCCATCCATGGAGAAAACACCATCAGTTACCACTATTTTAAAGCGAGCACCATCTGCATTTGCTTGAATGAGCTGCTTTTCAAGGTCAGCCATGTCATTGTTGCTGTAACGATATCTTTTTGCCTTACATAATCTTACACCATCAATGATAGATGCATGATTTAGTGCATCACTAATAATGGCATCTTGCTCACCAAATAAGGGTTCAAATACGCCGCCATTTGCATCAAATGCAGCAGCATATAGAATGGTATCTTCGGTACCGTAAAACTCAGCAATCTTTGCTTCAAGTTCTTTATGGATATCTTGTGTTCCGCAAATGAAACGTACACTACTCATTCCAAAACCGTGAGTATCAATGGCTCTTTTTGCCGCTTCGGTAACTCTAGGGTGACTGCTTAATCCCAAATAATTATTGGCACAAAAATTAATGACTTCTTGTCCGCTATCTAATTTTATTACAGCGTCTTGAGGTGAAGAAATTATTCGTTCGCGTTTTAAAAGACCTGCTTCTTCTATTTGTGCAAGTTCGTTTTGTAAATGCTGTTGTAATGCTCCGTACATAGTGCGACAAAAATAAGAGTTTCGCACAAATTTGTAGGTCTTTGCTTACAGGAAGGGCAGTATTTCTTCCAATAAGTTTCTGTGATTGGCCAATCTCGGAACTTTATTTTGCCCACCGAGCTTTCCTTTAAATTGGAGCCAACGCTTAAACGTTTGGGGAGTAGCTAAATGTACTGTAGGTCGTTTCATGACCAGATTGCCTTTCCTTTTGCCATCGTAGTCTGAGTTTACATTTATCAATTCTTGATCAAAAATGTCAATAAACTCATCTAATGATGTGGGATTGGTCTTGAACTCAAAGATCCATTCATGTCCCTCGGAACCTGAATGAAATCTAGGGGCACCAGTATAATCTACCAATTCAAGATTCAACTTTTGACAAGTTTTAGTAATAGCTGTTTCGGCATTCTCCATGATAATTTCTTCGCCAAAGGCGTTGATAAACAACTTGGTGCGACCGGAAAACTTGAACAAGAAGAATTTACTTCCCTCCATGGGAGTTTCAGTAAAACAAATAGTATCACCAATAGCGTATCTCCACAACCCGCTGTTATTTGTAACCACAACAGCGTAATTTATACCCGTCTGAACTTCCCAAAGAGGCACAATGCTTTCGGGACCTTTACTAGTATCATAAAATTCGTAGAAGACCCCATGATGAGTAGTTAAAAGTAGATCAGTTCTGTCTTTGTAGGCCTGAACACCAAAGAAACCTTCACTAGCGTTGTAGGTTTCGACATAATTCATTTTGGGGTCGGGAGCTAATTTTTTATATATCTCCCTGTAAGGTTCGAAGTTCATCCCGCCGTGAACAAAAAGCTCTAAATTTGGCCATACTTCATGAATATGGCTTTTACCAGACAGCTCTAGTACTCGTTGAATTACAACCATTGTCCAAGTTGGCACTCCATGAATGGAAGAAATATTTTCATGCATAGTGGTTTGAGCCATTCGCTCCACTTTTTCTTCCCAATTATTCATCACCAAAATAGACAAATCAGGCGCACTTTTCCAATTGGCCCAAGACGGCATGTGGGTCATCAAAATAGCACTCAAATCACCCACGTAGCAATTAGGATAATCAGAAGTAATTTTATTTGAACCCCCAATCAACAATGCTTTTCCATCAAAAACTTTTGCGGTTGGATTGAAATGATAATATTGAGTAACGGGCTCTTTTGATCCTTTGAAATGGTTATTTTCTAAACATTCAAAGGTTATAGGAATGAACTTTGCTTCATTAGAAGTAGTACCAGAGCTCTTTGCAAACCAAGTAATATCTGAAGGCCAAATGAGTCCCTGTTGACCTTCCATAGTTCTAATGATGTAAGGCTTTAATTCTTCGTAACCGGCCAATGGTAAGGCATTTGCAAAATCTTCATACGTAATTCGCTGTTGAACACCATGTATACGTCCGTATTCTGTAAGCGATAACTTTTGAATGAAATAATCTAACAGCTGTTTTTGGTGTTTAATGGCCTGTGCAGACATATCCCAGAGTTCCTGGTGACGCTGCTTAAAATACCAACCAATTGCACTTGCTATCATTGTACATTTTCAATATTTCCGTCTTTCATTCTCACAACCTTTTTTGCATGTTGTGCAATATCTTCTTCGTGGGTGACTAAAACAATCGTATTTCCAGCAGCATGAATTTCTTCAAAAAGAAGCATAATTTCATGACTGGTTTTTGAATCTAAATTTCCTGTTGGCTCATCGGCAAGCAATAAACTAGGATTATTAACCAACGCTCTTGCTACAGCTACACGTTGTCTTTGTCCACCTGAAAGTTCATTGGGTTTATGATTCATTCTATCTTTAAGACCCACCCGCTCTAAAACTTCACGGGCCATATCTTCTCTCAACTTCTTAGGTATGCCAGCATAAACCAAGGGTAATGCCACGTTTTCAACCGCATTCATTCGGTTCAACAAGTTGAATGTTTGAAAAACGAAGCCTATTTCACGATTCCTAACTTCGCTGAGGCTTGCATCAGACATTTTACTAACTTCATGATTATTCAACCAATAACTTCCCGAACTGGGCGAATCTAAACAACCAATGATATTCATCAAGGTACTTTTTCCAGAGCCACTAGGCCCCATTAAAGCAATGTATTCTGACCTTTGGATTTGCAAATCAACGCCTTTCAGTGCGTGCACCACCTGATCACCAAGTATGTATGTTTTGGTAATATTCTCGAGGGATATTAAGGCGTTCATGGCTAAATTTATTGCTGATCAATCACTTTGGGCACTCTAAAAAAGTCACCGTCTGTTTTAGGTGCATTTTTAAGAGCTTCGGCTTTTGATATTTCTTGAACAACTTCATCTGGTCGTAAAACCGTATGAGAGTTGGTCATATATATCAAAGGTTCTACCCCATCGGTATTTACTTCTTGCAATTTTTCACACATTTCCAAGATTTTTTCTAACTCATTTTGGATGGATTTTTTTTCGTTCTCATCAAATTTCAGCCTAGATAATTTGGCTAAATCATCCACTTTTTGTTCTGTTATTTTCATTGTGTAATTATACCTGCGTTCAACAAATCTTGATTAATAATCGAATATACTCTTTCCGCTAAAGCTTCAGCGTCATCTATCGATAAGTCTTTGGTTTCAATCGGTGCGTTTACCTTCATTCTCATCAACCCTGGAGACATGACGAATTTAAAGCTTTCCAACCGTTTATGGTTATCAAACAAGGTAACAGGCACCACAGGTAGCTTTTTCTCAATGGCTAATTTAAAAGCACCCAATTTAAATGGATATTTAACTTTAGGAGTATCGCTAGGGATTCTTCCCTCTGGAAAAATAATTAGACTTCCACCATCATCTAATTTCTTCCCTGCATCAATGAAAGCATTATGAGAACCTCTTAAACTCTCTCTTTTCACAGGCACGTCAATGGTTTTAAACCAAATACTGAACAAGGGAATCTTGCTCAATTCAAATTTTGCCATGAAGAAATTGAAAGTAGGTAAAAATCCTCCAGTCAAAACAATGTCAATGTATGACATATGGTTGGGACAGAAAACGTATTGATTCTTTCTTTTGAGTTTTTGTTCATAGGAAATTTGAGGCCACATAAGACCCAAATAGGTAGAGGCTTTACCCCAGATCTTTCTAATATGATCAGCAATAAAATATGTTTTTGTAGATCTTAAAAAAAGCCAAAGAATGGGATATAGAATCAGGAAAATCCCAATAAAAATGGCGCCGTAATACCCTATATATAAATAATTTAGTACTTTTCGCATTTACGCTTTCTTCTGATTGGCAATATACACCAACAAAGTCATTACCAAAGCGATAGACAGAAACATGTATATCTCAACGCGCGCCCACATACCCCAATGAATGTTTTCTTCAATGCTTTTTGTATGTTCTAAAATGGTCTCTTTTTTCTTTTCGGGGGATAAATCTTCCTTGTTAATTTTGGTTTTCATATTCTTAACACTGGCATTGCGATAGTGTTGAAAAACCTCTGTTCTGTTAAATTGAACATGTTGATAAGCCCCAATATTAAATAGAGCGGAAATAAGTGCCATAGACAAACTTCCAATCAAAGTCTTTCCCAAAGAAAGTGGCTTCTTCATAGGAAGCGCCATAATTGATTTGATGAAAAGATACACACCCAAACCCAAAATCACTACATTTCCAAGTACAGGTACAGCAGATAAAAAAGTACGTTGCATGTAAAGTTGATTGAAAAAATTAATCAACACCATACTAGCACTTAACGAGCCAAAAGCAGTCCCGTAAAGAAATATTTTCTTTATCATACAGCAAAAATAGGTAAGTATAAACGAAAAAAGGCCACTCCCAAGAGGAATGGCCTTTTGTTCAACCAGATTTTAATCAATCTAAGTGGTCTTCCTCGTTGCGAGAATACTCATCAAAGTTATACTCAGGTAAAAGATTTGATTTTACATGGCCAATGGTTTCATTGAGTGCTTCAGAGAATTTATTGAAATCTTCTTTGTACAAATGAATTTTGGTTTTCACAAAAGAACCATCTTCAAACCTACTTCTTTTACTTTCGGTAAGGGTGATATAATAGTCGTTATTTCTAGTGGCTTTTACATCAAAAAAATAAGTACGCTTTCCCGCACGAATGCGCTTGGAAAAAATTTCCTCTTGGTTTTGGTCGTTGTAGTTGTCTTCGTTCATAGGCATACCCTTCTGTATTTATTAAAGCAAATATGCGAAAAAAAATGTTATTCCAATTATGGTGTACAATAAATTGTAAATTACAATGATAAAATCACGTGTAATTCATTAATTTTCAACTGTTTGATTGCAATATAACCAATTGTAGAATTCGTTCTCTGTTATGAGAAGATTATGCTTTCCAATACCCTCAATTTCACCTTGATTTAACACCAAAATTTGGTCGGCTTTCATGATTGGAGCCAGTCTATGACTAGACATAATTACGGTTAAATTTTGATCTTGAAAAGCAGAGTGTAAGTTGGCAATAATTTCAGCCTCAGTATCAGCATCTACAGCACTTAAGCAATCATCCAAAAGCAAAATAGAAGCATCTCTCATCAGTGCTCTTGCAATAGCCAAACGCTGTTTTTGTCCACCAGAAAGAGATACCCCACGCTCACCAATAACGGTCTCCAAACCCAGTGGGAAATTGTGAAGGTCCTTTTCTAGGCAAGAAATTCTGAGTGCATGACTTAACTTTGAATTATGACTCAAATCTTCTTTAGTATCCACACGGTGGATATCCTGTGCTCCCAACAAAATATTTTGTTTAATGGTGTCGCTGAATAAAAAAACATCTTGCGGAACATAGGCCAACTGATCTCTAAATGAGGCAATGGAAAAGTCTTTATAATCAACCCCGTCAATAGCTATACTACCGTCTTGAAGCTCAATTTGTCTAGACAAAAGTTGAAGTAAAGTAGATTTTCCGGAGCCTGTTTTACCGACTACCCCTATAAATTGTCCTTTCTTGATAGATAAATTAATGTTGCTTAAAGAATTGAATGGCTTCTCATGGAAACGATGACTCACATTTTTCAATCGAATTTCTGAATTCCAGGTTTGAAGATTCATTCCACTCTCATTGACCTCAGAATGATTCAAAAATTCATTGATTCTTGTTTGACTTGCTGCGGCCTTTTGAACCAGTGCGGTTGTCCATCCTAAACTAGCAACTGGCCAAATCAACATATTTAGATAGATGATAAATTCAGCCACATTACCGGCTGTAAATCTATTCGCTTCCACTTCTTTACCTCCTACATAAAGAATGATGATGGTACTTAAACCCATAAGCAAAGCCATCAAAGGAAAAAACAAGGCGTTGATTCGAGCCAATGATAATGTTCTGGTCTGATATTCAATTCCTGCCTTTTGAAAATCATCCGAAAACGACTGTTCCGCTCCGAAGCTTTTGATAACCCTAATTCCCGCAAAAGTTTCCTGAGCCTTTGTTGTTAATAAAGAGAGTTGTTCTTGTATTTTCTTGTTTCCCAAATTGATCTTTCGAGAAACTTGATAAATTGAATATGACAGCAGGGGCAAAGGCAACATCACCCAAAATGTCAATCTAGAGTTTATCATAAACATCTGAGACAAGATCAAAAGAAATGAGAAGATAATATTGGTAAAGTACATGATAGATGGACCTATGTACATTCTGACATTAGATACATCTTCCGTTATTCGTGACATTAAATCACCGGTATAATTCTTACGATAGAAACTTTCGCCCAAGTTCAAATACTTTTTAAAAAGTTCATTTTTTTGATCATACTCAATCTTACGGCTAGTCACTATCAAAAGCTGGCGCATCAAAAAGAGAAACAAACCTTTTAAAATTGCGGCAATTACAATAGCCAATCCAAATCCGATTGCATTCCGGCTGACCCATTTAAAGAGCAAGTTAGAATTTAATATAGGCACAGATTCAGATAAAATAACGGCATCATCAATTCCCATTCTGACAAAAACAGGCACGTAAATGGCAAATACGTTGCTTAAGATAACACACAGAATTCCACCTACAAACCATAGATAATAGCGTTTGAAATACTTATTTAATGCTGAAAGTGAACCCATATATGTTTAAATTTCAAAGGTACCGCTAAAAAAAATGTTGGTGCCTAAAACTTTCTTTTTATTGTGTTGTTTCTTGCTTGGGGTAGATTTAAGTTTTCATAGCTGGCAGAGTCCCGGGGTTTACCCTGGGATTTTGCTTTTTAAGGAAATTGGGTTTTCAGGCATTGTATTTTTGGGATTGAAAAGTCTTAATTTGAATGACGCATTACCCAATACTCTGAAGCAGCCTTCAAAGCCGTAAACATTTTTGAAAATATTTTCCACAAGTTATTAAATTTACTTATCTTTGCAGCCCAAATCGACAGAAAATGCATTTAACAGCGGAAAGAAAAAAAGAAATTTTTACCAAGTTTGGAGGTAATGATCGCAATACTGGTAGCACAGAAGCACAAATCGCTATGTTCACCGAGCGTATCAACTTTATCAGCGGACACCTTAAAACTGCGAAAAAAGACAAAAGCGCAGAATTATCGTTGATTAAGTTGGTTGGTAAGCGTCGTAGCTTATTGAATTACCTTGCTAAACAAGATATCTTCAAATATCGTAACTTGATCAAAGAATTAGGATTACGTAAGTAATTTTAAATTTCTCTTACTATAGAAAAGCCCCGTTCGCACAAGCGAAGCGGGGCTTTTTGTTTTAAACAATTTTAATATGTTAAATATCCAAAAACACTCTTTTGATTCTGGCGATGGCCGAATTGTAGAAATTGAGACTGGCCGTTTGGCCCGTCAAGCACACGGAAGTTGTGTGGTAAAAGTGGGTAAGATGATGATTCTTGCCACTGTTGTTAGTAACTACGATGCTAAAGAAGGAATTGATTTCCTTCCTCTAAGTGTTGATTATCAAGAGAAATTCGCTGCTGTAGGTAGAATACCTGGTAGCTTCTTGCGTCGTGAAGCGCGTTTATCTGACTATGAGGTGTTGATCTCTCGTTTGGTAGACCGTTGCTTGCGCCCTTTGTTTCCTGAAGATTATCACTCTGATACTCAGGTAAATTTGTTTCTTATCTCATCTGATGAAGATATCATGCCTGACGCTTATGTAGGTTTGGCTGCTTCAACTGCTTTGATGTTGACCGACGCTCCTTTCAACGGACCTATCTCTGAGGTTCGTGTTGGAAGAATTGACGGTAAATTGGTTCTAAATCCTACACGCAGCCAACTTGCGACTGCTGATTTAGACATCCTTTTGGGTGGTACTGCTAAAGACCTTAACATGGTTGAAGGTGAAATGATGGAACTTTCTGAAGAGGAATTCTTAGAAGCTCTTAAGTTTGGACACGAAGCCATCAAAGCTCAGTGTGCGGCACAATGGGCATTCCTAGAACAATTAGGTGGCAGAAAACCCGTGCGCGAATACAATCACGAAGACAATGATGAAGAACTAAGAACTCGTGTGATTGCTGAAACATCTGCAGCCATTCGCGAAGTTGCTGAAAGCGGAAAACCTAAGCACGAACGTTCTGATTCATTTAAAGCCATCATCAGCGAATATGTAAAGCAATTTGAAGGACACGAAAATGAATCAAGAATGGTTCGTTTGGCGAAAAAATACTTCCACGAGGCTGAATACAATCAAATGCGTGCCATGATTTTAGAAAGTGGCAAACGTTTAGATGGTCGTACTACAACTCAGGTTCGCCCAATTGATACAACTGTAGATTATTTGCCTGCTGCACACGGATCAGCTGTTTTCACCCGTGGTGAAACTCAATCTTTGACCACTGTTACTTTAGGTGGTAAATTGGATGAGCAGTTGTTAGACGCTCCTTTGTTGCATGGACACAGCAGACTGATGTTGCATTATAACTTCCCAGGTTTTTCAACAGGTGAAGTTCGTCCAAATCGTGGACCTGGTCGTCGTGAGATTGGACATGGTAACTTGGCGTTGAGAGGTTTGAAGGCTATGCTACCTGAAAATGTTCCTTATGTAATCAGAATTGTGAGTGATATTTTAGAATCTAACGGTTCTTCAAGTATGGCAACAGTTTGTGCAGGTTCTATGGCTTTGATGGATGCAGGTATTCAGTTGAAAAAACCCGTAAGTGGTATTGCTATGGGACTTATCACCGATGAAAAAGGAAATTACCAAGTATTAACTGATATCTTAGGTGATGAAGATCACTTGGGTGATATGGATTTCAAAGTAATTGGAACCAAAGATGGTATCACTGCTTGTCAAATGGATATTAAAATTGATGGCTTGAACTGGGAAATGGTGATTCAAGCGTTAAAACAAGCACGTGAAGGTCGTTTGCATATTTTGGGTGAAATGGAAAAAACCATTTCTGCTCCTGCTGATGCAATGAAACCACATACTCCAAGAATTGAAATGATCATCATTGATAAGGAATTCATTGGTGCAGTTATTGGTCCAGGCGGTAAAATCATTCAAGACATCCAGGCAAAAACTGGAACCACTATTTCTATTGAAGAAAAAGATGGTAAAGGCCATGTGGAGATCCTATCTAATGACGCCGAAAGCATGGAAAAAGCTGTGGCCATAGTTAGAGGTATTGTAGCAATTCCTGAAGTTGGTGGAACTTACTCTGGTAAGGTAAAAAACATCATGGAATTCGGAGCTTTTGTAGAATTTATGCCAGGTAAAGATGGCTTATTGCATATTTCTGAAATTTCTTGGGACAAAACTCCTTCTATGGAAGGTGTCTTCCAAGAAGGTGAAGTTTTAACTGTTAAGTTGATTGAAGTTGATCAAAAAACAGGTAAATTCCGCTTGAGCAAACGTGCTTTGGAACCAAAACCAGAAGGTTATGTTGAACCAGCTCCTCGTCCTCCACGCGAAAATCGCGACGGTGGTAGAGACAACCGTGATCGTGATCGCGGAAGAGGTCCAAGAAGATAATTACAACAAGATAATCATCTTTAAATACGTAAGGCCGCCTCTAAAGGGTGGCCTTATTTTTTAAAAAACAATCAATTGGAGAGTCTGGATTTCCGTATAAGGTATTGCAACATTCTCAGATATACTAGAATCACGGGAAAAACCTTCATTTGAGACGTTTCTACGATCCAAAACCTAAAACTTCTAGGATAGACATCTGTTGGACCCAAAACGGTCAATAGAAGCACCAAAACAAGCAAAAATACATCAACCTGCGTTAACTTATCAATGAGCAAATAGAATGCAACAATTGAACCAACAGCAATGATAAAAGTGGCCGACTCCGCCATATGATTAAAAATAACCACCCAAACACCCCAAGTAAGTCCGTAGTAGATGATCAATTCTTTCCGCTGACGAATAAAAAAAGCCAAAATCAACTGAATGCACAGTGCAAACAATAAGGTTAGGCTTTTGTTTGGCAGGAGGTGAAACCAGCTTTGCATCCATCCCAAAACAGAATATTTTACAAAATAGCCACCATCGCTTTTTAAAAGAATGAACCATCTGAGGTATTGGGAGATCAAATAATCCCAAGAAACAAAAAACAGTGGTAGCGAGAAAAGAACTGCAAATTGAATAATAGAGCTTAGAGCAATTTTTAACCAATGCCTTCTATGAAAAAGAAATAGGGTAAACAGTACCAGGCCAAAAATTTTAATAAAACCAGTCAAAAGGATGCAAAAAACTGCCGAATGCCATTTTTCACGCTGATAAAACACCAGTGTCCATAGTATTAAACCCAATACAACCCCGTTGCTTTGACTGTTGAGCATGGAAGTAGAGGATTCAACAGCGAAAAACACAAACAAATAAAGCCATCTACTTTTGTGGGTTGAAATTAGCTGGGTTAATGCCAAAAAGGGAAGAATTACATTCAACGAATTCCAAAGGAATAGTCCAAAAAAATCATTTCCTATAGCGAAAGGGGCGAATAATAAAGCAAATGTGGGTGTATATTTAAAAACATCGTATTGAACTGGTCCGTAGGTTTCGAATAGGGGTAATGACAGCAGTAGGTGATAAAATGAATTCTTAAATATCAGAAAGTTATTGAATAATGTTACGGGAAAAGGAATGTCAGGAACTCTACTCAATGGGGCATTAATGTTCTTTAGAGTAATTCCCATCGACAGTAGAACCAAAAATATAAGTGCAGTTTTAAAGCGAGGGGCGAGATTTTTACCTGACATGAATATTAAATGGGTTGCTAAATTACAAAAAAAGGCTGCCCCCATTGAAGGAAGCAGCCTTAAACTTCAAATTTAAAGATTATCTAACGCGTTTTCCGTTTTCAAATTTCACAACAAAACAATCTTTGAAGGTTTTTGTACGCAGTGCAGTTTTATACTGTTCTGCTTCTTCTTCGGTTTTGAATTGTCCGGCTGTGTATTTGAAATAAGGACCGTCTTGATATTCGTATACATCTCTAAGTCCAAAAGCTTGTAATTTACCAATGCTCATTTTGGAAGTAGACATAGCTACTTGAACACGATAAACAACACCTTTGGTATTCTGACTGGTTGACTTTACACTGCTAACAGGGGCTGGTGCGCGCTCCTCAACGGTTTCCTGTGCAGGAGCTGGAGCAGCTTTTGGAGGTGTTGATTTTCCAGATTTAGCAGTTGGCACCTTGTCACCTGGGTAATTTTTATAGTTCGAAGGAGACTCATACTTATCTGGAATACCATCTTCGTCAGAATCAGTATCAATATAATCAGGTTTACCGTCTTTATCTGTATCAACTGTACCCTCAACATTGTCAGGAATACCGTCATTATCAGAATCAGTATCTAGATAGTTTGGTTTACCATCATAATCTACATCTTTAGTGCCTTCTTCGGCGTCGGTTAATCCGTCATTATCAGAATCATTATCTAAGAAATTTGGAGTACCGTCGTTATCAACGTCGCCTCTACCTTCAACACTATCCGAAACACCATCACCATCAGAGTCTAGGTCTAGATAATTGGGTTTACCATCACCATCGGCATCATTAATTCCTTCGGTTTTATCTGAAATACCATCGTTATCAGAATCAGTGTCTACATAGTTTGGTTTACCGTCTTTATCAAAGTCCATTCCG
The DNA here is from genome assembly GCA_945877575.1 of Chitinophaga pinensis. GTDB lineage: Bacteria > Bacteroidota > Bacteroidia > NS11-12g > UBA955 > VMCP01. Next base: position 115,420 of record CAMDUE010000002.1, read on the forward strand.
GTTTCAACAGCATCAGGAATACCATCGTTGTCTGAATCTTTGTCAATAAAGTTGGGCAAGCCATCCATGTCAGAATCTTTTCTTCCTTCAGAAGCATCTGGAATACCGTCATTGTCTGAATCTGGATCTAAATAATCAGGAATTCCATCGTTGTCTGCATCGCCTACGTTCATGGTGCCTTGTTTAAGATCTTCTGGTCGGAAGCTCTTAGGAGAATTCATGGCCATTTCATCTTCAGCAGAAACCGTACTTCCTTGTTTATTACTAGTACCCGCTTTAGCCTTGGCTGTGGCTGCAGACGCTGTTGAACCAGTTGAAGCTTTAGGAGCAGCAGCTTTTGCTAAAGTAGGAAGAGGTTTTGAACCCTTTGGAAGTTTCTTGCCACAAGGAATGATGCCTTTTATTAAATATTCAGTTCTACGATTGGCTTGGTGCTCGTTATCAGAGCATTCTACACCGTCAAAACAGCGATTCAATACTCTGCTTTCACCAAAACCTTTGTAACTTAATCTTTCAGCTTGAATGCCTCTATTTGCTAAATATAAATAAACCGATTTTGCTCTGTTTTCAGACAATTGAAGGTTGTATTCATTCGAACCACGTGAATCTGTGTGTGAACCCAATTCAACCATAAGGTTAGGATTGTCATTCAATACAATTACAACTCGTTCTAATTCTTCCTTACTTTGTTGGGTTAATTCAAAGCTATTTAGCTCGTAATAGATGGGTTTCACATCAAAAATAACACCCAAATCTTCACCTACTCTGTAACGCTGTGCTTTAACCTTTACCACTCTCTGACCTTGAGCATTTACGTCAAACTCTGTGGTAGATGAATATTTATAACCGCAGGGACGAGTAGTCACTTGAACTTTCGCTTCTTTTGGAAGATCTTTTCTGGTGATCATTCCATCTGCATTAGTACTATCATTGAAAGCATTTGCATCATCCGAAAGGTTGTCGATAGCCACTTTTATGCGAGGCATTGGTTTACCCGTTTCATCGTCAACCACCATAACAATGATTTCGTCATTGGTGGGTTGTTTTTCAGACTTATTATCTTGGAACCATTTGAAGTAATAAAGATTATCGTCAAACGATTTCGATTCACGATTAGAAGACATGGTTCCCCACATGTCATTCATTTCTGGGGCAAAGTCATCCATGTTTGAATTGATGGGTTTACCCATATTCAAGATCATGTTTGAATTTTTATCTACGGTGAAAACGTCCAATCCACCAAAGCCTAAATGTCCCTCAGAAGAAAAATAAAATTCGCCATTTTTTCCAAAACGAGGGAAGTTATCTCTCAACATGGTATTGATTTGGGGACCCATGTTCACCACTTCGCCAATCAAGATACCTTGTTCTTTGTTTGCAATGATGGGCGCTTCGTAAAGGTCTGACTTGCCAAATCCGCCTGGCATGTCAGATACAAAAACCACTTTTTTACCGTCTGGAGAAATCACCAAATCAGAAACCGAGTAATTATCATTGTTCAATTGGAAGGGAAGTTCTATCCATTTGTTGGTTTTGCGGTCTTTCTTTACAGCAAAAATTTGCAATACCTTTTCTCTGTTTTTATTGAGTTTAGGAGCATTTCTAGTGATGTATAACCATCCGGTTGCTGAATCAAAACAGCTCACTTGTTGGTGAACCCTTGATTTATTGAAGGTCTCTAGTTGAGATCTTGAAATGGCGCTATCTAAAAACTTCGCAGAGTAAACATTGTAATAGCCTTGCTCATGGCTAGAAGAGAGAATCTTCCATAAGCCAGTATTTGACTTGTGCTTTGAATAGAATGCAAGGCCTTTTTTATTGGAAACTAAAGCAAATTCACCCTTACCAGAATTTTGATCAAACGGCTTGAAGTAATAATTGGAAGCAAAATTAAATTCCGCCCAATAATCTTCGCGCTTGTCTTTATTCTGAAGATAAAAAGGATAAGTCAACTCTTCAAATAAAGGAAGTCCGTTAAAAGTAGAATCTTTTAAAGTCAATAAAATACTGTCTGACAAACCGTAAAGCTGCATATTACGAGCTGAAAGCGCGTAATAGAGTTTATCTGTTGCATTAACTTGAGTAGGATATCTTTCCAACAGTTCGTAATAGGCATCGTAGGCCTTGTCAGGCATATTCATTTGTGCATATGAATAAGCTAAAACACGTTGATTGGTATAGTCTTTTTTCTTTGCTGAGGACTTAAACTCGTTTAAGCGTGCAATTTCTGAGAACTTATGCTGACTTAACAACTTAACCACTTTGGATTGAGACCAAAGTTGTGTTGCGAACAACATACTCAATGTCCAAACGCCAATTTTTATATTCAATTTCATGTTCGTTCTTCTTAAAAAAATTAGAAATATCGAGGAGCTCTTACACGGGCATTTGAGACATAAGGAATCATGAATTGCAAACCAAACTCATGAGATCCATTTACATAATTATTCAATGGTGCCAAACGACTATCATACGAGTAGACCAATGTAAAATTAGGATTTACTTGAGCCATGGCCATAATACCCATTTCGCCACCAGTTCTAAAGAATCCACCCAAAGAATAATTCTCTTTGTAGATGGCATGCACATTGATGTCAGCTTGAACTGGAACACCTTGAATCACACGTACCTGAGTGGTAGGTTTAATCTTCAAATCTGTTCCCGCATCAATCACGTATCCAGCAGTCAGGTAATACTGTGTAACAGCAGCGTACTGAACATCCATATTTTTACGGTTGTCTGCTGAGATGAATAACATTCTAGGTGCTGAAACTCCTGCAAAGAAGTTATTGGTGTAGGCATAAACCCCAAAGCCTGCCATGGGCGCAGTAACATTAAAGTCGTTGTTTTGGAAGGCAACGTCACCAGGCTTGTCAATTTGCAATTGAGATAAGTTTAGACTGTAATTGTATGCTCCTAAACGAAGACCAACTGCCAATCTCAAATCGCCTGTGATTTGCTTGTTCCATGAACCAGACAAACCCAATTGAGTTTCAGTCATTGGACTAGCTGTTTTGAATTTACCAATGGTACCGGTTTGAATGTTGATACCTCCACCAAAGTCGCCTACCAAAGGAGAATGAACTCCTAAGTTGTAATAACGTGGTGCGCCCGGTAAATTCAACCATTGTGTGCGTACCAAACTATTTGCTACCAGCGTTTGCTTAGAACCTGCATAAGCTGGATTCACTGCGAATGAGTTATAGTCGTAGTGTGAATACATCTGTTCTTGCTGAGCCGTTGCTTGAGAAACCCAAGACAAAGCGGCGGTGAATAACAGTTTATATATGATATTCTTGTTCATTTCGTGATTTTTTAAAATTTAACTAAACTGATTTGATTAACGTTTGATGTAGAAGTTACCGGTAATTGGCTCTCTGTTTTGTCCGTTGTATTTGAACACATAGAAGTACACTCCTTCTGGTAAATCTTTACCCAATGAAGGAATACTACCTGCATATGTACCATCCCACTTGTTATTATAACCTGTACCCGACTGATAAACCACTTGTCCGTTACGGTTAAAGACTATCAACTCAGCCTTGTCAAATACTTTCAATCCCTTAATATATAGTTCATCGTTATCGCCGTCACCGTTTGGTGAGAAAGCTTCAGGTATAATTACTTCAGCATCACGATAATCTGGAATTGTGTTTCCGTCAGAATCTTTAGTACCTTCAACCGAGTCATTGATTTCATCGTTATCAGAATCTGTATCGCGGAAGTCCATAACTCCATCGCCATCAGTATCTACTGGTTTGGTTGGATCTGCACCCGCTTCAGTTTTGTCGTCAATTCCGTCATCGTCAGAATCTAGATCGCGGTAATCTTGATCACCATCTCCGTCAGTATCTACAGGATTGTTCGGATCTGTACCAGCTTCAACCTCATCTGGAATGGTATCGCCATCAGAGTCAAGATCAATATAATCTTGTTTACCATCTGAATCGGTATCAACAGGATTGGTTGGATCTGCACCCGCTTCTTCTGTATCGGGGATTTTGTCTCCGTCAGAATCAACATCGCGATAGTTCTCAAGGTTATCTCCATCGGTGTTTACTGGGGACGCTGGATTTGCTCCGGCCTCCACTTTATCTGGAATTAAATCGTTATCAGAGTCAGTATCAACGTAGTCTTTTTTACCGTCATTGTCTGTATCTATAGGATTGTTCCCGTCTTTCGCTTCGTAAGAATCTAAGATGGTATCATCATCAGAATCGGTATCGCGGTAATTTGGTAGATTATCAGAATCTGTGTCTACAGTTCCTTCAATACTATCTGGAATGGTATCGTTATCTGAATCAGTGTCAATATAATCAGCTGCATTGTCTGAATCTGTATCTGCGGGTACTGCATCTCCAGCATCTCCAAATGTGGCAGATCCATCGGCATTATCAATAATGCCATCTCCGTCAGTGTCTGTTCCGTCTACAATACCGTCAGCGTTTGCGTCTGTGTAGGCTTGAAGACTTTCAACTAAATCAAAAATATTATCGTTGTCTGAATCCAATTCACGTTGATTTCCAATACCGTCGCCATCGGTATCCACTGAAGCAAAAAACAAATCAGAAGCATTATCCTTCAATCCATTTTGATCAGCATCTGCCAATCCGGCTTCGCGAACATCATTGATGCCGTCGTTATCAGAATCCAAATCTTTATAATCAGGACGGGTATCTACGTCAGAATCTACTAAAATTGCGCCGTTGTTGTTTTCCAACTTATCGGCAAGTCCGTCGTTATCAGAATCTTCATCGAGGTAATCTTTGGTACCATCTTTATCAAAATCACCGCCTTTTTCTATATGGTCAGGAATTCCATCGTTGTCAGAATCGCCAATTACCACAGTAACTTTAACGGTTTTCTTCACCAAGTTACCGCTCTTATCGGTCAGTGTTATATCAACGTTGTTATCACCCACATCTGCCAATCCAAACAAGGTTTTACTGATGATGACTTGATAGGTAGCACAGTTGTCAGAGATGCTGATTACAACCATACCTTGAGTCAAAAGTGCGTTGCCTGCAGTATCTATGTATATGGTGGCGTCTTGGGTAGTTAAAATTGGATTAACCTTATCATTCACTGTCACTGAAATTTGGGCAGAATCAATATTACCGTTTAGGTCTTCTGCATAGAACCAGATTTTGTGTAATCCTAAGTTAGAACAATCAATGGTTGAATCGCTCATCCATCTGCGTTTGATGGAACAATTGTCTTTGGTTCCGCCGTCAACGTCCGTGATGGTAAGTTGTCCTGTGCCGTTTGCATCAAGATCCACAACGGGTGATTTCAAGAAAATGACAGGTGCAAGGGTGTCTAACACAAGTACTTTTCCAGTATCTTTAGAAATATTACCGTTTTTATCTGTTACCGTAATGATGATTTGTACTTGTTTGCCTGCGCTATTGCAGAAGAACTGATTGTTATCTATAGAAATGCTTGCAATTCCGCAGTTATCTGTAGAATTTACACCAGCCTGAGCACCTGTGATGTTAACCACACCTGCACTATTCAAATAAAGTGTATCAATAGATATTTTGGCTATGGGCGCTAAAGTATCAAACAAGGTCAATTCAAAGCTATCGTTTCTGGAGTTCCCGGAAGGATCCAAAACCGAAACATAAACTTTATTCAATCCAACATGAGTACAATTAAATACTTCGGTTGAGTATGATGTGTCTGCGATGCTGCAATTGTCGCTTGCGAATAGAATTATACTATCGCCCTCAATGGTGTATTGTCCGTTTGCGTCAAGATAGGCGGTGAAATTCTTCCGTACTAGTAGGGAATCTGGCTTAAATGTATCCAACAGAAGCACTTTAACGGTATCTCTGGAAACATTTCCAGAAGGATCTTCCACAAAAACAATAAGGTTGAAAAGTCCAGCTTCTTTGCAATCAAAGGTGCTATCTGACATGTATACTTTCGATATACCACAATTATCAAGTGCGCTCGCGTAAACATCTAAGAGTGTTATGGTATCTGCTCCATTGGTATCAAGATAACGAGTAATTGAATCAGCTGTTATAATTTGGAAAGGGAAGAATGTGTCTCTAACAATGATTTCAACGTCTTTAGAAAGAGAATTACCGGAAGCATCTTTCACGGTAACAGTATACATATTACTACCAAGGTTTGAACAATCAAATTTGGTTTTCATGATGGTATCAGTGATGCCGCAATTATCAGAAGCAAACAACATGATAGAGTCCTTCGAAACAAATGCTTGTCCAAATGAATCAAGATAAAGAATGGTATCTCTAACTTGGAGTGAATCGGGTTTCCTTGTATCTAAAACTGTAACCTGAATGTCTTTATAGTTAACATTTCCAGAAGAGTCTTCAGCATAAATTCTAAGAGTGTTTACTCCCTTTTGATCGCAATCGAAGGTAGTATCTGTGCCGGATGCCCAATAAACCTTCAACTTTCCTTTGCTGCAAGAGTTATTATCCGTAACCGATAGCAACACATCTGCCATTGACATGGTATCTGCGCCGTTTGAATCTAAATTACGAGTCACATTTTGCACGGTCATTGCCGGTCTAGTAGTGTCGAGTACAAGGACTCTTATTAATTTGTTGGACTTATTATTGGAGTAATCAGTCACTTCGAAGTTACCAGAGTCAAGTCCTAAATGTCTGCAGGTCCAAGCATATTGGAAGATGGTAATTGATTTAATGGAGCAGTTATCAGTAGAAGCACTATCGGTTTCAGCCGCCGTAAGTGTATATAGTCCATTATTATCTAGGTATACTTTGGTAAGATACTTAGGAAGAGCTTTCGGCGCGGTCACGTCTCTAACACGAACATTTGCAGTGGCGCTATGGGAGTTGCCGTTTGAGTCTGTAGCCGTTAATGTTACTGTTATTCCAGTAGCACCAGTATCAGCGCACGAGAATGTGGTTTTATCGAGGGATAATTTAAAGGCGCAGTTATCTGAAGTCGGATTACTAACATTGTCAACTTGTGCCGGTGTAATGGTCACGTTTCCGGTGTTATCAAGGTCAACAACAATGTTTTGGGTTTTAACAACCGGGGCGGTGTTGTCTGAATGTTTGATAATTACTTCTTCCGTTACCAAACAGCCTTGCTTATCCTTTATATCAACAAAGAATGTATCATCTACTAATGAATTATAACTGGAGGTAGATATAAATATACCCGTTTGACCAAAATCATAAGTAAATGGAGAACCATTTCCTCCTGTTGGTGTGAAACCCAAAGTCCCAGAACCATAACAAACTGAATTTGTAATTGTTGTATTAGTTGCTATTTGTGCAACTGGCCCTAATACATTTACGTTCTGATTAACTACACAACCACTATCATCTTTAATAAAGACATTATAAGAGTTTACAATCAAACTATTAAAAGTTGAACTAGATTGATATGTACCTGTACCAATTTTGTATTCATAAGGTAATGATCCACCTGAACCGTTAACAGTAATTTCACCATCACTTAATCCATAACAAGTCACATCCTTTTCGGTCGTCGTAAATGTTAACTGAGATGGTTGAATAATTGTAACTTTCAATGTATCCTCGCAACCAATATCATCTTTTACTCTTAGATCAACATCTGCTGCCGCTCCAAGACCAGTAAAATCTGTGCTTGATTGAAAGCCAATTGGGCCTAGTTTATATTGAAAATTTGTATTAGTAGAACTTGTTGTTGTCGCCTTAGCTTTTAAATACCCATCAGTTGTATTGAAGCAACTTACATCCTTTTTCTTGTCAATCGAAACTATCAAAGAGTAGCTGTTAGATAATGTTGTCGATTGGAATGTAACATTCCCAGAACCATCTTCTACATACACTTTATATAATTTACCTGATAAATTATTGAATGTGTAGGTCGAAGCTCCAGAAAGCGCTACCATAATTGGAGTTGTACCTGTAGAATCTAAGCCGATTTTTGTAAAAGTTGACAAATTAGAGGCTATGATTTGTCCATCCCTTTTTGTTTTACATGTTGGACTAACATCTGTTAAAATCTGCCCACTCGCAGTGCCGGCTAAAAACAAAAAAGTTGCTACCGATATTCCCGATAACAACTTCCGCTGTGCGCGTTTGATTATATTAAATCTCATTTCTGAATGTTTTACTGATTTTTCTAGGGTTCCCGTTATTCTCATGCTCTCTATATGATAGTCATCGACTTGGCCGAATTTTAACAAATTTAATACTTCTTTCATAACTGCTTTTTCACTGTATAATAAAACAGACAAAAACGACATTCATGCCTTTCTATCGGTTTTGTTGAATTTCTCACAACAAAAACCACACCAAAGACTCAATTAACCCCCAAAATGTAAACGTTTAAGTTTAAAAATTACACGAGCATGACCCAAATGGCTGCCAAGAAAACCGTAAGTGCATTGCTTACCCAGTTGGTAGTATCGTTGGTGAAACCAGAAAATCCACCGACTAACACATCCCCCGAATCCGACAAAAGCCCCTCATCCGTTCTGTATTTTGATTGAAACAACTCACCCATAATACTGTCTAAAAGCATCCCTAAAAATCCAATAATTGTAATCATCACGGAAGCAAAAACGGCAGAATCACCATTCCAATTACCATGCAAATACGATAAAAGTCCTACCAATGACGCTCCAACCAAACCTGCACCGGTTCCTGCTAAACTTACCCCGCCAGAAAGTCCCTTGGGAACTTCCTTAAATCGAATTAAACTGAATGTACGTCCCCCGAAAAAAACACCAAATTCACTGCTCAGGGTATCAGCAAGTGCCACAGAAATACTAACGTAAATGAGAAAATCACGAAACTCAGGATATCCCCCGAAAAACAGCAAAATCAACACTGAAATACCGCCGTTAGCAATAACTTGAAAAGCATCTCGGGGCTTGGAGGACTTTGATTCGGAAGTTGAAAGAGTTTTCCGGTGATTCAATCGAGATGCCAATGAACCCAACATCAAAAAGATAAACAGTAAATATAATGGCGCATCTGCGATCAAAAACACCAAGGCGAGAATGGCAGAAAAAACAATTCCGGATATGGTCAACCACTTAAACTTATAAATCAGTAAAGCCAAAGCAATGCCAGTGATCATCCAAATTGGATCGAAAGTAAATTCCATTAAAATAGATTGGGTGAAAAACACCCACAATGGAACCGTTAAATTATCAGAACCCGAAGACGAGATCAACTCAATTGAAGCTATTGTTAATGCCCAAACAAATAGGCAAAAAACGTGCGACTGAGGATAAAAAAACATCAACAAGACCCATGAACTTAGAGCGAATACTAGGGAACCAATAAAGGTTTTGGAATCGCGGCCCCATTGAATCTCGTTTGGAAAAAACTTCGAACCCCACCGTTCATTATACCACCTGCCAATAATGGCTGAAAGTCCATCGCTGATGGCTAGAATATAAAAAGACAGCGAAATGAGTTTAAGCTGGGAGGGAAAAATCAACATCAAGAAAAATAGCACCCAGGGGAAATAGGCAATGCCCCAACTACGTCGGCCTTCGGTCTTGAAAAATCCCTTCCAAACAGCAAAGGTTAAAAGCACTGAAAAACCGCCAATCAAGTAAACAAAAAACTGAAAAGTATCAGAAGTTGTTATTGAAACAGCATGAGCGCAGGCGGAGATTGCGAGTATGTGCAACACTTTTCGAGCATAGAACGTAGACCATTTTGACAACACTAAAGTGATGGCAATAGCCGAAAATACTATGACTAAATCTGATAAATAAACGCGCATTATGTTTAACTTCCCGCTCCTTTGCAAATTACAACAAAATAGTCATCGTGAAGTTTCTCATTAGCCTTTGGAAGTTTTCCCGCCCACACACCATCATTGGGTCGTTCATCAGTATCAGCATTTTATTTTTATTGTCAATTTCTAACTCATTTCCTGTTAGTTCATCACATAAGGTAACTTATATATTTACTTTAGCATCTGCGCTATTCTGTAATCTGTTTATCACCGGACTAAATCAGGTCTTTGATTTAGAAATAGATCGCATCAATAAACCCAAACTTCCGCTAGTTAACGGTGAGTTAAGCATCTTTCGAGCAAATCAAATCATCATTTTTTCTTTGCTAATGTCTTTGATGTTGGCCTTCATTCAAAGCTGGTTTTTCGGGTCATTAATTACTTTAATTTGTTTCTTGGGTTGGGCTTACAGCGCCCCACCTGTAAGGTTTAAACGCCATCACGTTTGGGCGGCATCGGCCATTGCATTGGTGAGAGGACCGTTAGTGAATATTGGAATTGGACTCCATTTCATTGACAAGACCAATGGCTGGTACACTCACCTTAGTTTTTGGGACAATCTCTTACTTCACAGTGTCTCGCATTGGAATTGGATTGTGCCTATTTCTGTTTTTGTTACAGCCTTCAGCTTAGGCATTGCTTGGTTCAAAGATTTGCCTGACACCGATGGAGATGCTCAACATCAGATCAATACACTGGCCGTTGCAGCTGGAAAAAAAAGAGCCTTTTATTCTGGGTACATTTTGGTTTCATTGGCTTATGCCTTCTTAATGTGGTATGTTGGATCTATGGTGATGGCGCCCCTAAATTCACTTCAACCTTTTTTATATCTAACGAGTCTATTTTTTGCGGTTTTCTTGTGGATGGGTTTTCGCGTTCAACTCAATAACCAACAATCTCTTAAAACCTTTTACAAGGTCTATTGGGTTTTGTTTTTTGGGGGATATTTGAGCTTTCTGCTCATGTAATTATCAACATTTCTCGATATTGTCAATTGGGTAATCTAACTTTGCCTAATTTTTGAACTATGCCCAAAGACCTCAGTATAAAACACGTTCTTATCATTGGTAGCGGACCCATTGTTATCGGACAAGCTTGCGAATTTGATTATTCAGGCTCACAGGCCGCCAGAAGTTTAAGAGAAGAAGGAATTACCGTCTCTCTAATAAACAGCAATCCTGCAACCATCATGACTGATAAATTGAATGCAGATCATGTGTATTTGTGGCCGTTGAATTCTGAAAGCATTGAGAAAATCCTTCAGGAACAAAAAATAGACGCTGTTCTGCCCACTATGGGAGGACAAACCGCTCTAAACCTAGCCAAGGAATGCGAAGAATTAGGCATTTGGGAAAGGTATAATTGCAGAATTATAGGTGTAAACATTGAGGCTATTGACAAAATGGAAGATCGCGAGAAATTCCGTCAGTTGATGGTTGAATTAGGCGTGGGAGTTGCTCCAAGCCAGGTTGCTAACAGTTACCTTGAAGGAAAAGAAATTGCGCAACGCATTGGTTTTCCGTTGGTTATTCGTCCAAGTTACACACTCGGTGGAACAGGTGGTTCTTTTGTTCACAAGAAAGAAGAGTTTGACAAAGCCCTAATAAGAGGTTTAGAAGCCAGTCCTGTTCACGAAGTTCTCGTTGAAAAGGCTGTTTTGGGTTGGAAAGAATACGAATTGGAATTGCTTCGTGATGGCAAAGACGACATTGCGGTTATCTGTACCATTGAGAACTTTGACCCCATGGGGGTTCATACCGGTGATTCTATCACGGTTGCTCCAGCAATGACCTTGAGCGATACTACCTTCCAGAATATGCGCGACATGGCTTTCAAAATGATGAGATCTATGGGTGTATTTGCAGGAGGATGTAACGTTCAGTTCTCGGTAAATCCCGAAGATGAAGCCATCATTGCCATAGAAATCAATCCACGTGTAAGCAGAAGCTCTGCTTTGGCATCGAAAGCAACGGGTTATCCGATTGCTAAAATTGCCGCAAAATTGGCCATTGGCTACTACTTAGACGAGTTAAAAAATCCAGTAACAAAAACCACGAGCGCGTTTTTTGAACCCGCTATTGACTATGTAATTGTAAAGATTCCTCGTTGGAATTTTGATAAGTTCCCAGGTGCTGATAAGCAATTGGGTCTTCAAATGAAAAGCGTTGGTGAGGTAATGGCCATTGGAAGAAGCTTCCAAGAGGCGCTTCAAAAGGCCTGTCAAAGTTTGGAAATAGGAAGACACGGTTTAGGTGCAGATGGTAAAGGTTCACGAAACCTTGAAGAATTAGCTTACGGCCTAGAACACCCAAGTTGGGACCGTCTGTTCCAAATTCACGATGCCATTGCATTGGGAGTGCCAATCACTTCCATCCAAAAAATGACCCGCATTGATCGCTGGTTCTTGGAACAAATTCACGAAATTGTTAAAGTTGAAAACGAAGTTCGTAGATACAACATTGAAAATATCCCTCAAATCCTGCTGAAAACAGCAAAGGAAAAAGGATTTTCAGACATTCAATTGGCTTGGTTAATGGGTAACACTACCGAAGATGATGTTTATGAGCGTCGTAAATCATTGGGAATCAGCAGAACTTATAAGATGGTTGATACTTGCAGTGCTGAGTTTCCTAGTCCTACCAACTATTATTATTCTACTTTCGAAGAGGAAAATGAAAGCAAAGCCTCTGATAAAAAGAAAATCATTGTTTTAGGAAGCGGCCCTAACCGCATTGGACAAGGAATTGAGTTTGATTACAGTTGCGTACATGGAATTTTGGCAGCGCGCGAAAGCGGATTTGAGGCCATCATGGTAAACTGCAATCCTGAAACGGTGAGTACAGATTTTGACATGGCTGATAAGCTCTATTTTGAGCCCGTTTATTGGGAACATTTGTGGGAACTTATTGAACACGAAAAGCCATATGGTGTGGTAGTTCAATTGGGTGGACAAACGGCTTTGAAATTGGCTGAAAAGCTTCATGAAAAAGGGGTTAAAATCATAGGAACATCTTTTGACAACATGGATATTGCCGAAGATCGCGGTCGTTTTAGCGATTTGTTGGCCGAATTAGAAATTCCTTATCCCAAATATGGTGTTGCCTTAGACGCAGATGAAGCCATCAAAATTGCCAACGAAGTAGGATACCCGGTTCTTGTTAGACCTAGTTATGTATTAGGCGGACAAGGCATGGTGATCGTTATAAACGACGAAGACCTTGAACGTGCAGTTGTGAAACTATTGGGCGATTTACCTGGAAATAGAGTATTGATTGATCACTTTTTAGATAGAGCTGAGGAAGCAGAATCTGATTGTATTTGCGATGGAGAAGATGTGCACGTGATTGGAATCATGGAGCATATTGAGCCTGCAGGTATTCACTCTGGTGATAGCAGTGCAGTTTTGCCTCCATTTAGTTTAAGCCCCAATGTAATTCAACAAATTGAGACCTATACTGAGAGAATTGCTCGCGCATTAAACGTTTGTGGTTTGCTAAACATTCAGTTCGCTGTTAAGGAAGAGAAGGTTTATGTAATTGAAGCCAATCCAAGGGCTTCACGCACAGTTCCTTTCATTTGCAAGGCTTATGATGTTCCTTATGTAAATATGGCCATGAAGGTGATGTTGGGTGTCAACAAAATGAAAGACTTCACCATCAAAGAACGTCCTGCTGGTTGGGCTATAAAACAACCCGTGTTCAGTTTCGATAAATTCCCGAACGTAAATCGTGAATTGGGACCTGAAATGAAGAGCACAGGTGAAGCCATTGTGTTTGTAAAGGACCTAAAAGAACCTGCTTTCAGAGACCTTTACAAACAAAAAAGCATGTATTTAAGTCGTTAATTTTATCGGCCCATTGATTGGCGCCTTTCACGGCGCATTTCACTGCGCTTTTCTTGGCGTTTCTTCATCATTTGATCGGCCTTGGCTTGTTGCTCTGGAGTAAGAATGCCTTTCATTTTGGCACGTTGTGCATCAACTAATGCTTTTCGCTCAGCCTTCAGCGCTTCTGACTTCATCCTAATAGCTTCCTGTTGTTGAACAAATTCCAAATTGGCAACCTTGACCTGCTTTTCTTGATCAGCGGTTAAATCCAGCTCCTTTTTCATTTTCGCAGTCATCTTATCAGCGCGTTGCTCAGGAGTGAGATTCTCCATTTTGGCTTTTTTTGAAGGTTTAGGTCCCCTAGGGCCAGGTTGAGCTAAAGTCAAACCAGATGCCAATAAAACAGATAAAAACAATAAATTTCTCATAATAAATAGAATTAGTTAAACCTCTGACGCTTTTGGGCGTCAGAGGTTTAATATGTAATCTGGTTTATCAGATAAACACAGCGAAACATCCGACAAAGGCTAAAATGCCATTATTGATCGGGTTTCTTTTTATTGTGAGGACGGAATTTTCGCTTTGCCCCTGGGTTCTGATTTAGTGAGTTATTTTCACGGTTTTCAGGATTGGGTCTGTTTTCAGAACTCGGCCTATTCTCAGGATTAGGTCTATTTTCAGGGTTCCGGCGATCTTGCGGAGGACGACGATCTTGAGGGGGTCTACCTTCTTGGGGTCTGCGGTCGCCTCTATTATCATTGGAACGGTTGCGATTATTTTGAAAACCGGAACGCTGATTCCTGTTATTGTTGTTATTGTTGTTTTTCTGGGAAGGAAGGTCTTTGAGATCCTTAAATTCATTGTCTTTCAACAAATCTGCAGATGTCATGAATTCAGACTCTTTCTCTACAATTTTATTTAAAAGATCAACCGCAGGTGCAAGGTCGGCTAGTTGTGGAACTTGCACACCGTTTTTGTTTTCTTCCATGAGTGCATTTACCTTATCAACTGAAAGTGGAACCCACGATTGGCTATTGTCATAAGAGAACCAAATAAGCTTTTTAAGAATATCGGTTTTTCTAGCATAGGCTACTCCTCCGGTAGTTTCCAATTTTACAATTTTGGCCTTGGGAAATTCGTTAACGGCTTCTAAATAAAGATCCAATTCGAAATTCAGACAGCATTTAAGTCTTCCGCATTGTCCAGCTAGTTTTTCCATGTTGATGGAAAGATTTTGAACGCGGGCTGCGCCGGTGTTAACTTGTTTATAATCGGTTAACCACGTGGAACAACACAATTCGCGACCACACACACCAATACCACCCAAACGGGAAGCTTCTTCACGATAAGAGATGTGGCGCATTTCAATTTTTACACGAAACTCTTCTGCGTATTTCTTGATAAGTTCTCTAAAATCAACACGGGTTTCAGCGGTATAAAAGAAAATTACTTTACGACCGTCGCCTTGAAGTTCTATATCAGAAATCTTCATTTGAAGGTTTAGTCCAAAGGCAATGGTTCTAGCTCTTTCGAGAAGATCATCTTCTTTGGCTTTGCATTCCTCATGTTTTTCAAGATCTTTTTCAGTAGCAATACGCTGAATAGCTGGAAGATTTTCATCGTCTTCGCGTACTCTATATTTTTTTAATTGAAGTCGCACAATTTCGCCGGTGGCGGAAACTGTACCCACATCAAAACCTACAGAACTCTCCACGACCACATAGTCGCCAGTGAAAAGATCAATATCATTTGAGTTCCGGAAAAACTCTTTGCGACTACCTTTAAAACGAACTTCCACAATATCGAAGGGTTTAAAACCCTCGGGTAGGTCCATATCTTTGAACCAATCGTAAACATTCAATGCGTTGCAGCCGCTCGTTCCGCAGGTTCCGTTGCTTTTGCAACCTGAAGGCGCGCAGCCTCCACCTGATTTAGTACCACATGATGAACAAGCCATTGAACAAAATTACGCAAACGGCGTCAATCTTGGTTGCTTGACTGTTTGAAGACCCAAATTTTTTGACCAAGAAAGTTAACAATCATCCCAAAAACAGTAGCAATAATGACTGCAAAGAATTTATTTATTTTAACTGCGGCCAACTGTTTGGTAACATTTGTTGCAGAAATAATGTCTAAAGAAAGAAAAGCCTGTGGCAATGTTTGCAAGAAATATTCATTGGCTAACACATTGATTGTGCCACTGATAGCATATAAAAAAAGATACTTAAAAAGACGTTGTCTATTCTTGTCACTTTTACCCCATGTCCAACTTTTATTCATATAATAATTAACCATGGTAGCCAAAACAATGGCAGTGGCTTTGGCGATATAAGTGGGTACAAATTGGCTCAAAGAATAATAGATTCCTAGGTCAATCATGAAAGATAGTCCCCCTACCACACCAAACTTGGTTAAAGCGATATAAGTTTTGCTAGAAATCACGCAGTAAATTATTAATAAAGCTTCTTACAACCCTAAGCCTGTTTGAAGACCTGTCCGTCAAAAGTACAATTCATTCCCAACTTAACCGCATAATTTACGCTTTGATGTCCAATTGGAGCATTAAATATGACTGGGATTTGATACTCTTGAACGGCGCTTAAAATAATTTCATGCGCTGTCTGCCCAAAGGGAATTACATTATCATGCATGTCTGACATTGAACCCACAACTAAAGCTCTCAACTTTGTAAAGGCACCCGAAATTTTTAGAGATTGAATCATTCTGTCAATGTGATAAAGATATTCATCCAAATCTTCTATCAATAAAACATCTCCATGGTTCAAATCAAACTTATGAGCCGCTGACAATGCATATATTATTGATAAATTACCACCTATCAGCTTTCCATGAAAAGGTTGTAGAAAGTCTGAGTTTTCAAGATCTACGTTCCATTGAATTGCATCGCCTGATAGAACAGACGCCAACTTCGCAGCATTAATGGATTGCATATCATCGTTTAGATTCCATTGCATGGGCATGGGAGCATGAATGCTGGCTAAACCTTGATTTTGAAGTAGGGTATGAATGACTGTAAAATCAGAGAATCCAACCCACCATTTTGGAACCGCGACAAAGTCCAATTTACTCAATTCATTGAGTAACCTTACAGCACCATAACCGCCTCTAGCCGAAAAAACAGCCTTGATTTCTGGATTTTCTAGAGCCCATTGAATGTCTTTTAGTCTTTGCTCATCGGTTCCACCAAATTGATTGAAAACACTTCCCAAGTGAGGAGCCAAAAGAACTTCCCAGCCCTGTTGTTGAGCCCAAGCAATAAAGGCAACGGTGGCCGCATTTTTTTCCCAAAATCGAGATGGTGAAACTATGGCAACTTTATCGCCCGGCTTTAAAAAGGAGGGAGTTATCACCGTATCTATTTTGAAATAAATAAATTACAATTGGTAATTTCCGAAGTCATTTCGGCATTCACCGATGACGATGGCATTTCCAAAAACCACGTTTTCTTGTTTCCAAGACCTTTTTCAGCTAAATCAGACATAACCGATTTCCAAAAAGGCATAGTTTCACCCAAAGCACTGTTGGTTTGAATTTTATAATAATCTTGCGCAGGAATTTTCACGGTATTCCAACCTTTCAATGGTTTATCTAAAGGAATTCCCACCCAAATGTTTTGTTTTTCATTTTCTGAAGGAGCTTTTTCGTAAATCACCGTAATGGCACCTTGAATGATGGCCTTTTGCGCAGTAATATCGTCTAGAAGGGCACGATTCATTCCCGTAATTAGAGTTCGAACCGACTCAGGCGTAGTTTCAAATGATTTTCCTACCACCAGCATTTGAGGTCTGTGAGATTCTCGAATGAAATAATTCTTGTCTGTTTTAACAAAGCCTTCATCTTTCAAAGTGTCGCTAATGGGTTGTTTTTCGGGGGATGATGATTCGCCTGATTGAGTCTTGGAATCGCTTGAACATCCCCAGAAAACAGAAACGAGAGCAAAGGACAATAATAAGTACCTCATAATATGCGCTAAATTAAGCAGGATGCAGTAAATTCGCACGGTGAAATTCTTGGCAGAAATCGAAATTCTTCCTAAAAAAGGGTTGTTAGACCCTCAAGGAAAGGCAGTAGGACACAGCATGAAGGCTTTAGGGCTTAACAACATTGGCGAAGTATTTGTGGGCAGATTCATTACATTAGAAATTGAATCGACCGACGAAAAAGCGGCTTTTGAATCAGCAGAAATTGCGTGTAAAAAATTGTTGGCCAACCTGATTATGGAAAGCTACAGCATTCGCATTACAGCGAAATAAGCATGGTCATATACAACGTCACCTGCAACTTAGAAACTTCACTGGCACCTGAATGGCTTGAATGGATGAAAGGTGAACACCTTCCTGAAGTAATGGCAACGGGTTGTTTCATTGAATATAAAATTATGAAGTTGATGAGCAACGAAGATGATGATCATGGCGTGAATTATGCCATTCAATATCTCTGCGAATCACATGAAACCTTGGCTCGTTATCGTTCGGGATTTGGACCAGGTTTACAAGCAAAAACCTTCTCAAAGTTTGGTGAACGCGTAATGGCTTACCGATCAGTGCTCGAAATTGTGGATTAGTCGAAATGACTCCATCCATAATTCATATTGAAGACGCACTTAAAGATCGAGAAAAATACACTTGGATTGACGCGCGCAGCGAGTCAGAATTTTTAAAAGGTCACCTTCCTGGGGCGGTAAACGTGCCTTTATTAAACAATGAAGAGCGCAAAGAAATAGGCATAGCTTACAAAACACTGGGCAGATCAGCTGCCGTAAAATTGGGTTTAGCGTTGGTTGGACCTAAAATGTCTGAATTGTACGGTATCTATGAATCTCTAGCAAAAGAAAAACCCCTGTTGTTTTATTGCTGGAGAGGCGGACTACGCTCACTTATTTCGTCTACCCTTTTTCAATGGAGTGGACATAAGGTTTACCGATTAAACGGCGGATATAAAGCCTACCGACAATGGTCTCAAGAACAGTTTCAAAGACGGTTTAAATACATTGTTTTATCGGGAGCAACAGGCAGCGGAAAAACTGAAATCCTGCATTTATTGCACGATCAAAGAATTCAAATAATTGATTTAGAAGGACTTGCAAATCACAAAGGGAGTGCTTTTGGTGGTTTGGGAAAACCAGCCCAACCTTCTACTGAAGCTTTCGAAAATCTTTTGGCCGAAAAACTGAGTGAATTAACTATTGATAGGCCGGTGGTTTTCGAAAATGAAAGTCGACTCATTGGCACATGCTTTTTACCTCAACCCATTTGGGATGGATTGCAAACAGGGCCTATTATACAATTGAATGTTACTTTGGAGAGAAGGTTGGAACGACTTTCAAATGAGTATGGGGGATTTTCTAGCGACTTATTGATAGATAAAATCCAAGCTATTTCTAAAAAACTGGGTGGTCAACACGCTAAATCAGCCCAAGAAATGGTAGTTAGCGGTGATACCAAAGGATGGATTGAAGCCGTGCTTGTTTATTATGATAAAACCTACTCTTACAGCGCCGAAAAGAACAAAGAGCGCACCAAATTGTTAGATTTTGAGTGGGAGACAGAAGAATCAATAATGTCTTCTACAAATGCAATCATTGAATTAATTAAAGAACTATACTAATATGAACTTGGAAGGTAAAATTTGTGTTGTAACGGGTGCCAATAAAGGTATCGGTTTAGAGTGTGTAAAATCTTTTTTAGAAAGAGGAGCCATTGTATATGGTTTGTGCAGAAGCGGCTGCGAAACCAAACACGAAAATTACACCTGCATCCACGCCGATGTTCAAGTTTGGGAACAATTAGAATCAGCTTTCAACCAAATATTAGCTAAACACGAACGTGTTGACGTATTAATCAACAATGCTGGATTGGGTTATTTTGGATTTTGTGAAGAGATGAGCAACGAACAGTGGAATACCATGTTCAATACCAACGTAACAGGTTTATTTTATGCCACTAAGTTGGCTTTGCCATCCATGAAAAAACACGGTGAAGCACACATCATCAACATTGCGTCTATTGCCGGATTGGAAGGATATCAGCAAGTTTCTGGCTATTGCGCTACAAAGTTTGCTGTTCGCGGATTCAGCGATGCCCTATACAAAGAGGTTCGCGATTTTGGCGTAAAAGTGACTTGTGTTTATCCTGGTTCGGTAAAAACCGACTTTTTCAGACACTCAGAAAACATCACAGCGCATGACAATATGCTTATGCCTTGGGATGTCGCGTCGCAAATTACTCACGCAATTGAGTCGTCTGCCAATTTTCATGTTGTAAATCTTGAAATTAGACCTCTAAAACCGAGGGGATAATTAAATAACTTGTAAATTTGCATTACCTAAAATTGAAATAAAATGAAAGTAGCCATTAACGGATTTGGTCGTATCGGGCGCCACGCGTTCAAGTTTTTATTGCAAAAGCCCGGTGTTGAAGTTGTTGCTATCAATGATTTGACTGACAACGCAACCTTAGCTCATTTATTGAAGTATGACTCCGTACATGGAAAATTCAATGGTACCGTGTCTTCAGATGAAAACCATTTGATCATCAACGGAAAAGCCATTCGTTGTTTAGCAGAAAGAGATCCAAAGGCTTTGCCTTGGGGTGAAATGGGTGTTGATGTAGTTTTGGAAAGTACCGGTATCTTCACATCTGAAGAAAAAGCGGGTATGCACTTAACTGCTGGCGCAAAGAAAGTAGTTATCTCTGCTCCTGCTACGGGTGATATCAAAACCGTTGTATTGGGCGTAAACGAAAACATTTTAGATGGTTCTGAAAAGATTGTAAGCAATGCTTCTTGTACAACCAACTGTTTAGCTCCTATGGTTAAAGTATTGGATGATTTATTTGGAGTTGAAGATGGTTTCATGACCACCATTCACGCTTATACATCTGACCAAAACTTGCAAGATGCACCGCACAAAGACTTGCGTCGTGCTCGTGCAGCGGCTTATAGCATCGTTCCAACTAGCACAGGTGCTGCAAAAGCAGTAGGATTGGTATTGCCTCATTTGAAAGGTAAATTGAACGGAAATGCAATGAGAGTTCCCATTCCAGATGGTTCGGTAACCGATTTCACAGTACGTTTGAAAAAGGCTGCTACTGTTGAAGAAATCAACGCTGCCATGAAGGCTGCTGCTGAATCTTCAATGAAAGGCATTTTGGAATACACCGAAGACGAAATTGTGAGCATTGACATCGTTGGAAACACTCACAGCTGTATCTTCGATTCTAAATTGACTCAAGTAATTGGAAACACTGCGAAAGTAGTAGGTTGGTATGACAACGAAACTGGATACAGTTCACGTGTAGCTGATTTAATTTCTAAAATCTAATCAGACCATAAAAACCCTAACATAAAAAAAGGGCCGCTCTCTAGAGTGGCCCTTTTTCGTTATAAAAACATCAAGTTCTTACATGCTTACGCCCATTTTTCCGGAAAGGCGTACACGAATAAAAAGCTCATCTGGACGAACTTGAAGTTCGCGAATCTGAATGTCGTTGACTTTTCCATTTAATTTTACGCCTCCATCTAATTTCTGGTTCAGGGCCTCATTCATTGATTTTTTTGCCTCTTTGATCTCCGGTGCAATACTTACAACCATTGACTCTTGCATCTTCTTGCGAATGGTTTCGTTCAACAACCATTTGGCTGATTTTAAAAGAACGTTTTTGGTTTTTAAATCGTATTGAAGATCGTTTACCCTGACTTCTTGCTTCGCAGAATCGTAAACAGGCAAACCATTTAAATAAATCAACCCTTTCTTAGATCCTTCAAAGGCCACTTCAACGCCCATTCTCTCATTTTCAGGGTACAATCTCAGTTTTGTAACCTTGATTTTATTGCTCCCCGCTTCAAATACTTGATCTTTCAAAAATCCCATGATTTGTTTTGAAAGTGAATCAAAATCCAGTTTCAAGTCTGTGTAAACTATAAACCCATCGTTTGATTTGTATTCAGATAGGTTGGGCAAGGGTTTTACAGGTTGATTCCAAGCGGTACTTTTTATGGCTGGAGCGGCTTTTACGCCCAAACTAAACTCCATTAAGTTCTTATTAAATGTCAGGGAGCTCATTGACAATTCTTTAGGAAAAAGAGCTAAATACCCCACCCCGTCAATGTATATGTCTTTTTGAAGTTGCTTGTAATAGGGTTCTATGTACTTTTTTAGGTCTATTTTGGATATCTCCACGTCAACCATTTTCGATGCATCTCTAATATAAGGTTGTGCCTGTTTCAATAAGAGATTAGTAACGTCATATCCAAACATCACTTTAATGGGATCAATGGGTTTGATTTGGCTAATTTCCGTTTTGGTTTTTAAGCGGTAGTTGTTTTGTACTTCAATTTGACTTTCAATATCTATTGAGGCCCTCTTCATACCCCCTGAATATCCCAAGTCAAATCCTACAGTAGGTACCGAACAAGAGCTTCCCATACACAGTGCACAATAATCACCTTTTGCAGCGTATTTGAGATCAAATTTCAATCCTATTTTATTCTTACCTTTTCCATCTAATTTGAACTCTCCGCGCTCTAGTTTGTACTGATATCTAAGTCCTTCACAAGGATTATCTGAGCCAGAGAACACCTTATCAGTCATAGAGTCAGCCATTCTTGCGAAGGGCCTCATATCAATCTTGATGGGTATATTCACACTTGAAACTGCCACAGGAATGGGCTTTAATTCAACCGTTTTATTCATATTGGTGGGAGCTTCAGGCTTGATGCTTCCACAGGAAATCATCCCCCAAAAAATCAAGGGAGAAAGTAAATAACCTAATTTATTCATTGCAGCAATTATTCTACTGCAATATTCGTGAAAAATTGGCTACCTGTAGTTGTGATTCCTTTAATAAAATACAATCCCGAACCATTGATTTTTATGTCAATGGAAGCGCTTGAAACCTGTTCAAATTGAGCGACTTTCTGGCCCGTTGATTTAAATATCACAATAGATTGCATCTCTTGGTTGGATTTAAGTGTAAACGCACCATTTTGAGCAGGATTTGGATAAACAGTCACCGCATTTTCAAGAATCTTATGGGTTGAATTGGTCAATACCTGAAAGCTTCCAGAAAGAGTATCGTTTGAAGCATTATCATCTTTGTTATTGATAGCATAAGCTCTGATCCAGTAAGTACCTGAACTAGGGGGTGTAAATGAATTTAAAGCGAATAAAGTCATTGCATCGGATGGGTTCAAGGCAGGGTGTAGCATTTCCTCTGCAAAAACTAAATTTCCGTTTAACCTATCTGAGAAAATTTCCAATTTGACTTTCTGAGATAAAACTACACTATCATCACCCTTGTTTTCAATGCTCAATTGAGGTCTCATTGAGATTCCGGAAATGAAGGACCCCCCAATGTACGGTTGGTCAACAAAATAGACAGCCAAATCTCTCTTGCTTCTGACTTCAAAATTCCGCACCAGAGAATCATTGGCAATGTTTTGATCACCGAGGTGATTGGTTTCACATATTACTTTTCCTTTTCCTCTGGTTAACCAGGTTTTATTGGGATAAAAGACCACGACTTTGCTTTCGCCGCTATTTAAGTCAACCTGTTTTTGGTCGTTTAAGACGATGGCTTTTTCAAAAAACACCTGACAATTAACCGCAACTTGCGACATGCTTTCTCTGCCTTGATTGAGAACCGTCACTTGAATGCTGTCTAGTTGATCATTATAATAAAATATCTGACTGTCTTTTGGTGCGCTGATGGTGGTAACCAGAGCATCTTTGCCAACTTCAACATAGACTATTTCGCGGAGAGTATCGTTTTGGTTCTTTTTATCTTTGGGATGAGAAATCCAAGCAAAAACATCATACGTTCCGGTAAACAGCGGTTTGAAGTTTTTAGATAATGTGATTTTCTTCTGTTGCCCAGGGAGCAAGGTAACCAATGCTTTTTCATTGTACCAAACCGTACCTTTCCGACTGAACTGCACGTTTAAATTGACCTGATTTTGAGCGCTGTCAAACCCCAAGCTTTTTAACGTAGCTGCAACTGGATATCCATTGGTAATTGTATTGCTCATAGTATCAACAATGTGCAAGGTATCTAATGAAAAATTTGTGGGTGTACCTACGGTGAAATAGTGACTTAAGGTATCATTTTCTGGATATTTATCTTGGGTTGAATCGGGACCTACCCATACTCTGTAAACACCATTAGCGGAAGCGGTAAACTTATTCTTTAACTGCGTAATTTTGATGTCTTCTCCGTAAATGGCTGATTTTGAACTGTCTTCGAATACATTTACTTCTTTTGAGTTGAATATTTTCATCACCACCTTAGAGTTGTCGAGCGGCAATACTCCATCGTTTTTAATTCTTGCTTGAACGTTTATTTTATCGCCTACTTTGTATTCAACCTCTGGTCTTGGTGAAAGAATGCTGTCTGCAATAAAATCTTGCACTTTATAAACGTACATTTTTACCCTGATGGTATCGTTTGGCGTGTAACGGTCTCCCTTCAGTGCAGTGTACACCAACATTTCAAGTTGTCCGGTATCATTTGCTTTGTAGGTTGGCCAAAACAAAATTTTAGTTTGAAATTTGGGTAAACTCAAAGTGTTTATCTTCTCATAGAGCTTTTGACTTTTTTTAAATACCTGACAAACAACATCAAAGTTGGTGGTATTATCATAACCAGCGTTCATAACAGTAGCCAACGGTTGCACGGTATCTATTTTATAAATATAGGAACTGTAAGAAGATGGTACGTGCAATGTTCTTACCATTACATCTTTTGTTACACCAACATAAAAATTCCTAATGAAGGTATCGTTGTCTTTGATGGCATCGTTTTTATGCTTCACATAAGCGATCAGCCTATGTGCGCCAAATTCATATGGAACAAACTCCTTAGGGAAGGTATAGGTCCGACTCATCCCCGGTGAGAGGGTATCAAAAAATGACTTTTTAAAATGCAATAGATTCAAGCCCCTAATTTCACAAACAATTTCCACTGAATCTGAAGGTTTCAAGACACCCACGTTTTGGATGGTGACTGAAGGAGCCGCTGTATCATTGTCGTAAATGTTGAAAGTATCACGGGGCATTGTTGCATTGGCTAATCTAAAATCGTAATCTGCTTGCAAACGGGGCTCAATGATGAATTTGTAAGGTGCGTCAGGATGGAAATCGTTCCAGGTGGTATCTCCAATTGGGCTGGTGTAAAAGAACGTGCGTGGTCTTACTGGTATTTCGAATTGGAATCCGAAAGACACGTTATTCAAATCTAATTGTCTGACTCCCACAAAAAACGAACCTTCTACCTTAACGGGCTTTTTGATATCATAGATATACGTCCCGCTTTTGCTCGTTAATGAATCGCTCACCCAAATGACTTTACCCGGTTGGGCTTTGATGCTGTCGTAACTGTATATAACCAATTGGAACAGTCTACCTGATCCACCAAATGCAACCGATATCTGATTGATGTTCTTGCTTTGATTGCTCTGAAAACGCGCAACAAAGTCTCCTTGAGCCCCATTGAAACCTATTCCTCCACCTGCTGGAGGTAAAGTAATATCTCTGTAACTGTAGATGTTTTCGTTGCCTTGTCTGATCGAATATTTCTTGTTATTCGACGTGTTTATATCGTTTGATTCAATGAAAACCGAGTCTGTTCCTTTTTTCGAGGGACTTAAAGATGGAACCTGAAAAAACTGTTCTTTTCCTACGGCAAGTGATACTAGAAAGCTGTCCTTTTGCTTATTTTTTCCCAAGGAATAAGTATACAACTTCTGACTCGAAACGTTTTTCTTGCCCACGTTTCTCAATAGGGTCTTTACCGAGTCTGGATTTCCCAAGGGAAGAGGAATCTTTCCTAGGGTATATACACCACGAACTTCGAGGTCAAAGTCGTAGCGAGGATAATTCAACCTCAATGTTGGCTTGTATTGAGTGATATTATTAAGAGAATCAGGCGCTGATGCTCCTACGCTGTATTGTGTTTGATTGTTGGAGAATCCAGAAACGGTGGCCGTTCCTTCGAAATAAAAACTGAAAGATCCGCGCAATGTATCGGCTTGATTGAATTCTGTGAAAACGGTAAGATTTTCTCCGGCAATTGAATCAAATACATACGGTTTGATGAAGGTAAACCGGTAGAAATTCTCAAAGGTATCTAAATAAACTGAGGCAAAAGTGTCAATGACTTTTTGAGCAGAAGCCGTTTCCGAAGAAAATTTAATTCCGGTAGAACCAAAATCATTTCGAGAGGTGTTTCCAAGCCATATTTTTAAGCGGTGATTGCCTTTAAGCGATGCACCTGCGGTGCGATAAAATTCTAAAGAGAATATACTATCACCATGCTTTAAGTTTCCTAGGGTAGATTTTGGATAGATGTAAGCAAACTTTGATTGATACACACCCATATTGGCTGATGTTCTGATGGGACCGGCAAAAGTTCCCAAATAACTACCCTCACCTACCTGCACAAATTGAGCATGGGAGGTGGAAATGGAACTCAATCCGAGTAAAAATCCCCAAAAAGCAGAAAAACGCATAATACAAATGTAACCAAAAGCGAAAGGGATTGCTTTATTTTGCATCAATAGTGAAAAAAGCTGACATTATCCGCGAGATTCAGGCAAAGCGCAGTTATTTGTGCACGGGCTTGGACACTGAAATGGGGAAGCTCCCACAGGGAATTGAGCGTACGGGAAAGGGACTTTTGGAATTCAATAAGAACATTGTTGAGGCCACAGCAGAACACAGTGTTGCGTATAAAATCAACACGGCGTTTTACGAGCAATACGGGGTTGAGGGATGGCGATGGATGGAAGAAACGTTGAGTTACCTACCCTCAAACACATTTAAAATCGCTGATGCCAAGCGCGGCGATATTGGCAATACCAGCACCATGTATGCAAGGGCCTTTTTCGATGCCATGAACTTCGACGCCATCACGGTTTCTCCTTATATGGGCGAGGATTCGTTGAGGCCTTTTTTGGAGTTTGAAAACAAATTTGTGATCTGTTTGGCGCTAACGTCTAATGCTGGGCATTCAGATTTTCAAACCTTAAAAGTTGAATCTGAAGAGTTGAAACTATATGAACGCGTCATCAATACCGTAAGCAAATGGGGAAATCCTGATCAATTGATGTTTGTGGTGGGTGCCACTCGCGCGGAGTTGGTGGGCGAAATTCGCAAACTCATACCTGACCACTTTCTATTGGTTCCGGGGGTTGGTGCTCAAGGCGGAAGCTTGTCTGATATCACTCATGCCGCTGCCAATCAAGAAGTTGGACTATTGGTAAACAGCAGTCGCGGAATTTTATATGCTAGCCAAGGCGAAGATTATGCAGATGCTGCTGGCGTTGAGGCTGCTAAATTAGCTTCGGAAATGAGCGGACTCATGCAACAGTTGGGCATGTAATTCTCTCACCTGTTCGATCAACGATTGTGAGCCATCATTTTCAATGATGTAGTCACATTTTTCACGCAATTCATCGTTGCTTAACTGTTTGCTGATGATGCTTTGAATTTCCTCTAAGGACCTATTATCTCTTTGTTTTACGCGTTGAATCCTGATTTCCTCGGGCGCAATCACGCCAATGGTTGAATCTACGGTTTTATTTGCCCCACTTTCAAAAAGAATGGCGGCTTCTTTTACCACATAAGGTGCGTTTTGTTGATCTGCCCAATCATAGAAGGCTTGAAACACCAATGGGTGCACAATTTTGTTGAGTTTTTCTGTTTTTTCGGGGGATAGCAACAGCCCTTTCAAAAAAGGGATATTTATTTGGTTGGTTGGTGTATAAACCTCAGAACCGAATGCAGATTGCAACTGGATTTTTAAACCTGAGTGATTTGCATACAAATCTTTAACGGCCTGATCAGCATTGAAAATGGGAATCCCCAATTGGGAAAAAATTTGGCAAACGGTTGTTTTTCCACTGCCAATTCCACCGGTGATTCCCACCTTCAGCATGATAATTACTTTTTCTCTTCGGTTTTAGTTTCAACAGGATAGGCAGCTTGGGTGCTTTCCATACTGATAGCCGAAGGGTCAATCTTCATTTTACCTTCTTCAATATCAATGATAAAAAACTTCTCATTGACTTGAGATATTTTGCCGTGAACACCACCGGTAGTAACGATGTGTTGTCCTTTTGCAATGCTAGAAATAAAGGTTTTAGCTTTTTTCTGGCGGCGCATTTGTGGCCAAATCATAAAGAAGAAGAACACTGCCATGATGAGCAGCATCAACATGGGATCAAATCCACCTGGTTGAGCTTGAAATAAATTCATATTTTTATTGGTATTTGGTAGTTGGTAATTGGTACTAGGTAGTTGGTACTTGGTAGTGGGTTAGTGGTCTTCGTGGTTGTCAGATTCTTTAGAAAGAATGTGGCTGGTAAAAGTAAGAACCATGTAATCACGAGTGGCATTGTCAAAATAAACTTCAATGCTTTTTTCAACTAAGGGATTATCTGTGCCGCCTTTACCTTTACTATCAAAAGTGGCAGTCACTTTACCTTCTCCACCGGGAGGAATTACTTCTTTCGTCCAATCAGGGGTGGTGCAACCGCAAGATGCTTCTACTTTTGAGATTGAAAGTGGCCCTTTGCCTACATTTTTGAATCTAAAAACGTGTTGTACATTGTCACCGTCTTTGATGTTTCCAAAATCAAAGGTGGTATCTACAAATTTGAAATCACCTTTGGGGCCATTGTTATTGTTATCAGGATTGTTATTTACAATGTCTTCTGCATCAACAGGTTTGTTGGTTGGAGTGCACGCTACTGTTAACACTGCAATGGTTGAAAAAAGCAAAAATGTATTTCTCATGTGAGCAAATTTAAGAAAAATAGGCTTTAGAGCAGTCCTCTACCTGATTTTTGAATGCGATCATTTTTTGCCAAATCAATTCGAAGTTTATCCATAATACCATTTACAAACTTTGAACTATTGGGGGTGCTGTAATTTTTGGTGATTTCCAAATATTCATTGATAGTCACTTTAACAGGAATTTCTGGACAATGCATAAATTCGGTTAAAGCCATTTTCAATATTAATAGATCAATTACTGCAATTCTGGAAGGGTCCCAATTATCGGTAACTGTTGAAATCAAAGATTCATATTCTTGAGTGTTTGCAATGGTTTTCACAAGTATTTGCGCACCTAAAGCAACCTCTTCATTGTTTGGTCTGATGGCGTCTTTTACTTGGAGAGTGGCTCTATTGCCATGCATTTTCAAGGATTTTAGTACGTCTCTAACGGTATATTCATTATCATCAAACCATTGTGGATAAACCTCTTCAAGGGCATCATTAAAATCACCTTGAGTTTCTAAAAAAGTAAAAAGAATTTGTTCCACAAACTCTAATTGTTGTTGTTCGGTTGGATCGGTGAAAAATTGATAATCTTGAACAAAATCCCATTCTCTCAATCTCTTGTACCAATCTTCGAAGTAATTAGCAAGGTTCGACCAGTAAAATTGGGTTTGAGGAGCTCCATTAACTATTACTGACTCATGCATTCTAGGAATGAATCGCGTGTAATTCAGGTTATCATAGTACTTAATTTTAAACTGATCTGGATAGTACTTAGACTTTTCTAAATCTTGTTTTTCTTTGGCAAATTGCTGCAATTCATAGGGAAAATCGAGCAAAAAGAGATAGAATTGTTCGGTTGTTTGAATTTTGGAAAACAACTCTTTTTTTAGGTCACCTACATCTTGTGCATGGCCTTGATTCCAAGAATACAAGGTTTGTAGGGTTTTGATGCGCACCAGTCGTCTAGAAATCATTAGAACGTAAAGGTGCAAAGATAATAAAAAAATGGTAGCTGGTAGCTGGTACCTAGTACCTGGTACCTAGAACTTGGTAGTGGGTAGTGGGATTCAGGAGTCGGGTTTCGGGTTTCGGGTTTCGGGTGTTGGACTTTGGAACACGGAACACGGACCTCGGACCACGGACTTTGGACCACGGACTATGGACTATGGACTAGAAAACCGTATTATCCGTTTATAAACGATTAGTATACGACTAGTTGGTGTTTGGGGATGCAAATTTGTGTCATGCAAACAATACAACAAATTATGTCAAGAGAGCAAATTGGTTTTGAAATTGACCGCGTTGCTCAAGAATGGGGAAAAGCCGCATCCCAAAATCGTTTATCTCAACAAGTTAGAGAAGAAATTATTCGAGCGGCTATTAGGATAAGTAGGTCTCAGGGAAGTCCCGAACATGAGTCTCGAGTTCAAACCATTATGGATGTGGAAAGTACTTACATTCAATGCAGTAAATTATTGGCAGGACTCACAAAAGCCAAACAAAGTGGGGAAATTAGCAACGAAGAGTATTTATCTTTTGAGATACAACTGAGAGATCAACTAAGTAGATTATTGACTATCAGTAGACAGTTGAGTTTAAGTTAGTCTAAAAAGATTTTTACTTTTCTTACAACCGTTGAGGGTGATTGATCATCTCCTCCCCCTTTGAGAATAACTACAACATACATGCCTGAAGAATGTCTAATTGGTCGAAGAATTGTTTCATTTTTACTGATTCTAGTGTTCTTCACTATTTGTTGTCCAACAGAATTGTATACTTCCACACTCAATAAATCATCAAATTCTTCATCTGGCATTTCCACTACTATTTTATCTTCACTGTTCACAGGATAGATTAAGATTTTATCGTAGATAGTCGTATCAAAAATTCTCATTCTCTCTTCAATTCGGGTACGAGAGATAATTCCTGGGCGAGAATCAACCAGTGCCGCTCTCATTACTTGAGATTGTTGGCGAGTGAATAAATTTTGACAGTCATGAGTAGAATAATCCATGTAGTTTTCTATCATATCGGGAAGGTCATCTTGACCTGACCAGCAAGTGTTCTGAGTAAGATTACAAGTAAAATTAGCACCTACACCTTGAAGTGGGGTATCGTCTATGTAGTCATCAAGTATGCAACGATTGGCCATAAATTGATCGTCGGCCCAAATATGTCTTAGACCAAGATAGTGACCTACTTCGTGCACAGCAACTCGTCCTTTGTTGGAGGTGCCTAAATTAGCACCGGTAGATCTAGGATTGTTTCTGCCGGTTACTTTGTAATGTAAGACTACGCCTTGATTTGGATCAGTGGTCCAGCTTGAGCTAGGCCAAGATGGGTGTCCGTAAGGAGGATATGCAAAACCTAAAATTCGATCTTGATTTTGAAAGGTCATATCGCAAACCCAAATATTCATGTATTTTTTGGGATCCCAAGCATTGCTTCCACCGTTAGCATCGTATTTCATCAGTTCTGAAATGCCGTTTGCGGTGCCCCAAGAGGTAACGGAAGTTGCCTTTCGAACAATGCCGTTAGTTGGATTTCCAGAAGGATCAACCGTTGCAAGTTCAAACTCGATTCGGGTATCTCCTGCTCTGCTTTTAAAGACGTTGCGCGTTTTAAAAGTATCTGAATTCAATCTTCTGAAATCTTGATTTAGAACTTCAATCTGATTTTTCAATAGACTGTCGTTGATGTTTTCAGCAGAGTTGTTATATAAAACATGAAAAACAACTCTAACCGTGTAGATAGTATCGTAAAAATAGGTGGTGTCTTTAACTATTCTTTTTCTTTTTCCAACTGATGCAGAACGCTTGATGGATTGTAGATAGTCTTTATCGTATTGTTGTTTGAAGCCGGGATATTTGTTCTCTAGTTGCTTGAGTAAATCTACTTGTCCACAAGGTTCTTGGAAATCTTGATCAGCCTGTTGGGCAAGAAGTTTAGGTGAGCAAAGAGAAAGAATCCCCAAAAGGGAAAAATAATATAACGACTTGATTGGTTTGTTAAACATTCAACCTGCAAGAAAAGCAAATTTCTCGAGAAATCCTTAGCGTTTATTGGTTGTCACGCCACTCATAGACCCATTGCGACTGGATCATTTCGAGATAACCTTCGTTGCATTCTTCACGTTTTCCGACAAATTCTGGGATTTCAAGTACCCATTCGATAAGCTCGGTAAAGCGAATTCTGTATATTTTTTTTTCGTCAAAGTCATCGCCAAAACGTTCATAAAGTTTCATGGCAATATCTTCGAAATCGGTCCAGTTTATAGGTAAATCCATAGTCTTAGTGTCCAATTATTCCAGATTGATCGGGGATGACAACGGTTAATTCGCCATTAGTTTCAAGTTTGCATTGGCATGCAAGTCGTGAATTGTATTTTGGGTAACGAGCGCGGTCAACGTATTCTTCTTCTCTATCGCTCATCTCGGGAAGCAGATCTTCACCTTTTTCGACATAAATATGACATGTAGAACATCCGCAGACGCCGCCGCAGTTGTGGTTAAGGTGGATATTGTTATCTAAAGCAACATCGAGGATAGATTCTCCTTCGAAAATTTCGACCTGTAGGGGTTCCTTTCCTTTTTCTTCAAACAAAAATGTAATCTGAGCCATGGGAATTGCAAAGATAACAAAGAGGCGGGTGTTTTTGTTGTAAGAAATCATGTAAAGATGTGCAACACCAAGAACAAGTGTATATTTGACACTTATAGAAGTGTTTTTTTCTCATGCATTTAAAGGGTTTAAGCCTTATTTTTGCACCACCAAAATTATGAATTTCGAACTAACCGAAGAGCATTTAGCTGTACAACAAGCAGCGAGAGATTTTGCCCAAACTGAATTGCTTCCTGAAGTAATTGAGCGTGACGAGCATCAAAAATTCCCCGCTGAACAAATCAAAAAGATGGGTGAATTGGGTTTTATGGGTATGATGGTTGACCCAAAGTACGGTGGAGGCGGAATGGACACCATCTCATACGTGCTTGCGATGGAAGAAATCTCAAAAATAGATGCATCAGCTTCTGTTTGTATGAGCGTAAATAATAGCTTAGTATGTTGGGGATTAGAGACTTTTGGATCTGAGGAACAAAAACAAAAATATTTGGTTCAATTGGCAACAGGTCAAGCGATTGGTGCATTTTGTTTGAGCGAACCTGAAGCGGGTAGTGATGCCACTAGTCAAAAAACTACTGCTATTGACAATGGTGATCATTACATCTTGAACGGAACCAAAAACTGGATCACCAATGGTAACAGCGCAAGCTATTATTTGGTAATTGCACAAACTGATATTGACAAAGGGCACAAAGGAATCAATGCATTCATTGTTGAAAAAGCATGGGCCGGTGTAACCGTAGGTAAAAAAGAAGAAAAAATGGGTATTCGCGGAAGCGATACGCACAGTATCATGTTCCAAGATGTGGTGGTTCCTAAGGAAAATCGCATCGGCGAAGATGGATTTGGATTCAAATTTGCCATGAAAGTGTTGAGTGGTGGAAGAATTGGTATTGCTGCTCAAGCATTAGGTATCGCTAGTGGAGCGTATGAATTATCGCTGAAATATTCTAAAGAACGCAAAGCGTTTGGAAAAGAGATCATGCATCACCAGGCTATTGCATTCAAATTGGCAGATATGGCTACAGAAATTGAAGCTGCAAGAATGTTATGTTTAAAAGCTGCTTGGTTGAAAGACCAACACTTAAACTATGATAGAGCAAGCGCAATGGCTAAATTATTTGCATCAGAAGTTGCCATGAAAACTGCTGTTGAGGCAGTTCAAGTGCACGGCGGATACGGTTATGTGAAAGAATATCACGTAGAACGTATGATGCGCGATGCAAAAATCACACAGATTTACGAAGGAACCTCGGAAGTACAACGCGTTGTTATTTCGAGAGATGTGTTGAGATAAGTGAAGTGAATATTTTCTTTAATTGAGTTTCAAAGCCTCCGAAAGGGGGCTTTTTTAGTCCATGGTCGGTGGTCAATGGTCTGTAGTCGGTGGCTAGATACCTGAAACTAGAGACCGGGGACGAGCGACCAAAGTCCCGGTAATTTAGGCCTGAGACCCGGTACCTGATACCCGCGACCTGCTACCCCCTACCCTCTACCTGCTAACGACTACCGGCTAGCTACCTGTTTTAAAAAATCTTGATAAGCTAAGGCAATGCCTGTGCGCAGATCGATTTTTGGGGTCCAACCGGTTGAAAATAAACGGGTTGAATCCATGAGTTTGCGGGGGGTTCCGTTGGGTTTGGTGGTGTCAAAGGCAAGAGATCCCTCGAAACCAATGACATCTGCAATGGTTTCAGCAAGTTCTTTGATGGTGACGTCTGAGCCGTATCCTACGTTTAAAAAATCTTTTTCGTTGTAGTTTAATAACAAGTAAACCAATGCGTTGGCTAGGTCATCTGCATACAAAAATTCGCGCATCGGACTTCCGTCGCCCCAAACAGAAACTTCTGAGAGGCCTTGAGTTTTGGCTTCGTGGAACTTTCTGATTAATGCGGGTAAAACGTGAGAATTTTCGGGATGATAATTGTCATTGGGCCCATATAAATTTGTGGGCATGGCCGAAATAAAATTGCATCCGTATTGATCACGGTAAGCTTCGCACATCTTTATACCGGCAATTTTAGCAATGGCGTATGGCTCGTTTGTAGATTCTAAATGTCCGCTCAGTAAATATTCTTCTTTGAGCGGTTGAGGCGCCAATTTGGGATAAATACAGCTGCTTCCTAGAAATAAAAGTTTTTTAATGCCGTAAATATATGCTTGATGAATCAAGTTGTTCTGAATCATCAAGTTATCATATAAAAACTCTGCCCTGTAAACGTTGTTAGCGTGGATGCCTCCCACTTTAGCAGCTGCAACCACTACCACTTGTGGACGCTCGTCTTCATAGAAACGAATGACCGCATTGGTATCGCGAAGGTCTAATTCTTTGGAAGTGCGGGTAACAATGTTCTCAAATCCTTGACTTTGAAGTTCACGAACAATGGCGCTTCCCACCATCCCGCGGTGACCCGCAACGTATATTTTGTCGGACTTATTCAAAATAATTCTTGGTGTAAAATCCGCCGTTTTTCAGGTAATCTTGCTTCAACATGAGTTGAATGTCTGAACTCATCATGTCTTCAACCAAAGCTGGTAAATCGTACTTCGGTTTCCAACCTAACTTGGTGTTTGCTTTGGTTGGATCTCCAATGAGTAGATCTACTTCAGTTGGACGGAAGTATTTTGGGTCTACAAAAATAACTTCTGTTCCAAGGGTCAAGTTGTGTTTTTTGCCGGTTGCAGCTTCGAATCTGTCAGCGTCAATTGCATCAATATAACCTACTTCGTCAACGCCTTCGCCTTTGAATGCTAGTGTAACTCCAACATGCCCAAACGACATTTTCACGAACTCGCGGATCTCGGTGGTTTTGCCTGTTGCAATGACGTAATCTTCGGGTTTATCTTGCTGCAAAATCAAATACATAGCCTCAACGTAATCTTTTGCATGTCCCCAGTCGCGCTTAGAATTTAAATTTCCTAGGTATAATTTATCTTGTAAACCCAAAGAGATTCTTGCAGTTGCACGGGTGATTTTACGCGTTACAAAAGTTTCTCCACGGATGGGACTCTCGTGGTTGAATAAAATACCGTTGCAAGCATACATGTTATAGGCTTCACGGTAGTTTACTGTGATCCAATATCCGTATAACTTTGCCACTGCATAAGGACTTCTTGGGTAGAATGGCGTGGTTTCTTTTTGAGGGATTTCTTGAACCATTCCGTACAATTCAGACGTTGACGCTTGATAAAGTCGGGTTTTCTCGGTTAATCCTAAAATTCTGATGGCCTCTAAAAGACGCAATGAACCGATAGCGTCTGTGTTAGCAGTATATTCGGGCGTTTCAAACGACACATGAACGTGGCTCATGGCCCCCAAATTGTAAATTTCATCGGGTTGAACCTCTTGAATGATGCGAATCAAGTTAGTAGAATCGCTCAAATCTCCGTAATGAAGCTTGAATCTTGAACCTTCGATGTGTGGATCTTCGTAGATGTGGTCAATACGATCTGTGTTAAAAAGAGAACTGCGGCGCTTGATTCCATGAACCATGTAGCCTTTTTTCAAGAGAAATTCAGCTAAATAAGCTCCGTCTTGTCCTGTAATGCCCGTGATTAATGCTACTTTCATTATTTTGCACAAAAATAGTCCATTTTCAATGATTGCCCTACTCACTGACAAAGATTCACCGCGCATTCGTTATGTTTTGAATGAGATCTTTGGCCGAAGGTTGGGGCTAACATGGGAGGTATACACCGAGAAGGAGTCGTTCAAAGCATCCCCCGAAAAAATAAAGATCAAGTATTTGACTGTCAATGATGGGGCTCTGCCTGGACTGTTCATTCAAAGTCATGAACTGATGTTTGAGAAAGGGTTGAACGAGTATTTTTCACCTAAATCGGCGACCATGAAGCTTCCTGAAGGGTGCATTCGCCAACTGGTTCATTCCGAAGCGGATGATTCAGAATTGGAAAGTCCTTTTTTGGTTCTTTTTCCGGGGGAAGGGCCGCTGGGATTCGACCCTTTAGCGATGACGTTTTACTACCTCAGCAGATATGAAGAATATTTGCCGTTTGATGGCGATGAGCATGGCCGATATTTATATCAAAACACCCTCGAGTACGAGTTGAAATACGACCCGGAACCCTTTGTTGATGTGGCACTTACGCGATTATATTGGGAGCTCGACATAAAAAATGAACGTCGTTCTGAAATTGAGGTTACGGCAGATATTGATATTCTTTTTCGCTTCCATGGAAGGTCATTTTTGCGAAATATTGGCTCATTGATACGGCATCCAAAATTTGTTGTTCCACGTGTGATTTCTTGGATGACTGGGAAGGATAGCTTTGCTCCAAGTCAGGGATTAATTCCATTTTTCAATTCGTTGGATGGGGTTAAAAAGAGGGTTTTCTTGTTGGTTTCAGAGAAAAACAATCATCTAAACAAGCAGGTAAATCTTCGGGGGCCCAAAGCTCAAAAGGAGATTGCAAAGATGCATTCTGCCGGTTTAGACCCACAGTTTCACGCTAGTTGGACGCTGCGCCCTCAAGAGTCTTGGGAACACGAGTTAAACCACTCGGTTTGGGATGGTAAAAAGCCCATCGAGAGTAGACAACATTTCATTCACTTAGATTTCCCTCAAACCTATAGAACCCTGATTTCATTGGGCATAAAACACGATTGGAGCATGGGATTTGCAAAGCACGTTGGATTTAGAGCGGGTACCTCCCACCCTTTTATGTGGTTTGATTTGGCGGCGAACAAAGAAACGGATTTGATGATTCACCCTTTCTGTTTGATGGATGTTACAGCAAAAAATTACATGAAACTCGACCCTGAACAAGCAATTGCTGTCGGTGCTTCTCTGAAAAACAGCATTCGGTTGTTTGGCGGCACTTTCTGTTTCATTATTCACAACGAGTCACTTTCTGAAAGTCAGGGCTGGAACGGCTGGACTTCGGTATTTAAATCATGGGCAAAGAGACCCTAATCATGGAAGTAAAATACTTAGACCGAACCGAAATTGACCGCAAAGCCTGGAATGAGTGCGTGAAATCGGGTTCTTTGAACTGGGTTTATGCTTACTTCGAATATTTGGATGGCGTTTGCTATGAACAATGGGGGGCTTTAGTGGCTTTCGAGGGTACAAAATACGCAGGTGTTTTTCCTCTTCCGTTTCGAAAAAAATGGGGCATTTATTACATTTATCAACCTTACTTCTGCCAGCAACTAGGCGTATTCGGCAATTTTGAAATCCTTCAAAATCATGAATTTAACACTGCCGCATTCTTAAAATTGATTCCTCGTAAGTTCCTTCGAGTTCATTTAGCTGTACATTCATTTTGCGGAAACCTTGAAAATGTCCCCAGAAGGCCAAATTATGTGATTCCCGCTGGGTTTACTCCCGACGACTTCAATAAAGATGCACGAAAAAATTTGAAATCTCTAGAAGGTTTAGTTTATCGTGAAACGTCTGATTTGTGGAAAGTTCTAGAAATTTATGATACTGCTTGGGGCAGAGAAAACATGTTCACTTGGGCCAATACTTACGAAGGTTTTGAACAGGCGCTTCAAAAGCTTTCGCCGGCTTCATATTATGCCTTTAATGCAATAAAAAATGATCAAGTTATAGGGGCTGCAATCTTTTTAATTTCCGGTGACCGTATTCACTACGTTTGCGGGGCTCCTACCTCTGAGGGACGTGAAATTGGTATTATTCACGGAATCATAAATCATGTTTGTGAGAAGTATACTTCCCATAAAATTGACCTGGAAGGATCTAGCATTCCGACTGTCGCCCAATTCTATAAAAAATTCAACCCCATGGAAGAGCATTTCTTCCGAATTGAACAAAACTTCAGGATGTGGCGTTAATTTGCCAAGTATTTCTTGAGAATTAATTTACATGAAGATTAAACCTTGGCTCATTGCCGCACGTTTGAGAACCCTTCCCTTGGCTGTATCGGGAATTTTATTGGGAACATCTATTGCCCAACTCCGAAAACCCATAGACCTTTCGGTGGTCTTGTTGGCTGTTTTGACGGCTGTTTTGTTGCAAATTTTATCCAACTTCGCCAATGATTACGGCGATTTTGTTAAAGGCACCGATTCCAAAGCCGATCGTCAAGATCGTGCGCTTGCCAGTGGCTCAATTGATGTTTTTCACATGAAACGCGCGGTAATTATTACCGGAGTTTTGGCGTTCTTTACGGGTATTTCTTTGATTTACAGGTCATTTCAAATGCAACTACTCACTTTGAATTCGGCTTATTTTCTTTTTGGCATGGGACTTTTTTCGTTGGCCGCTGCTGTTTTTTATACCATCGGAAAGCGAGCCTATGGTTATTCGGGTTGGGGAGATTTTTTTGTTTTTGTTTTCTTTGGACTTTTACCCGTCTTAGGTATGTCACTCTTGTTGGGCGTTGAACTTGATTTAGAGTCATATTTAGGCGGTTGCGGATTGGGATTTTTAAGCGTTGGTGTTCTTAATTTAAACAATTACAGAGACATAGACACTGATAAAGAAAACGGTAAAATCACTTTGGCCGTGCGCCTTGGTCCGAAGAAAACACTTTGGTATCAGCGATTATTATTGATATTAGGTTTTGGTGGAGTGTTCCTGTCATTCGCTTTGTATGTAAAATCCTTGTTT
Organism: Chitinophaga pinensis; assembly: GCA_945877575.1. GTDB lineage: Bacteria > Bacteroidota > Bacteroidia > NS11-12g > UBA955 > VMCP01. The sequence continues at coordinate 154,016 of CAMDUE010000002.1, forward strand.
GATCTTGGTGGACGGTCTTCCAATTTAGAGTTGTTTTTAGTCTTCGGAGTCTTCTCTCCTATTGCTGTTTTACTGGCTCGTTACTATTCTGAAACCAAGCTCCTGTTACCTGGTCATCGAGAAGAATTGAACAAGCAATTAAAAAATTTATCTTTAACTACAATGCTATTGGTTTTCGTGCACTTAGGCATGGTTAGTTATATCATTAGTTTAATAGGATATTGATCATGAGACTGCGCATCGAGTCCCATAATTTGGAGTTCATTAAACCGGCAAAAACATCCAGAGGCGAATACACCACTAAAACAGCACACATACTCATTTGCGAAGATGAAGTCAGTGGTGTTTTGGCAATGGCCGAAGCCTCACCCTTGGTTGATTTGAGTGTTGATGGTAAAGAGGATTTAGTATTTGTTGTTCAACTCCTATCTGAAAAAGAATTTACCCTTTCTGATTTACAAGAACTGCTCGAAGAATGGGAAAAATATCCCACGCTTCGGTTTGCCTTGTATTGCATTTTATTGAAACTCCAAGGATTTCCTGAGACCCCATTTTCACGCGGTCAATCTGGAATTGCCATCAATGGATTGGTTTGGATGAATGATATCCAATCAATGGAAGAAGAAGCATATCAAAAAGTAAATCAAGGGTTTAACATCATCAAATTCAAAGTTGGTGCGCTCGATTTTGATGCAGAATGTAGACTCTTAGAGCGCTTCCGAAAAAAGCACAATCCTTTTCAGGTAGAAATTCGTTTAGATGCTAACGGTGCCTTTCTTCCCGAAGACTCATTATCTCAATTGAAAGATCTTTCGCGTTTTGACATACACAGCATAGAACAACCTATAAAGCCCAAACAATATGACTGGTTATCAAAGATTTGCAAAGAATCAAAGATACCCATCGCGCTTGATGAAGAGCTCATTGGATACAGAGTAACTGAATCAAAAAAATTACTTTCTGAAATTTCTCCTCAGTATTTGATTCTTAAGCCCACGTTACTGGGAGGATTTGATCACTGCGATAGCTGGATTAAATCAGCATCGACATACAACATTGGTTGGTGGAGCACCAGCGCTCTCGAAGGAAACCTTGGCCTTTACGACATTGCGCGTTGGGCTTCAAATTATCCCATAAACATGGCGCAGGGCCTAGGAACGGGAAGTTTATTCATCAAAAATTTAGATGTGAATCAAAAAACAAAGGTGATTGGTTCAGAGTTGTGGGTTGACAGTATTTAGAATTTAGTCGGTGGTCTGAAGTCGGTGGTCGGTAGACTTTAGTCGGTAGACTGTGGACGAGAGACTAGTGACTAGTGGCCTAGTTGGAACCCGGTACAATAGACCATTTACCTAGTACCAAAGTCTAGGTACCAAAAAAAGCCCAGACTTTCGTCCGGGCTGATTTATATATTTTAGAAGATATTATCTACCTATTTTGTAGAAAGTTACGTTGTAACCTACGCGGCTGTCACCTTGGAAAGTGATTTGAGCATCGATAGTTTGTCCACCTGCTTGACGCTTCAACTCGTTGTACATTGCGTCACCCATGTAGAAGCAACCTTCGAATTCAGGAGCTGCAAGGAAGTTAACGTCAATTTGAGAAAAACCGCGAGGAGGATTGCAACGTTGTACTTGTGCGCCTTGTCCACCAGGACCAGGACCTACTGAACCTGCACCGATTGCACCGCCACCTACTGGAGCTACTGCGCCTGTTGGAGTTGCCATTTTGTTAGAAAAATCCAACTGGATGTTTTTGATACTTACTTTACGTCCGTTGAATGAAGCTGGGTTCTTAGCGAAAGATTCGCCTGGGATTACCATTTGAGCCATTGATGCGCCGATGAAAGCGAAAGCTACTGCGAAGAGAGTGGTTACCTTTTTCATAATTTTTATTTTTAGTTTGTTAGTTGATGGGTAGTAAACAAATACCGTGCCAAAAATTTTAATTTGTAAAAACCCCAGTGTTTTCAGTAGTTTTGAGCAAACATCCAGCGATAATGAAAAATGATTTTGTGTCTCTTTTGGGACAAACACTTCCAAAAAAAGAGACTAATTCCCTTATAGAGTGCATCAATGCGGGAGATTCTCCTGTTTCTATTCGGGTTAATCGCAAGAAAATTCATGAAGGGTTAAAACTAAAAGCCGAAAATGGTTCTGTTTCACATTGTGGTGATGGCTTTTTTCTGAAGGAACGTCCCTTGTTTACGGCAGACCCATTATTACATGCAGGTTTTTATTATGTTCAGGAGGCTAATTCTATGTGGATTGGCGAGGTGGCCCGATGGATTTTGGGAGCATCGGCCGAAGGAATATCCCCCGAAAAAAAGTCCCAAGAAAAAAAGATGGCCGCAAAGGGGAGAGTAGTTCTGGATTTGTGTGCGGCTCCGGGAGGGAAAAGTACGCACCTGTCATCGGTGCTGGGTGAGGGCGATCAACTGGTGGCGAATGAAATTATTTCTGTGAGAAATTCAATTTTATTTGAAAATGTTAGCAAGTGGGGAGACGGTAACACATTGATTACCAAAGCTGATGCTAAAGAATTTGGGAAATTAGACAGTGTTTTTGATTTGATATCGTGCGATGCACCTTGCTCTGGGGAAGGACTATTTAGAAAAGACGATCTCGCTCAAAATGAATGGTCATTGGAACATGTTGATTTGTGTACTCAACGACAACAACGAATTGTTTTTGATGTATGGGATGCGCTGAAGCCGGGCGGATATTTCATTTATAGTACGTGCACTTACAATCGTAAAGAGAATGAAGACAATGTGTTACGTTTTTGTGAAGAGCTTGGTGCCGACTTGATTGAGCTTCCTTCGGATATGGATGGGCGCGAATTTTTGTATGAACTTGAACCCAAAATGTACCGGTGTATGCCGCATTTATCTCAGGGAGAGGGTCTGTTTTTTGCTATCCTGCGGAAGCACGGTGTTGCTGAGGAAGTTAGAACATCGTTCCGTTTGCCCGGTATGGTGCACGAAAAGGCCCCCATTGGGGAAGTGTTTCACGGGAAATGGAAACCACATCCGGCAGCTGCACTGTTGAATAGTTTGTCAAGAGGCGATTTATTTAAGAATGTTCCTACTGTTGAATTGTCAGACGAAGAGGTGATGTTGTATTTACGTAGAGAGTTTATTCCATTAAAAACCAAAGAGTTGGGAGCAGTTCTACTCACTTGGAAAGGTTTTAATATGGGTACAGCAAATGCGGTAAAAAACGGACTGAACAATTTATTGCCCATGGAGTGGCGTGTTCGTTCGCAATTTTCTGCAAACAGTATCTTTGTACTGTGATTGATATAAATCGATTTGTATTAAAGAACGGTTTACGTGTCGTGCATCAATACGACAGTTCCGTATCTACCGTGGTTCTCAACACCTTGTATAATGTAGGTGCTCGCGATGAAGATGAAAACCGGACAGGATTTGCGCATTTGTTTGAACACCTCATGTTTGCTGGAAGCACAAACGTAGAGTCTTTCGACAAAGAGATTGAAGAGGCCGGTGGACAAAACAACGCATTTACCAATAATGAGTACACCAATTACTATATCAGTGTACCCGTTGAAAATGTAGAAACAGCATTCTGGTTGGAGAGCGATCGTATGTTGGCTTTAAATATCAACCCTGAAAGTCTATCTGTTCAGCAAGGTGTTGTAATAGAAGAGTTTAAGCAAAGATGTTTCAATGCTCCCTTTGGAATGTTATGGCATCATGTTCGGGAATTGCTTTACAAAAAAAGCAGTTACAGATGGCCCACCATTGGTTTATCTTTTGAGCATATTGAAAATGCCACACTCGAAGATGTAACCTCTTTTTACAATCAATTTTACTTACCTCAGAATGCAGTACTTTCAGTGGTTGGAAATTTGAACTTGGAGGATTGTAAATCGTTGTGCAACAAGTGGTTTGAACCCATTGAAAAGGAAGGTTTCAAGAATGAAAATGTATATCTCGATGAGGCGTTTCCCCATGAAAAAAGAGAACTCTTGGCCGAAGATTTATCGCCCAACGATGCTGTATTTTTAGTTTGGCGAGGACCCTCTTTTAACGATGATGATTCATTATCGTTGGATGTATTTGCTGATATGTTGGGTGGATCAGATGTTTCTGAACTTCAAGAAGTTTTGGTTAAAAAGGAACAGATATGCAACGCCGCGGAATGTTTTTATTTGCGCGGTTTAGGTGAAGGCTTGTTCATGTTATACGGGATATTGAATCCGGGTGTAGATAAAATACAAGTAGAAACAAGGTTGCTTGAAGTACTTAATTCATTCATTGATAAAGGATTAGATAATAAATCACTTTTCGAAAGCACGCAAAACAAGGCTTATACCGGTTTGTTGTTCGAGATGATTAGTCCGTTGACCAGAGCACAGAAACTTGCTTTGTGGGAACACATTGGAGATGCGAACGGTATCAACCTTGAATCGGACAAAATAAAATCTCTCACTCTTCCTACTGTTTTGGACGTTGCTCGTCAATATTTCAAAAAAGAAAATGTAAGCGTTATTCATTATTCACCAAAACAATAAATCATGAGTTTTAGAAACCAAAGACCCGATACCAAAACCATTGAATCTTTTGATATTCAAGATATTAATATAAATTCATCTTCTGCAGGTCAACTGTATCATCATCATTTTACTCCAGAAATTGGAGTGGCTAAAATTTCGTTCTGGTTTCCCTGTGGAACCATCGATCAGGAACGCTCCTTCATTTCATCTGCTGCTTTTGATTTATTATTAGCGGGTTCTTCAACCTTATCGGAAAAAGAAATTATTGAACGCATTGATTATTGGGGAGCCTCTGTTTCTTGTGAATCGGGCACTATTGGAAGTTCGGTTACATTAAGATGCAAAAAAGAGGTTGCTCTTGATTTGATACAATGGGTTATTACTCATGCTTCAAGTGCCGTATATCCGGAAGATCAAATTGAAAATTATAAATTCATTAAATCTGGAGGATTAGAAAGACGCATGCAAACCCCTGGTTACTGGTCAGAAAGAATTGCAAAAGAAAAATATTACAAGGGTTCTAAGCTAGGCGTTTTTGGTGATTTATCAGATATTGAAGTGTTGACTCGATCTGAAATTACCACGTTTCACATGAAACATATCCATTTTGGAAACGCTATGATCTTTATTACTGGAGATATGGATGAACAAAAATGTCAAGAAATCTTATCTTACACTGATTCTGTATTTCACAAAACATTCAAACTCAAAATACCAGCAAGTGGCACATTTGTGGCTTCAGGGGAAACATCCCGACATTCTATGAAAAACAGCAGCCAAGTGAGTATGTTTATGATGAAGCACATTGGTGTCATTGATGAACCCACGCAACATAAACTTACACTTTTGAATTTAATGCTTGGAGGATATTTTGGGTCGCGACTGATGCAAGAGTTACGTGAAAACCAAGGACTCACATACGGAATTGGGTCTAGTTTTAGACCAGCATACAACGAAAGAACATGGACTGTCAGCGGGGAAATGAACAGTACCAACGCAGAAAAAGCACTCGAAGAAACCTTAAAAATCATGCATGAATTCAGCAAAACTAAGGTGTCGTTAGATGAACTAGAAAAAGCAAAAAGATATTATTCAGGAAGTTTTAGGAGCGGTTTTGATGGACCATTCTCTAGTCTAATTAAATGTCAACACTTGGTAATGCGCAATCTTGATACTGACCACTATCGAAGAACATTGAAAAACATTTGGGAAACAGATCCTAATCAAATATTGGAAACTGCAAACCAATATCTCAATCCAAAAGAATTTGAAATATCACTTGCAGGAGATATATAAGTAACCCGTCCTATTCCATATTCATTAAATAAAATAGCTTTTGGAAAAAATACAATTTCTTGGTAAATCTAAATTCCTAAACAAATGGGAAAGATTAGTCTATAGACAACTGTTGGAATCTATAAGTGAAGATCATAACTATTTGATATCATCACTTACATATGTATTTATGTCAGATGATGAACTACTAGAAATAAATCAGCAGTCTTTAAATCACGACGATTACACAGATATTATTACCTTTGATTTGTCGGACAAAGAAGGCAACATTGATGGAGAAATTTACATCAGTAAAGATCGCATAAAAGAAAATGCTGAAACCTATAAGACAAACTACAACGAGGAATTAACCAGAGTAATAAGTCATGGACTTCTTCATCTTATGGGTTACAAAGACAAAAATGAATCCGACGCTTTAAAAATGAGAAACGCTGAAAACAAATCAATAGAAACGTGGAAACACATGTTTCACATGAAACCTAACCAAAAATGAGATACGACGTAATAGTAGTTGGGGCAGGACACGCAGGTTGTGAAGCAGCGAATGCAGCAGCACAAATGGGGACCAAGGTCTTACTTCTAACCATGAATATGGAAACCATTGCAAAAATGAGTTGCAATCCGGCAATGGGTGGCGTAGCTAAAGGACAAATTATTCGAGAAATAGATGCGCTTGGCGGAATGAGCGGAATCATTACAGATAAAACAATGATTCAATTCAGAATGCTGAATAGAAGCAAAGGTTTAGCTATGTGGAGTCCAAGAGCTCAAAGCGATAGATGGAGATTCTCAGAAGAATGGAGATTGGCACTAGAAGAAAATCAAAATGTAGATTTCTTCCAAGATTCTGTTGATGAATTGATTATTGAAGGCTCAAAAGTGATTGGCGTAAAATGTAGCATGGGAAATACATTTTACAGTAAGAGCGTCATAGTAACCGCAGGTACTTTTCTTAACGGTATAATACATATAGGAAGAAAACAAGTAGGAGGAGGAAGAATGGGAGAAAAAGCTTCCACTGGAATAACCGCACAACTAGAATCGTTGGGCTTTGAAAGTGGAAGAATGAAAACCGGTACCCCTCCAAGAATAGACGGACGTAGTTTAAACTATGATAAAATGGAGGAACAAAAAGGTGACGAAGAACCTTTCACATTTAGTTATTTAAAAAACATTAGAAACCTACAAGAACAAAGAAGCTGTCATATTACCTATACCAATTCAGAAGTACATGAAATTCTTAGAGAAGGGTTTGAAGATTCTCCGATGTACAACGGATCAATCAGTGGATTAGGCCCTAGATATTGTCCAAGTATTGAAGATAAAATAAATCGATTTGCTGAAAGAGATAGACATCAAATATTCGTAGAACCTGAGGGTTGGAAAACGATAGAGGTATATGTAAATGGATTCAGCACATCCTTACCTGAAGAAATTCAAGTAAAAGCTTTAAGAAAGATTCCAGGTTTTGAACAAGCAAAAATATTTAGACCTGGTTACGCTATAGAATATGACTTCTTTCAACCAACCCAATTACGCGCTACACTCGAAACTAAAAACATTGATAATCTATACTTTGCAGGTCAAATCAACGGAACAACAGGTTACGAGGAAGCAGCTGCCCAAGGATTAATGGCTGGTATCAATGCCGCACTAAAGGTAAAGGAAGAAGAACCACTCATACTTGGAAGAGACCAAGCTTATATTGGAGTACTTATTGATGATCTGATTAGTAAAGGGACCGAAGAACCCTACAGAATGTTTACCTCAAGGGCTGAATATAGAATTAGTTTGAGACAAGATAATGCTGATGAACGTTTAACTCCATTAGGATATAAAATAGGGTTGGCTCAAGAAAATAGAATGTTCGAATTGGAAAACACAAACAAGGCATCTAAGGAAATAATAGAATTACTTCTAAATACGAATATTTCACCGGAAGATGCTCCTTTACATTTGAGTAGTAGTTTAAAAGAAAAACAAAGAGCCAATAAAATTCTTCTTCGTCCAGAAATACAACTACAAGATCTACAAACGATTAAAGGATTAGAATCTATAAATGATTATGATACAGAAGCTAAGTTAAGGGCTGAGATATTTATTAAATATCAAACCTATCTTGAAAGAGAAAGAGAACAGGCAGACAAATTAAAGAGACTGGAATACATTCAAATCCCTGAAAATTTCGATTATATGAAATTAGGTGCGATGAGTATGGAATCAAGAGAGAAGTTAAAAAAAATAAAACCAGCAACCATTGGTCAAGCTAAACAAATAAGCGGAGTATCACCTTCTGATATATCTGTGTTACTTATACATTTCGGAAGGTAAAATGAAGGTTGGTTTATCAATATTGATTTCAGTCATAATCTGTAGCTGTGCAAACCCCGTTTCTCCAACTGGAGGCGAAAAGGATATAGATCCTCCTAAAATCATAAATATAGACTCAACCACTAAAAGTGGTATAGTAAGTGTCTACTTCGATGAGAATATCAAATTTCAAAATAATATTCAACTTAATCCTTCGAAAAATTTTAAAAAGGCTAAAGTGGAAATTGAAAATAAAGCAATACATATTCAAGTCGAATCATTTACAAGCAGTATAGCTTTCAATGATGCTATAAATGATCTAAATGAAAATAACCCAGGAAAGTATCCATTCATATTACTAAACAAAGACACAACTGAGTTTAAAGTAAATTATGAAAATAATCAGAGCAGTAAAACAAAAGTAAATGGTTATGTAAAAATTGACAGTCTTTATTATATGGCTGATAATAGCGATAAAGAACAGTTAAGGTTTGAAGGTTTACCATCGGGAGATAAAGAAGTTTATATCTACAGTGACGATAACAAAAACAATCAATACGATGAAAATGAATCTTACTCAACTTTTAAGGTTGAAGTAATAGATAGTTTCTTCACGTATTTATATCCTCCGAAAAAAGAAATCGTATTTATACAACAAAAGGATACAGCTAAATATTCGTACTTGGTTACAAATTCAGTCAGACTGAGAGATAGTATTGAAAAGTTATTGGATGTAAGAATACATTTAGATACTCTTAAATATTTAACTCAAGATTCATTGAAAGTTAAAGAAATCTGTTCGGGACAAATAATAAAGAAATTAAACATTAAAGCAGTCTGGCAGATTAAAAGTATACCGTATATATATGTAGAGGGAAAAGATAGTTTTTACTTATCCGAATATCCAATGTTTTACAACGGACCGCCTCAACACAAACCTCTTGATTATTACAATTATGACTCTGCTATTAAATATTTAATTAAAAAGGATACATCTGTAAAGTCATACCGAAAATTAGGAAAAATTGAATTTCAAAATGATTCTAATGTAACCTACAGATTAATCGTATATAAAGGAAAGACAGAAATAATTAATTATCCTTTACATTCTGGTAATACGTGCTTTGTTTTACCAATAGGTTCGTTTAATTATTTATTGTGGAACGATGAAAATGGAGATAAGATATGTGCGCCAGGAGAAGATATTTTAAATTACTACTTTGGGATGGACATAAACGCTCAATTAACGAATACAATCGTAGTGAAAAAGTCTAAAAAACAGGAGAAAAACTCTCCAAATACGAAGACTATTCTGAGTGAATAAGGGGAAAAGATTGGGAGGTAAAAACCTATGTGGAAATACATGAAACATCACCCGAAAAACACAACCCTTGAAGTTGATTTTTCCAAAGATAACGACATGAAAAATATTTATATAATTAATTGATATATAAAACTTTATATAATTTGTTTCACGTGAAAAAGGTTATAAAATGATACAATCCACCAATCCACAGAGAATAGATATAATACATTAATATAAAATTTAAAAAGGTTTATTTATTACTATTGGGACTGTGAAAAACCCAATCAAGGGAATATCAAAAATGGGATTAGATTTGTAATATGATTCAGGACATAGAAAAATACGAAAAAGAAATAGATGGATATGTGATTGAAAGCTCGGCACAATTAGAAGAGTTTCGTTTGACGTATTTGTCTCGCAAGGGAATCATAGCACAATTATTTGAAGATTTTAAAAATTTGCAGGGAGAAGATAAAAGATCTGTTGGAAAGCCTTTGAATGTTTTGAAGAAAAAGGCGGAAGATCTTTTTGAACAGAAGAAAGCGGAATTTGAAAATCAAGACGGAGCAAGTGATGAGGGTATAGATTTTAGTTTACCTGTTTATCAAGATATGCCAGGAAGTGTTCATCCGTTGAAAGCGGTTGAAAATAGATTGATTGATATTTTTTATTCTTTGGGATTTGATTTAGCAGATGGTCCGGAGATTGAAGATGACTGGCACAACTTTGGGGCTTTGAATTTTGCTGATGACCATCCTGCAAGGGATATGCAAGATACTTTTTTTATTGGTGAACATGTTTTGAGAACGCATACTAGTTCAGTGCAAATCAGAGAGATGCAAAAGCATGAACCTCCTTTCCGATTGATTATGCCTGGTAGGGTTTACCGAAATGAGGCGGTGAGTTCAAGAAGCAACTGTTTCTTCCATCAGATTGAGGGATTGTATGTTGATCAAGGAGTTACGTTTGCGGATTTAAAGCAAACTTTGTATTATTTTGTTCAGCAATTTTTTGGAAAGGGAAAAGAGGTTCGATTTAGATCTAGTTATTTCCCTTTTACTGAACCCAGCGCAGAAATGGATGTTTGGGTTGGATTAGATACAGAAGAAAATAAACGACTTACAAAAGGAACAGGTTGGTTGGAAGTTTTGGGTTGCGGAATGGTACATCCCAATGTTTTGGATGCCTGCGGTATAGATTCTCAAAAATTTTCCGGCTTCGCCTTTGGGATTGGTATGGATAGAATTACCATGTTGAATTACGGCATCAATGATATTAGAGATTTATTCTTGAACGATGTTCGTATGTTAAAACAGTTTCAGGGACAATGATCTATTTTGCTAGCGACTTCCATTTGGGTATGGGCGTAAACGCCGATGAACGGGAAAGAAAAATTTGTCGCTGGTTGGACTTTGTATCGGAAGATGCCAGTGATATTTTTTTACTGGGAGATTTGTTTGACTTTTGGTTTGAGTATAAAAAAGCAGTTCCCAAAGGATTTGTCCGTTTTTTGGGGAAGTTGGCGGAGTTAACGGATAAAGGAATTCGTATTCATGTTTGCGTTGGTAATCACGATTTATGGATGCGCGATTATTTGGAAAAGGAATGCGGGGTCAGAATTTTTAGGGAACCTGAAGTGCATGAGTTTTCGGGAAGAACATTTGTATTGCATCACGGAGATGGATTGGGTCCTGGAGACGAAAAGTATAAATTATTGAAACGTATTTTTACCAATAAGTTGGCTCAAGGCTTTTTTGGGATGCTTCATCCGGATTTGGGAATTCGTTTGGCATCGGGATGGAGTAAAAAAAGTAGATTGAATCAGCCAAAATGGGAGGAAACTTTCCAGGGAAATGATAAGGAGTATTTGGTGCAGTTTTGTGAGGATTGGTCGTTGGTAGATGGTAGGGGGACTTTGGTACATGGTAGGGGGTCTTTGGTAGGGGGTAGTGGGAATGTGGTAGATTATTTTGTGTTTGGGCATAGGCATTTGTTGTTGGATGTGACCTTGAGTAATGGGGCTTCGAGATATATCAATTTGGGACAATGGTTTACGGGATCGGCGTATGCGAAATTTGACGGTGATGAACTAGTGGTTCATGAGTTTGAAAAAATAAAATAACTTTGTAAGATGAAGAATTTAATGTTGGCAGCAACTTGTTTATTGTTGGTTGGCTTTATGGGAAGCTGTGAAGATGGTGGTGGTGACAACAATAATAACAATGATAATGTAGGTCAAAAATTGACTTGTACAATCAATGGAAAGGCCTGGGAAAGCAATGGTTTTTATGAGTTTATTCTGGTTGATGGAGATACTTTGTGGGGTTTAGAATCTGAAGATTATTCGGGATTTTTGAGCTTGACGGGTATACGATTTTCGGATACATCGAGAGTGCATTTTACAGTGGTTAAGACGGGTGCTGTTGCGGGAACATATACTGGAACTACTGATCCGCAGGTGAGTGATTACTGCTCTTATTCGCCTAAGTGGGATTATACAACGTCTAAGTGGATGTTGCAGAATTACGACATTAACTGGACGGTTAGGGTTACCCATTTTTATAAGGGGGAGAAGTTTTCGGGGTTGCTTAATGCAAGTCACAAAGTGATGAGTGGTGCAAGTTCTCCTTATGGAAATATTGAATTGACAGGCGGTGCTTTTACCGATGTACCTTTGGTTAGGAAATAAATGTTAGACAAATTAGAGGCGGTATACGCACATTTTAAGGAGTTGGAATTGCTTTTAAGCAGTCCCGAGGTTTCAACAGATATCAGGCGTTTTAAGAAATTGAATAAGGAATACCGCGATTTAGAGTCGGTGGTGGAGGCTTATTTTGAGTATAAAAAGGTGGTTGAAGGCATTGCAGAGGCGAAAAATATCCTTCAGAACGAGAAAGATAAGGAGCTGAAAGACATGGCCAAGGATGAATTAGACATGCTTGAGGCTAAGGTGGCGCCGATGGAAGAGGAGATTAGATTGTTGTTGCTTCCGCAGGATCCTGAGGATGCGAAAACGTGCGTGGTTGAGATCAGGGCGGGTACTGGAGGTGACGAGGCTTGTATTTTTGCGGGGGACGTTTACCGGATGTACAGCAAGTTTTGCTCATCGAAGGGATGGAGTACCGAAGTGATGGAGGAGATGGAAGGAAGCACCGGAGGATTTTCTAAGATCAGTTTTGCCATTAATGAACAAGGTTCTTATGGAATTATGAAGTACGAAAGTGGAGTACACCGAGTGCAGAGAGTTCCTTTGACGGAAAGTCAGGGCAGGGTGCATACATCGGCGATAACGGTTGCGGTGATGCCGGAGGCGGATGAGGTGGATGTGAATTTCAGGGAAGCGGATGTGAAAATGGAAACATCGCGAAGCGGTGGTGCGGGTGGACAGAACGTAAACAAGGTGGAAACTAAGGTTATGTTGACCCACTTACCTACGGGAACGGTGGTTATTTGTCAAACAGAAAGAACGCAGTTGGGGAATAGGGAAAAGGCCATGAAGATCTTGAGAACCAAGTTGTACGAGGTAGAATTGGAGAAACACAATGCGGCCATTGCTGCAAAAAGAAAAACGTTGGTGTCGACGGGTGATAGAAGCGCAAAGATTAGAACGTATAATTATCCTCAGAGTAGATTGACGGATCACAGAATAGGATTGACGCGGTATGACCTTCCAAACGTGATGGATGGAGACATTGAAGATATCATCAATGCGTTGATGGTTGCGGAAAACGCAGAACGATTGAAGGCTGAGGGATAAAAAATGCTTATTTTTGATGTATGGCTTTAAGTCAGTCTCAAATACAAACCCTTCAACAGAAGCTTTCACCGCAGCAAATTCAATTTATTAAGCTGTTGCAGATGAACACGCTTGATTTTGAAGAGCGGATGACAGAGGAGCTGTTAGACAATCCGGCGTTGGAAAAAACAGACGGAGAAACCGAGTACGAAGAAACATCCCCCGAAACAGAAAAAGACTGGGACGACGACAGAATTGACGTTGATGAAATGCTCAGGGCTAGTGGGGCGGATGATGACTACGGAAGCTTCCGAATGGGCGAAGATTACAGCGGTGAGGAGCGAGATGAGTTGCCGATTAGGGCGGAAAGTTCGTTCGTGGAGTTTTTGGTGGAGCAAGCAAGAGCAAGTTTTCACGATGAAAAAGAGTTGATGCTGGCGCTTCATTTGATCAATTCCATTGAGGAAGATGGTTATTTGAGAAGGGAATTGAGGAGCATTCGCAATGATTTGGCGTTCAACGAGAACATCATGACCACCGAAGATGAGTTGGAAAAGATATTGATTAGAATTCAGAATTTTGATCCAGCGGGAATCGGTGCGAGAGATTTGCAAGAGTGTTTGTTGTTGCAATTGTATAAGAAAGATTACGGCGATAATGAAGCTATTTCGTTGGCTGAAAGCATTATTGCTGATCAGATGGATGCTTTTTCGAAGAAGCATTACGATAAGATTACCAAGGCTTTGAAGATCAGTGATGAGCAGTTGAGGGCGGCTATTGCTGAGATTGTGAGATTGAATCCCAAGCCGGGTGAATCGGGTTCTGGCGGAAGCGGAAAGACGCAGTACATCATACCTGATTTTACGGTAAAGAACGAGGACGGGCATTTGTTGGTGACTTTAAATTCACGCAATGCGCCTGAATTGAGGTTGAGCGCTGCGTATGTTGAGACCTTGAAGACCTACGAAAGTACTCTTCAAAAAGAGCAACAATTGAAAGATGCGGTTCAATACATCAAGCAGAAGGTGGATGGTGCTCGTTGGTTTATCGATTCGGTGAAGCAGCGTCAAAACACGTTGTTGAACACGATGGAGGCCATTGTCAAGCGGCAGCGCGAGTTTTTCTTGGAAGGGGAGGAAATGTATTTGCGTCCCATGATATTGAAAGACATTGCAGAAACCATTGGCATGGATGTGAGCACAATCAGTAGGGTGGCAAATTCGAAGTATGTGGAAACGGAATTTGGAATTTTTCCGTTGAAATTTTTCTTTACCGAGGGAATATCGACCGATGAAGGTGAGGAAGTTTCCAACAGAGAGATTAAGAAGATTTTGGAGGAGGCCATCAACAAAGAGAACAAGAGCAAGCCGTTGACGGACGATGCCTTGGCGGAGTTATTAAAGGCAAAAGGGTACAATATTGCGCGCAGAACGGTGGCTAAATACCGAGAACAGATGAATATACCGGTGGCGCGCATGAGAAAGGAGTTATAATATGGGAATGAGACAAGAAAAATTTGCTCGACAAATCCAGAAGGATTTGGGAGAGTTGCTATCGGCGCACCGACACGAATGGTTGACGGGTGCGTTTGTTACTATATCGAAGGTGGTTGTAAGTCCAGACTTGGGTTATTTAAAGGTGTATTTGAGTTTGTACAACAACCAAAACAGAGCAGCGATTTTGGAGCATTTGAATGGCGAAATCAACAAGGAAATCCGCCACAAATTGGCTCAAAAGATCAGAAACAGCGTAAGAACGGTACCTGAAATACGGTTTTACGAAGACGAAACACTTGACTACGTTGAAAAAATGGAAGAGTTGTTTCGGAAGATCAAGGATCAATGAAAGCGGTTTGGCTGATAGCGAAATCCTACTTTTTTTCGAGGAAAAATCCATCGGCCATCAACATCATTACGGGAATTTCTTTGGGGGGATACGCGCTCGGCGCGATGTCGTTGTTGGTGTTATTGAGCGCTTTGAACGGCTTTGAGGACAGCATTTTTGGTGGGATTAAGGCGACGTCGGCGGATTTGGTAATTGGTAGGGGGACTTTGGTAGAGGGTAGGGGGGCGTTGATAGAGGGTAGTGGGTCGTTGGTAGAGGGTAGGGGGGCGCGGTTGTCGGGTTTCGGGAGTCGGGTTTCGGGAGACGGGAGGTATGTGTGTCAGAGTTTGATAGATAAGGCCATTGTGAAGTATGGAGATAAGCAGACGGTGGCGAGGATTTGGGGGGTTGATAGCAATTTTTTTAAAGTTTATAATGCTGATAGTTTGGTGGTTGCGGGGAGTGCTCAGTTGGGTGCGCGCGATGCTTGGATGTCGGAGAGTTTGGTGTATCAATTGAATATTGAGCAGGTGGATAGGCCCGTTGAGGTTATGACGCCATCGAGGACGGCGGGATCATTGGCTCAGACTACCTTAAATTTGGAGGAATTGTCGGTGAGGGCGATGTTTAGAATTAGGGAAGAGAATCATGAGAACACCTTGATTGTGCCGATAGAGGTGGCAAGGGGCTTGTTTGAACGCGAAGATTTTGAAGGGCGTTGGGATATAAAAGTGAAAGACCCATTAAAGATTGAAGAGGTAAAGGGTGATTTGATTGAAAAGCTGGGTCCAGGTTTTAAGGTAATGGATAGAGCCGAACAACATGGAACTTTGTACCGCATGTTTAATACGGAAAAGTGGTTTTCGTTTGCGTTGTTGGCGTTTGTTTTGTTGTTGATCAGCTTTAATTTGTTTGGATCTATACGAATGATGCAAATTGATAAAGCCCAAGATTTGAAGATGTTAGCGGCCTTGGGAATGGGTGATTCTGGATTGAGGTGGATCTTTTTGCTTCAAGCAATATGGGTTGCCTTGGTGGGTACAGTGATAGGAATTTTATTGGCTTTAGGCCTGATTTGGGTTCAGTTGAGATTTGGTATGGTGACCACACAAAGCAGCTTTGAGATGGTTTATCCGGTAAGTTTGAGAATGGGAGATATTGGATTGGTTGCCGGTTTGAATTTGGCAATTGGATTGATGGTTGGGGTTATTGCTTCTGCACAAAGCTCAAAATAGAACTGATCGCTTCATCGATACCTTTGTCGATGGGATCTTTTTCTTCGGGTTTCCATTTTCCTAGAACAAAATCAACTTGTCTTCCTTTAGGGAAGTCGTTGCCAATACCGAATTTTAAGCGTGAATATTCATCGGAGTTGAGAGAGGCTTGAATACTTTTTAAGCCGTTGTGTCCACCGTCGCTTCCTTTGTGTCTGAGTCTGAGTTTTGCTAGCGGGAGCGAGAGATCGTCAACCACAACCATCACATTTTCGAGCTTGATTTTTTCTTGTTGCATCCAATATACTAAGGCTTTACCGGAGAGGTTCATGTAGGTATTTGGTTTTAGCAGGATGAGGGTTCTTCCTTTGTATTTGACTTCGCAGACCCATCCATGGCGGGAGAGTTCCCATGAAGTAGATGCGGCCAAACGATCTAGAACGTCAAAACCAATGTTGTGACGGGTTTGAGCGTATTCGTCTCCTGGGTTGCCAAGTCCAACAATCAAATATTTCACGGAGCAAAGGTAATTCATATCTTTGCAGCACAGGCCCTACTCTATGTTAGAATCTCTTAAAAAATTGGCTTTAAAAACTTTGCCGCAATTGGCCTTTTTCTATAAATATTTAAAGTACCGAATAGTTATTTACTTTTTCTTGAGCCTTTTTGTGGGGATTTTGGATGGTTTTGGATTGGCGATGTTTGTTCCGTTGTTGGAGTTTGTTTCAGACAAAGGGGAAGTTGCAAGCGCCAATCAATTGGGAAATTTATCATTCATTGTTGATTTTATTGCTGGATTGGGGTTGAAAATGACATTGGACGTTGTTTTGTGTTTTGTGTTTTTGATTTTTGTTCTGAAAGGTTTGGCTTCTTGGGGAAGTGAATACTTGAATGCTATTTATCAGCAATATTTTATAAAAAGGGTTCGTGTAGACAATATCAACGCCTTGTTAGAATATGATTATCATGCCTTTGCAAAGTCTGATGCTGGACAGATTCAGAATACACTTACAGGTGAGGTAGAAAGGGTTACTTCAGCGTACGTATCATATATGCAAATCATTCAACAGTTGGTGTTGGTGTTGAGTTATATGGCTTTGGCATTTATGTCTAATCCCGGCTTTGCAATAGTGGTTGTTTTTGCGGGTTTGGGCGCCAATTTGGTGTTTAAAACGTTGTTTAAGAAGACCAAAGAACTGTCTAAAAGTGTGGTTGAGAGCACCAGTGCTTTTCAGGGATTGCTGATTCAAACAGTCGCTTTTTTCAAATATTTGACCGCCACTGCTAGCGCTGAAAAATTGAGAGTAAAGTTGTTAAACAGAGTTGGAGATATTGAGCAGAGCAACAGAAAGATGGGCATCATAAATGCATTGGTTATTGGTTTGAGGGACCCGTTGTTGGTGGGAATTGTGTGCGTCACAATTTTTTTTGAAACCCATTATTTGGGTGGCAAATTGGCCACCATTATCTTGAGTTTGTTGTTTTTTTACCGCGGTTTGAGCGCTGTGGCGATTTTACAACCGGCCTATAACCGTTTCTTGGTTTATTCGGGTTCGATGGATAACATGAGATTGTTTTTAGCTGATTTACAGTCCAAGAAGAAAAGCCAAGGAACTGAGCGTATAAAAGTTGAAGAAGGTGCGCCGTTTGTTTTGAGAGAGATGAGTTTCGCTTTTGGGGATTTTAAAATTCTTAAATCGCTTGATTTATCCATCGAAAAAAATGAAACAGTGGCCTTTGTGGGCGAGAGCGGATCGGGAAAAACCACGTTGATGAATGTTTTGACGGGATTGTTGCAGCCTACAGAGGGGAATTTATTTTATTACGGATACGATGTTAGAGGGCTTGATTATGATTTTATCCAGCGAAAAATTGGGTATATCACACAGGAGCCGGTGATTTTTGATGACACGGTTTATAATAATGTTACTTTTTGGGCTGAAAAAAACGAAGCGAATTTATTGAAATTCAATCGGGCGATTGAGCAGTCTAAATCGGTGGAATTTGTTGAAGGGTTTCCAGATAAGGAAGAAACGCGATTGGGAAATAACGGCATCAATTTGAGTGGCGGGCAAAAGCAGAGAATCAGCATTGCGCGCGAACTTTATAAGGATATTGAATTCTTGTTCATGGACGAGGCGACATCGGCGTTGGATTCGGAGACGGAGCGACACATTCAGAGCAGCATTGATTCTTTGAAGGGGAAATACACCATCATCATTATTGCTCACCGCTTGTCAACCATTAAAAATGCAGATCGGGTTGTGGTTATGAAGGCCGGCGAAATTGAGCAGGTAGGTAAATATGCTGAGTTGATTGAAAAATCAGAGTCGTTTAGGCGCATGGTTGAACTTCAAGAGCTATAGAGGAATTGCATATCTTTGCAACATGTTAAATCGTCCGATTCGGGTTTTGATTGCCAAAGTAGGGCTAGACGGTCACGATCGCGGTGCTAAAGTCATTGCGGCTGCCTTGCGTGATGCGGGAATGGAAGTTATCTATACGGGTTTACGTCAAACGCCAGAGATGGTGGTTCAAACGGCGTTGCAAGAAGATGTTGACGCCATTGGTATCAGCATTTTGAGTGGTGCCCACAATACGGTTTTCCCAAGAATCATCAGTTTGATGCAGGAAAAGGGTTTGGAAGACGTCTTGTTGATAGGCGGCGGAATCATCCCTGACGGGGATGCTTTGGCATTGAACGAACAGGGTGTAGCGAAGTTGTTTCCTCCGGGGACGGAGATGGGGGAAATAGTGGGTTTCATAACTGAAAGAGTCGAGAGTCGAGAGTCGAGAGACTAGAGACTAGGGTCTGTGGTCTGTAGTCGGTGGTCTGTGGGCGATTGTAATAAAAAATTAATAATGAAAAATATTACTACTGTTTTGTCGCCGGCGTTGTTTGAGGCAACGGTTGGGGGCGTGGAGAATAAGAATGTGGTGGTGATTGATATTTTGAGGGCTACAACCACCATGTGTGTGGCCATGGAAAACGGTGCCAACAGCATTTGGCCGGTTGATTCGGTTCAGAAGGCGGCTCAAGCCGGAAGTTCATTTTTGACGGCGGGAGAGCGGAATGGTGAAAAGGTGGAAGGCTTCGATTTGGGAAATTCTCCGCAAGAATTTAGTGAAGAAGTTGTTAAAGGTCGCGACATTGTTATGACCACCACCAATGGAACTAAAGCTATTTCATTGTCGGAGGGTGCGAAGAATATTTACATTGCGTCTTACAGGAATATATCGGCGGTGGTTCAGGAGTTGCAGAAGCAACCGGAAGACATTGTTTTGTTTTGTTCGGGATGGAAGGATCAAGTGAATTTAGAAGATACGTTGTTTGCGGGGGAAGTTATTTATTTGGTAGGGGGTAGTGGGTATCAGGTAGCGGGTAGCGGGGGGCGGGAGTCTGAGGTCGATAGTCCGAAGTCGGTAGTCGGTGGTCGGGAATCTGAAGACTCAGGACCAATTACCAATTACCAATTACCATGTACCAAGTACCAAGTACCAATTACCAGCTACCAACTAAACGATAGTTCCTGGTTGGCGCTGAAGCTTTATGAGGAAGTTAGCGGCGAGGAGGGAACGTTTTTGGAGAATGCATCGCATGTGCAGCGGTTTAAGAGTCTGCATATTGAGTCTGACCTGGAGGTGTGTTTGAAACGAGATACGAGTGAGTTGGTGTTGAGGGTGGAACAAGGAATTATTCGTAGATTTGTAGTAACGTAAAAATAATTACGTTATGCAAAATGGAGATTCAAAACTCATATATACAATCAAATACGTGGGATTTTTACGGGAGAAACGAAGAACTTGAAAATGTAAAAAGCATACTTTCAAGGGGAAGATGGTTCTTTCTGAAAATTACGGGTAGGAGGAGAATTGGGAAGACCACGTTGGTTCAAAAAGCGATCCAGCAAGTTGAACATAGCAAAACCTTTTATATGCAAGTACCTGATGCAGATGCTGCAGGTGTGGTTTTAGCTGCGATCGGTTAAGGTGTTGATGGATAATCATGGTGGATTTGAGCCATATCGTATGCTTTTTCTATGGAATTTATTTGAAGGTGTACCAAAGTTTTATCGGGATGCGTTTGAGCAAGGGGTGCTGGGCGCAGATAGAGAAGCATTGTTGTAAGCGTTATTTTTTAGAAGTTCTTCACCGTTGAAAAGTGAGGCTGAAAACTGGTTTCTGCATGATTTGAAAGGAAAATATGACACCTTATTGCAGTATTTGGCGAAGAATCCGGGGGCGAATTATGGTGATTTATCGGCTGCAGGTTCATCAACTTCAGATGATGTAAAACAATTGGGTGGATATCTCGCGCATTTGGAGAAGAAGTTGGGAATGATTGTAAAAAAGCAACCCATATTTGGAAAAAGTACAGCGAGAACCTCAAGGTATTATTTGGCTGATAATTTTTTGAAGAGCTGGTTATTTGCATTAAAACACCCGGTTCAGGCTCAGAATTTTAGAGTCAAGGAAGACCTCATTAAACAAGCAAACGAAGCTTTGGAGACGATCGAAGGACATTCTTTGGAATTAATGACGGCCCAATTATTTCAAGAATTGAGCAGAAAAGGGGTTAAAGGGTATGATTTGCAATACCAAGTGCAGGGATATTGGGACAGAATGAACCGAGAAATAGACTTGATAGCCTTAATGAAGAATGAAATTTGGTTTGTTTCTTGTAAGAGGAATCCAGAAAAGCAGTTTTCGGTGATGCCAGAACTGTTTGCGAATGCAACATTTTTCATGGAAAACCACAAGCAATTTCAAGAATTAAACAGAGTATATGTGTGCATTTCGCCGTATTTCAATCTGGAACAAAGAACAAAGATTCACGATATGGGCGGTAAAGCTATCAGCATTTCGGAATTGGTTCAAGAACTCTGAAAAATCACCTAAATTTGCACCATGAAATTTGGTGTTGTCATTTTTCCGGGGTCAAACTGCGACCAAGACTTGATTCAGGTGCTTCAATCCTATAGCAACGAGACCGTCGTGGAGCTTTGGCATAAGAACACCGATCTGCAAGGTTGCACGCATATTTTTCTTCCCGGGGGATTTTCTTACGGTGATTATTTGAGGTCTGGGGCTATCGCCAAGTTGAGTCCTATCATGGATTCGGTAATTCAGCATGCCCATAACGGCGGATTTGTTATGGGAATTTGCAACGGATTTCAAGTGTTGACCGAGAGCGGATTGCTTCCTGGAGCGCTGCTTCGAAATGATAACATAAAGTTTGTTTGTAAAAATGTGGTGCTCAAGCCCGAAGCCGAATTTGAAGGCACAGCAGCTGAATTGACGGTGCCTATTGCCCACGGCGAGGGACGTTATTACGCTGATAGTGAGACGCTTGCGCAGTTGGAAAACAACAAGCAGGTGATGTTTAGATACGCCGAAAATCCCAACGGATCACTGAACGACATTGCAGGAATCTGCAACGAAGGAAGAAACGTGATTGGAATGATGCCGCACCCTGAGAGATGTGCATCGGAAGTACTAGGAAACACTGACGGACGCAAGATTTTCGATGTAATTTTTGCATCTGTAAACGCATAAAAATGTCCAAAATACTCATTCTGAATGGGCCGAATTTGAATCTTCAGGGAAAGAGAGAGCCTGAGATTTATGGTCGCGAAACCATTGAAGGGTATTTGCAAAATGAGGCTGAAACGTTGATTTTTCAGCAGTCAAACATTGAAGGCGAATTGATCAACTTTCTTCACGCGGCAGAAGAAAATACCGAAATATCTGGAGTGGTTTTCAATGCCGGCGGATATTCACATACTAGCATCGCCCTGGCCGACGCTGTGAAAGCCATTTCGAAGCCCGTCATTCTGGTTCATATCAGCAACATTTACGCTCGCGAAATTGAACGCCGAACCGATCTGTTATCGGCCTACGCCGCCGGACAAATTGTGGGTTTGGGTTTGATGGGGTATAAGTTAGCGATTAGAGCTATTTTTTCGGGTTTCGGGGATCGGGTTTCGGGAGACGGGGATCAGGAGCCACAGACCACGGACTAATGGCCACAGACTAAAGACTATAGACCATGACAAACATAACAACTGAAATAACCGAAGGAATTCTGACGATTACCATCAACAGGGAGTCGAAGATGAATGCGTTGAACATTGAGACCTTGCAAGAGATTAAGCAGGCCGTTATTGAGGGCAATGAGAATCCGGAAGTGGTGGGAATGATATTGACCGGCGCGGGAACCAAGGCGTTTGCTGCGGGAGCAGATATTTCGGAATTTGCGAATTTTAATGTGGAGAAGGGCACTCAGATGAGCGCTGACGGACACGATGTAATGAATACCATCGAAGATGGACACATGCACCAGTGGGATGGGACTAAGACCAAGTTTGTGGTGGCGGCGGTGAATGGATATGCGCTGGGTGGAGGTTGTGAGTTGGCGATGGCCTGTCACATGAGAATTGCGAGCAGCAATGCGAAGTTTGGACAACCTGAGGTGAATTTAGGGGTTCCTCCGGGATACGGCGGAACGCAGCGTTTGATACAGTTGATTGGCAAGGGAAGAGCCTTGGAGATGTTGTTGACGGGCGACGCGATTGATGCGCAGACGGCCTTGAATTACGGCTTGGTGACCAAAGTGGTTGATCAAGCGGAATTGTTGACGGTTTGCAGAGAAGTGGTTAAGAAGGTGGCGTCAAAAAGTCCATCGGCAGTGCATAAAATATTGAAGTGCGTGAGCGATTTTTATCGTCCAAACGTGAACGGAATGCAGAGAGAAATCTATGAATTCGGGTCGGCGTTCAGCACCGAAGACTTCAGCGAGGGCACAGATGCGTTCTTGAACAAGCGCAAAGCGGAGTTTAAGAGGTAACAAACCCCCTTCAACAAGAAAACTGACCAATTTATTAAACAAGGCGCGAGCGTGTAAACGGTTTGCTGTATTTTTGTACCAAATGCATAAACTGCGTCTACTCCTAACCGTTATTGTTATTGCGCTGCTGCAAAGCGGGTGCGTCAACTATAAGAATCAGATCTTTTTTCAAGGACTATCAGATACCACGTATAATGCGAGCATGCAACAGCCCGATCCCGTGATTCAACGAGGAGATCAGCTCATGATTATGGTTTATGCGCTGGACCCCACTTCGGCGCAGCAGTTCAACCAAGTGATGGGTGGCGGACAAGGCGGTGGGGGAGCAATGATGATGGGCGGCGGACAAGGCGGCGGATTCATGGGCTATTTGGTGGATGAAATGGGAAACATTGACTTTCCGAAGTTGGGAACTTTGAAGGTGATGGGGTATTCTCAGCAACGGTTGAGGGATTCATTGCAATTGTGGTTATTGCCGTATTTGAAGGAGCCAGTGGTTCAGGTGAGAATCATGAATTTTAGGGTTACATTCATGACCATTGACAGGGCGAGCACTTCGGTGATAACGAATAATAAGACCAACATCATTCAGTTTTTGGGAATGGTGGGCGGTATCAATTACCTGGATAGAAAAGATAAGGTGATGATCATTAGGCAGGTGAATGATTTTAGACAGATCATTAACGTGGACTTTACGGATAAGAGCATTTTTGACAGTCCGGCGTTTTATTTGCAGCCGAACGACATCATTTATGTGTATCCGAACAACCGTAAGTTTGTGGATTTCAACTTGCAGTTGTTGACCTATGTAACCACTATTAGTAGTACCATCAGCATCTTCTTGCTTTATTTGAACAACCTGAAATAAATGGCGAACAGAGACGAATTTGACGAGTTTGAAGAAGGCGGTGCCTCCCAAACTAACACCATGGAAGTGGTCATGCGCGACTACCTTCCGTATTGGCCGGTAATTACCTTGGCCGCCATTTTGGGATTCTTCGCGGGTTCCATGTATCTCAAGACCCAGGTGCCCGTGTATCAGGTGGATGCAAAGATTTTGCTTAAAGATGAGGTGAGCCAGTCTACCGATGCGATGATGAAGCAGGTGATTACCGGGCAGTCTCAGAGTCAGGTAGATGGTGAGTTGGAGATCATTCAGAGCTACGCGGTGATGCGCGATGCGGCCATTCGAGCGAATGCTCAGGTGGAGTTTGTTTGGGATGGAAGAATCCGCAAGCAATACGAAGACGCGGAAAACATGGCCATTGAGGTGTTGGTTGATACGTTCAAGGTTTCCGGGGGAAGTTTTACCGTGGATTATAAATCCGATTCCAAAACCCTCACCGTGGGTGGCGAGGACGTTCCTTGGGGCGTATGGACGGAAGTGGAAGGAAACCGTATTTATGTCCAACGGAAAGAAGGAATTGAAGAAAAAGAATTGCAGGAATTGTCGGCCTCATCGGCGCATATTTTGGCGCTGAATATTTATACTTTAGGGGATGCGGCCAATAGAATCAAGGGATCGTTTGTGGCGGAGCCCGATAAAAAGGAGTACTTGTTGAACCTCAGTTTGACCAATACCAATACCACTACGGGTAAACGTTGGTTGACGGGTATCATTGAAGCTTATCAAGTGCAAACGCAGGCGGAGAAGCGCAAAAAGAATCAGTTGATGATGGAATTCATTGACGATCGGTTAAATTTTGTGGGACAAGACCTGGACAGCATTGAGGGTTCTTTGGTGAACTTCAAGAAGGTCAATAATGTGGAGTTTTTGAGCATGGAAGCTCAGCGGGCGTTGGCGAAGGTGAGCGAGGGCGATAAACAGACTTCGCAGTTGGATCTTCAACTGTATATGCTTGACCATTTGGAGCAGTACGTGAAGGGCAGAATGGGCAAACCGGGCATGCTTCCGGTAGATGTGGGCATTCAGAACAGCATGCTGAATGAACTGATTTTGAAATTGTATGAGGCGGAGCAGGCGTTGGTGACTCAAACCACTACCGTGGGTCCGAACAGCGACTTATTGAAGCCTTTGAAGGCAAAAATTGCGACCTATAAAAGCGGAATATTGGAGAGCATTGCGAACGCTAGAACGCAGATGAAGGTGATGAAGAACCGCGCCGATGATGACTTCCAACGTTTCAGTCAGCAGTATAGAGGCATGATGGGATTGGTACCTGATAAAGAGCGTGAGTTGTTCAATATTACCCGTCAGCAGAAAATCAAAGACGCACAGTTCACCTTGTTGTTGCAGAAACGCGAGGAAATGGCCATCCAAAATGCGGGTATTTTGAGCGATATAAAAGTAGTGCAAGAGCCCAGCGGAGGCACACAAATATCGCCGGTACCCACTCAAACTTTGGGTATTACCACGGGTGCTTTGGTGGCGATAGTATTGTTGGTGTTGTTTTTAAAGAGCAGTTTGAACAATAAAATTTTGTCTCGCTCAGAAATTGAGGCGCGCACCAAGATCAACGTGGTGGGCGAGATCATTCAAACGGAGACCGATTCACCGCTGATCATGAAAGACGGCAATCGTACGCTGATTGCGGAGCAGTTTAGAGGCCTTAGAACCAGTTTGAGTTATTTGACGCCTTCGGGAAAATCGAAGTTGTTGGTGACGTCTTCGTTCCCGGGGGAAGGAAAATCGTTCATTGCCTCGAACATTGCCTTAGGTTACGCCTTAGCGGGTAAGAAGACGGTGATCATTGAGTCGGATTTGCGCAAGCCCAACATTGCCAAGCACTTCAGCATATCGAGAAGAACGGGTTTGAGTGTGTACTTGTCTGGAAATACCAAAAAGGAAGACATTCTATTTGATGTAGAGGGATATCCCAATTTGTATGTAATACCGGCAGGACCCATACCTCCCAACCCGGTAGAATTGATCTTGAACGGAAGATACGAGGCCTTGATTCAAGAGTTGGGCGAAGACTTTGACCACGTGGTGATTGACTGTCCGCCGTTGGGATTGGTAACCGACGCGCAAGAAATTGGACAGTGGGTAGATTACGCGGTGTTGGTGGTTAGACATAGATATACCCCGAGAGAGGCGGTGAGCAACATTTTGGATCGCACCAAGCGCGAGAATCGTTTCAAGCAATCGGCGATTGTGATGAACGGCTTGAAGGGCGGAATCAGCGGCTACGGTTACGGATATAACTACGGTTACGGTCGCTACGGATACGGATACGGCTACGGCTATGGCTATGGCTATGGCTATGGCTATGGCTACGGAAAGAGCTACGGTTATGGGTATTATGGCAGTGAGAAAAAGCGCAAGAATCGTTTGGGTAGCTTGGTTTGGAACATCTTTGTGGCACCGTTTGGAGCGTTTTTGGGTATTCGCAAATAAAATTGTGCCATTGACAAAACCTATAATTTCATCGATGAAATCCTATTATCTTTGTTACTCAAAATTGTATCAGTTCGGTGTGACTGAAAGAGCGGAGCTCTGCAAGCGCGAAGCGCTTTTAGTCGATAGTCCAAAGTCCGTAGTCGGGAGGAAATGCAAGATTAAACATTGGTTTTAGAAACATTATTACAGGGAAAAATTCGGGTTAAGTTGTTGACCAAGCTTTTGTTGAACCCTAGTAATACCGTGTATTTGAGGGGATTGGAGAAGGAGTTTGGGGTTAGCAGCAATACGGTGAGGCATGAATTGAATAAGCTCGGTGAAATCAAATTGATTGAAGTTGCTGAATCTGAAGAAGGAAATCAAAAACAGTATCGAGCCAATGTGAAACACCCCATGTTTGGAAATCTACGCGGATTAATCTTAAAACATGTTGGTTTGGATGCTTTGATTGAAAAGGTATTTCATAAGCTCGGAGAAGTTCAATCGGTTTATTTAACCAACGATTGGGCGGAAGGCAAAGAGTCTCCCTTCATTGATTTGGTGGTAGTAGGAGCTGTGGATAAGAGTTATATGATGGGACTGATTGAAAAGGCGGAAAAACTGATATCCAAAAAAATCAGGGTGGCCGTTTACGGATTGGAATTTAACGAGGCAAACCTCAGTGGTTTGTCGTTTGTACAAATATTATGAATTACCCTAAACCCAAAATTGCCATCATAGGACTCGGATACGTGGGACTACCTTTGGCAGTGGCTTTTGCTGAGAAATACTCGGTGGTTGGATTTGATATCAACGAAAAGCGTGTAGCTGAATTGAAGAACGGCAAAGACACCACTCTTGAAATAGAGGATGAATTGTTGCAAAAAGTTCTTCAAAGCGGTGGACTTGCAGTCAGCACCCATTCTGATGACATTAAAGATTGTAACGTATTCATTGTTACCGTGCCTACTCCTACAGACAAGCACAACCGTCCGGTATTGACCCCCATGATCAAAGCCAGCGAAACCATTGGTAAGATATGGGCTGAGTCGATTAACAGTGATCAAAAGCCCATAGTTATTTACGAAAGCACGGTTTATCCAGGTGTTACTGAAGAAGAGATGGTTCCGGTTTTGGAAAAAACCAGTGGTTTGAAGTTCAACGAGGACTTTTTCGTGGGATATTCACCCGAAAGAATCAATCCGGGTGATAAAGAACACACGGTGACCAAAATATTGAAGGTGACCAGCGGAAGCACGCCTGAAATTGCAGAATACATTGATCAAATGTATAAGAGCATCATCACGGCAGGTACGCACAAGGCTCCCAGCATTAAGGTTGCTGAGGCGGCTAAGGTTATTGAAAACTCTCAACGCGACATCAATATTGCTTTTGTAAATGAGTTGAGCAAAATTTTCAATTTGATGGGTATCGATACCTTAGAGGTTTTAGAAGCGGCTGGAACCAAGTGGAATTTCTTGAAGTTCAAGCCCGGTTTGGTGGGAGGACATTGTATTGGTGTTGACCCTTATTACTTAGCGCAAAAAGCCCAAGAAGTGGGTTATCACCCAGAAATCATTTTGGCTGGACGTCGCTTGAACGATTCCATGGGTAAACATGTTGCCACCGAAGTGGTGAAATTGATGATGCGCAAGGATTTGAAGGTGATTGATTCTAAAGTATTGATTTTAGGATTTACTTTTAAGGAGGATTGTCCAGACGTTAGAAATACCCGTGTGATAGACATTTATCAAGAATTGAAGAATTTTGATATACAAGTGGATGTTTACGACCCTTGGGCTAATCCAGAAGAGGTAATGCACGAATACGCAATTACAGTGGTTAACGAATTACCAAAAGAAGAGTACAGTGCAGTTATTTTGGCGGTTGCG
This sequence comes from Chitinophaga pinensis, assembly GCA_945877575.1. Lineage (GTDB taxonomy): Bacteria > Bacteroidota > Bacteroidia > NS11-12g > UBA955 > VMCP01. The sequence continues at coordinate 182,302 of CAMDUE010000002.1, forward strand.
CATAAGGAATTTGCAGACTTAAATATTAGAAGCATTGCCAATAATGGTGTTGTTTATGATGTTAAAGGGGTTTTGAGTAAAGAACAGGTAGATGCAAGGCTCTAAGGTTTTAGTCACTGGAACAGCTGGATTCATTGGTTTCCATTTGGCTGAGAGGCTCATAAAAGAAGGCTATGAAGTTGTTGGCTTGGACATCATCAACGACTATTACGATGTCAACCTTAAACTCAATAGATTGAAAGAACATGGGGTTACAGCTGAATTTAAAACCGTTGTACAATCTATAAAACACCCCAAATATCGTTTCCTTCAAATGGATTTGGCCGACCACGATGAAGTGGTTAATTTCATGATTGAGGAGAAATTCGACTATGTAGTCAATTTGGCTGCCCAAGCAGGTGTTCGTTATTCTTTGGAAAATCCACGTGCATATACCCACAGTAATATTGATGGATTCTTGAGTGTTTTAGAAGGTGCAAGGCATAGTCAAGTCAAGCATTTGATTTTTGCGAGTACAAGCTCGATATACGGTTTGAATACAGAAATGCCTTTGAGCGAAGATCAAAAAACAGATCGTCCTATGGCATTATACGCTGCCACCAAAAAAGCGAATGAGTTAATGGCACATTCATACGCTCATTTGTATCAAATCCCTTGCACCGGACTTCGTTTTTTCACTGTTTACGGACCTTGGGGAAGGCCTGATATGGCATTGTTTTTATTCGCAGATGCCATTCTCAAAGACGAACCCATCAATGTGTTCAATCACGGTGAAATGATCCGTGATTTCACCTATGTAGATGACATTGTAGAAAGTATTTACAGATTGATACCTAAACCTGCTCCTGAAAACCAACAGAAAGTTCCTTTTCAGGTTTTTAATATAGGAAATTCTTCTCCGGTGCAGTTAATGGCATACATAGAAGCTTTGGAAAAAGCTTTGGGTAAAACAGCCAAGAAGAACTTTATGGATATTCAAGCGGGAGATGTTCCAGCGACTCATGCGGATGTTCAGAAGTTGGAAGAATATGTAAATTTCAGACCTAAAACTTCAGTTGAGGAAGGAGTTAAAAAATTTGTAGAATGGTATTTAAATTCGAATAGATAAATGTCCAAAGATAACAAACAAGAAAATTGGATTTTTGAAATTTCACCATACAGGTCTAATTTCAAATTAAACATTAAGGAAATCTATCAATACCGTGATTTACTTTCTTTATTTATTAGAAGAGATATAGTTTCGATATACAAACAAACCATATTGGGCCCGTTGTGGTATTTCATATCACCTTTATTAGCATCAATTACTCAATACATAGTATTTGGACAAATTGCTGAATTGCCTTCTGATGGAACGCATTATTTTATTTTTGTTCTTTGTGGTAATGTGTTGTGGAGTTATTTCCAAACTTCACTTAATGCAACTGCAAATACGTTTCAAGCCAATCAAGGCATTTTTGGTAAAGTTTATTTCCCTAGGGCAATTGTACCTTTATCGATTACTGCGTCTAACTTATTTCAGTTTGGAATTAAAATGTTGTTGATGTTGGTATTTATACTTTTCATGGGATTAATTAAAAACATCAATATTTGGGCACTTACCTTACCGTTTTTAATTTTAATAATGGCCCTAATTTCTATGGGTTTAGGAATGATAATTAGTTCAATGACAACGAAATACAAGGATTTTACCCAATTGATGAGTTTTGCTGTAGGGTTAGCCATGTATATTACCCCGGTGATTTATCCAACTAGTTTGTTCATACAAAAATTGGGTCCTAATAAGCAATGGATGATATATGCGAATCCATTAACCAGTATTTTTGATGTATTTAGATATGGTTTTTTGGGTGCAGGAAGTATTAATTTTCATGGTTTGTTGTATAGCGTGGTATTTGCTATTACAGTATATATCACTGGATTGTTTGTGTTTAATCGTGTAGAAAAGTCCTTTATGGACACCATATAATTCATGAGTGATGTAATTTTAAAGGTCGAAAATGTTTCTAAACTTTATCGCTTAGGAACGGTTGGATCAGGCACCTTTGGAGGAGATGTTCAACGTTTTTGGAAGACCAAAATTTTGGGTCAGGAAGATCCGTTTACGAAAGTAGGTCAGACGAATGATCGTACTTCAAAAGATAAAGCGGATTTTGTATGGGCTTTGAAAGACATTAATTTTGAAGTTAAACGAGGTGAAGTATTAGGAATAATTGGTAAAAACGGTGCAGGAAAATCCACTTTGTTAAAATTATTAAGTCGCATTACTACGCCTACAACAGGAAGTATAAAAAGTGCGGGCCGTATGGCTTCTTTACTAGAAGTGGGTACAGGCTTTCACCCTGAGCTAACAGGAAGGGAGAACATATTTCTAAATGGGGCAATTCTTGGTATGACTAAGAAGGAAATCCAAGGCAAGTTTGATGAAATAGTTGATTTTTCTGGTTGTGATTTGTACATCGATACTCCTACTAAACGATATAGCTCTGGTATGACTGTGCGATTAGGTTTCGCAGTCGCGGCTTTCTTAGATCCAGAGATATTGGTGGTAGATGAAGTATTGGCCGTTGGGGATGCTGAGTTTCAGAAGAAGGCGATAGGCAAAATGCAGCAAATTAGCAAAGGGGAAGGGAGAACTGTACTTTTTGTTAGTCACAATATGGAATCTGTAAGACAATTATGCACTAGTGCAATTAGTTTGAAAAATGGCACCATATTCCAAAATGGAAACGTTGCAAGAATAATCAACTCTTATCTGGAAGGGGATGAGTTTTTACACTCGGGTCCTATATACAGAGAAAGTAATTGGAAACGATTGAAATATGAAAACTTTCAGAAGGGCGTAAGTATTGCAAGTGTAACCAGATTGAACAGTGAAGAAATATATGGAGAATATTTAGAATTATCAATAGTTCTAAATGAATGTGACCCAAAATTAATTACATACGTAGGGTTTCACATTAATGATACACTATCGAGAGTTGCAAGTGGTATTCAAATATTAGGAGCGTTACAATTTGAAAACCATGAAAGTAGAATACAAATTGATTTGGGAAATTTAATTGATGGCGATTATTATATGACAATATGGGTGGGGCATGTCTTTAATGGTAATAAATATATTGACCATGACTTAGTTACAAATGTTGTAAAATTCAGTCTAATTAGAAATACCAATTATTTTCCCTGGGACAAAGAACATTGGGGTAAAATTAGATTAAACACCGCATCGTTTTGATTCAAAAGTTATTAAATAAAATGGGTTGGTATAACCTAAACTTATCAAAGAAATTTCGTCTCCTAAAGGAAGAGTATAATCAATTCAGTGCTATGATTGAGATACAGTCCTTAGTAGATGAAGTTTTAAAGGAGAGCGATAATTCGGAAAAGAATAATGAGGAGTTATATTCAAATCAAAATTTAAACCAGAAGCCAAAATTATTTCAATATTGGCATCAAGGTTTTGGTGAGCTTCCTGAGGTAATTTATAATTGTTATTTAACTGTAGATCACTTTTTAAGCAATGATTTTGAGATTGTCAGAATAGACTTTGATACACTATCGGATTATATCAAGTTGCCTGACTACATCATTAAAGCTAGAGAGGAGGAGCGAATGACAATTGCACACTTTTCAGATATTATTAGAAACAAACTTTTATTTGATTATGGAGGATTGTGGTTAGATAGTTCTGTAATGATAACATCAACAGAAAGGGTTCGAGATTTTTACGGAAGTAGAAAGGTAGCATTCCAAAATGCTGCTGTATTTTCAAATCCTAAAGAACACCCTGTTCTTGTTGGTAGTTGGATGATATGGTCGAAAGAGGCAAACAACGAAACATTCGGGTTATCACAGAAGATTTTAGAAAAATATTGGCAAAACAACCGATTTGTGAGTGATTATTTCCTTTATCATATAATAATTTCTGACATTATTCGAAAGAGCCCCGCAATACGAGAAGAAATAAAATGGCATAAGAGATATTATTCAAATAATTCACTTGATATTTTGTTTTTCTACTTAAATCGTAGTTTCAATTACGATGAAATAAAACACTTGTTTAAGAACATCGGGATACACAAATTAGATTTTAAAGCTATCAAGTCATCTGATAATGAAAATCTCAACTACAGTATTTTATATTGTAAAAACAAATTCGAAAAATTAATTTGGAGAAAATATATAAATGAATAATGTAATCCCAGTAACAAAACCCTTCCTCCCACCCATCGAAGAGTATATGGCCCAAGTTCAAAGAGCCTATAACAATGAATGGCTTACCAACCGGGGTGAGTTGGTGTTAGAATTGGAAACCAAAATTCAAGAGTATCTGGGTTCAAAATCTAAGCCAATTGCTATGAATAATGGTACTATTCCTTTACAAATAGCTATTAAACTATTGGGCGGCGGAGGTGAAATTATTACAACACCGTTTAGTTATGTAGCAACGACGAGCACGATAGTTTGGGAGGGATGTACTCCCGTTTTTGTGGATATAGACCCAGTTTATTGGACGATTGACGAAACTAAAATTGAGGAAGCTATTACTGAAAAAACTACGTGTATCTTGGCTACTCATGTATTTGGAAACCCGTGTAATGTTGAGGAAATTGAGCGAATAGCTAAAAAGCACAACTTATATGTTATTTATGATGCTGCTCACTGTTTTGGGGTTAAATATAAGGGGAAATCGATTTTTGATTGGGGGGACATTAGTACTTGTTCGTTCCATGCAACCAAAATTTTTCATACAGGGGAAGGTGGGGCAGCATTTGTAAACAATGAAGAGTTGTATGAAAAGGTGTTTTATTCTCATAATTTTGGTCATAACGGTCCTACAGATTTTCAGGGTGTAGGTATAAATGGAAAGATGAGTGAGTTACAGGCGGCGATGGGTTTAGCAGTGTTACCAAACATGAAAAGTATTTTGTTAAGAAGGAAGGATAATTTTTTAAGATATGAAAAAAATTTTAAAAGAGAATTTCAAATAGTCAAATTGCGTGAAGGTACAGAATGGAATTATTCTTATGTGCAATTAGTATTAGAATCATCAGAACAAGTAGAAACATTAAAAATTAAATGTTTAGAAGATGGAATTATGATTAGGCGATATTTTTTTCCTTCGTTAAACCAATTGAATTATGTTGATTCTCAAAGTTGTCCAATTGCGGAAGGGCTGTCAAAATCAATTGTGACTTTACCAAGTTATTATGATTTATCAGAAGTAATTCAAAACAGGATAATTGGTATAATAAATGAGTAAAAAAAAGATTGCCATTATGCAACCTTATTTTTTTCCTTACATAGGATATTTTCAACTTATCAATGCTGTAGATGAATTTGTCATTTATGACAATATAGAATTCACAAAGAAAGGATGGATAAATAGGAACCGAATTTTAGTAAACGGAACTGATGCTTTAATATCGCTTCCTATTAAAAAGGATTCAGATTATCTACACGTTAACGAGAGATTTTTAGCTGATACCTGGGAAGTAGATCGAAAAAAGTTGCTTAATAGAATCACAGAATCATATAGGAAGGCGCCATACTTTAAGGAAACATACGCAGTACTCGAGGAGTGTATTATGTATGATGACCGAAATCTTTTCAAGTTTATTTTGTATTCGCTACAAACTTTGATGCAATATTTGAATATTGATACAAAGCTCTTAGTATCTTCTTCTGTTCCAATAGATCATGAGTTAAAAAGTGATGAAAAAGTGATAGCAATTTGTAAAGAAAGAGGAGCTGCTATATATATAAACCCTATTGGTGGACTTGAACTCTATGACAAGGAAATCTTCAAGAAGTACAATTTGGAATTGCAATTTCAAAAGGCTAATAAAATCACATATTCCCAGTTCAACAATGAGTTTATTCCTTGGTTATCCATCATTGATGTGATGATGTTTAACAAAGTAGAAGAAATGCAGTCAAAATTAGAGGCTTATAGTTTATATTAAAATGAAGGTCTTAATTATTGGAGGTAAATCATCACTGGGTTTAGAATTGAAATTATTTCTAAAATCTAATTATCAGGTTTTTACTGCTGGTCGTTCTGAATGTGACATTTATCTAGATTTATCCGAAAATTGTGATTCTGAAATTGATTTCAAATGTGATGTAGTAATTTTAACTGCTGCAGTATTTGGAGGTGACGACTTGAAATCATACGAAAATAATATTACGGTCAATGTTTTAGGTACTGCGAGATCAATAAAATTGGCAAATAAATTCGGAGCGAAGCATTTTATATTAATATCAACAATGTCAATTTATTCAAAAGAAATTTCACCTAGTTATAGAATTTATTCTATAACAAAAAAGCAATCTGAAGAAATTGCTCAATTTGTTACACACTCAATTAACATGCCGCTAACCATTCTTAGACCGTCTCAGTTATATGGTGAAAATGAGTCATTTAAAAAGCATCAGCCATTACTTTATAAAATTATTGAATGCGCGGAATTTAATGATGACATTACATTTCATGGACAAAAAAATTCAATGCGCAATTATCTCCATGTAGAAGATTTTAATGAAATTATTCGTAGGGTAATTGATCAAAAGGTAATCGGTAATTATGATTGTGTAAATACGAAAAGTACTACTTTAATTGAAACTTTTAATGCTGCAATTAAAGCCTTTAAAAGTAAAAGTAACTTTACTTTTGATAATTCAATTAATGATATTTTCGATAATATATTTCAAGCAGACTTAGATTTTTATAAAAAAATTGACTTTTTGCCTCAAATTGATATAATTAACGGAATGAAAAGGATAGCTAATTCTAAAAAAGTATAGTTTTATGTTTAAATGGAAAAAAATGGGTAGGGTTTTTGACCCTTCGAAAGTTGAAAATAGACCTTGGTTAAAAGAATTTGCACAAGCACCTGCAACTTTGATATTCGATGATTTTCTTAGAATTTATTTTGCTTGTCGTCCGCCGAGAGATCCTATTACAGGTCAATACGTTAGTTACACAGCATATGTGGATGTTAAAAAAGATAATTTCATGGACATCATTAGTTTTGCAGATAAGCCTGTTTTTGAATTGGGTGACCCCGGCACATTTGATGAGTTTGGTACCTACCCAACTTCTATACTAAGGCACGATGGGGAGCTAGTGGCTTACTTCGGTGGCTGGACGAGATGTAGCTCCGTTCCGTTTACTGTAGGCATAGGAAAAGCTTACAGTTACGACGAAGGAAAAACATTTGAAAAAGTTGGAAAGGGTGGCCCAATAATTCCTTATACACCTGATGAACCATTCATCATTAGTGGACCAAAGATTCGCAGGTTCAATAATAAATGGTATTTGTTTTACATTGCGGGTAAAAAATGGGTTTTGGATAATGGAGTGCCTGAACCTGTTTACAAAATTCGATTAGCAATATCTGATGATGGATTAAATTGGGCGAAAGTTGGAAAGGATTTAATTGAAACAAAAATTGACGTAGACGAGGCACAGGCAAGTCCAGATGTTATTTTTTGGAATGGAAAATATCATATGTTTTTTTGTTATCGATATAGTACAAATTATCGAGAAAATGAGCGTGGATACAGAATTGGATATGCTCATTCAAAGGATTTAATAAATTGGACAAGAGAAGATGACAGAGTAGGAATTGACGTTTCGCTTTATAGTAATTTCGATAATGAATCTATTGCCTATCCGCATGTTTTTGAAATGGACGGAAATTTACACATGTTATACCTCGGAAATCAAGTCGGACGTTTTGGTTTTGGATGGGCAAAATTAGAAGATTATAGACCCTAAACACTAAATTTTATGAAATGGAAAAAACTGGGAAAAATATTTGATCCAACGCAGCATAAGCTAGCAAATGATTGTACTGATTTTGCACAATCTCCTCAGGTTTTAGAATTTGATGACTTTGTTCGCATTTATTTTTCTACAAGAAAAAGGGATGCTTCGGGTAAATTCATAAGTCATGTATCGTTTGTGGAAATGGATAAAGACTTTAAGCGTATTAAAGAATTATCTGATCACACTATTATTACAATGGGTGGTTTGGGGTGTTATGATGAGCATGGTATTTTTCCTTTTAACATTTTGAAAGATGGCAATAGAGTACTTGGTTTTATTGGAGGCTGGTCGAGAAGAGTGGGTGTTGATATAGAAACTGCAATTGGTTTATCAATTAGTAATGATGACGGTTTTACCTTTACAAGAATTGGAGATGGTCCCATATTATCAGCCACTTTGGATGAACCATTTTTAGTTGGTGATCCATTTGTTTTAAAGCTAAAAGAGACATATCACATGTGGTATATTTACGGAATACGTTGGATTCAAAATCCAGAAAAAGATGTAAAAGAACGAGTATACAAAATAGGGCATGCAACTTCGACAGATACTGTGAATTGGGTTAAAACCAATCGTCAAATAGTGGATGATAAATTAAATGCAGATGAATGTCAAGCCTTACCAAGTGTAATTTTTCACAATGGAAGATACCATATGGTTTTTTGCTACAGACAAGCAATTGGTTTTAGAGAAAACAGTAAAGATGCATATAGAATTGGTTATGCATATTCAACAGATGGATTAATTTGGATAAGGGATGATGAAAAAGTTGGTATTGATATCACGCCAGATGAGTGGGATTCAGACATGATGTGCTATCCTCATTTATGCTCTGTAAATGAAAAAATTTATTTGCTATACAATGGTAACGATTTTGGTAAAAGTGGTTTTGGCCTAGCGGTCTTAGAAGAATAATATCTAGAGAAATGAATGTGGTTAAAAAACTTCGTTATGCTTTTTATGTTTCAGGAAATGCTTCGAGACTAATGAAAATTTTAGAGCGATATCCCGTAATAATTCAAAGTACATTTGTAGTAATCAATGATGAAGGACCTAATGAGAAATTAGGCAATTTACTTTTAGCTTTTAATGTCAAATATATAGAGTATTCCTACAATCAAAAAGGTTTAGAGGGAAAAGAAAAGAATAATTACACCTCAGATTTGTTGTTAGAAAAGTTCAATGAATTTAACATAGATTTTTCTTTTTGTTTTGGAGGAAGAATTTTAAAAGGAGAACTTTTGGAGACTTATAAAAATAGGATAATTAATTTTCATCCGGCGATTTTACCTATGTTTCCCGGCGTAAAATCTATTGACCGCTCGTTGAATGGAAATGCATTTTTGCTGGGCAATACGGCCCATTTTGTGGATGCGGGAACTGACACGGGGCCTGTGATCATGCAAAGTATATTACAAAGCCAAACCTATACAGACTACGAAGATATTTTGGGTTTGCAGTTGCCGATGATTTATCAAATATTTTGTTGGTTAAATGAAAACAGAGTGCGTGTAGAGGATAATAAAGTAATCATTGATAAGGCAAAGTACAATCATATTTCTTTTTATCCTCAGTTAGATATGGAGCATTTGAATTAATCCGATGATAAACTAATTAAATAAACAATGAAAAACAACAGAGATTACAACAGTGAATTTAAAGACAACGACCGAAAGTACTTTTATGGTTTTGACATTGACGTAATGCATCCATTTATGTTGAAGGCATTCATTCCTTTCTTTAAAGAAGGAAGAACGTTAGAATTGGGAAGTTTCAAGGGTGATTTTACAAAGAGATTACTTCCTTATTTCTCCGATATGACTTGTGTAGAAGCATCGGATGAGGCTATTAAAATTGCGATCCAGACTATTGGAGATAAAGCAAAGTATGTTAATGGTCTCTTCGAGGAAATTACTTTACCTACAAAATATGATAATATTTTTCTAACACATGTATTGGAGCACCTCAATGACCCTGTTTCAGTGTTAAAAAAAATTAACAACGAGTGGCTCTCAGATAATGGGAGGTTTTTTATTGTATGTCCTAATGCTAATGCACCATCAAGGCAGATTGCTGTAAAGATGGGGTTGATTTCTCATAATTCGGCAGTGACTCCTGCAGAAAAGGAGCATGGTCATCAAATTACTTATACACTTGATACACTCGAAAGGGACGCTAAAGCAGCTGGTCTTAAAGTAGTTCATCGATCAGGTATCTTCTTTAAAGCATTAGCTAATTTTCAGTGGGATAGGTTGTTACAAACGGATATTATTTCTCAAGAGTACTTAGATGGCTGCTATGAGTTAGGTCAGCAATATCCAGATCTTTGTTCGAGTATATTTTTATTGTGTGAAAAAGGTAAATAATGCCTAAAACCGATCCAATTGAAATAACCAAACAGCATTGGTCACCGGATGCTAAGCCTTTAGTGAGTGTTTGCAACTGGGTATACAATCACAAAGACTATATTAAACAAAGCATCGATAGTATCTTGATGCAAAAAACCACTTTTCAAGTTGAAATAATTATCCAAGATGATGCATCAAATGACGGTACCAGAGAAATAATTGAGGAATATGCAATCAGATATCCTCATTTATTTAATAACATACTATTTGAAGAAAATCAATATTCACAAGATAAGGATATAACAATTGGACTATTTAATAAGGCATCAGGAAAATATATTGCTCTAGCTCATGGTGACGATTATTGGACAGACCCATATAAATTACAGAAGCAAGTTGATTTTTTGGAAGAGAATCAAGAGTATGTCCTCTGTGGCGGGAAAGTTAACATTTTGGATTCAAGGAATCAGAATAATAAATTGCAATATGATCAACAGTATTTTGTTTATGATAAATGTCAAGAGATAGAAAAGTCCCATTGTATTCATGGATTTCTTTTGCCTTTTCATACTTCTACCTATGTATTCAGACAGTCAGCATTAAATTTTAACCAACTCAAAAGAATTCAGAAGAATTGTATTTCAGGGGATATTATTATTCTCAATCTCTTGAATTCCAACGGTAAGATTTATTATATAAATAACATTTTTGGAGTACAACATCACAATGCTAACGGAACTACCACTCATGAAAATCATAAAGGACTCAATTTTTTATGGAATCGAGTATACATGTGGAGGAAAATTGCGAAAATAGCATATTCCAAGTCTGAATTTTTGAAAAAATCTGCATTGAGACTGAGTTTGAATTTTGAAATTATTTTAATTGGAAAGATAGGTAATCAAAGTTTAAGTAAAAGAATTTCATTCGTTCGAAACACCCATTATGGTCAACTAAGGTTATTCTTTTTAGTTTTGAAATTACATATTGAAAAATTAATAAGTTGAATTATTCAAATTTAGTAATTGTTCCTTAGAAGGTCTTAAATCAAGTTTGTTGTTTGAATGCATATCACTAAAGTGATTCTTAATATTTGATCTTATCATTTGGAAATGCAAAAAAATGAACCATTAATATCAATTGTCGTTGCAAATTATAATAATGCACAATTTGTTCAACGATGTTTAACATCCATTTTAGATTCTTATTACAAGGTTATTCAGTTAATTATCATTGATGATGCAAGTACAGATCAATCTGTCGAGATAATAACAAATACAATTGCCGATATCAAAGTTGATGTTTCGTTTGTATGTTTAAAAAAGAATTTAGGAAGCGGAAATGCCAAACAAAAAGGTTTAGACATGGTGAAAGGTGAATATTGTTGTTTTGTAGATTCGGATGATTACATTCACCCAGAAGCAATAACGAAAACAATATCAATTTTATCGAGCGACTCAGAAATAGCAATGGTTTACACAAATGCTATCAAGATAAACGATGGAGGAGTTAATAATGGTGTTTTGAATTACGCGTGTCATGGAGAAAGTATGTTAACAACTCGAAGTGCATTTCATTTAGCTGTTTGGAAAATGGATTCATATAATAAATTAACAGAAAAGTTTAACCCCAAATTAAATATTGCTTACGATATCGATCTATATATGAAGTTAGAAGAAGTTGGTAAACTTTATTTCTTAAATGAACCATTATATTATTATCGGATTCATGAAAATAATATTTCCATCGGTTTTAATAAGTTAGGTTATTCACTTTCGGAAATGATAATGGCAAAATATGATTGTCAGCGAAGAAGAAATTTAATTGATAGTAAAAAATTAGGCTTGGAATTACAATTACAAATTGAGAGAATTACAAAGCATGAACTAAATAATTCAAAAAAAAGGGGTATTATATATTTAGTTAAGAAAAAAGTAAAAGCATTGTTCAATTGAAAGTTATAATATTTGGTCATAAAGGATTTTTAGGCAATTATTTTTTAAATACATTTAATTTTGCATTAGGGATATGCCAAATTGAATTATTAGAAGAGACGATACTATTGGATGCTGATGTCTTGATAAATTGTGCTGGTGCATCTAATGTTTCTGATTCTTTATTAGATCCTGTAAACGATTTTCATAAAAACGTATTGTTGGTTAATCAATTACTTGAGAAAATTAGACTGTCAGGAAACAGTCATCTTAAATTTATTAATTTAAGCAGTGCGGCAGTATATGGAAATCCACAAATTCTCCCTATCCCTGAAAATAGTTTAGCTATACCCATTTCACCATACGGTTTTCATAAGAAGATAGCAGAAGAAATTTGTTTGGAATACAGCAAATGTTTTGGAATGCAAACATTATCACTTAGAATTTTTTCAGCTTATGGTCGTGGACAAAAAAAAATGTTATTATGGGACATAAATCAGAAGATTTTAAATTCCACAGGTAAAATAACTATGTTTGGTAGTGGTGAAGAATCTCGAGATTTTATTCATATAGATGATATTTTACGACAAGTAGTTTTGGCAATAAACAATGCAGACTTTAAGGGAGAAGTTATAAATGTCGGCAATGGTAAAGAAACAAAGATTAAAGATATTGTGCATTTATACAAAAAGCACCATCCAGTATCGTTTGAATATAATTTTAACGGTGAAAATAGACCAGGATATCCTTTAAATTGGTGTGGTGATATATCAAAAATGAAGCAGTGGGGATATCAGCAAAAGGTGTCTATAATTGAAGGAGTGAGAGATTATATAAAATGGGTGGAGACGTTGTGAATTTAGTTCGTAAAAAACTCGGATTAGTATTTGTAAACGATGAACAATGGATTGGTGGCACTTACTACACAGCAAATTTAGTTCATGCAATGAATTATTTATCTGATGAATTAAAACCTGAAATCATAGTATTTTCAAATAGCAAAGATTATAATAAATTAAAAGTTGAAACAAAGTATCCACATTTGATATTTGAAGATTTTAGTAAAGGTGAATATTCGAAATTCCTACGGATTTTTATTAGGCTTTCTAGTAAACTATTTGGACATAAATCCATTCATAAAACATTTAGAAAAGATATTGATGCTTTGTTCATTATGCAGAGATCTCAATATTTAGAAGGGATACCAGCAGAAAAACGATTTTATTGGATACCAGATTTCCAGGATAAACATTATCCTGAATTTTTCACAAAAGAAGGTTTATCGAAAAAGCACCGAAGGAGTCAATGGATTGCAGATAATGCTAGAAATATAATATTAAGCAGTGAGTCAGTAAAAAAAGATTGGGAAGAATTTTATCCTATGTATAAGGGTAAAACAACAGTTGTGAATTTTGCGGTTAACCATCCTGAGTACAATTCAATAGACTTTCATGGATTAAGGAAGAAATATCATCTCCCATCGGAATATTTCTTTTCACCAAATCAATTTTGGGCACATAAAAACCACATGGTTGTTATTAAGGCTGTTGAAAAATTAAAAACCGAAGGTAACCCGATAGTTGTTGCTTTTTCCGGTAAAGAAAACGATAATAGAAATATGGGTTATACAGAATCGTTGAAAGATTATGTTAAAAAGAATCAATTGCAGGATGTTGTGAAGTTTCTTGGTTTTATAGATAGACGTGAACAATTGAAAATCATGAAACACGCTAAAGCAGTAATTCAACCTTCGTTATTTGAAGGGTGGAGTACGGTGATTGAAGATGCATTGGCAATGAATCAAGTTGTAATAGCTAGCAATATAGAAGTTAACAAAGAACAACTTTTAGATAGTGGTTTGTTTTTTGTTAGTAATAGTCCAGACGATTTATCCATTCAAATTTCTAAAGTTAATAAAATCAATTGTAAAACACCACTCCAAATCAACTATAACAAAAGAAAGTTAGATTTTGCTGAAAACTTTTATCAATTGCTTTTATGAATTTATATACCTCATTTTATAATGAAATAAACATTGAACGTAAAAAAGAATTGTTATTTTGTATTAGAAAAAACATTTCAAATAAATATTTATCCAATATTTATATTCTTTGTGATTCTGGCTACGAAGAATTGAATGAGTTAAAAGAAAACAAATTAAAAATAATTCTCATAGAAAAAAGGCCTACTTTCAATGATTTTATTTTATTTGTTAACAAAAACAATAATGCGGAAATGAGTATAATCGCAAATTCTGACATTTATTTTGATAGTACTATTTTAATCGCCAAAGAATTATTAAACAAAAATGAAGTTTTTTGTTTAACGAGATGGGACTTTAATCCACAAGGTAAACTAAATTTTTATGAAAATTTTAAAAGTCAAGATGCTTGGGTTTTTGTTGGCAAACTTCCTGAAAACATCGGAAATTATTTCATGGGTTTACCTGGTTGTGATAATAGATTTGCAAAAGAGCTATTTGACTCAGAGTACAATATAAAAAATCCTAGTTTAACAATTAAAGCCATACATGTTCATAGTTCTAATTTGAGAAACTATCACAAGACAGCAGACAGAGTTATAGGTGAATATGCTTATCCATTACCTACTGAGCTTAAAAATCATAAAACCCAATGGGGTCAATTGAAAGAATACGAGCTAAGATTAAAATACCTACATCGTATATGGAGAAACGACTTAGAGGGTGTAAATCACACGCTTTTAGAACGTTTATCGTCAAGAATCACATCTTTTTATCTTAAATACCTTCAAAAGTGAATTTAGTTTCAGTAATAATTCCCGTTTTTAACAGGCATAATTACGCTGATCGTGCCATTCAATCAGTTTTGAATCAAACACATTATAACTGGGAAATTTTGGTTATTGATGATAAAAGCGAAACCCCTTACACAGTGCCTGAATTTTGTATTGGGATAACACAGAATATCACCCTCTTCAGAAATGAAACAAATTTAGGGCCAGGTTTAAGTAGACAAAGTGGATTGGATTTATCTATAGGGGAATATGTTTGTTTTTTAGATAGTGATGATTATTGGAAACCCGATTTTTTATCGATTAGTTTAAAAGTTCACGAAGCAAATCCTGAATTGTGCGCAACTTATTGTCAAAGTGAAATGACCAATGGATCATTGCGTCGCAGAAATAATATAGAAGATGCTATAGATGATATCTTTTATGGTGTTGTTTCAGGTGTCAGGCCTTGGGCAACGTGCTCTTTAATGTGGAAGAAGAAGTTTTTAGCAAAATGGAATCCAATCAGAACTAATCAAGATGCAATGTTTGAATTGCAAACTGCTTTAATAAATCCAAAAATAAAATTAATTTCGAAAGTACTTTGTGTAATTGATAAAGAATCAGGTTTAAATTCCGAAGACTTAGTTAAAAAATCAAGAATAGAAAAAAACCGAAATAACGTAATTTCTTATTCAGCAAAGAATATATACCGTTACAAGGGCAATACTAACGTGAATTTGTTAAAGAGAATTATTTGGTTTAGATTATTCAATTTGACATTTAAACAATTTAAATATAAAAATTATGTTACTGGAGTTGAGAACATTATTTTTTTATTTAGGAAAATAAGATGGGTGTTTAGAAGCAATCAAATTGAATCATAGAATTATTTTAGTATTGCCTGCTCCCATCAATATGGTTGAAACCTTTATAAAAGCTTTAATTTTAGGTTTTAGGGAAAAGAAAAAAATTGACATTATCACAATTTACCCATCAACAAAACTGACTAAAAACAAATTTTTTTCAATTATTAGGGTTCCAATTTATTTGACAAGGGTATTACTTTTTTTGAAAGGTAATCAAAACAAGAATCCGTTTAAAAAAATGATACAAGTTTATATCAATCTGGAAATCTTAACTTCTAGAAAAATTGATGTGGTTCATTATTTATTTTCAAATTTAGCGGTAGGAAGAGAAAACTTGGCTGATATTATTGGTGCAAAAAATTCAATTGGTTTGAGGGGTTATGATATTACATTTTATGCTATAAATCATCCTGAAGTTTATTCCGAATTGTTTTGGAATAGCATTGACTCAATCCAAACTAATTCACAAGATTTATATCAATGGGCACTTAAATGGGGAGCATCCTTAAAAACCCCTGTTTCAACTATAAATGCTGCCGTAGACGATTCGTTTATACTTCCAATTGAGAATAAAAGCGTCAAAGCTTCAATTAATCAAATAAATTTGGTTTTTGTTGGAAGATTGCACTGGAAAAAAGGATTGGATATGCTGATTAAGGTTTTCGTCAAACTTTTTAAAAGTCACAACGCTAAATTAGTAATAATTGGAGAAGGACCGGAACGCGAAAAACTCCAATTTCTTATTTCGAAATTTGAATTAAGGGAAAGTGTTACAATTACAGGCAAATTAGAGCAAACCGAAATTTTAAAAAAATTGGATGAATCTGATATACTATTGGCCCCCAGTATTCAAGAGGGTTGTAGCAATGTGGTTTTGGAAGCGCAAGCTAGGGGTGTGTTTTGTATTGTGTCGGATGCAGAGGGTATGAATGAAGTTATTGAGGATCAAAAGACTGGAGTTATTTGTGAAATGTGGGAAGATCAATTATGGATTGAAGCAATATTAGAGTATGTAAGCTTAAATCAAAATACTAGGAAGGAAATAGCTGAATATTCAATCAATCGAGTATCGAAAAATTTCACTCGGTCAAAACAAATAGAAAAGTGGGAAAACTATTTTAATGAATTATGTTCGATTTCTTAAAATATATTCAACCTGCTAATTATTATAGATTGATAGGCCAAATGCCACTAGCAGTTTTGTGCGATGTATTAGTGAATGTTCCAGATTCAAATCCATACAGAACTGAAAAGGCATGGATATTAGACAGGCTATATAATAGCTTACAATCTGGAATCATTCCAACAGTGGGGCAGGTACGAAATCCAATACAAAATGTGATTATCACAGATGTATTTGACAATTACACATTTATCAGAAGGTATTTCTCAGTAGTTCAAGTTTTCTACGTATTTTGTGTTCGGCTAATAAGTTTCAAAAATCCATTGAAAGAGATTTTCGGATTGATGAATGCATTATGGAAGGTAAAGAGAGAAATATTAGTACCTATTCTTTACGGAGATTGGGATCATTTTCAAAGCAAAATTCTTAAAGAAAAACCACTAGTATCAGTTATTATACCGACCCTCAATCGTTATGATTATTTGAAGGATGTTTTAGCGGATTTACTGCTTCAGGACTATCAAAACTTTGAAGTAATCGTGGTGGATCAATCAGAGCCGGTGAATGAGTCATTCTATGAGAACTGGAAACTCAATATTCAATTGATCCAACAAGAAGAAAAAGCTTTATGGTTAGCCCGGAATAGGGCAATTAAACAATCAAAAGGAGAATATATTTTGCTTTTTGACGATGATTCGAGAGTAGAACCTAATTGGATAGAGAATCATGTTAAATGTTTGGAGTTTTTTGAGGTGAAAATTTCTGCTGGTGTGACACATACCCTGATAGGAGGAGGTTTGGGAAAAAAAGACCATAATTTTCATCTAAGTGATGTTTTTGATACGGGCAATGCGATGGTTCACCGTTCTGTTTTTGAAAAAGTAGGTTTGTTTGACCGTCAGTTTGAAAAACAGCGAATGGGAGATTCTGAATTTGGATTGCGTTCTCTATTGGGGGGATATAATTTAATTTCAAATCCTTATGCCAAAAGAATTCACTTAAAAGTGGAAACGGGCGGTCTTCGTCAAATGGGCAGTTGGGATGCGCTTAGACCCAAGTCGTTATTTGCTCCAAGGCCTGTGCCCAGTGTGTTATATTTGATTAGGAAATATTACGGGAATCAAGAGGCTATTCTCTATTTAATCAAGAATATTCCACAGTCTTATATGCCCTATAAATTTAAGAAAAACAAAATTATGAGATTGACTTATGGTTTTATTTTTCCTTTGTTTTTGCCAATTGCATTTGTGGCTGTTGTTAGATCTTGGAATTTAGCAACTGATAAAATTGAAAAAGGTCAATCGATAGCCCAATTAAATTGAAAAACAAAATTCTATTGGTAGCAAGCGAATTTCCTCCAGGCCCTGGAGGAATTGGGCATCATGCTTGGTTTTTGGCTAAAGAGTTAGCAAAAAGAGAGTTGATACATATCGAGGTTTTATGTCCTAAAGATTATGCCTCAGAGACAGATGTGTTGAAATTCGATGAGGTATCACCGTTTAAAATCCATCGATTTAGTAGGATAAAAGGGATAACATATCTACTTAGAATTTTCAAATTAAGTAAGCTTCTATTTGGAAATTCATTCACTCATTTTATATCTAGCGGTAAATTTGCACTTTGGTTAATCTGGATTCAGAAAATTTTCGCTAGTAAGGCTAAAACACTCTGTATTCTTCACGGTTCTGAAGTTAATTTATCCAATAATTTACTTAGAGCATTTACCCACTCATCTATTTCTAAGTTTAATACCATTATTTCCGTTTCAAACTTTACGCAAAGTTTATTACCTAAATGGATTTTAGAAAATGAACAGCGTTTGCATGTTATTCCAAATGGATTGGATAAAAGTGATTTTGTTTTTAGCAATAATATTGTACTAAAGGGGGTACCTGCACTTTTAACGGTGGGCCATGTATCACCACGAAAGGGCCAACATCGCTTGATTAAAGCATTGCCTAAACTAATTAAACAATTTCCCCAAATACACTATCATATTGTAGGAAGACCTATCAATCAAAAGGTGCTAGAGGCATTAGCTAGAAAGTTGGGTGTTGAATCGCAAATTACATTCCATGGAAGTGTTAAGCAACACAAAGATTTGTGGGACTACTATCGTGCGGCGGATATTTTTGTATTGCTAAGTGAAAATCAGCCCAATGGAGATGTGGAAGGTTTTGGTATTGTGGCTTTGGAGGCTAATGCCTGTGGTACACCTGTTTTGGGGGCAATGTATTGTGGGGTCGAGGAGGCTGTGAAGCAAAAAGAGTCCGGTTTTTTGGTTGACGGTGATAATGATGATGAGATTTATCAGGGAATTCAATTTTGTGTTTCCAATCAAAGTAACCTTCAACAGAAATGTATAGATTGGGCAGAACAGCATAATTGGTCAAGAATAAGTGAAAGTTTCATTGAATGCCTTTAATTGGAAAGAAATTAGTAATAATTAGTCATACTTTACACGCCATCAATGAGCGCAGTGAGGTTGTAGGTTGGGGGCCAACGGTGGCAGAAATAAATTATTTGTCTGACCATTGGAGCGATGTTGTACATGTGGCATGTTTCGGTCAAGAAAATGCCAATGCAAGTATGAAAAGTTATTCCAATAAAAATATTCGATTTAGCCCAATTCCCACTTTTGGTGGTTTAAGAATAATTGATAAGGTTTCGGTGTTTACAAATGCATTTACCGTTATCCGAGTAATACTAAAAGAATTAAAAGGAGCGAGTCACGTGCAGATTCGTGTACCAATGGGTATTGGGGTATATGTTTTACCTTTATTCCTTTTTATACCTAGGAAATTCACTTTGTGGGTCAAATATGCCAATAATTGGGGGCATGTTTCTAGTTCATTAGGGTATCGTTTTCAGCGGTGGTTTTTAGAAAAGAAGTTTTTGAATTGCGCTGTAACAATAAATGGATTTTGGCCAAATCAAAAGAAGCACTTACAGAGCTTTGAAAATCCATGCATAACAGAAGAACAGAATAAAATAGGCCAATTAATAAATAAAGAGTTTGATAAAGAATTTAAAGTGGTTTTTGCGGGTCGAATAGATTCTGAAAAGGGCTTGGACTTCTTATTAGAGATAATTCCAAAGCTCCCCAATGAAAAAATACAAGAATGGGTATTTATTGGTGATGGATCATTAAGAGAAAAACTAGAAATTGAATTTAAAAAGGTGAACATCAACACTAGATTTTTGGGATTTGTGGAACAAGAATTAGTTCATAAAGAACTTCAAGAAGCACATTTTCTCGTATTACCTAGCAAATCGGAGGGATTTCCCAAAGTAGTTGCTGAAGCTTGGAACTACGGTTGTATACCCATTTGCAGTGCAGTTGGAAGCATTCCTCATTATCTGGAAAATGAAAAAAACGGGTTCTTAATGAGCGAATTAAATTCTATTTCTTTGCTTCAGACCATTAATGTTGCATTTTTTTTGAATTCAAAGGAATTGAAAAAAATAGCGAAAAATGGCTCTATTGGATCAACTGAATTTAGATTTGAAAATTATTTAAAGAATCTGGAGGAAAAGATATTTCATGGTAATTGAAGGAATGGCCACCGAAAAGAGGAATTTACTATGGACTATAGCTCATATAGTATTAGGCTTTTTGTGTACAATTACTCCTTTTTCTTTAATAATTTGGTTTTATTTTATATTAATAACAAATATTGGTAAGAGTTTAAATCTTTTATCTCAAAAGAAAGCTGTATTTTTTTTGTCGTTATTCTCATATCTTATTTCGTTTGAAGTATTAGATAGAATGGCAAAGACTTCACCATTCATTCCATACGAATTGGGAAAGTACTTTTTAGTTTTAATGGGTATAATGGGTGTTTATTTTTTTGGAGTTCGTTCTAAAAAGGGTGTTTGGATGATAATATTAATAACACCTGCTTTGTTTTATGATTTTAGTGGACTCAGAAATTATTACGATATTATCAATTATTATTTGGGTCCACTAGCCGTTGGTTTAGGTATTGCTTTTGCTGACCGCCTCCTAATTTCTAAAATTGCATTGAACCAAATCTTGAAATTCATTTTTTGGGGTTGTTTAGCTAGTCTAACATATACATATATTAAAACTCCAGATTTTGAGGATATAACATTTAAACTAGGGGCGAATTTTGAAACTACCGCAGGCCATTCTTCTAATCAGGTTTCTACCGTGCTAGGATTGGGAATGTTTTTGACATTTTATAGTGTTTTCAATAAGTTAAACTTTTCCGGGAATCGAATTTTCGATGGAATTATTTTATCAGGATTTACTTTCCAGGGATTGTTGAGTTTTTCCCGTGGAGGAATGATGGTAGGCGCTTTAGGTATTGTTTTGCTTATGCTTTTACCACTAAGAAAACAAAATAGAATTTTACTTAAACAAGAGAGAAGTTCTCAACGATCATTAATTTTTGGGTTTATATTAATCGTAGTTTTATATGGAGTATTCGAAGTAGCAAATTCAATTACTGGAGGGAATCTCCTATTAAGGTATCAAGGTGAAACTCAAGGGACCTTATTGGGAACAAAAGAGGTAACAGCTGATCATTTTTTAACTGGACGCCTGGGTATTTTTGAAAAGGACCTTAAATTATGGTTAGAAAATCCAATTACTGGGGTTGGTCTTGGAGTATCTAATTATTTGAGAGATCCTGAAAGAATTATGGCGGCACACGTAGAGATTTCACGTTTATTTGCAGATCATGGCGTTCTTGGTGTGATATTCGCTTATATGTTTTTTACAATTCCATTTTCTAGTTGGAATCTAAATAAAAATAGTTTACATCGAAATATAATTTTTATTTTGTTAGTTGTTTCAACTTTAACAACATTTCATGCTGCTATGAGAACTTTTGTTACGCCTTTATTTATGATCTTTGGAGTTTTGAAAATAAAAGAAAATTGAATAACAGAAAAAGAGTATTATTCATTGGAGCCATAAATGAAAATAATTTACCCTTGGGGGGGGAGGAATACAAGAACCAGTTGATTTTAACAAAATTAAAAGCGGAAAAAGTCAGTTTATTTTATATCGACACTTTTAATTGGAAAAAATCTTTTACAATAATAACTATTTTATTTTGGAAATTATTATTTAGTAGTTTTGATTCCATTTTTATTTCAGCCTCTTCGGTATCCACGTATCGGTTACTCTTTGTTTTGTCTATTATAAAACCCTCAGTGCTTAGTAAGATAACATATGCCGTCATTGGGGGCTATTTGCCGGAAGCAATTGAAAAAGGTATTTTTAAGGTTAAAGTTTATAAAGTTTTGCATTCAATTATTGTTGAAGGAAATTTATTGAAATCCAAGTTATGTAAATTTATAGAAGCAGATAGGATAAAGGTAATCCCCAATTTCAAGGAATTTCCTTCACTCGAGTATGTTTCAACAAATAAAAGTAATTCCATTAAATTCGTCTATTTAGGTCGAATATCAGATTCAAAAGGGGTATCAGAAATAATAAGGGCATCTAAGGAAATCAAAACGTTAAGGCCAGAATTATCATTCATAATTGATTTTTATGGTCCATTAGAAGAAGATTTTGCATTTGAAGACCCCTGTAATTACATTGGATATTTAGATTTTATCAATGAGCCTGAGAAGTCATATGCTCAATTGAATAAATACGACTGTATGTTATTTCCAACTTTTTGGAAGGGTGAAGGTTTTCCTGGAGTAATTGTAGATGCGTTTATAGCAGGGTTACCTGTTATCGCAACACATTGGAACATGAATGTTGAAATAATACAAGATGGTATTAACGGTTTTATCATTCCACCCAATGATATCAATAGATTAACTGAAAAAATGTTATGGGTAGTTGATAATATTCATGCAATGAATATAATTCGTGAGAATAATTTAGAGCAAGCGAAAGAATATCATATTGATAAAGTGTGGCCTGAACTTTTCAAACATGTTTTATAATAGAATTTTAGAAAGAATTATACTGCCAATTGGTGATACTATTTTTGGGGGGCAATATATAAAATCCATAAAATTAACAGAACAAATTCTTAGTCAAAACAGACAATTCATCCTTAATTTACAACGGAAAAATTTAATTGAGATTTTAACTTTAGCGCGGCAAAAGAGTGTATATTATAAACGTCTTCCAATTGAATTTCAAAACGATCCATTTAAACAATTAAGCGCTTTTCCACTGCTTACGAAAGATAATATCCGTTCAAATTATGAGGAATTACTAACTAAGAAATCTGGACTAATAAAGAATAGTACGAGTGGTTCTACTGGCATACAAACAGAAATATATATAGATAAACAAGAACAAAGTTTAATCCGAGCAATTCAAACAATTTGGTGGAAATGGGCAGGATACCAAATAGGCACACCTATGTTACAAACAGGGCTTGGTACAACTCGTTCGTTCGAAAAAAGACTAAAAGATTTTTTCTTTCAAACATATTATCAATTTGCGTTTGGCCTTACAACAGAAAACACCTACGATGGGTTAAATTGGGCAAAAAAGAAGAAATCATTTCTAGGTGGTTACGCATCAAGCTTATTTGTATTAGCCGAAATTGCCGAAGGGCAAAAGATTAAGTTGAAATCTGCCGTATCATGGGGTGATAAACTTTTTGATCATTACAAGAAAAAAATTGAAACGGTATTTAGTTGCAGGGTATACGAAACTTATGGAACGGGTGAAGGCCTGATGTTAGGGGCTCAAAAAGATTTGGATTATTTATACATTATGGATCCTTATTTTATTGTTGAGATATTAGATGATAATGGAAATGAAGTAGTTGATGGAGAAATTGGACATGTGGTAGTTACAAGTCTTATACATAAAACAATGCCATTAATTAGATATAAAGTAGGTGATTTAGCAATTAAATTACCATCGAATCTTTATCCCTTAAAACAAGATTTGGCATTAGGATTATTTCAAAAAATAATAGGTAGGGAAACAGATATAATAACAACCCCATCAGGACGTAAATTAATTGTTCATTCATTTACAGGTGTTTTTGAGTATTTCTCAGAAATAAAACAGTTTCAAGTGGTACAAAAGAAAAATGATACAGCTATTACAATTAACTATATTGAAGGCATGAATTTCAGGAACAAAGTTTTAAAAGACATCCATGAAAAGCTCAATCACTTAGCAAATGAACAGTTAATGATTACTTTCAATCAAGTCTACGAAATTAAAAACTCAAAATCAGGCAAGCCTCAAATTGTTGTGATCGTCGATTGAAAATAATTTATCTATATCAATATTTTGGCACTCCACAGGGGTCATGGTCAACCAGGGTCTATGAGTTTACTAAGAGATGGGTTGAACTTGGGCATGAAGTAACTGTAGTTACATCACCCTATGACAAGTCAGATATTAAGGCTCAAAAATTCATTGAAAGATCCAAAATTGAAGGTATCAACATAATCGTAATTAATGCAGGAGATAGTAATAGATATACCGTATTGAAAAGAGCCTTAAACGCCATTCTTTTTTCAATGATAAGTAGTTATTACGCAATTTTTATTAAAGCTGACGTAATAATTGCTAGTTCGGGACCAATCACTATTGGAATACCGGGTTTATTCGGTAAATGGTTTAGCAAAAAAAAGTTGGTTTTTGAGATTCGAGATTTATGGCCTTTAGGAGCTATTGAAATGGGTTTGATAAATCCGCTATTAGGGAAAATAGGATTAGAATTTGAAAAGTTAATTTATTCTCAGTCCACATTCCTAGTAACTTGCTCAATTGGCATGGAAAATAACATAAAGCGGAGATTTCCCAATATAGATTGTATAACAATACCAAATGTGGCGAACGAAGAATTAATTAATAACTCTGAATTTGAAAATGACTTTTATTTTCCTTGTTGGTTAGACATTAAAAAACACAAAGTCTTTTTATACGCAGGTTCTATTGGTCGAATGGATGCCGTTGAAGAAGTAATACATGCTTTTTTTAATGGCCAAATTCCGAAAGAAATGAAAATAGTAATCATTGGGGAAGGCGTCGATAAAATCTACTTAGAACAATTGGTTAGAGAAAAACAATTAGAAAATTCAATTTACTTTTTGGGATTATTGCCAAAAACAGAAGTTGTTCAGTGGTATAAAATAGCTGCGTTTTCATTTGTTTTATTCAAGGATTATCCTGTTTTAAGCACAAGTTCACCCAATAAGTTATTTGATTCAATTGCATATGGTGTACCAATTATTCATAATACAACTGGTTGGATTAAGGACTTGGTTGATGATGAAAATATTGGTATTTCTGTGAAACCAAATTCGCCTCAAATGATGAATGAAGCTTTACAACAGGCTATTGATAATTTGCATGAATATCGAAATGCTTTAAATCTTGTAAAAGCACGTTATTCAATTCAAACCATTGCCTTAAATTATGAAAACAAACTTAAATCGTTAACCATTGCTTAATTCATTTTCTCGTAAAACCGCTTCAAATCAATTTATTCCTGAAATTGATGGACTCAGATTTTTGGCAATTATAACAGTTGTTTTTTATCATCTTAATACGGCATTATCAAAAGAAATTGGCACAGGTTTGCAGAATTCTTTGGAATTGATGGGTGGCGCAAAAAATACCTTATCATTGGCTTGGTGGTGGATAAGGTTGGATTTGGGTGTTAAGGTCTTTTTTGCCTTAAGCGGATTTGTGTTGGCTCTTCCTTTTTTGAGATTTTATTTGGGAAAAACAGAACGAAATATAGAGCTAAAGGGTTATTTTCTGAGAAGGTTGACTCGTTTGGAACCACCTTTTATCATCAGCCTTATTGTTTTCTATTTAATTCATTTATTTGTATTCCGTGCCGATGGTGTGGATTACCTGTATCATCTATTAGCAGGAATTGTGTATGGTCATGTTTTTATTTATGGTGAGCCAAATCCCATCAATCCAGTTTCCTGGAGCTTAGAGACGGAAGCCCAGTTTTATTTGATTGTACCATTTATACTTTGGGTAGTATTTAGGTCCCAGAAAAAGTGGGTTTCGGGGTTGTGGATGCTTGTTTTTTTAGTATTTAGTATTTGGTTCAAACATGATTTCATTTGGAATGATTATTGGAACCGCTCAATTCCGTCATTCTTTATCAATTTTGCAATGGGAATAATAGCTTGTTGGGTTTACTTGGAGAATTTAGAGTGGATCAAGCGAAAATCATATTTTTACGATGTGGTTGGTTTATTGTCTATGTTTGGATTGTTTTATTTCTACAAACCACAACATCACATTTTCAATATTGTGGCTTTTAATTTTTCATTGGTTATAGTATTGATTACCGCTTTTAAATCTTATTTATTCAATTGGATATATACCCGAAAAATCATTTATACAATTGGAGGCATGTGTTACAGCATATACTTGCTGCATTATGCCTTTTTTCATTTAAGTGTTAAACTCACCAAAAAACTTTGGATTAATTCATTCGCTTACAATGAGAATCTTTTAATACAGTTATTGTTGAGCGTACCTTTGGTTTTGTTAATTTCTTCTATCTTTTTTTTGCTGTTTGAAAGACCGTTTATGGATAAGAATTGGGTAAAAAATTTTACTAATAGATTTAATTGATCAGTCAAGTTATTTTAGTTGTATTATCAATTTTATTGTTTGAGATTTACTTTAAAATAGCAAATCATTATAACATAATTGACAAACCCAACCAACGAAGCAGTCATACCGTTCTGACCATTCGTGGTGCAGGATTGGTTTTTCCCTTCATCATTTTTGCTACTTTGTTTTTTAATATTTTTACGAAAAATGACGGCTTAAATCTAATAAAGGAACCCATTCAGTTTTGGATTGCTTTGCTGGTTTTATCGGCAATTAGTTTTTATGATGATGTAAAATCACTCTCCCCAAAATTTAGAATTTTGATTCAAATTATTACCATTGCTTCGGTAGTGTTTTCATCAAATACTGTTATTTGGCAATCGCTATTGGCGCTAATATTGATCATTGGAGTGATTAATGCATACAATTTCATGGACGGCATCAATGGCATTACCGCCCTTTATTCTTTGGTGGCTGTAATAACGGCCTTGGTAATGTTAGAGCTTGATTATCAATTAGTAATTGGATCAGAAATTTGGTGGGCTTTGGGAGCGGCACTAGTTGTCTTCTCCTTTTACAATGTTCGAAAACGCGCGAGATGTTTCTCGGGTGATGTTGGGGCGGTGAGTGTGGCTTTTGTTTTGTCTTACTGGATTTATGGGTTGGTCATAGCAAATGACAATTTAATTTATGTTTTATTCCTAGGTGTCTATGGTTTGGATTCGGTTGCGACTATAGCATTGCGTTTATATAGAAAGGAAAACATTTTAGAAGCTCATAGAAGTCATTTGTATCAATTACTGGCCAACGAAAAAGGGTGGTCGCATGTTAAAGTTTCGTCCATTTATGCATTGACTCAAGCTGTTATAAATGGTTTGATTTTATACAATTCATTTCTAGCAGTAGTATTTTTTGTCCTTTTATCTGTTGGTTATATCTTATTAAGATTCAAATGGGCTGAGCAATGATAGCATTAACTGGATATAGCGGTTTTCTCGGTCAACACCTTAAAGATTTGGGTAATGGTGCCATTAAGATTGGTCGTTCTGCAGATGCGGATTGGAAATTCGATCTTGCCTCAGATCTCAATCAAATCCCAAGAAAAAAAGTGACAGACCCGGAAATAGAGTTATTCATTCATGCTGCGGGGTTGGCACATACGGTTCCTAAAACGGATGAAGAGAAGCAGCGGTTTTTTGAAGTCAATACGAGGGGAACAGAGCGATTGATGGAGGCGCTGAAGGAGGCGGAGTGGAAGCCAAAGAAGTTTTTATTTATCTCAACCATTGCTGTATATGGGGAGCCATTTGATGAGGATCGTTGTGTGCCGCCTTATCCTTCGGAAAAAGAGGCGCAAGAGCTTGAATTGTCCCCATATGGCAGGAGCAAATGGGAGGCCGAGCGAATTGTGCAGCGATATTGTGAAAAATGGAATTGCGTGTGCATCGTTTGGCGGTTGCCGTTGATTGTGGGTGAGAATGCGCCAGGAAATTTGGGTGCCATGGAAAAGGCCATCCGGAAGGGGTATTATTTCAGAATTGGCAACAGTTATGAACGTTTCCGATACTACGTGAATATTGAAGAGCTCGGTCGAAAGGTTCTGGATTTGCTTCAGGAACCATCGGCGGGCCTTGCTGGTTCAAAGACTTTGAATGTGTTTTCAGGAAGGAAATCCTACGGTGAATTCGAAGATGAAATTGCCGCCACGTACGGACGGAAAATCAAGTCCCTTCCGTTGTGGTTGGTGCGAATGATTGCGAAAGTTGGAGATTGGATTCCTGGGTTTCCGTTGAATAGTTACAGATTGGACAAATTAGTTAATTCTTCATCTTAAAACTAGATTGAACCCTTTGGTTGACTTCTTCTTTGGTCTGTTTTAAAACAAAAAGAGAACCCCATACTTCTACTGAGCTGAGTTTGGCAATTAATTTAGGGTCGCATTCAGTATACATTTGTTGCAGACTCTCTTGGTTCATACCACATGCTTTTTGCCAAAATCCATTTTTGAAAAAGTTTAAATCCACTTTTAGTTCCGCATTGGCGTGTCCTTGAACGCCAAATCCAAATTTCTTCTTCTTAACTAATTCTTGGGGTAGTAATTGTTCTCCAAAATTACGAACTACTGCCTTATCCATTTTGAATGGATGTTTCCAATTGTAAAATGAAGAAGTTTTTCCAATTTTAAATTTAGAAGGTAAATTCAAACCGAACTTCATGACCTCTTCATCTAAAAAGGGGAATCTTGATTCGATGGAATGCATCATTCCCATCCGGTCGTTGCGCCATAACAGAGAGTGAAGATGTCTGTGAATCATATTGACTGAAAGTTTAGAACAGCGCAATTCTTCGTCGTTATTTTTCAAAAAATGGTACGCCTTCATTACTTCATTGTCATTGCTTCTTTCTTTATATCCGTTTAAGTGACTTTGCAGTATTTCTTTTTGCATATCTACGGAATTTATTTTTAGGTAACTTTTCAATCCTGGCACTTTCTTATAAATACCGTTGATTATATCGTACGGCAATTGAATCAGGTTGTCCCACCTTTGCGTGAGTAGTTTTGGATATCCTAAAAACAACTCATCTGATCCTTCACCCGTTAAAACTGCCTTCACGTTTTTTTGTCGAGCTAAATCAGCAACCCCTGAAAACGCCACCGAATTTGTAAAAAGAACGATGGGCGCTTCATAATGCCAAGTACAATCTACTATGTCTTTAATGAAATAATCTGGTAGATACTTGTATTCATTAAGGTTCGTTTTCAATGATTTGGACAAGTAACGTGCATCTTTAATTTCGGAGAATTTACCTTCCACGTTCGCAGTAAAAAGTTGTAAATCCCCATAATTTTTTGAAGTGGCAGCTACCACCGAAGAGTCAATACCTCCGCTAACAAAAGTTCCCATGGGGGCATCTGAGACAGACATGGAGGATACTGAATTGTTAAATAAGGCACTGAATTCTTCTGTGATTGCTTGTGAAGTTTTATTGTTTCGAAGATTAAAATCTTTTTCATCAACCCAATCTTCGAGTCCAAACCATTTAATGATATTATAGTCTAGATTTTGGGTATTTAATTTTAACAAATAACCTGGTTCCAGTTGATGAATTTGTTTGAAAGGCGAAATGTGGCGTTGGGTTTCGTATATCCCGTAATATGCTTGTGCCAAATAATGCATATTTACGTCATCCAAATTCAAATCTTTACATAGGGATTTGATTTCTGAGGAAAAATAGAAATCGCCTTGAATCATCCCATAAAATAAAGGCTTAATTCCAACTCTGTCCCGCACTAAAATCAAAGTATGTTCGCTCTTGTCAAACCATGAAAAAGCAAACATTCCTTTTAAATTTGCTAGTGTTTTCTCAACACCCCATTTTTTCAATCCGAAAAATAAAACTTCCGTATCTGAAGAAGTTTTAAAGTTTACCCCTTCGTTTTTCAGTTTTTCTTTCAGGTTTTTCCAGTTGTAAATTTCACCATTGAAAACCAAGACAAAACGATCATCGTAAAATGGTTGGTTTGAATTTTCTGTTAAGTCGAGGAGAGACAGTCGGTTGTGCCCAAATCCTATATTTTCATGTATAAATGTTCCTTTTGAATCGGGTCCTCTATGATTAGTTATTGATAACTTAACGTTCAGTTCATCAATGGATACCGTTTTATTTTTAGATTTAATAATCCCTAAAATTCCGCACATAAATTATAACAAGATGCAAGATAATGTCACATTTTTGATATCCATAAATATTAATTGAATGGCGTAATTTCTTTGTGAGTGAATCAATTAAGTATGTCAAGTAAGTATTATCATGAATAACTGCCAAACAGGTTAAATAAAAAATTTATCAAGAAAAACGATTGACAATATGAGGTCGCTTCTGGACATAATATAAAACAGTCAATTGTTTCCATAATTATTTTGAATAAAATGTTTGTGACATTGGCTTGCTGGTTATTTTCAATTCCCTCAATTTGCCAAAAAGCAGGATTTACAATTTGGTCCAAGTAATTTAGTTGATTCAAAATAAAAAATTGTATCATGTTTTGATACTAGTTGAACGTTGAATAGTTACAGGTTGGGTAAGTTGATCAATTCTTGAGGCAACTTATAGGTATTACCCAAATCCCATCGTTGCGCTGGTAGGCGAATTCGCCGCCGGTGATGATCATTAGAAAAGAGGGTTCCCCCATTTTTTCAGTGTTAATCTTGTCTCGAATCTTTAAAAGATTCTTGGCTGCCTCTTCTATTTGTTTTTGTCCGAGTTTTACTTCGGCTGCAGCCCATTTGCCATTTCTAAGGCGTATGATTAGGTCGGCTTCTAAGCCAGATTTATCTCTGTAATGGAGAACATCCCCATCGTTGGCTTGGGCATAGATTCGGATGTCTCTTGTGCAAAGCGATTCAAACAGGAATCCAAACAATTCAAAGTCGTTTAAAATACCGTTGGGATCCGTTCTGAGCGCAGCTACGGCAATTGACGGGTCAACAAAATGGCGTTTATCCGATGTTCGAATGGCTGTTTTTGATCTCAAAGAGGGTTGCCATGCGGGTAGATCTTCGGTAACAAAAATTCTATTTAGGGCCTCAAGGTAGAGGCTGATTGTTTTCTCCGAGTATTGGCTGTCTTTGGTTTCAAGGTCTTCCTTAATTGTTTGGTAATTGGTGATTGTGGAGGTATTTCGGGCTAGTGAACGCAACAACAATCGGACCCGCTCAGGATTTTTCGTGATTCCGTCAGCGGCTGAGATGTCTTGATTTATAATTGACTCTACATAATCAATGGGTGTCTTCAGGGCACTTTTTTTGTTCATGTTAAGACTTCCTGGCCATCCACCCCTGCAGATGCAAGTTGCAATTTGTTCAATGCTCAAATTAGACAAT
The DNA here is from genome assembly GCA_945877575.1 of Chitinophaga pinensis. Lineage (GTDB taxonomy): Bacteria > Bacteroidota > Bacteroidia > NS11-12g > UBA955 > VMCP01. The sequence continues at coordinate 213,603 of CAMDUE010000002.1, forward strand.
CCTTCAGGTTCAGAAACGGTATGATTAAAAAGGTCTCTCAACGATATTTGTCCAGTAGATTCTTTCGATTCGTACAAACTCATGGGTCTCATTCGGATTCTTGCGAATCTTCCTGTCCCAGTATGGGCGGTTTGATTGTCTGAGGGAGTGGTTGAGCCGGTGAGCAAGAACTGACCGGGTAAATTTCTTTTATCGATTTCATGCCTTACGGCATCCCACAGAACGGGTGCCATTTGCCATTCATCAATCAATCTTGGGGTGTCACCTTTGAGTAGGAGTGAAGGTTTTGTATCTGCGAGTGCCAAATATCCGGGCGCATTATCTGGGTCTTGAAGGTAAATAACGCTCTTTGCGGCTTGTTTTGCGCTGCTTGTTTTTCCACACCACTTAGGCCCTTCAATCAATACAGCACCTGCCCTATTGAGTGCTTCGTGAATTTCTAAATCAGATATACGTTCTAAATAATTGTTATTCATAAATATAAGTCCGTTTTATTGTTCAAATATACTAAAAATTACCGAGTTTGGCGCCGTTTTACTTCCGAGTTTGGCACTGTTTTACTTCCGAGTTTGGCGTTTTTTTAAAATACCCCCTACCAACTACCAGGTACCATCTACCAGGTACTAGGTACCAGGTACCAGGTATTATATTTTGCCTACTCGAACAAAAACTTTGTGAAGGGAATCGGTTGGTATTGAATTTGGAACGAAATTTGTAGTGATAGTTCGACAATAATTCATGGAGCGACAACTACAGCATTTGTTTTTGAAAATTTTAGGGAAAAAGTACCTTCCGGTGTGGGTGATATTGGGCATCGATCTGGTACTTGTGGGTGTGGCCTACGTGTTTTCGCTGTTGTTGTTGAGCAATTTCAATCTTGATAAAATTTATAATGTAGAGCATCTTCGGGCGTGGGCCTTTTTGGAGCTCTCGTTTGCGGTGTCGTTTGTGGTGTTTAGGTCGTATGAAGGGGCTTTCCGACATACGGGTGTGAGGGATTTGATGCGTCTGGCGGTGGCCAGCGTGACCGCGTTATCGGCGACCTTCTTTTTGAGTCGGTCGGCGCATCAGTTTTTGCCGGTCGATTTATCGAAACTGTCTATTGCGTTTTTGATTTTGCACGGATTCGCATTTTTGATGGGGGTTTTGGGATTGAGGTTGTTCGTTAAGTTGAGTTACAGCCGCTTCGTGTTGAAGTCGGATGCTAAGAAAGATAAGGGTTTGATCATTTATGGTGCTGGTGTTACGGGCATCAGCGTGCGGAACGCCATCAAGCAAGATCCCAATGCAACTGCAGATGTGGTGGGTTTTGTGGATGATAATCCGAGCGTGGTGGGCAAGCGAATCGATGGCATCAAGGTGTATTCGGCTGATGAAGTTTTCGAAAAAGACTTCCTCGAGAAAAATAAGGTGACGGGAGTGGTTTGGTCGGTGCAATCGGTATCGAACAACAGTTTTCATAGGGTCGGTGAGTTGTGTTTGCAGTTCAATTTGAATTTCCAGCGGGTGCCGAACGTCAATGAATGGATTGGCGGGGATTTGAGTGCGAAACAGTTGCGCACGGTAAAAATCGAAGATTTGCTGAACAGGCACCCCATATCCCTCGATAATAAAAACATCAAGAGTTTCATCAGAGGAAAACGGGTGTTGGTGACGGGTGCGGCAGGATCTATTGGATCAGAGATTTGCCGACAGGTAATTCATTATGGGCCGGAGTGTTTGGTGATGTTAGACAACGCCGAAACGCCCATGAACGACTTGATTTTGGAGTTGGTGAAGAACTATGGAGAATCGAAAATTCTACATCCAATTTTGGGGGATGTGACCCGCGAAAACCGAATTGAGGAAGTATTTGCCAAGCACCAACCGGAGATTGTGTTCCACGCGGCGGCCTACAAACATGTCCCGTTGATGGAAAACAATGCCAAGGAGGCGGTGAGGGTGAATGTGCGCGGAACTCAGGTTCTGGCGGAAGCGAGCGTGCGTCATGGAGTGAAGAAGTTTGTAATGATTTCGACGGATAAAGCGGTGAATCCCACGAATGTGATGGGAGCGACGAAGCGCACGGCGGAAATCTTGGTTCAGGATATGAATCGAAAGGCAGAGACGGAGTTCATCACCACGCGTTTTGGTAATGTGTTGGGATCGAATGGGTCTGTAATTCCGTTGTTCCGCAAGCAGATTGAGGCGAGGCAGGATGTTACGGTGACCCACCGAGATATTGTTCGTTATTTCATGACCATTCCGGAGGCAGTTCAATTGGTTTTGGAAGCGGGCACCATGGGTAATGGAGGTGAGATATTTGTCTTTGATATGGGTGAACCCGTTCGCATTTACGACCTCGCTGAGAAGATGATTAAGTTGAGCGGTTTCGAGCCCGGCAAAGATATCCGCATTATAGAAACGGGTTTACGTCCTGGAGAAAAACTCTACGAAGAGCTGTTAAGCTCCGCGGAGAGCACAGTCCCCACGCATCACCCTAAGATATTGATTGCCAAAGTCAGAGAATACGAATCGGGCGCATTAACCGGCAAATTTGAATCCTTGACGTACGCTTCTTTAAACGGCGCCACTGACTGGGAGTTGGTTAAGTTGCTGAAAGAATTGGTTCCCGAGTATATCAGTCAGAATTCGGAGTTTGAAAGGTTAGATTGAACGATTATTTAGAGTCACTTACAAATGCATATTATTTATTATTATATCAGATCAAACAAGTACTATATAATTTATTTTTTAATCAGAGTCATATCAATTTTTTTTCTTTTTAATTTAGCTCCTGATATTTCTCGACAGCTGAATGTTACAATGGTTCTTAAGAATCACGGAGCATATGGTTTAAAAATGTTAAACATTATTACAAAAACATATGAAATTTCGCCATATTATTCTCACCCCCCATTTTTATCTTTAATAATTTATTTAATCGATTTTTTATTTAATAATATTATCTATTCTACGGTTTTTTTGGGAATAATATTGGCTGCAATAGAAACACAAATGGTCGGAAAAATTTTAAAGAAATTCGTATATGTTGATAATCAATTTATAATAGTGTTTTTATTATGCTCACTTTATATAGGTCATATTGACAGGGGTACTATATCTGATTATTTTTCAATTGTTCTTGGATTGTTTCTTTTCTGGCAAATATTGAAATTGATTGACAAAGAAACCATAAATTTTTTAAATACAGTTATTGTAATACTATTAGTACCTTGTTCGAAATATAGTCTATTTCCGGTTGTAATTTCATTTACTTTAATATATTTTTTTATAAAAATCCGACGCAAACAGTTATTCCAATTTGAAAGTTTTATTGTAGGATTATCATCTTTATTTTCACTGTTGATACTTATATACTTAAAAGCCAAAGGTGTCAATAATGTATTAAATGAAGATAACCAATTATTTCTGGATTTATACAACATCTCTAAAGTGGATTATTTTTGGTTTCATTTTGGTTTGGAAATTGATAGATTTTATAAACATTTAATGTGGTTTTCAGAAAAAAAATTAGATGTTAAAATATGGTACTGGTATTTTGGTCAAATTTTTGGTGTAATCACTGTTGCAATCGTTGTTTCGAAATCTAAAAAATTTATTTCTGAGAATAAGGTTCTTTTGTATAGTCTGATAGTTTTTTCTATTTTCCAATATATCTTTTTATTTCTCCTTCAAATTACAACACCTCCCCAAGAAGGTGTTCATTATGGGGTTGATAATTTATGTTGGGTGTTTTCTGAAGAAGCTCGCTATTATAACTATTTATCACTGCTTTGGTTTATTGTACTTGTTATAGGTTTACTTGGTTTTAAAAATAATTTTTATCTAGGAATATTAGTTCTATTAATAACTTTTGGTTATGCTAAAACAACGTATGCAAGATCAAATGGATTTAGTGAAATTAAATTTATACGATTGAGTAAACAATTTAATTATGCAAATAATATTTTAAATCCTACAAAGAAAGGTTGTTCAGCTTCTGAAGTTAATTGGCCCGATAAAATAGATAAGGAAATTCTATTAATATTTGGTGTAAAAAAAGTTAACATTAAAGTTAATCATTAGTGATTTAGCGGTTTAACATCCAAACCTTTAAAAACAAATACTTTTATTAAAGATCATACATTATGTCAAAAGATTTCCTGTTTAGCATTGATCTTGAAGATCCAAGAGAAAATATTTGGAATAAGGACAGATACGAGGATCGTGTCAATCTAAATGTAATGAAATTATTGGATTGGTTAGAGAATAATAATTCGAAGACTACTTTTTTCGTTGTTGGTAAAATAGCAGAGAGATATCCTGATTTAGTAAAACAAATATTTATAAAAGGACATGAAATAGCTTGCCATTCATATTCTCATATTCCAATAAACCATTTAGGTAAAAAAGAATTCGAAAATGATCTTGTGCGCAATATTGAAGCAATAATAAATTGTGGTGTACCGAGTCCCATAGGGTTTCGGGCTCCCACATTTTCCTTGATTGAAAGTTCATTCTGGGCATATAATATTCTCCGAAATAATGGTATTAAATATTCTAGTTCTGTACTACCAGCTAAAAATCCACTTTTTGGAATACCAAATTTCGGGCAACAACCTAAATATATTGATGGAATATTGGAAATTCCTGTCACTATTAGTAATTTCCTCTTCTATAAACTTCCAATTGCTGGTGGTATTTATTTACGGATTTTGCCCAAGCATATTATTTTGGCTAAAGCGCGTAATTTTCTTAGTACAAATTACCCATTAGTAAGTTATATACATCCTTACGATATAGACGTTAATCAAAATTATTTTATGCATGAACATATCAATAATCACATTTTAAATTATTTAATGTACTTTAACCGAAAAAATACTTTATTGAGGTTGGACTCATTTATTGATTTGGATTATAATATAATAACATATGAGAGATTCTTCAGAGATCATTTATCAAAGAATATCAGCTGATTCTAAATTTATCAAAAGGCAACTTGAACTTTTGAATTTAGTATTTGGAAAGAATTCTTTTTCAAGTAATTTTTTAAATTGGTTGTATCATGAGAATCCAAATGGTAACATATTTGGTTTTGATGCATATTATAGAGAGAAATTAGTAGGTCATTATGCTACAATTCCTGTCTATTATTTTTATGGGAATAGAACTATAAAAGGTCTTTTATCTCTAAATACTGCAACTCATCCAGATTTTCAAGGAATGGGTATTTTTACTAGATTGGCGAAATTTACTTACGACGTAGCCCAAAAAGAAGGTTATAATTTTGTGATAGGCGTATCAAATAAGAATAGTACATATGCTTTTATTAATAAACTTGATTTTAAATTAGTGAAGCCACTTGATGTGTATATTAATTTTTTTACGCGTTCACATAATACAAAAGTCAAAATTAATTTTGGAGGACAAAGAAATTTTGAATTTACTAAATGGAGACTATCAAATCCCAAAAGCAGTTATTTCGATTGTAAGGATATGGTGGTAAGCAAAAAGTATTTTGGATTATTAACAATACAAGTTTCCAAAAATTCAAGGGTAATTGAGCTGGACAAATGTAATTGTATTATACTGCTTAGTGTAGGTATCAATAATCATCCAAAATCATTATTTTCGTTTAAATTACCTGAGTTTTTAAAACCTTCTCCTTTAAATTTAATAATTCGCTCCCTTTCTACTGATTTTGCAATTCCAAACCATAATGAAATTTTATTTGAAAATTTTGATTTTGATGCTTTTTAGATTCTGATAAGACATTTGTTTCGAGCGCAATTTTTTAGGTTAGAGAATTACAAAGTATGTTTCCATATTTGATAATATTTGTTAAGTACTGCAAGAGATTATTGTATTTTTGATATTTTACACCACTAAATTATAAACATGCAAAGCGTATCTATAATTGTTCCTTGTTATAATGAACAAGATAATTTGCCAAAGTTGATTGATAAAATCGCTAAATTCATTTCAGATAACAAAGATTACTATGTTATTTTTGTTAACGATGGTAGTAAAGATAATACATTGGAATGCTTGAAAAACAGTATTAACGAAAAGTTTGTAATAGTTTCGCATTCGAGAAACAGAGAATATGGTGCGGCTATAAAAAGTGGAATATTATCTGCAGAAACTGATTTTTGTATTACAATTGACGGTGATGGTCAACATGATTTGCAAGACATACCAAAAATGTTAAATCAATTATTGGAATCAAAATCCGACATGATTGTTGGTAATCGAAATGGGAAGGGTTCTAGTAGTTTTAGGAATCTTGGAAAATGGATGATCCGTAAGTTTATTACAACCATGACAGATTTGTCAATTGAAGATGTTAATAGTGGAATGAAGTTATATAGAACGGAAGTTGTAAAGTCACTGATAAAGTGGGCACCTAGTGATATGTCCTTTTCAGAAACAATAGTAATTTTACACAACCATTTTCGATATAAGATTTCAGAATTGGAAATTAATATTTTCAATAGGGAAGCTGGGAAGAGTACAATAAACATTAATACAGCAATTAAAGCAGTAAAGGAAATTGTTTTTTTGCTAATTAATTTCTTTCCATTTCGTTTCTTCTCGTTAATAGGAACTATTTTTTTCATATTTGGCCTGTTCTGGAGTTTGCCATTTTTAATAAACGGTGAAGGATTGACCATTGGTTCAGGTTTTATATTCTCGAGTTGTGTATTAATCTTTTTATTAGGAATAATATTGCAAACTTTGACTCGTATGAAGTTTGAAGATTATTTACATGTTAATAGTAAGGTATAATACTATTGTGTAATTTATGATAAATTCATTCATAATTTATTAAAAGGTTTATTTTTAATTCAAATGAAATCTGATAACCTATTATGAATCACAGGTGCTTACATATTCTCAATCGTTTTGGATTTGGCACTAGCATTCAATTTTTGCTGAATTATGAATTATCTGATTTACTGATTGATGAAAATAAAATGAAATTTTGGTTGATTAATGAAGTTCCGGAATTTGTAGAAATAGAGAAAGTCAACAAAGAATTTTCAACTGAAGCAAAAATAGGCTCAAATGAAAAATGGAGAAAAAGATGGCCTGATGCAGCTGTGAGAACCGATTGGATTCAATTCATGGTTGAATTAGAAAATCCTCTTAGAGAAAAAGCTGCGCTATTTTGGAATCATGTAGTACCGATTTCAGTGGGGATTTGGGGTTTTGCACAGAATTTATTGATAGATTCATACCGAAAGAATGCTTTTTCAGATTACAATGTGTTACTGAAGGATGTTTTAGCCTCACCTTGCGCGATGAAGTTTCTAAATGCCTATCATTCCAAAAAAGATAATCCCAATCAGAACATGCCCCGTGAATTGCTTGAACTGTTTACGGTAGGTATTGATAATTACGGTCAGAATGATGTTTTGGAAATTTCGAGAGCTTTTGCTGGCAGAAGAACAGTAAATCCGGATAATTTTAAAGTCCCTTATCCTTATCAACTGTATATTGATGAAAATAATTCAGACAGGGGGGAGAAGACTATTCTAGGTCAAACTGGAAATTGGGATGGAAATGACGCAATCGACATTCTCGTAAATTCAAAACATACTCATGAGAGAGTTGCTCATTTATTTATGAGGTTCTTTGTTTCAGACAAACCAAAAGATGAGCATGTTGATGAATTGGCAGCATTTACATTTTCTAAAAATAGAATTAATTTTATTGATTTGGTTCAATACACAATCAATTCAGAATGGTTCTTTCGAGATGAATATATTGGAAATAAAGTAAAAACACCCGTGGAACATTGGGTTGGATTTCAAAAAAAGATGGGATTAAAAGTTTTAACCAGCGAATTACATTCAAATGTATTAAGACAGTTTGGTCAGGATGTATTTTTCCCCATAAATGTTGGTGGATGGCCTTGGGGTGAAGGTTGGTTAAATGGAAATTTACTCATAAACAGAGTGTTTTTACCCAAAGCAATTTTAGAAATCGCCCAAGAAAATCAACAGGAAATAGAAATGTCTTTCTCTGAAAAGGTAACATACAGAACATTCAAAAAACACCTATTGGGAATGCGATTTGAGAGTGCTGTGTTATTGAATATCAGAGAAGTTATAAATATTCTCAAAGAAAATAATGTTAAGTTGTCCAGTTGGGTCTTGTCTAGAAACACAAGTTTAAAAAACGACGAAATTAGTTATTTAATTACTCATCAATTATTTCAATATCATTGAAAAGAAGTGCATTCATAAAGATAGTTGGGAGTGGCGTTGTTGCAGGGTCAATCGGTTCAATGTTTGAATCCTGCTCTGTAAATCAGACCAAGAAATATTCTGATGATGTATTGGTAGTAGTGAGAGTGAAAGGTGGAATGGATGGATATCATTTGATTTCTCCTAAGGAGAATGATTTGCTCCTAAAATTACGGCCCAATATTCAAAAGTCTATTGAACAAAAAGGAATAAATTACCGGAATAATTGGTTTATAAATCCAAATTTTGCTGTAATAGCAGATCTAAATGAGAAGGGTTGGCTTCAAATCATCCCAAATGTTGGATATTCTGATTATAATAGATTGTCTCATTTTAAAGCACAAGATTATTGGGAAACAGGAAGTGTTGTAGGTGATAAAGTTCAACATAGGACGGGGTGGGCTGGAAGGTTAGTTGATAACAATATTATTCAAGTTAATGGGAACAAATCACCTATTTTAATAATTGACAATGAGCAAACATTGTTTGATAAAGGAGAAAATAGTTCAGGAGTGTATTACACCCCATTTAATACCTATTCTAATTTATTTCCCTTAGTTGAGGATTGGATTAATGAGAATAAAAATAGCTTAGAGAATAAGCAGATTTATCAGAGAGTCGAAGAGCAATATAGAATAAATCAATTATTAAAAGAAACAAGTCCAAATTCTGTGTCGTCCAAGGATATGAAGGGAAAGTTGGATCAGATTGCTGATTGCATTGAGAAGGAATTGCCGTTTAGGGTATACAATTTAACTCAAAGTGGATATGATACTCATCACAAACAGACAATTAGATTAGAGCCATTAGCCTTAGACTTATTCAATGGATTAAATCAATTTGCCGAGCGTCTTCAACAGGGAAATAATTGGGGGAGAGTAAAGGTATTGGTATACACTGAATTTGGAAGGACAATTGCTGAAAACAGTAATGGCGGAACAGATCACGGAACGGCAAATCATACATATTTATTAGGTGGTAATCTTGGAGATAAATGGTTAAATCCTTCTTTTGAATTTAATACAATGAAAATTGCGGGTAATGATTATTTGACAATCAATGAGGATTTTAGAGAAATATACAAGAGTTTAATTTGATTTAGTTATTCCATTCTCTCCCAAGTGCTTTTTAGAACTTTTGTTTTGAGGCCGTGTTTTTCGGCGAGGTAGCGCGCGAAGACGGCAGAGTAGCCGTGGGTGACGGAAATGGTGTGGGCTTCGGTGGCGAGGCAGGCGGTTTCGAGTTCTTGGAAGTCGGCGTGGTCGCTGAGAACGAATCCGCGGTCAAAGTTTCCCCAACGGCGGGAACCGCGAAGGGCCATCCAGCCGGAGCAGGAAATTGTTAGGTGACGAGGGTCTTGTGGCGAGGGACTGGTGTCTATATTTTGGGTGTTAGGGGTCGGGTGTCGGGATTCGGAGGGGGTCGGGTTACGGGAGTCGGTGGGGTTGCTGGAGATGAGGATGTGCTTGGAGGTGGGGCGTTGGTTTTTGGTGGTAGGGTAAATGGGGGGAAGGAAGATATTGAAGCCGTCACGGTTGAGGGCTTGGGTTGTGTCGGCGATGGTTTTGGTGACGTAGAGGGGGAGGTCTTGGAGGTGATGGATGAGACGCTGGGCTTTTCCGAGGGAGTAGGCTGAGATGATGAGGTTTTCATCGTTGTTGTGGAAGTATTCGCGGATGTCGTTGAAGATATCGGCTTGGGGTGTCCATCGAAAAACGGGGAGTCCGAAGGTGCTTTCGGTGATAAAGTGGTGGCATTTCACGGGTTCGAATGGGGTGGAGATGCCGTCATTGTTGAGTTTATAGTCCCCCGAAACGACCCAAATTTCGCCTTGATGTTCTAGTCGGATTTGCGCGGAACCGGGTATGTGTCCGGCGGGATGAAAGGAAATGTTGACGCCGTTGATGCTGATGGTTTGGCTGAAGGGAAGGGTTTGGAGGGAGATGTGTTGACCGAGACGGAGTTTCAGGATGTGTTCGTTGCCCTGGGCGGCGAGGTAGTGTTTGTGGTTGGGTCGGGCGTGATCAGCGTGGGCGTGGGTGATGAGGGCTTTGTTGACGGGCTTGTGGGGATCTATGTAGACATCGGCGGCGGGGCAGTAGAGGCCGGATGGGGTGGAGGTTAGTAGTTGGTACATGGTAGATGGTACATGGTAGATGGTAGATGGTACATGGTAGGGGGTAGGGGATATTAAAAAAACCCCGAGGTGTTGCCCCGGGGTTTTTTGTTTTTGGTGGGTTTGGTTATTTCACCAAGGTCATTTCGTTGACGATGTTGGTGGCGCCGCCGAGTTTGTCGATGATGAACAACACGTAGCGTATGTCAACGGAGATGGTGCGCTGTAGGGCGGGCATGAATCCGAAGTCAGAAGCGATGGCTTCCCAGTTTCCGTCGAAAGCAATTCCTATAAGCTCGCCGCGGCCGTTGATGACGGGTGAACCCGAGTTTCCGCCGGTGATGTCGTTGTTGCTCAAGAAGCAAGCGTGAAGATCGCCGGTAGTGGGGTCAGCGTATTGGCCGAAGTCTTTGTTTTTAATTAATTCTATCAATGCATCTGGTGCGTCGAATTCGAAGTCGCCGGGGATGTATTTTTCCATGATGCCGCGAGAAGAGGTGTAGTAGTTGTACTTTACCGCGTCTTTGGCGTTGTAACTTTCAATGGTTCCGTAGCTCAAACGCATGGTGGCGTTGGCATCAGGAGCGGTTACTTTTTCGGGATACATTTCCGCTTGAGCGGACAAAAACAAACGGTTAGCGCGGTCCAAACGACTGTTGATGTCAGCGGTGATAGGCGCTAAGTCTTTGCGTAGGATGCTCACATAGCCGTTTACGATGGCGAACAACGGATCTTTTGCAAGTGCAGAAGCATTAGCAGAAGACATTAATTTTTTGAGCTTTACAGGATTTGAGAAAGCGCTCTTTGCCCAAACTTGGTCAGCCATTGCTTGGTAGTTTTTACCGTGCTTGGCAGCTAATTTCTTCAAATTTTCAGGCAGGTATTTGTTGTCTAAATCCTCCAAAAAGTGGCGGAAAATCACTGCAATTACTCGGCGTTCGATGTCGGAGTTGAATTCTTTGTAATTTTCGTCAATGCCGGCAGCAAATTCTGCGGACATGGCTTTTCCTTTGTCGTTGGTTTTGTCAAGAAGGGCTGTGTAAATGCGCATGGCTTGCATGGCATTCATCATGGGCACGCTGTTGGCGATACCATCTTGAAGGTAGACAGAGTATAGTCCGTATTTGTTAAGGTCTTCGTAGGCGCGGTCGTAAAGGGAGGTCACTTCACCGTAAACTTCTTCTTTTTTATTGTCGCGAACCCACTGTTCGAAGGCGCGTTCTTGAGCTTTGCGGCGGGCGTAAATTTCGGGTTTAGAAAGTTCTTTCGCTTCACCGTTGAACTTGTTCCAGTAGTTTCCGATGCCGGCCAATTTCGCAGAGTACATCAAGCGTACGTCTTTGTCAGCCTTCATGTAGGTTTCGTAAACGTCCATGATGTCGCGGCGCAATTGCACACGCATTGGACGCTCTTTTCCTGCCAAGTATTTGATTCCCTCGGAATAAGTATAGCGGGTGGTGCGGCCGGGATATCCCATGGTCATAGCAAAATCACCTTCTTTCACGCCTTTCAAGCTCACCGGAAGGTAGTGCTTGGGGGTGAAGGGCTTGTTGGACGTGCTGTAATCAGCGGGCTTGTTGTCGGCACCTGCATAAACGCGGAACATAGAGAAGTCGCAGGTATGGCGTGGCCATCTCCAGTTGTCGGTTTCACCTCCGAATTTTCCTACGTTTTCTGGGGGAGTACCCACCAGGCGGATGTCGCGGTACACCTCGTAGTACATAGCAAGGTATTGGTTTCCGTTAGAGAACACGGCGATATCAACTACGTAGTTCTTTTTCTCGTCGCCAAGGGCTTCAACCAACGCATTTTGGGTGGCTTTGAAGTTTTCGGCAACGGCTTTGGTGCGAGATGCTTCGTCTTGGTTGATGCTGGTATTTGCAAGAACGCGGCTGGTAACGTCTTCAATTTTGCGGAGCAGTCCGATTTGGAAAGCGACTTTACGCTCTTCAGATTGGGACTTAGCCCAGAATCCGTTAGAAAGGATATTGTCTTGAGGGGTAGCGATGCTTTGGATGGCATCATAACCACAGTGGTGGTTGGTGAGGAACATACCTTGTGAGGAGATGATTTCACCGGAGCAGAACATTCTGCCGTTTTGCATGAGTCGAACGATGGCATCTTTGGTAGAAGCATTGTTTATGGAGTAAATATCTTCTGCGGAGAGTGTCATTCCGCGGGCCTGCATTTTATCTTGAATTTTAGACAAGAGGGTCAGTGGCCACATCCCTTCATCGGCGCGCAAGCTAAGGAAAGAGGTTGCGGCGAGTAATAAACTGAGGAATTTTTTGCTCATGGTGCGAAGATAGTAAAAATTAGTCTGTAGTCCGAAGTCGGAAGTCCATAGTCCGAAGTCTGTGGTTTGTGGTAGGGGGTAGATGGTAGATGGTAGATGGTAGGGGGTAGGGGGTAGATGGTAGGGGGACTATGGACTATGGACTATGGACTATGGACTATAGACTACACGGATAGTGTGGGGAAGTGGTTTTATGTTTGCGGTTTGAAGGCATGGGATATTTGTACGGATAAAATACGTACATTTGTTGAATGGAAAATAAGATGGAACGAATTGAGTTGAGGGTGAGCAAGTCGGAAAAAATGATATTACAGCGGGCGGCAGAAATATTGGGTTTCGGGTCATTGAGTGCCTTTTTATTATCGGAAGTTCGTCCTAAAGCAGAGGAGGTAGTGAAGAGAGAGAGTACAATAAGATTAAATTTGGAAGACTCTTTCAAGATCATGGAGTATCTTGAAAGGGGGGAAGTGGAGAATGGTGCTTTGAAAAAGGCGAGGGAAATGTACGGTCAAGTGGTGAAAGATGAAGGAATTCCGATTTGAGAAACTGGATGTAAAAAGGCACGACAGAAAATCATTTGTTTCTGGAAACGAAGAATTAGATCAGTTTTTTCAAACCCAGGCCAGACAGCAAATGGAGAAGCGTTTGAGTGTCTGCTTTGTCATGTTAAATGGCGGATCAAAAATTATTGGATTTTATACATTAAGTTCTGCAAGTGTAGAAGCAAATGAAAGTAGAATTTCGAGTTCAAAATATGTAAGCTTACCTGTGGTTTTGATTGGTAGACTGGCTGTACATTCTCAGTTTCAAAAGCAGGGTTTAAGTGGATTGATGTTGGTTAATATCATTGAAAGAGTTAGAAAATTATCGGAGAGTGAAATTGGGGTTAAGGGCATTTTCGTTGAGCCCAAATCCGAGGAAATCTCATTGTACTACCTTAAATATGGATTTTTGAAGCTGGAAAAAGGGGTGTTTTATCCTTTCGGTAAAAATTCAAGTAATTCTGGATAACAGTTCTTCAAGGGTGGCGATGTCTTTGACGGATTTATCGCGGCGCCAGCGCACGATGCGAGGGAAACGAACGGCGATGCCGCTTTTATGTCGGGTGCTACGATTGATTCCTTCGAAGGCGAGTTCGAAGACGAGTTCGGCGTCTACACTTTTTACAGGGCCGAAACTTTCACGGGTGTGGAGTTTGATCCATTTATTGACTTCTAGAATTTCAGCGTCAGTGAGTCCGGAATAGGCTTTAGCAAACGGTACGAGTTCCTCGCCTTTGTAAATGGCGAAGGTAAAATCGGTATATAGGTTGGCGCGACGACCGTGTCCGCGTTGGGCGTAGATGAGAACGGCATCAACAGTGTCTGCGTCGACTTTCCATTTCCACCAATCGCCGCGTTTACGTCCAATTCCATAGGCTGAATCTTTGCGTTTGATCATGAGTCCTTCGCTTCTTATTTGGGAGGATTCATTTCTGATTTTCTGGAGTTCTTCAAAGTCTTTGGGATGAAAAACGGGACTGGGCTGTATGTGAGTGTTTGGTGATGGGAATAGATTGTCTAGTTGTTGTCGACGATTGAAAAGGGGTTCCTGGCGAAGGTCTTGACCGTTAATTTCGAGGAGGTCATAGGCTAAAAACACGACAGGGTAGTCTGTGAGAGTTTTTTTTCCGGGGGACTTTCTTCCGAGTCTTTTTTGCAGGTCTTGAAACGGTCTTGGGAGTTGAAGTTCAAAGTCCCAACAAAGGATTTCCCCATCGAGGGCGCCCGAAAAAGCATCCCAAGAAAGCATGGAGGAAGCAAGTTCAGGAAATTGGTGGGTGATGATGTCTTCGCCGCGTGACCAGAGGTTTATGGAGTTGTTGCGTTTGATGATTTGCGCGCGGATGCCATCCCATTTAGGCTCTATTTGATAATTTGTAAGTGGATGAATATCTGTTGATTGAGGATCTTCATTGAAGGGAGACGCAAGGAAAAAAGGGTATGGTTTGGTAGAATTTAGATGGGGTTTTGGTGAGATGATGAGGTCTTGGTAGTTGGAGTTTTGCACGGTCCAATTTCCCATCAATCGGAGGTTGAGCTCGTCTTTTTCGATGCCTGTGTGAGCGTGAAGGGCTTGAACGAGAAGTCCTTGAGAGACGCCAAGTCGGAAGCCGCCGGTGAGGAGTTTGATTGATGGTAGTTGGTAGGGGGTAGAGGGTAGGGGGTAGAGGGACTGTGAGTTTTGGAGGATGAGGTGGATGGTTTCGGCGAGGTCACCTACTACGGAGTAGGATTCTTCGAAGAGCCAATCGGGGATTTGGGCGGTTTGGATGGCCCATTGTTTGAGTTCGGATAGTTTGATTTGTCGTTTGGGTCGGCGGCCGGTGAAGATTGCGATGACCATGAGTTTGTCAGGGTCTGGGGCTTGGTTGAAATAATGGGTTAGGGCTTGCACCTTACGGGAGTTTTTGGTGGTGGAGTCGAGTTCGTAGAAAAGTTTGGAAAAGAGATCAGGAACTTCGAAGATGTGCATGTTGCGAATTTCGCAAATTTTGGCGGGGAGTTTTGTGAAAAATGCAAGAACTTAGAAAATTGAATGACTTAACTTTGCACCATGAAAATCACGTTGGTTGCGGGGGCGAGACCCAACTTTATGAAGATAGCTCCAATCCTTAGGGCAATTGAGGGGGCGGCGATTCGTGGGGAAGATATTCAATATCGATTGGTGCATACTGGACAGCACTACGACAAGGCAATGTCGGGTAGCTTCTTTGAGCAATTGGGAATTCCTGAGCCAAACGTGAATTTGGAATGTGGAGGTGGAAGTCATGCAGAGCAGACTGCGGCTATTATGGTTGCGTTTGAGAAAGAGTTGATGGCACACCCTTGCGATTGGGTGGTGGTGGTTGGAGATGTTACTTCTACAATGGCCTGTTCAATTTCAGCTAAGAAGTTACATATTAAGGTTGCGCACGTAGAGGGAGGAATCAGAAGCGGTGATATTACCATGCCCGAAGAGATCAATCGTTTGGTGACAGACAGCATCACGGATGTGTTTTTTACCACATCGGAGGTGGCTAACAGTAATTTGAGAAAAGCTGGGGTATCGGAGGAGAGCATTGTTTTTGTGGGTAATACCATGATTGACACGTTGTTGAGGCATGAAAATGATTTTGTAGCACCTGCATTTTGGGAGGCTGAGTCTTTGAAGAAGGGTGACTATTTGGTGATGACCTTGCATAGGCCATCGAATGTGGATGATGCTGATCAGTTGAGGTCTATTTTCGAGGTGATTGATGATGAATTGAAAGATCATAAAGTGGTTTTTCCAGTACATCCGAGAACCCGAAAAAACATGGAAAGTTTTGGAATTAAGCCTATGAATGTGGTGATGGCTGAGCCTTTGGGGTATTTTGAATTCAATTATTTGGTGAAAAATGCCAAAGGGGTGATTACCGATTCAGGGGGAATTACAGAAGAGACCACTGTGATGGGTGTTCCGTGTATCACTATGAGGAATAGCACCGAAAGACCGGAGACGGTTGATATTGGTACCAATGAGTTGATAGGAACCGACCCTGAAAATTTGAGAAAAGCATTGAAACAACTGCTTTCGGGCCAATGGAAAAAAGGAAATATTCCTCCAATGTGGGACGGTAAAACTGCTGAGCGAATCGTGGAGTGGTTTTCTCTAAATTTGCAAAAATGAAAATTTCCGTTAATTGGTTAAAATCTTTGGTTCCGGTGGAGGAAAGCGCGCAGCAAATTGCTGATCGATTGTCGGTTTCGGGACTAGAAGTGGAGCATATAGAAGAGTGGGAGAGTTTGCCCGGAGGATTGAAGGGATTTATTGTTGGTCAGGTACTTACCTGCGAAAAACACCCTGATGCCGATCGGTTGAGCGTGACTACGGTTGATGTTGGAACGGGTGAACCCTTAAATATTGTTTGCGGTGCACCGAATGTGGCGGCGGGTCAGAAAGTGGTGGTAGCTACGGTGGGCACGGAAGTTAGAATCCCCGGAAAAGAACCTTTTTCCATAGGAAAAAGTAAGATCCGCGGAGCAGTGAGTGAGGGCATGATTTGCGCTGAAGATGAGATGGGACTGAGTGCGGGGCACGATGGAATCATGGTTCTTCCTGATTCTGTGGAAGTAGGAACTTTGGCAGCAGATTATTTTGGAATTGAGCGTGATACGGTTCTTGAAATTGGATTGACAGCGAACCGAGGAGATGCCGCTTCTCATTTGGGAGTTGCTCGCGATGTCGCTGCCTTATATGGGGCAACAGTATTGGAGCAAAAGTCACTGGATTTTGAGGGATTGGGCTCTGCTTCGAAGAGCATTGTTATAGAAAATAGCGAGCTTTGTCGCAGATATGTAGGAGTGAGTATTGAAGGGGTTGAAATTAAAGAGTCGCCCGAATGGTTGAAAAACCGTTTGAAAGCCATTGATATTGAGCCCAAGAACAATGTGGTGGATGCCACTAATTATGTGTTGCATCATTTTGGGCAGCCGGTTCATGCTTTTGATGCTGATTGTTTGGGAAAAGAAGTTTATGTTAAGTTGGCTTCCGGCCAAAAGGCGGTTCTTTTGGATGGTAAGGAGATTGAATTGAAAACTTCAGACCTGGTGATTGCAGATGATCAAAATATTCTTGCATTGGCCGGGGTGATGGGCGGAAAATCATCGGCGGTGAGCGGTGAAACCAAGAATTTATTTTTGGAAATCGCGCATTTTCATCCCACTTATGTGAGAAAATCGGCCAAGGCGCATGTGATTAATACGGATGCTTCTTTCCGGTTTGAAAGAGGAATTGACATTGAGAACCTTCCCAATGTGGCTGGGTTCTTGTCAGGGTTGATTTTGGATATTTCCGGAGGACGTTTGGTTGGAATGACGGATGAATATCCTTCGGAAAGAGAAAAGAAAACCATCGATTTGAGTTTGGGTGCATTGAATCAATTTGCGGGATATACCTACGAAGTGGCAGATGTGGAGCGGATCTTGAGCAGTTTGGGATTTGAAGTTCAAGGTGCGAGCGAAGGACATTGGATGGTGGACGTTCCAGGTTGGCGCAACGATGTTGAGCAGGTGGTTGACTTGTACGAAGAGGTCATGCGGATATACGGTTACGACCGAATTCCGATGAGCGGAAAAATGCAGGTGTCGTTGGGTGATTTCAGCGGCATGGAGCGCAAGAAAAAGGAGAATATTACTCGCAACTATTTGGTTGATAGAGGTTTATTTGAAGCACAAACGAACAGTTTGGTATCGCCTGAATGGTATAATAGTGAGAGTTTGGTTGGATTAAGCAATCCATTGAGCGCGGACATGTCTGTGATGCGGGAGAGTTTGATTCCGGGTCTTTTGCAGTCGGTGGCGTACAATCAAAACAGGCAAGCCCGCAGGGTTCAGTTGTTTGAATTCGGACGTGTGTACGGGAAGAGCGATTCTGGAGAGTTTAAGGAAACGCCGGTGTTGGCCATTGTTTTATGGGGCTCGAAAGATGTGGAGTCTTGGGAAGGCCGCGAGGAAAAGGTTGATTTTTTCAGCTTGAAGCGTTTGGTTTCTGGACTTTTAGCGCGTTTGGATAGTGGTTTGTCGGTGGCAGATTGCGAAATCAAGCGTGTTTCTGGGGCGTGGATGAAGAAAGCTGATGTTTCGGGTGAAGTATGGTCAGTAGAAATACCATTGAAGAAATTGTACAAGCCTGGTCGGAAGCAAGTTCGTTACGAAGAGGCATCGAAGTTCTTCCAAGTGAGGAGGGATTTGAGTTTGGTGGTAGATAAAGCGGTTGGATTTGCTCAATTGGAGACGTTGGTAAAGTCTTCTAAAATGAAGAATTTGGTTGAGTTTAAGGTTTTTGATGTATTTGAAGGCAAACCTTTGGATGAGGGCAAAAAAGCCATTTCATTGAGTTTTGCGTTTAATAAGAAAGACGAACCCATGAAAGAGGGCGAAGCCGATGCAAGTATGGATCGACTGATGAAGTCTTTTGAAGAAATGGGTGCGTTGATTCGCAGATAAAATCAAAAATGTGAAAACCATAACCGTAGATATTGGAAATACCCGATCTAAATATGTGGTTTGGAGCAATGAAGGCTTGATGCTTGAGCATGGAAGCGATGTGTTGATGGTTGATTTGTTGGCGCGGTTTCCAGATTCAAAGATGGTAGTGTCTTGCGTGGGTAAACGGAACGAAGTTGTGCCTGTTGAAGCGAAATTTTTAGAGGTTGGAGGCCGTTTTCCTTTTGAAATTGGTATTGAGCAACCCCATACTTTGGGTGTTGATCGATTGGCAGGCATGTTGGGTGCTTTTCATAAGTTTTCGGAAAGCGATTTGTTGGTAATTGATTTGGGAAGCTGTGTAACCTATGATTATTTGTATTTAAAAGGCGATCATGGATTGCCCATTTATGCGGGTGGTGCAATTTCGCCGGGTTTGAGATTTCGATATGTGGTGATGTCTGAACATACGGCGGCACTTCCATATTTGGGTGATGAAGTTTCGAATTTTCTTCATGTTGTGAATGATGTAGAGAGAAATACCGTGACTGCTATGCATTCTGGAGTGCTTTTGGGTTTTTTGGATGAAGTTTCGGGAAGGGTTGATCGATTTTTTAAAGAATATCAAGATGGATTGGTCGTTTTTACGGGTGGAGATGCCGAGTTGATTCATGAAAAGTTGGGTAATCGCTGGAAATCAAAGATATTTGTGGAACCGTGGTTGGTTCACTACGGACTTTATCATGCGTTATAAAATAATTTTTGTCCTCATTTGGTGTTTTTTCACTTCTTCTGAAGGCTTTGGTCAGGGTAGTAGTGGGCAGAATTTCATCAGTTCACCTTATAGTAATTACGGTTTGGGAGATTGGACGCAAACCAATCAATACAATGCTTTTGGCGCACATAGTACATTTTCTGGATTATACTCCTATTCGATGATGAATCCTGCAACTTTGGGGAATGTACGTTTCACTACATTAGATGTTGCAAGTAATTTGAGGTCAGGAACAACTACATCCGGAAGTGAGAAACAAGAGTTCTTGGGGGGTAATTTTGAATATTTGAGCTTGGCTCTTCCGGTTTGGAAGTACTTGAAAAGAAAACAGATTGGATTTGATACGGCTAGGAATGTAAAGCGTTGGAAATACACACCATTCGGTGCTTCAACCGCTATTACTTTAAGACCTCTCACCACGAAGGGTTATTCTTATTTTTTGGATAATCAACAGGTTTTACCCACGCGCACCAGTTTTACCGGTTCAGGGGGAGTAAGCCAATTGATGTGGAATACAGGTTTCAGGTTTAGTGATCATTTTATGTTGGGTTATGGAACAGGATTTCTATTTGGCAATACTTCCGAAAAAGCATTATTTTCTATACCAGATAGTTTGGAGTTGGGTTTAGTTGAGGATTCTCGTACCTTGGTTTTCAGAGGTATGCAACAACAAGTGGGTGCTTTGATTCAATTTAAGATTGATACTACCTATCACAAAATTGGTGGCTATTATGAGTGGTATGGCGATGTCAATGCCATTCAGAATAGGTTGACTCGTACCATGGCATACAACGTGAGTTTTACCTCACCGTTAGATACCATCATCAACGAAGTTGGTGTAAACAGGGGATTGACTTTGCCTCCCGCTTTTGGTTTCGGTTACACCCTTAGAATTCGAAATGATCTTCAACTGAGTGCTGACTATCGCAGGCAACTTTGGTCTAAGTATGATGCCTTTTTTGATAGTAAAAAGGATTATCAAGACCGAGAGGATTACAATTTCAATTTGATTATCAATCCTTTAGATTATAAACTTGGCAATGTCAAGAAAATGCCAATGCCTATTCGTTTGGGATATGGATTGACCCATTCTCATATT
The DNA here is from genome assembly GCA_945877575.1 of Chitinophaga pinensis. Taxonomy (GTDB): domain Bacteria; phylum Bacteroidota; class Bacteroidia; order NS11-12g; family UBA955; genus VMCP01. Next base: position 234,113 of record CAMDUE010000002.1, read on the forward strand.
TCGTTGAATGGTTCAAGATTGGAAGAGCAGCGGTATTCTGTGGGTGTGGGAATTCCTATGATTCGCAGATACTTTGACAATTCGGTAATCACGAATATGATTCACGTGAATCTGCAGTACATGACCCGCGGCGCAGGTTTGGCATATCCTAAAGAACAATTCATCACATTAGGAATAGGATTACAATTAGGTGATATTTGGTTTGCAAAACGCAAATATGATTAAAAGTGTTTCTTGGGTAATGTTGGTATTCGCTGTGGTTGCTTGCAGCGATTTAGATACTAGCGCATACCGAAGAAAACGCACACAAGATTCCATTGCCACCCGTGAATACGCTGAAAAGGTAACCATTGAGTACACAGATTCTGGGTATTTGAGGGCGCGAGTGTTTTCACCGGTCTTGGTGGCTGTGAAACAATCGGGAAGTCAGTTCATTGAAATGAACAAAGGATTGAAAGTTGATTTTTACGATCCTGATGGTTCCATTGCGAGTTATATGACGGCCGAATATGGAATCAGTTATCCAGACAAAAAAGAGATAATTGTTCGACGAAATGTAGAAATCTTGAATGTCAAAGGCGAGGTTTTAAATACCGAAGAACTGCGTTGGGATCAACGAACTGGGAAAATCATTACTGATCGATTTGTAAAAATCACCACTAAAGATCAAATCATAACTGGCCAAGGATTGATCAGTGATCAATCATTTACTGACTGGGAAATATTAGAAGTATCAGCCACATTAAACGTTCCACATGATCAAATACCACGTCCTCGCTCTGTTGTCCCTGGTCGCGGCCGCTATTAGTGCGGTTGAGATTCTGGTAGTTTTTAGTAAGAATCCAACAGGATATTTATCTGATTTTGAATTTTGGTTATTGACGGGTGTCTTTGCTTTGTCAATGGTGATGTATTTCCGTGTGAAGCGGGAGCGCAAGAAAACCTTGTGAATGTGAATTTCTAAAGTTTTCCACATAGATATTAACATTTATACATACTTCTTGGTATATTTGCTCCATGAGTAAAAAGTCGACCCGAGAAAACATCCTCAGAAAATGTTTTGAAGCTGTTGAAAAACAAGGATTTGAGGCTCTTAGAACAGACAAAGAGATTCAAAATTTAAGTATATCGAAGGGGGCATTTTATCATTATTTTCCAACGAAATTAGACTTGGGATATGCCTTGATTGAGGAAATAATCAAGCCAAAATACGAACAAAAGTGGTCAACCTTATTGGAAAATGAGTCGGAGATTGCATGGGCATTGCACAATTTGCTGGAAAAAGAGAAGGCCACCGCAAGCGAACAATTGATTTCAAGGGGCGATGTTCTGTACAACTTGATGTTGGAAATGAGCGGGGTTGATTCGCAATTTCGACTAAAGTTGGATGAGGTTTTAGAGATACAGGTGAAAATCTTGCAGAAAGCTTTGTTGGCTGGAAAGAATAACGGACAATTCAAGTCGGGAATGGACTCACGTTCAATGGCTTATTTGTTGATAGGACAGTTGCACGGATGTTATGCAATAGCCAAAACGCGCGCGAGCAAAGAGGTTTTTATTTCAATGGTTAGCGCTTTGCAGCGTCAGTTACAGGAAGTGTTATATGCACAAGACCCCTCGCTGATGAAGCAAAGGGTCCTGGTTTAAGATCGGAAGAAAGTAAGAGTAATATTTATAGATGATGCTCGGATTTAGAAAAGTCCGAGCATTTGTTTTTTAGAGCCGTAGTCTTGAATGAGGAATTTGTTTCTCGCAGATTGTCCGGTTTTGCTGATAAGAGTGCCATTTTCTTTGCAGGTTTCGAGCCAATTTTCGGTAGAATACACCCAGTGGGGCGCTTCACTGAATACCACGCCACTCATTTGCGAACAGATTACAGCAATTTTATCTTTTAGGGTATGAAAAATGATGGAATTATCGGTGGTAATCATGGGCGTAAAAAATAATTTGTAACGCGCTCCCATATATTCTTCAACATAAGGATTGAGTTTTCGACCGAGTTCAGCCTGTCTATACACCAAGTTGATGAGTTGATCGTATTCCTTAAGAACATTGAGGAAGGTGCGGTCATCGGCGAACATTCCAGATTCTTTGTAGTGATAAATTTGATAAAGGGTTGAATATAGGGTTTCATATCCCCAGATTTCATGCGAAGCAATTTTGAGGTATTTTTCGGCGAGTTTCATCCACTTGAATTCATTGGGCTTTGCTTGAAATTTCGTTTTATTCAATTCAGGTTGTTTGAGAAATTCCCGGTTCCAAATGAAGTTTTTGAACTGGGCCAGCGCCGGAAACCACATATAGTAGAACATAGGCACCTCTTTGGCACCATACATTATATGTGAGTGATTTTGGTGGATGCAATGATCGAGACGCGATTCAAGTTCCGTATAAAAATCGTCTGAGGTATAAGTTTCAAAATTGAGGGTTTTTAATTGTCCGCTTAGCCAATTATTATCAGCGTGTGAGAATTTATTGAGGTCAATATTGAACTCTTTGGCGAGTAAAATCATTTCATCGGCTCTAAGTGACTGCGGATTTCTGAGTCGGCGGTATGCCGCATCCTCCGAAATACATAGCAAATCAGCCATGATGGTTGCCGTTCTAAATCCCAATTTGCGGGTTTTTTCAGTAAATTCTTGAGTAAAAGTATGTGCCATAAGCTTTATAAAAGTGTTTGACCCATTAGACACCAATTTTTTGGACATCCCCTAAAAAAAATTTCGATTTGCGAAAAATGCAAATTCTTTTTTCCGGGGGACGTTGAATTTGCGAAAAACGCAAGAGATGTAAAATCAATGCGTTGCAACTTTGCATCGAACCTTTATTCAAATCTTATGAAAAACTCGTACACTTTAAAAATCGAGGGCGTGAAGCCCGGAACCAAACGCCTCAAAGGCATGGCAATGGCATTATTATTAGGAATGGGAATCCCATTGAAGGCCCAAACCTTTTTAGATGATTATCTGCAAAAGTTTAAGAAAGTTCAACCATCGCATGGATATTTATTGGAAAGTTTGGCTCCGCGATTCGATGCCGATGGCTATGCCTCAGATCCTCAATCGAAGGAAGCTGATTATTTGGTTGGATCGGAAGCGGTGAGAATGGCATTGATACAGAAGTATGGACTTGCCGAATATGATTACAGAGACAGCCTTCGAAGGGTATTGGAAGCAAAATATCTCTCTGAAGATGTGGTTCCCATCACCATTGTTGATATGATGTTTCAGAAAATCAATCCCATTTTATCAAATGCAGGTCGATTAGAATATGATGATGATAGCAATTATGTGTTTAATTTAACTGGATTCACTGGTAATAAATACAAGGAACAATACATGTTGGTAGGGCATATTCCGGTGGAACAGCTTCGATGGGATCAAACCAAGTTTGTATTAGATAGCAATTTAATTCTGAGTAATTTTTCTGGCCAACCTTCAAAGCTGGGTTGGACTATGGTTGTCAATGGAAAGGAATTTCCGATACAGTTGAATGTACCCATGGAATTTCCTAAAGATTTGACAGGTTATAAATTTGAAATTAAAGCTGAAGTTGATTCTGGGAATGTGCGTTTGAAGGGAATAGGAATACCGCTGTGGAAATCACCAATGGTAGTGAAATTATGGGCGAAAATGGCACGTAAGGTAAATCCATATCACAGCGATTTACCAAAAGTAGATGATCAAAATATCAGCATACATTTCTTTGAATTAGATGGAGTGAAAGCGCCTTGGAGAAAGGCCATGTACACCATACACAAAGGTTTAGACGAATATGGTAAGCCAAGAATTTGCATGGCCAAGCCCCTAATATTGGTTGAAGGCATTGATTACGGTTACAAGGATTATCCGAAGGGATTGAGAGACAATAAATACGGAGAGAATGGTTATGTAGACCTTCTGAAGGGAAAGACTTGGAATGTTCCAGCCCAATTGTGGGAAGACTGGGAGTCCATCAAAGATGCACCGCAAGTAATAGATCGATTGAGGAAAGAGGGATTTGATGTGGTTTACGTTGATTTTTACGACGGTGCGGAAGACATGAATTACAATGCGGAGGTGTTGATTGGAGTGATGCAAGAGTTGCAGCGCTTATCGTGTGGAAATGAAATGCATGTAGTGGGTGTCAGCATGGGGGGAACAGTTGCGAAGCGGGCTTTGCGCTTAATGGAGCTTCGCAACATTCCTTCATGTGTTACCAGTTTTACTTCGTTTGATGCGCCTTACCAGGGTGCCAATTTACCACTCGGACTACAGCACGGGGTGCGTTATTTAAGAAATTCAGTAGGAGAATGCAATGATCTATTTCACCGAGTATTGAGACGTCCGGCAACATTGCAATTATTGGCTAATCATGAAAGTTCCAATTACAGAGGAGCTGAATACCGTAAACTTTGGATTAGGGAGGATTCGTTGTATGGGGGTTATCCCAAAAAACCTTGGTTATTTGCCATCACCAATGGCGGTAGCGGAGGAAAAGAAAGTCGTCAGAAATATGATAACACCACCTTTTTGGAACCCGGCATGACCATGTCGAGATTGAGTTTCAACTTCATGGTTGCCTTGGGAATGGTGAATAACTACATCTACGATATATACGCAGAGAACTTTTACGATCGCAACAAAAAGGAATATTATTCAGGAAGAATTCATTTTTTGTCAACCTTTAAATCGCACAAAGACAATCATTTATACGATCATGTTCAAGGTTCTTATGTAAAGAAACTGGGTTTCATGAAGAGTTTGACAAAGATTCCATTTTTTAAAGTTCCCTTTTTAACTGAGCAAATGTGTTTTGTTCCAACCATCAGTGCTTTGGATATTACCAAGGGCAATGCAGATGTTTCAGAGTTGAGTTTTGGTTTAAAAGACAGTGTTTTTGGACAAATATTGACTCAAGATTTGAAAACACCTTTCCATCAGGTTTACATACCCAAATCAAATCAGCCCCACGTTAAATTGGACAATTCCAAGGGAGGCAATATTGAGTGGTTGATAGGAAAATTGAAGTCAATTTCTCCATCGGAGATGCCCGTAGTTTTGAAGTATGATTACAATGTAAGAAAAACTCACGAGCGTGCTTTTGCCAATGTAACAGTGAGGGGAGAGGCTTCTTTTGAGATAAACGGTGTGGGCAATAATCCTAAAATTAGTACATCCGAAGAGAAGCAAAACAGAACCTTTGAAGTTAGAGATTTTTATGTTGGACAATGCGGTGGGTCTTGGTGGCAGGCGTTTGACAGTTCTACTTTAGGATTGGGGCAACATATACAAGCGACAGTCTTAAGGGTTGGTTCTGGAAGCAGGGTAGACTTAAACGACCGAAGCAAATTTTTAGTGTCGGCAGGAAATAACAAATTAATTTTAGAAAAAGGCAGTCACTTGCAAATTGATGAAAATGCATCTTTGGTTATTGAAAATGGATCACAAGTAATTATTGAAGAGGGTGCTGAATTGATTTTTAAGAAAAAGGGTCAATTGATTTTAGATGGTCCGAATGCCATGTTGCATATTAAAGGTGATTTAATCTTAGACTCTGGAGTGGTTTTCGAACCCAAAAAGAGATGGAAGCAAGAGGTTGGATTGGTAAAATTCTCAGCACATGGATACGGTTATGGAAATGCACAGATATTGTCTAGAGATGAAGAAGTAGAATTGATCTTCAACGGAAACGGCAAGAAGGGTTCAAAGAATTTGCAAATCGAGGGAACGGTTGATTTCAGTGGCAAGGCTGGTGGTAAGGAGGTGAGGAGTTTGACAATTGATCGTTCTCAGGTTTGCTTTGCGCCGAGTTCTAAGTTATTCACCACCAGCTCATTGATTTTGATGGAATCGAAGTTTGACAAGGTTGAATGGGCGAGTAAGACTGCGGGAATCATTCAACACAAAGGGTCCTATTTTTATGCTAAGAATGTTGATTTCATTCATATGGATACTGCATTGATATACGAATCAAAGTCAAACTTAGATGTTGCAAATTGTGAATTTGAGGAGAATTGGGTGGGTTTGTATTTGAATTATTACAATCCCAACGTAAGAAACTGCAAATTCGAGAAGAATCACAACGCCTTGATCGTGAATATGATCATCAAAGATTTTAGCGTTCAAGAATGTGAATTCAAGAAGAATCAGACGGGATTGAAGATGATGAATGATCGTGTTTGGATGGGTCGTGGTTATATTGAAAGCAGTTTGTTTCAGGAAAACTGGATTGGAGTTGATGCGCTGAAGGTAGACCTTACGTTAAAGTGCAACAGATTTGATTCAGATGCTTATTCTATTGTTCATTCGGGCGGTTATTTGAGAATGGATCATGACTCAAAATGGCAGAACGACGGGTTATTGAAGTCGGTCATTGGCGGATACAATGTTTTTGTGAATCCAAAGTATACTGGCATCAAATTGGATAACACTGAGCTATTCGCTGATGGTATGAATTATTTCTTCTACAATAAGAAAAAGTACACCGGAACTGCATTTATTGAAGGAAGGGCATACGTTGATGAGAATGCAGATTATTACAACAATCAGAATGGTGAAGTTTCATTGGGAAGAAACATATGGAAGCCTATTTCTGATGAATTTGTAGCTGATAGTTTGAATCTTCAATTTGTGAGATTACACAGAAATGCCGATGGAAGTGGTGTTGTGAAAGTAACGGGAAAATTGGAGAAGACTTATCCTTCAGAAGCATGTTACAGTGCAAAAAAGCCTGAGGATTTGGATGGAATGAAGAGCACCTCGCCGAATGGAGGTTCATTTGTTGGGGATGAGATTGAAGCGCCTAAATGGAAGGTAGTAAACGGCTTGGTTGTACTAGAGGTTGAGGAAGAGATGTTGGTGGAAGTGTACAACAGCAACGGTGTAAGGGTTTACCGTGGAAGAATCACTCCTGATACTTCTGAAATACCCTTAAGTACGGGAATTTACTTTCTGAGCACTCAAGTAGGTGGGGTTATTTCCACTCAAAAGATTGCAGTGTTAGAGGAGTAATTCTTGGTAGGTTAGACCGAAGCAACTGAGTGAAATTGATTGGTGGAGAGAAGGTTGCTTCGGTTTTTTTTAGTAAATAAACGGTTAAAATAACATACAGTTGAAAATGAAGGGGTTATCACTCGGTTGGTTAGTTGTAATTTTGGAGAATGAAATTAACCTTTTGGGGTGCAGCTCAACAAGTAACGGGAAGTATGCATTTGGTAGAGTTGGAAAGCGGCACGAAAATTTTGATAGACTGCGGACTAGATTACGAGAATAGAAAAGAGTTTGAAGATAAGAATGCTTCTTTTCCCTTCAAGGCAGCAGATATTGACTTATTGATATTAACACACGCACATATTGATCATTCAGGAAATGTCCCCAACTTAATCAAGCAAGGATTTTCTGGAAGGGTATTTTGTTCGGGTCCAACTTTAGAATTGAGTGGGTATTTGTTGCAAGACAGTTTAAACATCCAGATGATGGAAGTGAGGAAGAAAAGGAAGATTTATTTCCGAAACAAAAAGAAGAAAACTGCCAAGGGTGGAGTTCCAGAGGCTTTATACAATAAGTCTCACATTGAAGATTTTGTGGAAATGGCTTATGCAATGGAACCAGGTCAAGTTTATGAATATAATGAAGAATTGAAGTTAGAGTTTTTCCCTTCAGGACATATTTTGGGAGCGATAAGTGTAAAAATCAGCGCTTTTGAGAACGGAGATTGGATTCATTTAGGACTAACGGGCGACTTAGGTAATACCAATTCCAAATTGGTTCCTGATCCAGAGTTTATGCACGGCCTCGATTATTTGGTTTCAGAAAGCACTTATGGCGGTAGAAAGCACTTAAACGAGCCCGAAAAGGCGGAAGAGATAATGTTGAGAGAAGTGATGGATACTTGTGTGGAGCGAAAAGGAAAATTGGTGATTCCTGCTTTTTCTGTTGGTAGAACACAGGCTATTTTATTCACTTTGAATCAGTTGTATCAAGATGGAAAATTCCCTAAGGTTAAGGTGTTTACAGATAGTCCTTTAGCCATTAAATCTACCCGAATTTATCAAAATTACACTGAGTTTTTGAATGAGGAAGCGCAAGAATTCTCAAGAAAACACGGCAGTTTGTTTAGTTTCCCTTTGTTGCATGTGGTGGAAGATGAGCGTGAAAGTGAATACTTAAGTGTATTGCCTGAGCCTTGTGTTATTGTATCGGCGGCGGGTATGGTTGAAGGTGGAAGAATTCAGATGCACGTTCGAAATAATGTTGGACACCCAGAAAACACCATTTTAATTGCTGGATTTTGTGCAGAAAATACGTTGGGAGATCGATTATTAAAAGGACAAAGCTTCGTTGAAATCAATCAAAAGGAACGTCCGGTGCACGCTGCAATTAGACGTACTGATGTATTTTCAGCACATCCTGATCACGCGCAATTGGTAAACTATTTTGAAGAAACACAAAAAAGGGGCAATCTTAAGAAGCTGTTTTTAGTACATGGAGATAAATATCAGATGCAACTATTGAAAACGGATTTGGATGGAAATGCTGATTTTGTGAATGTAGAAGTTGAGACGCCTTTGCGTGGACAACAGTTTATATTGAATTAAAAAGGTATGGGTACAGCAGGGATTTCATTTATTTTTTTAAGTATAATCTTGCTGTTTTTGCTTTTTGGTTATTCGTTAATTAGCGAATTGCGAATTCGCTTTGCGCATGCAGTTGGCACTCGAAAACGAGCAATTTTACCTACTGTGGTAGTTGGGAATTTAACCGTTGGAGGGTCTGGAAAAACCCCTTTTGTTCAATATTTGTCTCATAAACTGACTAAGAATGCTGTTTTATTGAGAGGATATCGAAGAAAAACCAAGGGTTTTATAGAGGTAAATTCAATGCATGATGTTCTTGATGTGGGTGATGAGGCATTGGAACATTTTCAACAAGAATTGAAGGTTTTTGTAGGTGAGAATAGAATTGAGGCGGTTGAAAAGATTCATCAAACAGATAATGATTTAGAATTAGTCATTCTAGATGATGGTCTTCAGCATGTTGCATTGGAACCCCATTATGGGTTGCTTTTGACGGATTATCAGCATCCGTTTTGGAATGAGAAATTTTCGATTCCATTCGGAAAATTGAGACAATTTAAAAGCTCGGCACATGATTTTGATGCATGGGTAGTAACAAAATGTCCGTTGAATATTTCTAAAATAGAAATGGATGAAATAAGATCTAAAACAGAAATGCCGGTCTTTTTTGCAAATTACAAAACCAGTGAACTAAAGCAATGTTACGGGGCTAAACATCCAGTAGGTGAAGGATTGAAATGGGGATTAATTACTGGAATTGTAAATGGTAGGAGGTTGAGACTAACACTTGAAAGCAGAGATTTGAATGTTGTTAGACATTGGGAATATTCAGATCATTATTTGTTTGGTAAAGAGGATCTATTTCGTTGGATTGCTGATAGTAAGGATGAAGGAATAGTTGCTTGGATTTGCAGCAGGAAAGATTTCATGAGAATGAAGACATTGTTAGAAGAAATTGAAGTTGATGTTCCTATTTTTGAGGTACATACGGAAGTCGAGATTCTTAATTCTGAGGAAGAAGTATTGTTAAATTTAATTAAAGCGAAAACACACAAATGAAAAAGAGAATATCCTATTTATTGGCATTATTAGTTTTGATGTTGGTATCATGTAAGCCATCTGAGAATATAGTTTTTGAGGAGTTTCAAGAGGTAAATGCAAATGGTTGGAATTGGAAAGAAGGTAATACTTTTGAATTTGAAATAACGGATGATCAACATTATTATACGTTGCTTACGGGATTGAGAGTAACAACTCAATATTCGTACAGCAATATTTGGTTCATGTATAGCATTAAGAGTGGTAAAGAGGAGAGAAAAGACCAGTTTCAAATGGTGTTGAGTGATAATTTAGGAAAATGGTTGGGTGATGGAGTGGGTAATTTGATATCCTTTCAACAGCCATTTTTGCAGAATATTAAATTCAAGAAAGGTAAATACCGGATTGAGTTTAATCAAAATATGCGCGACGAAAATTTGGAAGCGGTAAATAATATTGGATTTCAAATTGTAAAAGGACCATTGATATTGTAAAGAAAACGTGAGGAGGAAATATGGTTATAAAAGGATTCGCTTCTGCTTTGATAGGGGTAGAAGCAAAGACAGTCACGGTTGAGGCAAATGCTACAACCACCCCAGATTTTGCAACATTTATTATAGGATTACCGGATGTTTCGGTGCGAGAAAGTTTGTTTCGGTGTGATGCGGCTATAAGAAATTCTGGCTTTCAGCCGTTGAGGCAGAAAATTGTCATTAATCTAGCACCTGCCGATATTAAGAAAGAAGGCAGTTCCTATGATTTACCCATTGCTCTAAGCATGTTGGCGGCAGCATTTCAGATTGAAGCCGAACCCTTGGAAAAATTTGTGGTTTTAGGTGAGTTGGGTTTAGATGGTAGCGTATTACCTATTCGAGGTGCTTTGCCTATGGCAATTCAGGCTTTGAAGGAGAAATTCAAAGGGGTTATTGTTCCTATTCAGAATGCTTTAGAGGCCGCTATAGTCAAAGACATTGAGGTTTATGGGGTACACAATTTGAGAGAGGCAGTTGATGTACTTGAAGGTCGGGGCAACATCAAAAGGGCAATTGCTGATCCCCGAGGGGATTATGAAGCAGCTATTGAGGAGGTTGAGTTTGATTTTTCTCAGGTAGTTGGCCAGGAGCATGCGAAGCGAGCATTGGAAATTGCCGTTGCTGGCGGACATAATGCGCTGATGTTTGGTCCTCCAGGAACAGGAAAAACCATGATGGCGCGTTGTTTGCCGGGAATTATGCCACCAATGAGTTTGGTAGAGGCTTTAGAGATTACGAAAATTCATTCTATTGCTGGGAAGTTGGCTGAAAATGCCAAATTGATGGCAAAAAGACCGTTTCGTTCACCTCACCATTCATTGACAGAGCACGGATTGATTGGTGGTGGGAATCAAGCGTTGCCAGGAGAAATTACTTTGGCTCACAATGGGGTGCTTTTTTTGGATGAAATTCCTGAATTCAAGAGACCGGTATTAGAACTTTTAAGACAACCTTTGGAGGAACGGAAAATTACGCTGAATAGAACAAAATATTCGATTGATTATCCGGCGTCGTTTATGCTTATTGGAAGTATGAACCCTTGTCCTTGTGGTTACAACGGTCATCCCACCAAGGAGTGCACGTGTGCACCTGGGAATATTGCGAGGTACATGAGTAAAATTTCTGGACCGTTATTGGACCGAATGGATATTCACGTGGAGGTTTCATCTATTGATGCGGAGAGGGTTGTGAATGGTGAAGATTCAGAAAGTAGTGCGGAGATCAGGAAGAGGGTTGTTCAAGCAAGACAGTTCCAGTTGGAAAGGTATAAGAAGGCAGGATTGAGTTTTCGAACGAATGCCGAACTCACGGTTAACCATGTTCGGGAGGTTTGTAAAATACCCCAGACAGCGGAATTATTGTTGAAGGCTGCTATACAGAAATTGGGATTGAGCGTAAGAGCTCATGATCGAATATTAAAATTGAGCAGAACCATTGCTGATTTGGAGCAATTGGAAGACATTCAATTGGAACACGTGGCCGAAGCCATCCATTTAAGAGGATTAGATAGAGAATCTACCGGGAATTAGCGCCCTTTAAATTCAGGTTTGCGTTTTTCATTGAAGGCGGTTACACCTTCTTTGTAATCTTCAGATCTACCGGCAATTTCTTGGCAATATGCTTCGTATTGGAGCATGGTGTCAAGGTCAGAATGTGCAGCTTTATTGAGCATTTGCTTGATCATGCCAATTGATTTAGTGGGCGCCAATGCATAATACTGGGCAATTTGATCAATGGTTTCATCAAAAGATTCATCTGTACAAACACGGTTAATTAATCCCCATTCTAGGGCTTGTTGAGCTGAGATTTTTGGGGCCATGGTAGCCATTTCGAAAGCTCTTGCGGGGCTGATGGCTTTTGGCAAAAAGTAACTGCTGCCACTATCGGGAACTAAACCAACATTAACAAACACTTCAATGAGAGAGGCTTTTTCATTTGCAACAATAAAATCACAGGCTAAGGCAAGAGATGCGCCAGCGCCAGCTGCTACTCCATTGAGTCTGCAAATGATGGGCTTAGGAAGCTCTCTCATGGCTTTAATGATGGGATTGTAGCGTTTGTATAGACTATCGGAAAGTGATCTGTTTTTGGATCCTGCTATGGCTTTAAGATCTTGCCCGCTGCAAAAAGCTTTTCCTGCACCGGTAAGAACTATAACGCGGACTTCAGAATCTTTTTTAACTTCCTTTAGAACTGCTTGGAGGTCATAGCTCTGTTCATCGTTGAAGGCATTGAAAACATCGGGGCGGTTCAAAGTAACGTAGGCTACGGAACCCTTTTTTTCGTACAAAACGCAGGTCAAGTCCATGGTTCAAAGTTAAGTCAGGGAATTTAAATGTGCTATTAGAGAATTGGAATAACCATGAATTAAGACTAACGCCATAAACTATAGGCCCATTGATTGATGAAAACAATTGCAATGCCCATGGTGAATCCAGCAATTAGTTCAATGGGGGTATGTGCTTTTACTTTGAATCTTGAATATGCTACCAACGCAATTGAGGTTAAGCTGATTAAAAGTCCTAAGGAAGAAAAAAATAGAGGTTGGTCAAGGGTGAAATAGGCAAGAAATCCTGTAATTGACATTACGTGAATGGAGATTTTGAATTTGAGGTTGTTAAAAATAAACTGGGTAAGCAATGAGACAAAAATGAGTTGATTCCAAAACTTGAGGGTTTGATCTGAAATAATAAGGAACTGAAAAACAAGTCCACAAGCGGCTGCAACTGCAACGGTTTTGATGCGCGACGATAATTCAGGAAGGTCAATGCTTTTGGTTTGACCAGATTTCAAAAGATAGATAACAAAAATCAGAGGAATTAAAGAATGGAGGATAAGAGAAGCAGTTATACTTGATAATAAAGAATCAGGTATAGGGTTTAGAATGGCTACGCCTATGGTTGCCCAGAGCGCAGGATAGGTTAAGTAGGATATGATTTTGTACGGATTCATATTTTAAAATTAAAATGCTGCTTCAACGCCAATTAGGAACCGGAAATCTACGAAGTTTTCTTGTGGATTCACGGTATTTAGGAAAAATGGAAAATCAATTCTATATCGCATGGTTCTTGGAGAGTAAGAGTAGTTGCGATTGATGATTTTATTGTAATTATTGATGTTGATCCACGTTCCTATTCCGGCATCTGCGAGCAGGTTGCTGTTGTACCAATTATTTGATTTTTGGATTGCGATCAAACCTGCATCAGCGAATAAATAGGGTGAAAAAGAAATGAATTTATTTTTCAAAAAGGGCGAAAGTAACTTTCCGAAGTGCCATTCTGTGTTGATAGATATACCAGAAGTACCTCTAAAAAATGCCATGATGCTGTCGTTTGATTTGATTCCAATGGCTCTTCCATGAAATCCTCTGAGGTTCAGTCCGCCACCTAAATGGGTGTAATTCGGTTGGATGTTTCCGAGATTTCGAACCATCATATTTTGGAATTGAGTTTCAGGGTTGGCGCTTGATGTGTAAAGGGCTGATTCAGGTGATGGATTCGCACCTTGAGCTAATTGAGCGAATACTCTAGACTTGAAAGTGGTTGATTTAATAGGTTGTTGGTGTTTCCATTCTAGGTTAAACCAACCAAATTGTGTTTGGCTCCAAGGCGATATTAATCGGGTATCAACGGCAATGGTTCCTGACCTTGACCAACCTGAGTATTGGATGTTCCAAAACAGGTGGAAGTTGGTATTGGTTCTGTCAGACCAAGTACTTGCAGTGGGTAGATAACCATTGAAAAGGGAATTCTTGTTTATGATGGTTTCGGTGTTTGAACTAAGTGCCCTTAGGTCTTTTCCATAAAGTCCGAAGGTATGTTTCCCCAATTTCCATTTCCAACCTAGTATTGAGCTCAGACGTTGGTTTGAGGAGATGATTTCTGCAAAATATGTCCCTCCACCGCGTATGTCATGTTGCCAATTTACTAAACCATTGATGGTCTGGTGAGCGAATTTTATATAATTTAATGGGTAAATCTGATTATTAAGGGCATAATATATTCTGGCATCAAAAACATGTTTTCGGCTGGCATATTGTCCGGTAAATTTTGCACCAATCATGGTTCCAGAATACTGATTGTATGCAATTGCGGGTCTAATTAGTACTTCGTATGGTTCTAAAATATTGCTATTTGGACCTTGTCCTTGATCGAGTTTAAAGGAAATTTTCTTTTTCCAACGGTTATTCCTTCGGTCAATGTCGGCCAAAAGGTAGGTGGCGTCCAAGAAAATTTCTGTGAGTTCATGTTTGGGTTCAATGCTCACATTGATGGTAAAATCGCGGTTCAAACGTCCCCAAGAATTCCAAACCTTGGTTGAAAGCCTGTTAGGAATGATGTATTGATTTGTTGGGATGGTTAATTGGGTAAATATTAATTTTCCACTTTCGGTTCGTGTCAAAAGGTCTAAGTTCACGGGCATGGTGAGATTTCCGTAGCGATGAACGGTGATTTTATATTGACCATTCTCGAGCTTTTTTACTTTTTTAATGCCGTAGTCAATGACTTCTTTCGATTCAAACCATTGATCAAAGAACTTATTCAGATCAATTTGTGCTGATTGAATGACTGAATTTCGAAAATCTTCTATGTACGGATGCTTGAATTTCCATTGTTCCACATAGTTTTTCATGGCTATCGAGAAAATGGAATCCCCCAAGAAATAGCGCAAATTGTAGAGCATGGTAGCCGTTTTGTAGTATACATTTCCGTATCCGCCGCCATGTCCAACGGCCTCATGAAATTCATTACTATGGGTATTGAGACGTTCGTCTTCGCCATCAATGGCATCATCCAAATAGGGGCCAATGGCCCTGGAATATTCGGGAAATGGCTCTACTTTCAGCTCTTTCAGAGCTTCGGCCGTTAAAAATTGAGTGAATCCTTCGTCGAGAGCTGCCCGATAGGTTTCGTTGCTGCCCACCATTCCCATGAACCAATTGTGGGCCACTTCGTGTGCGATGAGTGCTCTGTGCGAGGGATAGGAACCGCCGCAGAGCGTGAGCATGGGGTATTCCATACCATCAGCAGCGTCTGCCACCACAATTTTAGGGTATGCATACATCCCATAATTTCGGCTGTAAAAGGCAATGACTTCACTTAAATATTGCGCGGTTTTTGTCCAATTTTTGGCATTATGGGCTTGTGCGATTGCCACGCATTGAATTCCGTTCCATGTGACTTCGCTTATTCTGTAGGTTGGATCAGCTGTCCAAGCAAAATCGTGAACGTTTTGAGCAAGGAAATGCCAAGTTTTGGTAGTTGGTAGGGGGTAGTTGGTAGTTGGTAGTTGGTAGGGGGTAGTTGGTAGGGGGGTGTTGGGTTTCGGGTTTTGGGTTTCGGGGGACGGGGAGCGGGAGTTGGGTTGGTTGATGTCAATGGCTTTTTTGAGATCATCGGGAAGTGCTTCTTCGCGGTTTAAGAGTAATCCGGTGGCTTCAACGATGTACTTTTCTGGGAGATTTAGTTTCACATCAAAGGTGCCAAAGTCGCCGTAAAATTCTTTTTCAAGGTGTTGGCTGGTTTCCCAAGTGAACTTTTGGTCATAGACGCAAATTCTTGGGTACCAATGAACACCGTTGAAATGTTTAACTCCATGATGATCAAACACTTTCATTCTCCGGCGAATGGATCCTCGATCAAAATAAGTCTTGAACCAAATTTCAAACACGCAAGAATCTCCTGATTGCAGAGGCTCAGGAAGATCAATTTTCATGATGGTATAATCAATCTGAGGATCTAAAATGACTTTTTTATAGGGTTTGGTTGATTTATTTCCTTCAATTTGAATCCATGTGATTTGTGTCCCCAAACCTTGTTTTTCGTAGTTGCCGTAGGTGGGTTTAATTTTATTTAGTTCGTAGAGTTTATCTGTTAAAGAACCTGGCTGAGTGGAGTTTTGATATAAATGAAAAAAAGCTTCATTCAGGGTATTGGGTGAGTTGTTGGTGTAAGTCAATCGAAGTTTACCCGTAATAACTTCCGAACTATCATCAAGACTTGCATCTATTTGATAGTGAACTTTTTGTTGCCAGTAAGTGGTAGGTGGTAGATGGTAGGGGGTAGGGGGTACTTGGTAAATGGTAGGGGGTAGTTGGCCGTTGGTAGAGAGGAGTTTTGTGGGGAAGAGTGACCAGAAAAAGATGAGCAAAATCAAGCGCATTCTCAAAGTTAATCAAATTTGTTTCACCCAACTTATTTTGGGAACT
Source organism: Chitinophaga pinensis (assembly GCA_945877575.1). GTDB lineage: Bacteria > Bacteroidota > Bacteroidia > NS11-12g > UBA955 > VMCP01. The sequence goes on from CAMDUE010000002.1 coordinate 250,449, forward strand.
TTGTGTTGTGAAACCCTATGTTTACCAAAGCGTTTATGAGCATGAAATTGCCGCTGTATTTGCCATTGCCTACGGTGGTTTGATTCATGCTGTTGGATTGGGAAATTCTGGGGTTGTTTGCAGACATTGGGTTATGGAAAAGTCTGACTTTGGACTTATTAAAGATATTCCAAAGCCCATGATGGCCGTTTGGAAAGAGTCGGTGACTGTGGTACCCGCTCAATTTATAGGTGTTAAACCACCCGATTCAGAGTTTGACTCTATGGTCACTCTCAATGATGAGGCGTATCTATGCTATAAAGGTAAAAACAGACAACATTTGTTTCAATCATACCTTCACAAAGCCCAAATGGTTGCCGCAAAATATCAAAGTTTGGTATTTTTTTGGTGTTTGAATGACTGTGTTTATTTATCGGTATTTGATGGCGGTAAGTTGTTGTTTTCTAACGTTTTTGAAGTAAATAAAAAAGAAGAAATAGTGTATTTTGTTTTGGCCGTGGCTCGTGATTGTGGGTTTGATTCTAAACCATTTACATTATTGGGTGATGCTGACGACAGCCAAATGAATGAGTTGCATGCTGATTTTGAAACATTGTCTGTTGAGCTGGTTCATTTAAATAGAGAGCCGCTGTATACTGGTTGTGATCATGCGCCCGATGCTCATGTAGCCAATCTCTTATCGTTTTTAGGGGGATGTGAATTTCCTCGAGATTATAACTAATCAAGTAATGAGAGTAACAGGCGGACAATTTAAGGGTCACCCACTTCCCATGAAATTCGCTTCCCACGTTAGGCCATCGACAGACAAGATGCGTGAAAGTATGTTTAATATGCTCGCCAATCAATTGGATTTTGAGGAATTGAGTGTGTTGGACTTGTTTTCTGGGTCGGGAATTATTGCCCTTGAATTCCTGAGTAGGGGTGCCAAAGAGGTGGTTTCTGTTGATTTGGACGGAAAAAATATCCAACACCAAAAGAAGATCAGGGAAGAAAAACATTGTCAGCAATGGGAAATAGTGAAGGCAGATGTTTTTAAGTATTTGCAAAATTCACCCAAAAAATATGATTTGATTTTTGCAGATCCTCCATACGCAATGCCAAATCTGCAAAATTTAGTATCTATGGTTCGACCGCATTTGATTGACGGTGGAATCTTTCTTTTTGAGCACCAACCTCGATTGGTCTTTGATCCGCCACCAACAAGGGAGAAGGATTATGGAAGCAGTAAATTGAGCATTTTTGAGTAATATTGTTTTGTAAATGAAAAGAATAGCGGTTTTCCCAGGTACTTTCGACCCTGTAACGAAAGGGCATGTAGACATAGTTGTGCGTGGGGCCAAGCTTTTTGATGAGATAATTGTGGCTATTGGAATCAATACCAAAAAGGCCATGTTGTTCGATTTAGAACAGCGCACTAAATGGCTCGAGGAGTCATTTAAACATGTTCCGAACGTGCGCATTGAGCATTACGAAGGTTTAACTGTTGAATATTGTAAAAAAGTAGGCGCACATTTTTTGTTGAGAGGATTGCGAAATGGTACTGATTTTGATTACGAATCGCACATCGCTCAATTGAATAAAAGTCTCAATGAAGATATAGAAACCGTATTCATTTTGAGTTCACCCGAATTGGGTTACATTTCCAGCACCTTGGTACGCGATCTGATTATCCATAAGGGAGATTATCAGAAGTTTATACCGTTTGATTTGATTTAGTCCAAGGTAGTTGGTAGCAGGTAGTTGGTAGCAGGTAGTTGGTAGTTGGTAGCAGGTAGTTGGTAGTTGGTAGCTGGGCTCTGGCCCAAAACCCGGTACCCAAAACCCGAAACCCGATACCCGATACCCGATACCCGATACCTGAAACCTGATACCCGATACCCGGTACCCGATACCTAGTACCCAGTACCAACTAAATGCTTCTTGATGATATCGTGGATGCTGTGGTAGGACTGGAACTCAGAAGAGTTGAACCAGTCAAGTGGGGCGAAATTTGCTTCGGTGATGCCTTCTTCTTCTTGCGGTTTTAATGCGGCGGTGCCGCTGCTGTTCATTCTGTACCAGTGGGTTTCCTTTAGGAGAATGGCGTTGTCTTCGTAGTAGGCGTGGTAGGTTTCTCCGATTTTTTCGGAAATGTTGAGGTGATTGATGCCGGTTTCTTCCATCACTTCGCGAAGGGCGGCGGCAATTTGATCTTCGTGGCGTTCTATTTTGCCCTTGGGAAGATCCCAAACACCGTTGCGTTTGATGGTTAGTAATTCGTGGTTTTTGTTGAATACTAATCCTCCAGCGGCTTGAATAACGGTGTATTCTTCAATGAATTCTCTCAGTGTTTCTTGAGGTTCAGGGGTCATCAATCCGAAGGTCATGGGTTTGCCCAAGGCCTCGCTTGATATTAAGATGTTAAAACTTTTATGGATTTCATCATCACCTATGAAATAAAAGTTTGGAATGCCTTTGAGAGCATCCAGAGAATCTGTGATGATCAACGCACCCTCATTGAAGTAGATTTTGTAAGTTTGCGGCTCCATGTCTCACGAAAGTGCAAAATTAGCAAAATTTCTTCTGGAAATAAAGGCCGTTAAGTTATCTCCAAGGAATCCCTTTACCTGGACTTCAGGTATTAAGTCGCCCATTTACTGTGACAACAGAACCGTTTTGTCATATCCGGAAGTAAGAAACTTTGTGGCTGACTCCTTGGCTGCCAAGGTAAAAGAACATTTTCCGGAAGTTGATAGATTGGCTGGAATTGCAACGGCTGGGATTGCGCACGGTGTTTTAGCCGCTGATAGATTGAATATGTCTTACTGTTATGTTCGACCGGAGCCCAAAAAACACGGACTAAAAAATCAGGTGGAGGGGCATATGAATGAGGGCGATAAAGTGGTTTTGATTGAAGATTTAGTGTCCACCGGAAAAAGCTCCATGCAAGCGGTTGAAGGGGTGAGAAATGAAGGCGGTGTAGTTATTGGAGTGCTTGCTCTGTTCAGTTACGGATTTGCGGATGCACATAAACGTTTTGCAGACGAAGGTATTCCGTTGTATACAATATCGAATTTGAACGTGCTGAGCGAAGTGGCTGCGAAAGAAGGATTTATTTCTATGGATGACATTGAAATGGTTCAGCAGTTCGCTAAAGATCCGCATTCTTGGGGAAATGTTTAAGCGCTTCCCGCCTAGATAATGGTTTTAACGGGTATTTGTTTACAAAATCGAATACCCAGGTCGAATCGTGTTTAGCGTATTGTCTCAATGCCCATCCGATGGCTTTTTGGTGGAAGAATTCTTTTGAGTGTAGGTGAGGCAGAATGGAAAATTCAAGCCAATCGGTTTGAGTGTTTTTGCCGTATTTGAGTTGGCAGATGATGGCACTCCGGTTGATCCACATGTTTTCAGATGCCGCGTATTCTGAGATGGTTGATTCGAAAATGGATGGATGGGTTTTCAAAAATGCTCCTAAATGGCTTCCAGCGAGCATATCAACGGTATCCCACCAGCTTTTTGTGGAGATCAAATGGGTAAAAAAGGGTAGCTCGTCAGAACTAAAGGTTTTTAGAGCTCGAGGAAATAAATCAAGTGCGCAGTATTGAAATTCTCTTTCGGGTTGTTCCCAAAGAAGGTAAAAAAAAGCTTTCCAATCGGCTGAGGTAAACTCTTTCAATTCTGCTGATTCTAAGCTGAAGGTTTTCAAAACTTCTTTTCGAGCAGGAGAGGTTATGCCCATAAACTGAAAATGATTTTTCATGTAGGCTTCCATGCCGGCCCGTTTTTCGGGAGAAATGGAACCGTTTAATTGGGATCTTAGATTTTCAATAAGGTTTTTCATGGGCCCAAAATAATCTTCGAAAGTAGGGATTTATTCTACGATTGTTGTGTAGATGGCAATGTATTTGAATGACAGCCGTTATATTTGAGGTATGATAAAACTTCAACAATTTGGTTTTGGTGTTGCCGTAATTTCGCTTCTTACTTTTAGCGCTTGCGATACGATTCAGCAAGCGGCGCCCGGTTTGGCTCAAGAAGCTTTGAATCAGGCTCGTAAACCGGCACAACCTCAGTTGACGGGAGATCAAGCAGCTGGTGGCTTGAAAGATGCTCTGATTAAAGGGGTGACTTCAGGTACAGACAGATTAGGTGCGGTTGGTGCATTTTCACAAAATGCTGCGATAAGAATTTTACTTCCCCCAGAAATCCAAAAAATTGAACAAAAAATAAGAGACAATAAAATTTTAAATGCTCTCATTGGAAAGGAGTTGGATAAAACCATTGAAGCAATGAATGCAGGTGCCGAAAAATCAATGGCCTTAGCTGTACCCGTGTTTAAAAATGCAATCACACAAATGTCATTTGCAGATGCCATGGGAATTTTAACGGGGGGACAAGGGTCTGCAACGAGATATCTGAAAGAAACTAGTGAACTCCCTTTGCAAGAGAAATTCAAACCTGAAGTTAAAAAAGCGTTAGATGAAGTGTCGTTGGCCAAGATCTGGCAGCCTGTGGTTACTCAAATAAATAAAAACAAACGTATTTTGGGTTTAGAGGCTGATGTTCAGACTGATTTGAATCAATATGTAACTGAAAAAGCTACCGCTGCCTTGTTTAAAGAAATTGAGCAAGAAGAGAATTTGATTCGAAAAGATCCAATTCAAAGAACCACCGAATTACTAAAAAAGGCTTTTGATTACGCAGATAAAAATCAGAAGTAAATTCCCACAAAATGTTCGGGAAGTTTCTCATTATAAAACGATTAGCAGGGCTCATTTGGGCCTTGTCGTTTTTTAGTTTGAAGTCTTCTGTAAATTTCACAAGTCAAAACATCCCCATTGAAAATGGGCTAAAAAAGAAAGTCACTTGGTCTTACAAGGGAAATGATTTCAAAACAGTTTTGAGTTTCTTTGAGAAGGAATCAGGGTATTTTTTTCAATATGACCCTGGGTTAATTCCCTCTAAAAAGCAGTTCAACATTGAATATAAACAGGCTGTTTTGGGAGTGGTTTTGAGGGATTTTCTGCAACAAAATGCCTTAGATTTTCAATTGGTTGGGAGTAAAAGTTTGGTTTTAAAAGCCTATCGAGAAAAAGTAAATGAGTTGATCATTAGTGGCCGCGTGTCACAAAAGTTTACGGGAGAACGAATTGTTCAAGCGTCTGTTTTTGTTCAGGGTGAGCCCACGGTTTATTATTCGAATTCGCAGGGTGTTTTTCAAGTCAGAACAAAACAGTCTTCTGCAATATTGGCCGTTACTTATCCAGGTTTTTTGCCCTTTTTTGATACATTAGATGGTTTGGGACGAACCTTTTATTTAGACGTTGTATTAGAGCCCGAAGTTCAGCGCATGTCCGAAGCCAACGTGGCAGTTAAAATACAAACGGAGTTGCCGAGTACCATCAATGGTCAAACCGACAAGATCAATGTTACGGGAAAGCAATTGGGCAATTTTTCACATCTGTTGGGAGAACCCGATATTTTGAGGGTCTTTTCAACCAATCCGGGTGTTGTAGCTGGCAGTGAAGGTGTTTTTGGAATGTATGTTCGGGGTGGTGCATCAGATCAAAATTTGATTTTGTTGGATGATGTTCCCATCTATAATGCCTATCATATGTATGGGGTGTTTGGTGTTTTTAATGGCGATGTTGTGAAGAATGCTTCTTTTTATCGGGGATATTTTCCAGCGAATCAAGGGGGTAGATTAAGTTCAGTGGTGGAGGTTTTTACAAGAGAAGGAAATGAGAAGAAGATAGAGGGTAGTTTAAGTGTGGGTCTACTTTCAAGTAGATTGTATTTTGGAGGGCCCTTATTTTCTAAACGAACCACTTTCTCTTTTGCAGCAAGGAGAAGTTTTTTTGATTTTCTGGTAGATCCTGTGGTTTCAGCTTTTCAATTGGATGGACAAGATTTGGTAAATCGTTATAATTTTTGGGATATCAATGCCAAGATTACTCATCGATTCAATAACAAAAGCAGGTTGAGTTTGTCAGCATATTCTGGTAAAGATAGAGCAGGATTGGTAGACAATAAGAGTTTTGTATTGGATGAAAACGCTTATTATCAAAGGTCAGAAGACTTTTCGCGATGGGGAAATTCAGCGTATAGTATTCGGTGGGATTTGGTTACATCACCCACATCGAATTTAATGTTCAAAGCGTATTATACCAATTACAACTACAGCCACAACCGGTCTTTTTTAAATGCTTTTTCTAGCGACGATGAACAGAAAATAACCGAAAGATCTCAATATGTGGTTTCAAATGGTATCAACGATTTAGAGGCATCTCTGCATTTTCAGAAACAGTGGAAGAACAAGATTAGGTGGGAAATAGGTTCTGGTTTTATTTATCATCAATTCCAACCCAATAAACGAAGTTTGAGTAGTTTCATTGATAGCGTTCAAACTAAAATTACCTTTGCTGATGATGCTGCTAGAACACCCGAAATCTTTGGATATACCAATGTTCAAATCAATAGAGGGAAATGGGGTATTTATGATTTTGGTTTAAGAGGTGGATATTATAGTCTTGGAGAGGGGCAGTTTTATTTATTGCCTGAACCCAGATTTCAAGCTCGTTGGAATCCTTGGAAGCCTATTTGGATTAAACTTACAGCCGCGAGAAATAGACAGTTTTTTCATCAGTTGAATAACCTAACTATGGGATTACCCTCTGATTTGTGGGTTCCTTCAACGGCTAATTTTAAGCCCGCTCAATCTAGATTATTATCTGCAGGGACCTCAATTACCTTGTCAAAAAGTTGGAAATTAAATTCAGAGGTGTTTTACAGGCAGTTTTTTGACATACTTGAATACAAAGACAATGCGGTTTATGTAACCTCTAATTTGAATTGGGAGAACAGCGTTGTTTCTGGCACTGGCAGAGCAAGAGGAGTTGAAGTTTGGCTAGAAAAATCCAAAGGAAGACTTACCGGCTGGGCATCATACACCTACATGAATAATGACAGACTTTTCCAAGATTTAAATCAGGGAAAGGAGTTTTCCGCCCGTTACGATAGGCGCCACAGCGTATACATCACGGCCATGTATCAATTGAACAAACACTGGAATGTTTCGGGAAATTGGGTCTATAATTCAGGATTTGCATACACCCTGCCGGTAGGATATTATCCTTCTCCATCTGGTTCTTTAGATCCGCGCAGAGACATTTATATTTATGGTTCTAGGAACAACGCCCGAACCAGAGATAATCACCGTTTAGATTTTTCAGTGATGAAAACAGTGATGCATCAAAATAGAGTTTCTTCATGGACCTTCGGGGTTTATAACATGTACAATCGGTTAAATCCATTTTACATGAATCTTGGCTTGAACGAAAAGGGCGGCCGTTCGTTATATCAAGTAAGTTTGTTGCCTTTTATGCCCTTTGTTAGTTATAAAATTGGATTTTGATGAGAGGTTTATTTTTTCGGGGGATGTTTTTAGCTGCGCTTCTTGGAGGATTCTCTTCTTGTGTAAAGGAGGTTGAGTTAGATACCCGAGATCAAACACCAGATTTGATGGTGTTTCATGGATATTGGCATTCAGACTCGCTCATCAGAGTGGAATTGGGTAAGGTAGCGCCCATTACGTCCTCAGGAATCAAAGTCAATGATGCCGAAATTTTTATTAAAATCAACGACGTACTCACAGGCAAGATGCTTGCTTTGGGCAACGGCGAGTATGAACTTCCTAATGTGAAAATCAGGCCCAATGATTTGGTTAATTTAAATTTTAAATATGCTTCTATAGATGTAAATAAGACCTTGAAAGTTCCATCGAATGTAGTTATCAAGAAAATAGATACATTTCAAACAGTGGTAGGTTTTATTGGAAAGACACCCACATTCAAGATTCATTTTAAAGACAGCGCCTACAATAAAAATGCGTATGTCTTAAATTTATGGGAAAAGCGGAGGTTTTATGAGCGAAACTCTCAAGGTAAAGTAGTTGATAGCACGGATAAAGAGTACAAGGTGGCAATTGAAGGCAACGAATTGCCTTTTTTGAGAAATAGATTTAATGAATATACTACCAAAGAAATTTTATTTGACGATTTGGTATTTAACGGTTTGGAAAATGCCTTTGAGTTTTATATGAGCGCCCCTGATTTGAATGTTTCGGGAAAATTATTGGAGCGTCGTGTAGTTTTAGAGAACATTGATAGGGAATTGTATGATTTTTGGAATTTGCGCAATGCTCATCTTTGGCAGCAAAATTCCATCACTCAAACACCAACAGTGGTAAAAGGTAACTTGGGTAATTGTTTGGGTGTCTGGGGATTGTTAAATTCAGATCAATGGATCATTAAATATCAGTAGATTTTCATTTCTACTTCTTCAATTCGAGCACCTTTCATTTTTTTAATGACAAATTCAAAGTTTTCATGTCGAATAGAATCACCTACTTGAGGAATGCGCTCTGCAAAAAAGATGATATATCCTCCTAAGGTATTGTATTCACCTTCTGAAAGATTGAGTTCGTATTTTTCGTTTAGATAATCAATTTCTAAGCGGGCATCGAATCGGTAGTGTTGATCACCCAATTTTTGTTCTTGGGCATCTTCGGTGTCAAACTCATCTTTGATTTCACCAAAGATTTCTTCAACCACATCTTCTACCGTAGCAATTCCGGCGGTACCTCCAAATTCATCTACAATAACAGCCATACTTTTTCGCTCTTTGATGAATCGTTTTAGGAGATCGTGAGCATCTAAGTTTTCACTAACAATAATAACGGGGTGCAGAACTTCGTGTAGTTTTTCAGGCTGTTGGAACAGGTCACTGTGATGTATAAAACCAATGATATTGTCAATGTTTTCTTTGTAGACTAATATTCTAGATAAGGATGTTTCAATGAATTTTGCTTTCAGTACGTCTAGAGAGGTATTGATTTCAATAGCAATAATCTCTGTGCGTGGAACCATCAAGTCTTTAGATAAGACGTCTGAAAAGTCTAATGCATTTCTGAACGCTTCGGTATCTATTTCTTGGGTTTCTGAGTTTAGGGCATTTTCAATGCTCGATATGTAATTGTCTAAGTCTATTTTAGAAAATACTTGGGTGTGTTCATCGATGCTGTCTTTTGCAATTATCTTGATGAATAGTGCCGAAATCCATTTGATGAAGGCAATGAGTGGCCACAACAAAATATTAGCCAGTCTGAAAGGAAGGATCAGGGCAAAAATGAGGGAGTCAGCTTGTAATTTAAAAATGGTTTTGGGAATGTACTCGGCAGTAATTAAAACCACTAAAGTACTGATGATGGTTGTAGCTAAGAAGTTAAAAAGGGTAGAATCTGATATTTTATTGAGGTAGTAATTCAAAATATCACCAATGGCAATACCATAAATTACCAAGGCTAAATTTATAGCAACTAAAACAGTGCTGATGAATTCGTTTGGGTCTTTTATGTAGCGCCCCAACCATTTCCCTCCAAAAACACCTTTTTTGGTTTTTAATTCAATTCTCAGCTTATTAGCGGAGATGAATGCGATTTCCATTCCTGAGAAAAAACCAATGGTAATTAAACAACCCAAGACAACAAGCCAACTTCCTGCGTTAGGAATATTAATGGTTTGTGCCTGTAAAAGTACCGAGAGGGGGTCTGCCATATTTATTCGAAGATACGAATTTACGGCACATAGCCTAATTTTGCAGCATGAATTTGCCGAAATCAGTGGGTATTATAGGAGGTGGTCAATTAGGAATGATGCTTTTAGAGGCTGCAAAATCCTCTGAAAACCAAGTGAAATATACCATTCTCGAAAGTTCTGTTGATTGCCCAGCAGCGCCTCTTGCCGATGAAGTAATTGTAGGTTCATTGAAGAATGAAACTGATATTCAGAGGTTAGCAGCGGTAAGCGAGGTATTGACTTGGGAGATTGAGCACATTGCAGTAGATGCTCTGATTAAATTACAAAAACTAGGTAAAGTGATTGTTCCTAAGCCAGAGGTTCTGAAAATCATACAAGACAAAGGCATTCAAAAGCAGTTTTTTAGTAAAAATGAAATTCCAACGGCACCGTTTTTATTGCTAAATGCTTCCGAAATACAGGAAAATACCTTCAGTAATGACGTGGTTGGAGGTGAAAAATTAGTGATTAAGACCAGAACCGGTGGTTATGACGGTAAAGGTGTTTTTATTGCATCTCGTGAAGATATTTCTGCCGGAAGTATGCCATTCACCGGCAATTTATTGGTTGAGAAGTTTGCTCTTGATGCTTTAGAAGTAGCAGTGATTGTAGCTATTGACCAATTGGGCAATCAAACGACCTTTCCGGCAATTGAAATGTATTTTAACCCAGTCAGTAATTTGGTTGAATTTTTGTTTTCACCCGCTCAAATATCCCAGGAAATAGAAAAAAGAGCTCGCGAAATTGCCTTGAAAGCGGTTAGCGCGTTGAATTCAGCTGGACTTTTTGCAGTGGAGTTGTTTATCTTGCCTAACGGCGATGTTTGGGTCAATGAAATTGCGCCGAGGCCCCACAACAGCGGACATCATACCATTGAGGGTTGCAAAACCAGTCAGTTTGCCCAGTTGAATCGCATATTATTGGGACAAACTTTGGGAGATACTGCGCTTGTTCAGCCATCGGCAATGATCAACTTGGTGGGACCTGAGGGTGTTTCTGGGAATTACCAATTGGAAAACGAAGCACATTGGAACAGCCAAACCGATGTTTTTGTGCATATGTACAACAAGCTGGAGACTCGCCCACACAGAAAATTGGGTCACGTAACGGTGACGGCTGATACGTTTGAGGAATTGATAACTAGAGCAACAGAGGTAAAAAATCAATTGCGGATTATACCGTCATGATTTCTTTTTCTTTGTCAACAAAAAGCTCTTCTGTTTTGGCAATGAATGAATCAACGAGTTTTTGAACGCGGTCTTCACCGGCAGCCATTTCGTCTTCGCTTACACCATCGGCTTTAAGTTTGCGAATTTTTTCGTTGGCGTCTTTTCGCAAATTGCGGATACCTACTTTTGAGCTTTCAGATTCAGCTTTAGCGCGTTTCACCAATTCTTTTCTTCTTTCTTCGGTAATTGGAGGAAGGTTAATTCTGATGTATTCACCGTCGTTTTGGGGTGCAAAACCTAAGTTGCTGTTGATGATTGCTTTTTCAATGGCATTTATCAGTGATTTGTCCCAAGGTTGAATATTGATAGAGCGAGCATCTGGGGTGTTGACGTTGGCAACCTGCCCAATGGGGGTGCTTGCACCATAGTATTCCACGAAAACACCGTCAAGCATATCAGGAGAGGACTTACCTGCTCTGATACGTTTGAACTCAATTTTGGTGTGATCAAGATTTTTTTCGAGGTTTTCTTTTAGTTGTTCAATTACGGCGTTAACACTGCTCATGGTTGCAAAAATAATAATTCTATGAATATTTAATAGGCGCGTTCAGATCTTCCTTCGTAAAAATATATGAAAGAGCGGTTAGCAACAGCGGTACCGCCTGTTGTTGGGTAATTACCGGTAAAATACCAATCTCCTAAATCTTTGGGGCACGCTTGATTAAGATTATCTACACTTTGGAATAGAAGATCAAATTTGGCTCGCATTCCGGTAGGTTTCACCATGTCGGCTATTTTTACGGATATTTCTTCAACGGTAAATGGTTCATAAAGAGCTTTCACCGCATTGATTTGGTCTTCTTTTGGTTTTTGAAGCTCTGCGAGAGCTACTTGATAGATATTATCTAAAATGTTTAAGTTTCCTTTGTCTTTATGAAGTTCTACTGCGGCTCTAAAGGCAGCCAAGTCACCCAACTTACTCATGTCAATTCCGTAACAATCAGGATAACGAATTTGAGGAGCAGAGCTCACCAAAATGATTCGTTTTGGTTCTAGGCGATCCAATAATCTCAAGATGCTCGTTTTCAAAGTGGTTCCACGAACCACTGAGTCGTCCATAATTACCAAGGTGTCTTCCCATGATTTGATTACTCCATAAGTAATGTCATAAACGTGAGACACCAGATCTTCACGGTCGTTATCGTTGGTGATGAAAGTGCGCATTTTAACATCTTTCACCAATATTTTTTCTCTTCTTGGTCTCCAAGATAGAATTTCATCTACTTTTTCAGGATTCTTGGAGATATCAATTTTCTTTAGAGCTTCTGCTTGAATTTTAAGTCGAATTTCGTGAATACCGTCAATCAAACCATAAAAGCTTGTAGCAGCGGTGTTAGGCACGTAACTAAAAACGGTGTCAACAAGGTCATTTCCTAAAAGAGTCATTACGGGTTGAGCAAGCAACCTGCCTAATTCTTTTCTTTCGGCGTAAATGTCTTGATCGTTTCCTCGAGAAAAATAGATTCGTTCAAAGCTGCAACTTTTTCTTTCTGTGGGTTCAATGATATTTTGTTCGCTGAAAGAACCATCTCTTTTGACAATCAGGGCATTTCCTGGACCTAATTCACGAACATCTTCTGGGTATAGATTGAAGGCCATTTGAATGGCAGCTCTTTCGCTGGCAACTACTACCACTTCGTCATCGGCATAGTAGTGTGAGGGTCTAATTCCGGCGGGGTCACGAATGATGAAGGCATCGCCGTGGCCCAACATTCCTATCATGTTGAAACCGCCGTCAATATTTTTGAAACTTCTTTTTAGAATTCTAGATATGGAAATTTCTTCTTTGATTTTTTCTGTAATCTCATAGTTTGAGAAACCTTGAGATTTAAAGATTCCGAATAATCGTTGGTTTTCTTCGTCAATAAAATGTCCAATTTTTTCAAGCATCAGAACATTGTCGCTCTTCTCCTTGGGTTGTTGACCGAGTTCAATGAGGTTTTGAAAAAGTTCTTCGGTATTGGTAATGTTATAGTTACCTGCAATCATGAGGTTTCTGGCCATCCAATTGTTTTGGCGCAAAAACGGATGAATATTTTCTATTGAATTACCTCCATAGGTGCCGTAGCGAAGATGTCCGAGCAACATTTCACCAGCATAAGGATAGTGTTTTTTCAGGTAGGCTTCGTCGTTGAGTTTTTCTTCGGGGATGTCTTTGAGGGACGCAAAAACGGCTTCAAAAATATCACCCAATGCGGTTTTGGTTGCGCTCCTTTGCCTTGCAAGGTAACGATCTCCAAATTCGGGGTTGAGTTTAATGACACCAATACCTGCACCGTCTTGTCCACGGTTGAGTTGTTTGGTCATCAAAAATTGCATTTTGTGTAGTCCGTACCATAAAGAACCGTACTTTTCTTGGTAGTAGGATAGTGGCTTTCGCAGGCGTATAAATGCAACGCCGCATTCGTGCTTAATTGGGTCGCTCATGCGTTGACCGTTCAAATTTAGGCATACTTCGTCAAATTATGTACTTTTGTGTTTATTGAAATTGATCAACATCCAATAAAAACACAAAAAAATATGGCAGTTACGGCACCTTTTAATTTGCAAAAATGGATCGATGAGAATCGTCATTTGTTGAAACCCCCAGTTGCGAATAAAAATTTATATCCAGAGGGAACAGATTACATAGTCATGATTGTGGGTGGTCCAAATTCACGAAAAGATTTTCATTACAACGAAACAGAAGAATTGTTCTACCAATTGGAAGGTGAAATTACCGTGAATATCCAAGAAGATGGTGAAAAGAAAGCCATCAAATTGGGTCCTGGTGACATGTTTCTTCTGCCTCCTAAAGTTCCCCATTCCCCAGGAAGAACCGAAGGTAGTATTGGATTGGTGATTGAGAGGGTGCGTGTTGGAAAAGGTTTTACCGATGGATTGTTGTGGTTCTGCGAAAAATGCAATCATAAATTGCACGAAGCATATTTTGAATTAAACAACATTGAAACTGATTTTATCAGTCACTTCAATCATTATTATGATTCAGAAGACTTGAGAACTTGCAAGAGTTGTGGCCACGTAATGCAAAAACCCTAAGTTTTAGGAATTTAAGTTAGATGTACGAATTTCACGGCGACAAAAAGAGGTATTTTGACATGACCTATACGGTCACAAAAAACCACATTATTCCCTACATAGAAAAGAGTGTTTCGCTGAAACCGGGAATGTCAATTTTAGAAATTGGCTGCGGAGAGGCGGGCGTTTTGAAGGCATTTATTGAAAAAGGATGCCAAACCACAGGCATAGAATTGGAAGAGTCACGTTTGGAACATGCCCGTAGGTTTTTAGAAAAAGAATTGGAAGAAGGCAAAGTTCAATTTTTAAACAAGAACATTTACGATGTAATTCCTGAGACCGATTTAGGTACTTTATACGATGTGGTGATTCTGAAAGATGTCATTGAGCACATTCCCAATCAAGAAAAATTCATGCCTCAATTGCATCGATTTTTGAAGCCGGGCGGTGTGGTATTTTTTGCTTTTCCACCTTGGATGATGCCTTACGGCGGACATCAACAGGTGCTTCATTCAAAATGGGCTGCAAAACTGCCTTATTATCACTTGTTACCGGGCAAATTATATCCATGGGCTTTGAAATTATTGGGTGTTAACCAGAGCGGAATCAACACTATGGAAGAAATTCGAAGTACAGGAATCAGTATTGAGCGCTTCGAAAGAATCTGTAAAAAAACAAATTTTGAGGTAGTTAACAGACGATTTTACTTGTTCAATCCTATCTATGAATTCAAGTTTGGAATCAAGCCCCGATTGCAAATGGCGCCCTTTATCTGGATACCTTGGATCAGGAATTTTATCACGATGGGGATGTATTACGTAGTAAAACAAAGGAGTTGAACGTTTTAATTATGAAAATCAGTTCCAAAAGGTTAAATTTGCTAATTACCATGCTGAACAGAACGATACAATTTGCTGCGGTTTGTTTGATGACGTTTGTAAGCACAAACACGGCAGAAGCTCAATTTAAGCGGTTCAAAGGCAAACCTATTGAGGTAGGTTTAACGGGAGGAGCATCTAATTATTTGGGTGAATTATCGCCTTCCATCGCATTAAATGAAACACATCCGATGGGTGGAATCATTTGCAGGTTCAATTATACTGACTTTGTTACCCTTCGAGGAAATGCAGTTTTTGGACAAATCAGCGGAAGTGATGCCAACTATGCTGATATTGCTGATAGATACAAGCGCAATCTCAGTTTTAGAAGCAATATTTTTGAGGTAAGTGGTACCGTTGAATACAACATCTTTGGCTATGGTGAAACCCAGCGTTTCAATCCAGGTTCTCCTTATGTTTTTGCCGGTATTGGAGTTTTTAAATTCAATCCTCGTGCTGAGTTTAATTACATTCCAAGTGTTCACACTGTAGCTAATTACAACATGGATTTGAGTCGTTTTGACGGACAGTGGATAGAGCTTCAGCCTTTGGGAACTGAAGGTCAGGAGACAACCAAATTTAACGAGAGAAGAAGATATGCTTTAACCACAGTATCCATTCCTTTGGGTGTGGGATACAAGAAGCAGTTCAGTGAAGTTTGGGCTTGGGGTATTGAGCTAGGTGCCCGCAAAACTTTTACTGATTACTTAGACGATATTAGTATGACTTACGTGGATCCCCAAATTATTGGTGGTGCAAATACGGGGCTCGCTGCTGCTTTGGGTGACCGAACTCCAGAATTGCAAAATCCATCGTTGGTGAATGATTACGGTAGCGAAGAGCGTTTGGGCGCTGCTCGTGGAAACGATAAAACTAAAGACTGGTACCTTTTTTTAAATATCACTTTGACTAGAAAAATTACAGGTGGAAAAACAACCTGTTTCCAATTCTAAACGGAACACTGGCAGTATTAAACAATTCTGTTTACTGGGTCTAATTTTGGCTTGGTCAGGAGTTCTATGGGGTCAAAGATATTTCTCCGGACGGAAAGAATGGGGTGCAGTTGTTGGCGTAAGCAATTATTACGGCGATTTATCTCAAGGTCAGAACTGGAAGCATTTTCATTTGTCTTATGGGGCTTACTATAAGAGAAATTTGAGCAATTATTTCGCCTGGCGCAATCAGATTAGTTTTTTAGAAATATCGGGCACGACTGATGGTAACCCTAACTTACAATTTCAAAATCTGAACTTTCAAACCAAGATTTATGAGTATTCGTCGATGTTGAACTTTGATTTCAAAGCTTTTGGAACAAATATCAATAACAATACGTCTACTCCATATGCACTCATTGGATTGAGTGGTTATATGTTTGATCCGTATAGGTTAGATAGAGAAGACGTGAATTTAAGAGTGCTCAATACTGAGAACAGAAACAGAAATTACAGTAGGCTTCAAATGAGCGTACCATTAGGTTTGGGCTTTAAAGTGAGAAGCACTCACACAAAAAACCGAGGCGCATGGATTTTTGGCGTAGAAGCAATTTGGAGAAAGACGTTTATGGATAAGCTAGATGATGTAGAAGGGGTTTACCCAGATTATGCTAAGATGAAAAAAGATAGAAGCGAAGGATCAGCTCAATACAGTCAGGCTCAAACATTAAACGGTCAACCCACTTTGGCTGCAGGTACTTATCGCGGATCTTCCCATTTGAACGATTGGTATTATTTCTATGGTTTTAACCTATCGTATCGCTTTACACCTTTAATTTGCAGATAATTTCCATGTCAGACCTCGAACACCTAGACCCCACTCGAATTCCCGAACACGTTGCAATCATTATGGATGGCAATGGACGTTGGGCAAAAAAGCAAGGACACTTGCGCATTTTTGGTCACAAGCACGGAGTAAGCGCTGTAAGGAATGCGGTTGAATTTGCCGGTGAAGTGGGTATTAAGTATTTGACTTTGTACACGTTTTCAACTGAAAACTGGAATAGACCCAAAACAGAAATTAACGCTCTCATGCAACTTTTGGTTGATACCATCCAAAAGGAACTTCCCTCACTCATGAAAAATGGGGTTAAAGTAAAAACCCTCGGAAACATGGATGATTTACCATCGAGATGTGTCAGACAATTAAAAGAAACCGAAGAAGCTACCAAAGATAATACCCGAACAACCCTCATTTTGGCCTTAAGCTATAGTGGACGGTGGGACATCATTGAAGCCGTGAAAAAAGTGGCTAGAGATGTTGAATCAGGTAGTTTGAAGGTAGATGAAATCACTGAAAGAACCCTTGATAAGGCTTTAAATACTTCTGATTATCCTCATCCTGATTTATTGATACGCACCAGCGGAGAAATGAGAATCAGTAATTTCTTGTTGTGGGAAATTGCCTATTCCGAAATTCATTTTACCAATGTTTTATGGCCAGATTTCAGAAGAGAACATTTTCTGGAGGCCTTGAAAGATTATCAAAGCAGGGAGCGTAGGTTTGGTAAAACATCGGAACAATTAAAAACCAGTGGAGGAGCAGCTTAAGCTATTTATATGTTGAGAAAAATAGGATTTACTTTTTTGATTGGACTGATTTCCGTTGCATTGAATGCCCAAACAGAAGGAGATAGCTTTATTTTGGTTCCTAAGAAAAAGGAAGCGTCTTTAGACGAATCCTATACAAGGGCACCCATTGTAGAGTATAATTTCATTGAGCCAGCCGAATATAAAATCAGGAATATTGATGTTCGTGAAATTGATGGCAAACCCGTTCAAAAATCACTGGTGATTTTGTATTCGGGATTGTCAATTGGTCAAACCATTAAAGTCCCCGGTCAAGACATCCCCAAAGCAATAGAAAATATTTGGGCGAGAGAGTATTTCTCTGACGTGCAGGTGTACTTTATGCCTACCGATAAACCTTACGAGGTGTTGGTTCAATTTGTGGTGAAAGAGCAACCTCGATTGAACGGTCATAGATTTTTGGGTGTGACTAATTCCCAAGCAAAAACATTGAAAGAAGAGGTTGGACTTAAAAGGGGCATGTACATCACCCCCAATTTGGTTAACCGAAGCATACAGAAGATTGAGAATTATTTCCTTGAAAAAGGGTATTATAACATCAAGGTTTCAGTTAAGCGTCCTGAGGCAAAGAACAAAGAAGGTAATCCCATGGAAGGATACCAAAACTTTGATTTTGTCATAGAAACGGGCCCGAAAGTAAGAGTGTATGACTTTCAATTCAATGGTAATCAACAACTTGTAGATGCCGAGCTAAGGGCTTCTATGAAGAAGATCAAGCGTAGGTATAGAAAGTTAAACATTTTTGCTTCATCCAAGTTTACCAGAGAGAAATTTGAAGAAGACAAAGAGTCTTTGGTAAAACTTTATCAGAGTAAAGGTTACAGAGACGCGAGAATATTGAGCGATAGTATTTCTTTATTCAATCAGAAACGAATCATGATTCACATGAATCTGGTTGAAGGAAATCTATACCGTTACCGCAGTATTAAATGGAAGGGAAATGAAAAGTATTCTACTTCCATGTTAGATACACTATTAGGCATTAAAAAGGGCGATGTTTTTAATCAGACTCTTTTGGATGAAAGATTATCTAGTAATCCTGGTGGATTTGATATCCAGACCTTATACATGGATGCGGGTTATCTTTTCTTCCAAATGGTGCCTGTAGAAGTGGGGGTTGTTGGAGATTCTATTGATTTAGAAATTCGAATTAATGAAGGTCCTCAAGCCGTTATTGGTCGTGTTTATTGGACGGGTAACACCAAAACTTCAGACCGAGTGATTCTCAGAGAAGTAAGAACCAAGCCAGGAAATACTTTTTCTAGAACAGATATTCAAAGAACCATGCGTGATTTAGCTGCGGTGGGATTATTTGATCCAGAAAAGTTGGGTGTCAATCCGAAACCAAATCCGGCAGACGGAACGGTTGACATTGAATATAAACTTGCTGAGAAACCCTCCGATCAAATAGAGCTTTCCGGCGGATGGGGCGGTATGGGATTCAGCACCACGCCTACGTTGATAGGAACTGCAGGTATTGTATTGAATAATTTTAGTTCCAGAAAGTTGTTCAACACCAAATTATGGAATCCAATTCCGTCAGGCGACGGGCAGAAATTGTCGTTGAGGGCACAAAGTAACGGAACTACTTTCCAGAGTTATACGTCTTCATTTACAGAGCCTTGGTTGGGTGGATACAAGCCAACGTCTTTTTCGGTGGCCATTAACCACATGGTGAATAGTTTTGATTTCCGTCAGAGAAATGACCCGTTGAGGGCGGCATTATTCACTACCAGCGCACAAATCAGCATCGGTAAACGTTTGAAATGGCCCGATGACTTCTTCAATATATCGTATGCCTTCTCTTTTGAACAGTACAGAATTCAAAACATGGATGGCGGATTCTACGGCTTTCCGAAGGGAATGAGCGGTATATCATACAACCCATCAGCAACGGTGATTTTGTCGAGATCATCTATCAGCGATCCTATTTATCCTACCTCTGGAAGCAAATTTGTCACTTCATTGCAGGCCACACCGCCATTGAGTTTGTTGTCGAATAAAGATTACAGCGAAATGAGTGTTCGTGAGAAGTATAAGTGGGCGGAATTTTACAAATTCAAGTTAGACGCTGAATGGTACACCCCCATTTATAAAAAGCTGGTTTTGACCGCCAAGACTCGTTTTGGTTTCTTGGGATATTATAACCCAGAAATTGGTCACACTTTCTTCGGACGATTCCAAGTGGGTGGCGCAGGTATTTTCGGTTTCAACTTAGCGGCAACAGAAATCATTTCACAGCGCGGATACGACAACTATACCATCTCTCAAACTGCTATGGGAGGCTCAGCGGGAGCGCCCATTTTCAATAAGTTCACCATTGAATTAAGACAAGCCATAACCACTGGACAAACAGCAACGGTATACGCCCTTGGTTTCTTAGAAGCCGGTGATGCTTGGGCTGATATTTCTAAATATAATCCATTCCAACTCAAACGAGCTGCAGGCGTAGGCGTTCGATTATTCATGCCTATGTTTGGTTTGATTGGACTTGATTACGCTTGGGGCTTTGATATCAAAGACGTACCTCGTACGAACCAATTCGGAATGGTTCACTTTTTCATAGGGCAGCAGTTTTAGATTGGTACTTGGTACCAGGTACTGGGTACCGAGTACCGGGTTTCGGGTACCAGGTACCGGGTACCGGGTTTCGGGTACCGGGTTTCGGGGGTCGGGTGACTAGAGACCAGGGACTAGAGATCAGGGACTAGAGACTAGGGACTAGGGACTAGGGACTAGAGACTAGAGACTAGGGACTAGGGACTAGAGATCAGGGACTAGAGATCAGGGACTAGAGACTAGGGACTAGGGACTAGAGACTAGAGACTAGGGACTAGAGACTAGAGACTAGAGACTAGAGACTAGAGACTAGAGACTAGAGACTAGAGACTAGAGACTAGAGACTAG
>CAMDUE010000003.1 GCA_945877575.1 Chitinophaga pinensis
TAAGGCATCGCACCACTAAAGTTGTTTTGAATAAACTCCATGTCTTGATACATTTGAGAATCATGGGGAATATCATCAACCATAAATGCTAACGGCCTTAATCGTGCAAGAAACACGACACCTAGAATGGATAGGACAGAAAACCAATAGAAAATTCTTCTTTTTCTTTTGAAAATTATATTCTGAACAGACAATAACAACTTACTAATTGATGTATTATCAAGGTGTTTAATTTGCTTTTGAGAAGGAGTTGGCAGATACGAGTACAGTATAGGAATACCAATAATATTTAAGAAAAACACGATATTAATGGTAATAAATGATAGAACTCCAAAATGCTCTAAGATGACAGTATCTGTGAAATAGAATGTCCCAAAACCAACAGCGGTGGTGAAATTTATGAGAAATGTTGCAACACCCACATGCGATATTATTCGGAGTAAAGCTTTTGCTTGATTACCATGTCTCCTGTACTGATCATGGTATTGGTTGATAAGATAAATGGTATTCTGAACGCCAATTACAACAAGTAATGGAGGTAATGTACCTGTTAAAACATTGAGTTTATAGCCTAACATCCCTGCAACGCCAAACATTACAAGCACTCCCATTACAATAAACAACAATGAAATTAACAACGTTGACCAACTTCTAAACAGAATGAAGATCAGTATGGCCGTTACCAAAAAAGCACAAATTGTAAAAAGTAAAATTTCATCTTTTACAATGGTTGCATTAATATATCGTACATAAGGTAGACCACTCAGATGCACCTCTCTATCCGTATTCTTACTAAACCTATCGAGAATTTTTGATGCTTTTTCAATCAATCGAATTCTCACCGGTGTATTCATGATGGAATCTTCAATTGAAACTACAATCAACGAAACTTTATTTTTTGAGTTATACAACAGACCGTCGTAAAACTTAAGTGAATAAAAAATCTCGGAAATAGAATCTAATTCGTTTTGGTTTTCTGCTGGGCGATCAAGCAGCGGGGTCATTTTCAAGATTTCCGCTGAGTCTTTATCTAAGACCAAATCTAACTTGGTTAAATTGGTAGGTGATATTAAACTACTAACTCCCTCAATAGCCTTGATGCTGTCACAAGTTTTCCGAAACTCATTATAAAACTTCAATTCAAATAAATCAGGTGTTTCAAGCGCAATAATTAGCTTGTTACCATCTTCACCGAATTTCTTTTTGAAATTTTCGTATACAACTGCATCAGGATCATCGGAAGGAACCAAACGATGCATGGTGTATTCTAGTTCCACTTTTGAAGCGTAAAAACCCATTACGCCTAAAAAAGTTAAAATGCCAATTACGAACCAAGTTCTATTTTTTAAAATAGTGGTAGCGATGCGAGTCCAGATCATTGATCGACAAAGTTAAACAAAAAAAATGGCTGAGGTAATACCTCAGCCATTTCACAACAACAATAACCAAACAATTATTCAGTCACTACATCAACGGTGATGGTAGCACTGATGTCTTTGAATAGGTTCACAACCGCAGAGTAGGTTCCAATTGCCTTGATATCATCAAGAACAATCTTACGACGATCAACGTCAAAGCCTTTCTCTTTCAATACATTAGCTACTTGAAGGCTCGTAACAGAACCGAAGATTTTACCACTAGCACCAGCTTTAGTAGAAACTGTAACGGTTGCACCGTTCAACTTCTCAGCCATTGCATCAGCATCTTTTTTGATTTTGTCAAGTTTGAATTCACGCTGGCGAAGGTCTTCAGCCAACATTTTCAAAGCGCTTTCAGTTGCTAACTTAGCCTTACCTTGTGGAATCAAGAAATTTCTACCGTAACCGTCTTTTACGATTACCACGTCATCCTTGTACCCTAAGTTTTTAATGTCTTCTCTCAATATTAATTTCATGGTAGGCCTCCTTTTTATTTCAATCCATCAGCTACGAAAGGCAACAACGAAAGGTGTCTTGCTCTTTTCACGGCAACAGAAATTTTACGTTGGAATTTCAAAGATGTACCCGTGATACGACGAGGTAAAATTTTACCTTGCTCGTTGATGAACTTCAACAAGAAATCTTTGTCTTTGTAATCAATATGCTTAATACCGTGCTTCTTGAAGCGGCAGTATTTCTTCTTTTGAACCACCTGAGGGGTTTGGTTGAAGATAAAATTGGTTTCTTTACTCATTTTACTGTTCCTCCTGATTAATCTTCTTCATCTAATTCAACAACAGCATTGTTTGCTGCTTTTTTCTCTTTAGCAGTTGATGAACTCTTAATTTCACCGCTGCGTTTCTTCAAGTTGAATTCAATTGCCCATCTGTCTAACGACAATGTTAAGTAACGCATGATGCGTTCGTCACGACGGAAAGTCAACTCCCAAGCTTTGATAAACTCAGGGCTTGCTTTGAACTCAAACAAGTGGTAAAAACCCGTACCTTTTTTGTCAATGGGATAAGCTAATTTGGTGAGACCCCAGTTTTCTTCATGGACGATCTCCCCACCATTGTCTGTGATCAACCCTCTGTAGCCAGCCACAGCATCTTTCATCTGCTGCTCAGAGAGCACGGGTGTTAAAATGATCACAGTTTCATACTGTTTTAAACTCATAATTCTTTAATTTTGGGGGTGCAAATATACAAAACTTTATAAACAAATCAAATACCCCAAACAACAATCAAATGAATAGACTCGCAATTTGGTTCATAAAATTCTATCAAGCAGCACTTTCGCCCTATTTACCCAACAGCTGCAGGTACACTCCCACCTGCTCTCAGTACGGCGTTGAAGCCTTCAAAAAATACCCTTTTTTCAAGGCCCTAAAGCTGACCTTCAAGAGAATTTCCAGCTGCGGACCCTGGGGCGGCAGCGGCTATGACCCGCTCCCTTAAACTCCTGCGCACTTTATCAAACACCTTTTCAACATCCCAATAGGTCATTTCCGAATTGCCTACGTATATCAGTCCTATAGCAGCAAATTGCCCAGCACCCGCTAAATCAGCATAGATTTGGTGCTTCTTGTGCCTGTAAATTTCCCTGAGAATTCGCTTCATTCTATTTCGAACAACCGCCCTTTTCAATCGTTTTTTTGAAGCGTTTATGCTGATTTGAGCCCTAAGCTCAATTATACCCTTATACTTAGTTCCGGTTGGAGAACCCAACGTCAATAATTGATTGAACTCCTCTTCAGTCAGCAATAGAACATTTAATCTGAGAGGATATTTTGAAATAACAAAGCCCGACTCATAGAGCCGGGCTAATATTTTTTCGCTGCACAGCCGCTCTTCCTTGGAAAAAGTATAATTTAAAGACTTTTCCATGAGCAACTGTCAACTATTCTGATTGGAAAGGCTTATTTATGCGCCTTCTCGTCAGATACAGTCAATTTCTTACGACCACGTGCACGGCGCGCTGCCAAAACACGGCGACCGTTTGATGTAGCCATACGCTCACGGAATCCGTGACGGTTTTTTCTCTTTCTGTTCGAAGGTTGGTATGTGCGCTTAGTCATGGCGATTTCTTTTTAAGGGCTGCAAAGTTAAGAATCATTCTCGCAAAAACAAAATTATCTGTACATTTGATCATGAAAATTTCTCAAACTCATAGAATGTCCCTCGTTTTCTGGATTGCCTTGCCTACCCTATTGGTTGTTTTGGGAATTACCTTCTATCTACAGAATCAAAATCTAAACTCATTTATTAACATAGAATCTCTTCCGCCGTTTTTTATAATAATTCTAGTTTTAGGCCTTCTTTGGACTATAAAACTTCAGTGGACTTTAGATCAAAAACAATTCAGCTTTATTTACAGACCCTTTATATGGAAAAGAAAAACATACGCTCTTTCTGACATTCAAAAGATTGAAATCTCAAAAATCAATCCTTTGAAGGATTTCGGTGGATGGGGACTGCGGTATTCAACTAAACTAGGAAAGGCCTACACAACCCAAGGAAATACGGTTTTAAGAATTCACTTGAACAATCAAAAAATATTGAATTTCACCGCCCAAATTTCTCCCGAATTGACAGAACTCGTAGAATCTCTTTCAAAGAAAACTCAAGATTAAGTACCTTTGCGGCATGTCTAAGACCACCATCACTGCCGCTCTTCCCTACGCCAACGGCCCCGTTCATATTGGGCACCTTGCTGGAGTATATATCCCCGCTGATATCTACGCCCGCTTTTGTCGTTTGCAAGGTAAGGAAACTCTTTTTGTCTGCGGAAGTGATGAACACGGTGTACCCATTACTTTAAGAGCTCGAAAAGAAGGAATCACTCCTCAAGATGTGGTTGATAGATATCACGGTATCATCAAAGATTCTTTTGAGCGCTTGGGAATTCAATTTGACATTTACAGCAGAACCAGCAACGCTACTCATAAAGAAACGGCTCAAGAATTCTTCAAAGACCTTCTTGATAAAGGTGCCTTCAGAGAAATTATTTCAGAGCAGTTTTTTGACCCTGAAGCCAATCAGTTTTTAGCCGATCGATACATCACCGGCGATTGTCCGAAATGCAACAACCCCGGTGCTTACGGTGATCAATGTGAAAAATGTGGCTCGACTTTAAGTCCCTCGGAACTAAAAAATCCTAAATCAGCGCTATCGGGAGCAGTACCGGTTTTGAAAGAAACCAAAAACTGGTATTTACCCTTAGACGAACTTCAAGAATCGTTTTTGAACGAATACATACATTCTCAAACATCTTGGAAGTCAAACGTTTTAGGACAATGCAAGAGCTGGCTGAACGACGGCTTAAAGGAACGCGCCATGACCCGCGATTTGGATTGGGGAATTCCCGTTCCGGTGGAAAACGCCGAAGGGAAAGTGCTCTATGTATGGTTTGAAGCCCCCATTGGGTACATTTCGGCAACCAAAGAAGCTCGTCCGAATGATTGGCAAGATTGGTGGACAGGCGATTCGCAGTTGATTCATTTCATTGGAAAAGACAATATCGTGTTTCACTGCATCATTTTCCCTGCCATGTTGCATTTGAGGGGAAACGGTTATGTAGTTCCAGCTCAAGTGCCTGCCAATGAATTTTTGAATTTGGAGGGACAAAAAATCTCTACCTCTCGCAATTGGGCGGTTTGGCTCAATGAATACTTAGATGAATTGCCTGGCCGGGAAGACGAATTGAGGTATGTACTCAATTCTATTGCTCCAGAGACCAAAGATTCCGAATTCACTTGGAAAGATTATCAAACCCGAATCAACAGTGAATTGGTGGGTATCTATGGAAATTTCGCCAACAGAGTATTGGTTCTTATGAACAAATTTTACGATGGCGCCATTCCTTCAAAAGCCCACAACTTTGAAAGTGGACAGCTAGCCACAGAATATATTCAGCCCATTTTAGACAAATTACAGCAGTATAAATTCAGAGATGCTCAAGTAGCATTGATGGAATTGGCTCGTTTCGGAAATAAATATTTGGCAGACCACGAGCCTTGGAAACTCATCAAAACCGATGCTCATAAAACGGCAGAAATCATGCAATTTGCCTATGAAGTTTTGTGTAATTTGTGTTTAGCTTCTGAAATTTTCTTACCCAATACTTTTAAAAAGTTGCAAATCCAATTGGGTATTGAATTCAACGATGCGCAAAAAGCATCATTTTGGCAAAAAGCTGAGTGGTTTTCGCCAGCATCAGGCGGCAAAATTGGCGAATTGAGCTTGTTGTTTGCTAAAATGGAAGACGACATTATTGAAGGCCAAATCACAAAGTTGCAAACTTCACTTCCCCAAGAAACAACACCTGCAGCTTTAGAATCTAAAGAAGAAGTTGTCATAGAAAAACCACTGATTCAATACGATGATTTCGCAAAACTTGACCTTAGAATTGCCACGGTTGTAAAGTGTGAAAAAGTAGAAAAGGCTGATAAACTTCTCAATTTAACCTTAAGCCTCGGCAACGAAGAACGCACCGTTTTGTCTGGCATTGCTATGCATTTCACACCCGAAGAATGCGTGGGGCAGCAAGTTCTGTATTTGGCAAATCTATCGCCCAGAAAGATGAGAGGCATTGAAAGTCATGGAATGATTCTAATGGCTGAAGACAGTCATGGGAAACTGCATTTCGTACGCCCTAGCACTGAAATCAACGCTGGCGCGGGAGTTGCTTGATTTTTTCTTCGTAGTACGGGTTCAACGCCGGCGGAATTCTCTGTAATTGCTCCTTTTGCTTGACGCGTTTTTGCGTCTCTAATCGAATTTCATCAGGTACCAACAAATCTTTGGGTTTACCTTGTTGGCTTTCCCTGTTATCTTCTTCACCCTGCTTTCGTTCGGCTTTTTCATGTTCTAGCAATCGAGTCATGATTTCTTTTTGACGTTGAATACTCTTTTCGTCTAGGGTTTTATTCACCAGGTTTTTCTCTTGCTCTTCCATCAACTCTTCCAATTTGTGGAGGTTGGCTGCATCACCGGTGTTGCCGTTTTTCAAAGCTTCTTTGCGTAATTCTTGGATTTGGCGGCGGAACTGTTCTTGCAATAAGGCCATTTCAACCAGATCTTGCTCTAAACTGCGACCTGCTTCCTTGCCGCCTGACTTATTCCCCTGTTGACCTTGCTTTGAATCATTTCCCTTGCCTGATTTTGGTTCGCCTGTGGTTCCAGATTTGTCTCCTTTTTGCCCCTGCTGGCCTTGTTGTTGTCCTTGCTGTTGGCCCTGTTGTTGGCCTTGTTGCATTTTCTGAAGTTGTTCTCCCAACTGTTTTTGTGCTTCAGACAACTTCGAACCCTTACCCATTTTACTTTTTCCAGAATTTCCAGATTTATTGGGATTGCTGCAAGATTGACCACTCTTTGATTGGGATTTTTGATTTTGTTGTGACATCTTTTGCTGCACATTCTTCAAACTCTCCATCAGCATGACTGCTAAATCGTTAAATCCAGTCATCACAAACTGCTGATTGGCTGCGGCCCTTTTAACATCTCTGTTTTTCAAGTCGGTCAACGATGATTCTAAATAATCATTGATTTTGTTTAATTCTCTGGTTACCCTTTCAGATACCATAGGCTGTCGCTTGGCCAAGGCTCTTAGACTATCTTCTAGATTCAAAGCCATTTCCTTTACCAAAACCTGATTTCTATTCAAGACCAATACCCGTGGATTATCACTTTTCAGCCCTTTTAATTCGGTGAAAATGGATTCTTGTCTGTGTGAAACTTCAATCAATCCTTCCAAAAGAGAGCGCAAAGTGGCCATATCTTCAGAAAGTCGTTCTTTCTGAGATTGTTCCATGCTTTCTTCCATCTCTTTTTGGGCCTTATCCATTTCATCGGCTGATTTTTTCTGATCTTCAGCACTTTTATCGTCTTGCTTCTTTTGAATTTCTTGCTTCGCTTTTTCGAGCGATTCCTGAGCCTTCTCCATTGATTTGTCGCCCGTTTTAAGGTTCATGGGCGATTCTAATTCTTTGTTTTGCTTTTGGATATCGGCTGCTTTTTCTTTCAGGGATTGTAATTCGCTTTTTTGCTCATTGAGTTGTTTTTCAATTTCGGCTCTTTTCGCTTCGTCTTTTTTATTCAGGTTTTCCGTGTTCTTGGCAATTTCCTTCATTTTGTCAGACCAATTCTTCATTTGCTCGATCTGATTTTTAACAGATTCTTCCAAACGAAGTTCCTTGAGCTGTTCCATATTATTTTCTAATTGCTGTTCCTGATTTTTGACTTGCTGATTGATGTCTCGCATCTTTTTTTCCACCTGTTCTTGAGGCGCATTCTTTTGCAATAATTCATTCAATTCTTGAAGCAATTTTTCGAGCTCCGGGTTTTTCATCTCCTTGATTTTCTCGCTGATTTCTTCCCGTCTTTCTTTCAATTCCGGATCTTGAGATTTTAAATTTTGCTCTTGTTGCTTCAATTTTTCTTGAATCTTCTCAGCTTGTTTCAGTCTTTCTTCTTGTTTTTTTGCCCAATCTTCTATCTTTTCTTTTGTATCGAAAGACATTGATTGTGAAGACTTTAAACCCTCTTGTAATTTTTCAGATTCTTTTCGAAGGTTTTGTGCTTGCTTTTGCACAGAACCTAGAGATTTCTCCAATTCAATTTTTTGCTGATTGGTGATTTTCTCCAATTCTGTTTTGGATGGTGCTTTTATTTTCTGAGGGACGCTGTATCGTACTTTACCTTTGCGTAGGGCGTCATTATCACGAACGGCAAATCGGATTTCAACTTGCTGATCTTGATTCAACTGATAAGCCCAATCTGTTCCAAAAACTTTACTAACTCCTGGATTAGAGAAGGTATTTACCTTTTGAAAATCATCCGTTTCCGAATTTCGAATTTCAACCCATGCATCTTTGATTCCGTAATCATCATTGGCCAAAATTGAAAAGAAGTGTTGGAATGGATTCAACTCAGAAGTTTTAGACTCGACAAAAAGTTCTGGGAATTCATCTTTTATGCAAGTCACAAAAAATCCAACAGAATCGGAAGAGTTTTGTTTCTCTAAAGTACCTCTAAAATGGGCATCATTTAGAATTACTGTTTTAATTGTGGTTTGTTTTTTAGCTTCTTTCGAAGAAAAAATCTGCTGAATGTTGTTTTGACGCCAGTGTATAGTTTTGGTATTTTCGGTTTGTAAATGAATATGTAAAACCGTTCCTTCGGGGACTTGAAATTGCTCAAAATTATCAATCTCAGCATTCTTCCATCCGGTGTATGCCGGATAATCAGCTTTAATTGAGATGCCCTTCCATTTTGGAAGTTTAATCAGATGCAGGTTAAATTCCTTGCTAGAAAACTTGCCTGATAGAAACTTGAATTTAACAGAATGTTTCAAGAATTTTAGACTGAAGGTGAACTCCTGATTATTTCCTTTATTCATGGGCAGTGCAACCCCATCATTGATTTGAATCTCTGCACCTGTGGGAAGGACTTTTCCTTCAAACTTCAATTTAATTTCTGCTGAGCCTCCTTCGGATACGAATTGATGAGTATCTAATCGCACAAAGTCAAAAGGCGCATGTTGTATAAACTCTTTATCAAAATTAAACCACCGTTGTGAAGCAGCAGAAATATTCTGTGCGTCATAAACTCCCCACACAGACATCACCAAAATAATAGCTCCAAAACGCATGGCTTGCCTTCTGAATTGTTGCCATTCTAGGGCTTGCAGAAAAGAGAATTTATTTAAATCTTGTGTTTTTTGTTGGATACTTTTCTCTAGAAGGGGCCAATCTTGCTGCCTATTCATATCCTCCAATTGCAAAAGATTAAGCAAGCGATCTTGAACTTCCGGAAAGTACTTACCAATGATCACGGCCGCATCGGTTTGAGACAACCCATTCCGAAGTCCCAAAAGTTGAAGCAGGGGTTTTCCCAATTGCCAAATAAAAAGCGTCAGCAACAATATCCACCAGAAAAAAAAGAGACCCTTTCTCCCGGCCGAGCTCAACCATAAAAAGTGTTCGGTGTAATTGATGCCGTAGAAGAGCACGAGCGATTCAAGTAAAACCAACAAAAGTGCACCCAAAAATTGCTTCTTGTGATAAGAGCGAATGAACGAAAATAGTTGCGCACGAATAGGACTCACAGCAAATTTTGGATAAATATCAAATATAACAAATCCGAAGGTTATTTGCCCAAAAATCGGTCAAGCAATATACCAGTGGCGACAGACGCATTCAAAGATTCAGCACCGCCAATACGCGGTATGGTTACCGGGTGATTGATGAGAGCCATCAAATTTTCTCTAATGCCGTGTGATTCAGAGCCAATGACCAACGCTTGCGGCAATTCCACATCATCTATTCTTGATGAAGCTTCGTAAATGGATTGCCCATTGAGCAGTGCCCCGTAAACCGTTGAAATACCAGATAAAAATTGCCCTAAATCTAAGCGGATGCATTTGACTCTTGTGAACGAACCCATACTTGCCGTAACACACTTCAAGTTATACTCATCGGTGCAGTCTTGAGAAAGGATGACCTGAGACAATCCATACCAATCGGCAATTCTCAGAATTGCACCCAAGTTACTGGGGTCAGAAATGCCGTCTAAAACCAAATAGAAAGGCGCTGATGAGGGTTTTGAGAAAGCCGGAGGAATTTCCATCCAAGCTAGGATACCTGGAGGCGTATCCATCTGGCTCATTCTATCCATTTCTTTCTCTGAAACTTGTTCAATTAGATTTTCAGCACAATTAGGCTTCCCAAATTTGGTTAAGTAGGTAGCCGTGAGTAGTATTTTGACTACTTTTAGGTTACTGTGGAATACTTCATCTACCCCTTTTCGACCTTCTACCACAAATTGACCATATTTTTGTCTGAATTTGGGGTACCTCAAAGAAGCAATTTGTTTTATTTCAGCCAATGACGCCATTTTTCCGCAGCAAATATGCATTTTTTTCAGCGATTCTCTTTGGAGTGGCCGTTACAATTATGCATACAGGTTGTGGAGTGCGAAAAATCATTCCTGAAAACGAACATTTACTCAAGAAAAACACGGTATTGGTCATCAACAATGACAAAGACATTGGTGAAGTCAATGCTCAAATACTGCATAGAACAAATAAACGGGTCTTATTTAACCGATTGCCCATTTTTCTGTGGATTTATGCTTTGGGCACAAACAATAAAAATCCTGAACTATCTGACTCGGTAGGATGGCGAAGAAAATTCAGACGCGAATTGGGGGAAGAACCTGTTTTTTTTAATCCTCAACTAGCAAGGATTTCAGCCGACAACATAAAATACTACTTATTCAACCAAGGTTATTTTGATGCAACCTGTACATACAGTGTGAGCTTCAGCAAGAGAAAAGCAAAAGTTAAATATCTAGCTAATGCTGAAACACCATATAAGATTTCCGAGATCATGTATTCTACTCCTGATTCTGCTTTAGATGACCTATTGAAAAAATCAGTAAAAGGAATGCCTCAATTTAGAATGTGGTGGCCATGTAACTTAAATCGCTTCCAAGACGCACAAGAAAAATTGAGTTCTGTTTTTAGAGACTCAGGATATTACAGCGTTTCTGCCCAGTTGTTTCACTATGAAATTGACACCAATCAAATTCGCAAAGAGGCAAAGGTTAAAATTATACTCGACCCACCAGGCAGTCAAAAGACTCATAAAAAGTTTGTTATTGATAAGGTGAATGTTACCATCAATACCTCGCCTCAATATTTACAAAATAACAAACCCAAATTTGCCTCGTTCCCAGGAATCGATATCACCTTGAATCAATATCCATTCAATCCTTCAATTCTTAACCAAGTTATTACCATTGATTCAGGAGATCACTTTTCTCAAACTCGTTGGACAGAATCTTATCGAAGATTGATTGATTTGGGTATTTTTAGCCAAGTAGACATCCAACAGAACATTGATACTCAAACCTTCCGCATCAGCCCAAGTATAACGCTTAAAACCGCACCCAGAATGCGTTTAGAAGCAGAACCGCAATTCTTGTATTCTCCTCAAGGAAGCTCAGGTTTGAACTTTCAAACTTCAACCCAGCGCAGTTTTGGTTTGGCGGGAATTCTATCTTTTTCCAACCGAAACACCTTCGGAAATGGTGAATATTTTAAATTGTCTTCTATAACTTCTTATGAAGCCATTTTTAAACGAAACGATATCACTGATCTATTTACTGGTTTGCAACAAGCGGTGGTGGCTTCATTGAAGTTGCCTCGTTTTGGATTCATTTCAAAAGTGAAAGGGCTCAACGAATATGAGCAGCAGAATACTCTATTGAACATCAGTTATCAATATGAGCAGAATCCTAATTTCACTCGAAGTTCATTGCCCGCTTCTCTGTCTCTTCAATTCTTGAAAAACAAATTGAGTTGGTATTACACTCCTTTTGAGATTAGTTTCAACCGAAATCAAATCAGTGCAGAATTTCTGCCTCAACTTCCAAAGTTGGATCAAGAATTTGTTAGAAGGGTTTTTACTGACCAAATCATCACCCCAACCAAACTCGGAATGGTTTATTCAAACAATACCAAAAAACCTGGTCAAACTTCTACCTTTCTTAGATTGGGTATAGAAACATCGGGTAACTGGCATAGACTCTATCGTTACTTATTTGAAGAAAATCACCGTCCCGACTCCAGCTACAAATTACTTGGAGTAAATTACTTTCAGTATACCAAATTAGAAGCTGAGCTTAGACTCAAGCAGAACATTGATGAACTCAACTCGGTGGCCATGAAAGTCAATTGGGGCATGGCCATACCCTACTGGAACAGCAATTTAGTTCCCTATGACAAACGTTATTTTATTGGAGGAAGCAACTCATTGAGAGCTTGGAAACCCCGCGGATTAGGCCCAGGAAATACCCCTAGGAGCACCTCCACCCTTATTGACAGGTCGGGTGAGTTCTTGTTGGAAGCCAGTATTGAGTATCGTTTTACTTTAATCCGGAAACTATTAGAAACTGCATTATTTATGGATGCAGGAAATATTTGGAATTTATCAAAGCAATCTTCATCAAATCCAACTTACGGAGTACTTAATAGACAAACGTTTTTGAGTGAAATTGCTCTGAACACTGGCATAGGTTTGCGTTGGGATTTGAGCGTGTTCATGTTTAGAATGGACTGGGGTATTCCACTAAGGGACCCATCATTGGCACTGAATCAGCGTTGGATTCTATCCGAAAGTATTAACAACAGAAGCTTCGGCAGTTTCTTGTTGAACGAAACTGCCGTTGCTATTGGAATTGGTTATCCGTTTTGATCTGATTTTTTGGGTCTACCTTTAGTCTTAGGTGCCTCTTGAGGTTGAATTATTTCATCTAAATTTTGAGGACCCTCACTTAAACTGAGTTGATTTGCTACGGTAATGCTCAAATCTTCTGCACCTTCAGTGTAGTCAACCACCATAGTATCGCCCTCTTTAAGGATACCCTGCAAAACCTTCTCAGCCATAGTTTCTTCTAGGTGTTTCTGCAAGGCTCTTTGCAAAGGACGCGCTCCAAAATCAGCGTCAAACCCTTTGTCTGCCAAAAAGCTCTTTGCTGAATCAGTAATGGTAATTTTATAGCCTAAGTCTTCAATTCGCTTGAGCATTCTCGCCATTCTGATATCCAATATTTTGATGATATCGTTTTTCTCCAAAGAGTTGAACACAATGATATCGTCTATTCTATTCAAAAATTCAGGAGAGAAAAACTTCTTCAATTGGGTTTCAACCACCCCTTTAGTGTCGCGATCTTTATTTGCTTCACGGGCATGAGTTCCAAATCCAACTCCGGTTCCAAAATCTTTCAATTGTCTTGAACCTATGTTTGACGTCATGATGATGACAGAATTTCTGAAATCAATTTTACGTCCACCAGAATCAGTCATATATCCTTCATCGAGGGCCTGTAACAATAGGTTAAATACGTCTGGGTGAGCTTTTTCCACTTCATCAAACAAAATGACGCTGTAGGGTTTACGACGCACTTTTTCGGTAAGCAAACCGCCTTCTTCATATCCCACATAACCTGGAGGCGCTCCAACCAAACGGCTTACCGCAAATTTCTCCATGTACTCACTCATATCCATCCTGATCAAAGCATCGTCAGCATCAAACAAGAATTCAGACAGGGCCTTCGCCAATTCTGTTTTACCTACGCCTGTAGGTCCCAAGAAAATAAATGACCCAATGGGACGATTAGGTTCTTTGAAACCAGCGCGGGTTCTTTGAATGGTTTTAGATAATTTCTCTACGGCTTTGTCTTGGCCCACCACTCTTTTCTTGATGGTTTCTGCCATGTTCAGCAAACGTCTGCTCTCGTCTTCGGCCATTCTTTTCACGGGGATACCGGTGATCATGCTTATTACTGCCGCTATATCATCTTCGGTTACCGCATATCGTTCGTCTTTGGCTTGACTTTCCCAAAGTGCTTTGGCGGCATCTAAATTCTCCAATAGACGCTTTTCACTGTCTCTTAATCGAGCCGCTTCTTCAAAATTTTGGCTTTTAACAACCCTATTTTTCTCTACTTTGATCTCTTCAATTTTTGATTCTAAATCCAAAATCTCGGTAGGTACGTGAATGTTTGAGATGTGCACACGGGCGCCTGCTTCATCTAATATATCAATGGCTTTATCAGGCAAGTGTCTATCGCTCATGTAGCGTTCGCTTAAATCTACACAGGCTTTGATGGCCTCAGGCATATACGTAACACTATGGTGGTCTTCGTATTTGCCTTTGATATTTTTCAATATTTCGATGGTTTCTTCGGGGGATGCTGGCTGAATCAACACCATTTGGAAACGACGTTCTAATGCGCCGTCTTTCTCAATATACTGTCGATATTCATCAAGGGTGGTAGCTCCAATGCATTGAATTTCACCTCTTGCTAAAGCGGGTTTAAACATATTGCTCGCATCCAATGAACCCGACGCTCCACCAGCTCCTACAATAGTATGTATCTCATCGATGAACAAAATGACATCTTCCGCTTTTTCCAATTCCATCATCAGCGCTTTCATACGCTCTTCAAATTGGCCGCGATATTTTGTACCTGCCACCATGCTGGCAATGTCTAAACTCACAACGCGCTTATTGAAAAGAACTCTGGAAACTTTGCGTTGCACTATTCGAAGTGCAAGTCCTTCAGCAATGGCTGTTTTACCTACTCCAGGCTCACCAATAAGTACCGGATTGTTCTTTTTTCTTCTCGATAGGATTTGACTTACGCGTTCAATTTCTTTCTCTCTTCCAACAATGGGATCTAATTTTCCTTCTTCCGCAGCCTTGGTCAAATCTCTACCGAAGTTATCAAGCACCGGTGTTTTGGTTTTTGCTTTCGACTTGGATGCGGCTTGCGCCTTTTGCTCTTCCCTGTAAAACTCCTCGGGGGAATCACCATCATCATTGGGCAATTCACTTTTAATGATGTCAATTCCTTCTTCTAAAGACGATTTAAAAACATCGTAGGTAATTCCAAAGTTCAACAACACTTTCGATGCGACATTGTCTTCGTCCCTTAAAATAGACAACAACAAATGCTCTGTTCCAATCAAATCAGTTTTGAAAATTTTAGCTTCAAGATACGTGATTTTCAAGGCCTTTTCGGCCTGTTTTGTGAGTGGAATATTACCGAGGTTAGACGTTTTACTTGCCGTACCACGGATAGTATCTTCAATGTTCTTTTTCAGTCGAAGTGCGTCAACATCTAAAATTACCAGCGTTTGAAATGCTTTGCCTTCGCCTTCGCGAATGATGCCCAGCAACAGATGCTCACAACCAATATAGTCATGTCCCAAACGAATGGCTTCTTCCCTGCTGTATTGTATTACTTCTTTAACCCTTGGCGAAAATTTGGCTTCCATAAATCGATAATTTCAAAGATAACATTCAAATCAGAGTTTTGCTTGCAGAATCGACAGTTGACCACAAAATCAGACGGATTCATCAACAATAGTTTTCAACCTCTTGTTCACGAAGGTCTGTGAAAAACTATTTATAGGGCAAAAGCATCATTTAAAGGTTGCTTTGTTTTTACTTTGAAAGACTATGGACAAATCAATTCGTTCAACAAAAAGACGAGATGTAACTACACCGGCAAGTTTTTTCAAAGACCGGGAGGGGCGCATGCCTCCCAATGCGGTAGATTTGGAAGAAGCGGTTCTCGGAGCCATGATGTTGGAACGCGATAAAATCCACCAAGTTATTGATATTCTATCCCCTGACCATTTTTACAACCCTCAAAATCGCTATGTTTTCATGGCCGTTCAAGAGCTCTATCAAAGTGCCAATATGGCTATTGACCTGCTCACGGTTTCATCGTATTTAAGAGATCATGATAAATTAGAGCTGGCTGGAGGAAATGCCTATTTGGCTCAACTCACCAATAAAGTATCTTCTGCTGCGAATATTGAATTTCACTCTCGCATTTTAACCCAAAAATTCATCCAAAGAAAACTGATTGAGGTTACGGGCGATATTCAATTCAATGCCTACGATGATTCACAAGATTCATTCAAGCTTTTAGATGATTCGGAAGCTAAACTGTATGAAATAAAAAATGCCGGACTAAAACGAAACTTTCAGGAGATTTCCATGTTGATCAACAGTTCATTAAAGGAAATTGAAGGCAGAATGTCCAGCGAAAACAATGGTATAACTGGAGTGGCGTCTGGTTTTACAGACATAGATAGAATCAATGGCGGTTGGCAACCTTCTGACTTGGTGATTTTGGCTGCACGACCTGCAATGGGTAAAACGGCATTCGCCTTAAGCTTGGTTAGGAATGCTGCTGTAGACCACAACAAAAGCGTTATGATTTTCTCCTTAGAAATGGCCGACGTTCAGCTGGTAAATCGTTTGATATCGGCCGAGGCCATGGTACAAGGTGAAAAAATTAAAAAGAGTAACCTTTCAAAAGAGGAATGGGCAAGACTACAAACTGAGACCGCGCGATTGGGCTCAGCGAAGATATTCATTGATGACACGCCGCAGTTGAGCATTTTCGATCTCAATGCGAAATGCCGAAGAGTACACTCTCAACACGGATTGGATTTGGTTGTGGTGGATTATCTTCAGTTGTTGAGATACGAACTTAAGGGACAAGGAAACAGGGAACAAGAAATTGCGGCTATTTCTAGATCTCTAAAGGCACTAGCAAAAGAATTGAGCATACCAGTAATTGCCCTTGCGCAGTTGAGTCGTGAAGTAGAAAAAAGAAATAACAAAAGACCTCAGTTGTCTGACTTGCGTGAATCTGGATCAATTGAGCAAGACGCCGATATGGTCATGTTCCTATACCGTAATGATTACTACGAACGCATGGGAATGGATGTTCAAGACGGATCAGGCAATGAAGATGATTTAAGTTTCGGCATTAAAGATCTCACTGAGGTAATCATTGCTAAGAACAGACACGGTTCAGTGGGTTCGGCGTACTGTAAATTTGTGGGTGAATTTTCAAAATTCGCAGACTTGGAAGGATTTGAACGAGAGATGATTCGTCAAAAGAAACCTGATTACAACAGCACCCCCATGAGTTCATTCAGTACACAAGTGTATAGTTCTAAACTCAACGTGGAAGAAGATATTTACAATCAGACAGATAACCGCCCGTCACCGTTTGGAGAAACATCTGACGGGGGTAATTCTTGGAGTGCGGGATTTTCTCGTCCCGCAGCAGATCCAAACATCTTTGAGGAGGATTAATTATTCTCCTCTTTCGTTGCTTTTGACGGGCAGTTTTACAGCAAAGATCTTCTCTTCACCACCGGGCATCACTCCCTCAACCACAATGCTTCCTGAAAGGGCTTCCAATACAGAAATGGCCCCTCTCACCGAATACACTCTTTCGTTATTGATGTGGGTGATGATGAAACCTTTAGGGATTCCAGCCTTTTTAAAGGCTCCATCTTGCATGGCTTCTACTTTGATGCCTGATTTTAAGCCCAATTTTTCACGGTCTGCTTGAGACGTATTGCCAAGGCTCATACCTAAAAATTCTGAGGTATTATTTGCCTTAGCGGTGGTCAATTTGGCTTCACCTTCCTTGCTCAATAACACGGTTTCAATCTCTCTGATTTTTCCGTCTCTATTCACGGTAAGTGTTACTTTATCACCGGGTCTGTACTCTCCTATTTTTTCTTGAAGTCTGCTAGAACTGTTGACTTCTTCTCCTTCTATTTTTAAAACAACATCTCCTTTTTTTACGCCGGCTTTTTGAGCAGCACCGCCTTCAACAACATCTGCTATGTATACTCCTTTGAGGCTTCCAAGCTTTTTGTCTTCGGCGAGTTCTTGTGTGATTTCTTGGATTGAAACTCCCAAAATTGCCCTTTGAACTTGGCCGTATTTCATGAAGTCATTCACTACTTTTTTCATCAAATTAACGGGAATTGCAAAGCCATATCCCGCATAAGAACCCGTTTGCGATGCAATAGCGGTATTTATACCAACCAATTCACCTTCCGTGTTCACAAGTGCTCCTCCTGAATTTCCTGGATTGATGGCAGCATCTGTTTGAATGAAATTTTCAATGGCGTATTGATTTCCTTTGGACCTAATCAAATCTATGTTTCTACCCATAGCAGATACTATTCCCAATGTAACAGTACTGTTCAAATTGAATGGATTACCAACAGCCACAACCCACTGACCTACTTTTACTTGATCTGAATTTCCCAGTTTCAAAAAGGGCAAACTATTCTCCCCGATGCGCAACAAAGCCAAATCTGTGTTTTTATCTGCCCCAACCAATTCTGCGATGTAAGTGCGTTTATCGTTGAGCACCACTTCAATTTTGTTGGCATTGTCAATTACGTGGTTGTTGGTGACAATATATCCGTCATCAGAAATGATGACTCCCGAACCGGTTGCCATTTGAGGACCTGGTTGCTCAAACCTGAATTCGGGTCCCCCGGGTCCCCCGAAAAAATCAAACGGGTTGAAAGGCATATCTTGAGGCATGCTCTTAGACCCAGACCCACCGCTCATGGTAGTTTTGATGTGGACCACCGCGGGATTAGCAATTTCAGAAACACCGGTAAAATCAAATCCAATTTGAGTATTCAAACTCGCATAACGAGCCAATTGCTTCGAAGAAGACTGAAGATCTTCTATGTTGTTGGCTCTGAATACATTGGGAGCAAAAGCATACATTCCAACCAAAGTAACAACTCCACCCATTACACCGGCGAAAACCGCGGTAGCAATTTTGTAATTTTCAAAAATCTTTCTCATATTCATCAATGTTTGTAAAATTCAAGTGTAACCTAACGCAAAAATGCAATACTTGATTTATTTTGCACAAGAATTCGTTTACCTTTTTCGATAAAATCGTATTCATGGTCCGTGAAATGCAATTAAACAACACCTTAAATGATGAAATCATTGATCGTCTCCAAAAAGGAGATCGTGAAGTGTTGATTGATTTATACAAAGAACATGAAGATATGATTAAGAAATTTGTGAGAGAAAACAACGGTAAAGACGAAGACGCCGAAGATCTTCTTCAAGATGCATTGGTGGTTCTTTGGCAGAATTCTCGTAAGCCAGATTTTAAGTTAGAATCTAAGCCATCAACGTATATTTACGCTGTGGTAAAAAACCTTTGGCTCAAACAACTTGACAAAAGAAAGCGCGTGGTTTCCGAAGAATACATCAAGCCACATCAGCACTCAGAAACGCCCATCAACAATGACATGGATTTAGCTTTGGTTCGAAACATGCTTGGAGAAATGGGAGAAATTTGTCAGCAAATTTTACTGATGTTTTATTTCGATGGATTTGATATGAAAACCATCGCAAAAGCAAATAATTTAGCCAATTCAGATGTTGCAAAATCTAAGAAACATCAATGTTTAAAGGAACTGGCATCTAAAGTAAAATCAAAATTCACCTCTACAGATTTTTATGGAGTTTGACCCAAGAATAGAGCGGTATTTTGACTTTGAACTTTCAGAAATTGAGAGGGAAGAATTTTTGCGCGAATTAGAGTTGAACTCAGAACTTAAAACTCAGTTTGACCTTTATAGTTTAGTCATTGAAGGCATTCGTTCTGAGGGACGAGAAGAGCTTAAAGAATACATCAAATCTAGAGTTGACGAGCAAAGCACAACAACTCAAACCAATTTGTGGTTTTATGCAGCAGCATCAGTTACTGTTCTCTTGCTCGGTTATTTCGCCATCTATAAATACGTTGAAACCGGCAGTTTCAAAGAATCGGCTGATTACATAACCCTAAAAGACGAAAAGTCAGACCGCGTAAAATTCTGGAAAAATAAAAAACTGGGAAAGAGAATTCTTCCCGGTATTCTCTTTGGTGATAAAAGCGATTCTACCAATGCCGAAAACCATTGGACAGATAGTCTTTTGGCCGTCTACAGTGAACCCAACGTAGAAACCCAAACAGGAGTTGACGCTGATGGCACGGATATCGAAACCACCAACCCAGATTATGAAGTAGCCTTAGATGATCAAGCTAAGGGTACATACGAAATGAACTCTCGAATGTCGGTTTCAGAGGGTGAGTCGGCTGCCCCAGTGATGGCAAGGCCCGGTGCTTCACGCGAAAAATCAAAAAAGAGTTTGGCCTCTGATACCGTTGAATTAACTAGACGTACAATCAGTACTTCTCGCGTCGTGGCCATTCATTTGCCCGGTTTGTCTGAGAATGTTGCAACTCCTGAAAAGAGCATGCCCTCTAGCACTCAAAAGTCTAATCCTGCTAGATTCACCATCATTCAGCAAGAAGCACGCAATGAAAAACCTGCAATTGAATGCCAGGGCAATAACATTTTCTTGATAAATATGGGCAGTGAAAGCCCACTTATGTATGAAATCGACGGGAACTTTTACTTAGAATTAGGCCCCAAAAATATTATAAGTATAAAGTTAAGTGTGGCGAGAGTTGAAAAACCCAAACCCATTACCGACAAAAAAATCATAGATAAGATTCAACCGAAATGATCATAAATTCGGAAAAAATTCCCTTTGTCAAATACCAAGGAACGGGGAATGACTTCATTTTAATTGACGGTAGATATACAGAATATACACTTGATGTAGCAAAAATGTGCGACAGACGGTTTGGTATTGGAGCAGACGGTTTGATGATTCTAAAACATACAGAATCTTATGATTTTGAGATGATCTACTATAACTCTGATGGCAATTTAAGCAGCATGTGCGGCAACGGTGGAAGATGCATTGCGCATTGGGCTCATACATTGGGACTAGGAAACCGGGGAAGGTTATCGTTTTGTGCACCGGATGGTCCGCATGAAGCCATTGTAGAAGATAATTGGGTAAAGCTAAAGATGATAGATGTGAGTGATTGGGAAATCAAATCTCAGGAGGTCATTTGCATGAACACAGGATCACCACACTACGTAAAATTCAATTCATCTCCATCAATTGAGCCTTTGAAGGATTTTGACTTAGTAACTTGGGCTAAAGACATTCGATATTCTGACGAGTATAAAGAAGTTGGTATCAATGTAAATAGAGTTGAAATAAGTGCTGAAGACTCATTAAACATGCGTACTTATGAGCGTGGCGTAGAAGATGAAACTTATAGCTGCGGAACGGGTGTTACAGCGGCTGTGCTTTCTTATGCCATAAATAAGAATATGGAAATCGGTGAAGTGTTTGTTTCTACTCGTGGAGGAAATCTCTCTGTAAATTTTGAACATAAAAAAAGCGGGTTCGTCAACATTTGGTTGAACGGACCCGCTGAATTTGTTTTTAACGGAATTTACTAACGTTATTGAACCATCAATTTCTGTGTAGTGCTTGCGCCGTTTGCCAACACAACTTGAACGAAATAGTATCCTGATTTCAAGTTTGACACATCCAAGCGTGTTTGATTATCTCCTACTTGGGCATTTATGTTTTGATTGATTACAGTTTTACCTTCCATGCTTACCACTTTAATTGTTGCTTTTCCTCCGTTAGAACGGAAGCTAACATTTGCGAATTCTTTAGATGGATTTGGAGAAAGTGTCATTTCAAAAGCGCTCTTTGCTATTTTCTTTGTTGAAGTCAACAAGTTTGAACTCTGGTAATATCCACGACCGTGAGTACCGATGTACAAACGCATTCCTTCCCAAGGCTTCCACTCGTAACCACGAATTTCGAATACAGGCACACGAGCCATACCGTCGTTAGCCTCTTCCCATTTGGTACCACCGTTTTCAGTTACCCAAACACCTAAGTCTGTTCCTAAGATGATTCTATCTGGATCATCAACGTCAATCACTGCATCGTATACAGGCATGCTTGGCAAATTGCCAGTGATGTTTTTCCAAGTTGGAGCATCATCTAACGCATTTTCTGTTTCATAAACATATGTTGAGTTTCCGTATCCACCCAAAGTAATTACAACGTGATTGGAGTTCTCAGGATTCACATTCACTGAAGTAACTGTTCTTCCTGCAGCGCCACCCAAACTCAATTGCTTCTGCGAAATACCAGCCGGAACTTGAGTTGCTACGGGATTTGCATCTAATGTGTAAGTAGCGTCATTTAAACCGTCTAAACGGAACAATGCTCCCGCCTTTGCGATAAATAAATGATTACCGTCTGTGGTATAATCCATTTCAATGATTCGGCTGTTACCTAAAGCATCACCCACCAAAAACCAATTTACAGGATTTGCAAAATCTGTTGGGTTGGTAGCCATCCAAACTTGGTTGTTTTTAGCCAAGTACAATCTTGATTCTTTTTCATTCTTTTCCCAAAGGTTATAAGTAGTATTAAAGTCAGTTTGTACAGTACCTGCTTGACGATCATCCCAGAATGTAGAAGATGATTGACCAGAATTGTTTGATCTAACAACAGTACCATAATAAATAGACATAAAAACTACACTTGGGTCATATTTACTGAATTCAACATCAAATCCATCACCACCGTAGATGGAAATGGCTGTTTTAGAAGGAATGCCATTGAATGAGTTCCCAGAGAAGTTGATCAATTGAGTACCATTATCTTGTGAGCCACCCACAATATGTCCGAGTGAGTTTGCCGCGACATTATATAGTTGTAATGTTGTAAAACCACGATTCAAGGGTGTCCAAGTTTGGTAATCTTGGCTAGCGAACAACCCACCGTCACAACCAACAATACAAGTTGCTGGTTTGGTATTCATGTTCCAAGTAATCATGTGCTTATCGGCATGAACATACTCAGAGTTCCAAGGTGCACCGAAAGTTGATGCGAATTCGCGATATCCGTTTGTTTTATCCCATTTTGCCAAAGTTACACCCCCTAAAATCACTTCGTCTTTCTTACCAGGAACAACACCAATCACGTTATCATACCAACCTTGGTTGTTTGATGAGAAGATGTTGTTGTTTGAGTTTCCTACAATGATTTGCTCCCAGGTTGTTC
This sequence comes from Chitinophaga pinensis, assembly GCA_945877575.1. Lineage (GTDB taxonomy): Bacteria > Bacteroidota > Bacteroidia > NS11-12g > UBA955 > VMCP01. Next base: position 22,789 of record CAMDUE010000003.1, read on the forward strand.
CTCCATCGGTAGTGCGATATACACCTACCAAGCGGCCGTAATTTGCTCCGGCACCGCCGGCTCCCATGGTGTACACATAATTATCATCATCTGGAGAAATTGCGATTGCGGTTCTTCCGCCAGAGCTGTAACCTTGGTTAACAATTTTAATGGCTTGTCCATCTTCTTTCTTATAAACAGAACCATTAGAAGTGGTTGCCCAAATCACTCCTTTTTTATCTAATTTAACCTCTTTCACCGAACCAGCGGTTAAACGAGTAATTTTCGCAGTTGCTCCAGTCATATCAAACTCGTAAAGTCCGCTTTCAGAAGCTACGTAAAATTTATTTTGATCGGGATGTGAAGCCATTCCGTTGCATTCAAAGAAACGGTTGTCTTTGGCTTCGTTCATCAAAGAAAAGGCAGTACCTTTTTCGTCTGAGCTTACGTAGATACCATTTCCGTAAAATGCGGGCGAACCATTTCTAGTACCACCAAGGTTGGTAAATCCACCCTCACCTGTTCCGTAATAAATTTTACCGTCTGGAGTTTGAGCTATACAAGTAACGTTTAAGTTTTCTTGCATGTCGTTAATAGGTGACCAGCTCTGACCTGAAGTACTTGAACGGAACATACCGCCACTCACACCGCCAGCAAACCAAACCTTTTGATCTTTATTTGAAACCAAAAATGCACGAATTCTTCCTCCTACGTTGTCAGGACCCATATTTGTCCAATCAATCTTTTTGTTCAATCGTTTTGCGATAGATTTAAGATTGTCAGCTTGTTGAACTGCATCAGCCATCCATTGGGGATTCAAATCGCCAGTTTTTTCATTGAAACGAAGACTGTAAATCGATTCAATAGCACCACGAATGTGTTGCTCGGCGCCCGAAGCTTCATTTTTCAATTCAGCATTTTTAAAACCGGGAAGTCCTTGTTTTAACCCACCAACAGCAACTACGGCAAGCAGTCCCGCTGATAAGGTAAATGGTATAATTCTATTCATTCTCATTTTTCTGAATGTGGTTTAAACTCTATATTATGCAAATAAAACGAAATGTATGCGGTTTTGCAAAGAACCACTCGTATTCTGTATCATTTTTGTGTCAAGCGTGACCTTGACCTAAATGAGGCTTAGTGTATGTGCTTTTCAGCGTGATAAGAACTTCTCACCAACGGGCCACTTTCCACGAATCTAAATCCCAAAGATAGGCCGTATTCTTCCCAAAATTTGAATTTATCAGGGTGAATATAATCGGCTACGGGTAAATGCATTTTAGTTGGTTGAAGATATTGGCCAAGAGTCAAAACATCACACCCGTGATCTCTCAAATCATTGATCAATTTCTTCACTTGATCATCTGTTTCACCGCAACCCAACATAGCACCACTTTTGGTGCGCATTCCGTATTCTTTGGTGCGCTTAATTTGCTCTAAACTGCGTTGATACTTGGCTTGTGGACGCACCAATCTATACAGTTCTTCAACGGTTTCCATGTTATGACTAACCACATCTGGTCGAGCATCTAAAACCATGTATAAAAGATCCCATTCTGATTTAAAATCAGGAATAAGGGTTTCTATGGTTGTTTCTGGGGATTCTTTTTTGACTTCGCGGATGGTTTCTGCCCAAACAGTTGCGCCTTTATCTCGCAATTCGTCTCTATTTACCGAAGTAATTACACAGTGCTGAACTCCCATGAGTTTTACCGCTTCTGCGACTCTGCGCGGTTCGTCAGTATCATAACTGCCAGGCCTTCCGGTGGCTACAGCGCAAAACGAACAACTGCGGGTGCATACATTTCCCAGAATCATGAACGTAGCAGTACCCGCTCCCCAACATTCTCCCATATTTGGACAACGGCCATCTTCGCAAATGGTATGGAGTTTATGCTCTTTTACAATTCGTTTAACACGCGTATAATTTTCGCCAATGGGGATGTCAATTTTTAGCCACTTCGGCTTTTGTGCCGAGGGACGTTCTTTCTTTACTATAGGTAATTCAATCACGTTGCAAAAAGTTAAGGGATGTATCCAACCGCAAATTTAATGAATACTGCCGGATAGAACTGCAGATTGACATTATTGGAGTGCATTATTGGTATTTCTTTAACAAAATACTCTGTGCTCACTCCAAAGCTTAGCTCATTGCTTAAGCTTCTGTAGTTACCCCATTCAAGAGACAACCCTGCATGAACTCCAACTCCTGGAATAATACTTCCATCTTTTATACCGCGAGAAAAGGATGCATTTCCCCCAATGTATTGTGGTTCATGTATGCTCGGGTCATACCTTTCGTCTGAATATCCGTCAAAAGGAACATTTCCTTGGTAAAGCCACACATATACAGGCCAGGAATACACTATAGGAATTTGAAATCCCCCGAAAACACTAAGCCCCATCTCAAACCTCGATGTGCGCTTAGCTAGTGGATAACTATAGGTCACTTTGGGCCTAAAAACCCATGCATAATTTACTTTATCAATTTTAAAAATCCTGCTACCGGGCAAACCTGAATTCAACACGAACACTTCTTTAGGATGTACTAAAGATCCAATCTGAAATCCAATTTCTCTTTGGATAGGATGGTTGAATTTGGCTGTACTTCGATAAAATCCAAAATCGTAACCGTAGTTTCTCAGTTGAACTTCGCCGTAATAAGAATGTTGAATTTGCGCAAACATGTATGTCTGAGCATTGCTCGAGAACATAAATAAGACCAGCAATAAATGTGGAAACCTTGCTTGCATTCAATCAAATTTAAGATTTCCCACCGAGAATCCGAAACGGAAAAATCAGCGTTTAAAATACCCACTTTCTCCCACAAGCTTCAAAACCCTTGTTTTTCAAGGAATTTATTCTATTTTTGCCTCCCCCTCCTAACGACTCAATTGTCCAAAAACTGCGAAAAACCTCAATTTGTGGAGATATGTGGAAAAGTGGTGGCTAAAATTGGTAAATTGTGGGAAAAAGTGGGAGAATCTGTAGTTATTTAGCAGTCAGAAACCAGCAAGAAAAATGTCCGGATTAATCGGTGAGTACTATTGCAAGCTTGACACCAAGGGGCGCCTATCGCTTCCTTCGCGTCTTCGTTCTCAGTTTTCTGAGGCGGCAGGCAATACATTGGTTATCAACCGGGGATTTGAAAAGTGCCTCGTTCTGTACACCAAAGAAGATTGGTTAAAAGAAACCGAAAAGCTCAATGCCGTTGACGACTTTATGAGTCCCGAAATTCGCCGATTCAAGCGTATTTTCACCAACGGTGCGAACATTCTTCCAATTGATAATGCACAACGCATTCTGCTCCCTAAAAAGTTGCTAGAATACGCCGCATTAGAAGATGAAGTTGTTTTGAGTGCCTTCGGTAACAAGGTGGAAATTTGGAGCAAAGAGCTTTACGAGTCTGAACTAGATGTTCAGTCTGATGAGTTGAGCGAATTGGCTAAGAACTTCCATCAACACCGATCCAATCCTGGAGCATAGAAAGTGGTTCATCCTGCTGGCAAAATGATTGCCAATGAACACTGCATACCACATACCCGTATTACTAAAGCCAAGCGTTGACGCCTTGGTCACAAACCCAAATGGGGTTTATGTGGATGTTACCTTTGGTGGTGGCGGACACTCGCGCGAAATCCTATCTAGACTGGGCACAACCGGGAAATTGTACTCTTTTGATAAAGATCAACACGCTGTACAAAACGCAAATGCCATCAACGATGATCGATTCACCCTTATCAATCACAACTTCAGATACATAAAATCCTTCATCAGCCAATTAGAACCCAACGGCATCGATGGAATATTAGGCGATTTGGGGATTTCTTCTTTCCAAATTGACCACAATGACCGTGGATTTGCGCACCGCGCGGATGGTCCTCTCGATATGAGAATGGATCAACAGTCGGGCAAAACAGCGGCTGAAATCCTCAAAAAATACAGCGAAAAAGAATTGCTCTACGTATTCAATAACTACGGAGAAATTAAAAACGCTTACAAATTGGTGAAAACTATAAAGGCTTACAATGGCCCATTAAACACCGTAGACGATTTTAAACATTCTATAGAAATATGCATCCCCAAAGGTGAACCTGCAAAATACCTGTCGCAAGTTTTCCAAGCACTTAGAATTGAAGTAAACCAAGAAATGAAAGACCTTCAAACCCTTCTTCTTGATTCAGAGCACATCATCAATGCAGGGGGGAAATTGGTGCTAATTTCTTATCATTCACTGGAAGATAGATTGGTAAAAAACTATCTAAACAGCGGAAATTTAGAGGGAAAAAAACAGACCGACATGTATGGATGGAGCAGTCAACCTTTTGATTGTAAACCATCTAAAGCAATCACCCCAAATGAAGAGGAATTACAACTAAACAAACGTTCTAGAAGCGCCAAAATGAGAATAGGAGTTAGAAAATCATGACCGAAGAAACTCAAAATATCCCACAGTCAGAGAACCAAGACAATCCCATTACCACTTGGAAATTGGTAAAATGGATGATCTATCTTTTCCCTTTTTTGGTGTTTTACATCTACAATTCTCTGCACACAACTAAAGCTATTAAAAAGAAAGATGAGTTGAGTAAGCAGCTAAAAGAACTTCATAGTGAGAGAATCAGCTTGGAAAGTGAAATAACTCAATCTAGCAAACAGTCTGAAATCGCTGAAAAGTTAAAAGAAACAGGCCTTAAGGAATTATCAGATCCTCCAATTAAAATAGTTAGAGAGAAAAAGGATTAATATGGCAGAGACTCAAAAAGTAAATACTAGAAAACAGATATTGACTCGCTCACGGGTGGTATTTGCCTGCATTGCTGCCTTTGCATTGTTTCTGATAGTTTCTATTGTAAGACTTCAAAATGGATTCGAAGAAGAATTTTCATTAGAGCAACAAAAGAAAAATACCCGCATTAAAACCGCTTACGGAATGCGCGGAAATATCTATGCGTATAATGGCAGTCTTCTAGCTACATCAGTTCCAACATACGATCTTATTTGGGATGCAAATGTGGCTGGTTTGACTAAGAGTGACTATGAATTGAAGATAGACAGCTTGTCACTCATGTTTTCCAAACATTTTGCTCCTTACAGCTTTGTTGCTTGGAAAAACAAGTTATCAAAACTTCGAAAAACTGGAAATCGATACGCTAAACTAGGTTCAGACTTGAATTTCGATCAAGTCAAAATGATCAAAAAATGGCCACTTATAAGAAAAGGTCGATTCAAAGCGGGCTTTTGGTTTGAAGAAAAAGGTAAACGCATGTATTTCATGGGTGAACTTGCAAAAAGAGCCATTGGATATACAAGAAACGGAAAAAGCATTGGCTTAGAAGGCGCATTCGATTCATTGTTGCGCGGAAAATCGGTCCAAATCATGGAACAGCGCATGCCTGGGAACATTTGGAGACCTGTTAGCATTGGCAATGGAGAAACCGCTGAAAACGGCAAGGACATTGTAACTACGCTTGACGTTGACATTCAAGATATTGCCCAATACGCATTAAATAAAGCCCTTATAAAACATTCCGCACATCATGGCTGCGCAATGGTTATGGAAGTACAAACAGGAGCTATTGTGGCTATGGCAAACTTGACCAAAGGTGGGAATGGCAAATATTTTGAAACCATGAATTACGCTGTCGATGAATACAGCGAACCTGGGTCGACCTTCAAAATCATGTCGGCATTGGCACTTTTAGAAGATAAAAAGGTTCAGCCAACCGATTCTGTCCCTACAAAAAAGGGCAAAGTGAGATACTTTGACAAGGACTTCACAGATGATCTGCACGGTGGACCTCTACCCACTTATATAACTTTAAGTGAGTGCATTTCTCGTTCATCCAATGTGGGGATTTCGCAATTCATTTACAATAATTATTCAAAAAAACCCGAAAATTACTTAGAACACATTCAAGAATTAGGGTTGCACTTGAAACCCAATTTCGACATTCCCAGTTCCAATCACCCCACCATTCTTGAACCTGGAAGTTCTTCTTGGTCAGGCGTAACACTTCCATCAATGAGTATTGGATATTCAACCCAAATATCTCCTTTACAAACCCTTATGCTTTACAATGCCATTGCCAATAGGGGTACTATGATGAATCCGTATTTGGTGAAGGAAATAAGACAAGATGGTAAAACATTGGAAACCATAGAACCTAAAGTAATCAACAAAAAGATTTGCAGTGAAAGAACTGTAATCGAGTTGCAAAAAATGCTCAGAAGCGTAGTGGCTGAGGGCACAGCTGAAAATACTTTTGACGATTGCCAATTTGCTGTTTCAGGAAAAACAGGTACAGCTAGAATTTCAGCTGGCAATAAATACACCAATAAACACCGGGCTTCTTTTGTAGGATATTTTCCAGCTAATCAACCTCAATTTAGCATCATCGTAGTGATTAGCGAACCAGGCTCGGGTGATATCTATGGATCAAGCGTTGCCGCACCTGTTTTTAAAGAAATAGCCAACAAAATATACAGCACAAGATTAAAAACTCAACCAGAGTTCAAAGGCTTTTCAACTGATGTAGTACCCTATGTTTTAAATGGAGACCTTGAACAAACCAAATTGGTTTTAAATGAACTAGGCATTTCATCACATAGCGATATCAGTGGTGGCCAACAGGTGGTAAAAGCCACAAAAAAGGAAAAATCTGTAGAATTGAAGGTTATCAATGGCGAAAATAACCGAGTACCTGATTTCCGAGGAATGGGAATCAAAGATGCTATAGCACTTGCTAATACCTTCAATCTGAAAGTACGTTTTGAGGGTCATGGAAAAGTATCGCAACAGAGCATTTCCCCTAAAACCCGTTTCACTCAACCTCTCACTATTTATCTAAAACTAAATCCATGATGAGTAAATCAATCAGTGAACTTTTAGAAAACGTAAAAACTCTGGAAATCAAGGGGTCGTTGGAAGCATTGGTTTCAAACCTGAGCATTGATAGCAGAAACGTTGAAAAGAACACATTGTACTCTGCCATAAAAGGCACTCAGGTTGATGGACATCAATTCATTGATTCGGCCATTCAAAATGGGGCATCTGTAATATTATGTCAGAATTTACCATCATCGCTTAACGACGAAATTACTTACATCCAAGTTGAGAATACGACTGTTGCGCTTGGAAATATAGCTGTAAATTTCTTTGACCGGGTAATAGAAGACCTCATAGTTGTTGGATGCACAGGCACAAACGGCAAAACTACTGTAACTACCCTATTGTTTGATTTATTTACCCATTTAGGATATAAATGTGGCCTCATATCTACAGTAGAATATCGAATTGGCTCAGAAGTTTATCCTAGCACGCATACCACCCCAGATGCAGTGAGCCTACACAGGTTGTTTGCTAAAATGTCGGCAGAAGGTTGCACCCATGTTTTTATGGAAGTAAGTTCTCACGCTCTTGACCAAGATAGAATTGCTGGAATACCTTTTGCCGGGGCTATTTTCACCAATATTACACATGATCATTTAGACTACCATATCACTTTTGACAATTACATCAAAGCAAAAAAGAAATTCTTTGATCAATTGCCTGAAGATGCATTCAGTGTAACTAATAAAGACGATAAGAACGGATTGGTGATGCTTCAAAACACCAAAAGCATCAGATATACCTATAGTTTGAAGGGAACTGCCGATTTCAACGTCAAGATCATTGAAAGTGATTTTGGGGGAATGTTGTTGCGTATCGGCTCGTCTGATATTTGGACACCATTGGTTGGAACATTCAATGCTGCAAACTTATTGGCCGTATATGCTACTGCCAAGCTACTTACACAAGGAGATGAAGATATTGAAGTAGCCATGAGTGCTTTGGGTAGAGTAAACGGTCGATTCGAAGCCATTGCTGGTCCAAATTCAAGAACGGCTATTGTTGATTATGCTCATACACCAGATGCGCTAGAGAACGTAATTAAAACCATCCAAAACATCAGACAAGGACAAAGCAACATCATTACCGTGGTTGGATGTGGTGGAAACAGAGATGCCGCAAAGCGCCCTGAAATGGGCAAAATTGCCTCTCGTATGAGCGATAGATGTCTTTTCACCTCAGATAATCCGAGAAATGAAGAACCTACCCAAATCATTGAGGAAATGATGGTGGGGGTTTCTCCAGAAAATCTAAGAAAAGTATTAAAAATCACTGACCGATCTGAGGCCATAAGAACTGCTGTCTTATTGTCACAACCAGGTGATGTGATTTTAATTGCTGGTAAAGGACATGAAACATACCAAGAAATCAAAGGAGTAAAATACCCTTTTGATGACAGAATCATAATAACTGAAGAATTTAAACACATCAAATAATGTTGTACTACCTATTTAAATACCTTGATGAAATGGGTTATTCCGGAGCCGGGGTATTCAATTTCATTTCCTTTAGAGCATCATTGGCGGGAATTGTAGCCTTGCTAATCGCATTAATAGCCGGAAAACAAATCATTTATTGGTTACAACGCCAACAAATTGGAGAAAGCATCAGAGACTTAGGACTTGAAGGACAAATGCAAAAAAAGGGGACTCCAACCATGGGTGGTATCATCATCATCATTGCCTTAATCATTCCTACCCTCTTGTTTGCACGCTTAGACAATATGTATGTGATCATAATGATCATAGCCACCCTCTGGATGGGTGTAATTGGCGGTATTGATGATTACATCAAAGTTTTCAAGAAAGACAAAGAAGGCATGAAAGCCACAACCAAATTAATTGGTCAATTGATGTTGGGTATCATCATTGCTATTGCGGTTGATTACACCCATTCTGTAAATCACTTTGCCCTTGAAACCAACCTTCCCATTACCAAAGATCGTTTGAATTACAGTGATATTATTCCGGGGGACGGAAATGCGTGGTTAATATTCATTCCAGTTATCATTTTCATATCTATGGCCGTGACCAATGCCGTGAATCTAACGGATGGTATTGACGGACTAGCGGCTGGAACCACAGCCATTGTTGGTATTGGATTGGGATTCTTAGCTTACGCTACTGGAAATATAAAAATTGCTAAATACCTAAATATCATTTATGTGCCCAACAGCGGAGAAGTGGTTATTTTCTTAGCCGCTTTGATTGGTGCTTGTTTGGGATTTTTATGGTACAATGGATTTCCAGCACAGGTATTTATGGGCGACACTGGCAGCATGGCTCTTGGAGGAGCAATTGCGGCTGTTTCTATTATCATTAAGATGGAACTATTGTTGCCCATTCTCTGCGGAATCTTCTTTGCAGAAAGCTTAAGTGTAATACTTCAAGTTTCTTATTTTAAATATACCAAAAAGAAGTTTGGAGAAGGGAAACGCATCTTTTTGATGTCGCCTTTACACCATCATTACCAGAAAAAGGGCATTCCTGAAAGTAAAATCACCCTGCGATTTTGGTTAATCACCATCATACTCGTTTTAGCCACTATTGCATTAATCAAATTGAGATAAAACCTTGAAAAAGAACTTAGTCATATTGGGTGCCGGTGAAAGCGGAACAGGTGCAGCCATTCTTGGAGTAATTCAAGATTGGAATGTATTTGTGTCTGATTACAGTACTATTGACGAAGATTCTAAAACCGAACTAATTACCAGAGGCGTCTCTTGGGAAGAAGGCAAACATACTGAGGAAATTATACTGAAAGCAGATGTAGTAATTAAAAGCCCGGGCATATCTCCTAAAGTGGCCATTGTACAAAAATGCATCGCTGCCAATATTCCAGTAATATCAGAAATTGAATTTGGCAGCTGGTATACATCAGCAAAAATCATAGGTATAACAGGTACTAACGGCAAATCTACAACCACCATGCTCACCTACCACCTGCTTAAAGAGGCCGGGTTAAACGTAGGATTAGGTGGAAATATCGGACAATCATTTGCTAGACAAGTTGCCGAAAACAACTTTGACATCTATGTTTTAGAGCTGAGCAGCTTCCAACTCGATGACTGCCATAAACTCAAACTTCAAATAGGTTGTGTCACAAACATAACCGAAGATCATTTAGATAGATACGATTACAAATTATCGAATTACATCAACAGCAAAATGCGAATCGGGCAAAATCAATCTCCAGAGGAGTTTTTGGTTTACTGCGTTGATGACCATTTAATAAAAGAGGGATTCCAAAACATCCCCCAAAAAGCAACACTCATTCCTTTTTCCTTGAATCAAGAATTAGAATTTGGTGCTTGGTACAAGGAAGGCAACATTCACATTAAATTAAAAAACACCCAATACACAATAGATATGATTAACGTAAATTTAAGAGGCAAGCACAACACCTACAACACGATGGCAGCTGCCGTTATGGCAAGTTTGATTGATGTTCGTAAAGAGAGTATCCGCGAAAGTCTGAGTAATTTCAACAACCTTGAACACCGCTTAGAATTTGTGGCTCGAGTTAATGGAGTTGAATACATCAATGACAGCAAAGCTACAAACGTAAATTCTGCGTGGTACGCTTTAGAAAGCATGGATAAGCCAGTTATTTGGATTGCCGGTGGAGTTGACAAAGGAAATGACTACACCGATTTAATTCCATTGGTTAAGAATAAAGTCAAGATGATTATTTGCCTTGGATTGGATAATATCAAAATTCATAAAGCATTCCAAAACAGTGTAGATATGATTATTAACACGCAGAGCGCAAAAGAGGCGGTTTATGTTGCATCCAAAATGTCAGAATCAGGTGATGCTGTATTATTATCTCCTGCTTGTGCGAGTTTTGATTTGTTCGAAAACTACGAAGAGCGCGGCAGACTGTTTAAACAAGCCGTTAAAAACTTGTAATCTCATACAGGGATATGTCGTTGATTGAAAAATTGAAGAAATCGAACCACCTAAAAGGCGACCCTTATATCTGGGGAATTGTCTTTGTATTGGGCTTCATTGGTGTACTTGCTGTATACAGTTCTACTGGAACCTTGGCATTTGCCAAGCAGCAAGGAAATACAGAATTTTATCTGTTTAGACATTTAGGCTTTTTAGTGGTTGGATTTTTCACCATGTATACAATTCACAACATCTCCTTTAAATATTACGCCAAAACATCCATATTCTTGATGTGGATTTCAGTCATTTTATTGATTGTGGCTTTGACTTTTGGACTGAACATAAACAACGCAAATCGAGTAATTCCCATTTTCGGCTTTACCCTGCAACCCTCTGATATGACCAAGGTTTTTATCATGGTATTCATTGCCAAGTTTTTAAGTAAAAATCAAGAAGAAGTAGACAACAAAAAGGTCTTTTTTAAAGCAATGGGGCCAGTACTTATTGCAGCAGGACTTATTATTCCAGAAAACCTGAGTACGGCCTTGGTTCTAATAACCTCGTGTACTTTATTGCTTTACATAGGAAGAATCAAAACTCGTTTCATTCTCACCTTTGCAGGTGGTGGCCTTTTACTGATTAGCCTATTTGTGATTTTTCTTTTAAATGTAGACGTTGACAAATGGTCTGGCACGCGTTTGCCCACTTGGAAGGCGAGAATTGAATCATATGCTGGGGTCGGTGAATCTGGCAGCGATTATCAAAAAACGCAAGCAAAAATTGCCATTGCAACAGGTGGATTAACAGGTAAAGGCCCGGGTCATTCTACGCAACGCAATTTCCTTCCCCACCCCTACTCTGACTTTATCTTTGCCATTATTGTAGAAGAATATGGACTCCTAGGAGGACTAATTCTAATTGCTGCATTTATTGTTCTTCTGTTGCGAAGTTTCAAAATGGTAGTAGAAGCCCAAAAATCGTTTGCAGCCCTTGTAGTTCTGGGAATATCATTCTCCATGAGTCTGCAAGCATTCATTCACATGGGTGTTAACGTAGGACGCTTACCCGTAACCGGACTAACCTTACCCTTGGTAAGCATGGGTGGAACTAGTATCATATTTAACAGCATTGCCTTTGGAATTATTTTAGGCACAAGCAGACATATACGAGAAGAAAAACTAAAAGCGAGCACCCAAGGAGCAGGCGCTGTGCCTGAAACAATATGAGTAAACCCTTGAAGCTTATTTTCAGTGGTGGTGGGACCGGTGGACATATATTCCCTGCGGTGGCCATTGCCCGTGAATTTCAGAACAGATTTAGCCAAGTAGAGATTTTATTTGTAGGTGCTTTGGGCAAAATGGAAATGGAAAAAGTACCCGCCGAAGGATTCAATATCGTTGGTCTGCCCGTTGAGGGGCTAATAAGAAGCACTTCGGTGAAAAACATCAAAATCATTTTCAAAGCCATCAGCAGTTACCTAAAGGCAAAAAAAATCATCGAAGATTTTAGGCCAGACGCTGTAATTGGAACCGGCGGCTTTGCCAGCTTGCCCATTACCATTGCTGCAACCCGTTTAGGGGTTCCTGTTTTTGCGTGGGAAGGAAATGGTTTCGCCGGACTCACCAATAAATTATTGAAAAAAACTGCCAAGCGAATTTTCTGCGGATTCGATGGTATGGACTTCCAATTCCCATACAACAATTGGATACACTCAGGCAATCCCATAAGACAAGAGATTCTAGAGAAAACAGATAAAAATTCTGCAGTTGAATTTTTTGGATTGGATGCTACGCGGCCCATTGTTTTTGTTACCGGGGGAAGTTTGGGCGCTAGAAGCATCAATGAGGCCGTAGAATCTTCAATGGAAATTTGGCAAAAAGAAGGAATTCAAGTCATTTGGCAAACAGGTAAAAATTATCAATATACTCAATCATCAACGGGTATTTGGGTATCGGCTTTTTTAAAAGAAATGCACCTTGCTTACAGCTGTGCAGATTTGGTAGTTTCTAGATCTGGCGCTACCAGTGTATCAGAAATTATGGCCGTAGGTGTACCGGCTATTTTTGTTCCATCGCCCAATGTCACCGATGATCATCAAACAAAAAATGCCGAGAAAGCCACTCAATACGGAGGAGGCATCTTGATAAAGGATACTGAAATAAAATCGAAATTAGCAAACCAAGTCGTTGATATGCTGAAAAATAACGACGAACTCAAAAACATGAGGACACAGTTGTTGAATCATGCAAAACCAAAAGCCACGCAAGAAATTGTAAACCAAATTCTAAAAGATTTAAATCGTGAATAAGTCGTTTCAAAGAGCATATTTTATTGGCATTGGCGGCATTGGAATGAGTGCCATTTGCAGGTATTTATTGGAGCAAAACATATCGGTTTCGGGCTATGATAAAACCCGCACAGATCTCACCCTTGAACTAGAAAGCCTAGGTGTAATTATAACTTATGATGACGCTGTGGAAGCCTTGCCAGCCCAAGTAAAATCTGACCTCAATAACACCCTATTCGTATACACACCAGCCATACCAAAAGATCACCCTCAATGGATTTGGCTACAAGAACAAGGCATTGCGTTGCACAAAAGATCACAGATCTTAGGACTGCTTACTCAAGATAAAATTTGTTTAGCGGTGGCAGGTACTCACGGAAAAACGACTACTTCCACTTTGCTTGCTCATTTATTGAAAACCTGCAATGTGAATTTCAGTGCTTTTTTAGGTGGAATATCAAGCAATTACCAATCAAATTACATCAGCCATACCAGCGGCATTCAGATATTCGATAAAGATATTGTAGTTGTTGAGGCCGATGAATTTGACCGCAGTTTTCATCAGCTGCGTCCTGATGCAGCCATTATCACAGCCATTGATGCTGACCATTTGGATATTTACGGAGATTCAAAATCGTTCTTTGAAGCTTTCGAAGTTTTCGCCGAGTTAATATCCCCAGAAAGAATGGGAGATCTTTACTTGGAAGAACGCATTCAAATGAATATTCCTGAACACGTAAAACTGCATGTTTACGGGAATCACGGTGAAAGCCCTTTTCACTATAAAAATGTGCGTATAGAGAACCACCAATACGTATTTGAATTGAATGGCCAACATTTTATATGTGGACTTCCGGGACATCATAATGTATCTAATGCAACGGCTGCAATAGCTCTTTGCTTAAACTCACTAAAGCTTTCTGCTAAGCAAATTGCCGAAGGCGTAATGAGTTTCAAAGGGGTAAAACGTCGATTTGAATTCCTTAAAAACAGTCCCGAACAGGTGATTATAGATGACTATGCGCATCACCCCGAAGAAATAAAAGCCATAATAAGATCAGTGAGAACATTGTACCCCGAAAGAAAAATTACAGGTATTTTTCAGCCGCATCTTTTTAGCAGAACCCGAGACTTTGCTCAAGAATTCGCACAAAGTTTATCAGAAGTTGATGAGTTGATTTTGATGGATATTTATCCAGCTAGAGAAAAACCAATCGAGGGCATAACATCTGAGTGGCTATTGAGCCTAATTAAAAATCAAAATAAGTCGTTGATGAACCAAGAACAGATCCTTGAAAAAATCAAATTGGAATCGCCTGAGTTGGTTCTAATCATGGGTGCCGGCGACATAGATAGATTAAGCGCAAAATTAAAACACCATGAAAGATAAGATTCGATTGGCATTTAGCAGAAGACAATGGATGATCACCATTGCCGCGATTGTGGTCATGATCTTACTTTTCGCATGGTCTAAATTGAGTTTCGCTGGCAAAAACAGAATCATCGGAAACTTAGAGGTTGAAATTGATGCCTCAAAATCGGGCTACAACTTCTTAACCAAGCAAGCAGTTGTAAATTGGGTTCAACAACATTTTGATAATCCTGTTGGCAAGCCTGCCTCTGAAGTTGAACTTACCAAAATGGAAATTGAACTCCAGAAAGTACCTTATGTATTTAAGGGAATTATTTATGTGGCCTTTGATGGTACTTTAAAGATTCGGGTAAAAGAAAGAGAGCCCATTGCATTGATAAAGAACAATCAGGATTCCTTCTTTTTCATTGATACCGGAGGTTATATGATTCCAAAACGCGGAATTCAAACGCCTGTTGTTTGGGTTATCAATGGAAATGTGAAGCAAAAATTCGAGTCGGGCAAGCGCGCCGGCTCACCACAAATGGTAGAATTAGTCAATCTGAGCAAGTACATAAGGTCTAACGAGCTGTGGAACGCGCAATTTGAACAGTGCTATGTAGATAAGTTTGGGAGGTATTTGTTGATTCCCCGAGTAGGAAAGCATAGCATTGTTTTGGATAACACAACGAACATGGAAAAAAAGTTTGAAAACCTGCGTCTTTTCTACGAAAAAGGCCTTCCACAAGTGGGCTGGAATACCTATCGAGAAATCGATATTTCGTATGAAGATCAGATTGTAGGAAGAAGAACTGAACAATAAAGTATACAATAAACCAAAATCACTGTCTAATAAGCCAAACATAAATAGTATGACGCCAACGAACAATAACATCATTGCAGGACTGGACATCGGAACCACAAAAATTTGTGTGATTGTATCACAACTTTCCGACAATGGAAAGATCAACATCTTGGGGGTGGGAAAAGCATCATCACAAGGTGGAGTTTCTCGTGGAATGGTAGCCAACGTGAGCAGAGTAGTCACTGCCATTGAAGAAGCTGTCAAACAAGCTGAGAAACTGAGTAGAGTAAAAATCAATACCGTTTACGTAGGTATTGCAGGTCACCACATAAAAAGTTTGCAGCATCGTGGCACTTTGACTCGCAGAAATGGTGAAGAAGAAATCACTAAGGATGAACTGAATAGTCTTACCACAGAAATGGAGAACTTGGCGTTATCTCCTGGCTTGGAAATTCTACATGTTTTACCTCAGGAGTATAGAATTGATGGCGAAGACGGAATCAGAGATCCAGAAGGACGTATAGGTACTCGCGTTGAATGCAATTTCCATATTATTACCGGCGAGACCAGTCGTGCACGCACCATTGGTAAGGCTGTAATGAAAGCGGGTTTGCACTTGGCAGACCTTGTGGTTGAACCAGTTGCATCTGCACAAGCTATTTTATCTGAGCAAGAGATGGAAGCCGGCGTTGCATTGGTAGATATTGGCGGTGGTACCACTGATATTTGTATTTTCGATTCAGGGAAAATAGTTCACACAGCAATTATACCAATTGGTGGAGACCGCATTACCCAAGACTTACAAGAAGCCTTTGGTATTCTTAAAGATCAAGCCGAAGAAGTGAAAGTAAAATACGGAAGCTGCTTTAGCCTAGAGAATATGAAGAATGAAGTTGTGGTAATTCCAGGACTTCCAGGAAGATCTCCTCGCGAAATTTCAGTTTATGCTATTTCACAAGTTATCAAAGCCCGAATGGAAGACATAGTTCAAAAAGTAGATTTTGAAATTCAACTTTCAGGAATACAACACCGATTAAACGGAGGTATTGTATTGACCGGCGGCGGATCTAGCTTGAAAGACATCAACCAATTTTTCAGTTATAATACCGGACTTGATGTACACTTAAACAGCCCTGGCCAACATTTAGGCAAAGGTATGATTGAAGAAGTTCGCAATCCCATGTATTCTACGGCCATTGGTTTAGTCATGAAGGGAATTGAAACCGAACAACTTAAACCCGGAAATCATCCTAACGTTCATGTGGAAGAAATTGTACAACCTAAATCAACGCCACAACCTGAACCTGTAATGGTTGATGAGGAAATTCAAGATATCTCTCAGAACAAAAAGAAGGGCATTTCTTGGAAGAGTTTATATCCAGGCAATGGTATTTTCAAAAACTTCATCAGTGATTGGATTTCTGATGATGCAGATGATTTCCATCCATAACAAAAATCTTAAATTATGTTTCAACCAGATTTTCATTCTGAACCTAATCAACCGAATAAATTGAATAACATCATTAAAGTCATTGGAGTAGGCGGCGGCGGAGGTAACGCGGTCAACCATATGTACCGTGAAGGTATTGAAGGTGTAGATTTCTTCATTTGCAATACAGACAACCAGGCTCTCAGGCATAGCCCAGTTCCAAACAAAATACAACTTGGAAATGAGCTTACTGCAGGACTTGGTGCTGGATCTGACCCCAATATGGGGGCGAAAGCAGCAGAAGAAAGCAAAGCCGATATTCAACGAATGTTGGGTGATGGTACCCGAATGATATTCTTGACTGCCGGTATGGGTGGTGGAACAGGTACAGGAGCGGTTCCAATCATTGCAAAATTTGCAAAAGAAATGGGTATTTTAACCGTGGGTATTGTGACCATTCCTTTCTCAGATGAAGGTCCAGTCAGAATCAAACAAGCACAACAAGGAATTGCTGATTTGAAGCCTCACGTAGATGCTCTTATATCCATTTCCAATGACCGTATAGTAGACATGTTTGGTGATTTGTCCTTCTTAGAGGCATTCTCCAAAGCCGATGATGTGCTTTGCACTGCTGCTCGAGGAATTGCAGAAATCATATTCAAAACCGGACACTTGAACGTTGACTTCAACGATGTTAAAACCGCCATGCAAGGTTCTGGTCAAGCCCTAATGGGTACTGGAACTGCTGCGGGTGAGAATCGTGCTGAGTTAGCTGTTAGAGCTGCGTTAAATAGCCCCTTGCTTGATAGCACTAGAATTTTAGGTGCAAAACACCTGTTGATTAATCTAACCTATGGAACGAAGGCTCCAACCATGTCTGAAACCCGAATCATTACCTCTTATCTCCAAGAAGAGGCGGGTAATAATGCATTGCTCAAAATGGGTATCACCCTAGAACCCGCATTAGAAGATAAAATCAGTGTTACAGTTATCGCAACTGGTTTTGAAGAAGTAACAGCGGTTCAAAAAGAAACCTCAACAAGTCAACTGATGGAAGAAGTTGTACAGACTCAGTCTTTTGTACCCACAGATCTTCCCTTAGAAATAGAAGACGCCAGTTTTGAAACCCCTGTTAATGAACCTGTGGTTTCTAAGCCAGAACCAATAATGGAGTCTAAGCCAACTGCAGTTTCTGAGCCTATTGCAACTCCAAGCCTAGAAGATTTATTCAAAACTCAAAGCAGCCGCAATTCACAATTACACTTAAACTACCAACAACCACCCGTTCAGTCGTTAAGTCGCGAAAACAAAGCAAGCATCCACGACAATGACATGGATATTCCAGCGTATTTAAGAAGAAATGTGGAATTGGTTTCAGCCCCCCCAAGCAGCGCAGTAGAGGTGAGTCGATTAACTATACAGGGAACAGAAACCCAATCTAAAGACAATAATTTTACCGTGCAACCCAACAGAATGTTGCATGACAACGTAGATTAAAGTTCTTTATAGACCGTAATGATTTGATTTACAATCACTTTTGTATCGTATGTGTTTAATGTTTTCAGTCGGGCTTGATTTCTAAAATCGGCCCGATTGTTTTTTAAGAAGGCTCCAACTTTTTGTGTCAGGTTTGATACATCACCAGACTCAACCAAAAAGCCATTGATTCCATCTTCAACCATCTCCGGTATACCGCCTACCCTAAACCCAGCTACTGGAGTACCCATAGATAAACTCTCTATGATTGTTGTGGGTAGATTATCTTGCACAGAGGTAATCACATATAAATCGCTCAATTGAAAAGCCAATTTCACCTTTTCTATATCTGTAACGTATCCCCAATGGGTACATTTAAATGGAAACGGACCCAGTTCCTCTTGCTTATTATCACCTAAAACCAATACCTCAAACTCCACTTTCTGTTGGCAAAGTATCTCACACATCTCAATGAAATGAAAAAAACCTTTTGCTGGATTCTGTAAATATGCCGCGGAAAACATCAATAACGGCTTTTCGAAACCGTAAACCTTACTCAACTTTTGGCGAACATCTTCCTCCAAAGGTTGAAACTTCTCAGTATCTATGGGATTCGGAATCACGGTCATAATTTGATTATTCTTCATAACAGCACTCATATTGGCTTGTTGGGCAAGCCAATTACTTGGGGTCACAAACTTAATTTGATTGTTTCCCCAAAGCTCCATCTTACGTTTTATCAAAGAACTTGATAAATCAAATTCTGACGGATGTTTCAAGTACTTACAGTTTCCGCAAGAAACTTGATGATTCTCGCAACCCCAAGTGTAATAACAACCTCCAGTTACAGGCCACAAATCGTGACAGGTCCAAATAAACTTCTTCCCAGGAACTAATAGAAGTTTTTCCAAAGTTTCAAAAGATTGAAATCCTTTGTGTACCCAATGCAAGTGAACAATGTCTGCCCATTGCACCAAATCATGATTGGAGATGTCAATTCCTTGGCTCGCATGACTAAATTGAAACCTGACCTTCTTTGAGGCCTCAAATCGCAAAAAACTAAGCTTATCTAAGGCATGTTTAAAAAAGGCAAATACTTTTTTAGGAAAAGAATCAGCCCACAAAGTGTAAGTCGAACTATTTTGGCTTGGGCTTAAGTGGCCAGAAAATACCAAATGTTTGGATTCAACATCTAAACTAAAACGATTCAATCCTTCGTTCAGTCGCTGGGCTACCACTGAAGCTCCACCCTCAGAAGATGCGTTAATATGGAGTACTTTAATCTTTGACAACTTCCTGAGGTGATTGATTTAATTGTTTTGCTAATATAAGTGCTAAACCAAAATTGATCATCATCAAAATTCCGCCTGCCAAGTATGGGAGCATGTAAAACTGAGCATATAAAAGTCCACTAAGCAATGGCCCCACAGCTCTTGCTAATGAACCAAGCGATTGCATGATGCCCAACATTTGACCTTGAGCATTTGCAGGGGCATTTAATGAAACTAAGCTATTGATGGCCGGCATCAACAACCCGTTAGCCAATGCAAGGCAAAAGATGGCAAAAAATTGAACGGCATAAAACCATTCTTTCGATGGCAGGGGAATCAATGAAAGTCCAATTCCAGCAATTGGAGCACCCCAAATAAGCATCTTTCGCAAGCCCAATTTCTTTTGAAAAACTCCTATAAGTCCACCCTGAACAACTGCACTAAAAACTCCGATTACTCCAAAAATATTTCCAATGGCCACAGGGTTTAAATCATATTTTTCTTTCCAAAGTACGCTGGCGTTTATTTGCATCATTGAGAATGCAGCGATGTAAATAAAATTGATCAACATAAGCTCACTGATTACAGGTATTTTTCGAGCTTCTAACATTCCAGTGAAGGTTTCTGTAGGACTTCTTTTTACGGTTGATTTTTGGGTATTGCTTTCAGGAAGAAACCTCCAAGCCAACACAAAATTCAAAAGGCAAAGCAACGCAGTAAATAACCCTACAATAAAAAGTGAATGATTTGCTGATTCATGAATATGAAACAACTGCTTTACATCAAATCCGAACAATGTTTCGGAACCGTATAGCCATCCTCCGAGAGGAGGACCAAAAACAAATCCCAATCCAAAAGCAGCACCAATGATGCCCATTTTCTTGGCCCTATCTTCATAGCTGGTGATATCGGCAATGTAAGCTTGAGCCGCCGAAATGTTGGCACTTCCAAAACCTGAAATAATTCTTGCTAAAATCAAGACCCAGAATGACTGCGACAAACCAAACAGAACGTATCCGAAGGCATTCACCAAAATAGAGCCCAAAATAATGGGTCTCCGGCCAATTCTATCAGATAAGCTTCCAAATAACGGGGCAAAGATGAACTGAATGATGGAAAACACTGCAGCAATGAGTCCAACAGCTACATCGGGATTGATGGTTGTGCCTGACTCAACAGATAGTTCCTTGGCCAAATTGGGGAGAATGGGAATGACGATTCCAAATCCCAAAAGATCAATAAAAATGGTTAAAAACAGAATTGCTATTCGGCGATCTTTCATTATTTTTTATTTAAGTCCAAGTTTAGGTGCGGCCCATGATTCATTCAAAGGAATGTACATAGATTCTCTGGCCTGAATCAACTGAGTAATTAATGGATTTAAAATCAAAGTGTTACTCTTGAGTCGACCAGATTCAAGAGCCTGTTTGGCAGTATCGATGGTATAAATTTCAGTGGTATTACAGAAGGCTTCCCAGATTAATGTTCTTTGGAAGAAATCAACACCGGTTTGACTTTGAAAATCTTTGAGTAATTGAAAAACCTTATCTATGCTGCAACCCGTTGGTGGTGCAACTGACTCATCTACACCAACAATGAGAATGGCTTCGTGTTGAATGGAATAATCAGCAGAAAGTTGGGCTCCATGAGCCTTCCATGAGGACACAAAAGCTGACATTGCCTGATTTAACACTTCTATTTCATGCTCACTTAAAATGCGATGAGCGCCAAAAAACCAAAGTCGAGAATGCGCGGGTAAATTTGCTAATAGCACAGAGCTTTAGATTAATTGAGGTGCTTGTTAACTAATTCGGCAATATCTAGAACTTCTACTTGATCTTCTTTTTCGAAGTGTTTGGTTCCGTCTTTCATCATGGTCATGCAGAACGGACAATTGACTGCAATGATTTCAGCTTGGGTATTCAAAGCTTCTTCTGCTCTTTCAATATTGATTTCTTTATCGCCATTTTCAGCTTCCTTAAACATCTGTGCCCCTCCGGCACCGCAGCACAAACCATTGGTTCTGCAACGTTTCATTTCGGTCAAATCTGCATCTAAACGCTCAATGACCATTCTTGGAGCTTCATAAATTCCGTTAGACCTCCCCAAATAGCAACTATCGTGGTACGTGATTTTCTTTCCTTTGTATGGACCACCTTCAATAGATAACTTACCAGACTCCAGCAACTCGTTAATAAGTTGGGTGTGATGTACTACTTGATAGTTTCCACCTAGCGAAGGATATTCATTTTTTAGGGTATTGAAACAATGCGGGCAAGCAGTAACAATTCGTTGAATTCCATATCCATTGAGAACCTCAATGTTTTGCATGGCTTGCATTTGAAAAAGAAACTCATTTCCGGCACGTTTTGCTGGATCACCGGTACAACCTTCCTCAACTCCCAAAATTGCAAATTTCACATCGGCTTTTTGCAGAATCTCTGAAAATGCACGGCTTACCCTTTGGGCGCGTTCATCAAAGCTTCCGGCACATCCCACCCAAAAAAGAATTTCAGGGGATTCTCCGGCCGATAAATAATCTTGAACAGTACGAATTGGCTGCATAACGTTGCAATTTCGCTAACTATCATGAATACTGCAACAGTAGAATTAAAAAAGGGCCGCTTTTAGCGACCCCAAGGTGTTTTTCGACAAAAAAATACTCTTTTTAGATACAGATAGATACAGATTTAGTACCCAACGGAACCAGTACCCACTACTTCTTGGTATGGTGAAATCAAAATCGGAACTTTCGCTTGTTCACAGACTGCTTGAAAAGCACTCGTTTTAAAAGCACCATCTGAGTTACTCACAGCTGCAATCCAACAATTTGGCAAATCATTGGATTTTGCAAGCACCGCCTCAGCAAAGTTTTTATTCTGAACTTCCTCCAATTTAACATTGATCTTGCGCTCTTCCATGTAAATCTTCGCTTGAAGAGCATACATGTGCGAATACTTTTGATCTTCTTTGTCTTTTGGATTGGAAACTCCCAAAACAGTGACTAAACTAAAATAACTCTTCGCCCAATCGGAAGTTGCGAACAACTTTTGTCTGGTTTCCGAATTCCCATCAATGGGCAACAATATGTTGCGCGGCTCTACCCAATTTTGATTTTGATTGAGGTAAACAATGCGACATTTGTCAAAACTCTTGACAACTGCCGACATCCCTCCACCCAATAACCCACCTTTCTGATAGGGAGCAGAAATCAAAACCATTTTTACTCCTTTTTCTTCTGCAACCTTTGCCAATCCTTTCCAAAGCGTTGAAGCTATTCTCAAAACTTCAAACACCCCAGATTGTCCTTCAACTGCAAGAGACTCATCGGTTTGAACATAGGTTATCTTTGCGTGAGTTTTTCTTGCTAAGGATTTAACAGCCGTTAGGGCCGGTTCTAGTTGGTAGTTTTTGTCGATTGTAAATAAAATGCTTGTATTTTTTTCATCCATAGGCAGATATGATTTGTAACAAAATAACTAAATTCCGTGCAACTTCACAATGAATATTTACAATATTTTCAAAAACTTAACATACAGCCAATCATCACGTATTCAATTAGTTTGCAGAAATAAGTGTTTTATTGACACCCATCTGAAATTGAGCGCAATTCTATTTGCAATTTTCATTTCAAATTTCAATTTTTTAGAAGCACAATCCTATCGCGGACTGCACGTATTATCTGATTCTGTTGTTTGGGTTTCTGGTTCTAAAGGACAGATATTTCGTTTGGGAAATTCCATGCAATGGCTGAATTCCTCTCCCCTTGGTTTTGAAAGAAAAGATTTTCGAGACATACATGCATGGAGCCATTCAGAAGCCCTCGCAATGAGCGCTGGCGATTCAGGTGTACTATTAAGAACCACGAATGGTGGCAAAACCTGGACCGAAGTTTTCAAAGATTATCGACGAAATGTATTCTTTGATGCTATTGATTTTGAAGGTTCTTGTGGCGTCTTGTTTGGTGATCCAATTGATTCAACCCATCTGTATACTTACCTTACCCAAGATAATGGTAAGACATGGTTTAAAATCCCCGATGGGAAATGGAACTCCATCTCTGCCAAATTAAGCTCAATGTACGCTGCGAGTGGGAGCTCAGTAAATATTGAATTTTGGACCAACCATAATAAAAATATTGACTTAGGCTTGGTAATTGGTGGCGGAGGTGAAAAAGGTGCCTCAATAAGAAGAGCATCACTAAAATTAGCCATTGATGATACAAAAACGGAACTCGTTTTACTCGAAGAGAATTTTACAGACATTTCCATTCCGCTTCCCGAAGGAGCCGGCTGGGGAATATATGCCATGTCTGAAATACCTTCTGCAAATCTTGTGACTCCTCGCCAAGAAAAGTTTGCCAATATCAAACATTTTAAAGAATATTTCTTGGGCGGTGGACATTGGCAATATCCATTTGCTGATACACAAACTGTTTGGAAGTTAACCCATGACAACAAATTAATTCCCATGAATTACAAAGGTTACGTTAGCGGCATTTTATCAACCGGCAATGAGAGTTTTGCTGCTGTTGGAACCAATAAAATTCAGTCAGGGCTGCCTTCAGATATGCCTGTTAGCAATTCCATTCAAAAATCTAAAAATTATTTGTGGGTTGTCGGAAAACAAAAACTGTTTTATCCAATCAAGCGAAAAGATTATATTTTAGAATACAATAAATAGCTCTAAACCCGTCTTTCCATCCAATTTTCTTGCCTTCTTCGAACGTTCTTCCGTAGTAAGAAATACCCACTTCGTATATTCTTATTTTGGGAACTCGAGCCATTTTTGCAGTCACTTCAGGTTCGAATCCAAATCTCTTTTCCTTCAGATTTAGCTGTTGTATTACATCTGTTCTGAACATCTTGTAGCATGTTTCCATATCTGTCAAATTGAGATTGGTGAACATGTTACTCAAAAAGGTCAAGAATTTATTGCCAATGCTGTGCCAGAAGAATAATATTCTGTGCGGATTTCCACCCATAAATCGAGATCCGTAAACCACGTCAGCTACATCCCTAACAATGGGGTCTAACAACAAATTAAATTCATGCGGATCGTATTCTAAATCAGCATCTTGAATCACAGTAACCTCTCCCGTTGCCTTCTGAATACCTGTATGCAAGGCCGCTCCCTTGCCTTGGTTTGCAGGATGCTGAAAGAGTTGCAAATTTTGCTCGGGATACTGCTTTTGATACTCGTTTAAAACCTTCCACGTATCGTCTTTCGAAGCATCATCAACAACAATAACCTCTTTTGCCATTCCTCCTAACAACTGCACTTTAGCTACCTTATTTAAAATCAAATGAATGGTTGCTGCTTCATTGTAGGCCGGAATTACGATAGATAAGGTTTTCATAAAGTCAAGAAGCAAAGATAATTAAACCAACTCTACTTCCATTAAACCCGGAACAAGGTATATTTTGGCTGTTTTCACCTCAATACAGCGATATCTACTTCTCAACTTCTCCACTTTCCTGAAAATACGTCCATCTTTGGTTCTGAAATTACCCTCCATCGGCACTTCTTCCACCATCAATTTATTGTCTTGCTGAAGATCATACTTCTTTAATGTTCGGAATAATTTAGGGTCTGTACAACTACTGGCTTTAGGGTTGCTTAAATATCCATCCAGCGCGTACAACACTGGTTCTGGTAAAAACTCTTTGTTCAAAACTGGAGTGGCAATCTCTCTAAACTCCAATTTCCACTCCTTCCCATGCGGCTTAATATTGTGTCTTCCCCGCTTTTCAAAGTTCACTAAATGAGCTGCTTCATGTAAAAAAGTCACCAAAAAAGCATAAGGATTTAAATTATTATTGACGCTAATTCTGTGTGGTTCGCCGGGCCTGGGATATCTATAATCTCCAAATTTAGTAGTACGAGGCTTCTTGATATGCAGCTGAATTCCATACTTCCACAGTAAATCATGGGCATAATCTACACTGCCCGTGGGTAAATATTTGCCTAAAACATCTTTTAGATTCCCCATTTTTCTCGGGCTCTATCAGAAATATGCATTCCAATTGACAACGATGACGTTGCCGCTGGACTAGGAGCATTCAACACATGTATAAACTGCTCAGACTCTTGGATATAGAAATCATCAATCAAATTCCCTTGCTTGTCACAAGCTTGAGCTCTAACCCCAGCACCAGCCGGCTCCAAATCGTTCATTGTAACGGCAGGTACCAACTTTTGAAGAGCCTTTGTGAATGCTCTTTTCGAAAACGACCTGTAGTACTCACCAATACCGGTTTGCCAATATTTGAAGGCCACCTTTTGGAATCCACGCCAAAATATACTCTCTAAAAATTCACTCGCACTAAAATCCGTCTTTTTATATCCTTCTCTTTTAAATGCAAAAACAGCATTAGGACCAGCCTCAATTTCGCCTGTAATTCGGCGGGTAAAATGCACCCCTAAAAACGGAAAATTCGAATCTGGCACCGGATAAATCAAATTCTTGATAATATGCGCCCTCTCTGGCTTCACCGTAAAATATTCACCCCTAAATGGAATGATCTTCACATTCAATTTCTCACCCGAAAGCTCAGCTATTTTATCGCAGTAAAGCCCAGCACAATTGATGGCATAATCAACTTGAATATTTTTTCTCCCTTCTGGGGACGTGTAAGCAATATTAACCCTTGAATCGCTGTAACTAATTGCATTCACTTTTGATGATAATAGTATACTAGCTCTCGAGTTTTGAAGCACCTCTTCTGCTAGTTTCTCTGTCACCAGTTTGTAATCTACAATTCCAGTTTGTGGAACAAAAACCCCTTTTACTCCCGTACATTCCGGTTCAATTTCCTTGATTTCTTGGGATGTTAAATACTTCAAGCCTTTTAGCCCATGCTCATTTCCACGATCATACAATTTCTCTAAAGCCGAAATTTCATGTTTGTTGATGGCAACTATCACTTTACCACAGAGTTCATAATCAATGTTATGCTTTTTGCAAAAATCAATGAGAAAATCATACCCCCTAAGACAATTCTTGGCTTTTAAGCTGCCCGGTTTATAATAAATACCCGAATGTATCACTCCGCTATTATTGCCTGTTTGATGGGCTGCCACTCTGTTCTCTTTTTCTAAAAGAATGATCTCACAATCCGAAGTTTCATTCAACAATTGGTACGCTGTTGCAACACCCACAATTCCCCCTCCAATAATGGCGATTTTTTTCATGATTTCTACAAATTTAAGTCCAAAATATCAGTTTATAAGTTCCATATTGATTTCCCAATTTCACAATTGCTGCATTTTTTTACGCTGCACCAATTCTGCCACATCGAAATCTGTGAGAAACTATCAAAAGCATTCAAAGGTGCACCATCAATCTTTCTGTATTTCTTTACAATACCATTAACCTCAGGCTTCCATCCCTTCAATAATTCCAAAATCTGATTTTCACTCAAGGACTCATCTCTACGTTCTTTATAAATCAAAAACAACGGTAACCAAGCATTTGCCGCCATACGAAAAATCTGATCACCTGCGAATTTAGAAAACCCAAATTTATAATCTATCACCTTTTGACTTTTATTCAAATTAACCCAAGAACCTTCATTCTCAAGCAATACCGTTAAATCTCCATCCCAAGAAGAAACAAACGATAAATACTGAATGAATTTCACCAACGGATAGTTTTGATACCGAACCTTTCCATGGTACCAAGGCAGCTGCTCACACTTTTCCTTCATTTGCTCCTCCAAATACGAAAGCTTATTTTGAACCAACGGAATTATTTGTCGGAAAATAGGCAAATCAGGAGTTGCTTCAAACAATCCAAACCGATACAAAATCTCAACCAACACCTCCTCCCAATTACCTCTTTTCATCTTATTCAATGAAATATTCCTAAAAACCCTTTCAGCCGATAATCTATTCTGCGGATCCACGCAATATGAACCCAGCCAAATCCAAGCCGTTTGCTCCCAATCATGTTGGGTAAATTCTAATATTTCTTGAATTTTCGTTTTCTGAATATCCAATTTCTTAAATACCGCCCTCTTTTTTTGATTATCAATTATTTCACCTATCCCATCTAAATCTCTTCTCTCGCAGATTTTGTTCTCGCACATCAAATCAACAGGCGTTGCAATTTGTAATTTTTGCAAATCTTTTTTCGTAAAATACCTCGACAGTTCCAAGGTAGGCAGGATTTGTCCCTCTTTGTTGCGTAAAGGCTCCAGTTTTAAATCATCTTCCCATACCACATGCAAAACCACATTATCATACTTAGAATCAGACGAATGTTGGTGTTTCAGCCAGTCGCTTGACAACCAATGCATCTCCATGAAACCGGCTAAAAGCTGCCCATCTATTCTCGCACTAAACCCATGAATATCAGGCCCTTGAAGTAGATTAACTTCGCCAAAACTTTGAATCTCTAAAACTTGATTGTTGACTAATTTAAAAACATTTTGCCCCAAATGCTTTGGGTGCCAAAATTGGTGCAATACTTCTTCTTTCATCACTTATCTTTTTCACGAAAGAGAAGTTAATGAAATTCCTTTATACCAACAATGTCTCTAAAGTAGTATGTTGAATCCTGTGTCTTTTCAAAATTTCTCGAACCTGACCTTTGATACTTTCAATCTCTTGAGATTTAACAAGGTCTATTTCCAAAGTAGCTGTAAAAGCACTTCGTGTGGTACTAATGGCCCAAATGTGCATATTTTCAATTCTCCGCAGTCCTGGAATAGCTAAAAGTTCGTCTGAAACCGTTTTAATATCCAGTCCTTCTGGTACCCCATCCAAACTCAGTCTCAAACTACTGCTAAACAATTTCAAGGTTCCCCATAGAATCACCAAACAAATGACTAAACCGAGTGCTGGATCAATCCATTCCGGTGCGCCCAATGACATGAACCAACCACCTAGCACCACCGCTACCGATACCAGAGCGTCAGCTGCCATATGCAAAAATGCCGCCCTATTGTTCAATTCATTGCTGCTCATAAATAGCAAAGCGGTAACCGTATTGACAACAACACCCATTCCAGCCACCCACATAATGGTGCTTGTTTCAACTGAATGAGGATTACCAAACCGGTGAATAGCCTCAGCACCCATCACATAAACTGCAATAAATAACAACACGCAATTGGCCAACGATGCCAAAATTGTTCCTTTCGAATAACCGTAGGTATAATTTTCTGTTGGTTTCTTGGTGGCCATTCTGAATGCCACCCAACTAATGATGAGGCCAGCCACATCTGACAAGTTATGCCAAGCATCAGCAAAAAGTGAAATAGATTGAACTTTCCATCCATAGAAAAACTCAACCAA
The DNA here is from genome assembly GCA_945877575.1 of Chitinophaga pinensis. Lineage (GTDB taxonomy): Bacteria > Bacteroidota > Bacteroidia > NS11-12g > UBA955 > VMCP01. Next base: position 51,472 of record CAMDUE010000003.1, read on the forward strand.
AACAAAAGAAAAATTCAGCACGACACCAATAAGAAACTTCCTACCCATCTCAAGATGATGGTCGTGGTGATCGTGATTATGCATTACAATCCCAATACGCGTTCTTCGGGGCGTTTACCGTCGAAGAGCATCTCAGGGTTCTCAAGAAGGTTCTTAACCCTCACAAGGAAACTTACGCTTTCACGTCCATCAATGATTCTGTGATCGTAACTCAAAGCAAGATACATGATTGGTCTAATCACAATTTGTCCGTTTTCAACCACGGGTCTTTCAACGATATTGTGCATGCCCAAAATACCACTTTGAGGAGAATTGATGATTGGAGTACTCATCATGGAACCAAAAACACCTCCGTTGGTGATGGTAAAGGTACCTCCTGACATTTCATCGATCGTCAATTTATTATCACGAGCTTTAGTTGCCAATCGCTTCACTTCTTTTTCAATGCCTTCAAGGCTCAAAGTTTCAGCACTTCTAATAACCGGCACCACCAAACCCTTAGGAGCACTCACCGCAATTGAGATATCGCAATAGTCATGGTATACTATTTCTTCGCCTTCAATACTTGCATTTACTGCAGGCCAATCTTTCAAAGCAATACAAACCGCTCTTGTAAAGAAACTCATGAAACCCAAGTTCACACCAAACTCATCTTTGAATTTGTCTTTATACTGAGCTCTCAAGTCCATCACTGGCTTCATATTAACCTCATTGAACGTGGTCAACATAGCAGTTTCATTCTTAGCTGCCACCAATCTTCTGGCCACCGTTTTACGTAAATTCGACATTTTTTCGCGTCGAGGTTCGCGATTGGTTTGCGAGTAATTATTGGTATCCGCCTTTTTGCTGCCACCCAATTTCACGATGGCTTCAAGGGCATCAATTTTAGTGATTTTCCCATTTGACCCTGTTCCTTGGACCTGACTTGCGTTGATACCATATTCATTCAGCAACTGCAACGCTATAGGCGATGCATTTACATCAGAGCTGTTTTCGGGGGACGTTTTAACCGCCGAAGAAGATTCAGATTTCGCGCTTTCAACTTTAGCACTTGGCGTTGGAGCTGCAACAGGGGCTGCATCCGACTTCGAAGCTACAGGAGCCGCAGGCGTTGCATTTTCTGGTCTTGCAGCTTCTGTATTGATCAAAGCAATAACCGTATTTACATTGATTGTATCACCAACATTGCCAATCAGCTTTTCCACTACACCGGCTTTTTCTGCATTTACCTCAAAGGTTGCTTTGTCACTTTCAAATTCTGCGAGTGGCGCGTCCATTTCAACCCAATCGCCTTCTTTTACTAACCAATTGGCGATGGTAACTTCACTAACAGATTCTCCGGGAGCTGGAACAATGATTTCTATGGCCATGATATTGCACTAAAATTTCAGCAAATTTAGGGGATTTATTGGTGATTTCATCAATAAAAAAGGCTCCCTTGGGAGCCTTTTCATATTAGTTCTTTTTTGATTCTTTTTCTTTCAGAGTTTCAATCTTAGGATTCTTGTCTTCCTTGCTCAACAGTCTGTAAGACAGTCCCATATGCAATTGATAGTACCAATCGTTTAATCCGTCAGTAGAGCGGGCTGCGGTAGATGCTATTTTTCTAGGAGTTTCCGAACCACCTGAAACTTTATAGAGTTTCGCCAAAGGTTGATTTAGATTCCCATCAGCCCAAAATGTTTGGTCTTCGCTGAAATATGGATTATCTTTAATTGACTGCATCCACTGATCATAATCACCACCGTACCAAAGTCCTGGACCAAAATCATCCAAATAATCAGTGAATGTATAAACTGCCTTCATCTCACCTTTGAATGCCCAACGTTTTCTGATGTATGACAATTGCCAAGAAAAACCGGTATTCATTGAAACTTTACTGTAAGGTTTTGAGTTTTCTAGAAAATTTTGACCTTCTAAACCCAATTCTCTTAAATTAATTCTTTCCTCACTCCAAAGTCTAGCTTTATAAGCAGAACTAGACTCGTCATTCCTTTGATTCCTGTATGCTATTCTGTAGGGAGTATATGTAAAAACACCCACACTTACTCCAATACTATTAACAAACTTACCCTTTTGGCCTGGTTTCAAATTGTATTTTCCAATATGCCAAACTCCCTCAACATCCAAAATAGTCATAGGCGTCACAAACATCATTGGCCAAGTATTTCCATACGGCCTAAATTTATTTCCAGCGGTATCTGTTACTTCTGGAACTACACCACCAGATAGCAAACCCGTTGCCCAAAGGTTGTGCATTGAAATGGTTGATCTATAGATATTTGACTTTAATGAAAATGCATTAGTAATATTGTACTGCGCATAACCACCTCCACTAATCTCCAAAGTACTCGGTGGACCTGGCATAAACCCACCATTGACATTATCAAATGGGAAAAATTTGTGCTTGATATCACCTCCACCATAGATAGATCCACCGCCCCAAAAACCAAATTCCCAAGTTTTTAATTTAACAATCTCCTTAGGTTTATGGAACATTGGAATAATTACCATGAATCCAACTTTTGCTTTCAAAGTTGTGTCAGGCCATTCTGGACTGATTAACGTAGTGTCTACACGTCGGTATATTGGTGGAGGCAATTGAGCCGCAGTTAACTTTGGCACGTTGTATTTCAATCCATTTTGCAAGGTTAAAGTTGCAGGATTCCCTTCCAGATAGGTTGCAATCAGGCTGTCGCCAGCGAGGTTTTGATTGATGAAAACCGCTCTTCCAAAAGAATCTTTCATTTCAACAATTTTCGGTTGCCCTACCACTTCTAATGCTAAACGTCCAAATTTATGAGTTGCACCCGTGATGAATATTTCATCTCCTCCCTTTTCTTTAAGGTTGGACGTCTCTGTTGCACCAATTTTGGGTAAACGTGGATCTCGACGATTATCGAAAATAACTTGTGTACTAGATACATTAGAGAATATCTTTCCCGATGGAATATTCACCGGAACACCAGAACCGCCACTCACTGAAAGTCCTATATTATTGTCACCCGCTTTATTATTTACAAAAGTCAAATTTCCCAAAGAAACCTGATCGGAAATTACAGTATGTGCAAAATCTAAATGAAGAATTCCCATTGAAGCATTGTCACCCTTCAACGTATTATCATTGAATGTTAGGTTATCCAATGTATACTTAATGCCTAATGAACCGACCTTTTCAAGAATAACGTTCCCGGAATTGTTGAAGAAACGAGAATTGGTGATTTGAAAATCAATATTCTTATTATCTCTCAAATCCAAAAGTGGCGAAGATGCATAAATCAAAGGCTCACGAGAATCTATACTTGAAAAATTTACATTGTTGATTTGCACAGACTTTCTGTACCAAAAAGGATCAAATCGAAGAGCCTGAACCAATCCAGAAACCTCAGCATTCTCAACTATAACTTCCTGATTTCTAGATTTATTGTCAGCAATTACAATACCCAACCCCGGGGTTTCAGCGTTGCGAGACGTAATTTTGACTGGGTTATCTTGAGTACCCTTTATAATTAGGCCACCAAACACCAACAAACGTGCTCCGTCCTCAAATACTAAGGTTTGACCAGACTTTACGCTAAAAGTTTCAGAAGAATCTACCACCCTTGTGCCAGATATAACCACTTCGCTAGACTGCGCTTTAAGCATCGAAAACGATGCCAAGGCTAAAATAGTTGAAAAGGTATGAAATATATTTCTCATTGTTGATTACTTAATTTGAATTACTAATGGCTTCTCAAAAACCATGCCCTTTGAACCAGTATTAATATCTGCGCCTTGAACCACTATGTATTTCACTTTATCAACTTGATCTGCTGATAAGGAAATCTTGTTGCCGGTAGAGTTCATTACCTCGTTTGTTGCACCAACTAAACGATATTTAATGTTAGATAATGAATATTTAAACTTCTGCAAATCAGGATGTGTACCATAAATATTCACAAATCCATCTGCTTTTAAACGAGTTCTAGACATTATACCACCGCTGGTTCCCTCTGCATAAAGAAAGGGCTCAGGAATCTTTTGAACGTAAATAGAATCCCTCAAAAGTGCTTTACCATCTTTATTGTTAATGATAAAACTGCACCAACCTGCCTTTTGAGGAGTAAAGGTAACTTTGTTACTGCTTCTGTTCATTGCAATGTTAGGATCGCAATCACAGCTAATTCCGGCTGGGTTTAATAAGTTCACGTAATGCAATTCCGCTGGTTTGCCTTCGTAAAAAATATTATACTTATTGTCTTTTTCGCGCTCAAACGTCTTAGCAATAGAAGTTACTTTTAACGTCTCTTCAACCCCATTCTTTTTGAAGCTCAAATTGTAAATACCTACATATTTGGGCACAAAAAACAAGGTATCTCCATGCCAATCGGTCAAGTCAAATACTTTATCGTTCTCGGTAGCATTAACTTGCATTTCCTCGTGATTAAATACTACAATTCTAACTGTGTCACCAGGGCGCACAGCTTCCATGTTGTAGGCCATAAGCACTAAATAATCGTCATTTTGTTCCTCTTTAAGAATGATTCCACCATTTAAAAGCTTCATTCTGAGTTTCAAATCAGCCAACCAAGTTACAACTACTCCAGCAGGAACGTGCTTGAATTTCCATTCTACCCATAGTGTTGCTTTTTCAGATTCCAAACCATTTTTCAAATCGTCAGCAAACAACTTTTTAAATTCGGCCTTCTTGGGATTGTTATCTGGGAGTGCTAAATGATACTTTTTCAATTCGACCAATTTTTCGAAGAGATTGTATCCTTTCTTCCAACGGATAAAATACATATCTGTACCGCTGTAACTGTCAGGATCTTTGTAAATCTTCTTATCCATATCGTATCCAACTTCCTTGTAGAACTCTTTTTCAATACTCTCAACCTCATTGTAAACCGCTAAAATTTGTTTGTTATCCATTTCAACAGATGTCGAGTTATTAATGTATTGTGATATATTGATGTTGGTTCTCAACCAATCAATGGGTATTTGCAAAATTGACAATGAAATGAACAATAAGTACATGACGCTTATCAATTGAAATCGTAGAACCTTGGCTTTTTTTACTCTAACAAAATTTCCCATGTTACTTTATAATTATTACCGGCCTACCCTTTGTAACCACACCATCAGTTTGACCCACCAAGCGAATATTATCAAAAATCAGCACGCTGCCTGTTGGAGCTGAGGATTCTAATTCTCTTAGGTCATTACGCAAGAAACGAGTTGAACTATGAGTTCTCTTTGAAAATCCATTGGGATGAGTAACACTCATATCAAAATCCACCACTTGCCAAAACGTATTTTTTGCTTCTAATTTGTTTGCTTGACTCAGATCAACTGAATTACCGCTCACATCCATTAAAACTACTTCTTCTTCAGGCTTAACCGTTGCGACAAAGTCAGATTCATCAATGAACTTACCATTGTCGAACATTTGAACACTAAAAATCCCCTCTCGATCTGGAGTAATTATAAGCTTCCAGCCTTTTCTCTCTATTTTCGCTACTTTAGATGAGAAGGTAATATTGCGTCCTCTTGGGACATATCCGCTATCTAAAGTTACATACAATGCATCACCCACAAAGCCAGAAACAGAACTCGCCGAGTTGATAAATCTAAATGAAGGAGGCACTACCTTGAACGATGCAAACAATCTTTTGTCGTTTGACATTACTTCCAAAGCGTAATCACCTACAGCCGGGGGTAAAAAATACATTTTAAAATCATTAGACCTCAAAGAATCAACTTTGATTGGAGAACCATTAATCTTAACTGTTGGTCTTTTTCCGATTTCTTTTGGACGAATGATCAAATCAAGGGGTTCACCCAAAATTAAATTCTTCTTGAATTTCTGAATGAAATCAGTCTCGTCTAAGGTTAAAATCTCAAACTTTGGCAGTTCAGATTCTTTCTTTTTCATTGCCAAAATGGAATGATAAAGCATCACTGTTTTAAAGTGTTCAACCACTGAAGGGATTACACCGTTGGGTGTGCCCTTAAAAAAGTAATACAACCCCTCATACTCAACACCCTTGCTATCTTTCAATGAAACAAACTCCTCTTTTAGGTTTTGGTTACCAACAGTGTTGTAGGTCTTGATGAAATTGCTTAGCGTTTTTTCAATGATTGGCCCCCATTTACCGTTTCTAACTTCCTGTTCAGCAAATTTACTTTCTCTGAGTCGGTCACCTGAAATACTCGCTTCTTTCTCGTAAGCATAGTAAGCTTTTTTTACATCTTCCAATGAAGCTAAACACTGCAATGTGGCTTTCTTAAGCTCTACATGCTCAGGTACTTGTGGTTTAAATACGTTCAACTCAGACAGCAAACGCTCGTTAACCATTTTCTGTGACTCCTGAACATCTGGAAACTGCAGAACATACATTCCAGGAGAGGTAAAGAAGATTTGTACAATGAAAATCAAGTAAAACAAAGACAACCTCATGAACGAGATGTTCTTTGCCTTCGAGATTTTTACGGTCAGTTTTCCCATGAAGGATATTACTTATTCAAAAGCTGATTGTATTGGTCGTTGATTTTCTTCAGATTATCATTGTAGTTGGTCATCAAACTATTGAATTCAGTCATTGACTGTTTCATTTGGTTTGATTGATCTGCATTTGTGCGCATCTCAGATTTGATATCATTAACGGCAGAGGTCATTTCTTTCAAACCCTCATTCAACTGAGCCAAGGTTTGGCTAAATTGCTGCATAGCCGATTGATAACCTGTAGTATCTACAGATGTGCTATTGCCTTCATTATCCAACTGCGGAAATACTTGCTCCCACTGATATTCTTTTTCTGTAACCTTTCTTTCAAACGCAGATATTAAAAATACGATTGCTTCTACAGTCAAACCAATGATAAACATTTCATTGGCAAAGTTCCAACCCAAGAATTTGAACATCGCTCCAACCAATACGATGGCTGCACCGACTCCATAGACAAAGGTTACTGCATCTAGTTTACCCTTTTGTTCTTTTTGTGTATTACTCATATTGTTTTATTTTTTTAATAGGTGTTCTTGGAAGTTATTCCAATTTGCAACATTTTGCTTTAACGCTTTCTTCGTTGCAGCATTATTCAATACCAAGAAGATGATGATCACAACAAGTATGCCAATAATCATAATTATTAACTGTTGATCAATTTTACGACCCAATTCATCTTGTACTCCTTGTACCACTTTATTTTGATCTTCGAATTTTTTGGTAAATCCATCTAATGCCAAGTTCATTGCTCTTTCGTTTTGAGCTTGTAACTCCTGAGATCTACGAATTTCAGCTTGAACATCCGCTTTGGTAGACTCAACGTCTGACTTCAGTCTAAAATTAGCATCTTCAAGTTCACTAATTCTTTTATTTAATACATTATTTTTTGCTTCCAATTGACGAACAGCCGTTTGCAGATCACCTGATTTATCAGACTGCCCATAAGAAACAAAAGGCATAGCTATTAAAACGATCAGCGCAAATATTCTCATAGATTTATAGTTAAATTTTAAAACAAATATACAAGTAATTCTCAATTTTGTAACTTTCATTCATTAACAATAATGTTCCATTTACAATGTTAATTATTTCATAATTTACCTGTATTGAAAATAAAAGGGTTATTTTTGGGGGTAATACCTCTATGCCATTCAGTAATTACCTGAAAATTGTCGCTTTAGTTTTTCTAAATAATTTCTATATTTTATCCTCGCAAACTCAGGCTAAAAAAAATATTACCATTCATATTTACGAGGCCGAAACCCAAGAACCAATACCTTTCGCGTCGGTTTATTGGCAAGGTACTACCTCAGGATTTCAAACTGATTTTGAGGGTAAAATATCCACTACTGTTGCACGATTTCAATCAGATTCCCTGAAAATTGTTTTTGGAGGACTTCAAACAAAAATCATCAAAATTGATACCCATCAAACAAGTATAAATCTAAATATACTTTTAGATAGAGAAATCATTAAATCGGAAGCCGTTACCATCAATCTTGGCATCAATCCAGCTATCAAATGGATTGACTTAGCCATTGATAAACGAAACCAAAATAATTTTGACGAATCTGTTAACTATCAATGCGAAGTTTTCTCCAAAACCGTTCTATCTGTAAATAACCTATCCAAAAAAATTGAGCGTCTGAAAGTTGGAAAACAAATCAATGCTTTATTTGATACTCTAGAATTCATAACCGGTGATACAGAAAAGGCCGTTTTACCCGTTTTCCTGTCGAACACCATTAGTACCTATGGGCATCAAAAAGGCGGAACCCTTGAACGCGAAGACATCCATGCCAGCAGAGTTCACGGCGTTGGAATTACAGATGGCTCTACCATTTCACAACTTACTGGTAGCTCTTTTGCCCGCTATAACATTTATAACTCCAGATTACAAATTTTAGGAAAAGGCATTATATCCCCAATAGCGCCGCAAGCCAAGCTATTCTATAATTATAAACTCATTGACGTAGATAAAACGCATTCCTTAAGATGGTTCGTGGTAAAAGTGTCCCCAAAAAATCCAAAAGATATTTTATTCAATGGACTAATTTGGATAGAAGAACAAACCGGTGCTATTACACGTTTGCATCTTGAAATCAATGAAGCGTCTCAAATTAACTTTTTAGAACGACTCAGAATTACTCAAGAATTTAACCCGTCCAATTTCACCACTCCACCTTATGCCTTGGCTAATTCTCGTTCGTTGGTGGATGTTTCTGAGTTCACAGAAAACACCATTGGGTTTCTCGCTACCAATTTATTGACTTTCCGAAAATATGAACTCATTGATGAGTTTCCAACGGGCTATTTTGACCAATCCTTGGTTATGGAAGAATCTGCTCTCAAGCGAAGCGATTCTTTTTGGACAGAAGTTGCTCCCATCAAGGCAAGCCCATTTGAAGAAAAAGTCATTAATAAAATTGAAGCGGTTCGTGAAATACCCACCATTGACAGAGCTTCGAAAGCACTCAATTTTCTGGTTAATGGATACCTTACTGGAAACAAATGGCCCGTAGATATTGGACCTTACTATTACCTCGCGCTTTTAAATCCTTTGGAAGGATTTCGGACCCGATGGGGATTCAGGACTTCCAATTATTTATCTAAAAAATGGCAATTTGAAGGATTCGGAGCATACGGTTTCAAAGATCAGAGATTCAAATACGGATTGAAACTCGCTTGGTATCCAAATCTAAAAAAGGGAACCATTATTAAAATCAGTCACACCGAAGACACCGAATTGTTGGGATTTGTAGACAACGAAAATGTGACCAGCGGTGATGCTTTGATATTAGCATTGAATATGTTTTCGTCAAACAGTTTAGTCTACAGTCAAAATAGCTACTTTTCCTTTGAGCAAGACATTGTAAGAGGACTCAGCTTTCAGGTAAAGTTGAATCACCGTATTTACGATTTGCCAGAGTCCCAAAAAATCAAACTAGGTTGGTTTGAGAACCCCGATTCAGAGAACATTTCTACGCATTTAAACAATAGCACCATCAATTTAAAGCTGACTTATGAGCCAAGAGTTTTTTATGTAGTCAATGACTATCGCAGAACCAATTGGGCTCAGCCTGGACCTAAATACTCAATTTCATTTCAAAAGGCTCTTCCTGAAATCCTAGGTAGCACATATGATTACGCTAAATTGAGTTTCTTATACAATTACAACCATATTTGGGCAGGCATTGGAAGAACACAAATGAAAATCACCGCCAATAAATTGTTTGGCGATGTTCCCTTTCCCTTATTAAACATTCCATTGGGAAATCAAGCCATCGTGTATAACACTAGAGCATTCAATCAGATGAACTTATTTGAATTTGTAACTGATCAAAATATTGAAGCTATCGTTGAACATCATTTCAATGGATTGTTCTTTAATCGAATTCCTTTGTTGAATAAGTTGGGTTGGCGCGAAATCATTAACGCAAAACTCATTGAAGGTTCACTTAGCGCTTCTAATCGTTCTTTGATACCCACTGAAATTCAAATCAAAAACAACATTACACCCATAAAATCATTCAATTACGCCCCATATATTGAAGTTGGTTTTGGAGTAGAAAATATATTCAAATTCCTTAGAGTGGATGCTGTTTGGCGTTTAACTCACCGAAATAACCAAAATAATTTTGGCATTAAATTATCATCTTACATAGATTTTTAACGATTCATCTTCCAGATTCTATAGCCGGTTATACTGAATCCAGCAATCATCAATACTCCGCCGATGGGCGTAATCATTCCCAATTTTCTTAATAATGGCCAAGTTAAATTGGATGTAGCCACCAACCATAATGTACCTGAAAATAGAATCGCTCCTAACAAAAGCAAAACCAAAGAACCACTGAACAAACGACCCTTTTCACCTAGTATTTTAAGTCTAACTTCTTCTCTGGCTTCTAAATGATCCGCTCCTTTATTCTGTATAAATCCAACAACACCCAAAACTGCCAATGCCACATATACCCAATAAGTAGTGGCCTTATCCCAAGTGTGCATATCGTGGTCATTTAATTTATTCTCCAAGCCATGAGCACCAAATGCCCCTAGGGCAACCGCGATAGCCATCATAAACAAGGCAATTGCCACATAATTCCTTCTCATAGATAATTTAAATATTAACCTTAAAACCTAAATAAACCCACCTCGGCATCATGGGAACCGTTTGAATTTCTCGATATTGAACATTTCCCAAATTATTAAAATTCAAATAAATATCTGCATTTTTCAACTGATAGTTTATTCTAGCATCAACTATCTGATAGGCATCATTATTGATTCTCTCAATATGCCTTAAAGCCAAACTGGTGTTAAAATTCTTTGTCCATTGAACATTCAAACTTGAAACTATCTGCAACTTCACAAAATTCAACGCCAACTTCGAAAATTGATTAACCCCTTCATTCATAATCCCACTCATGTAGGTGGCATTGGTATTCCAACTTATTTTTTGACCAATGGGAAGATTGATATTTGCTTCTAAACCGTTGATCATTTGAGTGCCTAGATTCTCAGGAAACCACGGCTGATTGATGCTATCTCTGAACCAATCAATCATTCGGTAAACATCTTTTCTAAACATACTCACCTGAAAACGGGAACCATAAATCTTACCTTTCAAACCAACCTCCACAGACTGGGCATTTTCAGACTTCAATAGCGGATTACCGCGGTTTCCTTTATCGGTGTAATACAAATCAGTGAAGGTAGGTAGTCGTTGTCCTACGCCCCAACATCCCCAAAAATCTAAAGATTTATTTAGAGAATAGCGTACATCCAAACCCGGAAAAAGGTCAAACTTATTGGTGGTTACACCACTCCCCCACATAGCGTAAATACCAGCAGTTGCATGAAATTTTGAACCTAACTTAGGCGAAAACTCTGCAAAACTGCCGGTAAACTGCCTCAAGTGATTCCCAAGATTATTGCTCTCAATTTGCTCCTGACGGTTTTCTACCCCAAAACTATAATCCATCCACTTCGATTTTCCCACCAAATTCAACTCCAACATATTCACAACATTGGTATGCTTGTTTTGATAAAGTTCTGGCTTGGGCTTATAATAAATGTAGTGATCAAAATTATTTCTATTGCTCAAAACCGCATTTAAAGAGAGGTTTTGAGATAGTTTATAACCATATTTTGCCGAAAGCAATCTCGTTCTTACAAATTCCTTGGCAGAATGATCATTGGGTGCAGCATAAAAATAACTGGCGCCGAAATCATTGTTAACCAACGATGCCATGACATTCACATAGTGCTTTTTGGATGCCCATGTGTATCCCAAAAAATTTCTAAAAAATTCAAATTCCGTATTGGGCCTATAGCCATTACCCATCATTCCTTCAGTAGAATACCAAAGGTTATGTTGCTTTTTGTGGATACTTATTCCAGCTCTATATCCCCAAGCCGAATAACGCACCGAATCATTTTGAGCAGGTGCTCCGGCCCAAGTTTCTTGGTTAGCGTGAATTCCATCAGGATGACTTATAGAACCTTCACTTTTCAAAACCACATTGATCACACCGCTTAACGCATTTAAACCATATCTGCGCGCCATGGGCCCCTTAATGACTTCTATTCTTTCGATTAAATCTAAAGGAATGGGAAGATTCAATTGATGATGACCGGTTTGTGGGTCACTCATTCTAACCCCATTTACCAAAACCAATATTTGATCTGAACCAGATCCGCGAATACCCAAATCAGCCTGAATTCCTACAGGGCCTCTTTGCCTTAAATCAATGCCACTGACATAGGTTAAGACTTCATTCAAACTTTGAACTGGGTACTTTTTTCGGAAGGACTTCATATCTATCACCTCCACATTCAAACCCGTTTGATTCAAGTTCTGAGTTAATCGATTGGAATGCAAATTCAGTTCATCCAATTTCAATAAATCGACTGAATTTATTGAATCCAACTGTGCGAAAACCAAAGAGTTCACACTCAATAAGAGCGCAGTTAAAAATATTTTTCGCATGTTCGTTTAATTGTCTAACCCACGCTCAATCAAAAATTGCAAATAACCACGGTGGTTGTTTAATTCTTGATTTTCCCATGGATTTGATAGCGGACTAGCCGTTTTCATCATGACTTCTATGCGCTTAAGTTCTCTGTAAATAGATGAACTCGCCACAGCATCCAATCCATTATTGGACTTACCCATAAATTGAATCAATGCTTCAACATAATTTGTCTGTAATTGACGACGATGTGTGTTTGGAAGAGACTTTATATCCGCATCAAAAACTGCTGAAGTTAAATCCTTTAGCATGTCAGACACGGTATAAGAATTCCCCAAGTATTTAGCATCGGTCATTCGGTTTAACACAGTTGGGCTTAATAAGTGAGCCATCACCGAATTTTGAATGCCCTCAATCTGCTTGTGAATTTTTGGTTCTTCTGTGGACGCAAAGAAGTTAAAGCCTCGTCTTTGCTGCTGCAAATGCTGAGCAATTTCACCAGAAATTTCAAATGCGTTTGGTGCAAAAACGTATTTATTCAATGCCTCCATAGCAGCTTTCTGTTCTGCCAATGAATATGCCGTATATGGGGATTTTCCCTGAACTTGTCCAGGGGTAAATCGCTCAACTTTTACACCACCAATGTACCGCGAAATAATTCCAGCATGAGTTCCGTAACCTCCCATCAATGTGTTCATCACCGAAACCATGGGCTGGTAACTTTGCTGACCGTTTCCGTATTTCACCAATAATTTGGGCATCAATGAACGGATTAAATCCATCTTTTCCATACTGAACTTAACCGATTCCCCGCTCAAATCATTGATCATCACTCGCGGATCTAGTCCTTTTCCAGGTGCACGCATGTCGTCAGCATCATTGCCAAAGGTCAAGTCAGGTTGAATACTTTTGGATAGAATATTTCTAATCCGAGCCTCTTCCTCTTCTGCATTGTCTACCGGAAGACTATACCCAAATTCAATGGCCCATAAATCATAAGGACCGGGTTCTATTTGACAATACTGAATCTTGTTTTTAACTCCGTAAGATGGCAAATTAATTGCAGGATAATCCATTACAGAACCAATCAACCCTTGCTTATACGTAATTTCAGGATTGTTTAACTCTTCAACGGTTCTCACCTGCGATGCCTTCATGTTGTGCATCAATCCCATCGTATGTCCCATCTCATGCAAAATCAAATAGTGAATCGATTCCTCAAGGAGTCTAGACATCTCAATAGTGTCAGCTTCTTGGAGATTCATGATTCCTTGGGATGCTTGAAGTTGATGATGCAAGTAAAGTCCTGCATCACATCCATCATGCGATGAATGAATCTCAAATTCGTTCGCAGAGCCTTCTATTCCATAAATCTGTTGAGCACGAACTCTATTGGTTAGAAACACGTATTCCAACATGATGTCTGCCCCTAAAATCTCACCAGTTCTTGGGTTAACGAATGAAGGACCGTATCCACCAAACGGCGGATTGGGTGACGATGTCCAACGCAACACATTGTATCTCACGTCACCAGCATCCCAGTCAGCATCATCGGGTTGCTCAAATACTTGAACGGCATTGATGAACCCGAGGGGTTCAAAAGCTTTGTTCCACTCCAGAGCTGCATGCTTGATGGTAGATCGTAATTCTTTTGGCGTTGTATTTTCAATCCACCAAACGATGGGTTTTACGGGTTCACTTTTAATAGCATTAGGGTCTTTTTTTCTTAGATCCCATCTGTGAATCAAATCTCTGTAATTGGTAAATCCTTGCGATGTCATATCATTGACGTTCTCAGAGAAATAACCAATTCTATAGTCATCAAAACGAGGTTTAAAGTCATTGTTAGGCACTTCCATGAAACTGTGTTGGAGTAAAATAGAAACACTTCTTGGATCAGTTACCGCTTCAGTAGCTCCGCCTTTTGGCGACGCATTGTCGTAAACATACTTCACAACAATATCAAGATTGGCTGGGTAATTTTTGATTTTCTCGTATTGGGTTTTTCCTTTAGCCAATCTACCCAATTCAAAACCTCTACCTGGTCTTCCGCCTTCAACAACTTGATGTAATTGCTCAGATAAAAACAATTCATCTGCCGAAATCAACAGGTTGCCTGCTTTATCCCTAGCTACAATTTTCTCATGGGCTAAAATAGCCTCCGAAATATTGGCGTTTGCACTTTTGGATACGTTATTTTTAGGGTCAAAATAGAACGAAGTATTTTGCTGAATAAATTCAACCGCTTCAAATTTTCTGACAACCTTAAATATCCTGCTCCCGCGATATGCACCTCGGTGATGTCCCGCTTCAAGTACACCATTCTCGGTATAAGTAAAATGTATGTATTCTTTATTTAATTGTTCAGGAGAGATCTGCATAAACAGCTCACCCGATGTGGTATCTCTGTAAAGATTAAAAAGCCCAGCAATTGTATCGCAACCCTTTACCTTATTCTCAATGGTTTCAGTTTTCTTTGCTTTTGCCGGTTGTTCTTGAGCAGGTGGAGAGGCGGTTTTTTCTTTTTTCTTGCCCTTAAATTGAGCCCAAGATGATGGAATCATTGCCGCGGTTGCAGCAACTAAGAATACGACTTTTCTCATGCAGGTGCAATGATAGTAATTTTAGACCGAAAGGCCTTATTTTGACTATCTAGCCAATGAAATAGTGGTAGAAAACTGACCTTCGTTGGTGTTGGCCCTCAATACGTAGGTGCCATTGGGTAAATGAGTATCAACCACAAAAGCATTCTCCGAAGAAGAAGAATTTAAATTTCCAAAGTATCTACCCGACAAATCGTAAATTTCTACACTTTCAATTTTTGCAGCAAAAACATCTAACTGAACGATTGAACCATTCACCGGATTTGGATAGGCTTTAAATGATTTTTGAATGCTCTTGACTCTGCTGTTATTTCCTGCATCAAAAACCAACGCAAAACGCTGATCGGCCTTACTTTCAGCAGACCCATCAACATCAAATTCGATGATGGTTTCACCTTCTCTATTCAACTGGTGCGTCTTGTTAGTAAATCTATCCAACAAATAGGCATCCAATCCTAAGTCACCTGTAAATTCAGCTTTCACGGTGTAATTTAGATGTCTCAATTGTGAAATTCTAAGATCAACAACTTCTTCGTTTACAGGAATATTACGAGACTCGATGGAACAAAACTTTTCACTTACGAATACAGACAGATTTTCATCTTGGTTAATCGGTTTAATTGCGTCAAGAACCTCTAAGTTATTAGACATTGAAGGATCAAATTTCAGAATCAACGCATCACACATCTTACCGCCTGCTTTAAAACTGTCACGTTGAGACAATTCCATTTTCAATACTGATTGCGGCGGAATAGTTAAGAAAACACCAGGATTGATGCTGGAAGTAGACTTATAGCTTTCAGCAAAGGTCAATGATGCAGAACCGTTTGAAGATGTTTTTACAAACGCCGACTGACCCGGTTGAAGAAACACCGTTTGATCAGATGTCCCTACATTGCTTGTACTAGTGCTTAAATCGAATGTCACATATCCCCCTCTCGTATTCACCTGAGGGTCCCAAACATAAAAATAAGCATTGGATACATTGGTTGCGTTATCCAAAACTGATTTCATATTCACTGGAGTAGGAAAAGGATTTCCCACGAGGCTAAATCCATTTGCAATTTGACTCAAACTGCTGACGGTTGTATTTCCTTGTCCCAATGTACCCGAAGCTCTCAAAGTGGTAGCAGTTGGAGTCGGGGCACTGGTTGAAACATCAATGCTACGATCACCTCTTATCAATATTCTCAAAGGAGAACCAACTGTCAATACATTTGAATTGGTATTTGTTACTGCAGTCCAACTTCCATCGGTATTTGAACCAGAGGCATTGTTAAATGTAAACAGTGAAGGGTTATTGGTAGCGGTATTGTCAAAACCATTGGTTGAACCACTATTACCTGTTATATGTGTACCAACAGATGCGTTGCTTGAACCACCTTCTTGCCAATTTGCGTATATCGATGTTGAAGTGGTAACACTAGGAGACAAAATTCTAAACGCTCTACGCGCAGGGATGTAACGTTCTACAGTCACACTATTTGAGATATATGAACCTGAAGAAGAACCCGCTGCAACAACAGCATTACCGTTCGCATCCGATTTAAGTGTCAAATAACCCGCCGAGTTTAGTGTTCCTCCATTGCTAACGGTCAATGTCCCATAATTTGAACCGCCTTGAATGTTTAGTGCACTTGTTAACGTCACAGATGCCGAAGAACCAATATTTACGTTTTTCACTGTGGCATTGTTTGCCGACACCGATTGCCCCGAACCCGTAAAGGTCAAAGTTCCTGATGTAGCTGTTAATGTTCCAGAATTAGTAAAATTTCCTGCGCTTTGATACTCGCCCGCTACATTCAGTGTGCCACCCGATACAATTGTAGTAACACCATTGGTCGAGGCTACTGTAGTTCCTGAGGATATAAACACAGTCTCACCTGAAGAGACATAGAGAGCTTGTGCAAACGATGTCTGAAAAAAAGAGGCAAGCAAAACGACAACAACAAGTTTTAAAGCATTCATTTTCTTTGTCTAAGATTGAATTAACGATGCGAAAATAGGGATTATTTTCATCTAAATCAAAGTAAAGTAGTGGAATTTGCGAAAATTGCAAAAAACTCCATCATCTGTTGTACATATTCTTATTTTTATTATCTTTGCACTCCCGTTTGAGGTTGTGCCTAACCCTTACAAACTCGAACAACTGCATGCGTAGCTCAATTGGATAGAGCATCTGACTACGGATCAGAAGGTTTGGGGTTCGAATCCCTACGCGTGCACCTCCAAAAGCCACTTCTAAAGGTGGCTTTTTTTATGCTCCTCTTTACAAAGTTCGCAATTCTTGATTTTCATAATTCAACCCTCTTGCGCTTCCAATCTACGCTGATATCTGAACCTTCGGCAATGATAACCGATTCCGGAGTTTGATGGCTCAATGCACCAAAGTCCGGTCCATACATCTGTGCAAAATCACATTGCACTGATGAATTGTTCACATTATTGACCCTCCACCTGGGGTGATTGATTCTGTATTCTTGGGATTCAGAGTCTGAAATTTTTGTGTAGCCGTAATAATGCTCAAAAATAAATTCCTCCAAACTGCCCTGAAGCATTTCACGTGATTCTATACTAGCCTCAACGCTGATATTATTCCAGACATCATTTATCTTCCAATCATATTTTATGGATTTAATTTCAGCCCCCAAATTAATTCGGTGTCTGGTTGGAATGGCAATGTAATGTTCCTTATAAAGTTTATTTGCGAGCCATGCAACAGGTTTATAAGGCACAGTCTCATTAATAAATACCACACCCCTGCGGTATGTATCACCTACTTTCCGTTTGACATAAAACCTCAAATTCACTTCCTCAAAGGTGCCCATCAAAGGAATGGGGATGTTGAAAATACGACTCCGTTTGAACATAAAACCCACCAAACTAACATAAGTCTTGTCATTGCAATAATCCAACTCTAAACCAGTAGGTAAATAGGGCATTAGAATTAATGGGTCAATGCTGTAATTAGCCATAATAAGATTTTCCCAACGCGCCCTCAAAAAAGTAATTGCCATAAACCTGAATAACAAACCAATACTATGATAGATTTATAAATCTTGTAAAAATTGTGTATTACCGCCCTTGTTTATTCACAAGCATTTACATAATTTGCCCCCTATGAAATTAAAGTTTTTGAGCATTGCCCTCTCAGCAATCACTTTGTTCTCTGCTTGTAATAGCTCAGATCAAGCCACTGAAATTACAGTATCAGATACTTTCACACTTGAAGGGCCTTTGTTTGAAGGATCTAATCCTGCGCAATTGGTTTACCCAGTAGACATTAAAACTCTGCTTGGTGACAAATACCACGAAGGTGTGAAAATCACCGATGCAACCCTTGCTTCTGCTACCATCTCTGCCCTTGATTCCAATTCTCTGAGTGGAATTACATCCATGGTTTTGAGCGTCGCTTCCGATAACCCAGAATTAAAAATGCTCGAATTGGGCGTTATTAACCCTATCAAAGAAGGCAGTACCAACGCCGCTTTAAATCCCTCAGTTGAAGCAAACGCCGGCAAATACTTCCAAGAAAAACAATATTACATCATCTTGGATGTTGCACTTGCTCAAGATTTAGATGACAACTTAGCCCTCAAGGCGGATATTAAATTCAACTTAAAACACAACTAATTAAACCCATGAAAAAAATATTATTCATCGCATTTGCCGCTTTCTTCGGCACCATCCTTAGTTCTTTTGTCAATCAAGATGCCGCTGGAGACAGATTAATTGGCGTTTGGGAGCCTTCCAACGGACGTGCCCGTGTGAAGGTTGAAAAAATTGGAGCCAAATACTACGGTAAAATTGTTTGGTTAAAAGAAGCAGTTGACCCCGTGACTAAACAACCTAAAACTGATAAAAATAACCCTGACCCCAACCTTCAGAACGCACCTCTTAAAGGATATAGAATGTTGAAAGACTTCGTATATGCTGGTAAAGATGAATGGACCGAAGGAACCATTTATGACCCTTTAAATGGAAGTACTTACAGCTGTACCATCAAAATGACTGACAAAAACTCACTAGAAATCCGCGGATATATTGGAGTTTCGGCATTGGGTCGTACCGATATTTGGAAACGTTTAGAAGTCAAGAAAAAGTAATCCATGAAATTATTCAATCTTCACAAGCAAGCCGCAATCGCGGCTTGCTTTGCCTTTGCACTAACCAATTTGGCTAAGGCGCAAAGCGACACCACAAAATCCCCCGAAACAGAAACCACCGCCGAAGACGAAGACTTTTCAATGTATGATGAAGTAGGGTTTGCTGATAAAGGCGCAAAAAGGTATTGCTCGCCCAAAATTGAAGGCCTGAGCCCCGCAAAATTGATCAGCCTTGGCTTCGATTTTCAAGGACCTTACAAGCTTAACTTAGACGCTTTCAATAACAATATCAATGAAGGGTGGGCAGAAAACAACAAGCATACAATTACAAGTGGTGCTCGTTTTGCCTGCAATATCCCTGTCATTTCAAAAACCTCTGTGGTTTGGCAAATGGGGGCAAATTATTGGGAAAGTGGATACCAAATGATGAAACAAGGCCCTCTTGCAGTTGGCTATGTGGAGAATCCCATGTTAAAATCGCTTTACACAAACGGTTTGAGAACCATGGGGATTAACACTACCCTATTCAAACCTTTGAGTGATAAGAAATTTTTATTGTTCCAAGGGTCTGCAGATATGAGCGGTGACTACAATTGGAAGTTGATGCCCGCCAGGTACATGAAATACTCTGCGGCATTGATTTACGGTAAACGTCCATCGGAAAGAAAACAATGGGGAGTTGGACTTGCGCGCACATACCGCGCAGGCGAATTGAACTACATTCCCATCATTTTCTTCAATCATACCGATGCCGCCAACAAATGGGGATCAGAAGTACTTTTTCCTGCACGCGCGCACGTGAGAAGAACCATCAATTCACGCAACATGCTTTTTGCAGGTTATGAATTGGAAGGACAATCTTACCGTTTATACCGAATGGAAAGCATCAGAAATCAAGACTTAGAAATTCGCCGCGCCGAGATACGTTTGAGAGCCGTTTACGAGTTCTCTTTGAAAGATTTCATTTGGATGTCAGTTCAAGCTGGATACCGAATCAATTACCGTTACGATGTTGATAGACTAACCAACGGGAAAGAGATTTACAGAGCTTTCGGATTGTTATCTGACGAGCCATACATCATGCAAAACACATTAACCAATCCATTTTACTTCAATGTAAGTGTGAATTTGGTTAGTCCTTAATGTATAAAGAAATTCTAGAAAAAAGGCGATCCAAAATGGATCGCCTTTTTTATGCTAAATCAGGCCAATCCCAATTTTCACCCATTTGTTCCGAAAGTTCTTTCTTGAGTTTAGAACGGACATTTCTAACGTATTGCATATTCAAATTCAAAAGATTCGCAATGTCTTTGGGAGCATTATCCAGAATAGACAAAACCAAAATTTTATAAGAAGTTGAATTCATTTCGGTCAGTGATGGGAACTTTTCAGTTAAATATTGGTACTTCTCAAAAATATTATACTCCTCAATGGTTTCTCCTTCTGTGGGTAATTCTACACCCTTAAGTCGTTCCAACTCAATTTTAATGTCTACCATAGTTGGATTATTTGACAAATTTGAATTCTTAATTTTGAGTATCAACTCGTCTATTTTAGTGAGAATCAACTTAGAAGTAAAGACCGTGTTTTGTTGTCTTTCTTGGTTTTGTTTTAACATTTCTAATTCTTTCTCTTTCAACTCCGATTCGAGTTGTAAAATACTCAATTCCTTCTTTTTATTGACATTGAATTGATATAAAAACAAGGCTGTAGATATAAGTAAGGCTCCAAAAACTACAGAAAGAGCTAATAACCAATTGCCTTTGATCTCCGCTTTTTCGATTTGATATTTTTGTTGATCTAGTATCTGTAGAATTCGAACTTTTTCCATTTCCTGTTGGATATTGGAATTCTTGATTTCATCACTCACTTGGCTCATTCTTAACATAAACTTATCGCTTATTTGTTCCCAATTTTTAGATTCAACTATTTTACCTTCCGATTTCTTGATGGAGCTAAAAATATTAGAATAATTCGCTAGAAGCAAATAATTAGTTTCAGAGGGTATAATTTTCACGTACTCTTTGTGGAATTCATCAAAACTAACCTTAAATAACCCCTTTGAAAGTCCGAACTTTATTCCTTCTATGTGATCTGCAACACTGCTCGGTTGATTATTGTAAATGAAAGCTAAATTCTCTGTATATAACTTTTCAAATCCGTTCAAATCGTTAATCGCTCTTAAATACCTACCCTTCATGAAAAGATAAAAACTTTTTATATGATCATCTATCTCAAAATTTTCAACAGAATCTAATTGTAGTTTTGCCTCATTAATATCTGCATTGGAAACCAACAAAGCTGATACATAATTAAGCCTGAATAATTGGGCCACGTCTCTCATTCCAGTAGAAGAAGACATTAAATCTACATTCTGTTTAACTATATTAATGACTTCTTTATACTTTCTTTCTGAGTTCAAGGATGCCAATAAATTGGTATAAAGAACTTGCTTATACTCATCGGTCCTGAAAGAAAATAAAGTAGCCTGTGAAAAACAATTGGAAGATGCCCCGTAGAATCCGACATTATAATAAGCTGAACCCAAATTTATTAAGATCGTTTGTCTATAAAACGTATCTTTTCCTTTGATAGAGAAATTCAATGCATTCTTTAATACAGATATAGCACTGTCTATTTTAGACTCTCTGAACAACATACTGCCCGTTAAAATATCATCTGACAGTTTGTTGTTAACTGAAGCAAAGGGCTCAAAAGGCAACCTTTTACTATGCCAATACCATGCTTGTTGCATGTTGTCTGAGTCAAAGGCAATGTTCTTTTGAAGTGAAAAATAATAACAAAGAAATTTGGGGTCAGGTTTGGATTTGGCGAAATTGGTTAGTTTTTTCAGTAATTTATCAGCAGAGTCCACTAAACCAAAGGTCTCGGCCAACTGTTTATATTTGTTTAGAACAAATTCAGTGCGTTTAATTACGTCTGTTTGATCTTCAAAATGCCCCCAAATGCTGTCTACATTGGTGCACTTTTTTTTCATGTATAATTCAGAATCTATTTTTGAATTATCACCACATTTAAACATTAAAAAAGTTAACAACAAGAAGACAAAGAAATTTTGCCTGTAGCCATTTGAAGTATCTTTTAACCAAAGCAAATTCATTGCGCTAAGGTAGTCGAGAAAAATCGACAATCATAACTTTCCATAACTTTAAATATAAATTATGGTCGATTTGTTCCTAACAACATAATCCAACATAAGAAATATGATGTGTTATTAATAAGGTAATTTACAATTACGATGTTTGTGTGAGATACCAAAATACAACTGTGAAATTATGCTAAAAATTTGCCTTATTACTCTTGAATCTAAAACATCCAAATGGAAACAATTTTCACTTGAATGCAGTCAATCCATTTCGATTATTAGCGAATGTCATGTTATAGATTGTGAGAGAGAAATTTCACAAAATAAAAAGGCGATGATAATACTTGACACTGAAAACATGTCAGAAGAATTAATAACCACGTATTTAAAAAAATTCAATTCATCGTATTTGCTAATCATTGATCCTTTGCATATCTGGGCATCGTTAATCATTAGAAATCAAAATGATTTTCAAGTCAATGATTATGTGCAGACAATAGAAAACACGGCAGATTTGGAATCTTGCATTGAAAGATGCAAAAAATCATTGGAAATTGACCAAACCGACATGGTTGTAGGTGAGTATTTTGTTGTGAAAGACCGAGGGGAAAGCACTTTTATAAACCTCAATAATATAACAGTCTTAGAAGGATTAGGTGCCTACACCAAAGTACATTCAGTAAATAAACAGTACATTGTTTCTAAGAACTTAAAAAAGTTGTTAGAGCAACTACCCAAGTGTTTCATTAGAACGCATCGGTCGTTTGCCGTTCATATTAAACACATAAACAGTCTTTCTGGAAATCAAGTTTTGCTTCACAACGGTGAAACAGTAAAAGCATCAAAATCTGGCAAAAAAATACTCATATCCAGATTCTCTATTGCTTAACTTTACATCTTTAAAGCAATATGCATGAAAGCTTAAATTGGATTAACTTATTTATCGCTACTTTAGGCTTATTTGCCGCATTCTATCTATTCTTTGCGGGAAAGGAAAACCCCTACCTTTCAAAACTGCTGTCAGTTATTATTTTCACCTTATGCATTAGAAACTTTTCTCAAGGGCTGATAAACACCAATCTGATCAATTTCTCTATTTTCCCATTTTATTTGTTTATCGGATTTCAATTTATAATCCCCGCAAGTATTTTTCTTTACCAAAGAGCCTTACTGCATGATGAACTCGAATGGCAAAATAAAAATTATTGGCACTTCCTACCAGGAATAATCGGTTTTCTTATTGCGTTGATTAGTTTTTTCATTTATCAACAGCAACCTATAACTACACAAACAGACTTTATTTATGATCAATCAGTACAGGAATTAAAACTGCTGATTCACGCCAAATATTTACATTTAGTGTGGATGACCATCGCTTTGCCTTATATATTTTTAAGCTACAAAATTTTCATCAAGGCTATTTCACAGGGCACCTTCTTGGGAAATCACGGTAAAGAGTTTGGAATTTGGATTTTAGCACAGATGATTCCGTTTACCTTGTTTTATGTATTAATCAGTAAAGAAGTTTTTTCAGCGTTTTTAGAGGATAGATTAATATACACAAACACTCAACACCTCATTATTAAGAATTTATATCTGTTAATGATGGTGGTTTACGTTTGGATCAAACCTCAAATCTTAATAGGATTACCCAATTGGAGAATAATAAAGAAAACAACTCCAAATAGCTTTCCTAACCATTTAGAAATCGCTGGTTGGAAAAATCCAACAAGCGATCAAAATAAATTTACTGCAAATACCGATCTCACACTGATCATGGAAACCATTCAAGTATATGCTTGCACCAAATCAGAGTTTAACAGCGATGAATTCACCATTGAAGACCTTAGTATTAATACCAAAATACCGGTACATCACTTGAAATTTTTATTCAGATACTATCAGGATTTTGGCTTTCATGGATTTAAGAATTTCATCAGAATGATCAAAGTAATTGACTTGCTTTCAAAAAAACAACACCATTCTCATACCATCGAATCTCTTGGTGAATCTGCAGGATTCGGTTCAAATAGCACCATGCTTCGAACCTTTAAAAAACATTTGGGATTATCACCCAATGACATAATTCAACATCTTCAAACCGAAGATGTTACCAACCAAACAAACAACAACAAACTAAGCAATATATGCAAACTAATTCCTACAGCATAAACAATAGGAAATGAGTTAATTTGATATATTTTACGGGATCTAAATGCATAAACATAATACAGCGATAAAACAGATACTGGCTGTATCAGGAGAGAAACCCAAAAATTGGTTTTCAGTCCAACAAGCATTACAAAAATAGAAACAACATAAAATGCTATAGCCGCATTCCGTTTTAGTTTTCGGTTCGAACTTTTTGAGACTCTTTTTTCTTGCGGTTCGTTAATAGCAGCATTCATAATTACTCTAGATGTTTGAATGATTAAAAAAGAAAGGGGCTGGTTAACCAAATCAAGAACCTTCGCCCCTCCTTTTTCATTCACCTGATACCAAAGTTAATCCAAGACTTATCATGTACACACCCTCCACAGAATGCCTGCGTTAAATCTTATTCTATCTTATGAAAATATAGCTAAAATGACGAAAGTTATGCTACCATAACTTACCTCAAAAGCTGAAATACCACTTGCTCTGAACCTCGCAACAATCTATTTCCGCTTTTATACTTATACTCATACATGATGATATAACTACCTGATTGAACCATATTTCCACCGAAAGTCCCATCCCAACCCAGGTCGTTTTCAGTACCTTCAAATAACTTCTCTCCCCATCTGTTGTAAATGTAATAAGTAAGTTCCTCCACATTATACACAATGGGCCTAAAGTAATCATTCTTACTGTCTGAATTTGGAGTAAATGCCGTTGGACAATAAACCCTGCAATTATGATCTCTAAATTCAATATTCAAACTATCTGCTGCTACTCCACATATGTTTGTTGCCGTTACCCAATAAAGTCCTGGCTTTACAATTCTTCGAGCAGGTAGCACACTTCCATCGTCCCAAACATATTGCGTGTTCCAATTATCTATGCTCAGCTCCAAAAGTTCGTCTTTACATAAAATACTATCAGCGCCTAAATTCACCCTAGGATAAGGATATATCCAAGTAGTTTGACTGGAACTATCTGTGCAACCATTTACAGTTATGATATACCTGATGGTATCCTTCCAAAGTACAGTTGGAATCAGATCAGATCCAACCATATTTTTGCCGTAAAAAACACCACCCAGAGTATTAGGTGTCATTACATAGTTTCCGGAACCCTCACAATAATATTCTCTCAATGGAGCAAATAACGGATCTGGCATGGGTTTAACAAAAACCGCTCGACTTACCGAATCAAAACATCCAACAGAACTCTCCACCGTCAAATAAATTCGTTTGAAACCTGGCGACAAAAACCGATAATTGACATTTGAGGTTATTTCCGATTTCTCCGTATTAATATTCCACCATTGCCTAATTAAACTGAATGAATCGGTACTCAGATTGTTGAAAACGTATTGATTTTGGAACAAACATTGAGCGCTGTCATTGATTCCTATCAGGGCCGTAGGACGTGGATAAACACGAACCACTCGAACAGCGCTGTCGATACAACCACTATCTGAAACATTAACCAATCTGATGGTCTTAAACCCAGAATTTGAATAGGTTTTCGCTTCTACAGAACCACCATTCATTCTTGCATCTCCTTCGTCTAAGTTCCAATGATGTGCAATGATCTTTCCGCGGCTAATGTTGCTGTTTGCAGTGAATATGTAATTCTGTGCATTAATGCATTGATCACTATCATTCCATAATAAAACGCTTTTCGGGTTGGGATTTACAAAAAGAAATTGAGTCATGGAGTCCATACATCCCAAGTCAGAATTGGCAACCAATCGCACAAAATGACTTCCGGTATCAGCAAAGGTATATTTTTGATCAGTGTTTGACTTCACAAAAGTCTTGCCCCCAAAATTCCATGTCAAATCAAACTGTCCCTCCAGAATACTTGAAGTATTCAAGAAAATGAAATCTTGATCTCTAAAACACTGTCCTTCATCATTTGTATAAAATGAAACTTCGGGCATGGCCCCTACCCTTACCCATTGAGTTCCTGTATCGGCACATCCATGATTGGTGATTGCCCTCATAACAATGGGATATCTTCCATGTTTTGAATACTTATGTGTGACCTCATAACTCGTATCTTTAAAACCGTCCCCAAAATCCCACTGTCCCCAAGAAACACCGTATTTCACCCGGGTATAATTGGTGATATCAAATAGATTCTGTCGCAAACATTGAAGCGTATCATTTATAGTAAATTCAATGATGGGATGCGGATGTGCAACAACCCAACGATTCTGGGAATCTATGCAACCTTGATCAGAGGTCTCTATCAATTTCACCCAATAAAAGGAATCCTTTAGAAAAGAATGAGAAAACTTCTTTGCGTTGGTAGTAAATCCATCCATAAGTAGCCATTGCGAAGTCATACTACCCTCATCAATCACACTATTAGCATTAAAGTCAAATTTATTGCCAAACAAACATTGCTCTGAATCATTGACCGCTATTCGGGGGACAGGCATAGGATTTACCCTAACCACTCGTGAAACAGTATCGATGCAGCCGTGATTGGATTTGGCCCTTAAAAATGCCCGTTTAAATCCACTAAATGAATAGAAGTAACCTGGCGACGTTAAATTAAAGGTATCTCCAATGCTGCCTTCTCCCAAATCCCACCAAAAGGTCATGCTTCCAAACTTGACCTTAGATGTATTGGTGAACTTGTAATAATTCTGCTCCAAGCACTGTGCCGAATCGTTGTAGGTAAAACCAGCAACGGGCATTGGCCAGACATTCAAACCCCTTGAAACAGTATCAATACAGCCATGGTTGCTGGTTGCTTGCATTGCCACTCTATAATATCCGTCGTTGGCATATGAATGAGAAACCGTCGAAGAATTCAACCAAACATTTCCATCACCAAACTGCCAATCATAAGACATGGTTCCGTATTTGATTTTGCTAACAGCATTGAATTTGAATTGATTGTTCAGCAAACATTGGGAATCATTGACAATATTAAAAATCGGTGAAGGCTTAGGGAAAACGATAATTTTGCGATCCATGGAGTCTATACACCCAAAATCGCTTTTAGCTACCAATCGAATCTGATGGGTGGTGTCAGCCGAAAACGCCAAACTTATTGTATTCTCGGTGCGCACGGAATCTGTTTTATATTTCCATACCACACTGCTCGAACCAACTGGAATAGTGGTCTGATTAGTAAAAACAAACCTTTGATTATTAACACATTGATCACTATCATTAATACTGAAGGCCGGCAAAGGCATGGCTCTAACAAATACATTTTTTCGCAGTGAATCACGACAACCATGCACGGTTTGTGCTATCAATCGAACCGAACGATTGCCGTAATTATTGTAGATATGGCTCACGGAAGAACCTGAATCTCCTAAACCATCGCCGAAATTCCAGTAAGCCTTAATTCCGCCTCGAGAATCAGTACTATTGTTCGTGAATTTAAATTGATTCTGTTTCCAACATTGACTGCTATCATTGATAGTGAACCGAGGAACCGGCATATCAACCACATTCACGCGCTTTTGAACAGTATCCTTGCATTGAAACGCAGAAGTAGCTATCAATCGAACGTTCCAATAGCCAGTATCCGGATAACTGGTGGTTGGAGAAGTCAAAGTGGATTGACTCTGATTGCCCAAATCCCACAAATACGACAGATTGCCCCAGAAAATCGATGATGAATTTGCAAATTCAAAATATTGATTTTTAATGCATTGAATAGAATCATTCACCACAAAATCAGCCTTGGGCATAGGCAGTAACCGCACTGATTTGAACAGCGTGTCAGAACATCCTTGGTCTGTTTGAGTTCGCAGCATAGCCCACTGATATCCCGTATCATTATATGAATGCTTGACGCTTCCGCTGGCATTAATCACGGTACTTTGAATGCCATCGCTGTATGTCCATTGAGCGGTATAACTTCCTTTTTTGAGGGACGATAAATCGTTGAAAGTAAACTCATTACCTCTAAAACATTGCCAAGCTTTGTCGATTCCAAAGTTGGGCACAACCGATGGTAGAATTTTGAATTTACTAAATACCGTATCCCTGCAACCAAAATTCGAAACCGATATCAATCGCATTGCATATGCGCCTGTATCGTTAAATCGATGAGAGATATTGGTGGTGGTATAATTGGCATAGGGATTTTGATTTCCAAGCATCCATTGCGAGGTTGTTGAACCCACCTTTATGGTAGAAGCATCAGAAGTCTTCAGGGAGTGTTGCGTAAAACACTGCACTGAATCTGCCGTGAATTGAATTTTTGCTTGTGGAATATGATGTACAAATGTCCATCTTGAAACACTATCCTTACATCCATGGATGGTTCTCAATTTTAGTTTGACCCAAAAATTATCTGGATAATTATACTTGTGTTTTTGTTGCCATCCCCCGAAAAAAGAAGAATCATCGTAATTCCATAAAACACTGTCAATGGCCTGTTTGGAGGTACTGCTGTTTAAAAAACGGCTAGAATCCCCATAACACACGCCGGCAACACTAAAATTTGGAACTGGCCTTGAAAAGATCAACACATTTCGGCTGGCAGTTTCGAAACAACCCGCTGAATTACGCACCACCAAACTTACCGTGTAATTTTGATCAGCAGCATAAGTTTTCAATGGGTTCAAAGCACCGCTGCGACTGCCATCTCCAAAGGACCAATTGCGGTAATCTATGTAATCATTAAACGCCTCTGTAGAATCATAAAACTGAGTTGACTCACCAATACAAGTGGATGTAAAGTTAAAATACGCTGAAGGAGGCGGTGAAACCTTCACCGTTCTATCTACCGTATCAACACATCCGTTGTTTGAAATCACTATGTGCCTAACTGAGTAGGTGCCTGTGTCTCCCCATTGCTTTGGCGGATGCAACTTGTCGCTGCCCAAAGATGTATCACCGAATGTCCAAATACTTTCAGAAACATATCCGGTATTCAAACTGGTGATATCATAAAATTGTGTGGAATAGTTACGGCAATTGGTTACCCAAAACATATTGGCCTGAGGCTTTTCCCAAACTTCCACTGTGCGTTTCATGGTTTTAGAAGTATCTGGATAAATGGCTTCGCACACCTTACTGTTTCCATTGATCACAAAAGTTCCCCTTGCAACTAACTGAGGATAATAAAATCCGTACCCCTGAAAACTCAACGTTACATTACTATCACTTTTGGTGGTTAATACATTGTTATTCTTATCGTTAAAACGCCAAATATACTCATCAGCATTTCGACTTAAATTATCAAATTTGACCTTCAGCGGTTCACAACCTACAGAATCTGATAAAAAATTAAATTTTGGTTCCGGCCCCACAACCACCATCAATTTTCTCGCTGTATCCGTGCAACCCCTGTTGTTTCTCACTATCTGAACTATGGGGTAATCGCCTGTTGCAAAATACCGATTCGGATTTTCAAACAAACTTTTTGGATAGGTGCCACCAAAGGTATAATCCCAAACGGTTATAACATCCCCCGAAAGCGAAGCCCCAGAAGTATCAGAGACTCGGGCCGTTGAACTGATTTTTAGGGTTTGAGGACACAAAACAGTATCAGAGGGTAAGTTAAATCCTGCATAAATACCTGAAACATTTAAAACCAGGTGGTTCTTCAATGTATCTGTACAACCCATACTGTCTTTTACTGCCATAGAAATGGCATACACACCGGGTTTGTGGTATGTGAACACTGGAACCTTACCCAAATACTGATATCCTGCGCCATTGCCCAAATCGTACTTAATTTGTTCTTTGCCCGCTTGATAACGCTGCGGATTGCTGAAAATACCGGCAGAATTCTGCTCCAAATGGAAATATTTGGTGTTTTCCGTAAGCCTAAAACTATCTACTTCAGCACAGATTAAGGTCTTATTTACAAAAAGTTCAGGTTTAAACCCAATGGATATGTAGCGCTCCTCATATATGGTGCAACCATTGGGATGAACCGCTGTCAGCCGAACCCAATAAGAACCAGATTTCTTATAAGAATGTCTTACGGTATCAACTTTGGTAGTAGTGAACGTCCGTGAATCCCCAAAATCCCAAGTAAACTTAATACCTGCGGCTTGAGCAGTGTCCTTGACCCTGAACCATATTGAATCACCGGCACAAAAATGCAGGGAATCAGCAAACTGAGTATTGAATTTGGCATCCAACTTGGTCACTTTAAGTGCCTTGTGGTACCAAGCAGTGTCTCGGCAAACATTGCCTGCGGTATCCGAACCATTTTCAATGACCAAACCGATGCTTACATATCCGTTTGAATCACCCACGGGCACACCCACTCTGTAGTTGTATGCATAACTATTTTGTATCCAATTACTGTCAAAATTAGAGGTATTGCGAGCTTGCAGTGAATCCCACATTACCCACCAATTGAGCTTTTTACAAACAGGCTCTGATTGATTCAAGTCAAAGGTGATGGTTTTATAAAATTCAGGCCCTGGGCAAGCATTGGTATCGCTCGCGGTAAATGTACCTGCTGCTTTCGGAGCCATAAGGGGAAGCGGTTCAAAGGCCGTATCTGCGCAGCCAAATACGGTGTCCTTTACTATTAATCGGGCATTGTAACATCCTTCCTTCCCGTCTTTGTATCGATGCTTAAACGTCAAAGAGTCTCTGGAGAAATTGCAGTTATTACCCACGTTTTGGCCCGCCTTTCGGTTGATTACACAATTGGGAGCCCATTGATCCCCGGCATCCCAATATGATTGTAAATAACCGTTGTAAAAAGCCCCAGATGCATTGCTAAAATAAACAGTATCTTTTACTTGACACTGAAACTGATTGACTACGTTCATTCTCGCAATCGGACCTCTAATCAATATAGAATCTAACATCACCGTGCTATCGCACCCATTCTTGCTGATGGTCACCTTTGGTTTGTAAATGCCTGGAGTTCGGTAGTTATACGAAAATTGAAAGCTATTCGATTGATAAGGAATTTGCCAAACAATAGAAGCCCCAGCAATAGGCGACTGATAGAAAAAAGTAGCGTTGTTTCGGGCACATTGACTGGAAACCGAATCCAACTTTGCATCCACCACATAGGATGTATTTTGAATTTTATTGGGCGATGTAAAGGTATCTGAGCACCCAAAAGTATCGGTCAAGGCCAACTTAACATAGAATATTCCATCTTTATTAAATCCGTGTGTAGGATAATAAAACGGTTTATTACTCTCAGAAGAATCGCCCCAAATCCAAGTTGTTTTTTTAACAGCGGCTGAGTCTCTGTTGGAAGTGTTTTGAAATTTAACTCCCAAGCCAAAACATCCCACAGAAGAAGGATGAGAAAAGGAAGCTTTAAACTGCGGATAAATGATCACCACCGAGTCTTTCTTTACCGTTTGAGAACATGAATTTGAATCGGTGAGTTCCACTGTAATACTGTAAGTTCCACCGTCTTTATCAATGTATTTATGGCAGATAATGGAATCTTTTATGGATGAAAAATCATCGTTAAATCCATCGTCAAAAATGACGTTTCTCTTGGTGATGGTCAGGTCGTGTTTGAGCTTAACACAAACCTCATTTCCATTGAAACATTGGGTGTCATTTACGATGTCAAAATTGGCATTGGGCAACGGATTTACCTTGATTGAGTCAAGAGGAATAGTGCATTTGGTAGAGGTATAAGTGACCGTAAGAGATGGTTTCATCCAACCCAATTTCTGGTACACGTGATTCACGTTCTGCTGGGTATAATTGGAACTGTCTCCAAAGTTCCAGGTATAGGCACTTGCTCCTGTTTTAGTATCGGCAGAAAATGTAAACGTACTGTTTTGACAGACTTTCTTCCCTGCAAGAGTTGCAGATGGCTTGTCAAAAACTTGAATGACCACCGATGATGAATCTTTGCAACCCGATTTAGATTCCACCTTCAATTTAACCGTTTTAGAACCCGTGCTGCTGTAGGTATGAATGGGCGATGAATCGCTGCTGCTGCTTCCCGACTCGAAATTCCAGAAATACGATTTGATTTTATCAATAGAATCGCCAGTGCTTTTGTTTTCGAAGGATGTTTTCAATCCAGCGCAAGCATTTGAATATGTAAACTGAGCCGTCGGATTTTTGTAAACGGTAATTGATTTGGACACAGAATCTCTGCAACCCGAGGAATTAGTTACAATGAGAGTAACCAAATAAGTTCCTCGTTTACTGAAAGAATGTTTAGTAGATTTTAAGGTATCTGTGTTAAGTACCCCTGATGCTGGATCTGCAAACTCCCATTGATATTTCAGTCCGCTGGCAGATGAATTGGCCGAAAACGAGATATTCTTGCCCGTACACAACAGGGTATCATAAGAAAACCCAGCATTACACTGGGCTTTCAAAGTATGTACATTAAAAAATAATTGGAAAAAAGTGCAAAAAACTGCAATAGAGTACGCTATTTTTTGCACTTTTTTCATTGACAATAACAAAGTTACTGTTATTTGTCAAGAAAAAATCATGCCACATTTGATGCATTTCCATGCATCAAAGTCAATGGCAAATTATTGAGGTCCATTTGCGCCGGTTGGGGCTTGAGAACCTGGTGCTGGAGGCAATCCTGCTTTCACACTCAACAACTCCAATTCAAAATCGGTGATACCATACATAGCATCGAATGAGCGGGTTGAACGAGCCATTACAGGATTCAATTCATTGGATAATTTCACTTGAAATTTACCACCTGCTGCTGTCTTCATCAAAGCTTCTTCCAAAGGAAGCAGATTCAATGAGGTAACTACGCCGCGGAACGGCATGGGTTCTTTGGTGTTTTCAAACAACACTTTACCTTTACCATCTTTAGCAACAAATCTGCATTCAATGGTGTCATAAGGTTGTGGTGAAGGACCGTTTCCAGCCTTGATTTGCTTGTAATATCCTTTGCTTGGCAATTGAGTTACTCCAGATTCTTTTCCAAAAGCAGTCAAGATATCTTTAGTTTCTTGTTGAATCTCTTTCATTCTTTTTGCTTGGATGGATGTCACATAACTGCGTTGAACATCTTGAAGTTTTTCTTCAGAAATAACATATCCGCTGTCTTTTGCTAATCCGTCTTGAATACCTCTCACCAAAGATCCAAAATCAATTTCTGTAATGGCTTGATTTTTAAAATTCTTGGCCAAGTCAACTCCTACTGAATAACTGAACGAATCTAATGATGTAGAAGGGTTTTTGCTTGCGTCAATATCACTTCCGCAGCTTGCTAATGCCAACACCGCTGACAAAGCAAAAAATGTATAGTTAGGTTTCATTTTATTTTTCAATGTTAAGCATAAATTTCAAGTCTTCTTGCCTTCACAGATGCATCTTCGGCGTACTCTTCGTAATTCATGTATTTGTCAATCATTCCATTAGGACCTATTTCTATGATTCTATTGGCAATAGATGTCATAACTTCCTGGTCATGCGAATGAAATAAAATCACACCAGCAAAGTCTATCATACCGTTGTTCAAAGCCTGAATACTTTCCAAGTCTAAGTGGTTGGTAGGTTCGTCGAACAATCCAACATTGGGGCATTCAAGCATCATTTTACTGAGCATACAACGTACTTTTTCACCTCCAGACAAAACGGTACACATTTTCTGGGTTTCTTCACCGCTGAACAGCATTCTCCCTAGGAATCCGCGTATATAGGTTTCATCTTTCTCTACAGAATATTGTCTCAACCAATCTACCAAATTGATTTTTTCAGTGAAGTATTGGTTATTTTCATTGGGTAGATAACTCATGGTTACAGTGACTCCCCAATTTAATTCGCCGGTGTTATTCTGAGCTTCGCCCCACATGGACTTAAATAAAGTATTCAATGCCAAAGTATTTCTTGAAATGAACGCGATTTTATCTCCTTTATGAACGGTAAAGTTCAAATCCTTGTACAAAAACTGCCCATTTTCAGCTTTAAACGCCAAATTTTCAACGGTTAAAATCTGATCTCCAACCTCTCTATTCTGTTTGAAGAAGATACCCGGATATTTTCTGGTAGATGGTTGAATTTCTTCAATATCCAATTTGTCCAACATCTTTTTACGGGCAGTAGCTTGTCTGCTCTTAGCCACGTTGGCACTGAAACGAGCAATAAACTCTTGTAATTCCTTCTTTTTCTCTTCGGCCTTCTTATTTTGATCAGAACGCTGACGAAGGGCCAATTGTGAACTTTGATACCAGAAAGTGTAACTACCGGAAAAGATCTTGATTCTGCTGTAATCAATATCACAAACGTGTGTACATACGTTATCAAGGAAATGTCGGTCGTGACTGACAACCAATACGGTATTTTCAAATCCAGCCAAGAAGTCTTCCAGCCAACGAATGGTTTCAACGTCAAGGTCGTTGGTAGGCTCGTCCATAAGAAGAACGTCTGGATTTCCAAAAAGTGCTTGAGCAATCAATACTCTAACTTTTTGGTTACCGTTGAGTTCTTTGACCAATCTATAATGAGTATCTTCTGGTATTCCTAGGTTACTCAATAGGGTTGCTGCATCACTTTCGGCGTTCCAACCGTCCATTTCAGCGAATTCACCTTCTAGCTCAGACGCTCTAATACCATCTTCTTCCGAGAAGTCTTCTTTGGCATAAAGCGCATCTTTTTCTTGCATGATTTTCCAAAGTACTTGGTGACCACGCATTACGGTTTCTAATACAGGGAACTCATCAAATTCAAAGTGATTCTGCTTCAACACCGTCATTCTCTTTCCGGGTTCAAGGTCAATAGAACCTGTATTAGGTTCAATTTCGCCTGACAAAATCTTCAAAAATGTAGACTTACCTGCCCCGTTGGCACCAATGATGCCATAGCAATTTCCACGGGTGAACTTTAAATTAACATCCTCAAAAAGAACGCGTTTCCCAAATCGTAGGGAAATATTGGATACTGTTAGCATGAATAATCAAAAATGAATTGCAAAGGTACGAAAATCAACCGAAGAGTGAAAAACTACCATCCATTCGAAGATTTAAATATCTGTTATCTGAATTTTCAAATAAATCTCGGTTAAACGAATAGAATCGGGCTGGTTTGTTGCTTACACCCAATTGTTTCTCTGAAAGTGGGATCAATACCCCACTATTCAACATTTTCCGCCTAAAATTGCGTTTATCTAAATCTCTTTCTAAAATGGTTTCATAAAGAGATTGCAATTGACTCATGGTGAACTTTTCAGGCAACAACTCAAACCCAATGGGTTGAATTTGAACCTTTTCCTTCAATGCTTTTAGGGCATTTTCAAAAATTTCATTGTGGTCAAAAGCCAATTCTGGCACCTCTGAAATGGGCAACCAAACAGCCTCTTTTGAAAATGAACCAGGCTGAAGAACCGCCTTATTTGCATCAATCAAAGCCATATATGCTACGGTAATAACGCGTGCATCTGGATTTTGTCTTACACTTTCTAACCAAGATCTATCTTTCGGCTTAGTCACACGCAAGGGGTCTCCAAACGAATGGAATTGTTCAAGATAAATGCCTTTTAATCCTGTGAGCTCAGACAATACCCTATTGGCCGCCTTATCTAAATCTTCATCATCACGCACCAAATCTCCCGGCAAAGCGTAGTGAATATCATTAACGTCTGTAAGCCTATTTGGTATACTTCTGCGAATTAATAACAACCTGAGCGTATCTTGACTAAAACCAAAGATGACACAGTCAGTAGAAACGTGGGGGTTGATTGACGGGTTCAAGCTCATAAAATCAGAGCAAAGATATTTAATTTTTTACGGATGAAACTTTCCGTTCACAAATGTGTATTGGGTATTCGAAAAAAACATGTCTTATTTTAATAAGTGTTTTTTTGACACTAATTAATAAATTACTAAATTGCAAGACAAAATTTACCTATAATTGTACTTAACACAATAATTATGTTACTCGTAGCAGATAGCGGAAGCACCAAATGTGACTGGGTTTTCACCGATGGATCGGAGAAAAGATCAACCTACCATACCATGGGATTTAACCCATTTTTTCACCCCACTGACCTTATAGAAAGTGAGATAAGAAAAAATACTGAGCTTTCTGCTTTAGCACCACAAGTGCAGCATGTGTTCTTTTATGGTGCTGGCGCAAGCCATCCCTCGAGAAATGCAGTGATTGAAGAAGCCCTCAAACGTGTATTCACCCATGCAGAAATTACCGTTGACCATGACCTTACCGGTGCAGTTTACGCTACTTGCGGCGATGAGCCAGGTATTGCTTGCATCATGGGTACGGGTTCTAACTCTTGTTACTTCGACGGACAAGACATCTACGAAGAAGTTCCTGCGTTAGGATATGTTTTGGGAGATGAAGCAGGTGGCACATTCTATGGTAAAGAACTTTTAAGAATGTTCTTATACCATGAACTACCTGAGAAAATTCACCAAGGACTTATTGATCGTTACCAATTAACCAAAGAGTCTATTTTTGAAGCGGTTTACAATAAGCCCAATCCAAACGTTTATCTAGCATCTTTTATGCGCTTCTTGAGCGATAATCGCGACAGCAAATGGGTTCGTGATTTCATTTATAATGGATTTAGTAAATTCATCAATATCCATATCTGGAAATACGAAAACCACAAAGACGTTCCTGTACACTTTGTAGGTTCAGTGGCATTCCACTTCCAAGATTTGCTCCGTGAAGCTTGCAAAATTCACCGCTTAAACATTGGTGTAATCACCAGCGAGCCCGTGGTTAATTTGGTGGAATACCATCTGAAAAAATTGGGCGTTCACGCATGAAACAAGGAATCATCCTTGACTTAGATGGAGTAATTTGCGATACCGCCGAATTCCATTTCAAAGCTTGGAAAAGGCTCGCCGCTGAGTACGACCTTCTCCTTACTCATGATCACAACGAACAACTCAAAGGAGTTTCTCGTGGGGACTCACTTAAGCTAATTTTAAAATGGGCCGGTCGAGTACTAAGTACAGATCAATTTAACAGAGATCTTGAACGAAAAAACGGTTGGTACCTTGAACTAGTTGATTCTATGTCAACCAAAGACTTGCTACCGGGTGTTCGCGATTTTTTTGAACGCGCCGTGCGATACAACGTTCCCCTTGCATTAGGTTCTGCCAGTAAGAATGCTCGTTTGGTGCTATCTAAAGTAGGATTGGTTGACACTTTTAAAGGAATTGTAGATGCCTCTACCGTCACCTACGGTAAACCTCATCCCGAAACCTTTTTGAAAGCCGCTGAAATACTGAATATAGCTCCCGAAAACTGCATCGTTTTTGAAGATAGCCTTTCCGGTGTTCAAGCTGCAAAGGCTGCCAACATGTATACCGTTGGAGTTGGAATTCCTCAAGATTTGCCTCTAGCCGATGAATACGTGACAAATCTCGGCAATTACGATTTTCACACCTATTTGAATTAACAACACATTATTTCCATGAAATCCTATTTCAAAGTTCACCCTTGGAAGGTCATTGAAGAAGGTTTTGACCCTCAATACAACGAAGTTGCTGAAAGCGTTTTTGCCATCGGAAATGGCATGATGGGGCAACGCGCAAATTTAGAAGAAACGTACACCGGTCATACCCTTCAAGGTACCTATGTGGGTGGGGTTTATTACCCAGATAAAACCCGAGTGGGCTGGTGGAAAAACGGCTATCCAGAATATTTTGCCAAAGTCATAAACAGTACTTATTGGAGCGGTATTGTATTGAAAATCAACAATGAAGAAGTTGATTTAAAGAATGCCACCATCAACCAGTTCTATCGTGAATTAGACATGTTCAACGGTGTGTTAAATCGCCGTAGCACCATCACCTTATACAACGGCATTGAGGTTACCATTGAGTCTACCCGTTTTTACAGCCTCATCAACAAAGAATATTCCGCCCTCCGATACCGCGTTAAAACCAATCAGAATTGCGAGGTTTCCTTAACCAACTACCTAGATGGTGATATATCCAACAAAGACAGCAACTACGACGAGAAATTCTGGCTCGAAGAGCATCAAGAAAGCACGTCCAACGAGCTTCATCTATTGGTTAGAACCAAGAAACTCGATTGGCTTTTAGCTACCTCTTGCGTGGCTCAGTTTTTCCTCGACGGCGAAACTTTTTCTCCCGAACCGCATCACCAAACGCGCTCTAAATATGCGGAAAGTACTTATTCTTTTTCTCTTTCCGGGGGACATGAATTCGTGTTTGTGAAACACGTCATCTCTGCCAGCAACTTCAATCATCCTAATGATGCTGTCTTAATTCACGCGAAAAATGCCGTAAAAAAAATGGCTTCCTCCACTTTTGAATCTCACCTCGAAATGAGTTCAAAAGCATGGAACGAAAAATGGAACAACCACGATGTAGTTGTTGAAGGCGATGATGCTGCCCAACAAGCCGTTCGTTTCAATATTTATCATCTTAACCAAACCTACTGCGGCGACGACCCACGATTGAACATCGGTCCTAAAGGATTCACCGGCGAAAAATACGGCGGAAGTACCTATTGGGACACTGAAGCGTATTGCCTCCCGTTCTATCTCGTTTCCAGCCATTCCAGCATATCCAAGCAACTGCTTGTTTACAGATATAAACAGCTCAATAAGGCCATTGAAAATGCCGCAAAACTAGGATTCAATAACGGTGCGGCTTTATATCCCATGGTTACCATGAACGGTGAAGAATGCCACAACGAGTGGGAAATCACCTTCGAAGAAATCCACCGAAACGGAGCCATTGCTTATGCCATTCACAACTACATTGAGCATACTGGAGATCGCGCATACCTTGCCGAAGGCGGATTTGAAGTCCTTTTGGGGATATCCAGATTTTGGGCACAACGAGTTCATTGGAACGCGAGAAAGGAACGTTATGAAATGCACGGCGTAACCGGCCCCAACGAATACGAAAATAACGTAAACAACAATTGGTATACCAGTTACATTGCTATGTGGTGTTTGAAATACACCCGTCAATCTGCTGAATTTTTACAATCCAAATTCCCACAAATTTTTGCAGAAATCAGTCGTAAAACTGCATTTGACCTAGCTGGTGAAACGGCAAAGTGGAATCACGTGGTTGAAAATATGTATCTCCCCTACGACAAGGAAGATAATGTTTTTGTGCAGCACGATGGTTTCTTAGATAAAGAACTCATTCCCGTTAATGATCTTCCTGCCGCTGATAGACCCCTAAACCAAAAATGGAGTTGGGACCGAATTTTGCGCAGCGTTTACATCAAACAAGCCGATGTCTTACAAGGTCTCTATTTCTTTGAAGACGACTTTGATCAGGAAACACATAAGCGAAACTTCCTATTCTACGAACCCTTCACCGTGCACGAAAGCTCGTTAAGTCCTTGTGTTCACAGCATTTTGGCGGCCAAAATAGGAGAATTTGACAAGGCATATGAAATGTACTTACGTACTGCTAGGTTAGACCTTGACAATTACAACAACGACACCGAAGACGGACTCCACATTACCTCTATGGCAGGAAGTTACTTGAGCATTGTTCAGGGTTTCGGGGGACTAAGAATCAAAAATCTGCATCTTCAACTGTCTCCTTCCCTACCCAATCAGTGGAAGAAATATGCCTTTAAGATTCTTTATCACAATCAACCTGTAAACATTGAGGTTTCACAGAATCAAGTTTGCATCAGCAACTTGGGTGAATCTACCATTGAATTCAGTTTGTATGATCAATTGCATACCTTAAATGCTGGTCAGAGTTCGGTTTTCAATCGTTAATGATTACTTCATCAGTTTGTAAAGGAATTCCAAATTCACCTCATCTATTCTTGTCATACCATTGGATTTAATTACCGTTTGGGCATTGACAATCTGTACATTGAAATAAGGCAACAACTGTGATAGATCAGTTGCTTGACTTTCACTCAATTCAACGGCTTTGCTAAAATCAAATCCCAAAGGGGTACAAATGAGCATTGCTGCATACTTTACTTCATCTGAATTCTTAAACAAAGCCTTATCAGCTTCTGTCAATTGACTGTTCCTCAAATCAGGAAACGTCTTCACCATGCGCTGCACGTTCACAAACTTAGATTCAAACCCTTGTATCATCCAGGCTGCAGAAATGTATTTACCAGTTTTAAATGGTAGAGGGGTGTTGGTAGTTGGTACTGGGTTGTTGGTAGTTGGTAGGGGGTCGTTGGTAGGGGGCAGAGGGTCGGGGGTAGTTGGTAGACTGTCTTGATTTATTACTGAGCCGACGGGGAATTCACTATATAGTAGTCTTTTTCCATAGCGATAACGGTCTTTATTTACCATGGCAATATAATTTTGCATATTGTCTTGGCGGTAGTTGATTCTAAATTTGACTTTTTTGGAGGTATTTTGAAGTTCATGAATCACTACCTCTGGAATGGCCGTCCAATTCAATACGAAGCCTGCCCCTAAAACTGCACCAATGGGGGCTAATATTAAACCTGCTACTGGCTCTTCAATTTCATAATTCACAATAACAAAGGTAATAATCGCACCAGCAACAGCACCAACAGAACCATCTCTAATCAACTTATCTTCTAAGGTATTTCCGCGTCTGATATACCAAATATCATTATATGGCACAAAGCCCAATTTCTTGACTGATTTTCGATACAAATAAACTCCGTTTGAATCTGCTGCAATTAATTTCCCTTTTGTAAGCTTCCGTTTTTGAGAAAAGATCTTGTCTTTCCTTTTTTGATCTCCGAATTTCAAATAAACCTGCTGTCTTACTAAACCACTCCTTGAAAACTGTCCAATTGACATTTTCACTTTATAATAAGGCGTCTTCTGTAAGCGATATCTATTTCGCAGAGAATCAAGCAGTTCTTGGGTGATATCGTAATATGAAATGGTGCCAAGATTCGTATTATTTAAAGGCGGCAAAGGTCTATTGGAAATACTGAGAGCCGATTCGCTTCCACTTCCCATAAGTCCTTGCCCGAAGGAATATCCCCCGGAAAAAAAAGAAAAAACTAACGCAATAATCCTTAAAGACAAAGCACTTTTTTGCATGGAACGAAACTAACAACTCTCATTCAAACAAATTTTGCATTTTTTGCAAATGACCCAAAAAGAATTACGGAAAATCCTTAATTGTCTAATTCTTTATGAATCTAAATATTGAATCCCCTTGCGAGCCAGCGCTATGAATAATATATACGCCAACCGGCCAATCCTGAATATTGATGGAGATTGTGGGAGAAATTACATTATCTCCATACATCAGATTGCCAACGGAATTGTACACGCGAATATTAGACCTGTAAGGCAAATTAATAACTCTGATCTCATTGGTTGAGGGATTTGGATAAGCCACGATTTTATTTTTATTTATCCCTGAAACATTCAACATCTTTAAAGGTGTGGTATCTAACTCCAAGTTTTCATCGCCCGTTTTATAGAGGGTATACCAATAATAAATGAGAAACATTTCATCAGCAGTTCCCTCACCCGCGGCAACATCTCTGGGCGGCATGTTGGGATTGTGAGGATTGGCATACGTATTGTCATAGGTGGCCTTGCCCCATAATACGGAACCCTTGGGTGATACGATAGGTTTCCTGAATTGATAAGCCATTTGCCAGTGAAAATCCCACTTTGGAATGTCAATAATATCTGTGGTATCAACGCCGTTTACGAGGAAAGATTTAATCGAATCCCCCAAAAGATGCATATGAGGTGCAACAGCAAGGAGGCTGATTTTAGCGGGCATAACAAATCGATTGGAAAAGGATTTAATGGTATTAGCCTCGATATACAAAGGTCCGTTTATCAATGAGTTGTTGCTAAAATTCAAAGGGGATTGCACAAAAACCTCCCTTTGACTTTTGGGGTCTTCTAACATTAAATTCAACTTAGTAGAATCCCAAATTTGATTGATACCCGGAGGATAGTGTATTTGTATAACAATGACACTGTTCTTTTTCAATCTTGCAGCAAAGTCCAAAGGATAGATAAAAGGAGATTGACCAGGAACATACATACCCATTAGGACCGACGTAGCACTACCGGTACTTCCAAAAGCGGAATATCCCGGCTCCGGATCGGCATTATCCAATTGAAGTGGTTTTTGAGAAGTATCTTGAAAGATCAATACGTGATGTACAATTTTTCGATTACCAGGAACAACTTCCATTCCCTTAATCATTTTATCAATAAATAAATTACTTGGAATAGCGAAACATCGATAAACATCATCATTGGTTTTCACCAAATAAGGAGTCATTTTATAGGTAGCATCAACCCTTGGCAAATCACTTTTTGAATTTTGAACGGGCTTCTTCGGCTCTTTGGAAGTATCTCCTTGGGGATGATTGTTCTCGTTCCAACGCTTAATTACATCTATTTCATAAGCTGATAATACATTTTCATGGGCATACCTATTCTTCTCGAGGCTTGCTGGGAATGGTGGCATTCGCTTTGCTTGTGTAGCGGAAACCACAGCATTACCTAAATATTTCACCTCATTATAATTGCTCAATGCGAAAGGAGCAATACCTCCCGCACTGTGGCAGGGTGTGCAACTCTTATAGATGATGGGTGCCACATGCTCGCTCCAGTTGGGGCCAGATTGAGCGTCGATCTTTAATACCGAAAAAATCAAAAAAGATAAAACTGAAAACCGCTTGAATTGCATACCTTAATTAGACGACTTAAACCTAAAAAGGTTTACTTGCATTTTAAAATTATCTTTGCAATGTGCTTTTAACCGTAACTCCAGATACGCTGCCCGAATACGAACTCATTGACAGCGGCAACTTCGAAAAATTAGAACGCTTCGGCAAGTGGGTCCTCAGAAGGCCAGAACCACAAGCAGTTTGGAGTAAAAGTCTTCCCGAAGAACAATGGAAGAATCTATCTCATGCCGAATTCTTCAGAAAGACCAACGATAAATTGGATGCAGATGCTGGTAACTGGACCATTAAAAGAGGAATGCCAGACAGATGGTTAGTCAATTACAAAAAAGGAAGTCTTAATTTCAACATGAGGTTGGCTTTGACCTCTTTCAAACATGTGGGAATTTTCCCTGAGCAAGCGAGCAATTGGGACTTTATTGCAACCAAATGTAAGACATTCAAACACCAACCTAAAGTATTGAACTTGTTTGCCTACACTGGAGGTGCATCGCTAGCTGCATGTCAATCGGGCGCAGACATTACTCACGTTGATAGCGTGAAACAAGTAGTAACATGGAGCAGAGAAAATATGGAATCATCTAACCTAGACGGAATTCGTTGGGTCATTGAAGATGCCTTTAAATTTGTTCAACGAGAAGTGAAACGAGGCAAAAAATACGACGGCATTATACTTGATCCACCCGCTTATGGAAGGGGACCGCAAGGCGAAAAATGGGTACTTGAAAAACAGATCAATGAGTTGTTGCAAATGTGCTCGGAAATTCTTGCCCCTCAAGGGTTTTTCATCATTAATTTATATTCTTTGGGATTTTCAGCGTTGATCACTGAGAACTTAATTTATCAGCATTTTAAAACCCATTTAAAGAATTCCAATGCAAAGATTGAGCTGGGTGAATTATATTTAACTGATAAATTCAAGAAGAAACTTCCGTTGGGTACGTTTTTGAGGTTTTAAACACTTCAAACGATACCCTTATCGCAAAAAGAAACCTACTTTTAAAACGAAGGACAAGATCTAACTGATTTTCTCTTTATGGGATTAAAATCAGCCCTGTGCGTTGATTTACAGGCACTTAAAAAC
Source organism: Chitinophaga pinensis (assembly GCA_945877575.1). Lineage (GTDB taxonomy): Bacteria > Bacteroidota > Bacteroidia > NS11-12g > UBA955 > VMCP01. The sequence goes on from CAMDUE010000003.1 coordinate 95,520, forward strand.
ACAATAAGACCTAAAACAAGTGTAATAATCTTAAAAGACTTTTTCATTTACGAATTATTTATGATGCAAAGTTAAGATATAAAATAGTTAACGCAGAAGCTCAAAATTTATTTTACAAATGATTAATCTACTACTAACAGGTTTAAAACCTCAAATAATTTGGACTAGCAAGTTGTTACATCTTGAAAAATAAATAAAAATACGAATCCAATTATGTTTTAAATCAAAAAGAGATACCCTATTGTAAATGATTAATATTTACAATAGGGTATCTCTTCAAATGAAACTATTGAGTAAAAAAAAAGATTAATCTAAGGTCCAGACAACACCTAAAGATACTGCACATGGGTCTCTGCGATGAGAAAAGATATTATCACCGGTCACAGCCGAACTATTTATATAACCATTATAAAACTGCAAAGAACCATTGGCATTGACGTCATTGTACAAAATATCTGAAACATTAAGTACATTATCAACTTTGAATCTTAAATCAATATTCTTCTTGATATTATAATTTGAAGTTATATTCAACATGAATCCAGTTTTTTGGATAATTGAAAAGAAATCAACTTCAGTTCCCGCAATCAGGTATCTATCTCCTTGGTAAAATCCAGAAATTGATACATAACCTTTATTCTTAGGGAATATACCCGTTATCTGAGCGTTAATCACGTAAGGTGATTGTCCTATCATTGGGGTCTTTGTTAAAACAATACTATCCTTCTCTTTAGTCCCTTGGTTTTCGAATAATAATGAAATATTATAACTAAAATTCATCATCAACTCAATTCTTTCAAAATATTTTTTAGACCTTAGTTTGATCATCTTTTGAAGTTCAATTTCTCCACCATAAGTGATTGAGTTGTGATAATTGCTAAAAATAAAAGCATTTTGACCTTGAATTTTACCAATTACGGGATCATGGATATTCTTATAAAACAAACCGTAATTAAGTGTAAGATTTTTTGCATAAGTCTCATATCGAATCTCAAAATTATCTACCACTGACACTGGCTTCAAACTTGCATTTCCGTATGCTTCTAACCAATTCTTAATATCCAAATACTCCAACGGTGAAAACTCCCTTAATTCAGGTCTATTACACGTTTTACCAGCCGCAAATCGAATTTGTTTCGCTGGATTAATCTTGTAAGTCACATTCAAACTTGGGAAGAAATTATTGCTCTTTCTAACAATTTCGCCAGTATTATATTTCAATTCAAATCCTTCACTTCTCAATGTGAAATTTGTATATTCATAGCGAACTCCAGTGTTTATATTCCATTTCTTACCACTGTAATTATATTGTACGAAACCTGCATTAGTAGTTAATGTTGCCTCGTATGAATTGTAGGGCCAAGTATATTCATCTATCAACACACCGGTATGGCTATCCACAGTATCTGTCCATGTTGAATTTACCATACCTAAACAACGCAAGTCGAAATCTCTTTTGGTTTGATCTAATCTAAGCCCGGTTTTAAAACTAGAACTTTCATTTACCTTATAGGTAAAATCAAGTCTACCTTGAAGAGCATCCTCTGGAAGACTATAAAACCACCTACCGTATTTCAATTGATCCATGATAAAGGCATATTCCTTTCGAAAGTCAAAAGTAGTTGTATTTCCAAGCGGGCTATCATCACGAGTCAATAAAGCATTTTTTCGATCCAAATCTAGAAATCTAGATAGATTCATACTTCCACCACCTTCAATTTTGAATTTCCCGTTATTGAAATCTTTAGAAAGATTTAATGAACTAATTAAAAATCTTCTGTAAACATTAGAACTAGAATATTGCTTAAAGGAAATATATTCATAAATTCCATTCTCCCCATAATTGCCGGGAAGGGCATAACCTTGTCTATTTAAAACATTGAATTCCGCATTGTTAACCAATAACGTTTTAAAATCAGCCCTAAACCCAGTTTTATTCCCATACGTGAAATTATTCAAAAGGCTCACTCTGTTAGTGGTTGTAAAGTTGTTGTCGGAAAAATTCAAAGTCCTAGAAATGTCTGGTATAGTTCTCAATGAAGATCGACGTAAAACTCTATTCTCATGTCTATTCTCTACAACAAACATATGACTTGAACCGAAAAAACCGTTTCTAACTTTTACTCTATTAGTACGTAAGATTCTGAAATTAAAATTGGGCACCAATTGCGATTTTAATTCAATCGGAAAATAATTATCATTAAATTCACTGGTTAACTGTTTTCTTTCAGCCACACTAATATCAGATTCATCAATTCTCCTGTCTTTCCAGTCATTTGGAAGGTCATTGATTCCAGGATTTAATCCAAACAAATTTTTACCCTTATTATCCTGAACAAAAAATTTCTGACCCAAGGTTTGAAAATCTCCACCCATGGAAAAACTGAATTTCCATTGATTCTTATCGGGTAAGGATAAAGTTTCAATATTTACAATTCCACCGCAAAAATCAGCTGGATACTCTGCAGAAGCCGATTTCAAGACCTTAATATTGTCTAAAACTGCGGAAGGTAAAACATCCAAAGAAAACATACGAATATCTGGATCAAAACTTGGAGCTTTAAAGTTATCCAACATCACCACATTGTAACGTGGAGACACGCCACGTATTACGAGTTTTCCATCGTCCATGACATTAACACCTGAAATTTTCTTGACTGCATCGCTGGCGTTGTTAACCTGAATAACTCCTATGGTTTCTGCACTAAGACCATTCATTACCAAACCAGCACTTTTAATATCCTGGTTCATTGCCTGTCTGCTTCGTGAATTTCTAAATACTTTTATGTTCACTTCTTCAGATCTCATAGTATCTGAATCTTCATTCAAATTTTGCGAAAAAGAAAAATGAACGCTAAATATTAAGACGAATAAAAATATATGTCTCATAATAAATTAAAAAGGCATTAAATAACTTTGGAAATAAATACTATCAAATTTTACAAAATCGGTCTGATTGGTGGTATCATAAAAAATAACTTGCTTCAAGGTCCCTACAAAACTACTTTCAAACACATATTCATTTAAACTTAATACACTCCCTACCTCACTATTGTAGAATTTACCCTTTCTTTTGTATTGTATATCTTTTGAATCCAAGATAATATTACTCCTATTTGATAAATTCAAATTCCCAAAATCAAACCTTCCTAAAATGAAATCATTTGGGGACTTATAATCATTTTTGAATAATATCGTTGGAGATGGAAAATATTTACTCCCACCCTTCACATCAATATCCCAAGAAGATTTCTCCACTTCAATCGGTTGGTTCTTCCCCTTTTCAAAAACTAAGAAACAAGAATTGTTAACTTTTAAATTTATTGAATTACTCAAGTTAAAAACCTGAATCTTTCCGTTTTCTTTATATTTCATAGAAATATTCATTATTTCTATTACGTCAATAGTTAACGTTGAATACTTACGCTTAAAATTAAATCCATCTATAGTAAACGAGTCTTTGTTCAACCTTCCCTTTCGAGAACTATAAACCTCAAAATCTAAAAGATCTTTAAGTTCAATTTGAGCGTTAGAAAAACTGCTAGAATTGTACTTGTAACTAACTTCTGAAATACCAGAAATATTATTTTGAAATTGCAATGTAACAGTTTTAATGGTATCATTACCAACAGTAAAATAATTAGAACTAGTCTTACATTTTACTTCAGTCGAATTCAATATTACGGTCTCATCAAATTGATTGATTTTAGACCAGTCAGTTAGATTCAATGGTGGTGACAATTCAAAAATTGGCTCGTTCTTGCATGCAGCAATTACAGAGCCCGCAATGATCAAAATTGCGACCTTCTGAAATAGTTTCATGTTCTAATTATTAATCAATGATAACTACTTTCTTAGACCATCCTAAGTCACCCTTAAGAATGTATAATCCAACATCACATTTTGAAATATCCAAATGATTTGAATCTTCTTCACGCAGTATTAAATTGCCCGAAAAGTCATACAAATTCAAGTTATCTTTAATATTGATATTTAATACTTTACCATTTACATTACCAATACTAATTGGATTAGGGAAAGCAATAACCTCAACCATTTGTTTCTCCATTTCAATAATTGTATTCGACTCTTCACATTTTATAGGATCGATGAATTGTTCAGCAAAACCCTTTAATACAGTTATTGAATCTGATGTTAAATTTGAAGAATTACCTAAAACAATCAAGGGTAAATAAGCTTCAGAATATTTGGCAATAGAAATTGAAGCTCCAGAAGTTTCAACCCCAACCAAGCGATAATCTAATTTGGTAAAATCTACTGAGACACCTTCAAAATCAACTCCATTTAAATTTGCCAAATAAATTTCATTTTGAAAATTATTAACTCCCGTTTTATGCGAAGGATTCTGTCCTTGTTGATTAGAGAATACAGATTCACTAAATACTAAAAATTGAGCATCCTGTGGGATTGAATTTTCATCTTCATACTGCACGTTATACAAGTTTATTGAAACTGGATTAGTGAATTTACGACCTCTACCAAAATCAAAATTACATTTGGTGATTAATGCTAAATCATCTGATCCCTTTATTTCTATGATCGAACCATAAGGGTCACTTACTAAACCACTGCTTAAAAATTCTTTCAGATTAGAAGCCAACACAGGTCCTGATGTTTCTGTAGTTTTCAAACCATAACTATTTATAAATTGATCGAAATCTTCAGTTCCACCCTGACTAGTTAAAATGATGTTTTGATTGGCTCTATTGTAATGCAAATCTTTAACATTCAAGAATACAGTGTATTGCAATGTAGAATCCTTAATTATGCTTGAATACAAATCTATGAGATAATTTTTACCCAAGGACTCAACCTTTCCTGATACCTCTGGGTTAATTCTTGTCCAATGATTCTCTTGTGCTGTTTCTTCTTCTGAATATACATAGAACTCATGCACCTTGTTATTCTCAACGGTTTTAATTAGAATATTAAATCCATCATCACCTAAGACCTGATAAGTTTCAGTTATTTTAGAAGTAGTTGCATCGCTAATTCGCTCAGACACTATTTTAAATGCACTGCGAGGAGAGCGACCCAAATCAAATCTTCTGTATTGTACGTTATTGTTAATTCTATCCAATTCCAAAATCCAACCCTCATATTCGGATGAAGATAGTTTAGAAAGTAAAGTTTTAAAATTAGTTTTTAAACCCTCAAATTGTGGTGTGATAACTCCTTTATCATTTGCACTACTAAATGTATCTTTGTTTACTATGTATAAATCATTATTATTTCTGTAAAACTTGGTAGTGACAAACAAATTACCTCTAGAATTTGAAGAACTAAAACTTGATTCACCCGTAATCATTTTTTGAAGACGTGTAGGTATTGGAACTATATTTGATGCATAAGGAACTGTTTCTGTGCCACTAAGTGCAGGTTGTCCTAGTACGGGAAGGGAAACAGAATTTTTATTAATCGCAGTCAATTGACTTCCTGAACTGAAATTGTGTAGTGTATATAAAATACCTGATTCGAATGATTTCAACTTACCTTTACCTTCGTAATTGGTAAATGTTGAACTCCTATTAAATCCTATACCCGAAATTTCACCGTTTAATTGACCATCAGCAAAATTGCTAGTTTTCAAAGAATTTATTATAGTTGTTGAGTTAACAGTATTTGAAAAGCGTTTGGCGCTATTAAATAATGTGTCACTTGAACATAAATAATCCGTAAAGGGAACCTGCGCTTTAGCAGCTTTTACGCAAGTCAAACTCAAAAAGAGAATTTTAAAATAATTATATGCTTTCATATTTTCAAAGTGCAAATTAAACACAAAGAGCACTCCAAATTGGAGTGCTCTTTGTTAACTTTTTGTTATTGAATTACTTTACAAATACTTTAACTGAATCTTCGAAACTAGCTCCACTAACTAAAACAGTGTATAAACCAGTTTGGAAACCATTTAATTCAAAAGTATTACCAGTTGATTTAGTGCTACGCACCAATTTACCAGACATATCATAAATTTGAACATCATACATTTCGTTTGATTTAGCTCCATCAATTTTCGCATTGATAGCGCCTTCAACAGAACCTAGAGCGATTAAAGAAGTCTCAGCGATATTCATAGACAAATCGTTTGATTTATCTGAGTTATCACCACCAAAAGGAGTAGTAACTGAGCAATAATCATCAGTAGGATCTAAATCAGAGAACCCACCTAAAGTTGAATTCTTTACACCACGATTAGCGAATACCTTGAAAGTAGATTTCAGAGCAGAATCTAAAGTTTTATTTGAACCAAATCCTGAACCGAATTTGTTAAATGCATAAGCCAAATTTCCGTAATCTTTAGCAAAAGTGCTGTAGAATGTAATAGCAGAAATTGCTGGTATTGAACCTTGTGTAGTGGTCACATTATAACCTAAGTTCTTAACGTTATCAGTTTTTCCCTTGTAGTTACCTTCTTGGTAATACAAACCCCAGTTGTTTACATTATCATATGGGAATGCAGAATCCTTATTAAAGGTTACACCACTTGTTGTTGTGAAATCAGATTTACACAAATTCCAAGAATTGTAAGCAAATTCTGGACCTCTCCATTTACCAACATTCTTTGCTTCGTTTTCACCATCAATGTTAAATGCTTGATCGTAACCGTGAACGATACAGTTGTAAATTCTCGCAGAAGCAGTTTTGTCAATGCTGAATCCAAAAACTGAAGGTCTCCATTCGTTACCAGTAATACCACTAGATTTAGCAGCTCCACCAAATGAAGCATCCTTACCGAAATGTCCACGAGGACCAAAAGCAGTAACATTTGAAATGATTGGGAAAGTGTTACGAGCGTTTGATGTGCCATTAGCATCTGATATCTCTGCAACTCTAGAACGTGAAATATCTCTAGAAGCAGTATCCATGCGGTAAATCAACACGTTTTGAATTGTACCTTGATATCCAGCATCTAAATCCAAATCATCATCTAAAGTGTTGATGATTACCATATCTTGAACGTTAACAGAACCACCGAAAATTTCGATAGCATCATCGTTAGCTTCAAAAACTTGCAAACCCTTCATGATTGTAGCATTACCAACACCATAAAGTGAAAAAGAATTTAACTCATTACCAGAACCAGCTGCACCAACGTTCATACCCGCATAGTTACACTGTACGTTAACCCACTGACCTGAGTTATCAGCTTCAGTAGATCCACCAACCAAGTATCTATTTAAAGTTACTGGAAGTCCTTCAATGTGAGACTGAACACCTGATTTAGAAGCTGTACCATTCTTGGCAACTTCACCAGCAATAGGTGCTCTACCAGAAATAACGATACCAGCCCAGTCTCCGCGCTTTCTAACAGCTTTTGCAGAAGTGAAAACAATAGGAGCACTTGCAGTACCTTTCGCCATAACCGTTGATTTTGGCAACTGAACAAATGCACTGTAAGTTAAAGTAGAACCATAAATTACTACTCCAGCTGGAATGTTCAATCTAATTCCTGAGTCAAGATGAACAACACCTGGTAGATAATAACACTCACTAGATTTCAACGTGATTTGAGTACCGTTTACAGTCCAAGCGTTACCATTTACCACTTCTGTTCCATTTCCAGTTTTAGTTAAATCATAACCTGATCCGTCACCTTTTAGTCTACCACCGCGGTGAGCAGTAATTTTGTTACTAGCATTCATACCTAAGTGGAAAGTTGTATCCATAACGTAACAACCACAACCGTTAGCATAAGCAGTTGCAATCGAATCCAATACAACTTTTTGGCCAATTCTCTTAAGAGCATACTGCTCTCCAGATTGAGCAGCTACCATTCCGATAGATGCTACACTAAATAATAATACAAGAAGTTTTTTCATACGGTACAAAATTCAAACTCTAAAATGATTGAAATATTATTGAATAGTCAAATCATCAAGATGATTTGTTAATGTTTTTATACCCATAAATTAACAATTTAATTACTTTGGATATTTTGAAACTCAACTAATCATTCCAACAGCGATGGTCTCATTCGTGGTCTGATCGATTACTATCAATGAACCCGTCTTACGGTTTCTGTGATAGGAGTCTACAAATAAATCTTGACTAACTCGAATTTTAGCCTTGAAAATATCATTAATTCCAATGAATTTATCCTCTAAATTGCGGGTTAAGGTAGTGATTTCCATTTTATAAATAATTTCCTCAATTTTCCCAAATACTTCAGAAGTTCCTTGGCGAATGATATACTTGGTATTCGGATTCAGTGGTTTATCGTGAAACCAGCAGGCTGCAATCTCAAATTCTTTACTCGGTTCTGGTTGATTATTGACTTTTGCAATGATATTTCCTCGAGAAATATCAATATCATCGTTTAGAGTCATAGACACCGACATGGGAGCAAAGCATTCTATTAATGATCTATCTCCCAAGAAAATTTCTTTTATTGTAGATCGTTTACCACTGGGCAATACAACAATTTCTTCCCCAACCCGAAAAATTCCTCCATCAATGCGTCCAGCGTAACCCCGGAAATCATGATAAGCGTCTGAATGCGGCCTTATCACCGTTTGAATGGGGAACCGTGCATCAGTATGATTTTCATCGCTTCCGATGTGAATGGTTTCTAAATTGTGCATCAATGTGGCACCTTGATACCAATCCATATTATTAGAACGATTTACTACATTATCACCCTTTAAAGCAGAAATTGGTATGAATCGAATATCTTTTACCTCTAATTTCGAAGCGAACTCCTCGTATACTTTTACAATATTTTGGTATACTTCCTCAGAAAAACTAACCAAATCCATCTTGTTAATACAAACGATGATATGAGGAATTTGCAACAAACTTGCTATATATGAATGCCTGTAAGTCTGCTCAATTACACCTTTCCTTGCATCTATCAAAATCAAAGCTACATTGGCTGTTGATGCACCCGTAACCATATTTCGTGTATATTGAATGTGCCCTGGAGTATCAGCAATGATGAATTTCCGTTTTGGAGTGGCGAAATACCGGTAGGCTACATCTATGGTAATACCTTGTTCACGTTCATCTTTTAGTCCATCAGTCAGTAAACTTAAATCAATATGATCCAATCCTTTTCGTTCAGAACTACCCTTTACTTGTTCTAATTGATCTTCAAAAATGGCCTTAGAATCGTATAACAATCTACCAATCAACGTACTTTTTCCATCGTCTACACTACCAGCAGTGGTGAAGCGAAGAAGCTCCATATCCAAATAATTATTGCTTTGTTCCATTAAAAATATCCTTGCTTTTTACGGTCCTCCATAGCAGTTTCTGATCTTTTATCATCAGCGCGAGAGCCGCGTTCAGTTGTGCGAGTAGTGGCCACTTCTTGAATGATTTTTTCTAAGGTATCTGCTTCACTTTCAACAGCACCAGTAATAGGCATATCACCGCAAGTACGGTAGCGAATGCGTTTGGTTATAAGTATTTCAGTGGGTTTCAAATTCACGAAAGGACCATTGGAAATCCATGTATCGTTTCGCCAAAAAACCACCCGGTCATGAGCAAAATAAAGCGAGGGAAGGCTAATATTTTCAGCTAAAATGTATTGCCAAACATCCATCTCAGTCCAATTTGAAATAGGGAATACACGGAAATGCTCACCCATATTCTTGCGCCCATTGAACAGGTTCCATAATTCAGGTCTTTGGTTCTTGGGATTCCACTGCCCAAAATCATCACGATGCGAAAAAAAACGTTCCTTAGCACGGGCTTTTTCTTCATCCCTGCGAGCACCACCCATAGCAGCATCGAACCGGTACTTCTCGATGGTGTCTAACAACGTAGTAGTTTGTAGAGCATTTCTACTAGCATTTAGTCCAGTTTCTTCTTGTACTCTACCATTGTCGATTGACTCCTGTACCGAGCCAACAATAAGTTTTACACCCAATTCTTTCACCAAATTATCTCTATATTGAATGGTTTCAGGGAAATTATGACCTGTATCAATATGTACTAATGGAAAAGGTATTTTAGCAGGCCAAAATGCTTTTTTAGCTAAATGAGTTACTAATATGCTGTCTTTACCCCCAGAAAACAAAATTGCTGGATTCTGGAATTGTGCATATACCTCACGAATAACAAAAATGGCTTCCGCCTCTAACTCTTGTAAATGACTCAATAAATATTTCATCAAATGATCATTAAAAACTAAACTTTGGAACTTCTCTTAACAGTATTCTAACACTTTCATCAACCGTAAGTTCAGAGGTTTTAATGTGAACTTTGGGCATTCTAGGAATTTCAAATGGGCTATCTATACCCGTAAATTGAGTTATTTCTCCATTTCTCGCTTTTTGGTAAAGCCCTTTAACATCACGTTTTTCACAAACTTCTAAAGGTGTATCAATAAAAACCTCACAAAAATTTTGCTCACCAATTATCTCAAGAGCTAATTTTCGGTCGCTCTCAAAAGGAGAGATGAAAGCAGTAATTACCACAAATCCCGAATCCAAAAACAATTTTGCCACCTCGGAAACACGTCGAATATTTTCATTTCTACTCAAATCTGAAAAATCAAGATCTTGATTCAACCCTTTTCTCATATTGTCCCCGTCTAATACCATAACTTGATACCCTTTAAGAAATAACTCATTTTGAAATGCGTTCGCAATGGTTGATTTCCCAGAACCACTCAAACCTGTCATCCAAAAAACTTTAGGTTCATGTTTATTCTTCCTAATTCTTTGTTCCAAAGACAATTGATATGCTTGTTTTTCTACATGCAATTTCTGATTTCCAATAGAATCATTGGTTTTCCATTTTCTATTTTTCAACCTCCCAATCGAAATATAGTTATACCAAACTCGTTCGTGCAAATAATAGAGCACCATTTTCGTGAAAACTTCAAAACCGCCTATTGCTAACCCAATTTTAATTGAACCAGTAACAATGTATGAAACAATCATTGTGTCAATGGTGCCAACAATTCTCCATGAAATAGTCTTTAAAATATGTCGTAATTGATCGCTATTTTTCATGATTTTCGCTTTACTAAAAAATGAGGATTTATTAAATCAACTTTGTTGTATACCAAGGGGAGCTGTGTTTCAAAATTTATGATTTCACAATTCGCATAATTAAGAATGGCATGAGCAGCTGCTGTATCCCATTCCATTGTAGGCCCTAATCTCGGATAAACTTCAGCCTTACCCTCAGCCACTAAACAAATTTTCAAACTACTACCCATTGATACTATTTCTACATCACCATACTCCTGTCGCATTTGAGAAATGAATGCTTCCGTTTTCTCGTTATTGTGTGACCTGGAAGCAACTATCCTAAAGGATCTTGTATTCTCTTCGCTTTCATTTAATTGATGTTCTTCAAATTCCCTAAATTGATTCAACTCAAAAATTTGAAAACCGTGTTCGGGTGAACCACAATACATTCTATTAAGACAAGGAGCAAAAACAACTCCTCGCAAAGGAATTCCATTTTCCAAATAGGCAATGTTTACAGTAAATTCCCCATTCTTTCGCAAAAACTCTTTGGTTCCATCTAAGGGGTCAATTAAAAAAAATCGGTCCCAATTTTGCCTTAATTCAAATGCTATTGATTTGTTTTCTTCTGAAATTATCGGAATACTTGGAAAGTATTTTTTAAGCTGAGATATTATAATAGTATTTGATCTCTGATCAGCCATTGTCAAAGGAGAACCATCAAGTTTATACTCTAATCCAACGTTCAATTGGTTGTATATACTCAATATCTCCTCGCCTGCTTCCAAAGAAATATTCATTAATTTATCAATCACTCAGCAAATATAAAACAAAACCCTATTAACCCATCGTTTTGATAGGTTTTTCATTTACAAATACCGTCTAAAAAAACTAATTTTGCCGAGTGCTTACGAAAAAGGCTAAATACGCATTAAACGCTTTGGTGTATCTATCGAATAATGCTACAGAAAACATACCCATTACAGCTTTTAAAATTGCTCAAGACAATGATATTTCACAGAAATTTCTTGAATCCATTTTGATAGAAATGAAAAAAGTTGGTTTACTCGGAAGCATGCACGGTAAGGGTGGAGGATATTATTTACGAAGATCTCCAAATGAAATTCAATTGGTTGAAATTATTCGAATGTTCGATGGAGCTGTTGGCCTTATACCCTGTGTTACCCACCAATTTTTTGAGCCATGCAAGGAATGTAAAGACATTGAGACCTGTAAAATTAGATTTACTTTCAAAGAATTGAGAGATCTTAATGTTGAATTTTTGAAAAAAAGAACTCTAAAAGACCTATTGTAAGATGTTTAATGATTCACAGATTGAATTTTAGCTTTATTCTCTAACTCATCGTAGATCGTTCTTGCCTTGGTAAGTAATATTTTGTTCCTGATTTGTATTTCTTTTTTGTCTTTGTAAAACTTCTGTAGCCCATCACAAGAAACAACTTCATTTGTATTCTTCGAAATAGTACTCAATATTTTTTCCGGAGATGATAAGAACTCTTCGTAGGAGAGAAAAGTGCATGCCTCAATGTTCAATGCATAGGAATAGTATTCAATCCAACATTCAACCCAATATTCAATATCGAAAGGCGTATAACTCGACTTACCAAAATCTGAATTGAATAAAAACGGCTTGTGATTTAGACCAAACTCATGATGACCTAACCAATTCATATATTGCAGTGCAAATGGATCATCCTTTTGAATTCTACAAAAATTCAAATGTTGTGATAATAAACTATAGGAATGTTCCAATGGATCTCTGTAAAGTATAAAAACATGAGTATCTCGGTGAAATTCCATTATACTTTTCAATCTGAGTATCTGATTATTATTTTTAGCTAGGTATGTTTTTCCCTTTGATATACTTACTTGATAAGAATAATAATGTTGCAATAATTCCTCTGACAATTCATGCTTCATTAAACCGTGTGGTTGTATGTATGAATCATTCAAAACAACTTTAAAGAAATACTCCTCCAATGCTTCAACACTTGCCAAACCAACTTTAATACCATCATTGTGCGCTCTTTGCTTTAATTCAATTTTACTTGGCTTGTAAATTCTACTCCAAATTCTAGGGTACAATAAAAATGGCATATTTGAATAATTCAAACTAGTAAAATTTCCATTCTTATTCAACAAATCAACCAAAGCCGTGGTTCCTGAACGAGCTAATCCGGTTATAATAATTGACTTATGCGTAACAATATCGGTATTTGTAACAAACCTAATTTGCTTCATTAGCATCCACTTACCCAGATTATAATGATTCAATATTATTCTGTGAAGCAACTGAGATAAAAAAGAATAATCTGACTTATTAGTAATAAATCTTGAAACTATAAAAAAAGGCAAAGTAGATCCTAAAAAAAATAAAAAAACATGAAGTAAAGAAGAATTTTTTGAATCGAAATAATGAAGGTAAAATAAAATTGGAATTAATATAAAAACTACACAAAATATGAAAACAACTATATCCTTTACCGCTCTCTTCAAGTTTTGTTGAAGAGCAACAATAAATTCCTCTTCTTTTTCTTGAATCAATAATGTATCCAACAAACTTGTTGCTGACAATGCCAATCTTTCAAATGGCTTTTTTGAAATAATTACAATAACTGAAGTTAAAAATCCAAATAAAAACTGAAGTGAATAACTCACAGGTAACTAACTAAAATTTACTTTTTTCTTTTATGGGTGATTTTATACCAAACAAAATAACCAAAAGAAAAAATTATCAATCCTAAGATAATGATTAAAAGTACTATCGCGCCGACACCTAATCCTGGTCCTATATATAAAAAAGTATTCGTCATAATTTATTTCAGTTCTTTACTTTCGAGATTCTTAAAATGCCTGATTAATTTCATTAAAAGGGTAATTCATGATATAATCTAGGCCAATGTGTTCGTTCATTTACATTATTCAGCACACCGCGATACATTAATTCTCCGCTCTTCTTAAAATAGTAAACAACCCCATTATTTTGACTCTCAACAAAAATACTTCCATCGGGGCAAATTTCATGTAACCCTTGTGTCTTTGTAAAAATTCCTTGTTTTGAAATACTGTCTTTAATTGGGTAAGAGAAACTCCGCGAATTAAAATTGTAAACACAAATATTTGATAGGTTAAATTTGCCTTTCAGTACATGATATTTACCCCAAATATTGGGATCCACATTATTGTTAAAAACCGATATTTGACTATCACTAAGAATATCAACATCGTGTTGCATTGCAAATGGACCACAAATCACGGATAAAATAGAATCAACATTGGGCCTGTAATGTACAATGGATGATCGATGACGGAGACTTAAAAATAAATCGCCTTTTTTCCAATGTTTTGCGTCACTTTTTACAACTTCAACATCGTTCAGATGATAAGGATCATTACCTTTGGGTGTAGATGTATTCGAATTCCCTAAGAGCCAATAATTATTTGATTCAAGGAATAATTTCGACAACGGTGAACTTCTGAAGACAGTTTTACCTGTGTTAATGTCTAATGCAACCACATAATTTTCCCAAGCTCTTCGGTTAACCAATTCTCTGGTACAAACCCAAATGGTTTGTTCATCGACGTTAAAAGTATGATGAAAACGATGTTCATTATTGGACCATATGATATTCGAATTTGAATCTACCCGAAAAAAACAATCCAATCCTTCAAAATAAAAAACACAAGATTTATCCTTTAGGATATAGGGGGATCTGGGTTCAGAATGCGAAAATTTCCTATTTCGTTTGTTCGTTACTTGATTTCTTAACATTGTGTTTTCATCCATGGACCAGCTGTAAATCACATTCTTATTACCCAAAGCCATTAACTCAATAACCCATTTATCTTCAACAAATCGCGCATTTGTATAATACAACTTTTCATTGTTCAAATTATTGACAAAACTATTCGTATCTAAATTTATCAGTCGAGAGTTGTTTGACTTTAAGCCATTTCTAATTTCATTGTAATAACCGAAAAACGTTTTAAGAGTTCTACTCTTGGTATTTAAAGCTATGACACCAATTATATTAACAAAAGTAACAAGTAGAAATAAAATTGAGATTAAGTAAAGGAATTTCTTCATTCGTCGCGAATTTCGTTTATCAGCCCTGAAAGGTCATGAACTCAATGTAATTATTATGTTTATATAAAGTAACCAATTATTTATTTGAAACCCAAACAATTTCCTTAATCAGCCAGTTACACAACTCCACCAAACTCCCTAAAAAATCTTATGAATAAATTAAGATACCGCCAATGGAATCTCTTCCATATTTACATAAATTGGTTTGGCTTTGGGCAATTCCTGTAAAGGACCATAAAATAGATTGACAGCTTTTAAGATATTATGATAAATAATATCACTACAGAATCTATTCTCAAACAAACTTCTACTATTATTGGACATTACTTGATATTCTTCAGAAGTGCATTTTTCAAAATCAATCAAACTTTGCGCCAAGCAAATATTGCTTTTCTCACTCAATATAATACCATTATTAAAAGAGCACGTCTCTTTACTTCCCTTGTTATCGGTTGTTATTATTGGTAATCCGAATGCCAATGATTCAATTAAAATTCTTGGTACCCCTTCCGGATAATTTGTAGGCAAAACTGAAACCTGACTTAATTTCAACAATGGCCTGACATCATTGATGTAGCCTAAAAAATGTATGGATTTTATACCCTCCGTTTGATCATTAAATCTTGGGATAATTGATTTATTTGGAAACCATCCAGCGATGATTAACTCCCAGTTTTTTAGGTGACCCAATCTTTTTGCTGTTTTAAATCCTTCAATTAACTCAAAAACCCCCTTCTCTTCCATTATTCTGCCACAATACAAAAAATAGTTAGACTGAGTACTTAAGTTATATTCTTGATAAAAATCTTTAGGTATGCTGTAATTTAAATTGAATCTAACTTCATCAACACCACTTCCGTCAGTTTGCATAATCTTCGCACGTTTACACCAACTTTGAATGAATAAAAAATCCTCGAAATTCTGAACCACTATTAAGTCCGCACGGTCAATTACATAAATATACAATCGGAGAATTGCCAATTCATAAGAGGTTGGCTTTTTATTATTTGAAAAAAATCTTCCTAACCCTGCTAATGTGACACAAATAAAATCAACCCCAAGTAACCTTCCAATTAATACACCTAAGAAATTTGGCACAAACTTATACGTAAAAATCATATCGGGTTTGAACCTGATTATTTCAAAGATTAATTGAAAAATAAGAACGGGCAATTTCCAAAAGTCACTCAATTTCATAATCTTAACAAGAAAACCTATAGAAAGATTCAACCTTTTCACTTCTTGTTTAAGTTCACCATTTGGCACCAATGCCCTTGAAGTAAAATTGTATTTATCTTTTAAAAAGTGAATAAAATTTACACGCGAATTCAAGAAGTCTTCGTCATGATTGGTGTAAATAAGTGCTTTCCTGTTCAAACTATTTTTCATATTCCAATCATTTATTTAAAAGTTCTTCATAAACTGTATAAACCTCATCTGCCGTTTTATTCCAATCAAACTCTCTTGAATACGTCACCGCCTTTTGGCTTAAGGAGTCTCTCTGAAATTCATTAAGCTCATTTAATTCTCTCAAGGCCTGAACTATACCTTCCATTGACAATTCCTCCAACCGAATTCCTTGATTTTGTGCAATCTCTGAAATAGAACTATTGTCTGGCCAAATCACAATACTTCCTAGTGACATGGCTTCAATCAATGGCAAACCAAAGCCTTCAAACAATGAAGGATAAATCAAAGCGGTGCAAGCTGTGTAATACAATTTTAATTCTTGGTTATCAACATAACCCATAAAATGCACGCGATCAGCTAATTGCAACTCCGAAACCAAATCCAATAAGCCTTCTTCACTACCGTCACTCCCTACCACAACCAAATGCAGGTCCAATTCTGAACGGAGATGATTGAGTGCTAATATTACATCTTTATAGTTCTTTCTGTAGCTTGATTTACCAACTAGCAAAATAAAATTATCTAAAATATTCCCCTTGGAATTTTTGAAGATTTCAATCTCTTCTTTCGTCGGAATGTCTTTGAATACCTTATTGACACCTTCATAAATTACTTTGGTTTTAACGGAAACCTTTGGAAAGTTAGAGTCAACCCAATTTAGAAAAGTAGATTCCGTAAATTTTGAAACACAAATAAAGCAATCGTATTGACTAAGCCCAAATTCGAGGGCTTTTGACAATTGCACATTTTTAAACGCAGGGAACCAACTCGAATATAAAAGTGGTGCAATATCGTGAATGGTTGCCACCGATTTCTTCCCAGTAGGCACCGGGTGTCCTAAAAATGTTGTGTGTAAAATATCAAATTGATGTTTAGAAAGTCTTTCAATTTTGGGAGCATTAAGATATGTCCAGGACAACATGTTGAGGTACCTTCCGAGCCCTAAAACTTCAAGTCCAATACTTGATTTCAACTCCGCTAAATGTTCACTAGGCAAATCACTCCAAGTCGATATGGGAATTAATTTCAACGCCTGTTTTTCATTTAAATGTTCCAATAGGTCGAGGGAGTATCGCTTCACCCCGTATCCGAAGGACATTGAAATTTGATTTGAAAAATACGCCACTCTCATCTGCACCATAGTTTAATGACTTTTAATTTGAAACCTATTCAAAAAAATCAAACGGTTCCATTTGAGATGAATATTCCTTCTTAGATTAGGACTAAGATATATGCCTATCAGAACGAAATAGTGATCTAAATTAAATGGCCAAATCAAAATAGACTTGAAAATATTCAAATTGGCCTTAATGAAATTCTTTTGATAATGAACGTTTACCCTCGCTTTTCTTTTATAAAAATTAGACCAAGATTGAAGTTTATAACCAAAACCAATATTTGAATTCTTAACATGATTTTTTAATATCCATAAATAGGACTCAATTTCATTATTGGAATTTGAATATGTTCTAACTCCCTGATGATTCCGATAGTAAACAAGAAATTCCTTCATGAATTGGACTTGCGTGTTTAATAATATCCGAATGCTCAGTTCCCAATCCTGTCTCGCCTTCAATTGTGGGTTAAACTGACCAATACTTAACAGTGAACTACGACGAATCAATATGGTAGAAGTAGGCCCACAATGATCTTTTATTAAAATTCTGTTTGTGTCAACAAGCACTTTATCCTGTGGAATGCCATTTACGTCCATCAAATTACCGTTCTCGTCTATTTCCTCCCAGCCACAATAAACTGTATCACATTTGAATTCAATGTTATTTAAAAACTGAATTTGTGAACTTAATTTATTTTTTCTCCATAAATCATCGGAATCTAAAAACCCTATCCACTCACATTGAGTAAAATGGATTCCTAAATTACGGGCAATATTAGAACCTTTGTTTTCTTGGAAGAGATAGGTTACTTTACGATTTAAATAATTTTCTTGTACAAATTGCTGAATTACAGAGTTGGTTTCGTCTGTTGACCCATCATCTACAATTAGTACTTCAATAAATCCTGAATAATCTTGTTCCAAGACTGATTTCAGTGCCAATACCAAATAATGGGCCCTATTAAAAGTGGGAATGACAACTGAAACTGATGGATAAATCATAGTCATTTTATCACCCCCTTCTGAATACTATTATCATGATAAATAACAACACAAGCTTGAAACCTAGCAATACCTGAATGTATTGCCCAAATCAACCCTCTTCTACCGTCAAATAGACCAAGTTTAAAAAAATACAATCGCAAAAAGTATAGAATTGGGAAAAGCAAAACAAAATAAAACCCGAAAATCTTGTGATATTTATTTGTAATTTCTTGAACCAAATCATTCAGATATCTCCTTGACTTATCAATTCTATCAATATACAGTGGCTCATTTAAATGAATCATCCGAGATCTCATTTGACCTATTCGGGTATTTGACGTATTCACCTGAACCAATTCGTGATTCAAACCTTCAAACTTAAGTATAGACTTGCGAGCCAAATGAACCTTATTCCAAAGATTTAAATCCCCAAAATTCATGGGCTTACCCAGGAAATAATTCAACCTTTTGAACCGAAAAGCATCATACGCTTCTAATGAATTACCTTCCAAGAAAATACTGCGAAGCTCTAAATAAAACTCCTTAGAGATCCGCTCATCAATATCCATGTGCAAAATCCAATTTGACCTGCACAACGAAATTCCAAAATTTCTTAAGTGAGATAGATATTGTTTTTCAGATTTTTGAAATAGATGATAGGTTATTTTATCTGGAAATTTAGATTGATATTCCTTAATAATCTGAGCCGTTTGATCTTCAGAACTATCGTCAACTATAATAATCTCCTCTACCCAGTCAATCAATTGCTGAATGAACTCGCCAATTATGTGAGCTTCATTCTTGCAAATCGCACTAACTGCTATTCCCGGTATTATTTTTTTTGAACTCATCAAAGGCCAACTTTACGTTTTTAATATATCGATAATAAACTTTTGATTTGATCGCTTTAACAT
This sequence comes from Chitinophaga pinensis, assembly GCA_945877575.1. Lineage (GTDB taxonomy): Bacteria > Bacteroidota > Bacteroidia > NS11-12g > UBA955 > VMCP01. Next base: position 114,996 of record CAMDUE010000003.1, read on the forward strand.
AACGTTTGAACCTATTAAATTTTCCAAATTTCTTTAAATCTTTAATTTCAGAATCACCAGAACCGATGTGATTATGGTATCCTACGAAATTCGCCAATATCTCAACATACATATTTAAGCCATTGTTAAGTAAAGATGAATTTTGCCACCTATTAACTGAGTCTTGCTTTATAGATTTAAACGATTTACTGTCCCAAACATCAATACCCAACCTACTCGAAATTTGACCGAAAATCAAAGCCGGTTGGTGTACCATGTCTTCGTACCTGATAATCTCAACAGCATCCTCATCTAAGAGACCTTTAATGAAAAATAAATTTCTGTAAGCGTCTAACCACCCAAATTGTCTTAATTCAGGGTTAGTTCCAAAAAGTTCATAAGCGCTATTCATGACTGCAAATGGATTGCGCACCAAGCCAAAAATAAAAACCTCTTTTTTAGTGATTTTCAACCATTTGACTAACAATAAAACAGCGGGAAAAGAGGCTATTAGTTGAGGTGATTTCTCAAAGAAAAAAAGGCTATTTACACTTTCAATAAGCTTCTCCCAATAATAAAAGATATCTTCAACAGTTAAAATTTCTCTGTCTAATTCTACACCATTTTCGAGAAGTAAACGATTTAGTAATGTACGCGTAACCGACACATTTCCATAACCATTGTATTTATTGAAAATGGTCTGTTTATTCATTTTATCATCATCTAGAATGGTTGCAGCCATTGTCCAAAAATGTGTTTCACCATTGGAATGAGGGGTAAATTTGACAGAAGAGATCTCATTTCTACCTTTCAACATTTCTTGAAAGAATGTTGAACCTGAGCGTTTATCTGACAACAAAATGATTACTTTATTTGTACAAACACCCATACTAATTATTATAAAATATTAGATTTCGTTTTAAAGAAATCTGCAGAAATAATAAAAATTGTAATCATTAAAATATTCATCCCACGTGTTTCTGAAATAATTGCATGTCCTAATAATTGCCAAATAAATATAACTACAAAAAATTGAACTTGATTCGGTCTATAAATACTGCTTGAATTTATTATTTTAAAAATCAAATACCCCAATAATGAGATAAAAAGCATAGCAAAAACTAAACCATATGAATATATTGCACTTGCAAATACTGCATGATCTGACAAATTCCTTCCTTGAAAATCAATAATATTTCTTTCACTAATACCGAGTCCAAAAAAAATCAGAAATAAATTCCTACCAATAACTTCAAACGGCTCAATATAAGCCAATAACCTCTCATTCTCGCTTTCACCAAAACCTTCATTGCCATCAATTAATTTTTCTGATCCGTCAATCACTCGGTTAAAATAAAGCTCTAGATCACTGAGATCAAATACAAATGTAATACCAATGATTATTACTGAGGAAATAACGATTGAACTAATTTTCCGAAACGAATTTAAATATAGAAAATCAACCAATATAACTAAGATCAACGTTAAAATTGGCCCTCTACTATTGGTGAACAACACACCAATAATGATTATATATTGAAATATCTTTTGGGTTATTTTACTTAAGGAATTTCGGTTAATCTTGGTTACAATCATGTTTAATACATAAACAAACACGAGATAGTATCCCGTTATTATGGAAACACCAATCAATGATCTTCCCCTCAACACTTCATCAATATCTGCCTTGTCCCATTTATCTAAAAACCCTTTTGCGGGATCTAAAAAGCTTAATTCAAAAACATTTTTAGTGATAAAATCTCTTGTTTGTGGAATAGAAGATAAGACGACCAGTAAAACCGTAACTAACGAAAATCTCACAACCCAAATAAATGCACGATAAAATTCTTGTTCACTTTGAATTCTCCTAAATAACAAAATAAGCAGTGAATAAGTTAGTAGAGTCCGTATTAGTGAATAAAATGGTTCAATTGAATAATTCAATGTTAAAAATGCGAAAAGTTCAGAAATAAAAATGAAAAAAATACTAGAAAAAAAAATTGTAAATATTATTTTATCTAAGCTTTTTTGATTTTTCCTATCAACCACTAACCAATTTAAAATCAATAAAAAATCAATAATATAAAGCGGGATTCCAGCAAAATTCAAATTCAATTTTGGAAATGTAAACATCACAACCAATGTGATATTCAGTAAAACTTTATTAAATTCTAGATTTTTTGTAGACATTTTGATATAAAGTTAAATATTCCTGAAACATCCTTTCATCGCTAAAATAACTAGCTCTTTCTATATTATTTAGACTCCAAATTTCCCATAAATCAATGTTATCCAGAACAGTTTGTAAATTCGAATTAAAATCGTCTTGACTGTTTGGGTTCACTAAAAAAATTCCTTTATTAAGAGACTTATGGCAACATAACTCATTCAAACCATCCACATCAGAAACTATACAAATCAAACCATTCGACATAGATTCGAGCACTGCCAGTCCAAACCCTTCATATTCACTCAACAAGAGAAATGTTGAATAAGACGTAAAATCTATATTATCACTGTAGCCTTTGAGCATAATGCAATTATCCAGATCACGAGAATTAATTAGGGCCTTCAGATTCTCAAATTCAGGACCTTCACCGTAAATATCTAAATTTATTCTTGCTTCTTTGGAATTTTTATTAAAAGAGTCAATATAACGTATCAACAAATCGAAGTTTTTCATATTTACTAATCTCCCGATGGAAACAGCTCTAATATTCTTCCTATCAATAACTTGTAAAGTACTTTTCCCCTCCGTATTTTTTGAATAAGCTTGCTCAATTCCATTGTAAATTAGAACTAATTTATCTTTAATGGTTGGCATATACTTCAATAATGACTCTCCTACACCATTACTTATGACCACAACTTTGTGTAATCCTGAGTAAATCCATCGATCTAATAAATAAAACAATCTCCTATTTCTGCGGTTGTTTTGGGTAGAATGTTCAGTAAAAATAATGAATGTTTGGGGCCAAAAATATTGTAATATTCTAACATAAAATACCGCTGGAAATAAATGCACATGGATTAATTCATATTTCTTAATTTGTAATTTTTTTAATTGAAAATACAAATTAAAAATAGTCGAAATTGAATAATATCCTATTTTGTCATATCTACTTTTCTTCAAGACTATTGAATGAATTTCAAATCCACTCACACCTAGGTAACTCGCTAACTTACAGACAATTTTCTGAGCACCACCGTTTTTTAATTCTAAATCATTGATTACTTGAATTACCCTCATTTAAAAAATATATCACCTATTATTTTTTGCCATGCAGTTTCATTGTTATTCTCAAAACTCCTGTTTGTAATGACCTTTCTATTTCCTGAAAAAAGATGTGAAATTCCTATTCCCCTTGGAACAGATTTCAAGGTATGTATTTTATCCTGAAGATACTGTATTTTTTGATCATTTGATAGTGCAATTAAGTCATCAAAATCTACTTCGCTTTTCAATCCTTTCCACTTTTTAAAGAAGTAATGAAATCTAATATCCCTCCAAATCAAACCCAATGTTACCACCAATAATTTAAGTCGACCAAATTTAGAATATTTTTTAGGCCTAATAATCAAAGATCTGAAGACATCTCTTAGATTTCTTCTTAAGTAAACCAATTCAATTTGAACTCCTGTTTGCAATATTACTTTTAAAAAATCAATAGACTTAGAGGAATCTATAAATATGCCAGGATGTTGTTGGCTTGAGGAGAGTACATTTAATATTTTACCGTATTGATTTTTAATTTCCAATTGCAGTTTTTTATGACAATTTAATTGCACATTAAGCATAAATTGTACCCTATTATTTAAAATATTGGCTTTCGCTATTTTTGAAACTTCTTTAAATATGGGTTTCCAAATTGGACATTCACAAAGTTTTCGTTCACAACTGCATGGCCTGTCATCATTAAAATCCTTATTGAAAAAATACAGTTCCCCTAAATAATGTACCGTAAAAAACGAACTCATCCACGTACTAAAAATAGTACTCCCACTATGGGGCTGGCCCAATATATATATAACTTTTAATTCGCTATTTTTAAGCTCTGTCAAAATAATATCTTTTTAGAGCAAACATCAATGACTTCAAATCACTGCTTGAGTAACTAGGTCTTTTAAACTTGAAATCACTCACATCCCTATCATTTTGAAATTCATCATTTTTCAACAATTCCTTGATGAGCCCCGCGTAACTTTCTGCAGAAACTAAATGTGAAAATCTCGTTTGATTTTTCATCCGGCGATTGATAGATCCTTCTCTTAATTCTTGTAAATTAAGTTGAGATAATTCATTTGCAATTCCAATGTAGTCAGCCATTTCAAATACTTTCCCAGAATGATCATCAATTATTTCGTCGGTGATACCTTTTAAATTCCATGATATTAAATAATTACCTGAACATAAACTTTCAATTAAAACATTAGACATTCCCTCAAAGTGAGAAGGAAATAACAAAACATCAAATTTCTGATAATATTTCAACAACTCTGAACGATTTAACCCGCCCACTAATGAAACTAGATTTTTTTCTATGTGATGACCAAGTTCTTGTTCCAACTTATTTTTATCTTTCCCCGTCCCAACAATATCTAGTTTATATTTTACTCCAAGTTTATCTAATTCTTCTAAAATTGGTTTTAGATGAAACACTCCTTTTTGGTTGTGTTCCAAACGACCGACAAAGCCTATTTGAATTGCATTAGAATGGTAAAATAAGTCATCATCCTTACCTGAATTGCCTGTATCTTCGAAATTTAATTGAGATAGATCAAATCCGTTTGGAATCTTAGTTATTTTATTTTTTTGTATTCCTAAATTGAGCAGATCAAATTCTGATTTACTATTTAAAATGACGTATTGGTGAATATAATTGTCATACTCAGTGGCAATTTGGTACCCAAGTTTAAAACTATTCGCAACTCTTGAAATTATTTTGACCCTTTTTGGTAGCAAAGTTACACTTGCGTTCATAGGCTCTGAGTTTACCGGTATGACTACCTGAATATTCTCTCTCTTAGCCCATTCCACAAATTTTATAGCCTGCTTTTCTAGCCTAAATTCATTTTTAGCCAAGTATATACAACCTTCAGAATGAAAGTTCTTATTAACCAAAAGATTAGACTGATAACCAACAGTTACACAATACAATTCAATTCCAAAAGATTTCAAGATATCTCTATGATTCAAAAAAAATGAATACGTGCCACCTTCTTTGGGTATTGAACCGTATGCAACTTTAATCATTGCGGTAATTTATAATTTGAACTTGATATCCAATGGGATAAATCTCGATTCATGATGCTCGACAATTGAATTACATCGTTTTTGTAAAATTCTATTAATTCAGGGTAATATTTTGTATGACCCAATTCAATTTCCGACGGCTTCACATTACTAGATAAATTTTCAACTAATAACTTTCTTTTTGAACGCGATATATATTTATTTAATAATTTAAATAAGAAATTTCCAAAATAATTGTTTTTTAATCTCTTAATTAAATTCTTTATTTGATCAGGAATTACACTTTTCACTACCAAGAAACTAATTTTCTCAGACAAATCTTCGACTTCAAGAAAATTAAATATTTTCGACAATTCCAATGCACCGTTTTTCTTCAAATTCTCAAAATCCATGAGATAAATCTCCTTAAACATTTCTCGATACTCAATTATTGAATCGCAGTATAGACCTTTATGAAGCTTTGACCTTTCTCCGTTATAGGCTTTGATTAATTCAGCATTGATAAAATCGTCATATGATATTGTTAGTCTTTCTTTATTCTTCAATAACACATACTCAGAAAACAATCTATCAATAGGATTTCTTACACAAACAATGATTTTTGAATTCTCATTAAACGAATGTATCACTTTTGCATTTCCTGGGCGATACATATAATGCGAGCTCTCTCCAACTATTTTTTCTTTTTTTACAGCTGAAAACAACGAGATATAGCTATCATATGTTCTATACTTGCCTTTTTCTATGTACTCTTGATAAACATTTAAATCTCCTTCTTTCCTCAATAGTTCGGATGTGAAAAATTGAGGTTCTTTAATTTCAGACATAAAAATATCTGGATGTAAATTTAATGTAAGATGCAAACTGGTAGTAGCAGCCCTTTGGGCTCCTATAATAAAAAGATTAGGTTTCCTCATTTTTTATTATCTCCGTATTGAATTTTCTAATAGGACCCATTAACAAGTAGGCAAGCAACCATTCATTTCTATGAAACCATCTGTAATCGTAAACAATTCTGTCGATATCAGAAGTTAATCTGGAATTATTACCGGTTAAAATATGATGAACAGAATCAGCTTTTTTGGGGTTGATAATATTTAAGGGATTATTTAATCCATTCACCTTATTGAGAAACATAAAAGTCGGCTCAATGGCCCATTTTTCATAACTCATTAAAATAGAATTAAGTTGGTTATCATTTAAGAATTTTATAAGCCTTTGGTGTTGTTGCCACCAAAAAAAGTGATGTCTAAAACCTGGTAATTTTCTACGGACGCCTTTTTTCAGTGCATTATCAATTTGAGAAACCGTATAATTTCGAACATCTTTTACTAAATGTATTACTCGTAAATCTACATTCTCAAATTCCATCCATGGGGAAATACCTTTGATGTATTTAGATGAATCAACAATTGTAAATTCCGGATATTGATTCATGCAAAATTTCACCAATTCCGAATATGCATTCTGCAATCCATGATTCAAATTCCAAATTGAAAATATCTCGCTCCAAAAATTACAGGATGCAGCAGATTGACCACAAGAACAAATCTCCTTCATCAGTACATCTTTATCCGATAAATATTTTAGCCAGGTGAGATGTATCTCACCTAATGACAAAAAGCCCTTCTCTTTGCATAAATATCGACTCAAAATCGTAGTCCCAGAATGACTTGATGAAGCAATATAGCAAACTCTTACAGGTTCATTTTGTTTTCCCATATTGATACTGCTTTTTTAACTGAATATTCATTTCTCACATGCATTTGAGCATTAAACCCTATTTCATTCCTTAGTTTGGTGTTGTGAATCAATAAACGAATTTGACTGATCCAGTCGTCAGACTTATCACACAACATGCCTGTAACACCGTTGTTAATATACGCGTTCATCCCCAATATGTTACTAGCAACTGTTGGTACACCGCAGGCTCCATATTCTAGAGCTTTAAAACCGCACTTGTACAAATTGAAATTTTGCTCCAACAAGGGATAGATACCAATATCAAATTTACCAATCCAAGAACTAACCTCTTGAGTGTCTGACCAATTCAAATCTTCAATCATAGCAAACTTATCGGTTAATTTTAAACTTTCAATCAAAGAAAACAATTTATTGCAGTTTTTCACACCAATAAAACAAAATTGCAAGGGTGTTTCTAAATAATGCTTGGTCAATGGTGTAACAATCTCATTTACAAACCAAATTAACTCCTCCTCATAATGCGATCCATTGCCTATCCATCCAACAATCACTTTTTTATCATTCAATTTTAAATTGTACTGACCATATAAATCAACATCAATGCAGGTTGGAATTAAAAAACTATTTTTATTATATAAAAGACAATAATTTAACAGATTGATATTCCCACAAGATATTCCATGTACCGATTCAGAAAACCTTTGGAAATTTTTTAAAGTAACCTCTGAAAATGACCTCGAAGGAAAATCATCAATGTCTAAATAAATCGATTTCCCTAAATACTTCAAATACCACAACAAATATAAATGCCACCTAGAAAATACCTTTTGGAAAATAATTATTTGATAATTGTGAACTGTGAAAAATAAAATTAATATGTCAAGTGGATTGTTTGACACTTTAATTTTAGTTTGAAGTTTGTTTATTCTCGGGAATACCCAAAAAACCCTGGCTCTACTGCTGGCTTTATTAATATCGCCAACGGAAACAACCAATAATTTTTTCATTGAAAATTCAATAGAATCTCGTTCAACATAGTTCTTGCATTCTCCTCTGAGTAGCTGTTCAAAATCTTCGATCTAGAATCACTTATTTTGAAAAAATAATCTTTCTCTCTCAAAGCTTTATAATTTGCAATGAACCTTAACGTTTTATAAATCCTTGAATAATCAAAATTATTTACTTCGAAAAAACTCTGTTTATCAAGAAATTCTCTACCTCCGCCTGCTGAAGACCCTACAATAATGTTTCCGCAAGCAATTGCTTCAGCCAATGGCAATCCAAATCCTTCGAATTCCGAAAAACTAAGAAAAACATGTGAACTAAGCAGAATCGAGAACACATCTTCTTGTGGTAATCCATCAATCTTTATAAATTCAAAATCATCTGTTTTTACATTTTTATGATTCAAATAATTCAATAATGCACCGAAGAAATTATTACCTCGTCTAGGCATATAAGCTATTTTTAATTTACTTGAATGTGATTTTTTTTCTAATAGTTCTTCATCTGCAACTTGCAAATAGAGTTTAGGATTTAAAATCACTGTAAATCTATGTAAATTCTTGTTTTCTGTCTGTAATAATGGATTATTTGAACCTATCAAATTGTACATTATCTGAAAATTCAACTGAGAAAAGCAAATCAAATGAACCTTTTCATTTTTAAACAACCTTAATAATCTATCAATTAATTGATTTTCTTTATTCAATAAAAAATAGGAATTTTGAATTGCAAACCAAACATTGAATTCTTCCTCAATAATTTTTAACGTTTGATTGGATAGCCAAGTTTCTGGAAAAATGAGTAAATCTTCGTTTTTATTAATTTCAATTACATCAGAGTAAATAATGGAATACACAAATTGCTTTAGTCTGCTCTTAATTGACTTTTGATACAAATAATCCAATTTGTTAGGGAAGTATTTTACAGTGGTTTGATTGCTAAACCAACTTAATTTAAATCTGGGATTTTTATGAACAACGCATGCCTCAATATTCATTGAATTAAGAGTATCAGACATCCAATAAATCATTTTGCGCCCGCCTGAAGGAGCCTCTAAATCATGACAAAAAAACAATACTCGTTTGAATCTAAACATAAATTCTCAACTTCCCGAATTTTGAAAATAATCGGTTAATTTAGAAATAATTTCAGCTTTTGATGAATTTCCTAAAAACCCATTATTGATATAATACTTATTGAACCAATCAAAATTAAAATCGACTTTTGTATTCAAGAAAGTCTCCAATTTAGGAATATAATTAATTGCAGTGTACTTAGAATCAAATAAATTATCATAATCAATGATTAATAAGGATTCACTGCCAAACTTTGAAACAATATTATCAATTTGCCATTGATATTGGCCCAACTTCAGTGCATTAAAAACAGGTCTCGAACTAAATTCTACCTCACAAAATCTCTCTAATGAAAAACTCTCATTTTCAGAGAGAAACTTAAATACCTTTTTATTGTACTCGGTAGGGTATTTTTTAAGAATATATTGAACTTTAGAGGAGAAATAATAGTTATATGCTAAAAAAAATCTTTCAATTGGATCTCGTTTAATGAATACAAAAATTTTCTTGGCTTCTAATGAAGCTATGCGATCTAAATTTAATCCTTCTGTGCAATAATCCCAACTTAAGTCTATATTCACATCAACCAAATTACTTTTCTTTGTTGATTTGAATGATTTTTTATAAAAATCTAAGGATTTGCTTTCAAATAAACCACTGTTGAAGAAATTAGCTTCACGGCCGAGGTTGCTATAATTCAAATTTAAACTTTTACTTAAACTTTGTGTAAATTCAAACCCGCCACAATGTTGACCACCCACAACGAACAAAAATGCACCTTCATCCACCAATTTTAGTTTGTTTTTTGATATAAGTTTTTGTATAAGCATTCCCAAGATTTTGTGGGGCGAAATAAACCAATTCTTATTATCGATATATCACTGAATTATTGTTTTACAAATGCTACAACTCTGTGACTCTATCGGCAACTTCATCAAACTCGTTATCGTGTGTGATAACAATCACAAATTTGTCTTTCTTGAGTTTGTTGATTTCGTTCAAAACTAGTTTGGTTGAATCAGTATCTAATTGGCTCGATGGCTCATCAAAAATCCAAACATCAGAATCAGTCAAAAGACTCCTCATCAAATTAACTCGCTGAAGCTCTCCTGCACTCAATTGAGACTCTAGCGGGGGTGTTTCAGACAATTGAAACAGATTCTGAATGTTTAAGTTAGAGGAAATTGAATTAATGCCAAACTCATTCTTTGCATCTGAATGAAAACAGCTGTGATAGTATTTCAATTCTCCAGAAAACAGAAAATACCGACCTCCAGAATAACTAGTTGCCATTCTTAGGGAGTTAAAATCATCTTCTGAAGGTTGAATACCATCAAACAAAATATGCCCGTTTACAGGTTGTATTAACCCAACAAACAACCTAATTAAAGTAGATTTCCCCTTACCACTTTGTCCTTTGATTATATGTAACTCCCCTCGATTAAATGTTAAATTAATGTTATGCAGGATGATTTTGTTTGAATTCGGATAACTAAAACAAACATCCTCGAACACAATTTTTTCAAATTGGAAAACTGTATTTCTAACTTCGGTTGGTTTCTTATGACTAGCATGAGTTTCCAAAAAATCTGTAATCAACTTGACTGAACCGAATGACATTAAAAAGCTATTCCAACTGTTTTGTATGATCACAGAATTCCCCATGATTCTATACAACAGCAATAAAGGTAAAATTGTACTTTTAATCTCGAGACCGAAATACACCACTTCTATAAAAACAACAAACAAGACTACCGAAAGAGATAAAAATTCTCTTGAACTCATTGCGAAAGATTGCAATCTGCCCATCTTTTCGTATTCAACCTCTACATCTTTGGAAACATCGTTAAACTCTTTATTAGGGTCTGTAAAATTACCGTTGATTTTAAAATACTCCCAATTATAAATAAAGTTGCTTATTGTTTTTGAAAGCCTTCCTTGTAGTTGGGCAATATTTGCAGATGAATTTTTAGTCAGTGAATAAATTTTTCGATAAATAATAAACACGAAAAAAGAACATATCAAAATCAATAAAGTGAATTTGGTATAAAGCAAGATTGCCAGAATAAAATATGAGGCGACTTGAATTACTCCGCTCCAAGACTTGAAATAAGAATCAAAAGCACCGAATAATTTTTGTACCTCATTATTCAATAAAGAATACAGAGAATCGCTGCTCAAATCATGAAAAGTAGAAAATTCTAAATTAAAAACCGAAGTATAAATTCTTTGTCTAATTGATTTGATAAAATAGGAACGCATTTGTATTCGTATGAAATTCAAACTAAAACGCATAATTGCTTTTAATAAAAAAACAACAACCACAAAAACTATTGCCTCTCTTAACTCTAAATTAAAATCCAAATTGAACCTGGATAATAATCCAACACTGCTGTTACCAAAAGAATAGTGTAAATCATTTCCATTACTGTTTAAAAGGGGAACTATTATTCCAATACCAAAACCATCAAAAATTGCAATTAGTAATGACAACAGTAAAATAATGAACACTGATTTTCGCCTAGAATATTTAACTAGAATATTCGGCTTAAATAGAGACTTTAAATTTATCATTATTTAAATGTAAAGAAGGCTCTAAATGGCATTACAACTATATGCACCAAGAATGAAAGAGTTTTATTAATGACTGTTGGATTTTTATTATTATCGCTTCCATTTGAGTTATAAGCGAGGTATTTAGAATCATAATTATAGTTGTACGCCCCATAGTCATGAAAATAGTAATTCCCTAATGTGTAATAGGCACCACTGTAATTTGAGTAAGCCTTTAAATTACCGTATCCATAATCATAACCATAACCATAACCAGCAATACCACCTTTGACCCCGTTTAACAAGCAGGCGATGTTGTTTGATTTGCTTAATTTCTTGAATGTCAAAGCAATTTCCTTGACTTTATTCAACTCGGAAACACCAAAGCGAACCACAAAAATACTTAAATCAGCAAAACGAGAAACCTCAAGAGAGTCACTCACCAAACCTATTGGTGGACAATCAAAAATGATAATATCAAACTTACTTTTTAAGTCATCCATAACTTCCAACATTCGGTCTGAAGCTAATAGTTCTAGTGGATTTGGCGGGATAGGACCTGAGGAAATAATAGACAAATTTTCATACCCTACATCTTTAATCACTTGATCAACAGTTATTTGTGAATTTGAAAGCAAATTACTCAGTCCTATTTCACGTTTGGATATGTTGAAGTTCCTACTAATGCCTGGTTTCCGTAAGTCACCCTCAATAACTAGCGTTTTCTTACCTGAAATAGCATAAACAGCTCCTAAATTTAAACTGCAAAATGACTTACCCTCTGTTGAAATTGAACTGGTAATGAGTATGACTTTCGTATTGATACTTTCTTCAGTGATGAATCCTATGTTGGTTCTAATACTTCTGAATTGTTCTGCAACAATATTTCTTGAATTATCTTGTTCAATAACCAACGAAGATTTATCAGATGTTTCAGTGTATATGATGGAACCTAAAATTGGAATATTTAATACTTCACGTAATTCACCTACATTATAAACCTTATTTCTCAAGATGCTTTTGACCACCAAGATTATCGTTACCAAAAGAAATCCAATAAACGTGAAAAGTATTTGTGTAAGTTTTACCTGAGGAACAACTAGTTTCTCTCCGGTAGTATTTTCTAAAATCCTGACATTAGATAAGGTTCCAGCCATTTGTATTGCCGACTCCTCTCTTTTTTGGAGAAGATATTGATACAGTGAGTTTAAAACATTTTGTTGCCTCGTTAAATTTAGCAAAGTCCTTTCCTTTTCAGGAATTGACCTAATTAATTTGTTATAATTAGTATTGGTTCCAGACCGGTCTTGTAAAATTCCTTCTTTTATTTTATATAGATTTTCCAAGGAATTATCTATTAGATTATCTATGGCCGTTCTAACTAAGTTTAACTCCGATTTAACAACACCTAACTGATTGTTTTTATTTCCCACCAAACTATTAAGCTTGTTGTAGTTTAATTTCAATTCATTAAATCGATCAAAATAGGGTTGTATCTGCCTCATATTACCCTCGCTCAGACCCGTTAATCCTGGGGCAATTTGATCTGATGCAACACCACGCAAAATGTAACTTTTGATTTGTTTTAAAACAATTATTTCAAATTCAAATTCCCAAATTTTATTATCACTCAATCTCATTTTATCTAAGAAATACTCAGACTCTTTAGATAATCTTGAAATATCATTAGTACTTTTAAATACTTCAATTCTTCTTTCTATTGTGTCTAAATCTCTTCCCAGAAAATCTAGCCTGCGATCAATAAATTCTACAGTAAATTTCGCTTTTTTCCGTTTCTCAGATTGAGTGTAGCTTTGATAGCTTTCAACCAGAGAATTCAACATTTTTTCCGAATACCGTGGTGAAACTGATTCTGCAAATAAATGAATAATAGAGCTCCTTTTATCTTTCTCTATCCTGACATTTTCTAAAAATTGCTTTGCCGCTTTCCTATTGTCTAAAATCTCAATCCAATTGTTGTTCTTGAATTGCATTTTTAAAAACTCATCAACAATTTTATCTCCTTTTTTGAAATTATAATTTCGCCGAAAAATTAACTTATTTCCATCAATTTCAGTAATAACTTCATATTTAACTATTTTTCCTTTTACACGAAGTCTTCCATCATTCAACAGTTTGAAAGCAAACTTTGAATTGGATATTTTATCTTTATTGATTACGTCTATATAAAAAGGCAATCCCTCTAAAGGTATATTGACTTTTTTCATAACACCTTCTGACTTGATAGTAAAAAAATAACCACATTTCTCTACAGCTCCTTTGATTACTTGAAATCCCTTAATCACTCCAATTTCATCATCAATGAAGGTAGGAGATTTACCAGCCACCTGTTGCAATATTTGATCACTTGAAGTATTGGACTCATCTTTCAACAAAAGTCCAGTTTCAGTTTCAAATATCGATTGAGTGTAATTGATTTTTAGGTTACCAAGGAATAGAAATAACAGAATAAAGAATGCATATACCGGCCAAAATGGTAAAAAATCTCTTAAAACCGTATGATATATTTTTAATGCACTTTTATCGTCACTATTCTGAATATTATTTTGTTGTAATTGATCCACAAATTTTTAGATTGAAGGGTTATTTTGAATGATTAATCCGTTAACTCTTTCAAATTTATGTCTCCATTGTTAATTGTGTGTTAATTTAGAGTTTATACTTTGAGAATCTATGAGTTTACCATTTTTTGAATGGCACTTAATGGCACCTTATTAATATCGGCATCTCCTACGAAATGTGAACGCCAAGAAATATTGGAAATAACAGAAGTAAATATTGATTATTTCTCATCCAATAATGATTGGAGTGAAGTGGGAGTTAAATCTAGAATCTGGGCCTGAAAAGGAGAATGTCATTCACATCAACAAAGGAGATGACCGCACAAAAATCATCTATCAATAATTGCATCCCAAAGTAGCGATCTCTGTTTCAGCGATTCGATAGAAAATTTTTCAGCTTCTGACCATTTTTGAGCGTCATCGCCACAAAGTTGAGCCACCATTTCCAAGGCGAGGTGCGAGTGATGATCGCCATCTACCTCAATATGTCTTTCTATGTAATATTTGAATGTAGATACTTTTTCAGGGAATTCTTGGTGGATTTCTCTGAGGATTTCAACAAACATATCGGGAATCAAGTCTTCACGTCCGAAGGTAAAAACAGCAGCCTTAATATGAGCAGGTTGATTGATGGCAACATCAAACGTGAAATTCAAGAATGATTTAACTTTGGGGTGGAGTTCGGCATTTTCTATAGCATTGAAAATATTTTTATCAATGGCTTGGGACAAAAATGCTTGAATGGTTAGGGTGTCGGCACCCATTTGTTGCATGGCTTTGAGATACAATTCAAAATGCGATATTCTCACTCCGTGTTCGTCTACGTCAGATTCTTCTCCGAGTACAATTTCATTGATTAGATATCGAGTATCAGCTGTACCAACGGGCCTCCATGGCAATTCAACGCAAGTCAAATCTCTTTGGAGCGATTTCAACAAGCTCATAAAGTCCCAAACCGCATACACATGCTTTTCTGAGAACTGAATCAATCCATTGAGGTCATTGATACTCTTATACACCGGATGTTGAAGTAACAATTCTCTCTGCGCTTGGATGTTTTTCTGTAGGGATTCAATGAAATTATTTGACATGATGCTGCAAAAATACGCTGAAATGTCAGTGAATTTTGTCAAGTTTTGGTAGTGAAAAGTCTAATTTCGCACCATGAAAAATAAGTGGAATGTGATTCTTGCCGCCATCATTCTTGGGGGATGCTCATTGTTTTCAAATGGCATCAACGTATTTCCTGTCACTACAGATTTAGCCTTCGGAGCTCAAGTTGCCGCTGATATCGATAAAGAAAACAGCAAAAACTTGCTTGACAGTGCATCTAACAGCGTTATTTACCGTTACTTATATTCCATAAGAGACAGTATCCTTAGAAACAATGAAATTGAGCACGAAAACAAATTCCCTTGGCGAATCAGAATCATTAAAGACGATCAAACCCTGAACGCCTTTTGCACCCCAGGAGGATACATTTATTTCTACACCGGAATATTGAAATATTTACAATCAGAAGACGAATTAGCCGGTGTCATGGGGCACGAAATGGCACATGCCGCTAAACGCCACAGCACCGACGCTTTAACCCGTCAATACGGTGTCACCATCTTTACCCAGTTGTTAATTGACACACAATACCATGATCTGACCCAAATTGCTGCAGGCCTAGCGCTGTTGAAATACGGCCGAAAAGATGAATTGCAATCCGATGAATTTAGTGTTCGTTGGTTGTATAACACCAGTTATAATCCCACAGGTGCTGCAGGATTTTTTGAGAGAATGAACGCCTCAGGCGGACAAAGAGTGCCTGCATTTTTAAGTACTCACCCCGATCCAGGCAAAAGAGTAGAAAAAATTCATGCCTTGCATAAAAAATTGGGTGGAAAATCAGGGAATAAATACGAAGAGCGCTACAAACAGATGATTAAGTACATCTAATATATAGCCAATCCCATCAAATACCGCAAAGCCGTTTTTACCACTCGTCCAGCAAATTCATAGTGCGATTCAGATCCTCCGGAAACGCAGTACAAGGAGAATCTCGTTAATATCAAGCTTTTTAAAGAATAGCGCGCCGTTTTTACATATTCCAACCAATCTTCATCTAAAAGAGCTGCATGTTTCTTTGCGTGTCCCTCGAAATCATCATACGGCAAGTCTAGAAAGCTCAAAAACTCCATGATGTCGCGGTGAGGATAGTCGTTCATGCATAATTCCCAATCGTAAATCACGGGCTCACCGTTGTTCAATATCATGATATTCCGTGGATTAAAATCATTGTGAATGACACAAATACGCGAACTAAGTGTAGAGAACTCAAGTTCCAATTGACTCAATTGTAACGATTCCAAACAACGAAAATCAACTTCGTCAAACTGAATATCTTTGCGAACGGAATCCAAAAATAATGCATTCAATCGTTGATAGAATTTCATTGCCTTCCAAGGCCGTTGCAGTGGAAACTCATTTGCAATTTCAGCTTTGAATTGAAGATTATGGAAATCATGAATCGCTTCAATACAAGCATCTATATCACCCAAACTCCATTTTTCAGGCTCATTCTCGCAGTTCAGAATCTTTGTTTCTGTTGGATGTATGAACCGTTGAAGAAGCAAATAAATCTCTCGCTTTTCATCTTGTTTGATGCCAAATAATTTGGGAAAATACGGATATTCAACCTCGTTAAGCCATTGAGCCATTGAAACTTCTTTCAGATGGCATTGATCAAATTCTAGTTTCTTTCTGTCTTCCAAAATGGCAGCAGCTAAGGCAGAATCAATTCCACTGGCTACCAAATGCAACCCTTTATAAACTTCTTCACTTGTGGGTCTAGACTTCAATAGCACACGATCAACTTCGTTGATCTTCAACAAATAATAGCCTTGCAACTTCGAAGTGACCCGAGTGGTCAGCTGGGTAATGATACCGTTATCAAAATACTCGTGACTTTGCCACTCAATTTTTTCTACTTTAGATTTGTAGGAATCATACAAGCAGGCCCTCAGAAAATCAACATCCACTTCCGATTTCAACAACCAATCAACTGGTTTATTTCGTCCTAACTTTTGATGCGCTCGAGCAAATTCTCCACTAACAATGGCTCCAAAAGTAGAAATCTCTAACCCTAGAGCCGCACCCGCAATGATCCTAGAAAAACGCTGTAATTGACCACGGCCATGACAACCCATCATCTGAAGTGCTTCTTTTTGCTTGGGAAGATGAGTACCACCGCCCACGGTTCCAACCACTAAATTGGGAAACGTAATTTCAAAACAAAGTCCTTTTTGCGTCTTTTCAATATTCAAAAACGCCGTTGATGATTCATGCAAACACGCTGCATCTTGCCCAGTAGCCAAAAATATCGAAGCCAAGGCATTAGCTACATTGATATTGTAACCCACCATACCTTCTTTTTCAGCAGCCTCTTTCGAAGGATGATAGAATTTGAAAAATTGATTTGAATCTACCCTTAATACATCTTTCAACACTTCGTCTGAAACCTCTACCGACGCAGATACTTTGCAACCGCGGCCATGATCAATGTTGTACTGAGATATTTTCTTATCGGCGGCGCCATTTCCTTCAATGACATAATCTAAATGCACATGGGGATACAGTTCCCCAAACTCTGCCGCAATATGCAACAAAGCATGCCAAGTGCAAGTAGTTGTCATATTTTGACCCGCTGCATCACCCGTTTGGTAATAAAACTTGGTATTTAAATTAGATCCAAATACATCTGTTTTCATTTCGAGTAGCTTGGCGTGATTGCTGTAAGACTCAGCCACTGATTTAATTTCTTCAAAATGGGAGTTTAAATATTCTTCAAGCAATTTCGCATTTTGATTTGAATCCAAAATAAACAGTGGCGCGCGCAACATTCGTTGATAATGAAAGTCAGAATCAAATCCTCCTGAAAGAGCGATTACGCGAGCTCCGCGATTCATGGAATACACCAATGCACCTTCAAGGGTTGCGGCGGGTAAAAAAACAACTTCAGCTGGAAATTCTGATAATTCTTTATATGCAATGGGACCAACCAATCCAACGGGAATTTCAACGCTACCAACAAAAGATTCGATGTTGTGATTGATTTCATCAAGGGGAAGCTGATGGCTGAAAAGTCGAGACGAGTCTAATTGCAAGCCCTTCAAAAAATCTTGCCTCAACAAAACCGCTTGGCTTGTGTTAAACCCTCTTCCTGGTACTTTTGGTGCTCTATCAAAAAAATGCCCCTCTGACATATCAAAGGGGCAAATATATCGTGTTAACAGACAATTGATTTACGATTTATCACAAATCGCAAATTTGAAATTACGGATTTACGCAACTACCCTTACCTCGGATGTCCAAGGGCACTTTCTATCAGGAAGCGTCTCATCAAATGGTTGTTGGTTGCGGTACCTGTCCAAGCTCCGACACCAAAATAATTTCCACCAGCTGTAAATGAACCAATGTATGAAGTACCAATGAAGGTTCCATCAATTTTAATATCCAGGTTCCATCGCCACCATTTGTGACGCTTCCTGCGTACAAATTAGCAGCAATATGCAAAGGCTTGCTCCAATCAATGGTTTGTTGCCAATAGATCTTGCCGTTTTGATTTGCTGAATTGGGTGTAAGTTGAACGTATCCCGTAGTATTTGAAGCGTTGCCAACAAAAGTAGCTGCTGGAGATAATGATGTGGGATTTCCGAGTGTCCAGTTCCATTCCATTACACCAGGGCTCGTGGTTTGATCTTCAAATCTAACCCATGCAGTTCCGTTCCAATAGTAATACCCAGGAGTAACGTTGTTAGGATAAGACCCTGCAGTGGCAGTATTGTATACCAACATGGATGTAGTTGGCGAGGTTAACGGTGAAGCAGAAGTCAAAGAAGTAAGTGCCACTCTCGACAACAAAACACCCTTTGTGCTCGATGTAACATCCAACTGTGCTGAACTAGAAGGCGTTGTAGTACCAATTCCGACTTGTGCTTTCACAGTGCAAAATGGCGTTGTGATCAAGACAAATAAGGAGAAGAATCTAAGCGGAGACATAGTATTTAAGTTGATAAATTTACAAACAAAATAGTTCACATAAAACCGATTATTTACATCACTTTTTTTTCTATATTTACACTACCCTGAAATTACGGAAAATCCGTAATTCAAAGTTGTGTATTTGCGTTTATCCTTTTTGTACAATAACCAAAACTGCATAGATTCGCCGCCCTATTGAAAACCCAATTCAACCCAATGAACCAAAATCAACCCCTATACTCCCGTTTTTGGATATATCTTACCGAACGATTTCCACTTCACTCACACGGAATTTTAATTGCCGCATTTAGTTTTAGCGCCATTGGTTACTCCCGATTGTGCCAACAACTGCCTCATTTTATTGACCTCAAGGCCTTCTTAGTTTGCATCTTCAATACCGTTTCCTTGTTTTTTCTTCTTCGTGTATTCGATGAACACAAAGACGCTGAAGACGATGCAAAATTCAGATCGGAATTACCCGTTCCACGCGGACTTATTTCGCTCAAAGAACTACGCAACATTGGCTTGACCATATTTGTTTTTCAACTGATCATCAGCGCTGTAACCTTTCCTAAAATGCTTCCGCTTTATGCGGTGGTTATTGCTTATTTATTGCTCATGGGAAAAGAATTTTTCATGGCTGATTGGCTTAAAAAACACCAATTCTGGTACGTCACCAGTCACATGATCATCATTCCACTCATTGACATTTATGCCTCTGGTTACGATTGGCATTTAAATCAACGTCCTGCGCCGTTCGGATTGATCTACTTTTTTGGTGTCTCCTTCTTTAATGGAATTGTGCTAGAGCTCGGCCGGAAAATCCGTGCCCCCCACGATGAAAAACCAGGAGTTCAGACGTATTCCAGCATGTTGGGATTGTATAAATCAGTCTATCTATGGATAGCAGTCCTTTTTGCAACTCTAGTTCTCGCTTTGCTTGCCGCAGAATTTGCAAAACTTCCAACGGGCGTTTTTACCGCTCTTTGTGTTTACTTTGTTTTGACCTTGTTGGCCGCCGTTTGGCACCTAAAAAAGCAAAGTTCTGCTTCTGCTAAAATCATTGAAATTGCCAGCGGAGCTTGGACCATACTCATGTATTTAACCCTTGGCGGTATTCTAACCATTACTCACATTTTATGAGTAAATTCATCGATACAAATAGCCCGTTTGACATCCAGTTTAATCAAATGTATACGGGTGGCAAAGGATTTCACCTATTGCAACTTGCTCGAAACGGATTTCAAGTTCCTGAATTCATCATTTATAACGCGACTGAAACATCCATCAAAACACCCTTGAATCCAGATGAAATTCAACTCATCAAAGAATCTCTGGGCTTCCCTCATAGGGTATCGATAAGATCTTCGGCTCTTGGTGAGGATGGATTTTCACACAGTTTTGCTGGACAATTTCTCACTGAGCTCAATGTTTCTTGGGAAACCCTTAACGATAGCATTGAACGCGTTTGGAACTCCTTGAACCGCACCGAAATCGAAACGTATTGCAAAGAACACGGAATCAATGTCCCAAATAAAATGTCCATCATCATCCAAACCATGCTCCAACCTGACTTTTCAGGCGTTGCATTTGGTGTAAATCCGGTGAATGGACACCGCAACGAAATGATCATTACGGCAGCCCCGGGACTTGGAGAAGCACTTGTGAGTGGGGCCGTAAATGGCGATACTTTTGTTGTGAAGGATGACTCAGTTGAATGTATTTCAGGCGAAGCCGCATCCCCAGAAACACTAAGCACTGAACAGGTAGTTGCCGTGGGCGAACAACTCAAACGGCTCAAAAAACTATACGGAAAACCCCAAGACATTGAATTTTCTTGGGTCAAAAATGAGTTGTTTTTACTTCAAACAAGACCAGTAACTTCCTTAGATAAATTGGCTGATACCGGGGCAGAGATGATTCTCTGGGACAATTCAAACATCATTGAATCTTACCCCGGCGTAACCACCCCTTTGACGTTTAGTTTCATCATCAAAATGTATGAATCCGTCTATCTGCAACTTTGCAGATTGTTGGGAGTAAGCGAAAAAGACTTACGTGAAAATGCCGCCGTATTTTCCAATATGCTCGGCCTAATTGAAGGAAGGGTTTACTACAATTTATTGTCGTGGTATAAAGCGTTGGCGCTGCTTCCTGGATATCATTTGAACGCAGAGTTCATGGAAAAAATGATGGGGGTTAAAGAACGATTTGAGTTGAAAAATCGGCCTCAAAGAAGTAAGCTAATTGAGCGCTTAAGAGTTTTGGTCATGGTAAAATCCATGATATCCAATCTCAGGGCATTGCCTAAAATGCGAATCAACTTTCAAAGTGATTTCCAAAAAGAATTAGACCGGTTCAATGCCATAGCTTTGGATAAAAAGAACGTTGTTGAACTGATGGAACTCATGATTGATTTCCAAAGCACGCTTCTTAAAAAATGGAAAGCACCCTTGGTGAACGATTTTTACGCCATGATTTACTTCGGCTTACTTCAAAAAACTGCCGAAAAATATGGTTTACCTCCAGGAATACACAACGATCTTTTATGCGGGGCTAGCGATATTATTTCTACCGAACCCATAAAGCGCATGAAGGAAATCAGTTCAGCCATTGTACAATTTCACACCCTTGAAAATGCATTTCTCATTGAGTCGCCAGAACAAATTCTGAGGTTGATCAATGAACCTAATTATGAACCGGTGCAAAAACTCTTCGATACCTATTTGAATCAATTTGGCGACCGAACTGTGGGAGAGTTAAAATTAGAAACCATCACCTATAAACAAGAACCTACCGCTTTGATTCAATTGATCCAATCGTACATAAGACAAGGCTTTGGGCATTCTGAAAATGTGAATGAACGAGTGGATCTCAAAATGCGTAAAAACGCAGAAGAAAAAGTAGGTCACATTTTGAAAGGTAAGCCTTTCAAAAAATGGTTCTTCCACTATTTACTGAAGCGCACTCGCATATTGGTCAGTGCCAGAGAAAACCTCCGATTTGAACGAACCCGAGGATTTGGAAAAGTACGCGAAATATTTTTGGCTATAGGCAATCAATTCTTCAGTGAAGGCATTTTGGAGCATCCCAGAGATATTTTTTACCTTACCCAAGAGGAAATCTTCGACTTCATCAAAGGCACATCGGTAACCCCAGAAATTTCAGAATTGGTATCCTTCCGAAAGGAAAAATTTGCAAAATACGAAACCACTACCACATCTGAACGCATCAGAACTTACGGAGCAGTTTACCACGGGAACTCATTCTCACAAGAAAAATCAACATCCCTTGACGGAGAAGATCTGAAAGGCATTGGTTGTTGCCCAGGAATCGTAAAAGCAAAGGTGCGTATAGTTTTAGACCCCAAAGAGGTGAGCGATTTAAACGGTGACATATTGGTAACCGCCTCAACTGACCCCGGCTGGGTAACACTATTCCCCACGGCTTCAGCCATCATTGTAGAACGAGGTTCACTGCTCTCGCACAGTGCCATCGTATCTCGCGAATTAGGCAAACCCTGCATTGTAGGTGTGACCCATCTGTTATCAAAAATCAAAACCGGCGACTGGGTAGAGATGGATGGTTCAACAGGACAAATCAAAATAATCAAATAAATTGAATGGCGGAGCAATCTGAACTCAATATATCTCAAAAAGCCTCGTTTGATTTCATCCGATATGCCACGGTTTGGGAAGACCCCGTGGTACTTCTTCAGGCGCTCAACATCGAAAAAAACGACCAGGTTTTGAGCATCGCTTCTGCCGGAGATAATTGCTTCAGCTTATTGATGGCAGACCCAAAATTGATTGTTGCAGCCGACATCAATCCCGTTCAATTGCATCTCACGGAGCTAAAAATCAAAGCCATTCAGGAGCTTTCTTACCAGGAAGTTCTTGCTTTTTTGGGATATTCATCTGAGTCAAATCGAGCGGAATTATTCAATAAAATCGAGCCCCACCTTTCCAAAGAAGCTGCTCATTATTTTAGAAATTCCCTTCCCACTTGGGAAAAAACAGGCATCATACATCAAGGAAAATTCGAAAAATACTTCCAAATTTTCTCCAGAAAAGTACTGCCCCTGATTCACAGTTACAAAACCATTGAACAGTTGCTTACACCCAAATCGGAACATGAGCAACGCCAATTTTTCCTCCGACATTGGAACACCTGGCGTTGGCGATGGTTGTTCAAATTATTCTTCAGTCGTACCGTCATGGGTTGGTTGGGCCGCGATCCAGAATTCCTAAAACAGGTAGAAATTCCAGTTTCAGAATTCATCTTAAGGCAAGCAGAAATACACCTCAGCTCCAGTCGGGCCGCACAAAATCCGTTTTTAAGATACAACCTAACAGGCAGTTTTGGAACCCTTTTACCGCACTACCTTCAACCCGAAAACTTCGAATTCATCAAAGACAGAATTCACCGAATTTCACTCTTTCACGGCTTCGCCGAGGATGCAATAGCTCAATACGGACATTTTCACGCCATGAACCTGAGCAACATCTTCGAGTACATGAATGTTCAAGAATTTGAGCAAACAGCTCAAAAATTAGTAAGTGGCCTATTCCCTGGCGGACGATTAGCCTATTGGAATCTCATGGTAAAACGAAGGTGCTCAGAGGTAGTTGCTGACTGCACAGAACAGACCAATCTCATGTCCGAGCTTCGGCTCAAAGACGATGGCTACTTTTACAGCACCATTGTAACGGATGTTTGTCTTAAATCTTTTGACTTTGGAATTTATAGGCTCAATTCAGAAACACTTGCAGTAGGTTACCCATCGAAAGAGGGAAGCAATTTAAATTTAACCGAGCAACTCAAAGCCCTTACACTATGGGCCAAAAATGAGGGATTCAAACACCTAATAGGCCCAATGAATGGCAGCACTTGGGAAAATTATCGTTTAAAAACCTCTTCCCATCGCATTTTTTTGGGGGATCTCTCGTATCAGCCACAAGTTGTAGAAAGCTTTGAAAGTGCAGGATTTAAAACCATTGAGAGATATGTGAGTGCCCTGATGCATGAAATTCCAGGTAGTATTTCCAGATTGGATGAGCGAAAGAGCCAACTAGAGAAACAAGGAATCAAATTCCGACACTTAAACATGGAGTCTTGGGAACAAGAACTTCAAAAAATCCACGAGCTCAGCCTCGTGGCCTTCCAAAATAACCCTTTCTACACCCCCATTCTTTGGAAAGACTTCTTGTTGAAGTACAACGAAATCAAACAATTCATTGACCCGCAATGGGTCCTTTTAGCAGAATTGGAACAAAATTTGCAGGGGTTTGTCTTTGCTTACTTAGACCTTGAATATAAATGCATCATCATGAAAACTGTTGCTCGAAAACCTGACTTTAGACTTGGTGGATTGGGATTGGTGATGACCGATATTTTACAACAAAAAGCCAAAAAAGAAGGCATTTTTCAAGTCGTTCACTCATTCATGCATCAAGACGCTGCATCTCTTAGATGCTCTGAATCTTTAGAAGCTGAAATTATTTCTGAATACCATCTGTACGGAATAGAACTTTAAAATGTCTAACATCATTCATATCGCAAAAACCCTGAAAAATGGAAACATCATGGAGCATTTCCATGCTGCCGCGATCATGAATTCAAATCGCCTTGCCATTGCCGATCAGCATTCGCAAGTGACTTTTGATGAATTAAGACATAAAATTGAAAACGCTCATTCATTATTTATGGAGCGTGGCCTTAAATCCGGCGACCGTGTTTTGGTCTTTGTGCCCATGAGTATTGATTTATACATCAGCGTTTTAGCTTTATTCAAAATGGGCTGTACCGCCGTTTTCATTGATGAGTGGGCCAAAATAGACCGTTTAAAAAAGTCATGCCAAATAGCAGATTGTAAAGGATTTATAGGCATTCCCGCTGCATCTTCTTTGGGATTCTTAATCCAGGAAATTAGAAAAATCCCCGTCCGCATGACCACACGAGAAATTCGACATGCAAAGAAAAGTCATTACCATGATTTGGCAACTATTGATGGTTCAAACGACACCGCGCTCATCACTTTCACTACGGGCAGCACAGGCACACCCAAAGCGGTAAAACGCAGCCATGAAATTCTCCATCAACAGTTTTTGTCCCTCCAAAACACCATACAAACCCGCGATGACACTGTAGATATGCCGGTGTTACCCATTGTTTTATTGATTAATTTAGGGTTAGGGGTCAGCAGCGTAATCGTAAAATGGAGCAGCAAAAAGCCTTACGCACTGAAGGCAAAAAAGATCATCAAAACCATACAAAAATTTCGGGTCAATCGCATCATTGCTTCCCCTTATTTCATTGATCAACTTTGCATTAAGAGCCTTACCGAAAACAATTCTCCAAAATTAAGTTCGGTGCGCGAAGTCTTCAGCGGAGGAGCGCCTGTTTTCCCATCTGAAGCCAAATTATGGCTCACTGCATTTCCAGACTCTAAAGTTGAAATTGTATACGGAAGCACCGAGGCCGAACCTATTTCAAGCATCAATGCACGGAAACTCATGCAAACCACCGACTCCACTTTTGAGGATGGGCTTTTTGTGGGAAGAGTAGAATCTTGTACACAAGTTAAAATTCTAAATCTAAAAACTCAGGAAACTCTCAAACCCATAGAAATCGGGGAGATTGCGGTTGCAGGAAATCATGTTGTAAAAGAGTATTTTGGTCCTGATTCTGCTGCTCAAATGGCTGAATCAAAGCTTCTCATTGATGGACATTTATTCCACAAAACGGGAGATTCCGGCTACATTGACCACCAAGGAAACCTTCATTTATTGGGCCGCTGCCAACAAATCATTGAGTGGCAGGGACAACCGTTGTACCCATTTCTGATGGAATATCAACTGCGCCACATTCCTGGCGTAATTATGGGTACCGTCTTAAAAATCAACGATAAACTCGTTTACTTCTTAGAGTTAAAACGCTGTAAATCCTTCCAGCATCTAGCATACCCAAAACTGGGTTGCTTCTCGCCCATTACCGAGGATTTGCGTTCCTTGGGACTGCCTGACGGCGACATTCGACTGGTCAAGATACCAAGAGATCCCAGACATTTCAGCAAGATTGATTATAGAGTTTTGCAAAAAATGCAAAAAATGTAAGGAATGTGTATTTTTTTTAATCATACACATTGTTTATTTTTGATGTATGAATAAAATCAGGGTAAACATTACCATTAACAAAGAAATACACGAGAAGGCCAAATTTTTTTCATTAAAGGAAGGAAAAAGCCTGAGTGAAAATATCGAAGATTTACTCACTCAATATTATTGGCAAAAAGCAGAGGGTATTGTATCTGAGCCTACTTCTCATTACAATTCCACATTGGAGCTGAATGGAATGTCTCCATTGCAAAATTCAATGTCCGATATTTTCAATCAATTACACCCAGAACAGCAGATTGAACTGTTCCATTATGGGGAATACTTATTATCTAAGAATCCTTCTCCCACAAAAAAAATAAGTCTGCACGGAATTTTCAGAGACCAAATCATGATATCTGAAGATTTCGATGAACCTCTCGACATTTTCAAAGATTACATGCCATGAATCACTTGATTGATACTCATACATTATTGTGGTATTTGAATGCAGACAAAAAACTGTCAAAAAATGCTTTACATACCATCGAAGACCCCAATAACCGAATTTTCATCAGTCAAGCAACCCTCATTGAAATGGCCATTAAAGTAAGCATGGGGAAATTAAAATTACCTTGCGAATGGGATGAATTATTTTTTCAGTTCAATAAAATAGGCTGGTCTATTTTGCCCTTTCGAAACGTCGATTTTGCAAGGTTGAGTAAACTACCCTTCCACCACGGTGACCCATTCGATAGATTGATGGCATGTCAGTGTTTAAATCAGAAACTTGACATTATTAGCAAGGACCCAATCTTTGAAAAACACAAAATAAAACGGATTTGGAATTAGGCTGAAAACGCCTGAGGAATTTTTCTCAAATTCTTGAAAACAAGAGTGAAAAATCCTAATAAGGAATATTGCGAAATCACTTTGTAATCTTCTGAAGACTTTTTAAAGATTGATTTGAGTGATTTATTGCTCGCTCCATCTACACGCATATGTGTGGTGTAAATATTTAAATACTTGATTTGAAATTTATTTGAAGAAAAGAGTCTTAAAATAAAATCGTAATCGGCTGCTATCCTAAAATTGGTGTTGAATCCACCTAGAGTATTGTAAAAGTCTCTCTTTAAAAATAGGGTTGGATGAGGTGGCATCCATCCGTATTTCAAATTTTCAGACTTAAAAGGCTTTGACTTCCAATCTCTCACTACTTTATTTGAATCGCTCTGAGACACATATTTCAAGTTTGCATACACGCCATCAACTTGTTCTGAATGCAGTGATTTATAAAGATTCTCGAGCACATTAACATCTGGAAAGAAATCATCGGAATGAATAAATCCAACCACATCACCGGTTGCCATTGAGATTCCTTTATTCAAAGCATAATACAGGCCGTCATCTTTTTCAGATATAACCTTAATTCTTGGATCATTGAATTGCTGAATTTTCAAAAGAGTTTAGTACCTAATGGGGTGTGCGTATAACCTAGTTAGTCGTGTGTAATCTTTGCAATAGAAATAGTAAAGGATTGAAACAAGCCATAAAAAAAGCCCCCAATTACTTGGAGGCTTCTTGTGGGCCCACTTGGAATCGAACCAAGCACCTACTGATTATGAGTCAGTTGCTCTAACCGAATGAGCTATAGGCCCGAAATAGGTTGCAAAGATACACATTTTGAGGATTTTTAAAGTCCAATTGCAACCTATTTGTAATTAGGGCTGTTTATCTTACCTACTATGAACCCAACTATCCATAAAGGTTTATTCGGTCTTATTCAATAACTCCCCCATCCTACTGTATGATTAAACGGGTTGAAAACACGTTTCCAGACGCCATAACTTGAATTTGATAAACCCCAGCACCCAACTTAAGATCTAGTGTTTCATTGCTTACGTCTTCAAAAGATTGCTCCAAAACCTATAGTCGTTATAATTACTTAATTAGACATCGGTCATTCCAATCTTATATATCTCAAAATCTATCAGCGCTTATGGTGCTAGATCATATAATAAAGTGTATTTTTTTAAAATAAGTCCGATTGATTTTGTCACAAAATTGTACCCTCATAATAAATTTAATCCCCGCGACTAAAAGAGTTCGTCTGTGTTCATCATTTTTTTCGTATAATTGTAACGAATTTATGTACCACCAAACAACAAACTGAAATAAAAATCTTAAACGTTAGAAATTTATATAAGTCTTTTATTATTGCTTTTGTTGGCTTGTCGGTACAAACTCTTTTTGCCCAAGTGGGAATTGGAACCACAACCCCGTCGAATTCATCACAATTGGAAATTTCATCAAGTGCTAGGGGTTTATTAATTCCACGTGTAGCGTTAACCAGTTTAACTTCTGCTTCACCAGTAACCTCTCCTGCTACTTCCTTAATGGTTTACAATTCAGCAAGTGCAGGAACATATCCAAACAATGTAACCCCTGGGCACTACTATTGGAATGGAACCGCTTGGCAACGTCTGGAAAATCAAACAAGCAATCCTGCCGAGTTTCATTGGAATCATGTCGAAGGAAATCCGACCCAAAATGGTTTGGGCGCCACATTGGTGGGCAACGCTTCATGGCAAACCAATTTTGTTAGATTAACACCTGCACAGAATAATCAAAATGGCAGTGTTTATTGGGTAAAAGATATCGATTGGAACGCACCACTACATATTTCAGCTCAAACGTCTGCCGGTGGTGGAAACGGTGGGGATGGTATTTGGTTGTTTTGGGGTGCTACCTCATCTGCCGTGGGTTCCACTGCAAGAGCCAATACCGTTGCCGGTGGAATATCCATTTACTATGAAGAAATTGGCGATAAAGTCCAAGTGTACAAAAATGGAACACTCGTACAAACATTCTCAGATATTTCTACCTTTGATAACGGAAAATGGCAAGTTCAAGATGTTTATTTTGGCGTAAATTCAGACGGCACTCGATATTTAGACATTCGCATAAATAATGGTATTTATTTGGGAACTGTGCAACTAGGCTCCTTTACTGCTGGAGGAGATTATTTTGGCTTTGGTTCTTTCACCGGTCTATCCGACCACAATCATGACGTACGCAGAATACTAATCCAATCGGGAGTTCATAAACCACGATAACCAAATAACAATATTTAAAAACTAGCGCTCTTCGCCATTAAGAATTATGAAAAATTTCAATAGGCAACTCGCCATAATTTCTATGCTGATTTTATCGGCAAATTTGAATGCCCAAATCGGGATTGGAACTACCAGTCCTGCTGCATCGGCTGAATTGGATGTAACTTCCACTACCAAAGGGGTTTTAATTCCGAGATTAGCGTTGGGCAGTATAACGTCAGCATCTCCTGTTACGAGTCCCACAACTTCATTATTGGTTTACAATACGGCGACTGCCGGGACATTCCCCAACAATGTTACCCCAGGATATTACTACTGGAATGGAACCACTTGGCAACGTTTAGAAGATCAAACTAACAATCCCGGTGAATTCCATTGGAATTATGTGGAAGGAAATCCAACTACCGGTGGTTTGGGAGCAACATTGGTAGGCAATGCATCGTGGCAAACCAGTCATGTACGTCTAACCTCTGCAGGTGGCAGTCTAACGGGCAACGTTTATTGGGTTAAAGATATCGATTGGACTGCTCCGCTATATTTCTCAGTACAAACCTGGGCCGGTGGAGGCACCGGTGCGGATGGAATTTGGTTATTTTTCGGAGCTACCTCCTCTGCTGTGGGTTCCACTGCATTACATTCTACGGCTGCCAGTGGAATTTCGGTTTTTTTGGATGAAATAGGTGACCAAGTTTCCGTTTACAAAAACGGGACATTGGTAAAATCATTATCCACCGTTACGAACTTAGACAATAGCCAGTGGCAAGTTCATGAGTTCTTCTTTGGTAAAAATGCGGATGGAACACGCTTTTTGGATGTCAAAACCAATAACGGCGAATATCTAGGCACCGTTGATGTAGGTTCGTTCACTGCAGGTGGAGACTATGTTGGCGTTGGGGGTTGGACAGGAGCCTCAACAAACGAACACAGAGTGAGACGATTATTGATACAAAGCGCTGTTCACAAACCGCGTTAATACGAAATAGATAGCCCCGTTACCAACTGTCCTCTGCGTAAGACCCTAATCAGGTCTTACGCAGAGGTTGTGCCCAATACATTTATTCTGATTCAACCCAAATCCCTAATCGTCTAAACACGTATTGGTGATTCATAAAGTCGAGTACCATAGTTTCAGGGGTTAATTCTTTCAAGTTGAATTTCCCGTTGGAGGAAATACCGCCCATTCCCATGATTTTGGTCTTTTTAATGATCAAACTGGTCGTATTGAACAGCCATTCACTTTCGAATCCGTATGCATCGCAATTTTCAATGGGTTGGCATTTAACTAGTAATCTGCGGGTGGTACTGTCTTTATAGAACACCCAAGGCATTGAGGGTTAAAGGCATGCGCTTTTTAGACTGAGGTCCGTGCTTGAACCTTACTAATTTCCACGATCCGATAATATCATTTTCGGTAATTTTCTTTTTGGTGGAAGACAGCCTGGCCCTGCCGGTGCTTCTACTGGTATTGGCATGTTGTGAAACAGCTTCCCCCGAAAGGAAAAACAAGAGGGCTGTAAGTAGTGCAAATTTCAGGTTCATGGGACAAAAATATCGATATTTAACGAATTATATTAAATTGCAAAAATGAAAAAAGCATTGCAACTGGGTATTTTATTTTTTGGAATGTCGGGCTGTGCAGTAACGATTCCCATTGTAAGTGGACCTAAAATTCGGACTGGATAAAATTCGGCAAAAAAATGCTGAGAGGCTTTCGTGGGCCCACTTGGAATCGAACCAAGCACCTACTGATTATGAGTCAGTTGCTCTAACCGAATGAGCTATAGGCCCGCCCTTAAAGGACTGCAAATATAAGGATTTTTCATTTATTTAAACCAACTATCACACCACATTTGCAGTACTTCATCTACTTTTATACTATACTTGTGACTGAATCTAACATACCCTAAAGCCTATGAAAATTGGATTGTTGCTTTGCTTGAGCTGGATCAGCGCCTTTTTTCCAACTAATATTTACCAGAATCCACAGAAAGAAAAAGAGTGGCATAAAAGTCGTGAAGGTGATGGAATCACCGTTTATACCCGATCACAAGAGGGCACTCCCTTCAAAGAAATCAAGGCCATTGTTACCATTGAGAGTTCTTTAAATGCAATCGTCGGAGCATTAATTGATTACGACAACTACAAGAACTGGGTATACTCCACTTCAAAGTCCAAATTAGTCAAAAAAATCAACGAAAAAGAATTCCTGGCCTATCACTACATTGACGCTCCATGGCCTGTAAACGATAGAGATGTAGTCATGTATATTTCCCTAAGTCAAGATGCCAAAACGCACAAAACCACTGTTTATTCAACATCTCAACACAACTATTTAAAATCGGTAGAAAATGTAGTGCGGGTTAAAAATAATGTAGCGATTTGGGAACTTCAGCCTGTAGCCAAAAACAAAATTGAATGTACTTACTACCTTAAATCTGATCCCGGCGGAAGCGTCCCTGCTTGGATTCTCAATATGTTCATAACCGAAGGGCCTTATGAAAGCATAAAAAAACTTAAAAATATCGAGGTGCAGAAACACAGCAGCTTCAAACACCCCGATATCAAAGAGAAGTTTTAATCAATCATCAACCTGCCTAAATATGCTCCTTTGTTTGATTGAATTTTCAAGGAATAAATTCCAGAACTCAAGAATAATTTCAAATCTTTATCTTGAAACTCTCCTAAAAACTCGGTATAAATCAGTTGACCAGCAGAGTTAAACACTTGTATTTCTGCATTTTGAACCACATCCGCCAAACGTATTTGGAACTTTCCATTCGAAGGATTCGGAACGATTTGCATTGAATTATGAGCTAAATCTTTAATTCCTGTGTAAGCAAACACCAGGCAGGTACTGGTATCAGTACAACCATTTTGTTTCACCTCCACAGCAAACTTACCGTTGCCCGAAGGAGAATATGAAGACGTTGTCTCTCCATTTATTGGTGCATTGGCTTGGTTGCAATCCAACCATTGGAAACCAGCGCCGGTGGCTTTGGAATTCAATGTATTCCAATCGCGAGTCACGCCAATTTCCACATTAACAATGGTCACATCAATGCTGTAAATAATACTATCACAGCCCAGCTTAGATTTAACCGACTCTGAAACCTTGCCTGATGTGTATACCTTTTTACCCAAGGGGGTTACATACAATCCGCAACCTTTTTCGGTCAAATTGACTGTGGTTGGCTTCAAAATGGTCAAATCGATGTTAATGAAACTATCACATGCCTTATAATTTCCACCAATCAAGGTGTCGCGGTATTTTCCAGAAACATTCCAAGTATATTCACCGCTTGGGCTTTTATAGTTTCCACAAGATCTTACACTGATATTTCCGGTAGATTTAGTAGACTTCACTTCGTATTCTATGATGCTGTCGCAGCCCAAATAATTGGAGATGGTATCGTAATAAAGTCCCTCAGATCTATAAATCACATTTTTATCGGTTGGACAAACCACAAATCGGCAAAAATCGAGTCGCTTTTTTGCAAAACTGCGTTGTTTGATAATTACATCGTGTATCAATATTGAATCGCATCCACCCCAACCTTTAAGTGTGTCATAGTATTTGCCTGATTTAGTCACTGTTCTGCCTGAAGGTCCCTTCAAAGAAACTGAGTAACACGCCGAATATTTAAAATTGGTTTCTGCCTTAGATGTCACCGTCAAAAAGATGGTAATGATGGAATCACATCCCAAATAGTTGGAAGTTCTTTCTTGATATTTGCCCGAAGTATAATAATATGAACCTTTGTTCGTGGGACTTTCAAATGAATCACAAACAACGGTCTTAACGTTGTATGAACTGCTCTTTTTGATGGTCACGTCAAAGGTTATAACTGAATCACAACCATTTACGGAAACAATGGTATCAGAATATGTACCGGTTTTTGAAGCGAACCTTTTTTTCGAGGGAAAGGTGTACTTATCGCAAGCGGTAACCGTAGCTTTACCGTAAACCGTAGAGTCACAAAACGACCTACCAATGACAAAATTCGATGTAGAATCATCCAAATAGAAATTATTCAATTTTCCGTCGTTTCCGTTGGGGGTATCGTCGTTTACTGATGAAATACTGGTGTTCTTTTTGTAAGGAATACCATCTTCATAGCTGAGCTGCAACAACAACCCTTTTTCGGTTGGAGGGAACTTTTTATACATCCCGTCTTGAATCTGTTTTTTAGACCTAGCATAATCCCAGATACGGGTTTCCTCTACTATTCCGCCGTAACCAGTAGCTGGATCGCCAATCCAAATGGGTGTAGATGTTGAGCTATAAACTAAAGCGCTAAATTTTGCTGTTGAAGAATCTTTTAAAACTCCATCTAAATAGATGCGCATAAAATTTCCGTCAAAAGTACCTGCAATGTGGTGCCATTGATTTTGATTCAACCCACTAGATATCGTAAAAGATTGAGTATTGCTTCCATCGCTAATATCAAAATGAATGCCTTTACCATTACCCGTTCCGAATCTATAAGCGTCATCCTGATGCCAAACCACGGGAGCGCAAACATTGCAAGGGGAGCTATTAAAATTGTCGACGTAAATCCACGTTTCAATGGTAATATACTTTGGGCCACTCAGTCCAGTATAATTGGATATTTCTACATAATCATCAACTCCATCAAAATGGAGGGCTCTATTTTGGGCATTCAAGTGGCTTGTAGCCCAATAAAACATTAAAAAAAGTAAAGATTTTTTCATAGAAATTGTTGTTGTATTATCAAATGTTCATTTTTTTAATGAACATTCAAAACAATTTTTAATAAAAAACCTATTTTTTTACTAACAAAACCAACGACTTACAAAATCTTTAGTCGAAAAAATTACTTTACTATAAATAACTCTTCTTTTGATTTGCGAACTTTTTTCGCTTTCGCCAAAAAGTCTTTTTCGCTGTCTCTATATCCCAATGCCAGCATCACCGTTGAAAACAAACCCTGTTTCTCGAGTTGAAGCAATTCATCCATAGCTTTGTTGTCAAATCCTTCCATGGGAGTAGTATCAACTTCCAAATGAGCGGCAACGGTCATCGCGGTTCCCATAGCGATATAGGTCTGTTTAGCACACCAATTTCGAAGATCGCTCACTTCCATCTTAGATGTAAATCCCTGTATGCCCATTTTGAATTTCTCCAACTCCGCCAATGCTTGACTGCGGGTGGTTGCAATTCGGTGCATATAATGATCAATTTGCTCTTGCTTCAATTCTGAATATGCGGCAAAAACCAACAAATGACTGGCTTCTACCGTCTGAGGTTGTTTACACACCTTCAAATGCATCTCAGCTCTTAACTCAGGATTCTCAATCAAAAAAACTTTAAAAGTCTGCAACCCCAACGATGTAGGTGTCAGTCGAATAGACTCCAGAATTTGCTCCACTTTCTCTTGTTCAACTATTTGGTTGTTATAGTTTTTAACGGCGTATCTCCAATTCAGCGATTCAATCAATGACATAGTCCAAAATTAACACACCGCCGACACAAAGGTTTGTGTAATTCTTATATTTGTTCCATGAAATACTTTTTATTGTTTCTGGGGATGTTTTTATCGCTTACTTCTCATGCTCAAACACCCGATATCAATGTGGTCGACCTTGACGCTATGACCGGCCCTGATTATGTACAAGCAAGCTACCCCGGAGGAAATGAAAAGTTCTACCAATTCATATCTAAAAATATTCAGTATCCCGCACGCTGCATGGATGAAAATATCCAAGGAGAAGTGCGCATCCAATTCACGGTTAACAAAAACGGCGAACTGAGCAACTTCAAACCCATTAAAAAGGTTGATGCCTGTCCAGAATTCACCCACGAAGCCATCCGCATACTTAAAAAATCAAAACGCTGGAATCCCGGCACCAAAAACGGACTTCCAATCAACAGTTATTTCGCCATTCCGTTGAAGTTTAATTTACAATAATGGTACTAGGTACCGGGTACCGGGTACCGGGTACCGGGTTTCAGGTACCGGGTTTCGGGTTTCGGGTTTCGGGGTTCGGGGCTCGGGTACCGGTTTACGGGCTGCAGACCACGGACCACGGACCACGGACCACGGACCACGGACTACCGACTACCGACTACCAACTACCAACTACCAATTACCGCCTACCAACATAAACAAGCGCATTCTTTCCCTCGCCTACCGTGTAGTATTTTCGGGAATCGTTTGACCAACAAACCGCTTCGCCTTGGGTTTCGATTTTGTAGGGTACAACCTTGGGTTTCTTGCTTAAAGCAGATGTAAGGGGCTCACCGTCGTTGCGGTCCCAAATAAATATTTGTCCGTAGTTCTTGATGAGAATCTGGCGTCCATCTGGACTAATATCCCCACCAACCAAACCACTGAAAGGAAGTTGAGCCACCTTTTGCAAAGTGATTTTTGACTGTCCCACGGGAACTACGAAAGGATATTCGGCCTTGTAAACACGGGCCTTTGCTTCGCGCTTGGTGACAATGTATAAATGATGGCTCCAGGGGTCAACCAACAGAGTCTCGGCATCGCGAGGGCCATCGGGATAAACAAACGTTAGTTTTTCGGCAAACGGAACAGAAGTATCCCCAGCGGCTGATGTCAAAATAGGTTCGGGGAACCTGTAAATATAAATCTCCGGGTAAACTGCGTTGTTGTCTCCAAAATCAGCCAAATACATGTACTTTTTGCCGTCTATGGGATTGTGATCTATGCCCATGTCTTCGCAATCTCGGTTTGAAAAACCAGGCACGGTGATGTGTCTGATGTTTTTTCCTGTAGTATCAAAAACAAAAAATCGATTGAAATCTCCGCCGTCATTGTGTCCGTAAAGCCAATCGTTTCGGTAGGTGCAGGCCGCCAAGCCAGAATTTTCTTTGAGGCCCGGATTTTCCAAGGAACCAATCTGCACAAACGGTCCAAATGAACTATCCAAAACAACATCGCTCACTGAATAATTGAATTCGGTGTACACTTCTTTCCAAGGATCAGGAGTCTGAGGCGGATACAGGCCGGGTTTTTGACATCCCCAACAAATAAATCCCGCGAAAAATGCAACAATAGTTTTCAATTGAAGTACCTGCCTCGTCATATAATTGTGCAAATTATAATTATTTTTGGGACATGCAATCACTCAAGCCAAAGTGGTACCTATTATTCACTTGCTTATTTTATATCACTGCAATATCTGCGCAAACCATTATCACTACCCACGATAAAGTCCTTATCCAAACCGATCCCTCTCGCGGAAGTACAGACTATAGCGGTTGGGGAGTCTTCCCTAAAGATAAGAATTTCCAGAAAATGTATTGTGAACTTTCGTTTCAATGTCCAACAGGAATGACCTGCGGAGAATGGGACTACCTGAATTACATTTATTTAGACAACCGCCGCGGCACGTTCAATGATTCCTTGGGATGGGAAATCATGCGATTCATCACACCTTACGGACTTACCTTCAACAACCAGTGGAAGCACACTTGGAGATTTGATATCACCGATTTTCAATCGCTATTTAGGGACTCCATTCAAATCAAATATAGGCATACCGGTTACGAAGCCCGCAATGGACGAGGATGGATCATCACGGTAAAATTCATCATGCATGAAGGGCCATCCATTAGAGATGTTATTGGCATCCAAAGAATGATGCAAAAGAGCATTCCCTACGGAAATGACTCCATGTTTGAAGCCCGAAGCGAAGAGTTTTCATGGATACCATCTGAAGGAACCAAATATTCTCGCTTCAAAATCATCCAAACCGGACATGGAATGGACCAGCCGAGCAATTGTGCGGAGTTTTGTCCCAAAAGAAGGTATTTATGGCTAGATAGTCAATATGTAGACACTTCATGGGTATGGCGTGAAGACTGCGGAAGCAATCCCGTATTCCCACAAGGAGGCACCTGGGTCTATGATAGAGCAAGTTGGTGTCCCGGTCAAAACGTAGAAGAATACAACTTTGAAATCAAAGAAAACAGGAAGCCTCACACCTTTGATCTCGACATGGAAACCTACGTCAGAACCGGCGGAAGCTCCAATTATGTGATCACTACCTATTTAGTGGAATACGGCGAATACCGCTACACTACTGATGCAACTATAGAAGACATTCTTAAGCCCTCCAATCACCCTCAATATTCACGCATGAATCCCATATGCAGCGAGCCTCAGGTGAGAATCAAAAACACCGGCAAAGAAGTCATCCAAAGCTTGGAGTTTGAATACGGCATTTCAGGGGGGAAATTAGAAAAATACCTCTGGAAGGGCGTGATTCATTCCAATAAAACCTTCGATGTGTATTTGCCCTCTTATTTTGATTGGACCTCTGTGAGCAACAAGTTTGAATGCCGTATTTTGAAAGTAAACGGTAAAACCGATGAAGATGCGTCCAACAATTTCTACAAAGTAGAAATGCCAGCAGTACCTCCAGCGCTACCCAACAAGGTGATCGTGGTATTTAAGACCAATAACGCACCGAGCGAAAACAGCTACCGAATCATTGGTCCACAAGGAAATATTGTACATCAAAAAACGGGTTTCAACGCCAAAAATACCATTCATCGAGACACCATCACCTTAGGCAATGGTTGTTTCACCTTCGAATTTTCTGATACCGGTGTCTCTCCCCAAGATTATCTTTTGAACGAAGATGGACTCGGTTGGTGGGCCAATACCTATGATGGAAACGGCTCGCTTCAATTGAGAAATGGAGTAAGCGGCGTTTTACATAAGAACTTTGGAATAGACTTTGGAACTTCTATTCGATATGATTTTACCGTTGGATTCCCGGCTAGCGCGGCAGATTTAGAGAAACCCACCACTGTTTTGAAGGTATTCCCCAATCCAGCTTCTGACGGATTTGCTGTAGAAATTCCGGAATTATTTGCAAAAAACGCAACTCCAGCAAGCATTGAAATAAGGAATCTGCAAGGTCAACTCATTGAATCTAAAATGCTTGAACCCAATTTCAGTGTATATCAATGGATTGACCTCAAAAACAGACAACCAGGGGTGTATATGGTCAATTTCAAACAAAACAACGACCTTTGCACTTCCAAAGTCGTATTATACTAAGTTTTGAATAAGCTCCTCATCTTTTCGGCGCCTTCAGGATCAGGCAAAACCACCGTGGTAAAACACCTGATGGAAAAGCTGCAGCATCAGCTCGGCTTCTCTGTGAGCGCAACAACCAGACAACCCCGCCCAGGTGAGGTAGACGGCCGCGAATACCATTTTTTAAGCGAATCAGATTTCCGCCAAAAAATGGAAGAAAATGCCTTCCTAGAATACGAAGAGGTATACGCGGGCATACTTTATGGCACCCTTTGGAGTGAAGTAGAGAAAATTTGGGCCGAAAACAAAATGGTTGTTTTTGATGTAGACGTCAAAGGCGGACTAAACCTAAAACGCAAATTTGGTGATAAAGCAATGGCCGTTTTCCTGAGACCACCGAATGTGGATGTCTTATTGGAAAGGCTTACAAAGCGCAGCACCGAAGTAGAACACCAACTCAAAGAACGCATTGCCAAAGCCAATTACGAGCTCAGTTTCGAAAACCAATATGATGTGGTAGTTGTTAATGATGTACTGGAAGAAACATTTGAAACCTGTGAAAAATTGGTTTCAGATTTTTACCACAAAGAATCATGAGAGTAGGCTTGTATTTTGGATCTTTCAATCCCATACATATTGGGCACCTTCAAGTTGCAAAATACATTTTGGAACACGGAAATTTTGACGAAATGTGGTTCGTGCCATCGCCCTTAAATCCGCACAAATCAGAAGAAACCCTCATTCCTGCAGCATTGAGATTGCAATGGGTTCAAAATGCATTAATCAATGAGCCTCAATTGAGTTGCTCTGATGAAGAGTTTCATTTGAGTTTACCTTCCTATACCTACAAATCAGCTCTGCATTTTAAGGAGAAATTCCCTCAACATGAATTTGCCTTAATAATGGGCGCTGACAATTTGTACACCTTTCACAAATGGCAATTTGCAGAGGAATTATCGTTAATTTGTCCGTTACATGTATATGCCAGACCTGGCTATCCAAAACCAGAAGAGCCCATGCCGTTTGGCGCAACTTGGTACGATGCCCCCTTGATTGACATTTCAGCCACTGAAATTAGAGATTTATTGTGGGAAAACGAACCCATCAATCATTTAGTGCCCAACGAAATAGTATCAGAACTTACCGCGTTTTTTCAGGCGATGCAACCTGAACCTAATGAGTAACCAACTCACCGCAAAAGTTACCGCGAAAGAATATAACGCATAAACCAAGGCTGGTTTTTCCATTTCCGTATTGTGCAGTAACTGACCTGCAATCAATAGTCCCAATGCTGTGTTATGCAATCCCACTTCAATGGCCATGGTGATTCTATTTTTAAATGACAGCATGAAAGGTATCCCAATCAGAAAACCCATCAACATGGAGAGAACGTTGAATGCAATAACGTAAGGCGTCAACATGGCAATTCCATGCGCCGTCATGCTAGTGCCGCCATGGTCTTCTTTTGCCAAAAACTTAATGGCAAAAACCAGCAACAGCAAAATGGGTAAAACTACATTGATCACTTTTTGAATTTCCATGATCTTTTTTCCAACCACAGACCGAACTAACATTCCCGATCCTGCCGGTAACAACGTAACCAGGAAAATGGCTACAAACGTGTCAAATATGGGAAGAGCAATAAAATCACTGTTTTGATCAGGCATCAACCACCACAGAAAAACATTGACCAACAATGGTATTGTAATTAACGACAATACGGCGTTAGAGACGGTTAAACTTACCGATAAGGCTACATTTCCTTTGACAAAGTAACTCACCAAATTGGAAGTTATTCCTCCGGGACAAACACTCAAAATCATGAGTCCCATTTTAAATTCAACCGGCAAAGGTGCATAAGAGACCAAGAAATAGGCTAAAATGGGCAATAAAACCATCTGCGAAAACAACCCTACTGCTAACGAACGCGGTTGATCAAAGAGTACTTTAAAATCATGCTTCTTAAGACTCAAGCCCAAGCCAAACATGATCATTCCTAAAACAACATTCAGTAAAAGATTGATATTTTCACCAATGAAACTCATTCAAATATTATTGAAATAATGCAGGTACTTGACTGATCAATAACTTAACAAAATGGTAGGCATAATACACCCCAATAATTACCAATAGCAAACCAACATATTTGTTGAAATAATAATAAATACGCAAATTCAACTTTCTACCTATGTAATCACTCAA
Organism: Chitinophaga pinensis; assembly: GCA_945877575.1. GTDB lineage: Bacteria > Bacteroidota > Bacteroidia > NS11-12g > UBA955 > VMCP01. The sequence continues at coordinate 155,624 of CAMDUE010000003.1, forward strand.
GAAAACCTTTCCAAGATCTAAGCTAAAAACAGTCAACAAGATACTCATCATCTCAACCAAAATAGTATACTCGTGATCTGTTTGGGAATCATGTCCTACAGTAATCGTACCCAAAATCCCCACCCACAATAAAATCACAAAAGGATTCATCAAATTCACTACAAATCCCTGCAAAAGAGTGGCATTGGGATTCATAGGTTTTTGAAGATTCTCAATAAAATTTCGGTATTTAACAACAAATCCTCTTACACCCATAAACAGGATACCGGAGGCTGCAAAACCGGCAAAAACCAACTGAAACCAAGGGGTTGAAAACAACCCAGCTAAGCCATAGAAACAGGCTAAAGCAACAACCAAATCAGCCAAAAAAATACCGGTAGCCATTCGCCAACCCGCTTTCTTTCCGCCTTGCATTCCCACTTGGATAAGCGCAAAAAATGCAGGACCGAAACTCATCATTCCTAAGAACAATCCGTAACCGATACCTCGAATAACTGCGAGCGCCCATTCCATGTTTGCAAGTTAACCCCCCAAACTTACAATGGCAAAATTTAACCCAACTTTAAAGCAACTTCTTTGATAAACGAATCATACATTGCCTGAGAAGAAGCTATAATCTCTTGATCAAAAACGATATCTTCTTTTCCGCGGAAATCGGTTACCTGCCCTCCCGCTTCTCTAACCAAAAGAATGCCGGCTGCAATGTCCCACGGGCTCAAATTCATTTCAAAAAAGGCGTCAAATCGACCGCAAGCCACATAAGCCAAATCAATGGCTGCAGAACCCATGCGTCTCAAACCTTGGGTGGAACGCATGAACACGCCCAAGAGCTCAAGGTATTCTGGCATTTTCCCAAATGTATAATAGGGAAAACCCGTAGCAATGAGACTATTTTTCAGCAAGGCATTATCAGCAACTTGTATGGATTCACCATTCAAATGGGCTCCATTCCCTCGGGCAGCAGTAAAAGATTCCTTGAGTGCAGGACACTCCACCACAGCCAACTCTGGTTGACCATCCACAAACAAAGCCACACTGATTGAAAACACGGGCAAGCCATGCAAGAAGTTTGTGGTCCCGTCTAAGGGATCAATGATCCATGTTTGACGGGTTAACACGCGGTTATCAGGTGCACTTTCTTCTCCGATAATGGTAGAATCTGGCAATAACGTTTTTAATCCTTTAACCAGCATTTCTTCGCTGGTTTTATCAACGAAACTCACCAACTGATTGGCGGTTTTTTCTTCAATTGCTTCTACGCCTACCTTCTGAAGGTGTTGAAGTTGAAAAGCTCCAACCTCCTTGCACAGCTTCAGAACTTCAGGCAGGATATTAGCAAAATTGCTCATAAGCAGCGGCTAAATTATCAGCCACCATTTCGGCAGTTCTGCCTTCAATCATGTGACGTTCAACCATGTGAACCACTTCGCCATTTTTGAAAAGCGCAACTGCTGGAGATGAAGGAGGAAATGGCACCATGAACTCACGTGCTTTTGCAACAGCCTCAAGATCTTGTCCTGCAAAAACCGTCAACAAATTCACTGGCTTTTTGGATGAAATTTCCAACGACTTCAAAATACCCGGGCGAGCACTTCCTGCTGCGCATCCGCAAACTGAATTAACCACCACAAGAGTAGTTTCGTTATTTCCGTTCATCGCTGATTCTACATCTGCTGCAGACTTCAATTCGGTAAACCCTTTATTAGTCAACTCGGCTCTCATAGGAGCCACCATCATTTCTGGATAAGGCATAATTACAAAATTACTACATTCTGTGCGGCCTGTGTTGAATTTTAGGCAAAAAACTCTTGCCCTTCGATGAACACTCTTTCTACCTGATTTTGTCCCATAAAGTATGGAATGGTTTTTATGGAATCGCTGGTTTTCATCACCAGAAAATCTGCTCTCATTCCTACTCCCAAAGAACCCAATTCTTCACTCAATCTCAGGCTGTGAGCAGCATTGCAAGTAATGGCGTGAAACACCTCCTCGGGCAACATCTTCATTTGAGTGCATGCCAAAGAGGCGATATTTTGCAGTGAATGTATGGGACTTGAACCTGGATTGAAATCGGTGGCCAAAACTACAGGCAAGCCAAAATCAATCATTTTTCGGGTTGGAGCGTAAGGGATACCCAAGAAATAAGAAGTTCCCGGCAAAGCCACGGGCATCGTTCCACCATAACCGCCATTTCCGCTATCCTTGGAGAACGAACCTTTCAGTAATTCAAATTCAACCTCGCTGCAATGTTCCAAATGATCCACACTCCAAGATTGCATTTTAACCGCTACTTGAACTCCACCGGTCAAACCCAATTCGTTTCCGTGAATCTTTGATGGCAAACCGTATTTCTGAGCTTGAAGTAATATTCTTTCGGTCTGCTCAACAGTGAAAAATCCACGGTCGCAAAAAACATCAATATGATCAGCCAAATCATCGGCGATGACTGCGGGAAGCATGTCTCGTAAAATTAAATCAATGTATGCATCTGGCTGCTGCTTGAACTCCTTTGGAAAGGCATGCGCCCCTAAAAACGTGGCTTTAATGACGATGGGGAACGTTTCTTTTAAACGTTTAACCACGCGCAACATCTTAAGCTCTGAATCCACACTCAGCCCATATCCGCTTTTAATTTCAATGCACGTCGTGCCATGTAAAATCATGGATTTCACCCGCTCGTATGCATGATCAAATAGTTCATCTTCCGACATCAATCTCAACTTCGCCGCCGAATTCAAAATACCACCCCCCGCTTCAGCGATTTCTTCGTAACTCGCCCCTTTGATTCTGAGAGAAAATTCTTCGTGTCGAGGCGCAGCAAATACCAAGTGCGTATGCGAATCAACAAATCCTGGAAGCACATCTTTGCCCATCAAATCAATGATTTCATCGTTTTCATTGACGGTTGGATTTCCACTTCCGATTTCAACAATGCGGCCATTATCAACCCTTAGGTATGCATTGGACAGACTGTCAACCTGAGACATTTCTTTGCCAAATTTTATCTTTTCTGGGGATGTTAACCCGTGTATCTTCGAAATGTGGGTGAAAATCGTTGACATGCTTGCGAAGTTAATCCTATGTTTGTAGAAGTACACATTAATCGAAAAATTCCAACCATGAAATCCCTGAAAGAACGCTTAAAACATCCCCCGAAAAAAGCATCCTCCGCATTCATAGCACCGAATGCTACGGTCATTGGAACGGTTAAATTGGGTGAGCAAAGCAGCGTATGGTTTGGCGCGGTACTGCGGGGAGACACTGATTTAATTCAGGTGGGAGATCGCAGCAACATTCAAGACAACGCTGTCTTACATGCAGATCCGGGAGATCCGTGCATCATTGGTCATGATTGCGTGATTGGACATTCGGCCATTGTTCACGGGGCAACATTAGATCACCACGTGCTGATTGGAATGGGTGCAACGGTTTTAAACAATGCTAAAATTGGTGCATATTCCATTGTGGGTGCGAATGCGTTAGTGCCATCGGGAATGGAGGTTCCGCCGTATTCTATGGTCTTAGGTGTGCCTGGGAAAATTGTCAAGACTCTGGGCCCTGAAGTGGAAGATAGAATCCATTCCAATGCCCAAGATTACGTCAAAAGGGCTGCAGAATACAAAGAGTTTTTCGAGGAAAATTAAACCAACGGGCATAAACTTAGGGCGGTTTTCGTTATACTTGTACGATTCGGAAATCCATGGCAAGAACCAAGTACTTTTACAATCCCAAAAGTCTCAGCTTCGAAAAGGTTTCCGAAAACCGTCGCTATATGATTTGGCGAGTGATTGGTTTTTCAGCGCTAATCATTGTTTCTGTTGGACTTACTGCCTTGGTACTTGCACAGTTTTTGACTGAAAAGTTCGATAATTCTTCTGCTGTTAGTCAATCAAATACCTTGAGCGCCATTCGTTCCTTAGAAAAACAAATTGAATCACTTGACCAACAAATTTCTGATTTACAGCAAAAAGACGTTGAAGTGTATCGCGCCATCTACGGAGTTGATCCTCCTAAATTGGAAAAGCTCGAAAAAGCCAACTACAACGCCTTATTGAAATTATCTTACGGCGACAACCTCAAAAAACTCCACGTTCGAATGGATCAAATTAAAGCGTTAGTTGCCACGCAAGAAAAATCATACAAACAACTCGATAAACTCATCAAAAATAGATCGGACTTAGTCAATTCTATTCCCGCAATCATGCCTGTGGCTAATAAAGATTTAAAGCGCATGGCCAGCGGATTTGGTTACCGGTTGGATCCATTTTACCATACTTTTTCGTTTCACGGAGGAATGGATTTCACCGCCGAAGTAGGTACTGAAGTATATGCTACGGGCGACGGACGAGTTGCTAAAGTTTCCCAAGAAACTTGGGGATATGGAAATCATATCATTGTTCAACACGGACACGGATACACCTCTCTTTATGGTCACTTGAGCCGATTTGCGGTTCGGGCGGGCGAAAAAGTAAAGCGCGGCCAACTCATTGGTTACGTTGGAAATACCGGAAGATCTACCGGCCCTCACCTGCATTACGAAGTTCGCAAAAACGACAATCCGCTGAACCCTGCATTCTTCTACAGAAACGACCTCACCGACGAACAATACCAACAAATGCTTGAATTATCTCAACGCGAAGCCAATCGTTTTGACTAATTTTGCAATTCATTAAACTCTGCGTTTAACATTTCATGAGCCTCGAAAACCAATCAAACAATGAATCTACTCGTAAGTACTTCAAAATTGGAGACGTGGCAGAAATGTTGGGCGTAAACGCCTCTACATTGCGCTTTTGGGAGAAAAACTTCCCCCAAATTCAGCCCATGAAAAATAAAAAGGGCGACCGTATCTACACTCTTAAAGACATTGAAGTCTTAAAAGAAATCCAGTATCTTTCACATAACAAGGGACTGAGATTATCTCATGTATCAAAAAAAGTAAGCCGAAACCCGCAAGAAACCGATGCTCGGCGCATTTTAGTTGATCAATTGAGAAGTTTCAAAAGTCAGTTGTTAAAGTTGAAAGAGCAGCTGGAATGAGGGGAAGAAACACAATTAACACACTTTTTGGAACGTTTTGTTTTGCAATTTTCGCAAATCATCAAAATCTAAATGCGCAGGCGCAAGTTCAGGCATTGGCGCAGGCAATTCCATTCAATTGGATTCAATTCAATGAACAGCCGAAAGAACTGATCAATATTTTTCGGCATCTGCCCAGCAAAGGCTCTAGCCCTAGTTTTGAAGCCGGATTAACCACACAAAAAATAGTCGCCGGAACCGACCTTAATTTATTCAATTTCAGTTGTTTGTATCATAATAAGAACAGCTTTGGGCTCAATTTAATTCACTTCGGGAGTCCTGATTTCCAAACTTCGCAAGGCGCCTTGGGCTACCTCTGGCACCATCCAAAATTTGATGTTGCTTTTTCAACCCAATGGCAAAAATCTACCTTTAGCCCATGGGTCTTTGCACCAAGCGCAAGTGTCACATACAATAACACCAAAAATTCTAGGTTTAGCGCCTATTACAAATTCAATGAATCTATGGGATTGGGATATCACATGGTTTTAAAAAAAGGAGGAATGCTCAACATAAACTACTCTGTGCCTTCTTATATCATCAGTGAAAACACCCATCAATTTTCGTGTTCATTTTATTATCCCGCATTTGATAAAATCTGGCTGGGCATTGAATCCCACCCACAACGAAGATTCAATCAATTGACCCTATTATATCGCGTTTCTGACCGCCTGAATGCGGCAATTCATTCTGGTTACTTCTCTTCTCTTCAAACCTTTAATCTTTCTTTTTATGCCGGACTTTCATTGCCCTAAAATATGGCTCGCCTTCAGCTTATTAACTTGGAATTCGGTTCTATTTTCTCAATTTGAAACCGACCTAGAAATTCAAGAATATCAAGATGAATCCTTATTCTTTACTGAAACTATAAAAATCAATGAATTAACAGTCGAACAACTTTCAGCGCATCCATTGATTGGTCCCGAAAGAGCTCTAAATATTATCCATCACAGATCAAGCCATGGCCCCATTTTAGAAATGGAAGAGTTGCTTTTTTGCGGATTTCAACCCGAAATTCTCAGACAATTAAAAGGTCAAATTCTATTTCATGAATTAACCTTCTTGAAACCGTCCATCACACAAAGACTCCTTTGGAAAGGTCCGTCAACCCTCAATTTTCGACTTTCTGGTAGGACTGAAACCCTTAAATTTGGCAAGCATTCTTGGCTCATTGAATACGACACTTCATCTCAAAAAACTGCAATAAAATCATGGTCTTCCGAATTCAAAATCAAACAGATTCGCGCGCACATTGGGCATGTCATGATTCAAGAAAACCAAGGATTGATTGCTTCTCCCCCATTCCCGGTGGGAAAACTATTTAACTTGGGCAGTTGGTCATACCAATCGGTTAACATCTCCAGATACGGCGGAAGTCAACCCGCTCCCCTGGGCCTTGGCGTGCAAATTCCTTGGCGAAAAAGATTAACGCTGAACGTTTTTACTTCTTTGGATGGACGTTCATTTGCATCGTTTTCTTTTCAGAAATTACCCATAGACGTCCAATGGATTTCCACTTATGCGGGTCAAAATCACGCGCATCAACTTTCTCTCATGAAATCTTCTTTCCTTGGGATTCGTTGGAACCTTCAGTGTGCGCTAGATGATAAACTCAATTCAGCTTATTATTTTTCAGCTTTAGGTTCGTTCAATGCTCAATTGCAATGGGGATTGAGGTATCAGCGCATTTCGTCGGGATACTTTTCTCCATTTTTTTCGCCTTTCAAAAAATCAGAAATTGGAAAACACCTATTGAGTTGGGGAATAGACAGCAAAATAGACAAACATACTCACTTACAATTCAGGTATCATCTATATGAATCACTTTCCGATCATTTACCCCTGCATCGCCGAAGCCAACAAGAAATATGGACCTTGAAAACCGAATACTCTAAAGGGGCTTCAAACTCTATCTTCAAGGTTGCACAAACCTTGAATCAAATGCAATTATCATTACAGAATACCTGGGTGATAAACGATAGAACACTGGTGAAATTCGCATTTCTCGCAGTAAAAAGCGAAGATCTGGGCACATCCAATTGGATTAGCACACAAATAGAAACTTCCTTGGGTATTTTTAAAGTTCGCGCACAAATACTTACTTATCAAGCACCCCTATTGCGCATTTATGCCGCTCAATCATTGATTTACCAACCCGTGGGGGTGATCAGTTTCAAAGGTTCGGGACATTTCTACAATCTTCAACTTTCGGCAAGGTTATCAAGGCATTGGAAGTTGCAATTTCAGTACATTTTGTTGCACAAAACGCAAATCTCCGATGCGGCAACCCCAGAAATACCCCGTATTTTTGTGCAACTTACACAACAGTAAACCAAGTATGATTCAAAGAACCAAACTGAGCGTTAACATCAATAAATTTGCCACCATTCGCAATGCTAGAGGAGGTAACAATCCCAATCTGGTTCAAGTGGCTAAAGACTGCGAAGCTTTTGGTGCACAAGGCATAACCGTTCACCCTAGACCCGACGAAAGACACATTCGTTTTTCAGATGTTTACGACCTCAAAAAGACGGTAACCACTGAATTCAACATAGAGGGTTATCCATCGCCGCAATTCATACAACTGATTCATGAAATCAAACCTGAACAGGTAACTTTGGTTCCAGATCCTCCAGGAGTTTTAACATCGAATGCGGGTTGGGACACCATCAAGTACATGGATTTTTTGAAAACTGTTGTGGCTGATTTGAAAAAAAGTGCCTCGAGGGTGAGCATCTTTTTAGAAGCAAATCCCCTATTGGTTGAATCTGCTGTGCTAACGGGTGCAGACAGAATTGAACTTTACACTGAATCTTATGCCACAAACTACAGTATCGACAAAGAAATGGCCATTAAGCCCTTTGTTGCCACTGCTCTTGAGGCAGAACGTCTGGGAATTGGCTTGAACGCGGGGCACGACTTAGACCTGCACAATCTAAATTACTTGTCGCAGCAACTCCCTAACCTTCAAGAAGTTTCTATAGGCCATGCTTTGGTATGTGACGCCTTATATCACGGCATGCAGAATACCATTCAAATGTATTTACATCAACTTAAAGTGTAAAAGTAACATGAGGGGTTGGCACAGTGGGGTTTTACTGATTATCTTATTTTTAACTAGCGGCGTAAAAGCTGCACCTTCCTGTATTCAGTGGGGGTTTGAACCTCACCGTTTCATACACAAACACGCTTGCTTATCGCTTCCTCAACCATTATTTAGATTTTACAAACCTCATATTGGTTTTTTAATGGAACACGCAGTTGACCCAGACATGCGGCGATACATTGATACATCTGAGGCATCAAAACACTACATTGATATTGAAGATTATCAAATGCCTTTAGATTCCATGCCTGTTTTTTATGATTCAGCTGTGGCTAAATTTGGACATGAAAGACTTCAAGAATCAGGGTGGTTACCTTGGAACCTCATTTTTCAAATACATAGACTCAAAAACGCCTTTGCTCAAGGTGATTTGGAAAAAATCTTGAGAGCCACCGCCGATTTGGGGCATTATGCCGCTGATGCTTGCGTTCCTTTGCACACAACCACCAATTACAACGGACACCTTACAGAACAGCAGGGCATTCATGCCTTGTGGGAGACTCAGGTTCCTACACGCTTCATGGATACATTACTGAACTTGCCTGCGGAAGCCCGATATTTAGAATCTCCAGCCACTGAAATTTGGCTAAAGATCAATGAAGCACATCAACTGACCTCGAGGGTATTTGAGGAGGAAATGAAAATTAGAAAAAACCTTCCACAGCATTTACAGCAAGGATTCCATCAGAAAAAATCTGAAGTGTCACTGTCATTCAGTGAAAAGTACATAACAGAATTTCATCAAAGTCAACGGGGAATGGTGGAACAACAAATGCTAACGTCCATCTCATTCTTCAGAGATTGTATCTATACCGCTTGGATTTTAGCCGGCCAACCCGAACTTTAGAAATTGGGTTTCATTTGATACGTTTGATAGAAATCCAAAAGCACATTCACCGCTTCATCAGCTGTATCTACCACCGAAAACAACAACATGTCTCTCTGACTGACATATTCTTGTTCAACAATCAATGTGTTCTGTATCCAATCTAACAAAGGACTCCAAAAGGTTTTATCTACCAAAATAATGGGAAACTTTGCGCGCTTATCGGTTTGTACCAGCGTCAATGCTTCGAAGAGTTCGTCTAGAGTACCAAATCCGCCGGGCATAACCACAATACCCTGAGAATACTTTAGAAACATCATTTTCCGCACAAAGAAATAATCAAAATACAAGCGCTTATCATCATCTTGAAAAGGATTATTATTGGTTTCAAATGGTAAATTGATGTTTAGTCCTACGGAAGCACTTCTGCCCTGTTTGGCTCCTTTATTTCCGGCTTCCATGATGCCAGGTCCTCCGCCTGTGATGATTCCCCATCCAGCATCAGACAATAATTGTGCAATTTGCTCAGCAAGGTGATAATGACGATGCGAGGGATTGGTGCGAGCCGAACCAAATATGGAAACACAGGGGCCAATTTTAGCTAACTTATCAAAACCATCAACAAATTCAGCCATGATTTTAAAAATACTCCAGCTGTTGGAACTTGCAATTTCAGGCCAATCTTTATTGTCGAACGCTTTCTCTATACGAGCCCTTTCATTTTCACTTAACTTAGACATAACCAATCAATATACTAATTAATTTGGAGAATTTTCATCTCAATTCGACGATTTCGTGCTTTTCCGGCATCGGTTTCATTAGACTCCATGGGCTGTGAACTTCCAAATCCTTTGGATTGAAGCCTACCGGCATCAATGCCCGCATTTACCAAGTAATTTTTCACCGCATTGGCCCTGTTTTCAGAAAGTGTTTTATTGTGAACTTCGCTGCCTGTATTGTCTGTATGACCTGAAATCAAGATGCGCATTTTAGGATTAGCTTTAAGCAAATTGATCACCACCTTCAGTTCGGTTTCGCTTTCGGGCTTGAGATCAAATTTATCAATATCAAAGAATAAATTTCTTAGCTGAACTACTTGATCTACTTTGATTTGATCTAGTTCTGCAACTACTTCAAAGGGCTTGTCGAGCGATGAAAGTTCAGGTTGGAAGTTTCTTGAATCAAACATATACCCTTGTGCCATGGAGTGTAATGCATAGTTTTTACCAGCAACAATAGGTATGAGAAAACGCTCTACACTGTCGGCGTATACCACCTTGTTTTGTGCTAGATCAACCAATCTAACCCTAGCTCTTACTGGCTGTCCTGTATTTTTGGCAACCACTCTACCCAACAAATAATTCACGGGTTGAGGTTTCAATCTATCGGGGAGTACCATTTGGTAAATGTCTAATCCGCCCAAACCGCCTTCACGGGAAGAGGCAAAATACGCTTTGTATCCAAATGCATCGACGTAAAATCCAACATCGTCAGACGCGGTATTGATTCCTTTCCCTAGATTTTCAGGCTTTCCCCATTTACTGTCATCACCCAATCGAGTGAGAAACAAATCATGTCCGCCATAACCGGTATGCCCATTACTAGAAAAGTACAAAGTTCTCCCGTCGTAATGCAAAAAGGGAGCCTCTTCATCGTATTCGGTATTGACAGCAGGTCCCAAATTTACAGGAGTTCCCCATTGGCCGTTTCTTCTGAATGATACCCATAGATCTTTTCCTCCAAATCCTCCGGGCCTTGCACTGGCAAAAACCAAGGTATTACCATCTCCACTCACTGAGGGTTGAGCATCCCAGGCAGAAGAATTCACCGCAGGACCTATATTTTGGCGTTTACCCCAAGTGCCATTAGGTTCGAGCATGCTGTAGAACAAATCACAGCTTCCAAAACCGCCTTGATTGCAAACCGTGTAAAACAACATTTGATTTTCAGCGCCTAAAAACACCGATGTGGTTCCCTCGTTTTCAGGGGTGTTGATACGGCCTGGAGCAGGGCGAGACTTTAACCATTCTCCGTCTTCCCCTTTTTGAGCGAAGTAAAAATCTTCTTGCATATCCACCAACCGAGTGTATACAAACACTTTGGCATTTATGGGCATTCCGGGCCAATATTCATTCAAATTTGAATTGATAGCCGGACCCATATTTTCGATTTTCAAATTTGACAATTCAAAGCTCTCTTTCAATGCTAAATCGCACGTGCCTTTTAGTCGTTCTGTCTTGTCTCTGAGAGATTCAGATGCCGCATGTTTCCGAGCCACAAATCCCTCTTTAGAAGGAGCCTTATCGAAATTATTTAAAACATCTATGGCTTCTTGATAACGATTGAGTTGATACAAGTAAAAGGCGTAATAAAAATAACTTGGCTGGTACAATGAATCGGCTTGAATGCATTTTCGATGAGCTGCTAAAGCACCCGAACTGTCTTTCAGACTTTCTAATAGAACTGCTTTAAGCGCATATCCCGATGAACTTTTGGGGTCGCATTTGATGAACTTTTCGGTCTTTTTCAGGGCCTCTTTGAATTTGGCTTCTTCGTAGGAAACGTAGGCTTCATTGAGCAATTTTTGACATTTGGATTGTGCGTTCAAAGGCGTGATTCCACATCCCAAGAAAGAAAAAACAAAGAGTCCGAAGGCAATTAATTTTTCCATTGGAAGGTTTTGATGGCGTGATAAATATCGTCTTGTAGAAACTCAAAAACAGGACGAATGGAATCATTTTCGGTTTTTTTATCAAAATAAAGTGCGCCGCGCACAAAATGTTTTGCCGAATCTGTGGTGTAAAAATTCAGATTGCTTGCGGTATTTCCTTGGATGTGGAACAGAACTCCGTGAATTTTGGGGTTATAATTTTCAACGGGATCTTCTACAATATCTTCGGCTTTTTGGATGTGCTTATTGACCAAAGTACGCGTATCAGCGATCATGGAATCATAACCTTCCCAAGAATTAAAGCGATGATAGGTAAGGTGGAGAGTCACATCTAAACTCGGAAACTTCATGTTATACCAGTGCTTTCCGGGATTCAAAGTATCTTCTTGCACGGTAGCATAAGTGGGAATTTCAAAGCTAAATGGAGCATCCGAAACCGGAAACGGCTTGTAAGATTTTTGAGGAAGCGCCATTCTTGGATAAGCGTGCGGCTTGGGTACAAAATTGTTATCAGAGCCGCAAGAAATCAATGTAAACAAAGCTGCGGCGGCGGAAAACAGGGTTTTATTGCTCAATTTCATTTCTATCAATGGGAAATACCACTTTGATTTTTTTGACGCGCTTAGGATCTGCTGCATCTACTATAAACTGAATTCCCTTTATTTTTATTTTCTCTCCCCTACGGGGGATTTTTCCAAGCTCTTCAGACATCAAGCCAGCTAAGGAATCTGAAGAGTACTTTTGATCGTTAAATATGTCATGCGGAAGATCTAGTTCTCGCAAGAAATCTACCAAAAGACAACGACCTTCAAAAAGATACGTTTGATCGTTGATTTTTTGTACCCACTCTGTTTCTTCGTCGAACTCATCGTTTAACTCGCCAAAAACCTCTTCCAATAAATCTTCCAAAGTTACTATTCCAGATGTACCACCAAATTCATCTACCACAATGGCCATGTGCAGTCGCTTTTGCTGAAACTCGTTCAAAAGATCGTCAATGGGTTTGTTTTCAGGCACATAATACAAGTTGTGAATGAGTTTTTGCCAATGAAAATCGGATGATTCATCAATGTAAGGCAACAGGGTTTTGACGTTTAATATTCCTATTACTTGGTCTAAATTCTCTTTAAAAACTGGATATCTTGAGAATTCCGACTTTTTAATTTCATTCAAAACTTCGTGATAATTGAACGCTGAATTTAATGCCACTACATCCAATCTTGAGCGCATGATTTGTTTCACCTGGATGTTTGACATATTCACAATTCCCTTCAATATTTGTTTTTCTTGGTCAATATCATCTTCTCGGGTTGTGAGATCAATTGCCTCGGCAATTTCTTCAGCGGAAATTACAGGTCCATTTGATTTTGAACGCCTTTCTAAAATCAAACCTAAGCGCTCCAATAAAAAGGTAAACGGCGACAGCATCCAGACAATGCTTGACATGGGATAAACCAACCATTCAGACGCGGATTTATAGTTTTTTGTTGCGTACACTTTGGGCACCACTTCTCCAAAAATCAAAATAACCAAGGTCACCACCAACGTATCAAAAATGAGTTTAATCAACGGATACTCCTCCTCATTCAAGATCATATCGTAGAAAAACAGCGATGAGATGATGAAAGCAATATTCACCAAGCTATTCATCAGCAACATACTAGCAAGAAGCTTTTTGGGATTTGCTAATAATTTATTGATCTTTTTATGGGAATTGAGATTGCTTTGGGAATAAAACTCTAAGTCCGAATCTTTATTTGAAAAAAAGGCATTTTCACTGCTAGAACAGATGGCAGAAATGGCCAACAATAGAATCATCCAAAGAAAAACACCAACAAGCAAGGGCCAATCAGAGGCTGCAATGGGTTTGAATATTCCAAGGATGGTTAAAGGCGAAACTATAGCAGGGAGTGGATTCATGATTTGTAGCAAAATTACGGATGATTTTCGTCTTCACCCGCATGAGACTCACCGACTCGACCATTTAATGGCTCAATCATTTGATATGATATTACCCTAATTTTACGCAATTGTTTCTCGTTACCGTCAGTATCTGTATATTTATCTGTACGAATTTTACCTTCAACATAAAGAAGCATACCCTTTTTGAAATATTTTTCGGCATTCAAAGCCTGCTGATCCCACATTTCTAGGTTGTGCCACTCTGTACTTTCCATACGTTGACCGTCTTTGGTATAGTACTCGTTTGTAGCAAGAGATACATTGGCCACTACCCTGCCGCTGTCAAGTTTACGAATTACGGGGTCTTTACCCAATCGACCCAGAAGAATTGCTTTGTTTATCATTGAGTTAAGTTCTTGTTAGTTCTAGATCATTTCCAACCTAGATATTCGACGAATTTAAGCATTAACTTGTGCATTGGAAAAAAATTTATATTTTCCAATTTCACCCAAACCAAATCTTTATTTTCCAGGCTCAAGTGGCTGTCTGAATCTATTTTAAACAAATGTGCCGTGATATTCTTGTGACTCAATTTATGTTCAAATTCTGCTATTTTCTTTTCTTTTTCTAGGGGATATTTTTCGCTTAACTGCGGGAACTCGTGCAATCCGCCCCAAATGCCTTTAGATTCACGTTTTGATAACAATATTTCACCCGCATTTTCAACCAACGCGTAGTTGATTGTCCAATTGGTGGCCTTTTGTTTTTTAGCCACTACGGGATACAAATTTTGTTTAGCTTCTCTTGCAGCGTAGCACTCATCCAAAAGTGCACAAGACAAACATTTAGGTTGCGTAGGGGTACAAACCATCGCACCCAATTCTATCATGGCTTGATTAAAAATATCAGGATTTGTTCGAGGAATTTGCTCGTTTAAATACTGTTGGGTAGACTTCAGAAAAGCCATTTTATCTATGGGGGTATCAATTCCAATAAATCTGGAAATTACACGTTTAACATTTCCGTCAATTGCAGCTACCGGTAATTTGAACGCAAACGACGCTATGGCGGCGGCTGTGTAATTTCCAACTCCGGGCAATTGTAATATTTCTGTATAATTTAATGGAAACACACCGTTGAAGGTACTCAAAATCATTTTAGCAGCTTTTTGCATGTTGCGGGCTCGGGCATAATAACCCAAACCTTGCCAAACTTTGAGTATTTCAGCCTCACTTGCATGGGCTAAGTCGTGTATTTCCGGGAATTTATCGAGAAAACGATAATAATAGGAAAGCCCTTGATCAACCCGCGTTTGTTGGAGAATTATTTCTGAAACCCAGATATGATAGGGGTTCTGAGTTTCTCTCCAGGGCAATTGTCGATAATTTTCACTGTACCAGGTCAATAACTTTGGGATAACTCTTTGCATCTTTATAGTGCAAAAAACGTGTTTATCTACTTATTTTGCACCTTGAATCATGACAAAGTCAGAAATCGTAAACGAAATTGCTGTTCGCACCGGTCTTGAGAAGGCTGCTATTGCGGACACCATCGACAACTTATTTGTGGTTGTTAAGAATGCAATGATTAACGGTAACAACATTTACCTTAGAGGATTTGGCACATTTGAGCTGAAGGAGAGAAAAACGAAAGTTGCCAGAAATATAAAGAGAAACACTTCGTTGGTTGTTCCTGCTCACCATGTGGCACGTTTCAAACCTGCAAAAGAATTTGCTCAACAAGTAAAAGAGAGCAAAGTATTGAGCGAGCGCCTCTAATCAGGCATTTACCTACTTTTTAAGTGAACAACTCCGGCAAACATATTCGAATTGCCCTCGCGGCAGGGGTAGCTTTGTCGGCGTTGTTCATTGCTAATCGTTGGAAAACCTCAGAACAAAAACCAGTTGAGTCGGCATCAGCTGCTGCTGGAGAAATGCCCGCAATGGGACAAGGTCAAAATTTCGCTCCTGTTGATAGAATCCAATTTTTTACGGCTCTATTTGACAAAACCAAGCCACCCCAAGACGTTGCGCGCATCATTTTAAAAGATCCCAAAGAAAACTCTTCTGACAGTTTGAAGATTGCCTTGAAATGGGCAGAAGAGACTGGCTTACAGCCACTTTACACCTTGATTAAAAGCGACTTGGCTGAATTCCACAATCAAGGTAGCCCTATAGAAACCGCCAGGCAGTTTATGTTTAGCGGTGCGTCAGAACATGACAATACCCCGGTTCGAAATTTCCTATTTCAACAAGGTAAAAAATGGATCGATAAAAGTTTTGCTATCGACTCAAATTCAGTGGCATTATACAACGCACTCATCATTTATCAGAGCGAATACCTGAATCAGCCCATGGCATTTTTGGGTACCTTAAGGAAGGCACAGGCCATTGATAGCAATGATGTTGAATTGAACTTTATCCATTTAAACTTACTTAAAAAGTCAAATCAATGGGAAAAGGCTGTGAAAAAATCGGAAAAATTGATATCTTTGCAACCCCAAAATCCTTATTGGTTGTTTGAAGCAAGCGACATGTACGGGCAGATGGGCGACTCTGTGAATGCGAAAGTCTATTTAGACCTAGCAATCAAACAGCAGCGTAAAACCAAGTAACACACCTTAAAGAAATAAAGACTATGCCAAGCGGTAAAAAAAGAAAAAGACATAAAATTGCGACTCACAAGCGTAAAAAGCGTTTGCGCAAGAACCGTCACAAGAAAAAATAATTAGCAATTAACATCTTGCTTTGACGAACGAGTTATTCATAAAAAGAACTTCGTCTGGTTTAGAAATTGCCCTACTTAGCGACAAAAAGCTCTCCGAGTTTCACAAAGAAGAGTTTGATGCACCTTTTCAGGTGGGTGATTTCTATTTGGGGAAGGTGCGTAAAATCTCACCCTCCCTTAATGCAGCGTTTGTAGATCTTAAAGCCGAGAAAGACGGCTTTCTTACTTATTTCGATTTAGGACCTAACATCAGGTCTGTTCAGAAATTTACAAAAATTGTACGCGAAAACTCGCGTTTCCCTAGCGACCTTGACGACTTTGAGTTCGAAGAACCTACCAACAAAGCCGGTAAAATTTCGCAAACCATTCGCAATGGAGAACTTCTTTTGGTGCAGGTCATTAAAGAACCTATTGCCAACAAAGGTCCCAAAATTACGTGCGACATCTCCATTCCGGGTAGATATTTCATCCTTGTTCCTTTCTCTAAAACCATTTCCGTCTCTCGGAAAATTGGCAATACTAAGGAGAAAAATCGACTGAAAGACATTGCCCAAAGCATTAGACCCAAAAATTTTGGCGTCATCATTCGAACCGTTGCCGAAGGTGTTGAACTGGAAGAACTTGACAAAGACTTAAGGGACTTATTGAAAAAGTGGGACGAACTCGTCATCTCTTTGCGAAAAGCAAAAGTGGGTGAAAGAATGACCCAAAATGCCAATAGACTCGACACTTTGTTGCGCGATATCCTAAACGACAGTTTCAGCTCAATAGTTACTGACGACACTGTGCTTCACGCATCGCTCAAAGTGACTATTGACAAGTACAAACTTGATAGCAACAAAATTTTAAAACTCTATCAAGGAAAGTCACCCATTTTTGATCAGTTCGGAGTCAATAAGCAGATTAAAAACCTGTTTGGTAAAAACGTTCCGTTCAGTGGTGGTGCTTATTTAGTCATTGAACACACCGAGGCCCTTCACGTTATTGATGTAAACAGCGGAAATACTTCTTTTGATCCTCAAAACCGAGACGAAAACGTATTCCAAGTAAATCAAGAAGCGGTTCATGAAATTGCGCGTCAGGTTCGATTGCGCGACATGGGTGGAATCATTGTCATTGACTTCATTGACATGAAAGACCCTAAGAAAAAGAGCGCGCTCCATGAAACGCTCATGCAGGCCATGTCTACAGATAGAGCGAAACACACCATTTTACCGATGACCAAATTTGGTCTGGTTCAAATTACCCGTGAACGTGTTCGTCCTGCCCTGGAAATTGCTACTGCAGAATTGTGTAGCGCTTGCAATGGCACAGGAAAAGCCGATTCTAGCAATCAAATATTGACTAAAATTGAAAATGAAATAGTGTATCTCTGGGAACAAATGAATCAAAAAGAGATGACATTAAGAGCCAATCCACTGATTACCATTTATTTCAAATCTGGAATACCTTCTAAACGATTGAAATGGTATTTCAGCCATAAGAGATGGCTCAAATTGGAAAGCGATCCAAACATGACTTTAAGCAGCTACCAATTCATCAACGCCGACAAACAAATTATATCATAAAAAAAGGCTCTCATATCTGAGAGCCTTTCTTTTTTAGGTGAATGTAATATTATTTCTCTTTTTGAGACAATGCATAAATCACCAATCCGAATCCGATCTTGTTCACAGCATCACCAATGTTGTAAACTACATCCATCATAGGATTAGGGTCATTTGAACCGAAGGCTCCGAACAATCCGCCTGGAGTTCCGATGATGTATCCCAAAGGATAAATCGCCCAACCCACCAATACGAACCAACCTAGAACGCGAACAGCAGTTTGTACGTTCTCGCCAGCATTCTTTGCCAAAGCAGCAACCTCACCGTACCATACAAGGTAAACGATGTAAAAGTAAGCAGCTCCAGAAAGAACTCCCCACAACACTGAACTACCACGATCAACAGCTTCACCGAAGTAACCAGTTACTAACATGATTACAGAAGCGAAAATCAACTTCCAAAGAAGTCCAATTTTAGCACCTGCTTTCTTAGTGATCAAGTAAAACTCAACACACATCAAAGGTACAGTCAACAACCAATCTACATAACGGAAGAATGTAGGACTAGTTCCTGTTTCTGTGAAGAAATCACGCATGTAATAGTAGTGAACAGCAGCGATAAAGGTGATTAATCCACTGATTAACACCGATGTACGCCAGCGCTCAGGTACATTGCGCATTTCAAGAAAGAAGAAAACGGAGGCAGCCATCATAGCCATGGTGCCAACGAAAAACGTGAATGCTGTGTAAGACTTCAAGTCTCCAGCATTGAAGAGTTCTAATAACTTTTCAGAACCTCCTGCATTTAATAAACTTAACATATTTTAATTGTTTGTTTGTTGATGTTCAATGATAAACCAAGAAAAATATTTTTGGTTTAACCTTTCTGAAAAAACTTTAAACCACAATGTATATATTTTCAAAATGTTAAACACTTTTAAAGCACGTTAATACTCGGATTTTTGCCATTCATCTAAAATAAATTTTTTTTTATATTAAACATTTGTATAGGGTTTTTAAAGCAAATCTTTAGACAAAATATAATGAATTTCAATGAATTAACCAAACTATTAGATTGAAATTCGTCGAATAAATTCCGACTTACACAATATTTAACAATAGATACATATAGTGTATAGACCTAGCCCCAATTTTCATATACTTGTAGTTAAACTGCCTATGTCAATAATAAATTACCACTTTAAAGTTTACTCAACTTTATTGTTGTTCAGCGTTTTTGCGACTTCTTTGTTCGCTCAAAACAAATCACAACAATTTCAATCCGTTTTTGGAAACATCCTCGACAAAGAAACTCAGCAACCCATCGCCGATGCTGAAGTTTTTTTGGGATTGGGGAAATCAGAAACATCCAACGAGGAAATATCCCTCAAAACAAAAACAGACGCAAAAGGAAAATTTACTTTCGAAGAAGTGCCCATTGGCCGTATCAATATAAGTGTTAGCGCGAAAGGGTATCAAATGTTTACCCAAGGCGGCTACATGCTGTCATCGGGAAAAGAGGCGTCGCTGCAGATTGAAATGGATCAAGAAATTGAGCGCGTAGCTGAAGTGAATATTACCCGTCGCGGGGGACATCAAACCAACAACGATGCGGCATTGGTTTCAGCCCGACTATTCACCGTAGATGAGACCGACCGTTTCGCTGGAAGTCGTGGAGACCCAGCTCGTATGGCATCGAACTTTGCCGGTGTACAAGGCGCTGATGATTCTCGAAACGATATTGTGGTACGTGGGAACTCTCCGTCGGGAATTCTTTGGAGAATGGAAGGCATTGACATTCCCAATCCCAACCACTTCGCCATTCCCGGTACTACCGGAGGATCGGTATCCATCATCAACAATAAAATCTTGGGCAACAGCGACTTCTTCACGGGTGCTTTTCCGGCAGAATACGGAAACAGCATTGCCGGCGCCTTTGACCTCAAACTCAGAGCCGGAAACACCCGAAAACTGGAAGTCAGTTCCCAAGTGGGCATTTTGGGTTGGGATGTTCTCGCCGAAGGTCCTCTCAATAAAATCAAAGGTTCCTCGTTTTTGGTGACCTACCGCTACTCTACTTTGGCCATGTTTAACGCGCTGAAAATCCCCATCGGCACCGATGCCATTCCCAATTATCAAGACGCTTCTTTCCACTTGAAATTCCCATTGAAGAATAATGCCACCTTGTCTTTCTTCGGGATTGGCGGAAAGAGCAACATTGATATCATGGTTTCTGACAAGTTAGAATCGACCGTAAACCTTTACGGCGATAACGACAGAGATCAGTTGTTCGGATCTAACATGTATGTTTTGGGATCTTCTTACACCAAACCTTTGACTAAAAAATCCTACTTCAAAGCCGTATTCAGCTACAATCATCAAGTGGTAGATGCAGACCACCAATTGGTATTTAGAACCATCACCGATACCTTTTATAAGGATGGGGTTAAATTCAACCGTTTCAAAAATGATTCGATTGTCAAGAACTTAGATTATAGTTTCAAAATTCAAAGCATAGGTACCCATCTTTTCGTCAACAACAGCGTTTCGCCTCAATTGTCATGGAAATATGGGGTGCAATTTAGACACTTTATATATACGTTCCAAGATTCAAACCTAAACATCAATCCGTTATTGTCAAACTATTGGACCTGGTCAACGCGTTGGAATGCTGCCGGAAACGCCAATTTGATCATGCCCTATGTGCAGTTCAAGTACAAGTTCAACAAGCAGTTATTAATGGTGGCGGGTATTCAATCGCAAATTTTTGGAATAAACTACACCCCTTTGAATGAGATTGCAGGAACCCAGTCCGAATCGCACATGAATGCTGCGTGGTTCTTGCCTCGTTTCTCGTTGCAGTATCGTTTAGATCAGAAAAACAGTTTCAACTTCGGTACCGGTATTCACGCCCAAACCCAGAGCGAATATCTCTACTTCTACAATCGTCCTGGGCAACCTCAGCCCCACAACCTCGACATGGACATGACCAAGAGTGCTCATTTTGTTTTGGGATGGGATTACAACATCAAACGCGGGAGCCGCATCAAGATGGAGACCTACTACCAGAATTTGTGGAACATTCCCGTGGGAGTCAATCCTTCATCGTTCAGTTTAGCCAATACGGGTTCTGGATTCAGCCGTTTCTTCCCCGAGAAGCTTGAAAACAAGGGTGTTGGATATAACTACGGTTATGAATTAACGGTTGAGCGTTTTTTCTCTAAGGGATTTTATTACCTTTTCTCGGGAAGTGTCTTCGACGCGAAATATCAAGGCAGCGACGGAGTTTGGAGAAGTTCAGATTTCAATACCAACTATGCTGCTAACGCTCTATTTGCCAAGGAATACACATTCAAAAACAAAAACATCCTAAACATTGGCGGTAAAGCCACTTTTGCAGGCGCCCGCCGATTCTCTCCATTTGACACTGCCGCTTCACAAGCTGCAAGAGAATATATCGAGTTAGACGCTGAAAAGAACACCCAACGCTTCGGAAAGCCCTACATGCGTTTCGACGTTCGTATCTCTTACCGAATCAACGGAAAAGGCATCTCTCACGAAATCGCCTTCGACTTGATCAACGTAACCAACAGAAAGAACATCTTAAATTACACCTACATCAACGAGCCCCCTTACCGCCGTGAATCTTACCAATTAGGGTTCTTGCCGTTGTTTTATTATAAGATAGAGTTCTAGTTATTGGTACATGGTACCGGGTACCGGGTACCGGGTACCGGGGGTCGGGTTTCGGGTTTCGGGTTTCGGGGGTCGCGAGTCGGGATTCGGATGTTCGAGGTGTATCGACCACGGACCACGGACTATCGACTATCGACCACGGACTACCGACTACGGACTAAGGACTAAAATCGTCCACAAAAGACAACATGTTAAAAAGCGTGGTTTAGCGGTTGAATGTTTGGGTTTACTTTCGTAGGGTATGAGAAAACTGTGGTTTTTATCCTTCTTGAGTGTTGCGATGTTCGCTTGCGTGAGCAAGAAGCAGTATCAGTCTATTCAGCATGAACGCGATTCAATTATTTCGGTTTGTGACCATAAAACTTGGGAGTCCGTTAGATACCGCGATTCGTTGATTGGTGTGTTGGATGGAGTGAAGTATAAGGCCGAAGAAAACCGATTGAGAGCATCGGCGCTGAGAGATAGCCTACAGATTTGTGCCAATGAGTTGGAAGAAAATCGGGTTTACTTGCAGAGCTTGGGTGAAAACATGACCGAAAAGCAGAAGAAAATGGCCAAAGAGTTGGAAGCCAAAAACAAGGCCATCGCCAATAAAGAATTGGAATTGAATGATGCTTTGGCCGAGGCCGAGAGAGAGAGAACTCGATTGGTTCAATTGAGGGAAGAATTGGAAAAAGTCAGCAACCGAGTGAAAGAACTAGAAGCAGAGCTGAGAAGAAAAGACAGCGCTGTGCTGTTGTTGAAAGAGGCCATCATGAAGGCGCTTGCCGGATTTGAAGAGTTGGATGTAAAAGTGGAATACAAAAACGGTAAAGTGTACGTGATTCTTCCTGAAAAATTGCTTTTCAAGAGCGGAAGTACATCGGTTGACCCAAGAGGTGTAGAAGCCCTGCAACAAATATCCAAAGCGCTCAAAGAAAAAGCAGACGTTCAAGTGGCCGTTGAAGGACATACAGACAACATCCCAATGAAGGAGACAGAGAGGATGAAAGATAATCTCGATTTATCGGTTTTGAGGGCGACAAGCATAGCGCGAATCATGATTCAATACGGTGTAGGTGCGGAGAGAATTTCATCCATGGGAAGGGGTGAAACCATGCCCGTTGCCAGCAATGATACTCCCGAAGGACGTGCGAAAAACAGAAGAACCGAGATCATCTTGACTCCGCAGTTGGATAAAATCTTGGAAATCCTCAATACCAATTAAGTCGTGGCAATTGTTTTGGCTTACATCGAAAGCCACAAAAATGCAAATATTGACGCCTTGTGCGACGATTATTTGAAAAAATTGCAAGGGATATTTGCCACAAAAACACTAGTCATTCCGTCTTCTAAAGTCCAGTTGCCAGAGCAACAAAAGGTGTTGGAAAGTGAGGCACTTTTGAAGAAAATCAAGCCTTCCGATACGTTGATTTTGTGCGACGAACGCGGAAAATCGTATGCTTCGCCGAAATTCAGCGAGTGGATTCAACAAAAACTCAATCATTGCAGGGGGGATTTGGTGATTGCCATTGGCGGTGCGTATGGATTTAGCGAAGAATTGCGCCAGAAATGCGAATGCATCAAATTGAGTGACTTTGTGTTTCCGCATCAGATTGCTCGATTGGTGTTGACCGAACAGATTTACAGGGCGTATCAGATTTCGAAAAATACGGGATATCACCATATCTGATTCGTATCTTTGCGGTTCCATGAACATTGAAGATCTTATCATCAAAGGACTATCAGCCGCTATTGAGCAGTTGTACGGCACATCTGCAGATGTGGATGTGAAAATCGAGAAAACCAAGCCCATTTTCGAGGGTGATTATACGTTTGTCGTTTTTCCTTTGGTCCGAAGATCTGGTAAAAGTCCTGAAGCAACTGCGCAGGAGCTGGGCGAGGTGGTGTTGAATAACACCCCTGAAATTAGCAAATTCAATGTTATCAAAGGGTTTTTGAACTTCAGTATAGCCCCATCGTATTGGGCTGAGGCATTATTGAGTTTCGATGCCCAGTCAAACATCCCCCGAAAAAATGAAAAAGTCATGGTGGAGTATTCGAGTCCAAACACGAATAAGCCGCTGCATTTGGGGCACATTCGGAATATTTTATTGGGATATTCGATTGCGGAAATCATGAATGCGGGCGGATATGACGTGGTGAAGGCGAATTTGATCAACGATCGCGGCATTCATATTTGCAAAAGTATGTTGGCTTGGCAGCGCTTCGGAAACGGCGAAAACCCTCAGTCTTCGGGCTTGAAGGGCGACCATTTGGTGGGAAAATACTACGTGGTTTTTGAAAATAAATTGCAGGAGCAAACCGCCGATGAGGTGGCTGCTGCTTTGGAGGGACGTTGGAGCTGTGAAAATGAAAACATCCAAAAGCGATACCAAGACGCGTTTGAGAAATTGGGGCAGGCCAAGGAAGAAAAACAGATATCGAAATTGAAGGGCGACATCAAAGATTTGGTTAGAAACCAGTCAGAATTAATGCAAACCTGCCAGGAAATGCTCCGTCAATGGGAAGCCAAAGATTCGGCGGTCATTGAACTTTGGAGCAGCATGAACGGCTGGGTTTACGAAGGATTTAACCATACTTACAAACGTTTGGGAGTTGACTTCGACGCCATGTATTACGAGAGCAACACCTATTTATTGGGAAAAGATATTGTTCAAGAAGGACTTGAAAAGGGCGTATTTTTTCAGAAAGCAGACGGTTCGGTTTGGATTGATTTGTCGTCAGACGGCTTGGACGAAAAGCTGGTTCAGCGGGGCGACGGAACATCGGTTTACATCACCCAAGACATGGGTACTGCCGATCTCAAATTCGAGGAACACGGCATCAACAGAAGCGTGTATGTAGTTGGTAATGAGCAAGATTACCACTTCAAAGTGCTTTTCTTGATCATGTCTAAGTTGGGCAGATCATACGCGCCTGGCATGTATCATGTGAGTTATGGCATGGTTGATCTTCCGTCGGGAAAAATGAAAAGCAGAGAGGGAACCGTGGTTGACGCCGACGATTTGTTGCAAGAAATGTACGATACGGCGAAAGCGAAAACCGAAGAATTGGGCAAAACCGAGGGGCTCTCAGACGAGGTGCTTCATGAATTATATAACAGATTGTCGTTGGCGGCATTGAAGTTCTTCATATTGAAGGTAGACCCTAAAAAGAGGATGCTATTCAATCCCGAAGAAAGCATTGATTTCCAAGGAGATACAGGTCCGTTTGTGATGTACACTTATGCCCGAATCAAGAGCATCTTGCGAAATGCACAATTTGAGGGCTGCCAGATCAAGACGGATTTGGTGTTGCACGCCACCGAAATGGAGTGCATCAAGGTGTTGAACGAGTTCAAAACGGTTCTAGCCGGAGCTGCAGAAGAGTATAATCCAGCAGCGATTTGTCAATACGTTTTAGACTTGGCCAAATCGTACAACAAGGTTTACAACGAGGTCAGCATACTCAAGGAGAGCAACGAAGATTTGCGCAATATGCGATTGCAGCTGGCTTTACAAACCTCTCAGATCTTGCAACGCGCGTTGAGACTGATTGGTGTTGAGACGGTTGAGAGGATGTGATTACCAAAACCGGTCAATGGCTGGAATATCCTTACCCCGCCCCGCTTCGAACGGATTGAAATTCCATTTTGCGAACAAATACCATGCAGCGCTCGAAACGCAAGGTTTGGTGTCGGCGCCTTCCCAAAGGAGGTCAGCACCGTAGCCCGTGCCCCGATTGGTGGCGTAAGAAAATCCGCCGGCATTCGCAAGAATTGCGCTTCGTTGATAGGTGGAGTCGATTTGTTTGAGGTAAAAATCTTTTTGGGCGTTCAGACCTGCCCTTCCCAAGGCCAAACACATTTGCGCGGTACCTTCCAGCCATACGGCATCTTTGTCTTCGTCAAAACAATAACCGGTCACCGCGGTGCCCGAAGCAGATTGTTGGGTATTGATGTATCGATCAGCTGCATTTAGGGTTTCTCGGGGGAAGTCTTTAAAAATCAAATAACTCCACGGATGAAGATCTAGCGCATACAAGTATTTGGGATTATCGGGCCATGAGATGAGGCTTTGATTTGTAGCGCTCCAACGATCCGTTTTCAAAAATTTGAGCAACATACTGTGTGCCGGAGTATAGCCGGGAATGGCCGAAAATGCATCAATCATGCCTTCGGTGACCTTGTAATTGAGCAATTTACTCTGAGCATCGTAACCAGCAAAGAGTCCGCCATCAGCATCTTGCAGGGCGAGCAACCATTTTTCAATTTCGTCGGCCATGTGTTGATACTTCTTTGAACCCGTTCTTGCATGATAGTGGTTGATTGCGATGAGCAGCCAGGCGTTATCTCCCATCCATCGATGATTTCCGGGGACGCCCATAGGGTTACGAAACTGAGAAAATCCACCGACGCCCTGGGTCAACTCCTGGTCCACTTTGTTGTCGAAAAAGTCAAAAATCTGCTCTGCACTTGCAAGATCTTCATTCTCGATGTACACCAAGGCCGCTAGAGCATTGTCGTACAGTGAGATCACGGTTCCATTCTCCACGCTGGGCATGAGTCCGTTGGGAAGTTGAATTTGCTCAAACCAGCTTATAATTTCTTTTTCGCGCTGATCAGTGCGGTAGAGGTTGTTTCGGGAATTGGGCTTTTCGCAGGAATTGCAAAATAGCATTATTAACCAAACAGATAATCCGATAAAACGAGGCAAGGTTGGTAAATGTATCAATTTCAATCTAAAATTACCAATTTTTGGTTTCGACCCCCGGCATTGAGCTGATAAATACCGGCTGCCAAAGAAACAGGTATATGTCCATTTTCAAGGGCAAACTGCCTTCCCAAGAAATCGGTTAACATTCCATCTTTGATGTTGATACTTGTTCCACGCTTTGCAGGGTTTGGAAAAATCAAAACATCCTTCGCAATGCCCCCCGTTGATGAGCTTCCGCAATTCAGTTGGTTCACCTTCTGCCAAATTTCTTCACCCAGCGCAAAATTGACCAGCGGATTTTTTGTGTCGGGCGACTCCCCCATTCTGATCCACACCAAATTTTCAGATGGAGAGACCATGATTTGCTGTCCGTCCTTACCCAACGCCATGATTAAATCACTGGGTCCGCCAGGCATGCAATCGCCATTGAATTTGAACTGCGATTGCGGAATCATGAACTTATCTTTTCCGTTGAGCCAAGTCAAATATCCATAAGAGGGATTCAAAGACTGAGAACTTGCGGTCATCGCCGCAAAATAATTCGATGGAATGATTTGCTTTGAGCCCCATTTTCCGCCGTTCAACAGCAACACTCCAAAGCGAGCAAAATTGCGAGGAGTTGAGAACGCCACGTTGTTATCTCCCAATTTGATGTAGGCCACTTTCAATCCGGTAGCACCCGTAAATTCACTGAAAATGACCTGATTCAAGGTCTTGCCCGATGCCGCCGAAATCACTTGATCCAACAAGGTGTAAGGCGCATTGTGATATGCCCAGCGAGTACCCACTGCCGCTTTGTATTTCAAGCAAGACGGTGAGGTGCAATCTGCAGTTGCCGGTGCGTCATCCAGCCCGGTAGTCATGGTCAACTGATGCCGAACGGTGATGGAATCTTCCTGAATTTGGGTCAATGACGTCCACCCTTTTCCCAAATATTGATGGGTTTTATCGGTCAACTGTAACTTGCCCTGACCTTCCAACACTCCCACCACTGCTGCAGTGAGCGTTTTCCCGGCCGATGCCCAATACCACAAACTGTCTTGGGTGAATTTATCGAAGTACTTTTCAAGAACAATTTTGCCGTCTTTGATCAAAATGAACGCTTTCGAATTTTGCTGATCCAAAAGTTCATACAAACTATCGATTCGGTCGTTGCAATATCCGAATCTCGCCGGACTGAGAGTATCCCACTGATTGCCAGTAACGGGAGGAAAATATTGAGCCTTCAGCGATGAAAGTGTCCCCAGAAAAAAAACCAAAAGATATAAACGCATAACTATTAGACGCTTAAATGGGCAAAAGGTTTACTTCAACCTATCGGGATTTTCTTTCACGAACTGCGCCCAACCGCTTTTGCTTTTCGCCTGATTGTTTCTGGAGGATGTGCCTACGGCGGTGCTGTTCGAGCCGAACGCTCTGGGTTGAAACTGATAAACATGACAGAGAGCGGCCGCCAATCCGTCGGAAGCATCCATGGTTTCGGGCTGAGTTTCAAATTTAAACTGCATTTGAAGCATGGCCAAAACTTGCTCTTTGGAAGCATTTCCATTGCCGCAAATGCTTTGTTTTATTTTTCGGGGGACGTATTCAAAGACGGGCAATTTTCGAGATATCGCTGCTGCGATGGCCACCCCTTGTGCCCTCCCAAGTTTGAGCATACTTTGAACGTTTTTTCCAAAAAAGGGTGCTTCAATGGCCACTTCGGTGGCTTCGAAACCGTCAATGAGTCCGCCAATTTTCTCGTAAATATGGTGCAATTTTTCACCGGCATCGGTGATCTTCCCCAGTCGAACCACACCCAAGCCCAGCAATTCTACATGGCCTGCGGTCACTTTGATGATGCCATAGCCCAAGAGATTGGTACCCGGATCGATTCCCAGTACAATTCGCGGCGCGGTCAAGGCATCCCCAGAAGAAAGCATATGCAAAGATGTCGAATAATAGACATTGATGGTCGCAAAAGGTAGAAAAATAGGTAAAAATTCACGACATTCGCGTAAAATTTTTTATTATGGCTTTTGACATTGATGTAATCAAATCCGTTTATGACCGCATGCCTGAACGAGTAAAGGCAGCGAGAGAGTTGTTGGGTCGCCCATTGACCTTGTCTGAGAAAATTTTGTACAACCACTTGTGGGAAAATCCTGTAAGTCAAAATTTTAAGCGCGGAGCAGATTACGTTGATTTCGCCCCAGACCGTGTTGCGATGCAAGATGCAACGGCTCAGATGGCTTTGTTGCAATTCATGCAGGCGGGTCGCCCTCAGGCTGCAGTGCCTTCAACGGTGCATTGCGATCATTTGATCACGGCTCAAAACGGCGCAGAAGAAGATTTAAACACGGCCAACAACGAGAGCAAGGAAGTTTATGATTTCTTGGCTTCGGTTTCAAACAAATACGGAATTGGCTTCTGGAAGCCCGGTGCGGGTATCATTCACCAAGTGGTGCTTGAGAATTACGCTTTTCCCGGGGGAATGATGATTGGTACCGATTCTCACACCGTAAACGCGGGTGGTTTGGGTATGATTGCCATTGGTGTAGGCGGCGCTGACGCTTGCGACGTGATGGCGGGACTTCCTTGGGAGCTAAAGTGGCCTAAATTGATTGGTGTAAAATTAACCGGCAAATTGAACGGTTGGACAGCACCCAAAGACGTTATTTTAAAAGTGGCCGGCATTCTTACCGTTAAAGGTGGAACCGGTGCCATTGTTGAATATTTTGGCGAAGGAGTTACCTCTATGAGCTGCACAGGTAAAGGAACCATTGCAAACATGGGTGCCGAAATTGGAGCTACAACTTCTACCTTCGGTTACGACGACAGCATGGAACGCTACTTGCGCTCAACCGGCCGCGCCGATGTGGCTGATTTGGCCAACGGCATTCGTGAACATTTGACCGCTGACGCGGACGTTTATGCGAATCCCAAAAAATACTTCGACGAAGTTATTGAAATCAACTTGAATGAATTAGAACCGCATTTGAACGGTCCTTTCACTCCCGATTTGGCTACGCCCATATCTAAAATGAAAGAAGTTGCCGCTGCAAATGGCTGGCCCACCAAAGTGGAAGTAGGTTTGATTGGTAGCTGTACCAACTCCTCATACGAAGACATTTCAAGAGCGGTTAGTTTGGCAAAACAAGTATCTGAAAAGAACTTGAAAACCAAAGCCGAATTCACCATCACTCCAGGTTCTGAGCAAGTGCGTTACACCATTGAGCGCGACGGCTTCTTAGAAACCTTTGATAAAATTGGTGCCAAAGTTTTCGCAAACGCATGCGGTCCTTGCATTGGTATGTGGAACCGTTTTGGCGCTGAAAAACAAGAGAAAAACACCATCGTTCACTCGTTCAACAGAAACTTCGCAAAGCGTGCCGACGGAAATCCAAATACCTACGCTTTCGTAGGATCTCCTGAATTGGTTACCGCCTTGGCCATTGCCGGTGATTTGACCTTCAATCCTTTGACCGATACTCTAACCAACGAAAACGGTGAGCAAGTAAAATTAGATCCTCCAACCGGCGACGAATTGCCAAGCAACGGTTTCGCCGTAGAAGATGCAGGTTACCAAGCACCCGCCGAAGACGGAAGCGGTGTAAAAGTAGCGGTTGACCCATCAAGCAAGCGTTTGCAATTGTTAGATCCTTTCCAGGCTTGGGAAGGCACTGACTTAAACGGATTAAAATTGTTGATCAAAGCCAAAGGAAAATGCACCACTGACCACATTTCGATGGCGGGTCCTTGGTTGAAATTCCGCGGACACCTTGACAATATTTCTGACAACATGTTGATTGGTGCGGTGAACTTGTTCAACGAAAAAACCAACGAAGTGAAAAACCAATTGACCGGACAATACGGTGCAGTACCTCACACTCAGCGCGCTTACAAAGCAGCGGGTGTAGGAAGCGTTGTAGTGGGTGACGAAAACTACGGTGAAGGTTCATCACGCGAGCACGCAGCCATGGAGCCTCGTCATTTAGGGGTTCGTGCGGTATTGGTAAAATCTTTCGCACGTATCCACGAAACCAACTTGAAAAAGCAAGGTATGTTGGCGTTAACGTTCGCAGACAAATCAGACTACGACAAAATCCAAGAAAACGACAACATCGACATCATCGGATTAACCGAGTTCGCCCCAGGCAAGCCCTTGCAAATGGTTCTACACCACGACAACGGCACCTCAGAAACCATCACCGTAAACCACAGCTACAACGATCAACAAATCGAGTGGTTCAAGGAAGGTGGGGCGTTGAATATTATTAGGAAATCAGTTAGATAGACTAGAGACTAGAGACTAGAGGCTAGAGACTAGAGACTAGAGACTAGGGGCTAGAGACCCGAAACCCGGTACCCGGCACCTGGTACCTGGTACCCAAATTGGAGATCAGAGAAGAAATAATGGAAACATTGTTTTAACTTTGGTCTCCAATTTTTTTTAAGCCACCACGGACTATGGACCACCGACCACGGACTATGGACTATGGACCACCGACCATGCCCCCCCGAAACCCGAAACCCGATACCCGATACCCGATACCCAAAAATATGAAACAAATCTTCCTCAATTTAGCCGTTACAAATCTTCAAAAATCAATGGACTTTTACAGTGCCATGGGATTTGTGAACAACCCTCAATTCTCCGATGACACTGCAAAGTGTATGGTTTGGAGCGAAAATATTTACGTGATGTTGCTGAATCACGAAAAGTTTTCAAGTTTTACCGATAAGCCCATTGCCGATACCAAGTCAAAAATTGCTGGCCTTTTTTCTTTGTCGATGGACAGTATAGAAGAGGTTCATCAAATGATGGATAACGGACTTAAAGCCGGAGGAATTGAACCCAGCGAAATGCGCGATTACGGTTTTATGACCCAAAGAACCATCGAAGATTTTGATGGCCACACTTGGGAAATATTCTTCATGGATATGTCGAAATTTCCTACTGAATAAATTGTGTATGGTCTTCTGTAGTCTGTAGTCTGTAGTCGGTAGTCTGTGGACCATGGACCATGGACCATGTACCATGGACCATGTACCATGTACCATGTACCATGTACCATGTACCATGTACTATCTAAAAGCCTCTTCCACGTAGGTTTTTACGCAGTCGTGAACCTTGTCGGTGGCGTCGCCTTTGTTAACGCCGTTTCCAGTGCGGACAATGACGGTGTTTTTTGAGGGGATGACGCAGATGTATTGGCCCTTGAGTCCTTGGTAGTAATAAAAGGGAGTGGGCGTGCTTGGACTGATCCAGAAGCCGTGTCCGTAGTTGATGTGCTTCCAAGGTTGGGTGGCCAGTGTAAAGAAGGTGGAGTCTATGATTTGTTGACCGTTCCAATGTCCTTGGTGGAGAGCCAAAAGTCCTAAGCGGCCGAAATCTCTGCTGATGGCGTTGAAGCAGCAGTAGCCCAATTCTTTGCCGTTTTCGTGGTCGAGTGACCAGTAGGCATCGGCTTCCATGTTGAGGGGCTTCCAGAATTTGTCTGAGAAATACGACGAAATGGAGTTATAAACCGGTAAGTTATTTGGGGGATTCTGAAGTGCTTGCATCAAACAGAAGGTGAGCAATTGAGTGGCGCCGCTTTGATATTGCCAGTGGGTGCCGGGTTCGCGCACAAGGGGAACGCCGTGCATTACTCCTTCCACATCGTCTGAATAATAGGCCTTTGCGGTGACTCCCCAAGGAGAAACATAGCTTTCATCCCAGTCCAGTCCAGCGGTCATGGTGATGAGATGTCGGAGGGTGAGATTTTGTACAAATTGTTCGCTCTCTGACTTTTTGGGGGAGAGCTGAGCGGTTTCAGTTAACCAGGGTATGAATTTAACGGCTTTCTCATCCCAAGAAGAAATATAACCCTCTTGAATGCTTTTTTGAACCATTAAGGCCATGATGGATTTGGCCATTGAGAAACTGTTGGTTCGGTGGCTATCGGAGTAGCCGTTGAAGTATTTTTCGCAAATGAGCGTATCGTTGCGGTAGATGAGGTAGGAAGCTGAATTGGTTTTCTCGAGTTCATTCACCAACTTTTTGGAGAGTTTATAATCAAATCTGTTGGAGAGTTTGACGATTTTTCCGTTGGTTGTGGAACCTTTTTCAACCGTGCGAAGGTTAAATCCGTACCAATCAGTGGGGTGAGCGGAGGTCTCTCCTTGGAGATAAGACATTCGGACACCTTTAATAAGATAGCCAAATGGAGACAGTCTTAGCAAGGAAATCAACAGAATCAATACGGCAATTACCAACGATACTTTAAATGCTTTTCTCATTTGATTTAGAATGAAATTCGAAGGTAAGTAAAAATGTAAAAAGGTTGTCATGCTTAACTTTAACTTAGCCTTAAGCCCCGTATTTTCTACCTAAAATGCTATATTTGTGGATATATGTTAAGGATTTTACGGTCATCTTCGTTCGTTTCAGTTTTATCAGTGTCGCTTATCATTTCCGGTTTGGGTTGGGTGGGGATTAAATTATCCCCCGAAAAAATAAAGCCCCTGAGAGCCGAGCACCCTGGCTATTTCAGTCAGTGGTTGGAAGAGAAAAGGGATGCGAACGGACAAATTCCTACTTTCATGCGCACGAAATGGCAAGAATGGGACCGTAAACAGCAAAATTTTGGAAAACGCGGCAATTCGCCCATTTTTGATACCATCATTGAGCTTGGCCCTCGTGCCATCGGAGGAAGAACGCGCTCAATGTGGATTGATCCAGCCACAGACAATCATATCTTGGCTTGCGCAATCTCTGGCGGAATTTGGGAATCAAACGATAAAGGGAAATCTTGGGCACCTGTCAATGACCATGAAACTTCATTGATGGCCAGCGCAATAACTTCAAATCCGTTCAATGCAAACACCATTTATTACGGCACAGGTGAAAGCCGCGCCAACAGCGCCGATGTTGAAGGCGAAGGCGTTTTCATGTCGACCAACAGAGGGAAATCATTTACTCAATTGAGCTCTACCGTTGGACTTGGAGGCATGAATGCCATATGGGATATTGCACACAGCTTAGACGATAGCAGCACCCTTTTTGTGGGTACTCATACACACGGAC
This sequence comes from Chitinophaga pinensis, assembly GCA_945877575.1. Taxonomy (GTDB): domain Bacteria; phylum Bacteroidota; class Bacteroidia; order NS11-12g; family UBA955; genus VMCP01. Next base: position 188,925 of record CAMDUE010000003.1, read on the forward strand.
TTTACCGTTCACAAGACCGCGGTCAGACTTGGTCAATTGCCTACAATGGCGCCAATAAACAGGTCAATGATATTTTAGTATTGCCAAAAGGCAGGATTTTGATTTCCATGCAATCAAACGGCGTTTATGCTTCTGATAGCAGCGGAAATCCGGGCACTTGGAGCGGAGTTTCGTTTCCCAGTAGACCAGCATCATTTAGAAGAATTCAGTTGGCTGCTTGCGAGAAATTCCCGAATGTGGTTTATGCTCTTTTCGAGGGATTGGGATTCTCAGATCCACCAGTGGCATTTTACAAAAGCTCTGACGGTGGACGAACATGGACAGCCAGAACCATTCCCTCTGAAATTGGAGCAGGATATCAAGCCTATTGTGTGTTGTTGGGCGCCGGAAAAAACGATTCTAACCAAGTTGTTGCTGGTGGAGTTTACGCAGCCTATTCTTCCAACGGCGGAAAAAGTTGGAACAGCATTTCAGGAAGCCACGCAGATCATCACAGCTTTGCAAACTTCAACCAAACCCCCGGTGAGTATATCATTGGTACTGACGGTGGAATGTTCCGTTGCAAATGGGGACAATCGGCCATTCTAGAAAACTTAAATAACGGTTACAGAGTAACCCAGTTTTATGCCGGCGGCGAAGGCTATAAGACCCTTCAAGCCATTGCGGGAGCTCAAGACAACGGCACACACACAGCCAGCAACCGTTTGGTGACCCAGAACATTTTTGGCGGCGATGGAGCTTATTGCCATGTAGGCCAACAAACTGGAAACATAGCTTATCTATCCACCCAAAACGAGGGTATTCGCAGAGTTGTTGGATTCAATACTGCGAACGACTATACAGAATCTATTGAAGACCCAGCCTTTTCGACCGATGGAGTATCATTTATAAATGCTTACACCATGAGCGAATACGATGAATATATGCTGTTCTACAGAACCAACCGAGGAGTTTACAGAAGCATTGACGGCGGTGGAAGTTGGGAGAAAACCAACAAAACCAACAGGGCTTCAATCAAAGCTTTGGGAGTAAGTTCTGGCGATAATCCTGTACTTTATTACGGAGGTGGTTCTGCACAACTGTATAAGTTGGAAAGTGCGGCAAATAAAATTGGTACTGAAGTAAGTTTCAATGCGAGCGTTCCCACTCCGGTGACCAATGATTTCTTGAATTTCATAGAGGTAAACCCTTCTAATCCGTATCAAATTTTTGTGGCATTCAGCAATTATAGTTTACAGGGTCGTGTTTGGAAGGTTTCTGGTTTGGACAGCAATTCAAAACCCATCTGGGAAAATATTTCAGGAAATTTACCTCCTGGCTTGCCAGTTAATTCTATAGCTGTTGATCCCTGGAGCCCTGAGCACTACATTTTTGCTGCCACAGATTTTGGATTGTATTATACCATGGATGGTGGTCAAACATGGCAAAAAGAAATGAGTATACCCAACGTGGCCGTTCACGAGGTGAAAATCAGATTGAAAGATCGTGCTCTATTCGCATTCACTCACGGTCGTGGAATGTGGTACCTCAAATTGAAAGACGTCAAAACAGCCAGCAATCAACCCGTAAAACCGTTGTTGAGATTGTTCCCAAATCCCGCAGAAATTGGTTCATCTTTGAGGGTGGAATCCAATCAACCCATCCAATCATACGTGATTTTCAACTCGAATGGGCAACTCATTGCCGATGAAAAAGGAAATCAACAATATGATTGCATCATAAAAACCGAAAATTGGAAAAAGGGTGTTTATTTTGTGAAGGTGAATGCTGCACATGGCACATCTACACAAAAATTCATCATAAGGTGATATGGACGAACTAAAACAAGCGCTTGACGAACTTAAAAAACAACTTAAAGGATTATCTGCTGAGTTAAAAGAGGTGAGCAATGATATTATAGAGGCAAAATTCTCTGAATATCCCATTTTTGTTGCTCATCAAGAAAATGCTCGCATTGGCGAACTTCTTTTTGATCGAACCGAATTTGGTTTCTCATATAGCATCAATGCAACCACCATTGAACGATTGGTTGAACTGAACATCATTCAAGAAGATAAGTTAGCCGACTTTAAAAAAGCATACGGCGACGCCAAAAAGAATTACTGCGTACTTTGGTTGAAGGGAGAATTCACACGTTTCGTTTTTATACCCTTTTAATCTTAACTCATTGACTTCCAACAAACATACCTTTCAAGTAGATGTAGTTATCTTAAACTACAACACCAAAGAAATTTTGGCGCAGTGCCTCCCCCAGGTCATTGAATTTTCTCAACAACCTTGGGTCAACATTGTTGTGGCTGACAATAATTCCACCGATGGTTCGGCCGATTTTGTGGCTGCAGAATTCCCAGGAATTGAGTTAATTCGTTTAAAAGAAAACACTGGTTTTGCCGGCGGATACAACAATGCCCTTCGAGGTAGAACTGCAGATTTCTTCGTGCTTCTCAATTCAGATGCCGAGCCGGTCAACGAACATTGGCTCTCAGAACTGTTGGATTTGGCCGTGAGACACCCCAATTTAGGTGCCGCTCAACCCCATTTACTCGATTATAAATTCAAACATCAAGACCTCAAAAAGTTTGAATACGCCGGCGCTGCTGGTGGATTTTTAGATCACTTTGGATTTCCGTTTTGCCGAGGACGTATATTCGGGAACGTTGAGTTTAACCAAAACCAATACAACTCCGAAATCCCCATTTTCTGGGCAACGGGAGCTGCTATGTTCGTGAAACGAGAAGCTTGGGAAAAAGCTGGTGGATTGGATGAATCGTTTTTCGCACACATGGAAGAAATTGATTTGTGTTGGCGGATGCAAACCATGGGATATGAAATCATTTCATGTCCAAAAGCCTTGGTATATCACATTGGAGGAGCCACACTTTCCAACCAAAACCCTCGAAAAACCTTCCTAAACTTCAGAAATGGACTGATGATGTTATACAAAAACCTTCCTTTGGTAAGCCGCGAATCCTTGATTTTAAAACGCAAACTTTTCGATGGACTGGCAGGGTTGTTTTTCCTAATCCAAGGAAAACCCAAGCACACCATTCAAATCATAAAGGCTCATCAAGAGTTCGATAGGCTAAAATCTTCCCTAACATTGAATGCAAATGCCAAACCTGTTGATCAACTGACCGGCGTTTTGAGCCACAGCTTGGTGATTGGTTATTTCTTCAAAGGGAAAAAGCTTTGGAGTTCCTGGTTTAAATAACTTTGCTATTTAGACCTTGGGTGAAACTGCGTCAAGGTTTCCGCCAAATAATTACGATCTAAATGCGTATAAATTTCGGTGGTGGTGATAGATTCATGTCCCAACATTTCTTGAACGGCTCTCAAGTCAGCTCCAGCTTCTACCAAATGCGTTGCGAAGGAATGCCTAAAACTGTGAGGAGAAATGACCTTTTTCACCCCTGCAAGCATGGCCGCTTTTTTAATCATCAAAAACACTGATTGTCTGCTCAGGCCTTCACCTCTGTTGTTCAAAAAAACCAAGTTGCGGGATTGTGTTTTTACCTCCATGTGATTTCTCACATACTTCATATACAAATCAATGTGTTTCAGTGCCCTATCAGATATTGGCACCAGTCTTTCTTTGTTTCCCTTCCCAATTACTTGCACGAATCCCTCTTCTCTATGAACATGGGTCAATGACAATCCAATCAGTTCAGAAACCCTCAATCCACAAGAATATAAGGTCTCAAACAAAGCCACATTCCTCTCCCCTTCGGGCTTGGATCTGTCAATGGTATTGATCATGGCGTCAATTTCTTCCGGACTTAAAACCACGGGTAACTTTCTTCCCAATTTGGGAGGTTCTAAAAAATCTGCCGGACTTTCAGCAATCCAATCTTCCAGCGTTAGGTATTTATAAAAAGCCCTGACCCCACTAACAATCCTTGCTTGCGAACTGGGTTGTAGTCCCATTTCAGCCAAAGTCGCCGAAAACCTTTCCAAGTCAGCTTTTCCAATGCTTACAGGCGATTTTAACCCCTGATTATCTGCGAAATTCTTTAATTTTTCAATATCTCTCAGATAGGCTTCGACGCTATTTTCAGACAGCGACTTTTCCAGCTTCAAGTGGGTATTAAAACCCAAAAGTGCATCTTCCCAACGCACCATAAACTCAGATTACGGCTTTAATTTGGCCGACTCAACGTGCAACACTTCCCGGGTTGTAGCATCCATGACCCAAACCATGATATGCAAATTGTCTGCATTCCATTTTTTGTTTCGGGGGATGAATACATGCTTCTCACGCGTAGCGCCAGCATTAACCATTCCCGTAAAAACAGGATCTCCAAATGGGGAACCCACCACTTGTCTCAAAACATGGCTGTGTTTGTATTGTTCATCATACCCAGACGGCAATCTAGAGTCGCTCTGTTTTCCTTTAATATCATCTTCAACCACTGCAAAAATCCATTTTGTATTGATATTAGCAGCAGTATTGGCAATGGCTTTGACTTCCAATCGAGCTTTATCTTCGGCATTCAGCCAAGAAGTTTTAATTTGAATATTTACTGGGGTTGTTTTAGGAAGTTGTTGATTTACAGCCGCCGCCCATGCAAGCTCTCCAATTAAAACACTTCCATTGTATGATATGTTGTCAACCATTCCCACCGGAAGAGAACTTGGCTTGGTTCCAATAAGTTGATCTGCATCAGTGGTATTCAAGGTATCGTATCCATCCCAAGGAAAAGTCAATGTCCCTGCATTCGGGTATAAGGCAATAATCTCAATTCTATTAGGATTGTCAGCCGATATTTTCTTTGCTAATTCGGCAGCTCGCGGACAATTATTGCAACGCACACCGGTAATGTCACTCAACAAAATCTTTTTGGTTTGAGCAGAAGGCGCCGATGCTTGGTAGACCGTATCTAAAAGGGGCTTTTCGGTAAACTTAATTGGCGGTGGTTCTTCTTCGCAAGACACAAACCACACTGCTAAAACTGCAAATAACCATTTGTGGGACATAATGTACGAAAATACGACCTTAGCCCTTGAACCACAAACTAAATGGCCCTAATTTTGTTCTAAACTTAAATGAAAAAGAATTCAATCACGTCAAAGATCTTAGCATCAGGTTTAATTGCAGCGCTCACCGGTTGTTTTTTCGGAAAAACCAAAACAGTTGAAGCCGGAAGTGTAAGCAATCCTCCAAAGACTTCTTTTTACGCCATAAAAATCAAATCACTCGATGGTACCGAAATGGATTTGTCTTCACTTAAAGGCAAAAAAATCTTGATTGCAAATACTGCTTCTGAATGCGGATTCACACCTCAATACGAAGAACTTCAGAAATTACAAGACCAATACAAAGACCAATTGGTGGTAATCGGTGCACCCTGCAATCAATTTGGCGGACAAGAGCCCGGCGATGCAAGCACCATCAAAGCTTTTTGTCAAAAAAACTTTGGTGTAACGTTCCCATTAACAGAAAAATTAGACGTTAAGGGTCAAAACCAACATGAATTATTTCAATGGTTAACCCAAAAATCAGTCAATGGCGTCTTAGACAGTGAAGTCAAATGGAACTTCTGTAAATATTTAATCAACGAGAATGGCGAGCTTTTGGGCTTCTTCCCATCAACCACCAGTCCGTTATCAAACGACATAACTCGATTCCTAAAAAAATAAATCGGCCGTGCCCTATGGGATTTTAGTCACTTAGGGTTATTTTCGCACCGAATTTCAACACCATGAGTATTTTAGTAAACAAAGATTCAAAAATCGTCGTTCAAGGTTTTACCGGAAACGAAGGAACATTCCACGCATCTCAAATGATTGAATACGGCACCCAAGTGGTAGGTGGTGTTACCCCAGGTAAAGGTGGAAGCATTCACCTTGATCGCCCAGTATTCAATACTGTTGCCGAAGCCGTGCAAGAGGCAGGCGCAAACGTGAGCATCATTTTTGTACCTCCAGCATTTGCTGCAGATGCCATCATGGAAGCTGCTGACGCTGGAATTGGAGTTATTGTTTGCATCACCGAAGGTATTCCAACCAAAGACATGGTCATGGTAAAAGAATATTTAACCGGTAAAGATTGTCGTTTAATTGGTCCAAACTGTCCTGGTATCATTACCCCAGGCGAAGCAAAAATAGGTATCATGCCCGGTTTCATTTTCAAAAAAGGAAACATTGGCGTTGTATCAAAATCAGGTACCCTTACTTATGAGTGCGTTGACCAATTGACCAAACTAGGTCTTGGACAAACAACCGCAATTGGTATTGGTGGAGACCCAATCATTGGAACCACCACAAAAGAAGCCATCGAACTATTCATGAACGATCCTGAAACTGAAGGTATTGTTATGATTGGTGAAATTGGTGGTGGTATGGAAGCAGAAGCTGCACATTGGATCAAAGAACACGGCACAAAGCCAGTAGTTGGCTTTATCGCAGGGCAAACAGCGCCTCCAGGCCGCAGAATGGGTCACGCAGGTGCAATTGTTGGCGGAAAAGACGACACTGCAGAAGCAAAAATGGCCATCATGCGCGAGTGCGGCATTCACGTAGTTGAAAGCCCCGCTGAAATCGGACAGCGCATGTTTGATGTGATGAATGGTAATTACTAGGTACTAGGTACCAGGTACTAGGTACCAGGTAGCAGGTAGCGGGTAGCGGGTGACGGGTGACGGAGATCGGTTAACAGATTAAATTTTATACGAATCAAATATAGAAAGACCTGAGAAATTGGGTCTTTTTTTATGATAGAGACTAGAGACTAGAGACTAGAGACTAGAGGCTAGGGGCTAGGGGCCAGGGACTAGCGGCCAGGGACCAGCGACCAGCGACCAGGGACCAGCGACCAGGGACCAGGGACCAGGGACCAGGGACCAGGGACCAGCGACCAGCGACCAGCGACCAGCGACCAGGGACCAGCGACCAGGGGACCAGCTACCAGGGACCAGCTACCAGCTACCAGGGACCAGGGACCAGCTACCAGCTACCAGCTACCAGCTACTAGAGACCAGGTACTCAGTACTTGGTACTTGGTACTCGCGACCTGGTACTAAAGATTAGGTAATCAGTACTATGTACCAGTTACCATTTACCATGTACCAGTTACCATGTACCAGTTACCATGTACCATGTACCAGTTACCATGTACCATGTACCATGGACCATGTACCATGTACTAACGCAAATCAACAACCTGTACTCCAGGATGCGCCTTGGTGTCCCAGGTAAAAATGGCATCGTTGATGGTTTTGTTGCCTTGAACTTCGCCCAAATCAATGACTACGTCTGTGCCGTTTTTATAGTGTTGAATGACTCTTCGGAGTTTGTATGTGCCCTTTTCAACCTCAATTTTGATGTATGCGTATTTTTCTTTGCGCTTCTTGGGTACCAATTTGATGACGTCTCTTGTGGATTTTCCGCTGGTTACAGGACCTTCGTAATTGGCCTTAAAGCCTTGATTGAAAAAGGTAAAAATTTCTTGTGGTGACAAATTGTTGGTGCGAGTGCTATAGTCTTCAAGGGTAACTTCTTCGTCTGTGGGATTGTATGACCAGATGGTTTTACCGTCACAGTATACTTCTTGATTATCGTATTTTACTTTAAACTTGATTCCTTTTAACCACAAGGAGCCTGAAGCAACCGATGGCTTTCTATTTGCAACCTTTGTAGTTATTTTAAATTCAGTTTGAATGGTTTTATATGACTTATACAGCTTTTCTACGTTTTGGAGAATAACTTTAGATTTTGCATCCGTTTGAGCATTCACCGTCACGCTCACAATCATTGCTAAAACAAGTGCCCAAATTTTTATAATTGATTTCATAAATTCTGCTTCAAAGTTAATTCTTAATCAAGAGTTTGCAAAAACTGTTCCAAGGCAATTTCATCGGGAATGATTACCTGACGCGGCTTGCTCCCTAAGTTTGGCCCTACAACTCCTGCATCTTCCAACTGATCCATCAAACGACCTGCCCTATTATATCCTATCTTTAGCTTTCTCTGAATCATACTTGTACTTCCCACTTGGTTTTGCACTATGATTCGTGCGGCATCTTCAAACATGGAATCCCGGTCGCTGGAATCAAAATCACCGCCGCCGCCTTTTCCTTCATCGGTTTGAATTTCGGGGAGGATATAAGCCGTTGGATATGCTCTCTGCTCACCAATAAAATCAACAATATCTTCCACTTCTGGGGTGTCAACAAACGGACATTGCAAGCGAATCATATCGTTGCCGCCGCTGTAAAGCATATCACCCTTACCTATCAATTGATCAGCACCGTTTCCATCTAGAATGGTTCGAGAATCAATTTTAGACGTTACCCTGAAAGCAATTCGCGATGGGAAGTTGGCTTTGATCATACCCGTAATTACGTTCACCGATGGACGCTGAGTTGCTAAAATCAAGTGAATTCCAATGGCTCGAGCCAATTGTGCAAGTCGGGCGATGGGAATTTCAATTTCCTTCCCTGCGGTCATCATCAAATCAGCCACCTCATCAATTACCACTACAATATAGGGCATAAATCGGTGTCCATTTTGGGGATTCAATTTGCGTTTTAAGAACTTTGAATTGTATTCTACAATGTTCCTCACCATGGCGTCTTGAAGGAGCTTGTAGCGGTCATCCATTTCCACACAAAGAGAATTCAGGGTATGAATAACCTTTTGATTGTCTGTGATAATGGCGTCACCATCTCCGGGGAGTTTTGCTAAGAAATGACGCTCAATCTTATTGTATAAGGTCAATTCAACCTTTTTGGGATCTACAAGAACAAACTTTATATAGGCAGGGTGTTTTTTATACAGCAGCGATACCAAGATAGCATTCAATCCAACCGATTTACCTTGACCAGTGGCTCCAGCCATCAATAGGTGGGGCATTTTTGCTAAATCAGCCACAAAGATTTCGTTGGAAATGGTCTTCCCCAGAGCTACTGGTAGTTGAAAATCGTTCTCTTGGAATTTCTTGGATGCCAAAACCGCTCTCATGGGAACCACCTCCGGATTTCGATTTGGCACCTCAATACCAATGGTGCCTTTTCCCGGAATGGGCGCAATAATACGAATTCCCAATGCCGCCAAACTCAAGGCAATATCATCTTCTAAGTTCTTGATTTTGGATATTTTAACCCCAGGAGCAGGCACAATTTCATATAAAGTGACCGTTGGCCCCACCGATGCCATGATGGTAGAAATACCAATTTTATAATGGCCCAACGTATCTTCAATCAGCTTCTTACTGCGCTCAATTTCAGCTACATCAATCTCCTGTTTTTTGGTATCATATTCTTTCAAAAGATCTAAGGTTGGGAACCTATAGCCACTCAAATCAGCCCTCGGATCATACTCACTATCAATACTTCCGTACTCCGAACCACTTTGTACATCGGCTAAATTAACTTCCACAAGCTCTTCCTCGTCCTGAGTCAAATCTTCAATCTTAAACGACGCCTCAATTTTCTGAGGTGGCTGATTGTTGAAGGTCTCAAATTCTTCTTCGGGCTCTTCTTCCTCTTCTTCTTCTTGGGGATTTATTGTTTCGGGGGATGTTTCTACGTTAGGCTCTTCAACGGGTTCATCATCATTTATAAATGGGGAATCGTCGAAATCATCTTCAATGATTTGAGGTTCAAATATGCTTGATTTCGATTTTGGAGATTCATTTACTTGTTCAATCTCCTCTTCTATTTCTGGACTTGCATCCGGATTCTCAGATTTGCGCATCAGCTTTGCAAACGGATTGGCATTCAAGAAAATGAATGAATACAGAACGGCAAAAGTGATTAGGAAAATTACAGTACCGGCAATACCTATTCCATTTTGGAGTTGTTGCACTCCAAAATATCCGAAGGTTCCACCCAAAAGTGGAAACCACCACTGGAAAGCAAATCCCAAGAAAAGAGAAAACCATCCCATAAAAAGCAAAGAGTGGATGAGAATTCGCAGCAATGAAAACGGGCGGTAATCGAGGAGCAAATACATTCCCGACAAGACCAAATAAGGAAGTATAAAAAATGCAGCAATTCCAAAGCCGTTATGCACAAAAAAGTAACCGAGCTTGGCTCCCATGAGTCCCATCACATTCGCCACTTCGCCTTGATTTTCTTTGAATAATTCCCAATCGCCATCGGCTAGGAAACTCTGATCTGACTTCCAAGAGAAGAAGAATGAAACGAAACTGATGGTCAAAATGAACGAAAATGCCAACAATAAAAATCCCAATACCCGGCGGGTAGTTTCGTTTTTCATAGATGCAGCCCTAAATATTTCTGAGCCGGAAATTCGCTCTGACTTATCGGAAGGCGAATCTTTTAAAAAATCTGAAACTTGCTTATTATCGTTTTTTTTCTTGGGTGCACTCATGCGTTTTACGAATGTAAAACGAAAGATGCCACTAAAAATTTGGTTTTATACACAGATATAGAGGTGTACTCAATTCTGCCCAACTTCGGTCAGCTCTGGTATTAACTCTAAAACTTTGCCTTCAATAGCCAATTCTACGGATTCAAATTGGGTTGCTGCTTCGTGTCTTAAAGGCTCCAAATCTGAATATCTTGAACTGAAATGCCCTATCAACAATTTCTTTACTCCCGCCAATGAAGCGATTTTACCTGCTTGCAATGCCGTAGTGTGGAAGGTCTGTTCAGCTCTATCTAAACGATCATGTAAAAATGTAGCTTCGTGATATAACAAGTCTGCATTTTCAATAAATGGAACTACAGATTCATCGTAAATGGTATCAGAAATGTAGGCGTATTTCCTGTAATTTCCGTGGTGATTTCTTCCTACTTTTACTTCCTCAATTACAAAACCAGTGCATGGAATGCGGTGTTGTAAATTCACCGTGTGAACATGAAAATCTCCTCCGTCTAAAATCAAGCCATTTTCTCTGTTTTCAGTAGAAATAAAATTGATTTCATAAGTGAATCTTCCATTACCATGCGCTAAAATATCTTCTATGAACTTCTTTAAATCACTGGGACCCACCAAGGTAAGTGGTTCTTGTCTGTTGTTCAAGGCCATTGAAAAAAGCAACCCCGGCAACCCAAAATAATGATCTCCATGCAAATGGGTAATCAAGATTGTTCTGATTTTATGCATTTTGAGACCATATTTTAACAACTGGTTTTGGGTACCCTCACCGCAATCAATCAAAATATGATTATTCCCAAATCGAACATAGTGAGAGCTCGGATTACGATCTCTTGTTGGGGTGGCTGACGCCGTTCCCAAAACCACTATTTCGAAGGGTTGATGCATAAGTTCAAAATAAGCAAAAAGTGTACCAATTATTGGCTTAAGGTTAACCAATCATCACAATTACTTTGCGAGATCTAATATTGATTGAACCACTTCATCAGTGGTAATTTGCAGCATGCATCTGCTATCGTATCTACTGCAATGAATCTGGTCGCATGGATTGCAAGGCATTACCTTATGGATGACCCTGGCTTTTTCTCCCTGAGGATAAAATACCCGCTCTACCCCTGGGCCAAAAAGTCCAACAGAAGTAACCCCGGCCAAGTCTGCCAACTGCAGAGGCCCGCTTTCGTTTCCAACAAAAAGTTGAGCTTTTTGCAAAACTCCGTAGAAAACCCTCAGCGATTCTTTGGTTTCCCAAATCACCGTTTTTGCATTCTGATAATTAAATTCACTCAATAAATCACGTTCCTCAACTGAGCCAAAAACAATGCATTTAAACCCTTTTTCCTCCAAAAATTCGATGATTTTTTGAAATCTATCTACTGGCCAACGTCTTAAAAGACTTCGTCCTCCAGGATGAATCAAACAAAGCTTCGTTGCATCAGAAATCCCCAATTCATGGCAAACCTGTGAAACTTCATTTTTCTCCTGCTCATTCAAAAACAATTGAGCCCGTACCGAATTGAAATTAAGTTCTGCACCTAACAGAGGTTCAACAATTCTAAAATTGGTGATGGTTTCATGCGGTTGATTGCCCCTCTGTTTAAATCGAATGCTTCCTCTATCAACCCTTACTTGAGCACCACTAAACAAAGACTTCGACCAGGTTTTCCAAGTTCCACGCAATTCTACCCAAATATCCGCCCGAAGATTTTCATTCAATTGATTAACAACACGATGAACACTGGGATTATTGCTCAACAGTGAACCCACAAAGGGTTTGCAAACCACCGTGATTTGAGCATTGGGGAATCTCAACTTCAACAAATCAAAGACATGCAACGCTGTCACCATATCTCCAATCTCATCTAGCTTTACACAAACAATCTGTTTCACTGATTCAGTATCCACCATAGATGGATGTTTTCTAAACGCTGAATACATGCGTGAAGTCAGTGCATTGATTGCATAAAGAAGCTTTTCTTGCATTGAATGTTTATATTAACTCTCTATCAATGAATACAAAAGGGGATTTGAGGGCACAGCATCAGAGTGTATTTTGGGCAAAATCAACTGCAACAGATACAAACCATCCTTCACTGAATCAGAAACAAAAATCAACTCCGTGATACACGCATCTCGTCTCGCCGAAGACAGATCAGTAGTTCCTTGAGGAACGCTCCACCAAACCCTATGCGCGGCCAAAGCTCCTGAATCTTCTTCCCTATCTACCGATGGAAAATCAGTCAATAACTGAGAAAACCCAGCATCTACAATCATTTTCATGGCGTCAACTGTGAAATAAGGCGGATTATTTCCGCTCCAAATCCTATTTTTTTTATCTGCCGTGTTAGGCAAACTTCTTATAACCAAAGCCGGTACAGATTCAAAAGATATATCCTTCAAACACTCGCTATCAATGACCCAGTCACCCTCTTTATTTACCAATTCTACGCTGATTACTTGGGCAAGCATATTAGGATTGAAGGTGCATTCAGAAACATGAACTCTGTCTTTTGCAATGTGTCCAACACACTCTGTGTGAGTGCCGTTTCCATGAGCACAATAGGTAACAACCTCACAATTTGCACTTCCTCCCTCAGCAACACTTCCCACAAAATCACCGACTCGAATGGGCACAATTTGAGCAGGGTTGATGTAGAATGCATTTGGATTTTCTGCTCCGGGTCCAAATCCTAAGGCCAAGGAATGAAAATGGTTCAGGTCAACGGAGTAATTTTTGTCTTTGTATTCAACGTTCAGTTTCATGCTTCCTAGAGTGAGTCAAATTTCAACATTTTTATTCAATGGCTTGTTCTAAAAGTTTCAAATATTCTTGATGCGGAATCTCAAATGCACCAAATTGCGTAATATGTGGATTCAGATATTGAGTATCTAACAACATGAAATTTTTCTCTCTGAGAAACTCTACCAAAAATACCAATGCCACTTTACTTGCATCGGTTACGGTATGAAACATACTTTCACCAAAAAAAGCTTTCCTGATACTGACTCCGTAAAGACCTCCCACCAGCTCGCCATCTAAGTAGGCCTCAAAACTATGTGCAAACCCCTCGTGATGAAGTGCAGTATAAGCATCAATAATTTCTTCTGATATCCAGGTATCGTCATTTCTCAATTCTGAACATTTACGAATAACAGATTCAAAATCGCGATTGATAAACAGATCAAATTTATTGCTCTTGTACAATCTACGCAGGTTCTTCGAGACTTTAAAGCGATCATCTAAGGGTATTATACCTCTAATCTGCGGTGTATGCCAATAAATCTGATTGTCTTCATCAGGGTCAGCCATGGGAAAGCTGCCCGACAAGTATGCCTGAATCAATAATTGAGGAGATAGAAACACAACTGCAAAAGTAGGACAACTCCTAAATTTATTGTTTTTTTGCACCCAAATGTCCAAAGGTAAAAACAAGCTCGAGAAATTCGCTGAATTCGATACCTTTCCCAACACCCTCGATTATTCTCATGAAACCCGCGGACGTTGGCACGAAATTTTTGGCAATTCAAATCCCATTGTGGTTGAATTTGCTTGTGGCAAGGGCGAATATTCCATTGGTCTTGCCCGAATGAATGCTCACATCAATTACATTGGTGTTGATATAAAAGGCAACCGCCTTTGGAAAGGCGCTAAAATCGCATTAGAAGATGGAATAGAAAACGTCAGATTTTTACGAATAGAAATTGACAAAGCACCTGAATATTTTGCGCCCAACGAAGTTTCCGAAGCATGGATCACCTTCCCTGACCCTCAACCACATAAGCGGCCCAAGCGACTAATCAGTGGCAGATTCTTGAATATTTATCGTCAAATCATGCCCTCTACTGCCAAGATGAACGTCAAAACCGACTCCGACTTATTCTACCAAACGGCATTGGAACAAATTGTTTTAGATCAACTGGTTTGCGAGGCCAATATCAATGATGTTTACAGCATGGTTCATGTGCCTGAGTTTTTAAAAATTCGAACGTTCTACGAATCAATTTGGCTTGCTGAAGGAAAAAAAATCAAATATGTTCGATTTCAAATTGGCAATGCGCAAAGCGATGAGTCTAAACGACTCGAACTTCCAGAAGATATGCCTTTTCCGCCTTTGACTCAAACTGCATAACTTCAGTTTTGCGAATAGCCAAGGTATAAGTAATCTTTTCTGTATACTGCCTATCCAAGATACGAGCATCAAATCCTCGCAGTAAATGGTGAATTTCTTGTTCGTACTCAAAAGAAGTTGATACAGTAAACTGTTCTTCTTGAACCCGTTCTAATTTCCCAGATTCGCTTAAAACCAATTTTGCGGCTCCGCCATAAGCTTCAATCAATCCTGGTATTCCCAAAAGCGTTCCTCCGAAATACCTCACAACCACTACCAACACATTGGTTAATCCCATTGATAAAATGGCCCGAAGTATGGGTCTACCAGCCGAACCTGAAGGCTCACCATCATCATTGAATCGTTGAGCTTCAGAACCTTGTCCCAATACAAATGCATAGCAATGATGGGTTGCATCGGGGTATTTTGATTTCAACAGATGCAGTTTTTCCTTTACTTGCAATTCTGACTTAACATCAAATGAGTAAGCTAAAAAACGGCTCCCCTTCTCTCGAAGCGAAGATTCCGCGTCATTTTGAATCTCATAATAGGTATCTGAAAAGAGCATCAAAACAACATTAAAATCCCAACAACAAAATGGCAATTATCGCAAAAAACACCCCAACCAAGGTCTTAGAATTGTATTTTTCGCCAAGGAAATATCCCAAGAAAATAGTAAGAAGCAAAACACCAATGTTATTCAAGGTGAAGAAAACGCCAGTTTTACCTTGGTACGCATCAATGGCAGCATACATTGCCACAATGGAAAAATAATTAATGGTTCCTAATAGCACACCCAAAACAATGCCCTTAAAACTACCTTGACGGAAAAACAACTTCCATCTATTTAACTGAAAAACGGAAACCATTAAAGCCACAACCGCAGCACCACCAAATGTTATAGAAGCAAATTGGAGGTTATTAAATCCCTTAAAGTCAGCATATTTAATCAAGTTCAAACCAGTATCAACCATGCCAGACCCTAAAAATACCAACAACAAAACAGGGTCAAATCTGCCCATAGAACCTGAACCTGATTCTGAACCCGTTGATACCAAATAAACACTGACTAGAGCCAAAATCACACCGGCAATGCCTTTGATTCCAATAGACTCGCCCAAGAATATTACGGCAACTAAAACGGGTATAACCACACTCATTTTCGAAGCCATTGCACTCATTGATGCACCCGCTTTTTGCGTTGAATATCCCATCAAAACAAATGTCCCTACGAAAATCAAACCCATAGATGCCGTTGGAAAAAATCCAGGCAACTGTATGATTTCCGAATTCAAAACATGCTCTGACCCCAACAACAAGTTGCCCAATAAGAAACAGGTCAAATAATTGATAACCACCACCGGAAACAACTCTAACTTGAGCCTTCCAACAGCTTTAAATACCATAAAAATACCGCTGGAAAGCGCCACACTTAGGAGTAAATAAACCAATTTTGGATCAATCATTCAATCAACTTTTTCTTTTATATACAGTAATAAAATCGCTTTCATTTTCGGTATGAGATACCTTATCCAAACCGAGCGCAGCAGATTCAAATTGTGGACCATTAATTCCAGTCCCTAAAACCATTGATTTACTCTGAATTTGATGCACTTCATCAACAAGGCCGGTAGCAAGAAAATACTCCAAGGTTTGAAGTCCGCCTTCAACGAGAACCGAATTTAAACCTTGTTCCATGCAAATTTTAATGAATTGCTGCACATTTTCAACCATCTGAAAATCTTCATCCAAATCGCCATTCCAAGAAGATGAAAATACAAATTTCACTGGCTGGGGGCCACCAAAATAGCGGTCTGTTAATTGAGGATTATCTCCTAAAAGAGTTGTACGTCCAACGAGTATGGCGCTGCACTCTTGCCTCAATGCATGTACGTATTTTTGAGATTCTACGCCAGAAATGGCGGTTCTAAAGCGTGATTCTGGAGCGATAAACCCATCTGAAGTTTCGGCCCATTTCAAGATGAAATACGGACGTTTTTTTTCATGAAAACTAAGAAAAAAACGGTTTTGTGAACGCGCCAAGGCCTCCCCAATTCCCACTTCTACCGAAATTCCCGCCTGCCTCAGTTTCTCTATTCCGCTACCTGCAACCAGAATGTTTGGATCTAACATAGACACGAATACCCTTTTAAATCGATGTTTCACCAACAAATCTGCACAGGGAGGTGTCTTTCCGAAATGCGAACAGGGCTCAAGACTCACATAAACATCGCATTCTTTGAAAATCTCAGCAACATTTCCGGCGCTCAAGTATTCATCAATGGCCATTCGTTCGGCGTGAGCTTGACCATAACCTTGATGCCAACCTTCAGAAATGATCTTATCTTCATGAACAATCACGCAACCTACCAATGGATTGGGATTCACCCAACCCTTGCCCTGGGCTGCCAATTCTATGCAACGGCGAATGTAATCGATGGGTTTCAAGGTGAATTGCGAAAATAACCTTTATTTTTGAAGTCCATGGAAAAACGCAGAATACCGAGAATTCGGTTAACTCATCTTTTTAAAGATTTTTTCCAACATCAGCAATCGGCTGGTATCCTTTTGGTATTATTTACTGTTGCATCATTATTCATAGCTAACAGCATTTGGTCAACAGAATACGTAAATCTTTGGAAGTTTAAATTTGGAACAGAGGCTTACCATTTACACCTAAAACACAGTGTCACTGATTGGATAAACGACGCGCTGATGACCATTTTCTTTCTTTTGGTTGGGATAGAAATTAAAAGAGAATTGGTTGATGGTGAACTTAGTGACCGAAAGAAAGCCTTACTACCTGTAATGGGGGCTCTTGGAGGTATGATAATGCCTGCACTGATTTACTTTTTAGTCAATTTAAATTCCCCTGAAACCATCTCTGGCGTGGGCATTCCCACGGCCACTGACATAGCATTTGCTATTGCCATTTTAGGATTATTGGGAGACAGAGTTCCGCCTTCATTAAAAGTTTTTCTAACAGCTTTGGCCATCATTGATGATTTGGGCGCTATTTTAATCATTGCTATTTTTTATGGACAACCCATTTCCTGGGGATGGATGGCTGCTGCAGTGGCTATCATTGTCTTATTAGAAATTGCAGACCGTAAAAATTGGGATTATGCATGGTTGTACATTATACTTGGTGTTGCTCTTTGGTTTGCTATGTTGCACACGGGCATTCATGCAACCATTGCAGGGGTGATTTTAGCCTTCATGCTTCCTAGGCAGACCCATAAAGAAAAGAAATTAGCCAATCAAATTGAACATAAATTATCAGGCTTTGTCTCATTTTTGATATTGCCATTATTTGCAGCTGCAAACACCGCTATTACCCTTGATACCCGCATTCTGAACGATGCTTTTACCCCGCTTTCTATTGGCGTTTTCTTTGGACTTTTAATTGGTAAACCGTTGGGAATATTCTCTTTTAGTATCATTGCTGAGAAATTAAAAATTGCAGAAATTTCATCAAACATTAGCAAAGGAATGTTATTGTCTGCCGGAATTTTGGGAGGAATTGGATTCACCATGTCAATCTTTGTTTCTAACTTGGCCTTTACCAATGAATCGCACATCAACCTAGCAAAAATTAGCATCATTTCTGCTAGTGTCATCGCGGCAACACTAGGTTATTTCGGCTTCGTAGCCGCTAACATGACACATAAACAATAATCTGAAACTGTAAGATTTTGTAACAACTCATAACTTTCACCCAGGAAATTAGGTGATGCGGTCTAAGATGTAGAACTTTGTCTACGCTTGTTGACCTTCTTATGAACATCATTGACTCAGACGTTTTCATTCTTGATGAATCTGTAAATACTGCCGAGGTGATTTTGCATTATCAAAAACACATAAAATTCTGCCTCAAACAAGAATTTTACATTGGACTACCATTCAGTTGTAAAGAAGAATTGATTACTCAGTTTAACCAATTATTCAGCGAACATGGAATTTCTGGACAGATTTTTTTCTATTTCAATTTCAAGCCACACCAAAGCATTCAATCTATAGTTGAAGAGCACCACCAAAGCAATCGTTGGAGCAATCAAATTCATCTTTTGCCTCAATCCGATTTACAATACGGTTCTTACAAAGAGGAACTTTGGGATTTACATTTAGCTACCTATTCGGTATATTTTCATGAATTAAACCATGCGAAAGAGTTTTCCAAAAATCTCGAATTGATATCCAAATTAAATGCTAGAGGGGGGATTGTTGGGGTTTCTTCATCGGGATTATCTTCCAAGAAACTAAAACAGTTGGTTCAAAACAATTCCATTAATTTCTTTAATTCCCAAACGGTCAACATACATTCAAAAGATTATGCTGATCAACAGAAATTAAGACGCGAACTAGAAGAATTAATCCTCAATTCTAGCAGTCTTGACCAACCCGGGGAGGTCCTGAATTAAGATTTTCTTCCCTTCGAGCAGTACCAAATTATCATGCTTAAAATCAGAAAGTAGTCTAATGACCGTTTCTGTAGCTGTTCCTACTAAATTCGCCAACTCCTCGCGGGTGATTTTTAAGTTCAAAGTTTTGCCATCGGCTTCATAACCATAGGTTTCTTTGATGAACAAAAGTGCTTCTGCCAGACGTTCTCTAACAGGTTTTTGGGCCATGTGAGTGAAGTGTTGATCTGCCTTTTTCAAATCATCGGAAAGCAATTTCATGATTTCCATGCTCAACACACCGTCTTTTTGAAGAATGCCCATAAATAAATGCTTCGGAATGAAACAAACACCCGCGTCTTCCATGACTACGGCGCTCGCAAAATATTTGTCTTCTCCCAATAAGGATCTATATCCCAAAAGGTCACCTGCCTTTACCAGTCTCAAGATTTGCTCTTTGCCATCATCGCCTAGTTTGGATAGTTTGATTTTTCCATAATTCACACAAAATACGCCATGCGGACGCATTCCTTCGTGAAATATATATTGGCCTTTTTTATAGGGAGTGCAAACCTTTTCTTCGTTGATTGAATCTAAAGAATCATTTTCCGCGCGACAAAAAACAGAATTAAAGCGCTTTACACAATTCTTACAGTCAAGTTCTTTGTGATCGAAACTCATGAGGCATAGCTTATTGGGGTACTCCCAAAGTTATAAAGAGAAACCCACTTACACAAGCCCCAATTTTCAATGACAGCAAGCGTGTTTTTGTGTGGTTGTTTTCATTTTGGGACTTAAAAACGGGATGCCCAAATTTGCTCCCCTCAACAAAAACACCAAAGCCATTATCAGCAGCCAAAACGGCAAAACTTTCTGGGAAAGCAAGCCCATTTTCTGTGCAATTACCCGTTTTCCGAGCGAAATCAATAACAACATTGGAGCCGTGGCTACACCAAATCCAAACATGAACAATAACGAACCGGATAAACTTCCAAATCCCATCGATGCCAGTAGAGCGCCATACACCAATCCACAGGGTAAGAGGCCATTGACCATTCCCGCTATCCACCAACCCCACAGGGAATTTCTTTTAATGGATAGGCTAAACTGTTTGTTCAACCAAGTCTGGATGGGCGAACTTCCAACAGATTTACGTCCCCAGAAATCATAGATCCAAAGTAAAAGAAAAAGGCCGCCCAAGAACAATGAGAACCATTGCTCATATTGCCTCACATCAATAAACTCGAGCAAAGCACCTACTAAAACACCTAAAATCACGTAGGTAGAGGTTCTTCCCAAGTGATACAATGCAGTCACTGAAAAAGTGCCGCCTGGCAAAAGGAGGGCCAATGGGCCGCACATTCCCACACAATGCATACTTCCGGCAGCGCCTAGAACCAAACCGCTAAAAAGAGGTGCCAGAATCATCTATTTTTTTATAAATTCGGTCACTGCAAAGAATGTATCTTTTGATGTATTGTTCCATCTTACTTTCACCTCAAAATGACCTTGGGGAAAATCCCCATCAACAATCCAATGACCCTCAATGGCATCTCCTAATTCAAGATGTTGGTCTTTTGATTTGTCCATGGCGTTGTAAAACCAAACACTTGCTGACGTGAAATCAGCATTGGTATTGCTGTCTTTACTTACAACAGATATCTGAATTTTTGAACCAACCTCTTGAATATCAATTTTCATTTTCTGATCAATGGCGTTTTTTGTCCAATTGATTTGACTTTGGAAGGCCAATTCTTTTTCGTAGTAATTTTCTTCTACCAACTCAAAAGTGGTATGCGTAGCACCGTACACTAAATAAGCGATTCCAGCTACAAAAAGCACGTACACTAAAATGATTCCTTTACCCCAATTCATGATTTTTTATTTGGTTTATGCGGAGACAAAAATGCTGTTTTTTCAGAGACCATCAAGTGTTCACCCATGTATAGGTCAATTTGAATGGGCTCTTTTCTATCCTTAACTTGATCAGGATCAACCAAAATGAAAAAGGTGGTGCGTTTGATCTTCTCCTTCTCTAATTTTCGGTAGTATTCACCATCAACCCATTGAATTTCATATCGCTGATCTTGAATCTTCAAATACAATAAATCTATACTATTGTGGCTTTTATTGATTAGCATTAAGTTAAAAGCATTGCGGTATTTTCCATCTTCAGTGATAGTATACAGCTGTCCTGGAACTTTTCTAATTTGCATTTCAACGGTTGAACGCGATGTCAGAATCAACAACCAAATTCCCAGTAGTGCAACCAAAACAGCAATATATGCTTTTAGCCTGGGTGTGATCACAAATGGCTTATTTTCTGCAATGGTTGTTTCGGAAGCATAACGAACCAACCCCCTGGGTTTATTGATTTTGTCCATGATGTTATCACAGGCATCAATGCAAGCCGTACAATGAGTACATTCTAATTGAGTACCATTTCGGATATCAATACCCGTTGGACACACATTCACACACTGTAAACAGTCAATGCAATCTCCCGCAGTGCGATCTTGTCCTTTTCTCAATTTTTCTCGCGGCTCGCCGCGGATGTAATCATAGGCAACTACCACTGAATGCTTATCTAACAACACCCCCTGAAGCCTTCCGTATGGACAAACTACAGTGCATACTTGTTCTCTGAACCAAACGTAGACAAAGAAGAAGACGCTTGAGAATACCAACATGGCAATTAATCCACCAAAATGTTGGTGAAGGGGTTCTGTAGCAATTTTATAAACTTCATCAGCACCAATGATGTATGCCAAAAAGGTATTTCCTATTAAAAAAGAAACTGCATAGAATACCACATATTTCAAACCCCTTTTGCGGATCTTTTCCCCGTTCCAAGGCATTTTATCCAATGCTCTTTGTTTGGGGGCATCGCCTTCTATCCAATATTCGAGTTTTCGGAATACCATTTCCATAAACACGGTTTGTGGACAAGCCCATCCGCAGAACAGTCGGCCGAAAGCAACGGTAAAAACAATGATGAAGACCACAAAGAGAATCATGGTTAATCCAAACAAGAAAAAATCTTGAGACCAAAAAACGAATCCGAAAACAACAAACTTACGCTCTAAAATATTCAAGAGCATGAATGGTTCACCCTTGTATTTTATAAGAGGAAGTCCAAAGAAAATCAATAAGTAAACCACAGATAGCCATGTTCGGGCGTTATAAAAACGCCCGGTTGGCTTGTATGCATAAACCCAATTTCGCTTACCTTTTTCATCTATGGTTGAAACTCTATCGCGGTATTCATCATTCTCGTCAAAGACGGAATTGTCAGGAATTGACATGTTGTGATTGTTATTTCATTGAAACCATTGGAGTAACATTAGCAGAGTCAGCAGTTGATGGAGTAATTTTCTCCTGATACAAGCTGCCTTCGGGTGCTTTTGGAGCTGCAGTCTTCGTGCCTTTTATTGACTTAACATAATGGGCTAAATTGGCCACGTCTTTGGCAGTAAGAACTCCACCCCAAGCAATCATCCCCATTTCAGGAACACCTTTAGAAATGGTTCTAAAAATGTCTTTAATGTCTCCACCGTGTTTCCAGTAATCATCTGTTAAGTTGGGACCGGTTCCTCCGCCGCCATCTGCAGCATGACAAGCAACACAGTTCTTGGCAAATAAACTTGAACCCTCAGAAATCATACCAGCATCTGCAGTGTAGGTGATTGTATTTTCATCTACCTTGGCCGCATTTTGTTCATTGTACAAGGCTTGTTGTATTTCGGCTTGAGCCATTTCGTTCTTTAATTCTTGAACCTGAAGTGGCGCTGTTCCTGCAATATGATATCTCCAAACATAGATTCCGGCAAATACTATGGTTAAATAGAATCCATAAACCCACCAAGGTGGCAAGGCATTGTCTAACTCTTTAATGCCATCGTAATCATGGTCTAATTGCACATCTTTTTCTTTTTCAATCTCTACCGAATTGTTCATTTTGTCCCACCAAATTTTCCAAAAAGCCGTTTTCTTAGACTTTTCTTTTAGTGCCAGGGGAAGTACTACTGCTTTTAACCAATTAGCAAAATACAATATGATAAGTACTTCAAATCCAATGATAGAGAGTAAAATCACATTCAATTGAGAGGTGGTAAAACCAGCCCACATTTCTACGGCCGCTGAACCATCATTCATCATCCCAAATGCAAAAATCATAGCGATTACTTTTGTCGCATCGCGGAATTTAGAAATGGCAACCTTACTCAATAAATTACCCATAAATAGTATGACAATGGCCAGTGCAATGGCGGTTATTGCGAGAATCCATGGAATGTATGGATCCATGGAAAATCCTGAAACTTGCTGAATGGGTGCCGCATCAGCTGATACCCCAACAGATATAGTTGCTCCCTCATTTTGTGCCCATGCCAACCCTGACACGAACAACCCGCCCATCAGGGCTATCATGTTATTAAAAGATTTCATCGTTTTTAATCGTTTAGAGGGATGTTTTTTGCGTTATCGATGTAATTTTTATTGGCTTTTGAAACCCACAAAACCACAACAAAAAAGAACAGAATAAATAAAGCCAGGGTAACAAGGGGGTAGATAGTCACACTATCAATGGTTTTCAAATAATTAATAAACTTCATGATAGTGTCTAATTAGTTTTCTGGCAGAGTGTTAACAGGGGCCTTTTTAATATCTGTTCCAATTCGCTGTAGGTAGGCAATAAGCGCAACTATTCTTGAGTGCTGTAAATTTCTTACACCTTCCACCTCCAATATCTGGCGGACGCCTTCGTTCGATTTCAAATCATCTGAAATCACCTTTGCTTGGGCTTCCAAGTCTTCGGTTGCTCTGTTTGCATAGTCAATATCGTAGGGAACTTCCATGGTTTGCATGGCTCGGATCATGTCGGGAGTTCTACGAATGTCAATTCCTTTGGTAAACAACCATGGGTAACGGGGCATAATTGAACCTTCACTGGTAGATGTAGGCTCATACATGTGATTAAAGTGCCATGCATTGTTGTATTTACCTCCTACTCGAGCCAGATCTGGACCGGTTCGTTTACTTCCCCACTGGAACGGATGATCATATACAAACTCGCCCGCTTTTGAATAATCTCCATACCGTTTAACCTCATCTCTGAATGGACGAACCATTTGCGAGTGACAAGTATAACAACCTTCAGCGATGTAAACATCACGACCGTGCAACTCCAAAGGCGTATATGGCTTTACCGAACTAATGGTTGGAATGTTGGTTTTCACCAAAAAGGTCGGAATCATTTCGATTAAACCACCTAAGGCAACAACCAATAAACTCAATACCAGCATTTGGATAGGTTTGCGTTCAATAACACGGTGCCAATGATCTCCTTTGTGTGCTTCGTAGGGAACTAAAGCAGGCGCTTGAGCTTCCTCTTCGGCTAAAAACGACCCTTTCTTGACGGTTTTATAAATGTTGATGACCATAAGAATGGCACCTGTTAAGTATAATAGTCCCCCAAAACTCCTCAACTGATACATGGGAAGTAACATATTCACCGTATCAAGAAAAGAGTATTGTAAAGTACCTTCGGGAGTGAATGTTTTCCAGTTTAAACTTTGAGTAAAACCAGCCCAATACATAGGAATGGCATAAAATACGATCCCCAAAGTACCCAACCAAAAATGCGCATTGGCCAATCCTTTTGAATGAAGTTCTGTTCTAAACATCTTTGGAATTAGCCAATACAAAACTCCAAAGGTCAAGAATCCATTCCAACCTAAGGCTCCAACGTGAACGTGCGCAATGGTCCAATCGGTAAAATGCGATATAGCATTGACGTTCTTCAATGATAACATGGGTCCTTCGAAAGTGGCCATACCATAAGCGGTGATTGCAACTACCATGAACTTTAGAACAACATCTTCACGAACACGATCCCAAGCACCTCTCAAGGTGAATAAACCGTTAATCATTCCACCCCAAGAAGGAGCAATCAACATGACTGAGAAGACAACACCTAAAGACTGAGCCCAATCTGGCAACGCGCTATACAACAAGTGGTGAGGACCAGCCCAGATATAAATAAAAATCAAGGCCCAAAAGTGAATGATGGATAATCTGTAAGAATACACCGGTCTATTTGCTGCCTTGGGAAGGAAGTAGTACATCAATCCCAAATAAGGAGTAGTTAAGAAAAATGCCACGGCATTGTGACCGTACCACCATTGAACCAGAGCATCTTGAACGCCAGCATACCAGCTGTAACTTTTCATGAAACTGATGGGCAATTCAATGCTATTGACAATGTGCAACATAGCAACTGTTACCCAAGTTGCTATATAGAACCAAATGGCCACATAAATGTGACGCTCTCTACGCTTTATGATGGTTCCAAACATATTGATACCAAAAATCACCCAAACCAAAGTAATGGCAATGTCTAAAGGCCACTCCAATTCGGCGTATTCTTTTCCTGTGGTATAACCCATCCAAAGGGTTAATGCACCAAAAACAATGATTAATTGCCAGCCCCAAAAGTGTATTTTGCTGAGTACATCACTGAACATTCGAGCCTTTACCAATCGTTGTAGCGAATAATAAACACCCATAAAAATTCCGTTTCCTACAAATGCGAAAATGACCGCATTCGTGTGAACCGGCCTCATTCTGCCAAAGGTAGTGGGTGCCCAATCTAAATTGATGGCGGGAAAATACAAGGCAATCGCAGCCCATAGTCCAGCGATAAAGCCAATTACGCCCCAGAAAATGGTAGCGTATGCAAACCACTTTACCGGTCGGTTGTCATAGGAAAACTTTTCAATGTTCATTATAAAGATTATTGGGATTAGTTTAAGTGCTTGTTAATGATGTTGTTCTTTACCAATTCTGTATCGTGCAGTATTCTGTTTGCATTTGCTTCAGGATCTTCAAACTGCCCGGTTTTTGCGCTCCACAAATAGGCCGCTAGAAATACTCCAGCCACCAAAATGCTCATGATCATTAAGATTATTACTACCGACATATCTATTTTCAAAGTGAATATTTTTTGCTAAAAACGAAAATGATGTTGCTCACCATCAAATATGATTTTCGTCATACTTTATGACAGAGGTTTATGACTTCAACTTCAACGCTTTTGCCGATAACACACTGCCAATCCAAGTAATCAAAACAATGGTAATAGAGCTGGAAGGCATTAAAATTGCCGCTATTATTGGATTCAATTTTCCCTGTACCGCAAAACTCAGACCAACGATATTGTATACCACCGAAATCGCAAAACTGAACCAAATGATGTTTTTCATATACCGGGCCAACTTCAATAATTTTGGCAACCGTTGAAGCGATTTTCCTTCCAAAATAGCATCAGCTCCTGGGGTGAAATAACCAATATCATCGGTAACCGCAATTCCCACCGAGCTACTCATCAAAGCCCCGGCATCATTGAGTCCATCTCCCAACATCAAGGTTTTCTTTCCAGAACGTTCTAAATTCTCAATAAACCACTTTTTATCGTGGGGTTTTTGTTCAAATAGGAGGTTGGTTTTCTCGGGGAAGATTTCACGCATCAGACCTTCATCGTCTTTCAAATCACCGCTGAGAACCGCCATGGGATATTTTCGTCCCAATTCTTTTAAAGGGGATGCTAAATTCTCCCTTACACTTGAGCTGAACACAAAATACCCTTTAACATTGCTTCCAATGCGCACCCAAATCTTTGACCCCTGCTTAATTTCAAACAGTTGATTACTCGATAACTCCACAAAATCTGTTGAACCCAATCTCAACTCCATCCCATCCCAAACACCGGTAATTCCTGCCGAAAGTTTATTTTCAACTTCATCAATGGCTACGGCAACTCTATTCAGATATCTGGAAAGCAATCTAGCATAAGGATGAACTGATTCTTTTGCCAAAGAAGATATGGCATCTAATTCTGTTTCTTTAAGAGCATTTCCAACATAATCAATGTGGGGATTTTGAGAATCTGTGACGGTACCTGTTTTATCAAAAACCAAGTGGTTCGCCTGATTCAAGTTTTCCAAAACTTTAGAACCTTTAACAAACAAACCATTCTTGGCAAATAAACTTAAGAAATGTCCATGAGTAAATGTCACGCTCAACAGCAAAGCACAGGGACAGGCCACTATCAATACGGCCGTAACAGCACTCCAAACCATAGTGGGATTGTAAACACTCCAATAAATTGCCGCAAGAGATGCAACCGTAAACACACCCAAGGTAAAATACATACTTGCCTTTTGAACATAACTACTTTCATTTGTGCTCTGTGGGTCTTGTTTGCGAGGGATTTGATTCGTTGACTTTTCCCAAAGCGATACTAAATAACTCTGAGAAACCGTCTTTTGAGCCAATATTCTCACCGATGAACCCAATTGACGTCCTCCGGCATAAATCCAGGAGCCGGCATCTAATTCAACTGGGTGACTTTCTCCTGTAACAAAGCTATAATCAATGGTGGCTTTTCCGGCTGCAATCAAACCATCAACGGGCACAACTTCTTGATCATGAATGATTAACTCATCTCCCACTTTAATGTTATGCAACGACTTATATATTTCCCTCCCCTGTTCAAATACCGTTGCCGATATGGGGAAATACGATGTAAAATCACGATTGAAAGTAATGGATTTATACGTTCTATCTTGCAGGGTTCTGCCTAACAACATGAAAAAAACAATACCACTCAAAGAATCAAAATATCCCGGTCCGATATGGTAATATATTTCATACAAACTTCGGAAAAACGTTATAGCCATAGCTAATACTATGGGCAAATCAATGTTGAGGTATTTCTCTTTGATGCCACCCCATGCCAACTTATAAAATTCCAAGGAACTGTAGGTAATCACGGGTATAATGAGCAAAATTGATAACCATTGGAAATATGGCTTTAATCCATCCAAATCTGAGCCATAGGCAAAGTATTCTGGGAAACTCAACAACATAATATTACCAAAAGCAAATCCAGCCACACCCAATTGGAACAAGCGGTGATTTTCTGTTTTAGGTTTTAATTTGCTGTTTCCTAAATCGCTCAAACTGAAGTAAGGTTCGTATCCCAATTTGGTTAGGGCCAAAGCCAAATCAAAGGCTGATGTTTCTGTCTTATTGTAAGCAACTTCTAAATGCTTTTCAGCAAAATTCAATTTACTGCTGATAACACCGGGGTGAATTTTATACAAATTCTCAAGGAGATAAAGACAAGAACTGCAATGTACTTGAGGTAAATAGAACTTTATATGCAATCGATCACCCTGTTGAAAATGAAGCAATTGCTCCAATATTTTTTGATCATTCAAAAAGGCAAACTTATGCGCATGTTCCTTTAACTGATCAATGGTTTGTCCCGGTGTGGAATTGAAATCATAGTATTTGCAAAGTTCATTTTCCTGAAGCAATTCATAAACGCCTAAACAACCTCTGCAACAAAATGTATGATTGTGTTTTACAATGGGACTTCTTGTTTTAACACCGCAGTGGAAGCAAACTTCTATCTCTTTCACGCTTTCAATCATGGTCATTTCCTGTGTTTGATTTGGCATTTTCCAACTTGAACAACACCTGCGACTCAAAGAAATTCAAATACTTTAAAAACGCAGCTTCCAATTGATAGGAGTTATGACAATGCAACTGTTTATGTTCTTTCCAGTCATGTTCCACGGTATATTGATTGCAAATTTCTCTGAGCTTTGAAATTGAAATTTGTTGTCTTTTGTGAATTTTCCTAATTACATTAAATCCATGCAGAGCAGGAGGTTCTTGCTTTTTATCGAGGGATTTTCTTATCGCTGGAAATAATATCATCGTCAATAATCTACTGAGATTCTGTAACTCCTCATTAAACTGAGAAACAATCACATAGAACTGCAAATCATCACTTTGAGTTTCATTGCTCGTATCAACAGTTTTAAGTAATTTCTCCGATTGAAATTTAAGAGAAGGAATAAAATCAATCTCAATGAGCTTCAAGCTCTGGGCGATATCTGAAAAAGGAGTAAAATACATGACTTCCAAGGTGCAAGTTCCAAATTTGACAAAGCTCAACCAATGACCTAACTCAAAGCCAAATATGATTTTTATCATGCTTTAGTTAGTCGTTAAATTCTGACGATCATCGCTTTGTGAATAAATGTTCGCTGCATTTACATGATTTACATTATTTTCGCTGTATATCGGGAGTCGGGAGTCGGGAGTCGGGAGTCGGGAGTCGGGAGTCGGGAGTCGAAACCCGGAACCCGATACCCGATACCCGATACCCGATACCCGATACCCGATACCCGATACCCGATACCCGATACCCGAAACCCGAAACCCGAAACCCGATACCCGATACCCGATACCCGATACCTGAAACCCGATACCTAAATCCTATGAAAAACAAATCGTACCTCGTTGGCGGACTCATTTTAATTACAATTGGGCTACTATGGCTGCTACACGCTTTAAACATTCATCTTCCAGAGATACTATTGTCATTTCCCTCATTGGTCACTATGATTGGGTTATTAATTTTAGTACAAGCAAAATTCAAAAGCGAATTGGGATGGATTATCTTTGGATTTGGCAACGTATTGTTGTTGAATAGGTTAATACCAGACCAGAATATTTTACAGATTGGAGTTGCTGGAATTCTGATTATTCTGGGTTTATATTATTTGTTAAGATATTTTGGTCAACAAGATTCAATAAAAACAAATGAGCCAAACCAATAATTGCTTATTTTTGGCACATAAATTGTAATAAAAATACAAACAACCAAACACACTATGAAAAAAACAATCTCCTTACTTTCTCTTGCCCTGCTTTTTGTTGGATTGAGTTATGGACAATTAGTAGTAGATGCCTTAACGTTCGCACAAAACCCAAGCGCATACAACGGAAGAACTATCATCATTAGAAATATTCAATGTCAATTAGCAAATACGGTAGCAAACCCTCAAGCGGTATTACCTCCTGCAGGAAATGTAGGTGTTGGAAATGCTCAACCTGTAACTGCACCAAGCGTTAATACTCAAGGTAGAACAGGAACAACAGGTGCAGCTGCTACTTCACAACAAACTCGTTGTTTAGCTCCAAGAAGTTGGGTAAAAATGGATGTTTTCTTCCCTCCTAAAAACGAATCGAAATTCTGCTTTGTTATCTACGATAAAATGGCCAACGTTTTACCCGCAAACAGAGAAGTAAATGCAGATTTAACCATAAAGGTTGATACCAGAGCAATACACAGAATTACCAGAATTAAGATCAATCCTTAAATTTCTGCAAGTTCCCAAGACCAAAAACATGAAAAAAGTATATTCATTTATTATCGTTGCTCTATTGAGCATCAGCTATTCATTCTCACAAGGTGTGGTAATAACTTCTATGGACTTTACCAAAAATCCACAGCGTTATGCTAACCAAATGGTCACCATCAAAAAAGCCACTTTTCAGA
Source organism: Chitinophaga pinensis (assembly GCA_945877575.1). Lineage (GTDB taxonomy): Bacteria > Bacteroidota > Bacteroidia > NS11-12g > UBA955 > VMCP01. Next base: position 219,188 of record CAMDUE010000003.1, read on the forward strand.
TTAGCAATGAACAGGGTAGACCAGGCATGCCAACTTCACAGCTTATGGGTGCACCAACAGCAGGAGGCAATGAACCAGCACCATGCAATCCTCCAAAGAGTTTTGCGAAACTTCCATTGAGCTTTAAGGAAACACCCAGCTATCAAGGATGTTTCATTATTGCTGAATCAATGTTGCGCTCTTTAACTTCTCAAGCTGGTGGAAGAAATATTGATATTGATATTACTTTCAAAGGAGATGAAACACGTGGTTATGTTGTAACCATGTGCGTTCCGTCAAAATAAAATCAGATTATTCCAAAAAAGGCGGCCCTCAACAGGCCGCCTTTTTTATTTTAATTGAAGCAATAATTCCGTTCTTCTGTTGCGTCGATGTTCGTCTTCAGAACATGGAGCACCGTCTACACAATGATTTAGAAGTAATTCTTCTCCATATCCAATAGCTTCCACTTGATTGGCAGGCACCCCTTGAGAAATTAAATACACCTTCAAAAAGTCAGCTCTTTCTTGTGATAGTTTTCGGTTAGCATTTTTAGAACCCTTGCTGTCAGTATGTGACCTCACCTGCACCTTCCAATCAGACCTGCGTTTTAGGACTTCGGTAAGAATCAACAATTCATTTTCAAAATTTGCGTCAACAACAATGTCACCGACTGGGTGCAATAACGTAATAAACTGATAATCACGGTAATTTGAAGCACTATCAATATTGCGGGCTTTTTCCAATCGCACTGAATCAGATAACATCAAGAAATTCAATCCCTTAGCATAATTGTATTTCTCAGGTTCTGCTACTGCCATGGTTTGAATTAAACTGCTAATCTTAGATTCATCCCTAACGTCTACTTGCTGTTCTGGCAAGTTAGTATCTATAATTTCATCGGGGAAAGTAGTCTCAACAATATAATTTTCAGGAACCATTACTCGATCAAGCAAATCCAAACTCAACTCTACCTTCATGATCTTTGACTTATTACCGTATCTATCTGAAGAGAAATACAAAACCCCATCATAGAATTTGGGTGCAAATTCGTTTGCCTGTGAATTAATAAGCCTACCCGCATTCACAAGACGGTTGTTCATGGTATTAAAGAAATAAATATCAGAACCACCCCATCCAATATGCCCTTCGGTTGAAAATGCTATAATTTCATCCGTAATAAAAACAGGGTCAATATCTGATAATAAGGTATTGATTTGATCTCCTAAGTTAAAATAATTACTTAGTGTAGGTGTGCGATCGTTAGACCATACAATATCGCACATATAAATATCTGACTTGCCAAAACCACCCGCCATATCACTATAGAACAAACCCTTTGTTTGGTTTTGATTCATTACAAAACCCGCCAAATTACTGTTCCATTTGTCAAAGTGTAGACTTTTCAGAGTATAATCACCCACTTTGGGATTGAAGGAATATTTGAAGACATCCAACAAATAATCATCGCTATCATTTACTAAAGAATGATTGGTAGTAACATACATGTTACCAAAAGAATCTATAAAAGTTAACTCAAAATGCTTGTTCAATAATTGTCTCTCCAGCAAAATGCCTTTAGAACTCAATGTGTCAGAAGACCAATTATTGGCTTTCATAACCTTTGTATACGGTTGCCCGTCGGCCGAAGAAACGGTAGACAGCAGCCCCCCATTGACACGAAAACGTTCATGAAAACACCAATTTCCAGCAATTGGATCTTTAACCGGCAAAAAACACGCGTTATTAGATTCAATTTTTTGCACTTGAGGAACAGACATCTGAGATTCCAATGGCCTGCTTTGCTGTAAGAATAGTTCAGGGTCAGCCTGATTCAATATGGGCAAACCTACATAATCAACGTTCTTTAATTCAGTCAATGCGCTCAAAAATTCTACTTTTTCTCCCATTTTATTGAGTAAAAGTGCCATATTCAACTTGTCAGATGGGGTCACTTTTGAGGGATATTTTTTCACCATTTGCTTGTAAATGCTCATGGCGGTATCAGTGTAACCTAGTTTTGAAAACGCAACAGCCAAAGATCTCATTTCGTTTGCTGATTTGACTTTCTTCAATGTAGAATATTCAGCTATTGCCTCTTGATATTGCATACGCTCTACCAATTCCGTAGCTTTCATGCTAGGCTGTCCTCGTTTGGCAATGCCCTTGGGTAATTCAACGGCTGCCAAATGGAAAAGTATCCAAAGGAATAAATATTCAGGTCTTAACATTCAGTTTCTTTTAAAATTGACGGGGAATTACTTTGGTTTTTTCTTTGTTGTAATCAATCTGATATGAAATACCAAACTCAATAGAATTGAAAGGAGTTTGATCATCATATATGGTGCCCGATTCATAAGCAAACACCACTTTGATCAAATCATTGGCTCTAATGGATGCTAAAAATGCATTTGAACCGGTACTTCTATAACCATATCCTAAGGTTAGTACACCTTCATAAATGCCGTAAATATTTGCATCCCAAACTGTTGGCAAACTGCTGTATTTACGGGCTTGAGCTGTTGTTTTAACCTGCCATTTCCTGTTGAATTTATATACGTAACCGGCATTAAATGACCAAAAGGAACGAGCATTATACCCAAGGTTGATATTGTCAACCAACTGTTTGGGCACTACGGCAAACTGAGGCAGTGAGGCTCCGATGTAATACTGCTTACCATAAAACATTACACCCCCACCCACTAACGGAGCGTTAAAATTATAATCATTGCCCGTCTGAGCTACATCTGCTGGAGCATCTGAAATTAACTGTGAAATTCTTAAGCTTGAATTAAACACTCCCAATCTCAATCCTGCGGCAGCAAAAATATTCTTATCCAATTGCTTGTGGTAGGCAATATCAGCCGACATAGAAGTCATGCTCATGGGAGATGCCACCTTAAATTGACCAATGGATAGATTTTGAAAATTGGCACCGAGCGAAAAATCCTTGTTGAGTGGCGACTGAAAAGCCACTGCAGAATATCGAGGTGTTCCAGGAAAATTGGCCCATTGAACCCTCGAAAGTGCATCAATTTTAAGATTTCTATTTAATCCGTTGTATGCTGGATTCTGTATACTGGAGATCAAATCATATTGCGTAGTTAAGGCAACTTGTTGAGCACGAAGGGGCAAAAAGGCCCCAACTACTGCAAATGCAACAACCCAATGCTTACTGATTTTGTTAAATTTCATCATGGCTTGATATAAAAATTACCCTTAGTTTGAGGTTTACTGAACTGTGGAGAGTCCGTTCTGTTATGATTTAAAATATAGAAATAAACTCCTTCAGGAAGTTTCTCTAGTATGGTGCTGCTAGACTCTCCTCTAAAAGTACCATCCCAATCATTCATATACGCACCCTTGCTATCGTAAACAATCATACCCCATTGATTGAATACCACCAAAGAAGCATTGGGGAAATTTTTAAGTCCTCTAATAAAGAGCAGATCATTTACCCCATCGTTATTTGGAGTGAAGATTTCAGGGACAAATGTTTGTGGGTCCACAAAATCCGCAAATGAGTTTTTATCATTATCACCTTCACCCTCCTTTGAATCTAGCATTTCGTCATTGTCTGAATCTAAATCTAAATAGTTTGCTATTCCATCAAGATCATAATCAGCATTGGTTTCGATTAGATCAGAAATAGCATCTCCATCAGAATCTAAGTCCAAGAAATTAGGTATACCATCTCCGTCTTGATCATTGGCTGTTTCAATGAGATCGCTAATTTTATCATCGTCACTATCATCATCTAGATAATTAGCTATCATGTCAAGATCAAAATCACTGGAGGTTTCTATTTCATCATCTATACCGTCATCATCTGAATCAAGATCTTCAAAGTCTCTTATTCCATCGCCATCAGTATCTATGGCATCTTTGTCATATAAATCGCCGAATACTCCAGAAATTCCGTCTGCCTCATCTTGGATACCGTCTCTATCGGTGTCAATGCCATCCACTCTTCCGTCTCCATTTAAATCAGTATAGAACATTCCACTTTCAACTATATCATAAATGCCATCACCATCAGAATCAATGTCATTTTGATTAAGAATACCATCGCCATCGGCATCAACAGGCACTAAAACCTCTAATGTATCTAACATTCCATTTCCATCTAAATCTATGCCCCCTGCTTCCATGATATCGTTGATCCCATCATTATCGGAATCTAAATCTA
>CAMDUE010000004.1 GCA_945877575.1 Chitinophaga pinensis
CGGCGGTGGGTTTAATAGAGAAAATCGCAGCGAAGGCGGCTTTGGAAGAGATCGCAGATCAGACGACAGAAGCAGCGGCGGTGGGTTTAATAGAGAAAATCGCAGCGAAGGCGGCTTTGGAAGAGATAAACGCGAAGGCGGCTTTGGAAGAGATCGCAGATCAGACGACAGAAGCAGCGGCAGCGGGTTTAATAGAGAAAATCGCGGTGAAGGTGGTTTTGGAAGAGATCGCAAATCTGACGGTTTTGATAGAGGTGAAAGACGAGAAAAACCTGAATCCTTTAGAGAAGAAAAACCTGGAAAGATCAAACGTATTAAGAGAGAGAGAACAGAGTCAAAGGAGACACGTTCAGGATTTGGATACAAGGGAAGTAATAGAGATTTTGAGAAAGCAGGATCTCACCTTCAAAAAGGCAGCGAGCTTTTGAATACTGATATTCGATTGAATCGTTATATCTCAAATAGTGGTTTGTGCAGTCGCAGAGAGGCAGATCAAATGATTCTTGAGGGTTTGGTTCAAGTGAATGGAAATGCCGTGAATGAATTGGGTACCAAGGTAAGCAAGAAAGATGTTGTAAAGGTAGACGGAAAGCGAATCATGCCTGAAAAGCCCATTTACATATTGCTTAATAAACCTAAGGGTTACATTACAACAACTGATGATCCTGAAGGTAGAAAAACGGTAATGGATCTGATTGATTTGCCTGGAAAAGAGAGAATTTATCCAGTGGGTCGTTTAGACAGAAATACAACAGGGGTATTATTGTTGACCAATGACGGCGAATTTTCACAGAAGTTAACACATCCAAGTTTCCAGATTAAAAAGATATATAGAGCCAAGCTTGATAGAAAGCCTTCAAAAGAACACATGTTGGCATGGGTTGAGGGAGTTGAGCTAGAAGATGGAGTTATGACTTTTGAACAAGTTGGTTTTGTTGATGAAAACGATCAAACTACTCTTGGATTGGAGGTTCATTCTGGCAGAAATAGAGTGGTTAGAAGAATGTTTGAGCACTTCAAATATGAAGTTGAAGCATTAGACCGCGTTTTGATGGGTGAGTTTGACAAAATAAAATTGGGTAGAGGTAAATGGAGATTGCTCAATGATAAAGAGACTGGTTATATTGAGAGATTAAAGCGTACTAAACCAAAACCACCACCAACAGATTTAAAATCAGATTCCACTTCTTTAGATTTTAGTGATGAAGAGTGGGATGATATGATGAACGAGGAGTAAATTTGCTCCGTGAACGTTTTATTATTAGGTTCTGGTGGAAGAGAGCATGCATTTGCTCACTTCATTTCAAAAAGCAAAAAATTATCTAAGCTATTTATTGCTCCAGGTAATGCAGGCACCCAGCTTGTTGGAGTAAATGTGGTATTGAATCCTTTAGACTTTCAGTCGGTTTGGTCATTTATTACAGAAAACCAAATTGAATTGGTTGTTCCAGGGAATGAAGACCCACTGGTGGCAGGGGTTACTGATTTCATAGAAGCTCAGAACAGCAAGTATGGTACTTCGGTATTGGTTGCTGGTCCGAGTAAATATGCATCTCAATTAGAGGGAAGTAAGAGTTTTTCGAAAGACCTAATGTCAGAAGCGGGTATTCCAACTGCTAGATTCAAGACTATTAATGGCCACAATTTTCAGGAAGGTATACAGTTTCTTGATGAATTAGAGGCACCTTATGTTTTAAAGGCAGATGGATTGGCAGCAGGTAAAGGGGTTCTAATTACTGATGATAAAAACGAAGCTCAGACCATTCTTTCTGATATGATCAAAGGTGAAATGTTTGGCGCAGCATCTAGTACGGTCGTGATTGAGGAGTTTTTAAAGGGAATTGAAATATCTGTTTTTGTCGTTTCAGATGGGAATAACTACCAAATTTTAGGTTCGGCAAAAGATTATAAGCGCATTTTCGAGGGTGATCAGGGTCCAAACACTGGTGGAATGGGTGCCATTAGCCCTGTTCCATTTGCAGATCAGGAATTCATGGATAAGGTTAAATCTCAAATTGTAGAACCCACTCTTAAAACTTTGCAAGATAGAGGGTATGATTATCGTGGGTTTTTGTTTTTGGGATTGATGAACCACAATGGTGATCCAAAAGTCATTGAATACAATGTGCGAATGGGTGACCCTGAAACTGAGGCAATCTTCCCCCGCTTAAAAACAGATATGTTAGATTTATTGCTTGGAATTGGGAACAAAGACATTTCTAGCGTTGAATTTGACTTAGATGAAAGAACTGCGGCTACGGTTTTTTTGGTATCTGAAGGTTATCCTGGTACAATTGAAAAAGGTCGTCTAATTTCTGGTTTAGAAGCCATCAATAATGACAACAGCTTTGTATTCCATGCGGGTACAACTTTAAAAGATGGTATGGTTGCAACCAACGGGGGTCGTGTGATAGCTGTAACATCATTGGCTTCAGATATTCAAAATGCTGTTGAAGCATCGATGAAGTTGGCTGATAAAATTGACTTCCAAGGTAAATTTTATCGAAAAGATATTGGACAAGATCTCATTTCACTTCAGAAGTAGTTAACTTCGGACATCACAAAGAACACCATGAATACAGATAGGTCAGCAATCAATAACAGAGCCAGACGGATTTTTGGTTGGAGGTTGTATTTAAATTTATTTCTGAGAGGGCTTTTGGTAGTTCTTCCTATTGCTTTAACTGTTGGAATATTGGTTTGGATGCTGGGATTGTTGGGAAGTATTCTGCATTTAGACAATTTGAGTTTCGGCGCGATGATATTGTATGTGGCTTTGGGTGTTGTGGCGATTGTACTCATTGGAAAAATAACCGAAGGCGTCGTAGCTCAGCAATTTTTAGCATTTTTAGAAGGCATTATTGATAAAGCCCCTGGGTTGAGCTGGATTTTTGGTACAACCAAAGACTTGACGAATGCGTTTGTGGGTGATGAAAAAAAATTTACAAAGCCTGTAAAGGTTAGAAGCACAGAATATACTTGGAGAATTGGATTTTTAACCGAAGAAGATTGTTCTGAAATCGGTATGCCTGACCATTGTGCAGTGTATTTGCCTATGAGCTATTCCATTACGGGTCAGATTATTGTAGTCAAGAAAACAGATGTTGAGAGAATAGATGCTGATGCTGGTACTGTTATGAAGTTTATTCTTAGCGGAGGGGTTACAGAGATCAAATAGTTCAATTTATTGAACATATATTTCATGGGGATAATTTTTCTGGGTTTCATTCGTTAATACCAACAAACGCACATTAATTCGCATATATGTTAAACTTGGGAATTTTACTTCAGGCCGGTGCTGCAGCTGTGGCTGATTCTACCGCATCAAAAGCAGCAAATGGTGAACATATTTCTGCTCCCGTTTTAGAGATTATGATCAAGGGTGGCTTTGTCATGGCTCTATTGGCATTTGCACTTCTTTTCGCTATTTACATCATCATTGAACGCGGCATTTATCTAAAAAATAGAGCCAAGATTGATGAAAATTTGATCAACGTAATTAAAGATAATTTAAAAGAAAATAGACCAGATGCGGCTTTGGCTTATTGTGATCGCACACCAACAGCTCAAGCTCAAGTAATTGCTACGGGTTTAAGATTCTTAGGAAGTAACATGCGCGAAATAGAAAGTGCCATGGAAACTAAAGCCCAAGTTGAATTGAGCGCCATGGAAAGCAATTTGAGTTATTTAAGTTTGATTGCTAGGGTCGCTCCCATGTTAGGATTTGTAGGAACCATTTGGGGAGTTATTAATATCTTCTACAGCATTTCTCAAACCAATGATTTGAGTATTGCAGCAATTTCTGACGGACTTTATACCAAAATGGTTGCGAGTTTTGCGGGTCTTCTATTGGGTATTATTGCTTTCTTGGGATATCAATTGTACATCCGTAGGGTAGATCGTTTTTCTGAAAGATTGCAGGAGCAGACCTTGAATTTGATGGAAATTCTGGTAAAAACTAATTTATAAGTTTATGAAACTCCGCAGAAGAGCCAGGGAAGAAGCAGAAGTTGAATCGTCGTCGTTGACCGACATCATGTTCTTTTTGATGTTGTTCTTTTTGATAGCTAGTACATTGGCTAATCCCAATGTAATCAAGATCATGCTTCCAAAAGCAAAAACAACTTCTACTGTTCAAACGAAACCGTTTGTATTGACCGTAAAGTTTGATGAGCAAGATGTTAACCATGAACAAATTCTGTATTACATTGACCAAGAGAAAACCCCAGTAGGTATAAAAGAGCTTGAAGCGAGATTGATAAAAAGCAGAGATGCTTTCAGCGATCCAGAAAATCCAGATAATAGACTGAATGTGGTTTTGAGATTGGATAGAAAGCTAACCGTACAAGAAATGGTGGATGTAATGGAAATTGGTGCCAATTTGGGTATTCGAATGGTCCTTGCCACAGATAAGTCTCGAAAATAACTTTGTTATGCACAGTGCATACGCCAATTTTCGGAGAGGTTTGTTGTGCACGTATTTTATTTTTGGTTGTCATCTTCTACAGGCTCAAGGTTCTTTTTACTTGGGTGAGAAAATCACCAAATTTGAGGTTCAACAAGGTTTTTTGTTTCCACACCATGCTGATATGAGTCATCTTTACTCTGGATATCAGAGTCTTGAATTTAAAAGTTTAAAAACACTGAAAGGGGTCACACACCATGTTGGAAGCCCAGTGAAAATGGGCATTCATGCGGGGTATTATCATTTTAATAGTAATTATCTTGGAAATGGAGTTGCCTTGGGGTTGGCTTTTGGATTTCCTTTAAATAAGTTTAGCGAAAGATTTTATTCCAATTTTAATTTCACTTATGGATTGGGATATATTTCGCGTCCATTTGATGTGGTCAAGAATCCAATGAATCGAGCCATTGGAAGTCATATCAACGGTTATGCGCAGATATCTTTAGAGTTGGGCAAGAAATTTAGTGATCGTTGGTCAATGGGGATGAAATTGGGAATGTCGCATTTTTCCAATGGGAATGCCAAAGCCCCAAATTTAGGTGTGAACTTACCATTTGCTTCAGTGACTTTGAATAGGTCAATTTATTTTTTGAGGGAGAATAAAGGGTTATCCAAATTGAAGTCAGACAGCATAGATAAACGTTGGTTTATATCATCAAGGTTTGGATATAAGAGTGTTGATGTAGATGATCCCAGAAAGTTGGTAGTATTTGTTTTTGAGGGTGGACATGCTTGGAACATAAAACAACACGTTTGGAAAACCTCTGTTTCTGTTCACTCAGATCCAATTTACCGGTTTGAAAAGTTTCAAAAGATGGAGGATTTTTCTTTAGCGAATGGAATTGAAGGCGCTGCCGCGGTTGGATATGAAAGAAAATTTGACGATTGGAAGTTATGCCTTGATTTAGGTTTGTATTTGTTTGCGCCTGCAAAAGGGTATAAAACGGCTTATTTTGAACGATTGGGTGTCTCTAGAAAGCTAACTGAGCATCTTGAAGCTCAAGTGAAATTAAGGGCCAATAAAGCCGTTGCAGACGTGGTTGAATGGGGACTTGTTTACAGTTGGTAATGTAAATACAATCCTGCGCTCCAAGCAAATTTGGATAGGTTAATGTGGTAAACAGGTTCTAGTCTGAATTCTAGCCATTGATTTTCGGAGCTAGTTAAGTTTTTCATGTATTGATATCGGAGCATGACTAAGTTCCGGCGACCCGCATTTAATCTATTACCGGGTAAGGTATTGTCGAAAGGTTCTGAGACGAACATATTGGGCGCAAATGGAGCCGTGTATTTTTGGCCGAAAAAGTGACTCAAAGAGAGTGCATGAGATTTTTGGGGTGAGTTTAAATAGATATTGGAAAAGCTCGCCCAACCGCTATTGTAAATGCGCATGTTGTTGGGTGAGAAATCATCAGATATTAGAATGTGAGATTCAATAAGTCCGAGCTTTTGCACAGAGAAACGAAGCCCTATGGAGGCATTCCACTGATTGATGACTGGTTTCCGTTGAGCCAAAGATTCTCCTCCGCGGTGATATATTAGGGAGCTGAAGGGGACAGAAATTTGTAATTCATTGGAGTCTCGTCTCTTGAATAAGTAGGGCTCAATATTCTGTCCAAATGAAATGATTTCTTGTTGAGAAATGGATGATTTGACCATTTGTCGCCAATCCAACCAAATATCGGCTGAAAGGTGTTTTCTTTCTGTTAGGTATTGAAATCCGTATTCAACGGGCCTGGTAATGCGGCTTTCGTAATTGTAAAGGGGTTCGAGTAAACGGTGCTTGGTCGCTGACTCAAGAGATCCCAAAATCCATTGATTTTTTTGGGTTTTATAGTTGAATTGGAGTATGGGAAATAATTTAATGTCTTCAAAACTTCCCCCGAAAGGATAATCTACAAGAAGGCCTAGTTGGGTGCGCTGGCGCTGATTGTTTATGGCTAATTTCAGTTGGTTTCCAAAAAGGGTGTACCCAGGATTTGTGGGCTCTCCCCATTCGTTGTTTTTAAAATAATGCAAAGCTTCTACTCCTTTTTTATTGCCTTTTGTGGGTACTTGATGCAGCGAATGCTGGTTGTAAAAATCAAAAGTATGGCTGTAAATTTGAGCAGCGAGGCGGCTAGCAAAGGCAAAAAGAACGAATATGAAAATTTGGGGTTTCAAAGCCATGCGAAAGTATTAAAAACCACGCAGTTTACGGTATTCTTTTCTGGCATCAACAATAAAAATACTGTCGGTATGTTTATCAATTAATGCCTGATAGAGTTCCAACGCTTTAGGTGTGTTTTTCAGTTGATATTGATTGAGTTGAGCAGCTTCGAAGAGGGCGTTGTCGTGAAGAATGTCATCTGGGTAGGCTGCAATGAGCACATCGAATATTTGAGATGCCCGGTCGTAATTTTTACGCGATTTTTCAATTTGTGCTTTTCGCATGAGCACTTCATCTCCGAGCGAATGGCCTGGAAACTCTACGGTTATTTTATTGAGGTAGTGAAGAGCGCTGTCGTTCAGTTTTTGTCTTTGAAAAAGTAGTGCTTTTCCATAATATTCAAGGGCGGTAAAGTTCGAATCAACCCCAAGGTTGTCAGTGATGCAAAGCGACAGTTCCATGGCATTGTTCGAAATGAGTCGAGTGGTGGCTCCTTTTAGAACGTCGAGTTGCATGTTAGCCCAATCAAAATCGCCGCGGTAGAATGACAATTCAGCCCGTTTGAATTTAGCCAATTGACCCATTTCATCTTCGGTGAAGGCTTTTTCTACTTGGGCGTAAAGCAATTCACTTTTGTAGGTTTGGCTGGATTCTGCGTAGATATCTCCTAGGGTTATTTTTGCTTCGGCGATGATTTTCTTATTTAGATAGGGTGCATCAACATAATTTTGAAGAACCGTTGCCGCGGAGTCAATATTTTGGAATTTCTGTGCCCAAATCCAAGAAAGGTTTGAAGCATTGGTAAGCGTGGTGTTTGAGGGGCCATATGCCCAGATGAATTTTCGTAACTCTTGAAAATACAACTGCCAATTTTGTGCGAGAGATATAGAATCTTGAGGTGATAATGGCAGTAAATCTTGGCTTTGTAAGTCTAAAAATTTAATGTGTTGCCATTTAGCCAAAGCAAGTTCGTAATAGTAATTTTGGGAGCCTTTATCAATGATGTATTTGTAACACTTGGCGGCAGTAGAATAGGCTAGATTGGTGAAGCAAAGTTCTCCAAGATCCATCATTCTTTCACCTTCTTCTTCAAGGCGTTTATCTAATGACCGAGTATATATGAAGGCTTTTTCCCAATTCTGTAAACTGATGAACGTCCATTTTAGCCATTCACTTAACGATGTGACAGACGGATTTTGTTGAACTTTCAAAATGAGCATCTCTTGAAGTGCAACAATATCAGCGCTATCTGTAACATAAACATCGAATATTTGCTTTAGTTGGTCGTATTTTACGTTTGAACGCACCATTAAGTCAATGTATCGTTCAAGTGCTTTAAATCTTTGACCGTTTTCCAAATAAATGAGGGCTATTTCATTCGATATTTGGGGATCTTCGCCGTAAATCTGTTCTGTTTTTTGGAGGATGTCAATCGCAGCATCTAACATATTTCGCGATTTGAATTGTTGAGATGCTTGGAATGCCAAGTTGGGATTTTGGGTGGTTTTTTGGACAATAAACTGGTACAACTTCTCGTAATCTTTGTTTTCTTCGGGCATTTGAGAAAGTATCCAACACTGATCAACTATGAAGGGTAGCGGATTGGATGCCTTTTTAGCAAATTTCTGGGTGATTTTAAGTGCTTTTTTGTGCTGTTTTAATTGATTTAGCGAGAGAAGGTAATTGTTGTAAACCGCTGGATTATTGGGGTTGGTTTCTATCAAGTCTTCATAAATGAGAAGGGCTTTTTCATATTCCTTTTGTTCAAACAATTGCTGAGCCAAAAATTCCTTGGCTTGACCCATAAGTTCAAGATTTGTGCTTAACAACAGGAAAAATATGATGAGAAAGCGCTTCAAATTAATGTATTAGTCAAAGTACTCATTGGGTTCCATTTGGCGATCAACCATAGTCTTGTAAATACCGTTTGGCAATTTAATCAGCTCTTGGTGATTTCCTTGTTCAATGATTTGTCCGTGTTTGAGTACCATGATTTGGTCTGCATTTCTGATAGTACTCAAGCGGTGCGCGATGACCACCGATGTTCTGTTTTTCATCAGTTTATTCAGCGCAATTTGCACCTTTTCTTCGCTTTCTGAGTCTAAAGCCGATGTTGCTTCATCTAGAATTAGTATATCTGGATTTCTCAGGATGGCTCTTGCAATAGCGATTCGTTGTTTTTGTCCGCCTGATAGCTTCATTCCTCGGTCACCAACCAAGGTTTGGTATTTTTCAGGGAATGAATCAATAAACTCATCGGCGAATGCTTCTTTTGCGGCTTCTTTAACTTGCGCTTCGGTGGCGTCTGGATTTCCATAAAGGATGTTATCGTAAATGCTTCCCCCGAAAAGAATAACCTCTTGAGGAACCAAAGCAAAATGGCTTCTGTAAACGGGCAGCCATTCATGTTGAACGGGAGTATCACCCAAGGTGATCTGTCCGGAAGTAGGTTGATAAAATTGATACAGGAGTGCAGCGATGGTAGATTTTCCGGAACCTGAAGGACCCACAATGGCCACTGTATTTCCAGGTTTTAGTGCGAATGATATGCCTTTTAGAACGTCAATTTCGGGTCTTGAGGGATAAGCAAATTTGACGTCAGTGAAAATTAATTCATTTTCAAACAGACTTTTGGAGGGCTTATTTTGTGGAAGTTGGCGTGCAGAGAGTTCAGCTTCGCCGGGGGTGTCGATGAGGTCGAGCACTCGTTCAATTGCTCCGAGGGTTTTTTGAATTTGAACAAATTGTTCGGCCATTCCACCGATGCTTGATCCCACGAAAGCGGTCAACAGCATAAAATTGAATAGTTGTCCGATGGCTATGGTTCCTTCTTGAACCATTCCTAGTCCCATAAAAATGAGCCAAACAATAGCGCCGAACATGCAAACAATGATGAAGGAAGAAAATGCACCTCGCCAATATCCGCGTTTAATGCTTTCCTTTTTCAGGAATTCGGCATTGGTAGAAAAGCGATTGAACTCAAAATTCTCGTTGGTAAAGGCTTTTACATTGACAATTCCAGAGACTGATTCTTCCACGATGCTGTTGTTGGTGGCGGTAATATCTTGAACTTCTTTAGATACTTTGCGAATGAACTTCCCAAAGAATAGAGCAATGACAATGATGGGAGGAATGCTCAAAAGCATGTAGAAAGCGAGGTGGGTGGAGGTGGTAAAGATGAGTATCAGACCGCCAATCATTATTAAAATCTGCCTGATAAACATGGCAATATTGGTGGTGAAAGTATCTTGAATTTGGGCAATATCGGCGCTGAATCTGCTAATTATTTCACCCGTGCGGTTTTGTCCGAAGAAATTCAGTGATTGACCGGTTACAGATCTGAAAAGGTCTTTGCGGAGGCCCAGAGTCATATCTTCGGTAACACGTACATAGATGGATATTCTTAAAAATGAGAAAACCGCTTGAACAATGAAAAGATAAATAAACCAGTAGGCAACTTCTGTGAGGGTGGAAGTATCAGGTGCTTTAGAAATACCTCCTTCCTTGTAAACGAATACACCGTCCATCATGTCGCCAATCAATTTTGGAAAAAGCACAGATGCGCCTGCTGTTATGGCGAGAAAAAGGGTTCCGAGGGCGAATAGCCAACGGTTTGTTTTAGACATATATCGAAAAAGCCTGAACGATTTACGAAAGGCGTCTGCGGTGAGTTTGGTTTTTGGTAGATCGCGCGGTGGTTCTCTTCTTGATGACATTTTAGGTGCGAAAATTGCAAACAAAGGTCGTTAATTTTTATGGGGGATTTACGAGGTTATCGTGTAGTGATTTAAAAATGTCGATAGATTTATTGAGTTTGTTAATGCCACGATATTGCGTGGTATGCAATCAGGTAGTTTGGGGAGATCATGAAAGATTTTTCTGTTTGAGTTGTTATTCATCCATGCCATTTTCTAGGGGAGGAAGATTGGAAGAATATTTGGGCAAGAGAATGGATATATCAAGAGCATTTTCATTGCTTGAATACACCAAAGGGTCTGGTTATGCAGAAGTTTTTAAAGAGATAAAGTATCGAGATAATGCAGAATTAGCCTTGTTCATGGGTAGGTTAATGGGGTATAAGTTACTTTCTTTGGGTTGGCCAAGAGGATTGACATTTGTTCCCATACCTATGACCCGATGGAAAAAGCTTCGGCGTGGATACAATCAGGCTGAATTATTGGCAAAGGGTGTAGCTCAAGTAATGGGAGGTAAATTAGAATTAAACTTATTGACAAAATCTTCTAATACCGTATCTCAAACGTTGATGGGCCGGTGGGAAAGGTGGTTGAATTCTAAAGGGATTTACATGGTTAAAGAAGGTGCAGATTTGGAGCAGAAATTGGTATTGGTAGATGATATAGTAACCACTGGTGCTACTATTGATTCATGTAGAATGATGTTACAGCGTCATTATGATGTCAAGGTATGGGTGGTATCTTTGGGTTTTACGCCATGATTCCCTTATTTTTGTTTAATTTATATAATTACAGCATGAAGAGAATAGTACTATTTACTATGGCAGTAGTTGGTTTAATCGCAAACGGTTGGGCACAACGCACGTCACAAGGCTTATCTGGGGTATTAGTACCACAATACATGAGCAGCGGAACCAGCAGTACACGTGTACCGGTATACGCTAGAATGAGGGTTGGGTTTTTAATGCCTAACAATACTTATAAATACACGGTTCAAACCATTACCAGTGCAGATTTAAATACCAATTCTCTTCATCCTGGTAAAGGCGGTGCGGTGTATATTGATAACAGCAATAACTACACTTACAGCACATCGGCTGATTTTTCTACAAGTTCTGGTTATGGTACTTTAACAAGTAACATGATGGGTGAATATGAAGGTTGGTTTGGTGTTGTTGGATCTGGTGACCATAGCAATGGAGATATTGTTTACATGGCAATTAGCTTGATAAGTTCTTCAAACGACACCATGCTTTATTATTGTATGGATTCCATGACGGTTTTAGATTTAGGTACTTCATCTAACCAAGCCACCGCTATTTACGGTAAATGTGTTGCCGATACTATGGGTTTTGTAGCCATGTACGATAGTTACCAATCTACGGGAAGACCTGTATATGTGACGTCTGTTGAGGGAAACAAATATGCCGGTGCTAGTTTGAGCAATCTAGCTTCATTTTATAATAATAATGTTTACAAGAAAAATAGCGTTTGGGGTGCAATCATTCCAAATTCATTGGATTCTGGTATTCGTGCAATAACGCATTTTGCTAATTCTGGTACTGTTACATACACAAATAGAGACCCAGATGGACAATGGGGTGTGGGTAATATCAAAACAGCAAAACTAACTTCAGGAGGTTCTGCAGTTGTATTGTCTGAAGATGAAGCACCCTTAGTTGAGCCGGTTGTTGAATTTTGGCGTGCAACTTCAAATTCAAGAGAAGGCGTTACGAAGCATCAACTTTTAGTTACACGTAAATATAGTAACTCGGCTGATCAAAGCATTCGTGTAACTGTTTCTGGTGGAACGGCTAGTAAGAATTCGGATTTTATTGTTGCTGACTCCCAGATTATCGTTTTTAAACCGGGTAAAGTTTTTTCTGATACTGTAAATATTACCATAGTTGATGATCAATTAGCCGAACCTACCGAAGACTATGTATTTCGTTTAGGAAGTCCATCAAATTGCAAAATTGGACGTGAGAATTTCCATACGGTAAACTTGATTGATAATGATGTAGCAAACATCTCTTTCAAAAGCAAAGAAATTAAAGCAGATGAGGGAAGCGGCTCAGTTAAAATTCAGGTCAATACTGACCTAGCAATGTCTGCTGCTACTAAATTGAGAATGTTGATTAAGAAGACGGGTGATAGTACTTATGTTCCTGCAGAATTCTATTTGAGTTATAAGACTTATAAAGATACTGTTTTTGATATTGGTAAGAGTAACGGGAAAGATTCAGTAGTAATTACTGCAAAGTTATTTGAAGATGTTCAAGCTGACCCAAATGATACTATTGATCTGGTTATTCGTAAGATTAGCGGTTTTGGAGTATTGAAAGATACTACGTTGCGTATTGTATTGATAGATAATGATGGTCCAACTACTATCAAGATGTTGACCAACAAGATGACCATTAAAGAGAGCGATGCGAGTGTAGATGTAAAGGTTGTTATTTCTAATAGAAAAGCGGCAGGCGGAGATTTTGCATTGCGTTTAGTTACTGCAGAAAGTTCAGCTAAAGAAAGCTTGGATCTTAAATTCAATCCAACTTCTCAATTGCGTTCTATCACATCTTCAACACCTGATACGATGGTTTTCACCATTCCTATCATTGATGATTTAGATTATGAAGGTACCGAATCTATGAAGTTTGGATTAATCAATGTATCCAATATCATTATTGCTAAGCCAGATACCACCCGTATCATGATTTTGGATAATGATTTGCCTATTTATACTATTGGAAAAATAAATAAGCAAACCAAAGCAGATGGCACCATGGATTCTAACGGTGTTGCTTGCAGAGTGAGAGGTGTTGTTTATGGAGTTAATACAAGAAGTTCAGGATTAGGTTTCACATTAAGAGATCAAACTGGTGGAATTAATGTGTATTCGCCTGTGAAGAATTTTGGCTATGTGGTAAGCGAGGGAGATTCAATCATGGTGCAAGGTAAAGTTTCTCAATTCCAAGGTACTGGTCAAATGGATTTTGTAGATACCATCATTTGGTATTCTTCTGGAAATAAGATAAAAACTCCAACAGTAGCAACTGATATCAATGAAAAGTCGGAGGCTGATTTGGTTCAAATGCGTCGAGTGATTTTAGTTGATGCAGCTGAATGGCCAACATCTGCATTGAACGCTAATGGTTTTGCTTATGTTAGAGTAACAACAACAGACGGTTTGGTTGATACATTAAATATAGATGCCGAAACAAATATTGATGGCACTCCTGCTCCTAGTGGTTATTTTAATGTTACTGGGTTAGGTGTTCAATTTGATAATAAGGCACCTTACAAAGAGAAGTATTACTTGGCGCCTCGTTCTTTAAGTGATTTTGCTACAGCTTCTCTTCCTGTGGTTAGATTCTTAAAATCTACTGATCAAGTTACTGAATTGGCTGATTCATTTATGATGGAAATGAGTATTCTTCCCACAGATGAAAACTTCTCTTATGATGTTGTTTGTATTGGGGGAACGGCTGTATCTCCTCAAGATTATGACTTTGTAACTCGCACAATCAATGTAAAGAAGAACAACAATTACTATTCAATCAAAGCAAATATTTCAGACGACACTGAAGCAGATGGCGATAAAACTTTGATTTTTGCAATTCGTAACATCAAAGGGCCTGGTGCAATTGGACGTGATTCAGTGATTACTTTGACCATTAAAGACAATGAAGCTTCTTCGGTTAAGTCTTTTGGGCAAGGATCAATCAGCATGTATCCTAATCCGAGTAAGGGTCAGTTTGTTGTAAGAGACATGAATGGTCAGATATCAAAGGTTCAGATTTTAGATTTGAATGGAAAATTGGTTTACGAGACTTCAGAGGCTAATGGAGTTTCTAACACAATGACTTTGGAAAAATCATTCCAATTTGATTTGACTGGAATGTCAGGTATGTATATTATCAGTGTTGAGACCCAAAACGGTTCGGTTTACACAGAGAGATTGATGATTCATTAATCTCGTTAATGTTTTGAGTTTATAGGAAGGGAGCCCACGGGCTCCCTTTTTCATTATCTTTGTTAGGTCTTGAAAGCCGTATTAAAGTTTTTAAAATATGCTGCCAATCATAAGGGACTTATCTTTGGCAACTTCCTATTTAATTTATTCTACATCATTTTTCAGCTAGTTTCTTTGCTGATGATTATGCCGGTTCTGAGATTTTTGTTTTCCAAAGATCAGAATACCGCTCAATTAAAATCTCAAGCTCACGGTGTGGGTGAGTGGTTTGCCGATGTTTACGAAGGATTTTTACTTTGGTTTTCGGAGTTGGCCAAGGGAGAGCCGTATAAGGCGTTGGCATATTTAAGTATTGCGTTGGTTATTATTACGTTATTTAAGAATATCTCACGTTTTACAGCTATGAATTTCATGGTTCTTATTAGAAACAGGAGTGTAAGAAAGATGAGATTAGAGATTTATGAAAAGTGCTTAAAGTTACCCATTGCTTATTTCAATAATGAGCGAAAAGGCGATTTGATTTCAAGAATGAGTAATGATATTAAGGAAATTGAATTTGCATTGATGGTTTCTTTGGAGGCTTTGTATTTTCAGCCTCTGAATATTTTGATTTTCTTGGTTGCATTGATAGTATTGTCTGCAAAATTGACTCTTTTTATACTGTTATTTTTACCCTTGACGGCTTTGATTATTGGTGTCATTGGGCGTTCATTGAGAAAAAAGAGTACTAGAAATCAGCAATTGATGGGGCAAGTAATGAGTTCTTTCGAAGAAACATTGGGCGGAATTCGGATCATTAAAGCATTCAATGCATCTAAGTTTTTTTATGATAGATACAGCAAGCAAGATCAAGATTATACGCGAAACAATATTTCTGTTCAACGCAGATACGATTTATCATCGCCCATTTCAGAAACTATAGGAATTACGGTTTCAGCAGTATTATTATGGCTTGGAGGAAGAATGGTTTTCAGAAATGAATTAGATCCAGAATTCTTCTTAACATACTTCGCCATCTTTAGTCAGTTAATTCCGCCTTTTAAAGCCTTCTCTAATGCCCTATATGCCGCTCAGAAGGGCATGGCAAGCTTAGAGAGGATTCAAGAGCTTGTGACGGCCCCAGTGACCGTTGAAGACCCAATTAGCCCAGTGAAACCAAAGTTTGAGAGTGAATTGGCTCTTAATGGAGTTGGTTTTGAGTATAATTCAGGGATATCGGTTATTAACCATTTCAATTTGACTATTAAAAAGGGTCAAACCATTGCTTTTGTGGGTCCGTCAGGAGCTGGTAAAACAACGGTTACAGATTTGATTTCTAGATTTTATGATGTGACTCATGGGTCAATAACTTTAGATGGACAAGATATCAGAAATTTTAATCAGGATGATTACAGAAGGTTGATTGGAATTGTTAGCCAAGAAAGTGTCTTGTTTAACGATACTGTTAAGAACAATATTGCTTTGGGTTTGCCTAATTTATCCCAGACCGAAATAGAATCAGCGGCAACTGCTGCCTATGCTCATGAATTTATTATGGAAATGGAACTTGGGTATGATACTTTGGTAGGGGAACGCGGAGGAAAATTATCTGGCGGACAGAGGCAGAGGTTGTCTATTGCTCGTGCGCTGCTAAAGAACCCGGAGATATTGATTTTAGACGAAGCCACATCTGCTTTAGATAGTCAGAGTGAAAAAGCTGTTCAAATGGCTTTGGAAACCTTAATGAAAGACCGCACAAGCTTAATTATTGCTCATAGATTGAGCACAGTTATGCATGCTGACTTGATTGTTGTGATGGATAGGGGACGAATTGTAGAAACCGGTACTCACCAAGAACTTGTAGCTAAACAAGGGTTATACAACAGCCTCATTCAACTACAAGAATTGGGATCTTAATTGATTTAATCTTTGGGAGTTTCTTCTGAATGATCTTCAGTTGAAATATTTTCAGAAGGCGCCTCAATGGTTGGTTTTTCTTCAACAACTTCAGCGGTTTGATTAGTTTCTGGCTCTGGTAAAGCTTCTACGTGGTTACTTCTGTGTTTATTTAGTTCAGTCACTTGCTGAGAAACCTCATCTTCTTCAAAAGGACGAGCACCGATTAGTCGCTCAATGTCGGTTTTGAAGATAATTTCTTTTGAAAGTAGTTCTTGGGCAATGGCTTCTACTTGTTCTTTTTTCTCAGTTAATAGTTGAATGGTGCGTTTATAGGCTTGATCAATCATTTCACGAACCTCTGTATCAATCAATTCAGCTGTTTTTTCTGAGTAAGGGCGTTGATAGCCATATTCACCTGTAGGATCGTTGTAACTTACTTGACCTACTTTCTCACTCATACCGTAGTTGGTAATCATACCATAGGCCAATTTAGTAATTCTTTCGAGGTCATTTTGTGCGCCGGTAGACACTTTACCGAAGAAGATCTGTTCTGCAGCTCTTCCACCTAAAGTCATTGACATACTGTCTAACAATTGTTCGGTGCGGTATAAGTATTGTTCTTTAGGAAGGTACTGCGCATAACCTAAAGCAGCTACACCACGAGGCACGATAGATACCTTCAACAGTGGGTCTGCAAACTCTAGGAACCAACCTGCAACGGCATGGCCAGCTTCGTGGTATGCAACAATTTTCTTTTCTTCGGGGGAAATGATTTTGTTCTTTTTTTCCAATCCACCGATAACGCGATCAATGGCGTCTTGGAAGTCTTTCATTTCAACAAGTTCTTTGTTGCGTCTAGCGGCTATAAGAGCGGCTTCATTACAAACGTTTGCAATTTCAGCACCTGCAAATCCCGGTGTTTGAAGAGCTAATTTATGAGCATCGACATCGCTGCTTAATTTAGTTAGAGGACGAAGATGTACGCCAAATATTTGTTCGCGACCTACAATGTCTGGTCGATCTACACTGATTTGACGGTCAAAACGACCTGGTCTCATCAAAGCAGTGTCAAGAATTTCTGCACGGTTTGTAGCAGCAAGGATGATTACCCCTGAGTCCGTTCCAAAACCATCCATTTCAGCCAATAATTGATTCAAGGTATTTTCGCGCTCGTCATTTGAACCTTGAGCAAGATTTTTCCCTCGTGCTCTACCAATGGCATCAATTTCATCTATAAAAATGATTGCAGGAGCTTTTTCCTTGGCCTGTTTGAAAAGATCTCGAACACGGCTTGCACCTACACCTACGAACATCTCCACGAAATCAGAACCTGAGAGCGAGAAGAATGGAACTCCTGCTTCACCGGCAACCGCTTTTGCGAGTAAGGTTTTACCAGTACCCGGAGGGCCTACTAGCAATGCACCTTTGGGAATTTTACCACCAAGATTGGTGTATTTTTTGGGATTTTTAAGGAAATCAACAATTTCCATAATTTCCTCTTTTGCTTCTTCAAGTCCGGCAACATCTTTGAATGTTACATTTACTTTGGTGTCTTTATCGAAGATTTGAGCTCTTGCACGACCAATGGAGAAGATGTTAGATCCTCCGCCGGCTCCGCCACCGCCTCCCATACGTTTAAAGGCAATGTTCCAGAAAATAAGGAAAATGGCAATGAAGAAAATCCATTGAAATAACTCACCAAATACATCAGAATGTGATTCGTATTTGATGATGAGTGAATTCGGATTTTCTAGTTGTTTCTTAAGATCTTGTACCTCGTTGTTGAAGTAGCCTTTTTCTATTTCAAAGCCAAAGTTGGGCTCAGTTTGTCCGAACATATCTTCGCGAGAGCGAGATTTTTTGTAGTTTTTCTGTTCTTGAGCGTCTCTGGTGAGATATACTTCCACGAAGCGATCATTGACTAACTTAAGTTCTTTAACATCACCTTTCAGAACCATCTCTCGAACGTCGTTCCAAGTGGTGCTTTGCCCTTGACTACGCGGTATAAAGTTTAGGGCTAAAAAGACGATAAATAAAATTCCGTATATCCAGTAATGGTTAAATTTAAAGCCGTTTTGTTTAGGCTTGTTTGGTTTAGGTTGTTCGTTCATTCGTTTGGAAAAATTTTCAAAAATTCAGTAACATACAAATCTACACTTTTGTGGTCAAAGTGTTTGTTAGAAGCGATAGGAATGTCAAAATATCAGATAGAAAATTCAGACAATATTTTACCCAACTGATACACATCTTCAAAGCTGTTATACAAAGGCGCTGGGGCTATTCTGATTACATTGGGTTCTCTCCAATCGGCGATCACGTTGTTGTTGGTGAGAAAATCAAAGATCTTTTTTCCATTTTGTTCAACCAACAGCGACAATTGAGCACCGCGCTGTTGTTCATCTTGGGGAGTAATAATTTGGAATTTAATTTGTGGGTTTGATTTTTGAACTTCGTTTAAAATAAATTCTAAATAACCGGTTAAAGCAATGCTTTTGGCTCTTAGATTATCAATTCCTGCACGGTCAAAAATTTCCAAAGACGCTGAATGAACGGCCATACCAAAAACGGGTGCGTTTGACATTTGCCAGCCCGCTGCTCCTGGTTCAGGTGCATATCCTTTTTGCATCAAGAAACGTTTGTCTTCACGGTATCCCCACCAACCGGCGAGCCTATGTTGATTGGGGTTGGTGGCATGTTTCTCGTGGATGTATATTCCTGAAACATTACCAGGCCCTGAGTTTAAATATTTATATGAGCACCATGCTGCAAAGTCTACATCCCAATCGTGCAGTTTTACGTTAATATTGCCCGCTGCATGAGCAAGATCGAATCCAGCAATTGCGCCAATTTCATGGGCTTTTTTGGTGATACTTTGTATATCAAAATACTGACCAGTGTAATATTGAACACCACTGAAAAAGACCAGTGCAATTTCATCTTTATGTGCTTCGATGGTATCTAAAATGTCTTGAGTTTGTAAAATATGTTGGCCTGGTTTAGGAGAAACTTCTATGACTGCATCTTCATATTTATATCCGTGAAAGGTGACTTGGCTTTCAACAGCATACATATCAGAAGGGAAAGCACCTGCTTCCATAATGATTTTGTACCTGTTTCCATTTGGCTTGTAAAATGACGCCATTAAGAAGTGTAGATTTACCGTTAGTTGGTTCATGACTACAACTTCAATGGGTTTAGCACCAACAATTTTAGCGGCTTGTTCAGTGAGAAATTTGTGGTAGTGAAACCAAGGCTTTCTGCCGTGGAAATGTCCTTCAACACCCCAAGCCGACCAATCTTCCAATTCAACATTTAAAGCAGCGGCAGCAGATTTGGGTTGCAACCCTAAAGAATTTCCGCAAAAATAAATTTGGGTTTCGTCGTTCTGATTTCTGGGGAAGTAGAATTCGTTTCTGAAGGGCGCAAGACTGTCTTGTTGATCTAAATGACGGGCAAAATCAATGGTATTTTGGAACTGCATATCTTAAATACAAAGTTATGTATTTAATTTGCTTTGATTTGAAAATAGAAGACGAATTAAAACAAAGCAAATTTCAATCGAATCTGCATAAAGCGGTTGTAAATATCATGTTTACATCGGGTTGGGTTTACAATCAATTTCGTGAAATTTTCAAGAGTTATCAGTTGACGCATCAGCAATATAACGTGCTTCGAATATTACGCGGTAGACATCCTGAGGCATTGAATCCATCAGACATCAAAGCAGTTATGCTAGATAAAAATCCGGATCTTACTCGCTTGTGTGATAGACTTTGTGAAATGGGTTACATTGATAGAGAAATAGATGCTGTTAATAAGCGGAAAATGAACATCAAGATCAATGAAAAGGGTTTAGAGATTTTGAAAGAGATTGACCCCAAAATGGAACATTTCAATAATTCGAGATTTGATCTGACCGAAGAAGAAGCGGAGCAGCTAAGTGCTTTACTTGACAAAGTAAGGGGTTAATCAATTTTCTGCAACAAGGTTAGTCCATCTCTAATGGGCAGCAAAAGTGTTTTTGCACCGGCATATTTACTTGCTTTTTGATTAAAGGTATGCATAATTTGGGTGTCGTTATCATTTTTTAATTCTGTCTCATCAATGACCTTTCCACTCCAAAGGGTATTGTCAAAAAGCATGATGCCGCCGCAAGGCAACAAAGGGAATATGGCATCAAGGTATGTGCTATAGTTTTTCTTATCAGCA
Organism: Chitinophaga pinensis; assembly: GCA_945877575.1. GTDB lineage: Bacteria > Bacteroidota > Bacteroidia > NS11-12g > UBA955 > VMCP01. The sequence continues at coordinate 20,373 of CAMDUE010000004.1, forward strand.
TCTACAAAAACAAAATCAGGTTTGTGGTTGCATAGTGGAATTAGAGTAAGTGCTTCTCCCACATGCCACTGAACTTTATTCATGAATTCGTATGATTTCCAAAATTCTTGAGCTTTAAAAGCTATTTCAGCGTCTGCTTCAAAGGCGTGAATTTGAGAATGAGCATTGAGATTTTCGGCGAGGCATGCAGTGGCATACCCTGTAAAAGTTCCAATTTCCCAAATGCAGGATGGATTTTTCAATAATACTAACTGAGCAAGGAATCGACCTTGAAGATGTCCGCTCAATTGTCTTGGATTCACAGTTTTACGCCATGTGTAGTGAGTTAGCTCTTTAAGATATTGGGGTTCAGGCTCGCTGAAATTTTCGGAATATACGTGTAGAGAATTTTGCCAATCAGGATGCATAATCAAAGTTTAAACAAAGTTGGCTTGAATTTTTAAAATAAACCTATATTTTCGCGGAAAAATAAACCCGCTTAAATATATGTATTGGACTTTAGAATTGGTAAGTTACTTGGACGATGCTCCATGGCCAGCAACAAAAGATGAGTTAATTGATTACGCTATTCGTTCTGGTGCGCCTTTAGAGGTAATCGAAAACCTTCAAGAACTTGAAGATGACGGTGAGCCTTATGAGAGCATTGAGGAAATCTGGAGTGATTACCCAACAGACGACGATTATTTCTTCAACGAAGACGAACTTTAATTTTATTTAGGGGGTTTTAATTCCTGTTTTGAACAAGTTCAGAAACGAGTAGTTTTCTGAGTGAGTCTATATTGTCTTTGTTTTGGGCAGAGATGAACACAGCGGGTGCGTTCTCTTTTGCCAGCCAAGAAGCTTCAAATTGTTCTATGGTCAATCCTGTAGAACCCACAAAAAACTCGTCACCAGGTGTGAAGGCATCAATTTTATTAAACACAATAATTTCTGGTTTGTAGGATGCACCGATGGCGTGAAGGGTTTCTTTAACAGCTATCATTTGGTCTTCAAATGCTGGGTTAGAGAGGTCTACTACATGCAGCAGTACATCGGCTTCAAGGGCTTCCGCTAGTGTACTTTTAAAGCTTTCTACTAAAAGAGTGGGTAGTTTTCGGATGAATCCTACAGTATCACTCACCAAAATGGGAAGCATTTGAAATTCATTGAAGGGATGTGGGAGTACAATTTTACGAACGGTTGCATCAAGGGTAGCAAAAAGTTTGTTTTCTACCAGTACATCAGATCTTGAGAGTAGATTCATGATGGTGCTTTTACCCACGTTGGTATATCCAACCAAAGCAGCCCTGTATGACCCATCTCTTCCTGAACGTTGGGTGCGACCCACTTTTTCAATGTGTTGTAATTTTTCTCTTAAGAGGGCAATTCTATTTCTAAGGGCTCGTCTATCGGTTTCAATTTCAGTTTCACCGGGTCCTTTCATACCAATTCCCCCTTTTTGTTTGCTCAAGTGTGTCCATAAACCCGTTAAACGGGGGAGCATAAATATACTTTGGGCAAGTTCTACTTGTACTTTTGCTTGTGATGTACGAGCATTTTTAGCGAAAATATCAAGAATTAGGTGGGTTCGACTGAGTACTTTTACCCCTTCCAATTCGGTTTCAATGTTCCGAACTTGTGCGGGGCTTAGTTCATCATCGAAGATTGCTACATCAATTTTTGCGTCTCTGCAATAGTCGGTAATTTCTTCCATTTTCCCTTTTCCTACATAGGTTTTTGGATGGGGGAACTCCATTTTTTGGGTAAATCTTTTTACTGATTCAGCACCAGCTGTGAGAGCTAGTTGTTCTAATTCATCAAGGTATTCTTTGATGGGTAAAGCCAAGTTGGGAATTTCAACTCCCACTAAAATGGCTTTTTCTTTATGTTTTTGATTGGAATGCACAGAAGAACTGCGAAATTACGGTGGAATTTGGGAATTCAGGGGTTAAGGTCGAATTTTGAAAGAAACATGAGAATTGGGAGTGCTTTTTTATTGATGTTTGGGGTATGCACTTTGTATGCTCAAAGCTATCAGTTATCAAATAAGCCTCAATTGAATCAGAAGAAAAGCATTTTTCACAAGCCTCTAGGTGAGTCAACAATGGGCATTTATACCTTGAATTATGCCAATGATTATTTAACCGCTGGGTTTAGTGTTGAAAGATATGGTTCTGATTTTGGGTTTATTGCTGATCGATTTATTAAAACGCCCAAAAGAACATTTGTTCTTGATTTGTTTGTTTCAGATACGGCAATTTATTGGAATTCTGTTTATTACAGCAGGGGAAGAGGGTTGCAAGTAGTATTAAGTTGGATGAACGCAACCCTCGAAGGCGAAATTCAAACCTTAGTCATTGACGAGATTGAGGGATTAAAAGAGCGTGATTTAGAAAATTTACGTGTAAGTTTTAAAAAGAAAAGCTCCAGCTGGTTATTGTCTTTTATTAAAAGCAATGAATCTAATACGTTGATTGATTTTAGATTTTATGATTTTCGAGGCAGCCGAATAGCAAAGAAATCAAGGGTCATAGATTTTGATATTCAGATGCTGCAGCTTGAACAAATAAGTTGGACAGATACACAGCGAATTTTTAGTTATTTAACCATTCAAAGACCGAGAGAGCTATTTGTTAGAAATCAGCGTGAACAGAGTGCTTTGGTGGTTTATTCGGAGCCCAAATTTTCAAAATTAGTGGTGAAGGAGTTAGAAAGTGATTTCAATCTACAAGTTGGAAGCATTGTTCTTGATCCTCAAAAAAGATTTTGGTGTTTGGTTGGTTTATACGGCGAGTCGGCAAAGCAAAGCGAAGGTTATTACGTGTGTAAAATGGAAATTGGCAAAATTGAGAATGATCTTGATTTTCAACTTTATCCATTTCCTGAGAATACTATGAGAATATTGGATGGGCGGATAAAACTTAAAAAGGTTCCCAAACCTGAAAACTACCTGTCGCGAAGACTGGTTGTTCGAAACGATGGGAGTTTGGTCTTGATTTTGGAACGATTCATTGAATTGAAGCAACTTGAAACCTATTATATCAATGGAATTCCACAGTCATCAACCAAGGTTTTGTATAATTTTAATGAAATAGGAATGTTATTTTTAAACCTTCAACATCAGCTTGATACGTGTTTAAGAATAGATAAAGAGCAGCTGTCAGGTCCCAATACCAGCTATATGCTGGGTTTTGGTAGTTATTTATGTGAAGATGGTATTCATTTGGTGTACAATCAAGATATTTCAAAGAGCAATGAAATCATTGATGTAGTGGTTCGCCCCGATTTTGAAATCGAAAGAAAGGTTTTGGTTAACAGTGAAAATTTTTACCATACTGCCGTTCCGTTCGATGGTATGGAAACGAATTATTGCACTTACACATTACCTTTGCTTCGCGACAAGCAGTGGTTTTGGATGAGAATTCAAGACATCAAAAAATAAATTATTTTCATGATTTCGAGGTTGTATGAAAATCAAATAGGCACGTTCCTTACTATGCTGCTGATATTTATTGCGGCTGCGGCAGGTGAATATTACATTTTTCATGATCATATTTTAGTGCAGGAAAACAATGGTTTGTTGCAGTCTTTTTTTAGTCAATTAAATGCATTATTTACTCTTTCGTTTTGTGTAAAATTGACTTTGATTATACTAGAGGGTTTATTATTAAATCAACTCTGCACCCAGTATAATATTGCTGATCAATCTGGGTATAGCATTTTTTCATTTTATGTTTTTTCGTATTTGATTTTTCCCAAGCAACTATTGCTGAATCAAATGGATTTAGGTATTTTATTGGTGCTTTTGGGAATCATATTTCTGTATAAGTATCTGAAGGAAAATTACAAGAAGACACATTTATTTCTTTCTGGTTTTTTCTTAGGATTTGCTGCGCTTTTTATACCAGAATTCTTTTGGTCTATTGCTTTGCTTTTAGGTGGGGTGTTAATTTTTAAGAGCATCAATACCGGCGATGTGGTTGTGGTCATTTTTGGTTTGTATATGCCGTATTATTTGATTGCTTCTTTGGGATATTTATTCTCAACAGAATTGAATTTCATGAATGTTTGGAAGTATTGGCGTGTGAATCAAGTCACAGAGGCTCTAACCTGGGGAAAGAATGGCTTGGATTGGATTTTAATGTTGTCTTTCATCGCAGTTTCCTTACTGGGTGCAATGAAATTTTATGGAACCTATTTCAGATATAATGTTGAAACCAGAAGAAGTAAACTAGCACTTTCAGTAATAGCGGGTTTTATTGCGATGGTGTTTATTTTTAGAAGTAAGCAATACGAAAATTATTTTTCTCTTTTGGCTATGCCGTTTTCGATTTACAGTTCATCCTTTTTCGAGGGACGCAAATTGTTATTTTGGAAAAATTTGGTCTTATATTTAATTATAGCTTTAAGTATTTATAAGCTATATGTGCAGTTTGGATAGGTTTTCAATGATTAGAACTTTCATTTTTTCGGAAAGCTCTAGAAGAGGATTACTGTTTTGCCAATCTCCGGTTTCTGCTCCCACTTGTCGGTATACCCTGTTTAAGCCATAAATGAGTCCTTCACTTTTGTACTTAAAGAGAAATTTAGATTCTAAGAACTTTTGCATACCTAAAATGAATTGATCTGGATTTTTATGCTCTATGATGGATAGATGAATATCTAAGTGGTTCATTGATTTTTCTAGGTCTTGATACATTTGAATGAGTGTATCAGGATGTTTTTCAATCAACACTGAATCTAAAATCATTTCAATCATAACGTGGGTCCCAAACCAAAATCTGGAAATTCCCGAATCAGAGAATGCTTGTTTGGCTTTAGGATGAATCTGAGAGTATACTTGGTTAAAGAAAATAGAATCATGAAAATGTGCATCCCGTTTTAGGTGTTGCGCCATGCCTATTGAGAAGTCGTCTTTTCTTAAGTTAGACTGATTTATGGCAATTTTGGAATATTGATTTTTTGAATAATTTCTCAGTAAATCTGGGGCTAATAAACCCAAATTGTAATTTACATTCTCGGGTTGGTGGTCGAAGAAATAGTGTGCAAAGTAGTTCACGCTGCAAAGTTGGCGGAAAATGCAAAACATTTTGCACGAATTATTGGTTTATTTAACATGAAATACTTGGGGTTGATTTTGTTATTTGGACTGTTTCAGTCGTGTCAATCTCAAAGCCAAAAGACGATGAAAAGCAATCAATATCCCATAGCAAAAACAGAAGAAGAGTGGAAGAAAACCCTCTCAGATGAAGAGTTTAGAGTTTTGAGAAACAAAGGTACAGAAAGGCCATTTACCAGTGAATTTGAAACGCTTTGGGACAGCGGAACGTATGTTTGTAAGGGTTGCGGCGCGGAGCTTTTTCATTCAGATACAAAGTTTGATGCAGGTTGCGGTTGGCCCAGTTTTTATCAAGGCATCAATAAATCAGCCATTAAAGAGATTTTAGATACCACGCATGGCATGATTAGAACCGAAGTGGTTTGTGCTCAGTGCGGTGGGCATTTGGGGCATGTTTTCAATGATGGATATGACCAACCTACGGGTTTGAGGTATTGCATCAACGGGGTTTCGTTGGGATTCAAAAAGAAATAATCGTTAACTTGCTCCTTCGAAATCATGAACGAAGGAAAGCTGTATTTGTTAGATGGAATGGCCCTGATTTATAGGGCATATTTTGCTTTTGCTAAGAATCCGAGAATTACCAGTACCGGTATCAATGCGAGTGCCATGTTTGGCTTCACAAACACCTTGTTGGATATCATCAACAAGCAAAAACCCACACATTTAGCTGTGGTATTTGATACAGATAAACCCACTCAAAGACACATTGAATTTGAAAAATATAAGGCACAACGTGACCCTATGCCTGAAGATTTGAGGAAGAGTTTGCCCTACATAATCAGAATTCTTGAAGGATTTAATGTACCTGTGATCACCATGGATGGTTACGAAGCCGATGATATTATTGGTACTTTGGCATGGCGTTTTGATCAACAAGTAGATGTTTATATGATGACTCCTGATAAAGACTTCGGGCAGTTGGTTCGCGAAAATGTTTACATATATAAGCCCGGTAGAATGGGCAATCCTGATGAAATTTTGGGAATACAACAGATCTTAGATCGTTGGGAAATACAAAGAGTGGATCAAGTTATAGATATACTTGGACTTTGGGGTGATGCGGTAGATAATATTCCGGGTGTTCCAGGGGTAGGAGAAAAGACGGCAAAGGCGTTGATTCAACAATACGGAACTATTGAAAACGTATTGGAACATACTCATGAGATGAAGGGCAAGATGAAGGAGCGTTTTGAAGAATTTCATGAACAAGCGAGGGTCAGTAAGTGGTTGGCAACCATTGATACGAAAGTTCCGGTTGATAACACTTTAGACGAGTTGAAGCGTTCGGAAGTAAATGAAGAAGTGCTCAAAGAGGTGTTTCAGGAGTTGGAATTCAGGACGTTGATGAATCGTGTTTTGGGTAGCGGTAGTGGTAGTGGGTCACAGGATGTTGCAGGCTCAAAGTCGACGGGCGTAAAAGCATCCCCCGAAAAGAAAAATCCAGCTCAAACATCGCTGTTTGATATGATGGTACCTGATGAAGAAGATGAGGTGGTGGAAGAGAAAGTATATCAAACGATTGCAGATTTTCAGCATGAATATTTGGTGGTGCAGAACAAGGAGGAAGTTGATCGATTGGTTGCTGAAATAATGACTTTTCCGGAGTTTTGCTTCGATACTGAAACAACGGATTTGGATTTGATGGAAGCGAATTTGGTGGGAATTTCATTGACTTGGAAGGCGCATCAAGGCATATATTTTCCAGTATCTAGCAATTTCGATGAGGCCAAAGAACAGGTTTCATGGTGGGCTCCACTGTTTGAAAGTGCAAAGATGAAAATTGCTCAAAACTTGAAGTTTGATTTGGGAATATTGAAGAAATATGGGCTTAAAATTGAAGGTCCTTTCTTCGATACGATGTTGGCGCATTATTTGGTTGAGCCTGATCAAAGGCATAACATGCAGGTGTTGAGCCAACATTATTTGAATTATTCGCCCATTTCTATTGAAGAGTTGATTGGTAAAAAAGGCAAGGGTCAAGGGTCAATGTCTGATGTGGAATTACTGAAAATAGCAGAATACGCGGCCGAAGACACAGATGTAACCTTCCAATTGAAGCAGATTTTGGAGAAAGAACTACACGAGCGCAATGTGTGGAGTGTATTTGAGAACATTGAAATACCCTTGGTGAGTGTTTTAGAAGAAATGGAAGCAGTGGGTGTGACGGTTGATGTAGGGTTTTTAGAGTCATACAGTAGGGAACTTCAGCAGCAATCGGTTGAAATGCAGGATAAGATTTTTGCCAGTGCCGGAGTTCAATTCAATATTAGTTCACCACAACAAGTAGGCAATATTTTATTTGAACATTTGAAGCTGTCTGATAAGCCAAAGAAAACCAAGACGGGCCAATATCAAACCGATGAAGAAACCTTGCAATCGTTAAAAGGCAAACACGAGATCATTGATCATATTTTATCGTTTAGAGCGTTGCAAAAACTCAAAAGTACTTATGTAGATGCTCTTCCGCAGTTGGTAAAGCCATCTACTGGGAGGGTCCACACGAGTTTCAATCAAGCAGTAGCGGCAACGGGTCGTTTAAGTTCAAACAATCCCAATCTTCAAAACATTCCTATCAGAACCGAGATGGGCAGAGAGATTAGAAAGGCTTTTATTTCTACCTCTGAAGATAGAGTTTTGCTCAGTGCTGATTACAGTCAAATAGAATTGCGCATCATTGCTCATATTTCTGGGGATGCTGGGATGATTGAAGCCTTCAGATCTGGAATAGATATTCACACGGCCACAGCATCAAAAGTTTGGGGTGTTGCCATTGAGGATGTGGACAAGGAAATGCGACGGAAGGCCAAAACAGTAAATTTTGGAATTATCTATGGAATTTCAGCCTTTGGTTTGAGCCAAAGGGTACAGATTTCAAGGGGTGAAGCCAAAGATATTATTGATAACTATTTCACTCAGTTTCCGGGCATTAAAACGTATATGGATTCTACGATACAATCTGCAAGAGATTTAGGATATGTAGAAACCATAACCGGAAGAAGAAGAAACTTGCGTGATATTAATTCCCGCAATGCCACTGTTCGCGGATTTGCTGAGCGAAACGCCATCAATGCACCTATTCAGGGAAGTGCAGCCGATATGATTAAAATTGCCATGATTCGTATACAAGATTGGCTCAATCAATCAGACTTATCAACCAAAATGATTCTTCAGGTACATGACGAATTGTTGTTCGATGTGCCCAAAAACGAACTGTCCATCGTAGAACCCAAAATCAAGGAATTAATGGAAGGTGCTATGACATTGAACGTTCCAGTTTTAGTAGAGTCGGGTTCAGGCAGAAACTGGTTGGAGGCGCATTGATTTTGGTCTTTGGTACCTGGTACCTCTTGGTCCATAGTCCATAGTCCATAGTCCATGGTCCATAGTCTGGGGGCTAGAGACTAGGGCCGAGAGACGAGTGGCTGGGGCCGAGAGGCTAGAGGCTAGGGGCTAGAGACGAGGGGCTAGGGGCTAGAGACGAGTGACGAGTGACGAGTGACTAGGGTCTGGCATCCGAAGCCCGATACCCGAAACCCGATACCCGAAACCTGCTACCTGCTACCCGGTAGTTGAAATTTAATTCCAGAACTTCCAGCTGATGCCCATTCGGAAGCGGCTGGGTTCGATGGGGTAGTTTTTGACCCATTCGTAGTGGGGGGTGAGCCAAGGAGATATGAGCCATTCGTTGAGGTGTTCCATTTTGAGGAAGAAATCAACGGTTTGAACTCGTCCGCTGATGTATATGTCGGCGGTGGCGTAGTTGCCAATTTTGGTTAGATCATGGGAGTTGAAGTAGAATTGGAGTGCATCGGGGCGGTAATAGAGTGCGTTGTAAGAAGATATGTATCTGATGTCAAAGCCATATCTCAAGAAGAGGGCCTTTTTGAATAAGTTTTGTTGGAATGCAACCCCGGCGCTAAGGTTCCATTTAGGGAGGCCTAGATTTGTTAAGCCGAATGCTGATGAGCCCGAATCAGCGTAATTCTGCCAATATGCATTGACATAGGTGAACCAATGTTTGCTTTGATATTGGGTTTGGAGGTTTATTTGCTGGTAGAAGATAGAAGGGATGTTTGTGGGGCGTAAGTCTATATTTACAAAGTGGTTTTTAGATCCAAATTGAGCGCTCGCTAAAATTCTGAATTTTTTAATTTTTTGGGTGTATGTCGTTTGAATTGACCAGTGCTGTTCATTGAAGGGTTGATTGATTTTGTAGCGAACAAAATTTCCCAAATATTGGTATTGAAAGAGAGATATGGGCTGATCAGAGGCAAATAATTGGAATGATATTTTTGATGAATCTGATAGAGAATAATTCAAATTCGAAGTGAGTAGATAACCCTTTCCAAAACCGTTAAATAAATAGGTGTATTTTGATAGTGAAGAAAGTCTATTTGCGTGAATTTTATGAGTCAATTCTATTCCTTGCGATTGGAAATTTTGCTTTTGTAAATTTGAAGGTATTTCAGTGAGTGATTGATACCTGACAATGGCATTTTGGGCAAGAAAGGAGAAGCCCAATGTTTGAAATTGATCGCGAAATTCGAGACCTATTCGATTTTCGATGAGTTTCCAAACGGTGCTATCGTAAATGTTTTTGGTGTTGTGAATAATGGGTATTGCTTGGTAAAATGTGGTATCGACCGACTTGTCGGTATAATGGAATCGGGTGTTTTGATAGTCTAATTGGTGGATGAAGGCTAAATGCTTAAAGGAATCATTTTTGAGATGATATCTACTGATTGAGCGGTGGTGTGAGTTTGCCCAAAAGGAGTTGGCTTGATTGAGCCAGGGTGTGTATGCACCGAACGTTCGAATATCCCATTGAGAGCCCTGAAAACCAGAAGGTCCATAAAATAGAGAGTCAGCTTTTAGTCCTCCGTTTTCTTCACGTCTTGTGCGGTTCCATGAGAAGATGGTTTGTTGATCGAAACGTTTATTTTGGCTTTGAAAGTTACTGCCCAAAGCAATGTTTCTGTGCATGGTTTGCTGTCTGGCACCCACATGTAGATCTTGGTTGATGAGTTGAGAGCGATAATCAAGTGTTACGTTCCAAGTGGGGGAAAAATTCTGAGAATGGAGTACCTCGAGTCCGTTGTATCGCCCATCACCTTGAGTATATAGAAAATCTGTATATGGTTGACCTACTTTGTGAAAACTAAAATTTAAAGGTGATTTGGTTTGATTTAAATAGGGGTTAGCTCCAATTCGGATTCCGGGCGATTGAGATAGAGCGAAAGCGTCAATAAAAAGCGGAGTTTCAGGTGAACCGCTGACGCCGGTATAGGCCCAAGGCCTTGTATTTCTTAGCCATTGAGTGTATAACTGAATGGGTTGGAAAGTGGTATCTGATGGGTTTAAGGTATCTGTTTTGTGCCAGGCGTTTTGAGCGGTTATATTCCAAGGATGGAATCTTGGTTTGAGGGGTTTGTTGGATTTTAGGGAGTCGCGTGATCTTGAGGCAGTGTCATCGGTTCGAGAGGGCATAGGTCCGTTGGGTGACATAAGATCGGGACGCAGGGTGGGAAATTGCGCCAGCAAAACATCCCCCGAAAGGAAGAACAACAGAAAGATCAGGATTCTTGTCGAATGAATACGCAACGCGATGCAAATTTGCGCATATCTTTGGGAAAATGTCAAATATTCTTCTGTTCCTGAGCGTATTTTTATTAAGTTCGGTCAAGTTTCTAGTTGGCAGTGGGCTTGCTGTGGCAAGTCTTTCGGCGTGGGAAGGATTCTTGATTAGCTTTGCTGGGGGCGCTTTTGGAATATTTACATTCGTGTACGGAGGGTCATTCATTAAGGTATGGATGAAGAAAAAGTTTCCGCCCAAAAAAGAAGTGAAAAGGTTTTCTAAGAAAAACAGATTCTTGGTTAATTTGAGAAATAAAGGAGGCTTGATAGCTATAGCGTTGTTGTCACCGCTGATTATAAGTATACCTGTGGGTTGTTTTTTATCGATTGGAATTGAATCTAATCGGTTAAAAGTCTTGATTTTTCAGTTGGTGGCCTTATTGATTTGGTCCATTGTCATTTTTGGTTCGAAACACTACGGATTATCATAATTTGATTAAATTGCAAGGATGAAATTCCGGTTACTCCTGGTTATTGGGTTATCGGTGTTTTCTTCTTGCCAGAGAGAGGCTTTTTCCTGGGATGTAGACAACACCATTCCACTTTTTAGAACAGAGTTTAAGTTGGATGATATTGACCCAAGATACATGAATAATGTTTCTGGAGATAGCTCATACACATTGTCTTACGAAAATTTGGTGTATTCCTACAAAGTAAATGATGTTCAAGTTTCAGATACTGGAATTGATGAATCGTTCAATTTGCGAAAACTAAAATTGAATGATCAACAAATTCAAAATGAAATCACTTTGGGTGATATTAACCCTATTTTTAAGTTGTTGAATGGTCAAAAAACGGTCATTCCGGCTCAAGATCAAACAGATTTAGATCCGACAGACATTGACGCGAGCGCGTTTTTTGAAACGGCAACTTTAGATACAGGTTTCTTGGATATCAGTATTCAGAACGATTTACCTGTTGAGATATCATTGATTGTTTTTGAATTGAGAAATAAAGATGACAACACCGTGGTTGCGACAGATTCTTTTAAGAACATACCCGCTTCAGGGGGAGTCTCAAAACAAACCATTGATCTTGGCGGTAAAACAGTTACCAAGAACCTAGTGGGAGTCATTCGTAAACTTGTTACTAAAGCTAGTAGTGGGCCGGTGCTCATTGAATCAGACAAGGGAATCAAAGTGATTCTCGGGGTGCGCAATTTGCGTCCGGTTTATGCTGTAGCTGCTTTTCCAACTCAAGATGTAATCAATCAAGACGAGGGACTCATCTTATACATGGGAGGTGCAGATATCAAGTATTTTAAAGTAGAGTCAGGTAGATTGAGAATCAAAGTGATTTCTACCATTCAAGAAGATATGAGTATGGTGCTGGCTTTGCCGGGTGCCACCAAAGATGGTAAATCATTTTATCAAGAATTGAGTTTGCCGGGTCCTGGTGGAAAAGGAGTTGCCACAACAGAAAAGATCTATGAAATGAAGGGATTTTTGCTAGACTTTCGAGGCAAGGATCCAGATGTTAAAGATACGGTCAATACTTTCCATCAAATTCTTAGAGTTACATTAGATTCATCGGGCAGAAAACTGGCGGTTGGGCTACAAGATAGTATTGTTTTGGAATATCGTTTGGAGGGACTCAAACCGGAGTATGCCATAGGTTATTTGGGAAATCAATTGTCACGCACCGGGGTTGACACTACAAGTTTTAATTTATTCAAAGGATTGAGCGGTGATGTGAAGTTTAAAGATATTAAATTGGGGTTTGTTTTGAAGAACAGTATTGGTGCTGACGGCAGATTTAGATTGCATCAATTGGCAGGAATCAATCAGTTTTCTGGAAAGGATTTGGCCTTAAGCGCAAATCCATTGAACAACGATTTGTATGTGGCAAAGCCTAAATTCATTAGAGGTGAATTTACAGAAACTAAGGTTCAGTTGGATGTGAATAATTCCAACATTAAACCGTTTTTAGAGAATCTTCCTCAATTATTGGAATATGATTTAGAAACTGAGGTTTCGCCCAATGGGAACGTAAATAATTACACTGATTTTGTTTTTGATGAATCGAGATTGGATGTAATCATGAGACTGGATGTGCCCATATCTTTTGAGTTTGGGGGATTGGTATTTAGAGACACTCAGGGTGTTAATTTTGGCAATTTAGCGAACTTACAGAGATTGAAAAGCGCCACTCTTTTTATGGATATGGACAATGGTTTTCCCATTGATTTGGATTTGAAAATAGAATTGATGGATGAAAGTCGAAGGGTTATTGGTTCTTTGGATTTAGAACCCGGAGGAAGAATTGCAGCTAATTCGCCAACAGACTTTGTTATCAAATTACCAAGAGACCAAATGGATGCTTTAAGGAGGACCCAATATTTTCATATTGTTGCCAAAGCGGCAACAGCACCTGGTTTACAAAAGATATACAATACAAGCCGATTGAAAATTCATTCAAGAATGAGATTTGAGTATGAGATTCAGAATTAAAATTGGGTTTGGGCTTTTGGGTTTTATTTTAACAAGTAACCTAACAGCTCAGAATTTAACACCTCAATCAGGCAATGTTGTTGTGACGCATTATATGCCTGTTTTTGAGTACAAGGTAGAAACTGGTTCAAATACAGTGCCATTAGGTTTTGCTAGTCGGTTTGCTGTTGGAGGATATGTTAATCCAGATAAAATGGCTGCCTATCATGAAGGGTTGAACGACAATAATCGATTGGGAGCGTTTCAGAGAATGTCGATTCAGTTGGTTCCGTTTGTGGGTTTGCAAAAGTATGCCACTGTAAATAAGCAAAAGGTTAGTGTTTATTACAGCTCTGAAACATTGAACGGTGCGAAATTCACTAAAGATGCTTTCGGTCTGATGATGCGGGGTAATACTCCCTTTTTGGGTCAAGAGATGAAAGTTGGAAACAATGAAATTTGGAGTTTATCGCAACGTAAGTTGAAAGTTAAATTTTGGTCTTGGAAGAAGCAAATTGCTTGGAACGTATCACTTGCACAGGTGGTCAATTATTCTCACATTCGAACCCAAGACTTAAGTTTATTTTCGGATTTAAGAGGGGATAGTATTTCGTTTGATGGGAAAATTTCCAGTCAAAATACGAACTATCAACCGAGTGGAACGGGTTGGGGATTGCAGTTCGGGGTTTCTAAGTCTTTTGATTTTGTTCGCCCAAATGGGAAAAGATGGAGTGCCAATTTTTCATTGCAAGATTTTGGGTTCGTTTCAATCAATAATGTCAAAACGGTTTCAAGGGGGGTATTATATGATCAGAATTCATTGAAACCCGTTGAATGGACAGGGACGAATAGGGTTAATTTAAAGGCTGTCAATTTGAATTATAGCGATTTAAGAGCCGGTGATTGGATTGATAGACAGAGAGATAGTGTTGAAGCAAAGTTGAATTTCAATGAAATCAATCAGCGAGGTACCATTTTAAGTCCTTTTGAGATAGTGGTTGGGTTGTCTAGTATAGGCAAAGGCATTATGAAGAAGCATTTGACTCAGAACGGATATTTCGTTAATTTAAGTTACCGTCATGTCTTGGGTTATGTTCCAAGGCTTGAAGTGGGTTCACGATGGTTTTCCAAAAACGATGTAGCAATTATGCCTTCTGTGTCATTGGGTGGTTTTGATGTTATGGATATTAACTTCTCCCTGCAATACAAGGCATTTGTAGAATTGCATCTATACGGGATGGAATCATTTATTGCCCCTTCTAAATGGCATGGAGGCGGTTTAATGCTGAGATTTAGGTATCCTTTTAAGGGTTCTTAAGGGTATAAATTTTTAGGCCGCTTTCATCGGTTTGAGGCACTATGAAATGTCTGAAGAAGTGATTTTTCGGAAGGCTATATAGATCTTGAATGATCAGATATTGAAGTGTTGATGGATCTTTTTTAAGTTTCTCTTGGATGATTTGTGAGCAGAGGGCCGAATCAAAATCAGGTGCTAGTCTGATACCCTGTCTTTGCAATAAATATAGGCTCGTGTTGGGAGTTGGGTCAAATGCAAAGATGATCTCTTTCTTCCGAGTGGGGTCAATGGAGTCCAATACTCTTTTGGTTTTTTCGAAGGATGTAAAATCTTGGAAGAAAGATTGATTGTAATAGTCTTTGGGAGTGAGGGTTCTTCTCACGATGTTTTTGGCGTGGGAGAATTGATAAAAGGGTGTGATAAACAAACCAACCAATGCTAAAATACTAATAAGGCCGGTGTAAATCAGTTTGTTTTTTAGGTGGGTTTCGTACAGGTATAATAGTCCAAAAAAGATAAATGGAAACGCTTGAATGAAGTAATAGTCATGGAATCTGAATTGGCGGTTAAACAGGAGAAATACCGATAAAAATCCCCCGAAAAGAAGTCCGGAAATCTTCAATAAATCGCTTTGACGGTTGAATTGTTGGGCAGAAATCAGCATGATAATTACAAAGACCAACAAGAAATTGCGGGGGTAAATTTGATCCATCCAAGTGTCAAGGGCGTATCTGCTGTTTTCGATGAGTTCAGCCATGGAACTGGGCGGATTCATTTGCTGTAAAAAGTGTAGATTACAGGTGCTTTTGGTCAGCTGTGCGGAATAAAAATACCAAGTGCCAACGGCCAAAACAGGGAGTAAGAGTTTAAGTCGTGATAGTATGTTTAATTGCTTCCATCGAATGATGATTGCGGCGATAAAATTGATGAGGAAAGTGACTTTCAATAGTCCGGAGAGTGCGGAGAACAGTAAAAAAAGATGAAAGTTGTGGTTGATTAGTTTTCCGTTTTTGAACTCAAAGAAGTGATGCCATGCGATGAGTGAAAATGACAGTGCGGCGATGTCGGGTAAGAAATTGAACGAGTAGAAAAACAGTAGGGGTGAGCTGGTCCATAGAAAGTGAAAGAAAGCTCGGTGAGTGAGCTTCGGAATGATGAGTAAGCTCATTTTCCAAGCAGCTCTTTGGCCGAAAAACCAAAGGGTTAGCAAGAGCAGGCGGTAAATCACATCGTGAAATCCGAAGACATTATATAAGCAAGCGGATATGTAAGGCAGAATGGGGAATTCTAGTCCACAAATGCCGTCTGAGGCTCTATTTTCCATGACCCTGGGCAGGAAGAAGTTCATGGATTCTTGAAAATAATTCAAGGCTATGCAAGCTCTATCTGCTTGGGCACCTTGATGCATGCCGTACGGTGGGAAGTTTGATTGAATGAGAGTGCCAGAAACGATGGTTGAAAGTGCAAATATTGCCAGAAACCAAAGGGTATCTCGGTTCAATTTCATGAGTTTGTTTCCTTTTTGGGGATGTTAGTTTCTCGAACAATGTAATGGGGTCGGTTTTTTACATTCTCACTCACACGACCCAAGTATTCCCCTAAAATTCCAATACCAATGAGCTGAATTCCCCCTAAAAAGAGGATTGAAATATGCATGGATGTCCACCCTTTTTCGGTGTAACCAAAGAACTTTTGATATAAGCTGTAAATAATGAGAATGAAAGCGAGAAAACTCACGGCGAACCCTGATACTGTGGCTACTTTTAGGGGCCAAGTGCTGAAAGAACTGATTCCATCGAGGGCAAAACGCATCATTTTTCGGTAGGTGAATTTTGTTTCCCCCGACATACGTTCTTGTCGGTCGTATTCAAGATACGTTTGATTGAATCCTATCCAAGCGATTTGTCCTCTAATGTACTTTTGTTGCTCGGGCATTTGCACCAAAATATCTCTAATTTTACGATGGATGATTCTGAAGTCGCCAGTATCTACGGGGATTTCGATGTTGGTGATTTTGGCTAGAATTCTATAAAAGGCCTTAGCAGTGAGTTTTTTCATGAAGTTTTCGCCGTCGCGTTTTCTTCGTTTTGCATACACCACTTCAAAGCCTTCCTTGGCTTTGTTGTATAAATCTGGAATGAATTCTGGGGGGTCTTGTCCATCGCCGTCCATGATAACCAAATATTCACCGCGGGCATATTCTATACCGGCTGAAATAGCCAGTTGATGTCCAAAATTCCTAGAAAAATCGATGTAGTGAACTTCGGGATGTTGATGAGCCAATTGAATGACAAGTGGTAGGGTGTTGTCTTTGGATCCATCATTGATAAAAATGATTTCATGGGTTAAATTCAGAGGATTCAGTGAGTTTTGAATTCTTTGAAAAAGAGCACCAATATTATCTTGTTCATTAAACAAGGGCACAATAACCGACAATTGTATGGGTTTAGACGACACACAACAAAGGTATTTAATTTTGGAATAAGTAACTTTGCACAATGAAAACTATCGTTCGCAGTGTTTGGGCATTTTTTTTAGTCTTAGGGATGTCACTAATTGGAAGTTCTTGTCAGAACTCTAATTCAAACAACGAAATTCTAACTCGTGAGAGTTTCATGAATATCATAGCTGAAGAGAAATTAACGATGGTTGATTTTTACACCACTTGGTGTGGACCATGTAAAATGATGGATCCTTTCGTTAAAGAAATCAAAGCTGAGAATTCTGACATTGTCAATGTTCTTCAAGTGGATGCAGAGGCGCAATTTGATATTGCGAGCCAATATGATATTCAGGGATATCCAACAGTAATCTTCTTCAAGAACGGACAATTGGTTCACCGTGCAATGGGGGCTATGCCGAAGGAAGAGTTGTTGAATTTAGTCAATAAGTTTAAGTAGGTCTGTAGTTGATAGGCGAGGGGCTAGTGACTAGTGACTAGTGACTAGTGACTGGTGACTAGGGGCGAGGGGTGAGAGGCGAGGGACTAGGGGCGAGAGGCGAGGGACTAGGGGCGAGGGACTAGGGGCTGGGACCCGGCTCCCGAAACCCGAAACCCGGCATCTGGAACCCGTTACCTGAGACCCGGTACCCGGTACTAGAATTAATTTGTTATTAAGTTTTGGATAATTATTGCAAGTGGTAGGGATCTACCAATAAAAGATATATAAATTTGGTATTATGAGTTTTTTTCCATCAGATTGGGATGACGAGCTAGACGAAGACATGGGTGGTTTTCAAGGGGACTTGGATGTTTTGGCCAAGGACTTTGAAAGTCAGTCAAGACAATCATTCACTGCTCGAGAGTTGATGGAGTTGTTCCGTTACTACAGCAGTCAATTACCTGAACAGCTAAATTCTTTTCATTCTGAGAAATATGCTAAAATGGTTATTGAATTGGGGATACAGACGTTTCCTTATATTTCCATTTTTACTCTGCACATGGTAGAGTGGTTAATGAGTGAGTGTAAGTACAGAAAGGCACACAAATATTTGGAGCAGGCAACAGCTTACACTCCTTTTGAGCCTACCCTAATGATGATGAAAGCGGTATTGCACGGTCATGAAGGGGCCAGGAAATTGGCATTCGATGCTATGAAATCTGCTTTGGAAGTCATTGGTGATGATGAGGGTCCGTTGGAAGATTTCTTAGACATGGTTTTGCATTACGAGCAGTATGATTTGGCTGAGCCCATTGCAATGAAAGCGTTGGAGACTCAAGTTGAAATCATACCCATTTTTGAAAGACATATCAATAAAACGGAAGATACCAACATTGTGATGTTGTTGATTCCTGTGATTGAAGCACAAATTGATAAAGAACCATATCTCGCAGAGGCTTGGCAAGTTTTGGGTGAGGCTTATTCCATTATGGAAGATCATGAAAAAGCATTTAATGCTTTTGACTATGCGGTTACCATTAATGAAAAATATAATGAGGCTTGGTTGGGATGGATTGAAGCGGCTTATGAATTGGAGCATTATCCGAAAGTTGTAGCGCGGTATGAAGAGTTGCTGAGTGAATTTCCCCCGAAAACACTGGAATCTGTGAGGGGATTATATGCCTGGAGTTTATATGAAGTGGGCAGATTGGCGGAGTGCAGGGAGATGTATAAAAAGATTTTAACCAGTGACTCAAATGATTCAGAAAGTTGGTATAGTTTAGGGCTTACCTATCATCAAGAGGGTAAATATGGCACTGCTATTGGATATTTGGAGAAAGCAAGGCAATTAGATGCCACTCAGTCAGATTATGGAATTGTTTTGGCAAGCGCTTACTTTGGTAACCATCAAACCGAAAAATGGCAAGCTTTATACGAGGAGTTGACTGAGAATTTTCCTTTTGAACCGGAGCTTTGGTTAGATTATGGCTTAGCACTGCACGAAGCTGGTGAAATGGATAAGGCATTAGATGTTACTGAGACTGGATTAGAGAACAACCCACATAGCGTTCCTCTTTTGTACCGATTGGCTGCATTATGTTATCTTAACGGAAACCATGATCTGGGTCTGTTGGTGTTGGAGAAAGCTTTGGAATTTGATCCTGCAGAGTACCCAACAATGTTTAACTTTGCGCCAGAGTTAAAATCATCTACAAAAATCATGGCTTTGATAGCCAAATTTTCTAAATGATTGCCCATTTTACATTCTATGAATAACGATTTATTTCAACTTAAAAACCTGCCGGAAAGAACAATTAAGCCACGTAATGATGGTTTTACAATGGTTATGGATAAGGGATTGTCTATTCGCGAGACGGAAGATTTTCTTTCTTCTAGCTCTTCTCTTGTGGATATTGTAAAATTGGGATTTGGAACTGGCTTGTTTACACAAGGTCTTCTAGATAAAATTCAAATCTATCAAAGTGCGGGTATCCCTGTGTATTTTGGTGGTACTCTTTTTGAGGCGTATTTGGTTAGAAATCAGTTAGATGATTATCATAGACTTTTAGAAAAGACCAAAGTTGCCCATGTTGAAATCAGTGATGGTTCATTGGAAATCAACCACGACGAAAAGTGTGAGATTATTTCAACATTTGCTAAGAATTATACTGTTTTAAGTGAGGTGGGTTCAAAAGATGCCGAGAAAATCATTCCTCCTTATGAGTGGATTGAGCAAATGGAAACAGAATTAGAAGCTGGTGCTTGGAAAGTAATAGGCGAAGCAAGGGAATCAGGAACCGTAGGTATTTTTAGAAATTCTGGTGAAGTAAGAAGTGGTTTGGTTGCAGAGATTATTCGCAAGATTCCATTAGATAAAGTAATTTGGGAAGCACCTCAAAAGGCTCAACAAGTTTGGTT
This sequence comes from Chitinophaga pinensis, assembly GCA_945877575.1. GTDB lineage: Bacteria > Bacteroidota > Bacteroidia > NS11-12g > UBA955 > VMCP01. The sequence goes on from CAMDUE010000004.1 coordinate 40,134, forward strand.
TATTCAATTATACGGAACCAATGTTAATTTGGGAAATATTGCGCCTAATGAATTGATCCCCTTAGAGACATTGAGAGCAGGTTTGAGGGGAGATAGTTTTCACTTCTTTCTTTAGAAATCAATCAGTTAACTTTTCTTGGCAAAGCTCCCAAAGAACGCCTCCTGTCGATTTTGGGTGTAAAAATGCGATGCGTTTATTGTCAGCGCCATCTTTAGGTTTTTGATGAATGAGTTCTACGTTTTGTGATTTTCTTTCAGAGAGCTCATTTTCAAGATTTTCTGATTCAAAGGCTAGGTGGTGAATTCCTTCACCGCGTTTCTCAATGAATTTGGCAATAGGGCTATCTTGGTTTGTTGCTGCAAGAAGTTCGAATTTTATGTCCCCCAAAAGAAAAAAAGAAGTCATAACTCCCTCAGAAGATACTTCTTCGCGTTTGTAGGGTTCGATGCCAAGCAGTTTAGTGAAAAGCGCCTCTGAAGCCTCCAGGTTTTTCACGGCAATACCAATATGTTCAAGTTTTTTGGGCATAATTCTACGAAAATGTGAATTTGTCGCACAAAATAAGCGAAAAGGTATGTGATTGTAGGTAGAGATGATTAATTTTGTTGTTTAGAAATCGTCTAAATAATAAAACGATTCCACCTACCAATTGTTAATAATACAAACCAATATAATATGAGACTTCCAATATATTTAGATAACAACGCCACTACACAGGTTGATCCTAGGGTGTTTGAAACCATGACTCCTTACTTTTTGGAGAACTTTGGTAACGCAGCAAGTAAGAGCCATGCATTTGGTTGGGCAGCTGAAGAAGCTGTAGATTATGCTCGTGAGCAAGTTGCAAAGATTATTGGTGCAAATTCTAAAGAAATAATTTTCACCAGTGGTGCCACTGAAAGCAACAACTTGGCAATTAAAGGTGTTTTTGAAATGTATGCTGCAAAAGGCAATCACATTATCACCGTAATCACTGAACATAAGGCAGTTTTAGATACTTGTAAGCATCTTGAGAAGTTGGGTGCTGAGATTACCTATTTGTCAGTTGCTGAGAATGGGTTAATCGATATGGCTCAATTGGAACAAGCCATTCGTCCAACTACCATTTTGGTAAGTGTGATGTACGGAAACAATGAATTGGGCGTTCTGCAACCGGTTCGTGAGATTGGGGCTTTGTGTAAAAAGCACGGTGTGTTGTTTCATACAGATGCTACTCAGGCGGTTGGAAAAATTCTAGTAGACGTTATTGCTGATAATATTGATTTGTTGAGTTTTACTGCTCATAAAATGTACGGTCCTAAGGGCATTGGCGCACTTTATGTTAGACGTAAAAATCCTAGAGTTAAGGTTACTGCTCAGATGGATGGCGGCGGACACGAGCGCGGAATGAGAAGTGGAACTTTGAACGTTCCAGGTATCATTGGTTTTGGTAAAGCTTGTGAAATTGCTATTCAAGAAATGGAGTCGGAAGCGGTGCGTTTGAGTGCTATGCGTGATAGATTAGAAGCTGCTCTATTGCAATTGGAAGAATCTTATGTAAATGGAAGTCGTGAACATCGTTTGCCACATACCACCAATATTTCGTTTAAATATGTGGAAGGTGAAGGTTTAATGATGGGTATTAAAGATATAGCATGTTCTTCTGGGTCTGCTTGTACTTCGGCGTCACTTGAACCAAGTTATGTATTGAAAAGCCTTGGTTTAGACGATGAATTGGCACACTCAAGCATCAGATTTGGTTTAGGTAGATTCACCAAAGATGAGGAAATTGATTTTGCCATTGATTTGGTAACCAAAGCTGTTAACAAGTTGAGAGACATGAGTCCGTTATGGGAAATGCACAAGGAAGGCATTGATTTGAAGTCAATTGAGTGGTCTGAACATTAATCTTGTAATTTAGAAAGATTTTAAATAACTTTGAAATATAAAACCCAAAAATTATGGCATATTCTGAAAAAGTAATTGATCACTACACCAATCCAAGAAACATTGGAACGTTAGACAAAGCAAGTGACACTGTTGGAACGGGTTTAGTTGGAGCGCCTGAATGTGGAGACGTAATGCGTTTACAAATTCAAGTGAATGAAGAAACCGGTGTTATTGAAGATGCAAAGTTTAAAACATTTGGTTGTGGGTCTGCCATTGCAAGCTCCTCATTGGCTACTGAATGGATTAAAGGTAAAACGGTTGACGAAGCTTTAAGCATTGATAATATGGACATCGTAGAGGAATTAGCACTGCCTCCTGTGAAAATTCACTGTTCTGTGCTTGCTGAAGATGCAATACGCGCTGCCATCAATGATTATCGTCAGAAAAGAGGTTTGGAACCTTTGGTTTCTGATAAAGTACATCACTAATATTTTAAAATATGATTACCGATACCTCCGCCGTTACCATTACCGAAAAAGCACGAATGAAAGTAGATTCGTTGATGCAGGAAGCTGGAATAGCTGCGCCTGACTATTTTTTGAGAGTGGGTGTTAAAGGCGGAGGTTGTTCGGGATTGTCTTACGAGCTTGATTTTGATAATGAGAGCAAGCCAGGAGACATGGAATTTGGCGATGATCAATTAAAGATTGTTTGCGACATGAAGAGTTTCCTGTACTTATGCGGTACAGAACTTGATTTTTCTGATGGATTGAACGGCAAAGGTTTCAACTTCATCAATCCCAATGCCGCACGCAGTTGCGGTTGCGGCGAAAGTTTTGCGGTTTAGTACCGGGTACCTTGTACCTGGTACCTGGTAGTTGGTAGAGGGTAGAGGGTAGAGGGTAGAGGGTAGAGGGTAGAGGGTAGGGAGACTCTAGGAGATAGTTTCTTGCCACTAGTCTCTTGCTATTAGGCACTAGAGTTCTGACTCAGTACCAAGTACCATAGACCATGTACTAGATTACCACATTCACAATTCTGTTTTTCACCACAATCACCTTTTTAGGTGCTTTTCCTTCGGTCCATTTCAACACAATTTCGTTTACGAGTACCGCAGCTTCAATGTCTTTCACATCGGCATTGGTAGGAAACTCAATTTGTGTGCGGGTTTTACCGTTGATGCTTATAGGATATAGAAAAGCATTTTCAACCAGCAATTCTGCGTTGAACTTAGGCCATTGTTGAATATGTATGCTTTCGGAACCTCCTAATTGCGACCAAAGTTCTTCTGAAATATGTGGGGCGAATGGTGCTAGTAATATTAATAATGGCTCTAAAACCGATTGTTTTCTGCATTTTAGGGTAGTTAATTCATTCACACATACCATGAAAGCAGATACAGAGGTGTTGAAGCTCATTGATTCGATATCTTCCGTTACTTTTTTAATGGTCTTGTGTAGAATTTTTAACTCATCTGAGTTGGCTGATTCTTGATTTATTGTCCATTGGTCTGCTTCATAAAACAGTCGCCAGAATTTACCTAAGAATCTAGAAACACCTTCAATTCCATGAGTATTCCATGGTTTTGAATCTTGAAGTGGCCCCAAGAACATTTCATACATCCTAAGAGTATCTGCACCATATTCTTGGCAAACATCATCGGGGTTAACGACGTTACCCCAGCGCTTACTCATTTTTTGTCCGTCTTCGCCCATGATCATTCCCTGATTCACCAGGCGTTTGAAAGGTTCATCCCAAGATAAATATCCCAAGTCAAACAAAAACTTCGTCCAAAAGCGGCTGTAAAGAAGGTGACCAGTGGCGTGTTCTGAGCCTCCAACATAAAGGTCAACAGCTTGCCAATAGTTTAGGGCTTCTTTCGAAGCAAATGCTTCTGAGTTTTGGGGATCTGTATATCGTAAAAAATACCATGAGCTGCCGGCCCAACCGGGCATGGTATCGGTTTCTCTTTGGCCAACTGGGCTATTCACCCAATCTTGTACTGCAGCCAGAGGACTTTCGCCTGTTCCCGTGGGTTTGTAGCTATCAACGGTGGGTAATTCAACGGGTAAATCATTGACCAATTGAGGGATACCATTATTGTAAATGATGGGAAAAGGTTCACCCCAATAACGTTGTCTTCCAAAACCTGCTTCACGCAGTTTGTAATTGACTTTTTTCTCGCCAATTCCTAATTCTAACACTTTGTTTCTTGCAGCTTTGATGGCATCTTTTACAGTTAATCCGTTGAGGAAATCGCTGTTAAAGAGAATTCCATCTTTTGCGCTAAATGCCTCTTTCAAAGGGAGTTCTAGTTCCTCGTTGGCGGGTTTGACTACGGCAATTACCTCTAAAGTAAATGCTTGAGCAAATTCAAAGTCACGTTCATCGTGTGCAGGAACAGCCATAATAGCCCCTGTGCCATATCCGGCTAAAACATAATCGCTAACCCAAATAGGAATTTCTTTGTTATTGAAGGGATTGACAGCCATAGCACCAGTAAAAACACCAGTCTTTTGGGTGTCAGCCATGCGTTCTATTTCAGATCTATTTTTGGCTTTTTCTGCGTAGTTTGATACTTGTTCCCACTGATTGGAGCTGCAAATTTCTTGTAAATACTCGGTTTCTGGAGCCAATACCATGTAAGTAGCACCGAAAAGTGTATCGGGTCGAGTAGTAAAAATTCTGATTGTGTGACTCGATCCTGAAACTTTGAAGTCAATTTCGGCACCTTCGCTTCTTCCAATCCAATTTTTCTGTATCTCTTTAATAGAATCACTCCATTCAACGTTTTGAAGTCCTTCCAAAAGTCTATCTGCGTAGGCAGTAATTCGGAGGCTCCATTGTTTCATTTTCTTTCGAATTACAGGATAGCCACCTCTTTCGCTGACCCCATTGACTACTTCTTCGTTTGCAAGAACGGTACCCATTTCTGCGCACCAGTTCACAGTAGTTTCATCAATGAATGCTAAACGATAATCGTTGAGTATATTTTCTTTTTGTTGGACATTGAATTGGTTCCACTCTTGAGCGGAGAATTGAATTTTACAGCTGTGGTGAGCATTCAAATTGGAAGAGCCGAATTGTTCAAAATGCTGTGTAAGAAAATCAATGGATACTGCTTTTTGTATTGATTTGTCGTACCAATGTGTAAAAAATTGACTAAAAATCCATTGTGTCCACTTGTAGTAATCTGCATCGCAGGTTTTCACTTGCCTGTCCCAATCAAAGCAAAAACCCATTTTATCTAGTTGTTCCCTGAAACGTTTTACATTGGCTTCGGTGGTAACCGCAGGGTGTTGTCCGGTTTGGATGGCATATTGTTCAGCGGGCAGACCAAATGCATCGTAACCCATTGGATGTAATACATTAAACCCATTCAATCTTTTATATCGAGCTACAATATCAGAAGCGATATAACCCAGTGGATGCCCAACGTGAAGGCCGGCACCTGATGGATATGGAAACATATCAAGGGCATAAAATTTGGGTTTATTGGGTTGTATATCTACTTTGTAAAGTTGATTTTGGTTCCAAATGTTTTGCCATTTGGATTCTATTTCGCGGAAAGCGTAGGCACTATTGCTTGACATTTTGCTAAATTGAACGGCAAAAATACGAAGGATAGTTCTTTTTACCGACCTTTGCAGGTTCATGGCGGAAAGTAATTTCATTGACTACGTGAAAATCTGTTGCCGAAGCGGCAAAGGCGGTGCGGGCAGCAGGCACTATCACCGCAGCAAAATGAATCCGCGAGGAGGTCCAGATGGAGGTGATGGCGGCAAGGGCGGAGACATTATTTTGTTGGGTAATTCACAACTGTGGACGTTGCTCCACTTAAAATATCGTAAACATGTAATGGCCGAAGACGGAATTCCTGGGGGTGAAAATCACAGTTCGGGACGTTTTGGGGAGAGCATTGTATTGGAAGTCCCTCTCGGGACAGTAGCGAGAGATGCTGAATCTGGCGAAATTATGTTCGAAATCACCGAAGAAGGTGAACGTAAAGTATTGGTTCCTGGTGGTCGTGGAGGTTTGGGGAATGCCCATTTTAAAACACCTACCAACCAATCGCCTCAATACGCGCAGCCTGGTGAACCTGGTATTGAGCAATGGATTATTCTTGAATTGAAGGTCTTGGCCGATGTTGGTTTGGTTGGATTTCCAAATGCGGGTAAAAGCACTTTGCTAAGTGTTTTATCAGCAGCAAAACCTGAAATTGCAGATTATCCATTTACCACTTTGGTTCCAAACTTGGGTGTGGTGCAATACCGCGATTACCGAAGTTTTGTGATGGCAGATATTCCTGGAATCATTGAGGGTGCTCACGAAGGAAAAGGCCTCGGTCATCGTTTTTTAAAGCACATTGAACGAAATGCTTTGTTGCTTTTATTGATACCTTCAGACAGTAAAAATCATTTAGCAGAATATAAAACCCTGATTAATGAATTGGAAGCATTCAGCAGTGAGCTTATTTTTAAAGATAAGATTGTTGCAATAAGTAAATCTGAAATGCTTGACAACGAGTTAAAAGAAGAAATTCGCCGTGAAATGGCGGGAATAGACTTGCTGTTCATCAGCTCAGTAGCACAACAAGGGCTAATTGAGTTGAAAGACGAGATCTGGAAACGATTGAATTGATTACGGGTACTGGGTACTGGGTATCGGGATTCGGGTGTCGGGTGTCGGGTATCGGACTTCTGACCACAGACTTCTGACTTTGGACTATAGACTTTGGACCACGGACTAAATTCCTTATTTTTGTTGGATATTGATTTATGAGAAGGTTTAAAATTCAAATTGTTGCATTCATTGCATTTGTTGCTTCTGGGTCTTTGTTCTCTCAAGGTGGTGAGTCATCGAATGATTGGGTTTTTAAAGCGGGTAATCAAAAGGTTTATACCGATGAGTTTGAACGTCAGTTTCTTAAGAATCTGAACATCAAAGAAAAGCCTGTTACTTCTGCTGATATCGATGAATATTTGAGATTGTACACCCGTTTCAAATTGAAAATTCAAGATGCGGTTGACGCAGGTAAAGATTCTCTTCCTGCCTACAAACAAGAGCTGGCGATGTACAGAGAGCAATTGGCAAGAAATTACCTCTACGATAGAAATGTCACCCAAAAATTGATTGAGGAAGCTTATGAAAGAATGTCTAAAGAGGTTCGTGTTTCTCATATTTTGATTAAATGCGACAGAAATGCCTCTGATGCAACTGTTTCTAAGGCAGATAAACGCATGAAAGAAATTCATGCCGCGTTGCTTAGAAATCCATCGAAAGAAAATTTCAGCAGCTTTGCTTTGTCTGATTCAGAAGATCCTGGAACCAAAAGCTCAGGCGGAGATCTTGGTTACATGACCGCTCTTCAGGTGGTATATGAGTTTGAAAATGCCGCTTACAGCACTCCAAAAGATGGTATCTCTGATATTTTTAGAACTGATTTTGGATTTCATATTCTAAGAGTAGAAGATATCCGTCCGAATCTTGGCGAAATCAAAGTGAGACATATTTTGATTCGTTCAGGTGCAAATGCGAATGTAACCGTGGAGGAAGGTGAGCGTAAAATCAATGAGATTCGCGAGAAAATTTCGAGTGGCGCAGAGACTTTTGAGTCTATGGCGAGAATTCACAGCGAAGATTTTTCCAGTAAATACAACGGCGGTTTGATTGATTGGTTAACAGTAAATCAGTTTGTGGGTGATATTGAAAGACAAGAATGGTTGAGTAGAGCATTTGCATTGGAGAAAAACGGAGATATCACGGCTGCCTTCAAAACCAACTACGGGTGGCATTTATTGCAGAAGGTGGAAGTGCGTCCATTAAGTTCTTTTGAAATAATTAAAAATCAGCTGAAGACAAAAGTGCAACAAAATCAACGCAGTCAGATATCTATTGATTCGTTGGTTTTGAAGATTCAACGGGCTGAAGGATATAAGTTGAATGAAGTGATTTACGATATATTGATGAAAATGATGTCAAATGATTCATCGGTATCCAAAGGAACTTTCAAGTCAAGTAATTTACCGGAAACCATCACCATTATGACAAATATGGTTAAAAAGAATGTGAATTTACACGATACAGAATTGTATCGTTTTGCGGGTGAATCGTATACGGTAGGTGATTTTGCGGAGCGTATTGAAGCGGCGAAAAAAGTATTGGGTGTTCCGGCGAAAGATTATTTGAAGGGTGAATTTGAGAGTTGGGTGAAAAATGTATGTGTTTCCTATCAAAATGAGCATTTAGAAGAAAAGTCGCCCGAGTTTAGATTCATTTATCAAGAATACCGCGAGGGTATTTTGATGTTCAACAGGATGCAGGAAGTGGTTTGGGACAGAGCTAATACTGATTCTGTAGGATTGGCAGAATATTTCAATCAGAATATTAAAGATTATCAGTGGGATGATAGATTCCATGTAGAGTTTTATTTCTGTTCATCTAAGGATATGATGAATACTGTAGCAAAACAGGTGAAGAAGGGAATTGCCGCTGATAGTATCAGGAAGCAACACACCAAGAAAAGTCAGTTAGATTTTAGTTATAAAGCTGGGAAATATCAGTCGAAGGATACTTTCTTATTTCCATCACCGAAGGCGTTAAAGGGTATTTTTGCTGATGCGAAGTACAAGAAGAAAGCCAACCAAATTTATAAACTGGGACAATTAGACGAAGACTTTGTGGTGGTTAAGGTGATTGGATTTTTACCTGCAGGTCCGAAGTCTTTGGAAGAAACTAGAGGCCCTGTGGCTTCGAAATACCAGGAGGTTTTAGAAAAGAAGTGGATGCAGGATTTGGAATCTAAATACTCTGTAGAAGTGAATCAAGCTGCCGTGCAGCAAATTAAGAACAAGCTTAATGCGAAATAAACTGTTGATTTTAGTTCTAGGATTGCTTCTTGGCCTTCCTTTAAGAGCTCAGCAAGGACCCACTTTGCCGCCTCAGTATGCAGATGGCATATTGGCCGTGGTGGGGGAGAAAATTGTGATGTTCAGCGATTTTGAGACTGAAAAGGTTCAATTGGCTAGGGGTCAGGTATTGCCAGATAGTCAGCAGTTGTTTTGTTATTTATTGGAGCAATTGGTTGTACGGAAATTGATGTTGAGTCAAGCTGAAATTGATAGTTTGCCTTTAGATGATGATAGGGTTGAAGCCGAAATTGATAACAGAATCAGAAATTTTCAGCGTCAAGCAGGTACATTGGCCGATTTGGAGCGTTATTTGGGAAAGAGTATTCTTGAGTTTAAAGACGAAATTCGTCCTAAAATGAGGGAACAATTGCTTGCTCAAGAAATGCAGAGCAAGATTGTAGGTAACCTGAAAATCAGTCCCAAAGAAGTACAACAGTATTATGATCGAATTCCAGAAGATAGTTTACCGGTAATCAATACGGAGGTGGAAGTGGCTCAACTTTTGGTGGAGTTGCCTATTTCTTCGGTAGCGGAGGAGTTTGCACAACAACAATTGGAGGGGTTGAGAAAACGAATATTGAAGGGAGAGTCTTTTGAGAAGTTGGCTAGGGCCTATTCAATGGATCCCGGTAGTAAAGCCAATGGGGGTATGTTGCCAGAGTTTGGGCGAGGTGAAATGGTGGGTGAATTTGAGCGTGTGGCCTTTAAATTGAAGTCTGATAGCATCAGCCAGGTTTTTAAGTCAGATTTTGGGTATCACGTGATGAAGCTCATCAAGAGACAAGGGGAACGTATATTGGCTGCACATATTTTGATAAGGCCTGAAAATACGTCAGACGACTATTTAAAAGCGTCGAATACGGCTGATACTCTATATAAAAAGTTATTAGAAGGTAGTATTGACTGGTGCGAAGCCGTAAAAAAGAATTCTAGTGAAGATTTTGGTAACAGGGGTTATTGCGGATTCATCACAGATGAAAATACAGGAATGCAAAAACGGTTGTTTGAATCATTGCCATCAGATGTAAAGTTGGTGGTTGACAAATTGAAGCCCGGCGAGTTTTCTAAGCCTGCGGTCATGGTGATGCCCGATGGAAGAACCATGTACAGAATCATCTATTTGAGATCATTTGTTGCGCCTCACAAGGCCAATTTGGTGCAAGATTACAGTAGAATCCAAATGGAGGCAGAATCTGAAAAGAGACAACAAATCATTGATAAGTGGGTGGATGGTACTCGCAAGAAAACGTACATCAGAATCAATACACGCAATTTGGATTGCGGAAAGATATCTCGTTGGAACAACGAATAATTAAGGGTTTATGAGTGAAATGAATTCGGTTTTATTGGCTGAAAAATTCAGCGGAAAAATTCAAACTCTAACCCAAGAAATTGGGAAAGTTATTGTAGGCCAAGAAGAGGTGGTAAAAGCCTTGGTTAATGCGTTGTTTTGTCACGGACACGTGCTAATGGTGGGTGTGCCTGGATTGGCAAAGACATTATTGGTAAAAACATTGGCTACGGCTATGGACCTAGAATTCAACAGGGTGCAATTTACCCCTGATTTGATGCCCAGCGATATTTTAGGATCTGAAATATTGGATGACAGCCGTCAGTTTCGATTTATAAAAGGACCTGTTTTTGCCAATTTGGTATTGGCGGATGAGATCAATAGAACGCCGCCCAAAACACAAAGTGCTCTTTTAGAGGCCATGCAAGAGAGGCAGGTAACAGTTGGAGGTAAATTATACCCCTTACCCGAACCCTTTTTCGTATTGGCAACTCAAAATCCTATTGAACAAGAGGGAACTTATCCGCTGCCAGAAGCTCAGTTAGACCGATTTATGTACCAAGTGACGTTAGATTATCCTACGTTTGAACAGGAGGTTCAAGTGTTGATGCAAACAACACAAAAGTATACCACAGAAGTTCAGAAAATTTTGACGGGTGCAGAGATTTTGGAGTTTCAAAAAGTGATTCGTGAAGTTCCAGTTCCCCCATCGGTGTTTGAATATACGGTGGGAGTGGTTCATAAGACTCGTCCGGGAAAAGCGGGTGCTGATTCGCAGACGGAGAAGTATGTAGCTTATGGCGCAGGACCTAGGGCTGGACAATATTTGATTTTGGGTGCAAAGTGTAACGCGTTGATGAAAGGAAAATTCTCAGTTGACCGTGAAGATGTTATGGAAGTGGCACAATGGGTGTTGCCTCACCGTGTAGTTTTGAATTTTAAGGCAGAAGCGGAAGGCATTCAAATTCAGAACCTAATCAAAGGTTGGTTATAAATCAATAAGTTAAGTTTAATTAATAAGAAAAGGCGGTATCGCGCCGCTACAACCTGCTGCCCTTGCTTCCTTCCAGACCTGGGGGAGTTGACAAGGAGCTGGCCGTACCGCCTTGGTGCAAAGATACAACTAAAATCTTTACCTTTGCAAATATGCGTTTATCTTCGGAAGGATTAATCAAACAATACGGTTCCAAACGGGTCGTTAATGACGTATCGGTGGAAGTGAAAACCGGTGAGATTGTGGGATTGTTAGGTCCGAACGGCGCAGGTAAAACGACCTCATTTTACATGTTCGTAGGTTTGGTGAAGCCAGACCAGGGCAATATCATTTTAGATGGTGAAGTTATCAGCCATCTACCCATGTATAAAAGAGCGAGAAAGGGAATAGGATATCTTCCGCAAGAAGCCTCAGTATTTAGAGAGCTCAGCGTGGAAGACAATATACGGGCTATTTTAGAAATCACGAGTTTAAGTCCCCAGGAACAAAAAGATAAATTGGAGAGCTTGATTGAAGAGTTTGGATTAGGCAGGGTGCGCAAGAATTTGGGGAAGGTTTTGAGTGGCGGCGAACGCCGTAGAACGGAAATTGCACGGGCTTTAGCTACCAATCCATCGTTTATTTTGTTAGATGAACCCTTCGCTGGGGTAGATCCAATTGCCGTGGAAGACATCCAAGCCATTATTTATAAGTTGAAAGAAAAGAATATTGGTATTTTGATTACCGATCACAACGTTCAGGAGACTTTGAGCATAACGGATAGGGCGTATTTGCTGTTTGAGGGCAAGTTGTTGGCTCAAGGAACTGCCGAAGAACTCGCTAGTAATGAGTTGGTTAGAAAGGTTTATTTGGGACAGAATTTTGAGCTGCGCCGCAAAAATTTGAAATTTAAGGAGACGTATTGATGCGTTTGATTTATTCAGACCGACTGGATGCATACTTCCATTTGGCGGCTGAGTTGGCCTTGGTTCAAGGTGCTACAGATACCATTTTATTGCTTTGGAGAAGTTCGCCTTCAGTGGTTTGCGGCAAGCATCAAAACGCTTGTGCAGAGGCAAACATTCAATTTTGCCGTGAAAATAATATCAACGTGGCTCGTCGTATATCTGGAGGAGGCACGGTATTTCATGATCTTGGGAATGTTAATTTTACTTTCATAAAGAATTTGGAAGAAGGCATGGACAAGGCAGTGAATTACAAGCAATTTTTGGAACCTGTTAGAACAGCTTTGAGGGGTTTAGGAGTCGAAACGACTTATAGTAAGAGAGACGATTTACTCTTGAACGGCTTGAAAATTAGCGGGAATGCTCAACACATTTACCAAAAAGGTTTGAGGGTTTTGCATCACGGAACTTTGCTGTATGATTCAGATTTGAAATCATTGAACGCGGCGATTCATTCTGCAGGCAATTACGAGGGGAAATCGGTTCCATCAAACCGGAGTGAGGTTACCAACATTCGGGAATGGCATGATTTGGGGGATACGGTTTCTTTCTTGGGACATTTACAGCGTGAATTTTCAAAGATTTACGGAATTGATTTTCAAGGGCACGAAGCATTTTCGATGGCCGAGTTGGAAGAGATTGAGGAACTGAGAAATTCAAAATTCTCCCAAGATTCTTGGATTTTGGGTTATAGTCCAAAATACATTCACAGGCGGGAAATCAATTGGAATGGTCAGAAAGTTCAGCTTTTTCAGCGAATACAAGACGGCATCATTCAAGAAATGAGCATCGATGGTAATTTGATGGATAATTGTAAAGGTGTGAGGTTGGAATTGGCGGTGATGAGAACTATTTTCAGCGGAGTATCTGATGAACAGCTGCTTCAGTTATTCTGAAATGGTTCTGCAGATTAAACAATTCTCCAATTTATGACCCCGTGCAGGGCAGAATTCTCGTCCGTAGAAAATGATTTGAAGGTGTAGTTTATTCCAAGTTTCTTTGGGAAACAACCTTTTGAGGTCTTTTTCGGTTTGATCAACGTTTTTTCCGGAGCTGAGTTTCCAACGTTCGGCTAGTCTATGTATGTGAGTATCTACTGGAAATGCGGGCACCCCGAAGGCTTGACACATTACCACGCTTGCGGTTTTATGTCCCACGCCCGGTAGAGCTTCCAATTCTTCGAATGACTGAGGAACTTCACCGTTGTATTTTTCTACTAGTATTTGGCTCAATCCGGATATGGCTTTGCTTTTAAAAGGACTTAGTCCGCAGGGTTTGATTATTTCCCTTATATCATCAACAGGCACTTGTGCCATATCGAAAGGGTTGTCAGCGGTTTCAAAAAGGGCCGGGGTAATTTTATTTACTCGTTCATCGGTGCATTGGGCGCTCAGTAGAACGGCAACAAGCAATGTAAAAGGGTCTTTATGATCTAAAGGAACAGGTGTTTCTGGATATAATCTTTCAAGTGTTTGGGAGATGAATTCAACACGTTCTTTCTTTTTCATGTTGTTCAAAGGTCGTTATTTCTTGAATCTGAAACTATATCCAAGGGCAACAAAAGATTGAGGAACGAATGAAGTATGAACAGAGGTGCCTGCGCTGAGATCAATTTGATGATTTTCATGTAAAACGTAAGCGAATCCGGCGTTGAAATTCAATGAATGGTAATTATTGTTATAGAATAAGACATAAGGCTCTGAGAAAACCATCAGTTTTGGTGTGATTTGAGACCAAATGTTTAAAGTGCCCATATAGCTGCTATTGGGTATCAGATCATTGAAAACTCGGGTATTGACTCTGCGATAAATAAGATTTGAGGTGATGGAAGTTTTCTTGGTTAGGGGAAAGGTAGCAGAAACTTTGTGAAGTTGACCTAAGCGTTCGGCATTATTGTTGTCAACGGGAATTAAAATATGAGAGATCCATGCTACTCTTTTGAGAAGTTGAATTTTTGTGCCAAGCTGTAGGTGTTGGATATATGAATTATTTATATTGTAAGTATTGGGATTATTATCAACAGACAAATATTGGGTGTACTCTGCTCCTAGTCTAAGTTCAGCTTTTGGGTGTAATCCGTATCTAATACTGGTGGCGGGTAATGAGAACTGATAATGGGTGTTTGGGGCAGACTCATAAAAATTGGCATTAAAGGCATTTTCAAATTGAAAATAACCGGTTTCAAGTACGTATGAATTGTCTGACTGAGAAGGTCTGTCGGTGGTGATTTGAGCGTTGGATGTTTTGATTTGAAAAGAAATCAATAAACATACCGACAAGTATATGTGGTGTTGAAACTGGTTCATTTTTGCTGTCAAATGGGTCAAATTTAACTATTTTGGGAATAACATGTGGAAAAGTATAAAATAATTCGTAACTTTGCGCCGCAATTGTTTGCGAGTGGGAACGTTTTTTGTTCGAATCGAGAACCGTGTGGTTCTGTTCCAACGTCTGAATTTCTGCTTTACAGCGTTGCCTTATTAGTAAAGTAACTGAATGACTCAATTTAATGAACTGGGGTTAAGCCCTCAGATGCTAGCCGCCGTCGAAGCACAGGGGTATAGCACACCAACGCCTATTCAACAACAGGCTATTCCCGTAATTTTGAACGGGAACGATTTATTTGCGACAGCGCCTACTGGAACCGGTAAAACTGCTGCTTTCGCTATTCCTATTTTGCAAAATCTAGATTTGGAATCTAAGAAGATTCAAGCGTTGATTTTAGCACCTACCCGTGAGTTGGCTCACCAAATTTCTGATAATTTCAAGAAATACGGAGCACAATCTTCGGTAAAAATTACTTTGATTTACGGAGGTGTTCCTCAGTTTAGACAAGTAGATAGTTTGAAAAGAGGAGCGCATATTGTGATTGCTACTCCTGGCAGATTGCTTGATTTAATCAATCAAGGATTTGTGAAATTGTCAAACGTAAAAACATTCGTTTTAGATGAGTGTGACCGTATGTTAGACATGGGTTTCATTGATGATATTCGCGAAATTGGCGCGTATTTGAAAGAAGAAAACAAGCAAACATTGTTGTTTTCTGCAACTGCATCTCGTGAAATTAGAACTTTGTCTGAGGAACTGTTAAAGTCCCCAGAAAAAATAGACATCGTTCCAAGTGCGGCTGAGAAGCCAAAGATTGACCAATGGTTATTTGCTGTGGGTCAAAAGAACAAGGAAGAATTGTTATTGCAACTTCTTGAAGATGATGATATTGATGCGATGTTAGTGTTTACCCGTACCAAAATGGGTGCTGACAAATTGGTTAATGTTTTGCGTGAGAACGGACACAAATCTGTGGCCATTCACGGTGACAAGAGCCAGAGAGATCGTAACCGCAATTTAGATAGCTTCAAGCAAGGAAGAGATCGTATTTTGGTGGCTACTGACGTAGCTGCTCGTGGTGTGGATATCAAAAGTTTGAACTATGTGTTGAACTTTGACATGGCCGAAGATCCCGAAACCTACACGCATCGTATTGGTCGTACAGGTAGAGCAGGTACTGAAGGATTAGCAATGTCTTTTTGTTCTCCAGGTGAGGCGAAGCATTTGCACGAACTTCAGAAATTATTTGGTGATGATGTGGTAACCGAAATGGACCACGATTTCCGTATTGAATTGCCAGCTAAGCGCAGCGGAGGTTCTCAAGGACAGGGCGGCGGAAGAAGCGGAGGCGGATATTCTCGCGGTGGAAGCCGAGGAAAGCGTCCTCATAGCAATAATCATAAAGATCCTAAACCAGCGGGTGAATCAAAAACCGACCGTTGGGGTAAAAGTAGCAGTGGTGCACAAAGTAACCGCAGCTATTCCAAAAAACGTTTCTAAATCAAGTCTCTTGAGCAGCCATAATTGTTTATTTTTGAACAATGGCTGCTCAAGATATTGAATTCAACCGAAACGAAGACATCAACAAACAACTTTTAGACTCTGTTAGGGTCAAGTTATTAAAAATTCACGAAGGTGGAGGAGCTAAATCTGCTGCTAAGCAGAAAGAAAAAGGTAAACTTTTAGCTCGGGAACGCGTTGACTATTTAAGAGATACAGATTCTCCTTGGATAGAAATTGGGGAATTTGCCGGTTTTGAACAGTATTCTGAATACGGCGGTTGTCCGGCTGGAGGTGTTGTAACTGGAATTGGTGTAGTATCTGGACGAAGTTGTGTAATTGTAGCCAATGATGCTACGGTTAAGGCTGGGGCTTGGTTCCCCATTACCGGTAAGAAAAATCTTCGGGCTCAAGAAATTGCTATGGAGAATCGGTTACCCATCATTTATTTAGTAGATAGCGCTGGGGTATTTTTACCCATGCAGGATGAAATTTTTGCAGATAAAGAGCATTTTGGTCGAATGTTTAGAAATAATGCCAAGATGAGTTCTTCAGGAATTACTCAAATTGCTGCTGTCATGGGAAGCTGTGTTGCGGGTGGGGCATATTTGCCTATCATGAGTGACGAAGCACTGATTGTTGAAGGCAATGGAAGCATATTTTTAGCAGGAAGTTACTTGGTTAAAGCCGCTATTGGTGAGTCAATTGACAATGAAACTTTGGGTGGTGCTAAAACACAAACTGAAATATCGGGTGTGATTGACGATAAATTTCCAACCGATGAAGCTTGTTTGGATAGAATCAAGTACATCATGAACAAGTTGGGTGCCTTTGAGAAAGCAGGTTTTGATCGAGTGAAAGCTTCTTTACCCCTTAAAAATCAGGCAGATATTTTCGGCATTTTACCGGCAGATAGGGCAAAACCCTATAAAACCATTGAAATCATTGAGCGATTGGTAGATGGAAGTGAGTTTGAACATTATAAAGAAGATTACGGAAAAACCATTACATGTGGATATGCCCGCATTGATGGTTGGGCTGTAGGTATCGTTGCTAATAATCGAGAAGTCCTCAAGAATAGCAAGGGTGAGATGCAATTTGGTGGAGTAATTTATTCTGACAGTGCTGATAAAGCAGCGCGATTCATCATGAATTGCAACCAAAAGAAAATTCCCTTGGTTTTTTTGCAAGACGTGACTGGTTTCATGGTAGGCAGCCGCAGTGAACACGGAGGAATCATTAAAGACGGGGCGAAAATGGTTATGGCCATGTCCAACAGTACGGTTCCTAAATTCACAATTATAGTTGGAAATAGTTACGGTGCAGGCAATTACGCTATGTGTGGTAAGGCCTATGACCCAAGATTGATTGTGGCTTGGCCATCGGCAAAAATTGCGGTAATGGGCGGAGACCAAGCAGCCAATACCTTGTTGCAAATTGAGAAATCTCGATTGCTTGCTAAAGGTGAGGAAATTACTCCTGAAGCTGAGAAAGAACTTTTAGAAAAAATCAAAAATAAATACGACAACGGAACTAAACCAGAATACGCCGCTTCTCGATTGTGGGTTGACGCCATTATCAATCCCTTAGATACCCGCAAATGGATTTCTATGGGCATTGAGGCAGCAAATCATGCGCCTGTTGAGAAATACAACGTGGGTGTTATTCAGTGCTAACTTTGGTAGCTGGTACTAGTTATCAGGTACTTGGTACCAACAGCCAACTACCAACTACCAGGTACCCGGTACCAGGTACTAGGTACTAGGTACTAGGTACCAGATTTGAGTTTGCTTTCGTAGAGTTCAATCCATTGATTTGGGCTCATTTTGGTGAAAAGCTCGCCCAGGAGATCAAAGGGAATTTCGTGGGTTTTTTTGAAGCGGATGCAGCTTTTTCCCATGTCCAATTTGCTTTTGCAGTGTTTTGGGTATTCATTTACGAACCATTCGTATAGTTCTGGAAGTGAATACAGTCCCATGTGGTAAATGGCTATGAAGTTCTTTTGAGAGGCAAAGCTAATGAATGGTAATGGCTCAGTTGGAGTGCAGTGATATCCAGCGGGATAGATAGATTTTGGAACCACAAACGAGGGCATCTTGTATTGAATGATGGCTTCAAATCCGTTTGGAAGGTTTGATTCAGCTAGGGTTATAAGTTTGGTAAGAGCTTCTTGTCGGTCTACGGGGAGTAATTCTAAGTACTGGGTGATTTCTGCTTTCATTGGTCGTATTTAATTCTTACGGTTTCTAAGACTTTAAAAAAGGTTTCTTCTCCGTGGGCACCGCTGATGGCATAGGCCCTGTTAAAGATAAAATAGGGCACTCCTCTAATATTGAATTGTTGCGCAGCATAAGCATCTTCTTCAATTTCTTGGAGCAACTCAGCGTCTTCAAAGGGGTTTATCCATGGAGATAAATCAATGTTCAAATCATTGGCTATTTTGTTCAATGTGGAATGGTCAAAGACATTGTTTCCATAGGTGAAATGATGGTTGAATAAAGCTATTTTGCATTCATTTCCTTTGCCTTGTTTTTGCGCAATATGTATAAGCGCGTGGGCTTTTTGAGTGTTAGTAACGGGAGTTTTGTCAAATTGAAAATCAATATTGTAATTTTTTCCTTGTTCAACAATTTGAGATTGCATTTGATTCACTTGTCCTTCAGAGAGGTTTTTTACTTCACACAAATACTGGGTTACCGTTTTACCGGGTTCATACTCTGCCTCTGGGTTTAGTTGAAAGCTCTTCCAAACAATGTCAATGTTTTGATAATTTGGATTGGCTTCTCGGAAGTTAACAATGGCCAATTCTAGTTGTTTAAAGCCCAAATAACAAAATGGGCAAGCAATATCCGACCAGATTTCAATGATCATGTCACAAAGGTCGCAGTTTTCCATTATTCCATGGTACTTTTGCAGGGAAACGTATGAATTATTTGTCGATTGAGAATTTATCGAAGACATGGCATGATAAGCCGGTTTTAAGGGATGTGAGTTTTGGAATTCAAATGGGCGAAAAGGTGGCCTTGGTGGCGGCAAACGGACAAGGAAAAAGTACGTTGATGTCAATTATTATGGGATTTGAGTCCCCCGATAAGGGAAAAGCCATCCTTCGAAAGGAAATTAATGTGGGTTATCTTCCGCAGGAGCCTGAATTGGAGGGCGATTTGACAGTGCTTGAAAACATCCTTTTGGAAGAAAGTGAAATCAGTCGATTAGTGAAGAGATATGAGCATTTATTGGAGCAGAGTTCCAGTGAAAACGAGGCTGAGAGTATGGCGGCATTGGATCAATTAGAGAGCGCTACCGAGGAAATGAACCGTTTAGAAGCTTGGGATTATGAAGCCAAGGTGAGGACGGTTTTGGGTAAATTGCAAATTCACAATCATGATCAGAAAGCCAGTAGTTTGTCGGGCGGACAGAGAAAGCGGGTGGCTTTGGCTAAAGTATTATTATCGCAGCCAGATTTTTTGATTATGGATGAACCTACCAACCATCTTGATTTGGATATGATTGAATGGCTGGAGGGTTTTTTGAATCAAAGAGATTTGACATTACTGTTGGTTACTCACGATAGATATTTTTTGGATCGAGTATGTGATCAAATTGTTGAGTTAGAAAACGGAGATGTATTTAAATACAAAGGGAATTATCAGTATTATCTAGAAAAGAAAGCCGAGAGAGAAGCCAACTTGGCCAGTGAGTTGGAGAAAGATAGAAATACCTATAGAAGGGAGCTTGACTGGGTGCGCAGAATGCCAAAAGCCAGAGGCACCAAGAGCAAAAGTAGGGTTGAGGCTTTTGATAATTTGGAAGATAAGATTAAGCAACAACGACATAAATCGGAGTTGAATATTACCATGCGCATGGAGCGATTGGGTGCAAAGATTCTGGAACTTCACCATGTTAAAAAAGCATTTGGCGAGGTGAAGATTTTAAATGATTTCAGCTATGTTTTCAAGCGCAAAGAGAAGGTTGGTATCATAGGAAGAAATGGCGCTGGAAAAAGCACATTATTGAATATCATCATGCAACTGGAGACACCAGATTCTGGTAAGGTTGTTATTGGAGATACCATTGGTTTTGGATATTACTCCCAGCAAGGTATGAAGATTGATGATTCAAGAAAGGTCATTGATGAGGTTAGAGATGTTGCTGATTGGATTCCCATGGCCAATGGCAATAAATTGACGGCTTCTCAGTTGTTGTTTCAATTTGGTTTTGATTATGATAAACAATTTGATTTTGTAAGTAAACTGAGCGGCGGCGAGAGGCGTAGGTTGTTCTTAATGAAAATTCTTATGGCTGCACCCAACTTTTTGATTTTGGATGAGCCCACCAACGATTTAGACATTCAGACATTGTCTGTTTTGGAGGATTTTCTTCTTAGTTACGATGGATGTGTAATTATAGTAAGTCACGATCGTTTTTTCATGGATAAATTGGTTGACCATTGCTTCATTTTTGAAGGTGAGGGAGAGGTGAGAGATTTTCCTGGAAACTACAGTGATTACAGAGATTGGGAAGAACTGCAGGAATTGTCATTGGCAAAGACAGGGCAGAAAGTTAACATTAAACTAGAAACGGAAATAAAACCGGAACCTAAAGAAATAAGCGCATCGGTTTCTGTTGAATCTAAAGTGGAGACTAAAAAATTGACCTTCAAAGAGAAATTTGAATTGGAGCAGATTGAGAAGGAAATACCGGAGTTGCAACAAAAAAAGAGCTCCCTGTTACAGGAGCTCTCTTCGTTAACCACTCAATATGATCGTATTGCGCAGCTCGGACAAGAAGTTGAAGCGCTACAAGAACGATTAGACTTGTTGGAGTTTAGGTGGTTGGAGTTATCCGATTAACCTTTAACCAACTGAATATTCATGTGCAATTTTACATTTGCACCTACAACTACTCCGCCAGCTTCAGTAACTGCGCTCCAAGTAAGTCCAAATTCTTCACGGTTAATTTCACCTGAAACTTCAAAACCCGCCTTGTGGTTTCCATAAGGATCAACCATTTCACCGCCAAATTCAGTGTTCAAGGTAACTGATTTGGTTGTGCCTTTTAAAGTTAAGTCACCAACCAAAGCGAATTGGTTGTCAGATTTTTTTGTGAATGAAGTAGAAACAAAGTTTAAAGTAGGGTGATTTTCAGCGTCGAAGAAATCGCCTGACTTCAAGTGGCCATCACGTTGTTCGTTGTTAGTATCGATGGAGTTGATGTCAGCAGAAAAGTTGATTTGTGCATTTTCCCAGCTATCACCGTGGGTAGTTGCAGCTGCTGTGAATTGGTTGAAAGAACCAGTTACGGTTGAAATTACCAAGTGTTTTACTTTAAATTGAACTTCTGAGTGAGTGGGATCTAGATTCCACTGCGTTGTTGGTTGAGCTTGAGTAGACATAATTATATTGATTTTAATATTTGTTCCAACAAATATACAAACAAATAGACGGTTTTGTTTTGATGGGGGGGAAATCTTCGATAAAAATGTGTTTTTTTGCCACATGAGTAAACATGCATTTGTATTTCCCGGACAGGGGTCTCAATTTGAGGGTATGGGGAAGGATTTATATGAAAGTTCTGATTCTGCTAAAGAGTTGTTTGAAAAGGCGAATGAGATTTTAGGTTTTCGCATTACCGATATCATGTTTGATGGATCAGCAGAGGAGTTGAAGCGCACAGATGTGACGCAACCTGCCATATTTATTCATAGTGTGATTATGGCGAAAGAAATGGGCGATGCATTCAAACCCGATATGGTTGCAGGACATAGCTTAGGAGAGTTTAGTGCCTTGGTGACTGTTGGCGTATTGACTTTCGAAGATGGATTACGTTTGGTTCATCAGCGTGCTTTGGCGATGCAGGAGGCTTGTGAATTGGAGCCAGGTACAATGGCTGCGGTTTTGGCTTTGGCAGATGAAGATGTGGAAAGAGTTTGCAGTGAAACTGAGGGTGTGGTTGTAGCAGCCAATTATAACTGCCCTGGTCAATTGGTGATATCTGGATCTGTAGATGCAGTGACTCGTGCTTGTGAGGGTATGAAGGCAGCTGGGGCAAAGCGTGCATTACTATTGCCAGTTGGTGGTGCTTTTCATTCACCGTTGATGGAGCCTGCTCGCGAAAAATTGGCTTCAGCTATTGAATCTACTCATTTCAACGAACCCATTTGTCCGATTTACCAGAATGTTACAGCGGCTGCAGAGACTGATCCATCAAAAATCAAAGAGAATTTGGTGGCACAGTTGACAGCACCTGTGCGTTGGACTCAATCTGTGAGAAACATGAAAGCTGACGGTGCGGTTGAATTCACCGAAGTAGGACCAGGCAAGGTATTGCAAGGTTTGATTGCTAAAATTGCTTAATTAGATCGAATGAGATTCACCGAGCCGTTGATTTTCTTAGGATAATCGGGGTTCGGTGTTTCGATAATATCAACGATGTAGAAATAAGTGCCTTCGGGCACTGCTGGGCCAATGTTGTCAACTCTGCCGTTCCAGCATTCGGTTAGATCTTTAGAGAAATAAACCCGTGCGCCCCATCGGTTAAAAATTCTTATTTCCGCTTTTTCACATTCTTTGGTGATGCCATAAACTTGAAAACAATCGTTTTTTCCGTCGTTATTGGGGGTGAAAACATTGGCTATGTTCATTTCTTTGGGACGAAAAGACGAGTCGGTAAGAATTTTTGTTACGGTATCGGTACAACCGGTTAGGGTATTTTTGAAAATTGCGGTGGCGGTATAAATTTGATTGGGAACGGCATAAATGTGTGAGGTAGGATTTTCATTATAAACCGGTGGTGTATTATCACCGAAGTTCCAGGTTATTGAATCGAAAGAAGAGCCATTTGCGGCAAAATCTATGGCTTCGGAGCAAGGATTTATGGTGACGTCAAAGTTGGCATTTGGTGCTACAATGACATTAACTTCGCGGGTGAACTTGGAGTTGACGTTGCAGCTGTTGGTGTCTTTCACGAACAGTTTGACTTTATATTTTCCAGGTGTTTTATATTGATGGGTAGGAGAAAACTCGTTGGATGAATCACCGTCACCAAAGTACCAAGTATAGGCGGCATTGTATTTTGTTTGTGGCCTAAATACGGCAGAGTCAGTTACGCAAAACGGGGATCTAACGTTAAAAATAGCATCTACCGAATAACCCAATCTAAAGTCTAATTTGAAACTGGCATTGGAGCAACGAATGCTCACATTGTTTGGGAATACCGCATTGTTTGAGGTAGGGAAATCGTTGAGACCTGGGGGTGAATTGGGACAGCTGGCGCAAACAGATTGATAGACAATGCCTCTTTTATCGAAACGGGAGGTTCCACCGTCAACATGGTCTTCGCTTTCATATCCCCCGAAAAAAGAAGCATAAGCCAGACTTTTAGCGTTTGGACTCAGTGCAAGAAGGTAAAAATCATTGTTATCGGTGGTAGATTGGTGGGCGTCAGGGGTAATTTCTAGACCTAAAGTAGTGCCTTCATTGCCAACGCCAATGAAAGAACCCCAACCAGAGAAGTAGATGTTGAAGCAATCATCAACCATGAAAGCAGAGGGGCTCAGATCAGGATAACCACGCTGGGAGTTTCCGAAGGTAGTGATGAACTCGAGGGAGTCTAAATTTTCGTTGAATCTACCGATCATTTGTCCGGCATATTCTTGCCCATAAACATTGGTACTTCGGAAAACATAACCCATGGTTTGACCTGTGAAATATACTTTGTCGTTGGCATCTAGATCAATGAAGTAAATCTGGTCATAGGCATCATCTACGTCTGAGGTAAGTCCGCTTGACCAGAGGGTAGAATTTAGGTATTTGCCTGAAGCTGCGTCTAATTTCAGAACAAATCCGTCAATGAATCCGTTAAAAGTGCTGTCAAATTTACGATTATTGGTTAAAGGAAAATTTCCCGAAGCTGTACCACCGCCAACGAAGAGATGTCCTTCATCATCCAATCGGCAGGAGTAGGCAGCATCGTCATCGGCGCCCCCGAAGAATGATCCCCAATGAATTTTAGAAAGGTTTGGAGAAAGCGAAAATACCAAAGCGTCAGTGCGTCCGGCATTGTTGGTTTGAAACCCATTGGCTGTCAATGATAGATTGGTTGAACGAGAACACGTAGCCACAAAAATATTCCCTTCATGGTCGGTGGTAATGTCACCTCGATAGTTATCAGCGTAGTTGAAAATCAGATCAGAACGGTTTCCGCCGCTGTTGGTTTGGAAGCCATCATCAGATGAATTTCCCAAGAAAGTGCTGCCCAAAAGAGCGCTTCCGGAAGGGTTTAATTTGGTGATTACTATATCAAAAGAATTGGATTTTGTGCGCTGAATGAAAGAATCTCGGTGAATGGGATAATCGGGGCTTAAAGTAGATCCGAACACAAGCAAATTGTTGTTTAGATCTGTGCAAAGGCTGTGTGGGTACTCGTTATTTTCACCACCAAGATAGGTAGCAAACAATAGTTTGGAGCCATCGGGTGTATACTTGGAAATGCTTATATCGCAGGGAAGATATACGGGTTCGGCGTTGTTGTTGCTGCCGCCGTAAATAGTTTGAAACGCCCCAGTGGTGACGGGGTAACGACGGGTATTTGCATCAACAATTCCCCCTGCATACAGGCAGCCCGCAGTATCGTAGGTTGCAGTAAATCCAAAATTATCTGCTGTGGAGCCGCTGTAAGTACTGAATACTAGAATGGGGTCAATGATCAGTGTATCTAGGGGATTGAAATTCTTTAGCTTGAGGGAAACGATGTTATTTGTTACAGTGTATTGAGTTGGAATTTTTTTGAGTTTCCTTTTGGATTTTTGATAGGAAATGGGCGCATTGAGAGTGAAATCTGCATTTTGACCCGACACTTTAATGGTGTTTTTAAGTATTTTTAGGGATTTTTGTCCTTCAAAGTGCATTTTAATTTGGTCTACACGTGCTTTGGGTTTCACTATGAAGTCAAATTCTAGTTGATTATTTTTGATATAAATAACGGCATCAATTTGTGGATAAATGTTTACCCATCTGACTTTTCTGAACGGATGAACTTTAGTTTTCCATGACTTTTCATTGTTGCCTAGGAAGTAGTTGTTGTAATATTCAACGGGGTCTTCGAATCGAATATCTTGCGGTGATTGTGCTTCATGAAATAGCAAGTCAAACACTTGCCTTTTAATTGTGAAGGAGGTGTCTTTTTCTTGATAATGCAAAGACTTATGAATCAATGGTTTGTCATTTTCATTGATCAAGGAGAGTCGCAGACCTTTTTCGGTGATAAAAACAGTACCAAGAGGAATTTGGATATAAGCATAGACGGAGTCTGTGCAATCTTCTGGCATGGTAACTTGTCCGTAATTGGGTTCAAAAACCTGAGCACCTAGCCTTGCTGTTGCTATTTGGAACAACAGAATATGGAAAACGGCAAGAGACTTCAGGAGCAAGCGCATGATTAACAAAGTTAATCATTGGAAATTACTCTATCACCTTGATTTGAAGTTCTAAGGCTTGCGATAGGATTTCTGCAATTTCTTGGGCACTTTGATTGTAGGTAAAAGTGCCTGAGAACGCTTTATTTTTGGCATTTTCTGGCCAAGCATTTCCTAGGAAGCCAATTTGTTTATTTTGGAAGGATTCAACTGTTTGAAATACAACACTTAAAGGTGCATTATTGAACTGATATTGTTCGGCAGAAACGCTTAGGTTATTGCTCAAATTTTCAGTTTTAGTCAGTTGATTTTGCAAAGCTGTAACGCTTTGATTTTTAGTTAGGATCACTTCTTGAGATAAATCTTCAGACTGAACTTTTACTTTTCCGTGATTGACAAATACTTTTAGCGTTTGGTTTTTATTTGATGGGGCTGTGACATCAAAGCCGGTTCCTAAAACGGTAACAATTCCTTGAGGTGTTGTCACTTGGAAGGGAGCATTTTCATCTCTTGCCACTTCGAATCGGGCAAATCCTTCAAGTTTAATACTTCTTTTATTTTCTGTGATAGAAACAGTTAGTTTTGAATTGGGTGCTAAAACAACGTTACTACCATCGCTGAGTGTGATGGATCTTGCTTCTCCAGCAGGAGTAATATGTTCAGCAACCACAGGTTGAGGAGTTGCTTTGGGCTGGAAAAAGAAATACCCACTCAGCAAGAAAATTGTAGCAGCTGCTGCCACTGAAAGCCAACGACGGTAGCTAACAAATAAATTCTTTTGTTGGGGTTCTTTATTGATTTTTGATTGAAACTGAGCCCAAGCTTGGTCATTTTCAGCAGTTTCTGACGGGACGATATTTTTTGCCGCATTCCAAATGTCTTGGAATTCAGGTTCAATTGGATGGAAATCTTTCTCTGTTTTCATAATAATTAGCGGTTAGAGGTGAGAAGGGTTGGTTCAAGAGGCATTGCATTTACCTGCTGTTGAATGAAAGCCAAGGTATTCATGAATTGCGGATTTTCTTTCAGCCAATTTTCTAACTTGGTTAATTCTTCTTTATCCATGAGACCAGCAGCATACTTGGTAAATGCGTTGGATTCTAATTGTTCTTTCATGTTCAGACTGGGTTAATCAAGACTATAACACCTAAATCCTGTTTATCCCCCAAAAAAAAAATTCAAAATCTTTTTTGACGTCCAAATTTAAACAGTTGACCAAAGAATATTAATTTGCACCTTCATTTATGTCAACGGAAAAGATTTTAGTCATTGGTTCATGCGGGCAGCTTGGAACAGAGTTGGTTGAGTCGCTGAGAGAAATTTATGGTGAGTCTAATGTAATTGCATCAGACATTCGCAAATCAGACAGCGAAGTATTTCAATCGGGTCCATTTGAAACCTTGGATATTTTAGATGCTCAAAGATTTAAAGAAATCTTAATGAAATACAAGCCAAAGCAAGTATATCATTTGGCTGCTTTGTTAAGTGCCACTGCCGAAAAGAATCCAGAATTTGCTTGGAAGTTGAACATGGATGGGCTTTTCCACGTGTTGGATGCGGCAAAAGAAGAAGGATCTGGAATAGGCCGTGTATATTGGCCAAGTTCTATAGCGGCTTTTGGTCCAAATACGCCTCGATTTGGAACACCTCAGTATGGACCAATGGATCCCACCACTATGTACGGAGTTACCAAATACACGGGTGAATTATTGATTCAATATTATCACAACCGATACGGTGTTGACATTCGCAGTTTGCGTTATCCTGGACTTATTGGTTACAAGAGTGAGCCAGGCGGTGGAACTACAGATTACGCAGTTGCTATCTATCACGATGCTTTGCGCGATGGTAAACATGAATGTTTCTTGGGTGAAGGCACTACATTGCCCATGCTTTATATGCCAGATGCTTTGAAGGCTACATTGGAAGTGATGCACGCTCCATCTGAAAAGATAGGTATGCGGATGAGTTAT
The DNA here is from genome assembly GCA_945877575.1 of Chitinophaga pinensis. Taxonomy (GTDB): domain Bacteria; phylum Bacteroidota; class Bacteroidia; order NS11-12g; family UBA955; genus VMCP01. The sequence continues at coordinate 67,360 of CAMDUE010000004.1, forward strand.
AACTTGGCAGGAATGAGTTTCGCACCCGAAGAAATCGCTGCGAGCATTCAAAAGCACCTACCCAATTTTAGCATTTCTTACAACCCTGATTATCGTCAAGCCATTGCCAATAGTTGGCCAGCTGTCATTGATGATTCTTTAGCTAGGGATCATTGGGGATGGTCACCTGAATATGATTTAGATGCTATGACAACAGATATGTTGTTGAATATTAAAGAGATATATTTTTAGTACCAAGTGCCTAGTACATGGTACCAGGTACTAGGTCTAGGGACTAGAGACTAGGGACTAGAGACTAGAGACTAGAGACTAGAGACTAGGGACCAGGGACCAGGGACTAGAGGCTAGAGGCTAGGGGCTGGAGACTAGAGACTAGAGGCTAGGGGCTAGGGGCTGTAATTCGGCACATGAAACCCGACATCCTATACCCGAAACCTGCTACCAACTACCTGCTACCAACTACCAACTACCAACTACTATCTACCAACTACTATCTACCAACTACCTGCTATTAAAAATTGCTGCTTACGGTGAAACGAACGCCGCTGAAGGCGGGTTCTTCACGGCAAATACCGCCGCTGCAGTTTACGCCTTGTTGTTGTTTTAGGTAACTCAGGGTGTAGAAACTGTTGTTGTGGTTGTAGCTCATGAAGATGGTGGGGTAGTGTAAAATGCGGTTTTCAATCGTCATTCTTTCGTATCGGTGGGGTTCTATGTTGACCATGTCGCCAACCGAAAATGAAATTTCTTTACTGAAATAGTATTCAATCATTAGGTTGGCAAATGAACCTTGATCTTTATCGGTTTTGAGGTATTGTGCTTCAATTCTAAGGCTTTTTCCTTTGCCAATTTTATGGAGCCATTCCGCAAATGGGGTGATGGTGTGCACAGGTTCGTATTCTGGTTCTTGTTCGTAGCGGGCTTGGTTGTAATAGATGGTTTGAAGTCCTAGTTTTAGAGTGTGTTTTCCTATGTTTTGGATTAGTTGTCCGTTGTATTCGCGGAAAAGTTGAATGGGCTTCATAGAGTTTGTAGAGGAGTCAAGTGAGCCGTTGTGTGCCAATGATTGCACGTAACTTGCGTTGAAAGATAAACGGGTAGATTTGTTGATTTTCGCGTCAATTTCCATTTGGATGCCGTTTTCACCAAGATCTTGGGCAGGTGCGTTGTAACGCGCCATCAGTCTGTAAGTATTTTGACGGGTCATGGATGGCAAATAGCTGATTAATCCATTGAGGAGGTTTTCTCTTGGGGATGTTCTGAGCGTGAAATGATCTACATGTCGGGCTTGAATATTGATTCCTAAATTGAGAGTAGTTGGTTTTTTTATGGCTTGTGAATTTTTATCTCCACTGATTTTTTTAGGTTTGCCTAATTTGATGGTTTTTGAACCCCAGCTGAGGTTTCCGTAAAAGACTTTACCATTTTTGAGGGCGAGTTTGTTATTGAAATCTACAATGGCTTCTGGGGATTTAAAATTTGCTTCTCCTCCGAAGGAGAAATTGCCTTTTGTATAGGTGGCGTAACCATTGAAGCCGTATACATTGTATTTGGGATAGAATTGGTCTTCGCGGTCGTAACTATTGATGATGGAAACCAGTTCATCCATGGTTTGGCGATCGATGTTGCGATTGAGTGCAGAAGCTCCTAGGTTCAGCATTCCATATTTAGCATCCATGCCAAGGTCAACTTCGCCTTCAAGATTGATTCCACTAATGACTTGTGGACTGGTATTGAAGCGGGTATCGGCGAATTTATTACCTTTTTGATTTCCGGAGAAGGCTTTGATTTTCCAATGATCGTTGAGGTCATAGACCAATCTTACGCCTTGCATAGAGTAATCAATTCCTATTTGTCTTTGTTCGTAGGCTCGGAACAGAATACCGGAACCGAATTGGTCATAAAATGAACCTACGGTGATATTGAGGTCTTTAAGTTGTTTGCTGGCTTGCCAGAAGCCAATGCCGTGAGCAGTATAGGCATCTAAAGGGTCGAGAAGAGGTGAATTGTTGAAGGCGTCGTAGCGTACAACAAAGTTGTACCCTTTGATGCGGTATTGCATAAATAGCCAAGCGTCTACACTGGCAGTATTTTCAAGATAGACGCGGGTGTTCGCGCCGATTTTATCGTCGCGAAGGTATTTTTGGTAGTTAAGGAGTAGGTTTCCGCTGAATTGGCCTTGGTCTTCTGATTTTTGCGCGAAGGAACTTCCCCAGAAAGAAAAAGCCAAAAGCGCCAAAAACACTCTAATTAATTTCATAACGTACTGCAAATATGCGAAAATCCCTCCACTAAGACGTATTTTTGTGGTGCAATGAGCACACATCCAGCAGCAGAAAAGACATCCAGAAAACTTTATATTGAGAGTTATGGCTGTGCCATGAATTTTTCGGACAGCGAAATTATTGCGAGTATCATGGGTGAGCACGGTTTCGTGAATACTCAAGATGAGCTAGATGCCGATGTGATATTTTTGAATACTTGTGCCATCAGAGATAATGCCGAGCAACGAATCAGACAAAGGTTGATTCATTTGCGTCAGAATAAAAAGCACAATAATGAACTAATTATAGGTGTTTTAGGCTGCATGGCTGAGCGTTTGAAAAGCAAGTTATTGGAAGAAGAGCACTTGGTGGATGTTGTTGCTGGGCCAGATAGTTACCGAGAATTGCCAAAGTTGGTTGCGGAGGTTGATGATGGTGGAAGAGCAATCAATGTATTGCTCTCGAGAGAGGAAACTTATGGAGATTTAAATCCGGTGCGATTGAATTCAAATGGAGTAACTGCATTTGTGTCAATTATGCGTGGCTGTGATAACATGTGCAGTTTTTGCGTAGTTCCTTTTACGAGAGGAAGAGAAAGAAGCAGAGATCCGGAAAGTATTGTTAATGAGGTAATTCAGCTGAAGAATCAGGGCTATAAAGAAATTACTTTGTTGGGGCAGAACGTGAACAGTTATTTGTGGTTTGGTGGTGGTCCGAAGAAAGAATTCAAGAGTTTAACTAAGGAGGAGCAAGATAATTCGGTTGATTTTGCTGATTTGCTTGAAAAAGTGGCGGAGGCGGCGTCTGAAATGAGAATTAGATACAGTACTAGTCATCCAAGAGATATTAACGAGAAGGTTGTAGAGACCATGGCGAGACACAAGAATATTTGCAATTATATTCACTTGCCGGTTCAGAGCGGAAATACCCGTGTTTTGGAAGCCATGAGTAGAAATTACAGCCGAGAATGGTACATGGAGAAAATAGAGATGATTCGGAGAATCATTCCTGATTGTGGGATTTCTAGTGATATCATTGCTGGATTTTGTACTGAAACAGAGGAGGAACATAAAGATACTTTGTCTTTGATTGAATGGGCTCAGTTTGATTTTAGTTATATGTATAAATACAGCGAAAGGCCAGCAACACCTGCAGCGAAAAAGTTTAGTGATGATGTACCTGAAGATGTTAAGGGTAGAAGATTGAGCGAGATCATTGCAGTTCAGAATAAAATGTCGAAAGAGAGAAATTCTGAGTACGTTGGAAAAGAGGTAGTGGTATTGGTTGAGGGGGAGAGCAAGAAGAGTGATCAAGACTGGATGGGAAGAAACGACCAAAATGTAGTGGTTGTATTCCCCAAAGAACACTATAATAGAGGCGATTTGGTAAAGGTTTTAGTAGAGAGAAATACCACAACCACGCTAATTGGTAAAGCCATTCACTAAAGGAATTTAGCCTACCAAAAAATAGTGATGCATTGATTTGGTTTTTGGCATTAAATTTGCCGTTGTTTAAAAAATGCCGGCGCAAATCTTTAACAGAATTTATAACATTCTTCTCTTTTGGCGTCCAAGAAAGAAAAGAATTTCAGTAATACCGGCAATGGTATTGCGACAGAAAAAAAGCATACATCACGCTGAAAAGAATGCGGCGGTGAAAGTAATTACTTACTCAAAGAAGTATTACATACCTTCAGACCTAATTCAAGTCTTGTATACGGCGGAGCTCAAATATGAGAATGAGAAATATCGAATTCAACATGAGTTTCCGCATTTGAAAGATGTTTTGAAAGAGGAAATTCGCAAAGCGAGAGATGAAAAGTATGTTTTCTTGAAAGAAGAGTTACCAGAGGCAGATTATCAAAAGTACAGATCGCACAGACGAACTCACAGAGAAAAACATTAAAGAGGCTTGTTTACAGGTCCCAAATACGGGTTCTGCGTTCTTGAGCGTAGCGTTTAATGTTTAACCAAAAGGCAGCTACCAAATAGAAAATGATGGGAGAACCGAGGGTGAAAAACGAGGCGTAAACGAAAGATAGCCTAACACTTTTTGTAGAAATATTCATGTAATCAGCCAATTGACTGCATACTCCGAACATTGATTTTTCAAGAGTATATTTAAAAATTTGAGCCATTGGATTTTTGATTAACTAACAAATATAACCATTAAATTAGTGATTGGTTTAAGGTTAGGGCTTGTTCCAGATAAAATGGAGACATTATTTGATAAAAATGATCGGAGTATAGATTATTTGGGTTGCGAATAAAGAAGTGTTCAATAATAGCAAGTTGTTTTTTTCTTGTAAGTTCAATGACCTTAAGATGTGCAGATTTATTGAATTGGTTGTGGATGAAAATTATTTTCTGTGGGAGTAAATTGGGGGTGAATTCAACCGTTTCATTATTGGCTGGCAACAGAATATAGGCGGTGCCATTTGGTGTGAGTAATTGGTCAATTTGATTGAAAAATTGCTGCATTTCTCCATTTTCGAAATGTCTTGACTTGGATTTTGCAGCATTTGAGGACTTTAATTGATTCTCGAAAAAAGGAGGATTGGAGATAATTGCATCAAAACGAGATATAGGATATATGATATTTGGGTCAAGGAAATTACCTTTAATTAGGTTGGTTTTGTGTATAAGGTTGTTTTGTTGGATGTTTATTTTGGCGCATTCTAAGCTTTCGTGGTGAATGTCTATGCCACAAAGAGTGGCGTTGGGATATTTTTGCGCCATCATGTGCAGTAAGAGTCCTGTGCCTGTTCCTAAATCAAGGATGTTTAAGGGTTGGTCAAATTCTGCTAATGCTCCGAAAAGGCAGGCATCGGTGGTAACGGGTAGGGCGGCACCGTTTTGATGTATGGTGAACTGCTTGAAGGCAAATGGTTTGCGCGGCTTGTTCATGTCCCTCGAAAAACTAAAGAAGATTTAAATTGAATGACAAGGGGTCAATAGAAAGTGTGGCATCTTGATTCTTCAGGTGAATGAGGTGGGTCGCGTTAGGGATTGCGGTATCGATATCATGGGTGCTCACTACAATAATTTTGTTGGCTGAAATTGATTTCATGGTATTCCAGAATTGAATTTTGGCGGGATAATCAAGGAATGCAGTGGGTTCATCCATGAGAATGACGGGGGTGTTTTGCAAGAGGCAACGGGTAAGCATGATTTTTTGCTTTTCCCCGTCGGAGCATTGTCCGAAGGCTTTATGGGTTAAATTTAGAATTTCGAGATTTTGGAACCAAAATTTAGCGTTATTTTCTGCTTCTTTGTTGTGTTTAATACTGCTGCAAGCTACTTCTAAGGCGGTTAGCAATTCAACTTGTGGCGGAGTGCTTAACATCAGAGAAATTAAATTTGCTCTTCGCTCAGGTTTTAAAGAGTGTAAGTTTTGGTCATTGATGGTAACTTCACCTTGCAACGGTTTTTGGATTCCCATGAGAGTGCGCAGAAACACCGATTTTCCTACGCCATTTCTCCCTAGCAGTAAGGCAATGGTTCCGGGTTCAAAATTAAGACTGATGCCCTTTTGCAGGCATTTGGTTTTAAAACCGGTACTTAATTGGTTAAGGCGTAGCATGAATGTGTTGCAAAAATGGGATATTCGCGTGGGTTTATGCAATTTTTTTTAGAAGTAACCAAAGAAGATCTTCCCATAGTGAGGGAATTGGCGCAGCGAATTTGGAATGATCATTATCCGGCCATCATTGGACAAGAGCAGGTAGATTACATGTTGGAGAAGATGTATGATCTGAAAAGTTTGGAATTGCAGTTAGAAAAAGGCGATATTTTTTATTTGTCGGCGGTGGGTGAATCTGAAAATGATTTGGTCTATGCTGGGTTTGCATCTGTGAAAGATTTTGGGGACGGAAGGTGGTTTTTGAATAAATTGTATGTAGACACAGAATTGCAGAGATCGGGTCTGGGTAAGGGTTTGATTGATTTTCTTACTGAGGAATATAGCATGCATGAATTGCGTTTACAAGTGAACAGACAGAACTACAAGGCCATTAACTTTTACTTCAGAAATGGATTTATTATTGAAAGTATTGCTGATTTTGATATTGGTGATGGATATTTCATGAATGATTTCATCATGCTTAAGGTTTGTAAACCTTAAATTTGCGGCGTGTTAGCGCTTAACGACTTTTCTTTTGAATTTGCAGGTAGATATTTATACCGAAAAGCCACTTGGCATATCAAGCCAAATGAAAAAATTGGCCTTGTAGGTCTGAACGGAACGGGAAAATCCACTTTATTGAGGTTGATTTCTGGGGAATATGAATTGAGAGAAGGATCTCTTTCTAAGGCCAACAACATGAAATTGGGTTACTTAAACCAAGACTTGTTGAGTGTGGTTTATGATGAATCTGTGCGAGATGTGGTATTGTCAGGTAGGGAAGATTTGGTTCAAATTGATCAAGAAATTCATCGTTTGTTGGAAGAAATTGAAGTGAATTACGATGATAAACGGTTGAATCGTTTGTCAGAACTTCAAGAGCAATTTGGGCATTTGGGGGGCTATGATTGGCAGTCTCAAGGCGATAAGATTTTGGAAGGCCTTGGTTTTCCAACTGAATGGTTGACACGTCCTCTTAAAGAATTGAGCGGAGGATGGCGAATGCGCGCACTTTTGGGAAAGTTATTGTTGATGGCGCCTGATCTATTGTTGTTAGATGAGCCCACGAACCACTTAGACTTACCTACAATTGAATGGTTGGAGAATTATTTGGTTGAATATCAAGGTACTTATGTAATTGTGTCACACGATAAGTATTTTTTGGATAAAACCGTAAATAGAATTGCCGAAGTTGCTCATCAGCAGTTGTTTCATTACAAAGGTAATTTTACTCAATTTTTAGAGCAAAAAGAAGAGAGAGACGCCCTATTGGAGCGTCAATTTGCGAATCAGCAAGATTATATCAGGCAGCAAATGCGTTTTATTCAGCGCTTTAGGTCAAAAGCTTCTAAAGCGACTGCGGTTCAAAGTAGGGTGAAGCAATTGGAAAAATTGGACCGTATTGAGCTGAAGGATAATGAAAATAGGGAGTTTGATATTAAATTCAATATTCGCATAAAACCCGGTAAAGTGGTTACTGATATTTTGGAAGTCAGCAAGAGTTACGGTGATATGTCGATTTTGAGGAATGGTTCAGCTCAGGTGTTACGCGGCGATAAAATTGCTTTAATTGGTGCAAACGGAAAAGGTAAATCTACACTTTTAAGGATGATCGCTGGTTCAGAACCTTATGATGGGAAGATAGATTTAGGTTGGAACGTGGAAACTGCCTTTTTTGCGCAACATCAGCTGGAAAGTTTGAATCTCAAAAGTGATTTATTAAACGAAATTGGTACAGTTAGTGCCGAATACACGGAGAAGGACTTACGTACTGTTTTGGGATGTTTTCTTTTTACTGGGGAAGAGGTTTTTAAGAAAGTAAAAGTATTGTCTGGAGGCGAAAAATCTAGATTGGCATTGGCAAAAACGTTGATTACTCAAAGTAATTTCCTTTTGTTGGATGAGCCTACCAACCACTTAGATATGTTTTCAGCGGCAGTATTGGCAGAAAGTTTAGATAATTATGAAGGGTCATTGCTTTTTGTGAGCCATGATAGAACATTTATCAGCAGAGTTGCCAATAAAATTTGGTGGATAGAAAATGGGCAATTAAGAGAGTATCCTGGTACCTATGATGAATATAACGAGTGGATTGCTACTCGTCCGGCAGCACCTGTTGTGGTAGAAGAAAAGCCTAAAGCTGTTGTAGAATCAAAATCTGCAGTAACTTCTGTGAAAACCGGAGTTTCGAAAAATCAAATTCAACGGTGGGAAACTCAGATGAAGGAATTGCAAGAAAAGATAGACCAATTTGATTTGCGCAGAACTCAACTTGAAGAGAGTATGGTCTCACCTGAGGTAGTATCAAAATCTGATGAATTGTTAATACTGACAGCTGAACATGTGAAGTTATTGTCGGAAACAAGTAAATTGCAAAAGGAATACGATGATATTTTGGAGCAATGGATGGAGAATCACGAATAATTCTGCTTGAATATCGTTAATATTGAACATGAGGCATTTTCTTCTTTCGTTTATAGGACTTTCGTTTCTGAGTCAATCAAAAGCAACTACCGATAGTTTGCTTAGATATGACAACGCCATTTACGAAGGGGATGTAAGGTCGGTTCAGTTTTTGAATTCTTCTAGCGGATTTAATTTTCCGGTGGTTTCTTTGGGTACTGAAATAGAGACGTTGAAATTGACATTCGACCAATTGACGAGTGAAAGAGATTATTTTCAATATACCTTGATTCATTGCAATGCTGATTGGACTCCATCGGGGTTGCCTCGAACATTGAGTGTTGATGGGGTTGGTTTTGAGAATATTGATAACGCGAGTTTTTCAAATGGAACATTGACTCAATATGTACATTATGAGGTGATGTTACCCACAGAAAATACGAAGCCCAAGGTTTCGGGCAATTACGTATTGGTGGTTTACCGGAATTTTGATGAGAAAGACATTATTCTTTCTCGAAGGATGATGGTTTTGTCGAGCAAAGGTGCTGTAAATGTGAATGTAAGTCAGAGCAGTCAGGTGGAGTTCAGGGCGCAGCAACAACAAGTAAATTTTGTCTTTAATAAATCATCTGCAACATATTTTATTCCTAATCCGTATACTGATTTGCGCACGGTTGTGTTGCGAAATGGTGAATGGAAAGGCGCTATTTCAGATCTAAAACCACAATTTATCAAGGGGAATTCTTACGAATTCAATCAAATGATGGGTACTCAGTTTGATGGTTTGAATGAATACAGATTCTTTGATATGCGCAGCTTACAGATTGCACAGGCAGGAGTTAAAAAGAGGGCAAACATTGCCAATCAAAAGCACATTTGGCTTATTTCCGATAAGCCTCGCGGGTTTGATCGATATATGAATTGGCGCGATTACAATGGAAGGATTCTTTATGATAATAAAGATTTACCTGAAGCCACCCGTGTTGAGAGCGATTATGTTTTTGTGCATTTTTCTTTGATGATGCCCGCTATCGCGGAGGATGTTTTTTTGTACGGGGAACTGAGCGATTGGGAAATAAAAGAAGGATTCAAGATGTATTACAATACAGAGAGCAGTCAATATGAGGCTGTTGTTCCCTTGAAACAGGGTTATTATAATTATTTATATTGTGCGGTTTCTTCGGATGGAAATACCAATTTCAAACCTATAGAGGGTTCTCATTCTACTGCAGAGAACAATTATATGGTTCTAGTTTATCACCGTTATCAAATGCTGGCTTACGATGAACTGATTGGATACGGTTTGGTTAATTCGCAGCCAAATCGTTAAGTACATGGTACCTGGTACCTGGTATATGGTACCTGGTACCTGGTACCTGGTACTCGGTACTCGGTACCTAGTAGGTTATTTTAGTTGGTATAGTTTCATGCCGGAATAGGTTTGACCTTTGGCGAATTTCAGAGCCCAATTGGGAAGTTTCTTTGATAAAACGGGACGGTATTCTGCAATGAATCGAATGAATTTGGAGTTTGGAAGTGTGTTGTGCGTGATAATGTATACTTTTTTATAGGGTTGCCAATCTATTGGGTAATAGTCGAAGGCATAATCTAACCAACGGTAGCTGGAATATTTTTGGACGGAATAGGTGTAATATGCACCTATGGCATCACCGATCAGGAGTGATTTATCGGTAGGTAGATGTTCTGATAGGAAGTCATACACTTGATGTGGGTGGCGTTCGGTTTTTTGGATTTGTGCGGCGAGATGACGTCCCCCGAAAGAAAAAAAACCGTTGATGGCGAGTAAGAGGGAGAAATAGTGAATGAATTTGGTTTGGAAGTTGAGCCAGGGTAACTGCGGAAGAGTGATCAAGGCCAATAAAAGCATCGGTGGCAGATAGCGGTATTGTGGGGAGGCGAATGCAAACAATAAAGCGGAGAAGAAGAAGAGTGCGGTGAGGTTTTGATATTGAGGTTTTAGAAGCGGCTTTTTAGTGAAAAACAGGATGGTGGTGATGATTAAAATGGCCCAAAATAGGATCACATTAAAGGGTTGCTCTTTATAATGGGGCCAAAAACGATAGAATAAACTGTTTTCAAAAGCTGAATGAGGAAGATCTGTGCTGGTTATTTGATGATCTAATGTTTGCATGGACATTTGATTGTACCATGTGCTGAATTGATAATCTAAAGAATGGAAATAGAATGCCCAAGGAGCGATCAATATGAGGAAAGCGAGTAGTTTTTGAGGTACGGTGGGTAATTTTAACCATTCGAAGGCGAACCATACGAATAGAATGGGCCAAATATAAAAATGTGCTGTAGATGAAATAGCTATAAGAGTGATTTTGGTAAAGGGCAGTCGTTTGGGTTGAATGAAAAGATAAAGTGATAGCAAGAATAAGATGATGGGTTCTACTCTCACGCTTCGGGATAATTCAAACGTTGATTTATCGAGGGCGAAAATTAAAAGTAACAACAGGGGTAACCAGGTGTTTTTGAGGTGTTTATTGCGGTTGAGGGTGTGGTAGAATAGAAAAAAAGTAGCTAGTGTAAGAATGAGAAAGGGTAGGCGAACGGTAAAGATGTCAATGGAAAAAATAGTTAACCAAACATAGTGAAAGTATTGAATTAAAGGCGGGTAAGAGGCAAACATCTTATCGGCGCCGGGATTGGGCCAAATGATGCTTTTGAAGGTACCGGTGAGTATTTTTTGAACGGCGGGATCGAGGTTTTGAACTTCATCGTTCCAAGCAACGGGTAAGATTTCTAGATTTATAATTCCAAGAAATACGTAGATGGATAGAAAAACAACAAAACCGTGTATGGGTTTGAGTTTTTTCAATGGAAGTTTCTTATTGGAAGGTGATTAACAGTTGATTTTTATCTACTGCCGTTCCTGGATTGATGTGGATTTGAGCAACTATGGCATCAGCAGGTGCTTTGATGGCATTCTCCATTTTCATTGCTTCCAGAATTAGGATTTTATCGCCTTTTTTGATTTCTTGTCCGGGTTCTACCAATATTTGAAGAACCAGTCCTGGCATTGGAGCTTTGAGATCGCTCACTTTTGGGGTAAGTGCGTTTTCAAGTCCCATAGATTTCAGAAGATCATCTAGGGGTTCAATGAGTTTCACTTGGTATTTTTGACCGTTATATAGGAGGGTGACGGTTTTGGTTTCTTCATTGACTTCAAGACAGCGAACAGTTAGAACTTTGTTAGGTGTTACTAAAAGCAAAGTTTCAGAATCTCTGGGTATAAGTTGAATTTTGTGGTCGGTAGATGATGCCCAGACGTTGTTTGATTTAGTCAGTGCAATGGTGTTTTCAGCAATAACGGCTTTCATGAGATGATTGATTTCTGGGATAAACTAGACGTTTCTATCAATGACAAAGTTAACCAATTGCCTCAAATGTATTTTGTATGGAGACTGAATGTTTAATTCATCAAGAATTTTAAAGGCATTGTCTCGAAGTTCATTCATTTTTTGGGTAGCATAATCTATACCGCCGTGTTTTTTAATGAAAGCAACTACTTCGGTCATTTTTTGTTTGTCTGGGGTATTGCTTTTGATGAGTCTTCGAATGCTTCTTGTTTCACTGCTTGGGGCAGTTTTAAACGCGTGAATGATAGGAAGGGTTAATTTTTTCTCTTTGATGTCAAGTCCGGCTGGTTTTCCGGATTTGTTTTCACCAAAGTCGAAGAGGTCGTCGCGAATCTGAAAGGCAAGTCCAATATTTTCACCAAAGAGTCTCATTTGTTCTATGTGTTGTGGATCATTGGACGTAGAAGCTGCTCCAATTTGACAACAGGATGCGATGAGGGAGGCGGTTTTTTTTCTGATGATGTTGAAATAGTCTTCTTCGGTTGCGCTCATAAACCTTGCTCTTTCGAGTTGAAGAAGTTCACCTTCGCTCATTTCTTGAACGGCAGTGCTAACTATTTCGAGGAGGTCATGGTCTTTGTTTTTGATGCTGAGTAAAAGTCCCTTAGAAAGCAAAAAATCACCCACTAAAACAGCAATTTTATTTTTCCAAAGGGCGTTTATGGAGAAAAATGAGCGGCGTTGATAGCTTTCATCAACCACGTCATCGTGAACGAGGGTAGCGGTATGCAGCAGCTCCACCAAGGAAGCCCCGCGATAGGTTCTGTCGTTGATGTTTCCGAAGAGATTGGCTGAATAGAGAACGAAGATGGGTCTGATTTGTTTGCCTTTTCGTTTGACGATATAGGTCATAATGGTATCGAGCAGGGGCACCTGAGTTTTCATGCTGGCTCGAAATTCTTTTTCAAAGAAAGCGAGTTCCTCTTTAATGGGTGCTTTTATTTGCTCAATGCTCGAGCTCATCTTCGGTGCGAAGGTACGGAATTTGATTGGTTGCAAATAATGAAAGGTGAGCGATTATATTTGTGATTGTGAAACGTTCATCGAAATTATTGATTTTGTGCGGCACATGGGTGTTGTTGGGATCTTGCGGATTGACTCAAAAGAGTACTATGGCTATAGTTTATCCGCCGTTATCTGCTCTTGAAAATAATGATAAGGAAGAAATTATGAGATGTAAAGAAAGGTTAAAGAGTACATTGACGGATTTTGGTGGTTTGACTGATAGTGCAGAGCGATCTGATGCTGAAATGTTTTTGGGTTTGGTAGAAGAACGTTACAACTCATACAAGCCGGCTGATGCGGCCATTTCTAAGTTGGTTGCAGTTGATAAATCTCAGATTTTGGTAGAGGTATTTGGAGGGAATTGGTGTTCTGATACGCATGCGGGAGTTCCGGAATTTTGCAAAGTGTTGGATTTGTGTGGGTTTACTTCGTATCATTTTGAATACCATCGTGTGAGTCGGGACAAGATGCTGGTAGATGGGCAGTCGAGATCGTTTGAAATTGTATCTGTTCCGTTGGTTAGGATTTATAAATTGGATTCGGAAGGTCAACGCACCTTATTGGGTGAAATAGTTGAGATGCCTCGTGAAAGTTGGGAGGCAGATTTATTGAAGTTGGTAGTTGGTAGTTGGTAGGGGGTAGTTGGTAGGGGGTAGGGGGTAGCGGGTAGCGGGTAGCGGGGGTCGGACCATGGACTACCGACAATGGACAACGGACTATTGACCACCGACTACCTAAACAATACGGGTACTTCGAATTTAGTAATGGTGGTAGAATCTAATTCTTGATTTAAGAAATTGAGTGTGGGTTGAACGGAAGATTGGAAGTTTTTATATTTTAGAGTTATGCTGGTAGAGATGGTTGCAATCAATGCAAGCATGATGAGTGAAATAGGAGTAGTTAAGTTGTATATGAATTCAGATTTTCCGTATCCGTAGAGTTGATAAAATTCTGCGGGATTGTTAAATCCTTGAGGTGGTTGGAGGAGGTAATAGATAAAAAATCCTAAGGTAGTAAAAAGAGTGGCTAGTAGAAGGAAATAAACGCGTTGATTTTGCCAAGAGCCTAGGCGTAGTTTGATGTAGATTTCGCGGTCGGCGCCGAGAATTTTACCTCGGGTAAAGTTGCTGAATGCGTGCTTTTTAGAGATGTTTTCCAGTTCAAAGTCTACAGGACTTACAGCGCCGTAGAAATGTTTTTCAGAGGGTGTATTTTTGTAGTTTTCGTCGGAAAGAAAGGTGAAGAGAGTAATTTTTTCACAAACTTCTTGTCGAGTGATTTGCGTTTTAAGGTAAAAGGATTGAAACGGATAACCGATCATAATTGAACTTCGTTGAATTGATTCAAAGATACGCAGAGTTCTTGAAGGAGGGTTGAAGATTCAAATATTCCATTTCCAACTACAACAATATCTGCGCCGCTGAGCCAAGCGTTAACAGCTTGGTCTTGGCTTTTGATGCCTCCGCCAACAAACAGAATGGAGTCTGTATTTTTATGAACGGCGCGAATAAGATTTTGAGGTACAGGTTTTTGTGCACCTGAACCGGCATCGAGGTACAAAATTTTCATACCCAGCATTTCGCCGGCCATTGCGGTGGCTGCTGCAATATCGGGTTTGTCATTGGGAAGAGGTAAAGTTCCGGAGATATAGAGTGCGGAAGTGAGTTTGCCGCTTTCAACGAGCATATACCCGGTTGGAAGGGTTTCAATTTGGTGTTTTTTTACCCAAGGTGCGGCGATAACTTGTTTTCCGATGAGGTATTCAGGATTTCTACCAGAGATAAGACTCATAAATAGGAGAGCATCAGCGTCTGGGGCTAGTTGAATTTCATTTCCGGGAAAGAGGATTACATTGGGTGCGCCGAATTTTTTGAGGTCGGCGACGCATTTTTGGGTGATTCCGTTTGAGACTAATGAGCCACCTACCAGAAAAAGGTCAACACCGTGAAGTAGAGATTGTGAGATTATTTGATGAGAAAGTGAGCTTTGATGTTGGTCAGGATCTATCAAAATGGCCAACGATTTTTGCCCGTTATTTTTTTTGGATTTTAGTTTCTCGAGTAGGGTCATGAGGCTGGCTAATTTAGACAGTTACAAATTAAGGTAAAAATACTCAGGAATGACAAGGCTTTTGTATGGAATGACCGTCTAATTTTGCAGATGGATGAGTTGTTTGATAATCAAATACTTGGGTCTATATAATTGAAAATCAATGTAATATACAATTTCCACACGGTAAAGTGGCGTAGAATCTCACTTTTTGCCTTTTCTGTGGATAACCCAAAAAAAATATGTTGAAATAGTTAAATAGTTTTGAAGTTCACTCTTTAGAAAGTACCCCCAGAAGAGAGAAAAATACATTAAATTAAAACACCCAAAAAACCAAATCAAAATGACCAAAAAAAGTTCCACAATGAACGACACCGTTAGCACCAACGGAATGCGTTTTGAGCGGATGAGCACCATTGACGGTGTAAGTCCCTACGAGCAGTTTGTTTATGACTATCGCACATCGGTAATCAAAAAGCCAGATGGCAGTACAGTGTTTGAGATGAAAAATGTAGAAGTTCCACAGGGTTGGAGCCAAGTAGCTACAGACATTCTCGCGCAGAAGTATTTCCGCAAGGCGGGCGTTCCACAGGCAGACGGAAGCTTAGGAAGTGAAACCAGCGTAAAACAAGTGGTACATCGTTTGGCTGATACTTGGAGACATTGGGGACAAACCAACGGATATTTCCAAAGTGAACAAGACGGACAGGTATTTTACGAGGAGTTGGTTTACTCCTTGTTGAATCAGGAGTCTGCTCCAAACTCACCTCAGTGGTTTAATACGGGTTTGTACCATACTTATGGTATCACAGGGAAACCTCAAGGTCATTATTACGTAGATCCAGACACTGAAAAGTTAATGAAATCTACTTCGGCGTATGAGCGTCCACAACCGCACGCCTGTTTTATTTTGTCTGTAGATGATGATTTGGTAAATGAAGGTGGTATCATGGACCTTTGGGTGCGTGAAGCAAGAATATTTAAATACGGTTCGGGTGTTGGAACCAACTTCTCTAAAGTTCGCGGTTCAGGAGAGAAATTATCTGGTGGTGGTACTTCTAGCGGTTTGATGAGTTTCTTGAAAATAGGTGACCGTGCTGCTGGTGCAATAAAGAGTGGTGGAACAACAAGAAGAGCAGCTAAAATGGTGTGTCTAGATTTAGATCACCCTGAAGCTATGGAGTTCATCAATTGGAAGAAACACGAAGAACATAAAGTTGCAGCTTTGATAGATGCGGGCTACGCTAGCGACTACGAAGGCGAAGCATACAATACCGTTTCAGGACAAAACAGCAATAACTCTGTACGTATTCCTCATTCATTCTTCCAAAAATTGGAAAAGAACGAAGATTGGGAATTCAAAGCTCGTTCAACAGGCGAAACTATGAGCAAAATGCCCGCTTCTAAAGTTTGGGATGCTATTGGTGAAGCTGCATGGGCTTGCGCAGATCCAGGGGTTCAATACGATGACACTATCAACGAATGGCATACTTGTCCAGAGGGTGGTAGAATCAATGCATCAAATCCATGTTCAGAGTACATGTTCTTAGATAACACTGCATGTAATTTGGCTTCATTGAATTTGCGTAAATTCTTCAGCGAAGACAATTGCACATTCAATGTAGAAAAGATTGAATATGCTGCACGTTTATGGACAACTGTATTGGAAATCAGCGTATTAATGGCTCAATTCCCTTCAAAAGAAGTGGCTCAGTTGAGTTATGATTACCGTACTTTAGGTTTGGGTTATGCCAACTTGGGTTCAGTATTGATGAGCGCAGGTATTCCATACGATAGCAAAGAAGCTTCTGCGATTTGTGGATCAATCACTGCTATTTTAACTGGTACTGCTTATGCAACTAGTGCGGAAATGGCAGCTACAAAAGGCACATTCCGCATGTATGAGAAGAATAAAAAGCACATGATGCGCGTAATGCGTAATCACCGCTATGCTGCATACAATACGCCTTTGGCTTTTGAAGGATTGAATGTGAATCCTGTTTGTATAGACGAGAAATATTGTCCAGATTACTTGTTGAAGTCAGCCTGTGAGAGCTGGGATAAGGCAGTATCATGGGGTGAGAGATATGGTTTCCGTAATGCTCAATCAACGGTTATTGCTCCAACAGGAACCATTGGTTTGTTGATGGACTGTGATACTACGGGTATTGAGCCTGATTTCGCTTTGGTAAAATACAAAAAGCTTTCAGGCGGTGGATATTTCAAAATTGTGAACAATACTGTTCCATTGGCGTTGAAAAATTTGGGTTACACACCTGAGCAGATTGATGCCATAGTGAATTATGCCAAGGGTTACCAAACTTTTGTTGGTGCTCCCCACGTAAATCATGAAACTTTGGCTGCTAAAGGATTTACCGCAGAAGATTTGGCGAAATTAGAAGCAGCAGCTCCAATGGCATTTGAAATTGGGTTCGTATTTAACAAGTATACATTGGGTGAAGATTGTATGAAGCGTTGTGGAATCAGCGAAGCTACATACAATGCTCCTGATTTTGACATGTTGTGGGAACTTGGATTTACCAACGCTCAAGTTGCTGAAGCCAATGATTTTGTAGTAGGTACCATGACGGTAGAAGGTGCTCCAGGATTGAAAGAAGAGCATTTACCCGTATTTGACTGCGCTAACAAAAATGGAAACAAAGGGGTGAGATACATTCATCCGTTTGCTCACATTCGCATGATGGCGGCGGCTCAACCATTTATTTCTGGTGCTATTAGTAAAACCATCAACTTGCCACACGAAGCAAACATTGATGATATTAAGAGCTGTTATGAATTGAGCTGGAAATTGGGATTGAAAGCCAACGCTTTGTATCGCGACGGTTGTAAATTAAGCCAGCCATTGAGCAATAAATCAGAGAAGAAGGAAAAGGCTGATAAAGAATCTGCTGCAAGCGACAACGCACCAGTAGCTGCTGCTGCGGAGCAACCTGTTATTCGCATTGCTGAAGAATTAACTCCTGAAATTGTATTAGAAGCGGCTAAACGCATTCTTAACGAAAGTACAGATACCAAGTTCAAGCGTCAATTGTCTAACATTGTTGAAAAGAAGAGACTTCCAAATCGTAGAAACGGGTTTACCCAAAAAGGACGAGTAGGCGGGCAGACTATCTTCGTGAGAACAGGTGAATACGATGACGGAACTTTGGGAGAAATCTTCATTGATATGCACAAAGAAGGTGCAAGTTTCCGTTCTTTGATGAACTGTTTCTCTATCGCTATTTCTGTTGGATTGCAGTACGGTGTTCCTTTGGAAGAGTTTGTTGACAAATTTGCTTTCACTCGTTTCGAACCAAGCGGTATGGTAGAAGGACATCCTAACGTTAAGAATGCAACTTCTATTGTAGATTATATCTTCAGATTGTTGGGATTTGAATATTTAGGAAGAGAAGATTTGGTACAAGTAAAACCAAGCGAAGCTCCTATACCATTCAAAGAAGAGAAGCCAGTTATTTCTGAATTCCAGCCTGTGTTTGAAGCAACACCAATAGTTACTCCAGTTGTATCATTAGATACCGAACGTGCTATGAAAGCTGAAGCAGCAAAATCAGGTGTAAGAGATATGCAAGATCATTTGAGAGAAGTTCAATCTGATGCTCCTGCTTGTAACGTTTGTGGTCACATCACTGTGCGCAGTGGAACATGCTACAAGTGCTTGAACTGTGGAAACAGCTTAGGTTGCAGTTAAGAATTACCATTATTGATAGAAAAAGGCGGGTTTCTACCCGCCTTTTTTTGTATACGTGCAACGAATCACCAGCTTAAAACATCTATTAACCGTGCAACGCATTTTCAAGAAAATATCTTTCTTCCTTTTCTTTGGTTTTTCGCTGTGTTTGCATGCACAATTGAGTATTTCGGTCAATGTAAATAAGGGTTGCGCCCCCTTGACTACTGCTTTTCAATCGAGCGGCGGAAGTTATGTCAGATGGAATTGGAATTTTGGCAATGGAAATACTTCAACTCTTCAAAATCCGTCCGCAATTTATTCAACACCGGGAAAGTATACAGTCACATTAGAAGCATGGGACGCGGCAGGTACTAAATATACTTTGGTTCGGAATCAATATATTGTCGTGTTCAAAAGTCCCAAAGCTGATTTTCAGCTCAGCAGTTCTAGGATTTGTTTGGGTGAGAATTTGAATTTGAGCAGTACATCTACTTTAGGTGATACAGCGATTTCAAAGTATTCTTGGGATTTTGGTGACGGTAGCGTTCGTTCTACCAATCCATTAACATACAAATACCAAAAGGATGGTAAGTATACCATTTCTTTGGTGATAACTGACTTTAATGGTTGTACAGACAAGAAAATTGTAAATCAGGCCATCGAAGTGTTGCCCAAACCGAAGGCGTCGTTTACCATGGATTCTGCCTATGATTGCGAAGTGCCCACGGTCATTCCTTTTAGGAACCAAAGTACGGGAACTGGAATCACATATAAATGGAGTTTTGGAGATGGTAAAAGCAGTACTTTGACTAACCCAAGGAATACCTATACATCTTTTGGAACCTATTCTCCTAAATTGGTGGTTACTGATCAAAACGGTTGTAAAGATTCCATGGTCAGAAAAGATGAATTGTATTTGGGTCCATTGAAAGTTGATTTCAAGGCTGATGCAACCTCTAGTTGTGGGCCATTTACAGTGAATTTTAGCAACATCGGAACATTTAATGGGGGACTAAAATACGAATGGGATTTTGGAGATGGAACTACTTCTTCAAAAGCATCACCTTCCAAGAATTATTATGATCCTGGATATTACACAGTAAAATTAAAAGCGATTTCCATTACCAGAAAGTGCACAACAACCGTTGAGAAGCCGCAATTGATTCGAGTGAACTATAAACCCAATGGTAAAATTTCTGTGTCAGACTCAATGCCTTGCTCGGCTCCTTACACTGAAACGTTCAAATACATTGATGATAAACCAGTAGATAAGGTTCAATGGTATACGATACAGGATACAGGACTTAAAAAACAGTTGTTTGTGGGACAAACAAACCCTTTAACTACGGTGATTTTTACCAATCGTCCATTAACAGTTAAAGCGGTTGTTACCACAAAAGAAGGTTGCAGAGATTCGTTTTACTACCGTTTTTTAGAACTTCCTAAATTCAATTATGAAGTAGAAGGTTTGGATGACGGTTGTGTGAATTTTGATTTGAATTTAAGAGTTAAGAATTATGTTGGAAATAGGAAATTGCAACGAGTGGATTGGCTCTTTGAAGATGGAGATTCATTTACGGGGTTAAGTGTTCAAAAAAGCTATTTTGATACAGGAAACTACCCTTACAAATATCGTTTGATAGTAGAAAAAAATTGTGTGATAGAGGTTAAAGACACAGTGCATGTGGGCATGAAAACCGATCCCAATTTTATTGTTGATCCAAATGCCGGCATTTGCAATAATGAGCCCATTCAATTTATCAATAAGACCAAATATAAAGGTATTCCAATAGATAGTTTTAGATGGAGTTTTGGAGATCCTGAAGACAATTGGAGCTTGATCAAATCACCGTGGGTTGGATTTCCTCCAGAATACAATGAGACAAATATTTTCAGATATTACGATCAAGATACAGGTCAATTAAAGCCCTTTTTAGTATCCTATCATATGGGCTGCCCGGATACAGCTTTCTTGGAGGACTCTTTATGGATTCAAGCAGCATATGCTAAGCTTGCACAAGACTTGGATTTCTGTAATAATAATAAGTTGATTTTAAGTAATCAATCATCAGCCTTTACTGACCACACCTGGTTTATTGGGAATGACGCGTTTAAAGACGATTCTTTGATATTAGATTCTCGGGGGATTTATAAAGTGATTTTGCGGGTTGAAGACGATTCAACGGGTTGTTGGGATACATTGGAATACTGGTATTATCCTCCGGTCTTGAGTGCTATAAGAATAAACTGGCTTGATTTTGATTTGTGCGCTCCGGGGTTTGTGCAGCTTCAAGGTCAGGGTTTCCCTGATCAGTTTTATTGGTTGGTGGGGAAAGATACCATTAGAGATGTAACAGATATCAGACTGACTTTTGACACTGCAGGAATTACTCCCATTAAGGCAGTTTTGCAATTTGGGAAGAAATGTATCATAGTTCTTACAGATACCATCAGAATGGGCGAGGGATTGGTGAGTGGAACTATGTCTGGAAGTGCGTCGTGTTTACCTGCCACTTTGACGTTTTTTGATAGCACATTCAATGATAAATACTTACATTATTGGTTATTGAGCAACGGCGATACAGTCTGGATGACCACAAAAACAGTCAATTATGATTTGAAAAATTCGCTGAAGGACACTTTAACCGCTCAACTTTTTTCGGTGTTTGGGGAAAATTGTGAGGGTTCAAAAGTTCAAACTTTGAATGTAACTGGACCAGGAATATCTATAAAAAGTAATTGGTCACATACCTGCAGTACAAGCCGTTATTTAGGTTCTTTGGGATTGAAGGATCCCAATGCAAAATATTCCTATCTATGGCAAATGGGCGATGGTAAAACCTACAACACTCAAACCGTGAGCCACAGTTTTACTGATTCTGGAACGTATACAGTCACTGTTAAAGTTACAGATTCTGCGGGTTGTACAGCCGAGCAAAAAATACAGGTTCATTATCCTGGAAATAGAATTAGGTTGAGAATTTCCTTCCGAATTGAAGATACCAAATGTCCACCGCTGATTGTGCATTTCCGGGATACGTCTCAGGTTTTTGGAGGTTCTATTCGGAAATGGTTATGGGATTTTGGTGATAGTTCATACAGCGTATTGAAGCATCCTTCGCATCAATATTTGATACCGGGAACCTACACCGTTACATTAAGGGTGATTGATTCTTTGGGATGTGAACATTTCAAGAAATTTCTGGATTTAATAGTGGTACCTGGTCCAGCAGGAACCTTCACCTTTGATCCGGCCGAGGGTTGTCAGCCACACAGGGTTCAATTCAGTTCATCGGTGAACAGTCAAACAGTAAAACAAGAGTGGGATTTTGGTGATGGCGTGGTTAAAGAAGGAAGCAGTTTGTCGCATTTGTATGAACGTCCGGGAAGGTACATACCTTTTATGATTGTGTATGATTCGGCAGGTTGCAAGCGTGCCATTCAGCCTACAGACACTATTGAGGTATATGCAAAGCCAGAGGCTGGGTTTACATCCCAAGGAAACTGCAAGAGAGACAGCGTTGAAATAAGGTCAAATTGCAATTTTTATGGTGATACGGCAGCAAAGTTTTTATGGAATATCAACGGAATAGGCGGATTTAAAAATTCGAGTTTGAGGTATTTAATGCCGCTTAAATCTAATGATATACGCCTGTTGGTTGAGTCGAATAGAGGGTGTAAAGATACTTTAGAGAAAATGGTGGAAGTGTTTCAGCCTGAAATTCAATTGATTAGTCAAAAAGATACGATTTGTTTGGGGAATGAATGGTTGGTAAATGCTTTGGTAAAGACCGATACCTCGGTATCGCAAGAAAATTGGATTGTCAACGGTGGAATTCCGGGAGAGAGCAGTAGAACTTTGAAGTTATTGCCAGTAAGTCCGCAACAAATTAATATTCAGTATTTTGTACAAGATGTTATGGGGTGCTGGGATACAGCAGCAATGGGTAAATTATTGTCGGTGGGTGATACAATACCCGGCAAGGCGCCTTGGTTTAAGCATGTTAGTGTTCATGATGATGTTGCCCACGAGCTTTCACTTTCCGAATACAGGGATTTTGACTTTTTGGGATATGAAATTTACGGTGACCAGGGACAAGGTTATAAACGATTGAAAAGCAATGTATATCGCAAAGATACTTTGTTTAATTACTCGCCGGTTGATGCTTTAAGAAGGGTAGATTGTTATAAAATTGCGTCAAAGAATTTGTGTGAGGTGGAGCAATCCATAGTTGGGTTAGAACCACATTGTACGGTAGAATTATCGGGAGCGCCAATGATTAATGCGAGTTATTTGAAGTGGAACAAATATGTTGGTTGGGATGTAGACCGATATATTGTGTATAGGCGTAATATTAGTAATGGTCTATTTGATTCAATAGCACAAGTAGATGGCTCTCAAACCGAATTTATTGATTCAAACATTGTATGCAAGAAAAAACACGAGTATCGAATTTTGGCAAGAGATAAACAGGGATTAAATGAATATAGTTGGAGTGATACTTGCCATGTTAAACCTATTTATGTGAATACGGTTTATGCCCCTTTGGTTAGAAGAGTTACTGTAGTTGATGACCAATTTACTCATTTGAATTGGTTCAGAAATGACTCAAATAGAAACGCGATGAGTCGTTTTCTCATAAAGCGATTGCCTAATTTTGGGAGTGGAGCTTTGTCTTGGACTATTTGGGAGCCGAAAGACTCTTTGGTTCTGAGAGATTTAAATGTGATGGTAGATCAGCAATCTTACAGTTATGTGGTAAGAGGCATTGATGCATGTGAAGATACAAGTGCTGCAGGGTTATTGGCAAAGAGTATCTTATTGAATACCAGAATCAATGATGAATATCATGCAGAGTTGAGTTGGACTGAATATGAGAAGTGGCAAAGCGGTGTAAAAGAGTACATTATACAAATGGATCGCGGAACCGGATTTAGAGAATTGACGAGGGTTTCGTCTTCAACTGTTACTTATGTTCATGAAAGTCAGGAATACAATTGTATAGATAGGATAGAATATAGAGTTATTGCGGTTCCGGTTGAAGAAGGTCCGCTTGATTCCAATTGGTATTTCAATAGTTGCAGTAATGAGAGTAGTCCGGTTCAAAAGCCAAAGGTGTTTATTCCAAATGCTTTCACTCCGAATGCGAATGAATTGAACGAGGTTTTCAAGCCAGAAGGCATATTCATTAAATCGTATCATATGAAGATATTTGACAGATGGGGTGAGAAGTTATACGATCAGAAGGGCTGTAATCAAGGTTGGGACGGAACTTTTATGGGAGATAAAGCACCATCGGGAGTTTATGTTTATCAGTTGACGGTTTGGGGTATTGATGGCAGTATGCATCAATTCAAAGGAGATGTTACCTTGATTCGTTAAATGCCAATGCTTTTGGCTAATTTTGCAGTCATGGCATTTGAAAAGGTTACTCGAGAAGAAAATTACAGCGAATGGTACAATAATTTGGTTTACAAAGCAGATTTAGCTGAGCATAGCGCAGTTAAAGGCTGCATGGTTATTAAACCTCATGGTTATGCTATTTGGGAGAAAATGCAAAAGCAGTTAGACCATATGTTTAAAGAAACGGGTCATAGCAATGCATATTTCCCGTTGTTTGTTCCTAAGAGTTTGTTTGAGAAAGAGGAGAAGAATGCTGAAGGTTTTGCTAAAGAATGTGCGGTAGTAACCCATTATAGGTTAAAGGCAGATCCTAATAAACCTGGTTCTTTGATGGCAGATCCTGATTCAAAGTTGACAGAAGAATTGGTGGTTAGACCTACCTCGGAGGCTATCATCTGGAATACCTATAAAAATTGGATTCAGAGTTACAGAGATTTGCCCATATTAATCAATCAGTGGGCAAATGTGGTTCGTTGGGAAATGCGTACGCGTTTGTTTTTGCGTACAGCTGAATTCTTGTGGCAAGAGGGACATACGGCTCATGCTACCAAAGAAGAGGCTTTGATTGAAACCAAGCAGATGTTGGAGGTTTATGCTGAATTTGCTGAGACTTTCATGGCCATTCCCGTTATAAAGGGGGTTAAGACTGAGAACGAACGGTTTGCGGGTGCTGACGAAACGTATTGCATTGAAGGTATGATGCAAGATGGTAAGGCATTGCAGATGGGGACTTCTCATTTCTTGGGACAGAACTTTGCGAAAGCTTTTGATGTGAAGTTCCAATCGAAGGAAGGTAAGTTAGATTATGTTTGGGCTACAAGTTGGGGCGTTTCTACTCGTTTGATGGGTGCATTGATCATGGTGCATAGCGATGACGAAGGTTTGGTAGTGCCTCCAAAATTGGCCCCTATTCAAGTGGTATTTGTTCCCATTTATAAGAGCGATGAAGAGCGAGATGCGGTTTTAGGAAAGATGGATGAAATGGCTGCTGATCTAAAAAAGGCAGGATTATTGGTTAAAGTAGATGCTAGAGATACACATAAACCTGGATATAAATTTGCAGAATGGGAGCAGAAGGGCGTACCTGTAAGGTTGGCATTGGGTCCAAGAGATTTGGCTAGTGGAAATATTGAGTTGGCTCGCAGAGATACAAAAACGAAGGAAGTAGTTTCTATGGAGGGATTAGCAGATCGTTTGGTTGCATTGATGGATGAGATACAGCAGAGTTTGTATGACAAAGCTCTTAAATACCAGAAGGAGAAGACCTATACCGTGAATAATTGGGAAGAGTTCTTGGATGTTATTGAGACTAAACAAGGATTTGCCTATGCGCATTGGGACGGCACAGGTGAAACAGAAGAAAAGATCAAAGAAGCAACCAAAGCCACAATCAGATGTATTCCTTTGGATAGCGTTTTAGAGGAGGGTGTGTGCGTGTTCAGTGGCAAGCCATCTACTCAGAGGGTTTTGTTTGCGAAGGCTTACTAAACAGACTATTGGCAAAAATGGCCACTAAAATGATGGCGGTGCCAAGATAGAAGGAAAGATTTAGGTCTTTGTTTTCTTTAAAAACAAATATTCCGAGTAGAATACCATAGATGGGTTCTAAGTTTAGTGCGAGGTTTGCAGTAAATGCACTGATTTTATTTAGAGCTATGCTGGCCAAATAGAATGTTACGTTTGTGCAAAGAACTGATAGGAAAACCAGCCAAATCCAATCGTTTGATTCAGCCCCAAATGAGTGGGTAGGAAGCCAAACAATGTGCTTGGAGATTGATTCAATACCGAATAAATATCCCCCGAAAATAATCAGAGATAGGGCGAAGGCACCAGAGACCATTTCTAAGGTGCTGAGCGCTAGGGGATGTATATTTTGAATGTATTTTTTGTTGAGTGTAGAGAAAAGGGCGGCGATAGAGGCTGAGAAAATGCCCACAATGATTGCCCAACCGTAAGAAATATTGGGGTTGTTTTCTTGTGGAAGGGAAAGGCTTATGAAGACAACACCCACAATCACAAGGAGGCCGGTTATAATGTCTTTTTTAATGAAGGGGGTTTTCATTAAAATGGGTTCAAAGAGGGAAGTGAAGAAGGAGGCAGAACCTAAGCAGGCAAGCGTGACGGAAACAGAGTTTCCTATTTTAATGCTTCCGTAGAAGGTGACCCAATGAAGGGCAACCAGCAGACCAATGCCCATGAATGTTTTAATGGTTTTTGCAGGGGTATTTTTTAGATATGTCCATACTTTCGGAATCATGAGATAAACGGCAGCAGTGAGAAGCATGCGGTGCCAAACCAAGTTAAGGGAGCCGTAAGAAATGAGCTTTCCGAAGATGGCTGTGAATCCCCAAAGGAAAACAGAAATATGGAGATAAATGAGGGATTTACGCATGTCTATAAAAAATCAAGGCCGAACAAAAATGCCCGGCCAGGATGTTTGGTATGTAAAAGCGCGTAACAGTTGGTATTACCCTTTCGGATAATGATACAAATATAGAAAAAACAACCATTAATTGTATTTCCCTTTGTATTTTTCTTTCACTTCGTTAACAATTCCTCGGAGTTCTTGTTCGCGGTCTTTGTTCATGATGAGTATGGCATCATCTGATTCTACAACTACCAGATTATCAACGCCATTGAGGATGATTAGTTTTTCTTTTTGAGTAAAAACCAAAGAGTTTTTAGTGTCAAATGCTTTGACATTTTTGCCAATTAGGGAGTTTTGTTGCGCATCTTGTGTTGATACTTCCCACAAACTTTTCCAAGTACCCAAATCAGACCAACCGAAATCTGCCGGAAGAACAAATACTGCTTTGTCTTTCTCTAGAATACCATAGTCTATGGAGATGCTTGGAGATTGTCCGTAAGCTTTTTCAAGAATGGTTTTGTAGTTATTGAGGTAATCTATTTCTGAAAACAGTTGATGCACTTCGTTGAGGTTGGTCTCAAATCTGTTCATGATGGTCTTTAGGTTCCAAGCAAAAATACCGGCATTCCATAGGAATTCTCCGCTCTCGATGAACGTTTTGGCGATGTCTTCGGTGGGTTTTTCTGTAAATGTTTTAACCTCGTGTATGCCTAATTCAGCTGTATTGGGTTGAAATTGAATGTATCCGTAACCGGTATCTGGGCGGCTTGGTTTAATTCCAAGTGTAACCAAGGCATCATTTTGTGCGGCAAAGTTGAGGGCATTGGTCGCTATTTCTACAAATTTAACTTCGTTTGCTATGAGGTGATCTGATGGTGCGATCATGCACACTGCGTTGGGATTTCTTTGCGCAATGTAATAGGTCGCAAAGGCAATACAAGGTGCAGTGTTTTTACCAATTGGCTCTTCGAGAATTTGTTCGCGTTTGATTTGGGGAATATGCTCAAGCACTAAGTCTGTATATTCCTCGTTAGCAACAATATAAATGTTTTCTTGAGGAATAAAAGAGCTGAAGCGGTTATAGGTTTGGGTGATGAGTGATTGTCCGGTACCCAAAATATCCATAAACTGCTTGGGGAAACTTTTTCTGCTTACGGGCCAGAAGCGAGTGCCGATTCCACCGGCCATAATAATAACGTAGTGATTATTGTTCATTTTATTGGGTTCGTTTAATTATAAGATTCCCTCTTGATAAAGGTCGTGAAGATGAATCATTCCTTCGTAGGTTTGAGTGTTTGAATCTTCACCAATGATGATCAATTGGGTGATTTTTTTCTCTTGCATCACAGAAGCGGCAAGGGTTGCCATGTCGTGAATATACAGCGTTGTTGGGTTTTTACCCATAATTTGTTGGGCGGTAATTGACGAAAGGTCTGAATAATTGGACAACATGCGTCTGATATCACCATCGGTGATAATCCCAACAATGTTATTTTGGCTATCAATGACAGCAGTTGCGCCTAATCGATGTTGAGTAATGTTTAAAATTACTTCGTTCCAGGGTGTATTTGGGTTCACAAAGGGTTTAGAGTGTTTTTGGGTAATATCTCCACAGCGGAGGTAGAGTTTTTTTCCTAAAGCACCTCCTGGGTGGAACTTAGAAAAGTCTTGATCGCTGAAATTCCTTGCAGTGAGCAGTGCCATAGCAATGGCGTCACCAATAAGTAGTTGAGCAGTAGTAGATGTGGTTGGGGCGAGATTGTTAGGACAAGCCTCTTTATCAACGGTAGCATCTAATACAAAATCAGCTTCTTTCGCCAACTGAGAATTGATATTTCCCACTATAGCAGCAAATGGATTATTTAGACGTTTTAGTAAAGGGATAAGGGCAACAATTTCAGGCGTGTTTCCGCTTTTAGATATGGCAATAATAAGGTCATTTGCTTGAATCATGCCTAAGTCGCCGTGTATGGCATCTGCAGCGTGCATGAACAATGCAGGTTGGCCAGTACTATTGAAGGTAGCTACTATTTTTTGAGCAATGATGGCACTTTTGCCAATTCCAGTGACAATTACCCGAGTGTTTGAATGGATTTGTGAGGAGTTTAAAATGTTTTGTATGAAGAGTTCAAAATCATTTCCCAGTTGGGCGGCCAAAGATTCAAGGCTCTTTAATTCTTGAATGATGGTATTTCTTCCGTTTGAAAGATGGGAAAGGGATTTCATTTTGTTGAATGTTTTGAGTTGCAAAGAAACAAAATTAAGTGCAGATGAAAATTTACACTTTATCAAATGACTATTTGTTTTTTTAACAATAATTTTTATTGTAATTTCACTAATCAATTCAGGAAGGAAAATACACTAGTGCAGGCGCAAACAGATTCTAAGCATTTTTTAAAGGACTTTTTTGGGTTCGACGGATTCAAAGGCAATCAAGAGGCGGTTATTTCAAGTATTATGGATGGGCAAGATTGTTTTGTCATCATGCCTACGGGTGCCGGAAAATCATTATGCTATCAACTACCAGCTATGATGATGGAGGGTACAGCCATTGTCATCTCACCTTTGATTGCCCTGATGAAAAATCAGGTTGATAATTTGAGGGGTTTTTCGCAAACGGCAGGACTTGCTCATTTTTTGAATAGTTCGCTTTCAAAATCTGAGTTTAATCAGGTGGTTGAAGATATGTTATCTGGAGATACCAAAGTACTTTATGTGGCTCCTGAAACACTTAAGAAACAGGATACCATTGATTTGTTGTCTCAAATTAAAGTTTCCTTTGTTGCTGTTGATGAAGCGCATTGTATTTCGGAGTGGGGACATGATTTTCGCCCAGAATACAGAAAAATTAAGCAAATGGTCAGGGCCATTGGAGATATTCCTGTATTGGCATTGACGGCAACGGCGACACCTAAGGTACAGCACGATATTCAAAAGAATTTGAATATGTTGGAAGCGCAACTATTCAAAAGTTCATTTAATAGACCCAATTTATACTATAAGGTCCGTCCTAAAGGAAGAAAAGACATTGTTCATAAAGAAATGATTTCTTTCATCAATCAGCACGGAAATTCTTCAGGGATCATCTATTGTTTATCTCGGAAGAAGGTAGAAGAAATAGCTCAGATGTTACAGAGAAATGGCATAAAGGCCCTTGCTTATCATGCGGGTTTGGATGCTAAAGTTAGAGCTTCACACCAAGATGCATTTCTCATGGAAGATTGCGATGTTATTGTGGCAACCATTGCTTTCGGTATGGGCATTGACAAGCCAGATGTTAGGTATGTAATTCACTATGATGTGCCTAAGAGTTTGGAAGGCTATTACCAGGAAACTGGAAGAGCAGGTCGTGATGGTATGAAAGGCGATTGTTTGTTGTTTTACAATCCCAACGACATTGAGAAGTTGGAGAAGTTCATGAAAGACAAGCCCGTTGCAGAGCAAGAAATTGGAGGTTTACTGATTGCTGAAACAGCAGCATTCGCTGAAAGTTCTCAATGCAGAAGAAAGCTATTGCTCCATTATTTTGGAGAGTCATTTGATGAAAAGAAATGTGAAGGTATGTGTGACAACTGTTCACATCCTAAGCCCAAAAGAGATGTTTCGGCAGAATTAAAGTTGCTTTTGGAGTGCATGATTGAGTTAAGAGGTGAGTTTTCATTGACGCATTTGGTTAATTTCATTGTCGGTAATGGCGCAGACTCTGCAGTTAAACAATACGGACATCATTTGCTTAAATTATTTGGATGTGGTAAAGAATTAGATAAGTTATTTTGGAAATCTGCAGTGCGCTTAGCATTGGTGAATGGATATTTGAATAAGAATATTGAGAAGTATGGTTTACTTTCCATCAATCAAGACGGCGAGAAATACATCAAGAATCCAACACCCATTGAAATGGCGGTTGATGTTGAATTTGACGCCGTTTCTGATGAAGATTTTGACAGCTTTAGGTTAGAGTCGGTTTGTGATGATTTGTTGTTTGCGGAATTGAAAGATTTGCGCAAAAAGGTAGCTCATGAAATGGGTTTACCTCCTTACGTAGTTTTCCAAGATCCTAGCTTGGAAGATATGGCCATCAAATACCCTATCAACCTTGAGGAATTATCAAATATCAATGGTGTTGGTAAAAATAAAGCGTTGAAATTTGGTCAAGCATTTGTTGATCATATTTCGAAATACATTGAAATTCATGAGATTGATAGACCCGTAGATGTAGTGTTGAAGGGCAATAGCGATAAGTCGGCAAAACGGGTAAATATTATTTTGAATATTGACAAAAAAGTGGATTTGCCAGATATCGCTTCACAATTGAAAATTTCGTTTGGTGAATTGTTGGATGAATTGCAGCAGATTGTTCATTCGGGAACTAAATTGAATATTCGTTATTTCTTGGAGCAGTTCATTGATGATGATTTGATGGATGAAATTATAGATTATTTCAGGGCCCAGGAAACCGATAACATTGATTTAGCGGTTAATAATTTTGATGGAGAATTCAGTTTTGAAGAGTTGAAATTGGTTCATCTGCAGTTTCTGAGTGATGTAGGAAATTAAAATTGATTATTTTTGCCCATATTTTAATCATCTCTTGACGCAAAGTACTTCTCAATTTGAACAGGTTTTCCGGAAATTTCGTCCGGGACTGATTTCATTTGCCCGAAGTATTATTCACAATGAGCAAGATGCCGAAGAGGTTGTACACGATGTGTTTATGGCCTATTGGAATGCAGGGAATGTGCGAGATATTGAGGAAACAGGCTTAAAGAGTTACCTATTTACATCTGTGCGTAATAGGTCGTTAAATTGTTTGCGTAAAAAACGATTTGATATGACCGATTTGCCAGAAGATTCATCGGCATTTAAAGAGGTTGATAATAGTGTTTTAGAAAATATAGAGGCAAAACAAGTTCAAGAGCGAATTACGATTTTAATTGAACATTTGCCTAAAAAATGCCGACAAATATTCTTGATGAGTCGGGTTTATGAATTGTCTCACAAAGAGATAGCCGAATTGATGGATATTACACCTAAGACGGTTGAGAATCAAATTGGATTGGCCTTAAAGTTTTTAAAGCTTCACATTCAGCGTTGATTCGTAAACGGCAAGGTATTCGTTTATGATGTTATCTAGAGAAAATTGTTTGGCCTTCTCAAGAGCTTGTTTGCCGAATTCTTTCAGTGTTTGATCGTTTTTCAAAAGTTCAATTGCGTAATTGGCCATGGTCTCAACGTCGCCTACATCAGCTAAGTAGCCGTTGATTCCGTGATCTACAACTTCAGGCAGCCCGCCGGCGTTAGAGCAGATTACAGGAACTTCACAAGCCATGGCTTCGAGAGCGCTGAGTCCGAAACTTTCGCGTTCAGATGGGAGCAGGAATAGGTCACAAACCGATAGTATTTCTTCAACGGCTTCTTGTTTTCCGAGGAAGGTTACTTTGTCACACACATGCAGTTCACGGCAAACTTTTTCAATGTTTGAGCGTTCTGGACCGTCGCCAATGAGTAGTAATTTGGCGGGTGTTTGTTGTTGTATGAGGTCAAAAATTCTGATGACGTCGCCCACTCTTTTTACTTTTCTGAAGTTGGAAGTGTGAACCACAATTTTTTCGCCGTGTGGGGCGATTGCCATCTTAAAGTGCGATTTGGGTTGTTTGTTGAAACGGTCAAAATCAATAAAGTTTGGAATTACATGAATGTCTCTTCTGATTTTGAAATGTTCATAGGTATCTGCTTTCAGACTTTCAGATACGGCAGTTACGGCGTCTGAATTGTTGATGCTCCAAGAAACTACTGGCTCGTAAGATGCTTCTCTACCAACTAGGGTGATATCGGTTCCGTGCAGAGTTGTAACTACTGGGATGTAAATGCCTGATTCAGCCAATATTTGTTTGGCTAATAGTGCAGCAGATGCGTGTGGTATGGCATAATGCACATGCAGTACTTCTAATTGATTTGAGCTTACAATTTCTACGATTTTACCTGCCAATGCAGTTTCGTAGGGTGCGTGTTCAAAAAGAGGATATTGTGGAATGATGACTTCATGAAAGAAAATTCCTTCGAGAAAATAGTCTAGTCGGGCAGGTTGATTGTAACTGATAAAGTGAATTTCGTGGCCTTTTTTAGCGAGGGCTTTACCTAATTCAGTGGCCAAAACCCCACTACCACCGAAGGTGGGATACAAAACAATACCAACTCTCATCCTTATACTAACAAAGTTCCGCAAAAAATGTCAGTAAGCACATTATCTTTACAGAAACTCTTTTAAAGAAGGATTATGTCGACAGAAGAAAGCAGTGTTTTGGGACATGAATATTTCATGGGGAAGGCTCTTCAATTGGCTCAACAAGCATTTGATGAGGATGAGATTCCCATTGGCGCAGTGGTGGTACATCAAAACAGAATCATAGGTAAAGGTTATAATCAAACAGAGCGTTTGGTAGATGTAACGGCGCATGCCGAGATGTTGGCAATTACCAGTGCAGCACAGTTTTTAGGAAGTAAGTTTTTGGATGAATGCACCATTTATATTACAGTTGAGCCCTGTATAATGTGTGCTGGTGCAATTCAATGGGCACGATTTAAGCAAGTTGTCTTTGGGTTGTCAGAACCTAAAAGCGGTTTTGAACGTTTGGCTGAAGCGGAGCAACTTTTTGGCAAAAAAGTAGAAATTATAAGAGGTGTTATGGCCGATGAAAGCCGACAACTCATGCAGCAATTTTTTAAGGCTAAACGAAGCTAGAATTTTTCGTAAGCTCCTATATCTGGGGCTGATTTTCTTTGTTTTCCCAGTATATCTATTGTAGAAGCCGTTGCGATATTCGCGGAGGAAATTGCCGGTGAGTTGCTTTTTAGTTGGTAATCTCCGTTGCTGACATTTTCAAAAAGTGGATCTCGATTGAAAATATTGCTGGTTTTATTCCAATGGGTGTTTTCGTTTTTGGATTTGAAGTAGTTGTTTTCATCGGAGATGGCCCAAGCACTTTGGGTGACTTTATCTGTGGTGATTTCATCAATTTTATATCCCCAGACTAAACAATTGGTTATTTTTAAATCTAGATCATTGGATGATAGTAGTTTACCGTTTCCATCGCGGTAGGTATTCGTAACTGCAAATGAGCCATCTTGTCGGTTGCCAAAGTTAGAATGTTCAGCAAAGGTGCAATTGTTGAATTGGTATTTTCCGCCAAAATAAGCGAGGAAGGTATAGGTGCCTGCATCAGCAAATAGGCAGTTTTCCGCTTTTATTGCACCACCAAGTCCGATGAGACAGGCTGTGCCGCAGTATTGAATTCGTGTTTGAGCGAGGTTCACACATGGTGAATTACCACAGCCAGTAGAGTCTGCCCTGAGTCCAACTGAGGCATTGGTTATGTCTGAATATTCCAGGTTTCCTTTTCCACCGGGAAGAAACCAAATTCCGCCCCATTGATTGGGAAGTTTTTCTGTTGATGAAACCGGTTTATCTCCTTTGATGGTGATTCGATTTTGGGCCGTGCCATTCAATTGTAAATCACCCAAGACATAGAGAACGGTTTGAGCACTTGCGTACACTTTTACGCCTGGGTTGATTTGGAATGTTCTACCGGGGGCAACTAAAGCGGCTCCTATGATGACGTAGGGTTTTACTTGGTCAGACCAGATGGTATTGGCGGGAAAAACAGTGTCTTTTACATAATGAGCATCCCAGCCATAAGCGGCAAGAATTAGTTTGGATTGCTTGTTTCCTACTCGGGCATAAAGACTGTCTAAAACTAGAGCTGGTTGGGTCTGGTTATTGGCTTGAAGTCGGCATTGAACAAAAACAAAAACGCTGTCTTTAGGTGCAATTTCTAGTCCGGAAATTTCAGGACCTGCCACGCCGTCAATGTTGATTGAAAAAGGCGAATTTTTGCCTCCAACAACAGAAAAATCAGCCTTTACCCATCTATTTTCGGGATTTTTGATGCTTATGAGCTTGGTTACCGAAATGGGGTATCCGGTGGTTTTGTCGCGGGTGAAGATGGTGTCAAAATAAACGGTATCTTTAGACCATTTGAGTTTTGCGCTGCTTGCAAAATCAAGGTCTTTGATGCAAGAGGATAACAGAAAAAGGCATCCCCCGAAAAAAGAAAGAATGTATTTATTTGAAAATATCGTCATCTTCATCGGCGAGTATGCTTCGGTAGCTGTAGTAACGGGCTTCGGGAATTAATTGATTTTCAAGGGCAAAAAGCACTCCGCAAGAGGGCTCGTGTGTATGCGAGCAATTGGAGAATTTGCACTGTTTCATGTATTTGCGAAATTCGGGAAAATACAGGTGAATGTCGTTTTCTTTGAGGTCAACCACACCAAAATCGCGAATTCCAGGGGTGTCAATGAGTTGAGTGCCGTCTTCGGTGGTGAACATTTCGGCGAAGGTAGTGGTATGTTTTCCTTTGGAATGGGCGTTGCTGATGTTGCCTACTTTGGCGGAAAATTGGGGATAAAGGGCGTTTAAAAGGGTTGATTTACCCACACCGGAGTGTCCCATAAGCAGAACGCGTTGTCCGTTAATTCTCTTTTTGAAATCTTCTAAAGAATCAGGGTCTAGGGCAGAACCTGTATGTATTTCAACTTCGGCATGGGCATAGATGGAATGAATTTCTTGGAGGAATTCTTGTCGTTGTTCGCCCAAAAGATCTACTTTATTGATGAACAAGATGGTAGGAACGTGAAATGACTGTCCACAAAGAAGAAAGCGATCAATAAAGCCAAGGGAGGTTCTTGGGGCTACCAAGCTGGCAACCATCACAGCAGCATCGAGGTTAGAAGCTAGAATTTGGCGTTGAGAGCTCAGTTTGTTTGCTTTTCTGATGATCCAATTTTTGCGCTGTTCAATTTTTACGATGCTGGCAGTATGTTCATAATTGGGATCTGGTTCAATGGAAACAACATCACCAACGGCAACTGGGTTGCTGGTATTGAGATTTTCAAGACGAAGTTTTCCGCGGGTACGGCATTGCCATAAATCACCAGAATCAGTGCGGGCTATGTACCAACTTCCGGTAGATTTGGTGATGGTGGCTTGCATTCTTAAATTTAGAAGAGTTTCTCGCAGATAGCTTTGGTTTGGTGTGATTTTCCCATGGTGTAAAAATGAAGTACAGGAGCTCCATGCTCCATGAGTTCTTTACACTGTTGGATGGCCCATTCAATACCCACTTGAACAACCTCTTCATTGCTTTTGCAAGCTTCAACTGCATTCACCAAATCTTCAGGTAGGTCTATATGGAAGATTTTGGGAAGGTTGCGCAATTGAGATTTAGCTGATATGGGTTTTATACCTGGAATGATAGGAACGTTTATTCCGTTTTCTCGGCATTTTTGAACAAAATCAAAATAGTATTTATTATCGAAAAACATTTGGGTTACCAAGAACTCGGCACCCGCTTCTACTTTGCGTTTAAGGTATTTTAAATCGCTAGAGAGGTTGGGAGCGTCCATATGTTTTTCAGGATAACAAGCTGCACCTATACAAAATTTAGATTCTTGTCCTTGGGTTAATTCTTCATCGAGATAAATGCCCGAATTCATGTTTTTGATTTGATGAATCAGATCTAAAGCATTTTTATTTCCACCCGCTTCAGGAATGAAGTGAGTGTCACCTTTGCGTGCGTCACCTCTTAAAGCGAGTATGTTGTCAATACCCATGAAATTGAGTTCTATGAGTGCTGTTTCAGTATCGTCTTTGGTAAATCCGCCGCAAATAATGTGAGGCACAGCATCAATGTGGTATTTATTTTGAATGGCGGCACAAATGGCCACGGTGCCGGGTCTTTTTCTGGTGGATACTCGATCATAGGTACCGTCAGGACGCTGTTTTAGAACATAGTCTTCGCGGTGATAAGTAACATCAATGAATGAAGGGTTGAACTCCATTAGAGGATCGATGCCTTCAAAAATGCTTTGAATGCCAAATCCTTTCAGAGGAGGTAAAATTTCAAAAGAAAAGAGTGTTCTGTTGTTTCGTTGCGCTATATGATCAATGATTTTCATGAATGATTAAAATTGGATGTCTACTTCTAGGGTTTCAGAACCGCGTTGAATGGTTGCTTTGGTTTTATCACCGGGGTTGAATTTGCCTAAAGCCGACATATAATCTTGGATGTCGTTTACTGAAAAGTCGCCCAATTTCAAAACGATGTCATTTCTTTGAAGTCCTGCTTTAGCAGCAGCCTTGTCAGGGGTAACACCGTCAATGCGGAGTCCTTTATTGCTATAAGAATAGTCAGGCATAACGCCCAAGGTAACTTTGAAGCGGGTTTTTCCGGGTGATGGATCTACAGTTTTTGTGAAGGGTAATTTCTTACGCTTATTTTGTTTGACGATTTTCTTAATCACATCAATACTGAATACCATACCGTCATAATTGATGCGATTTTCATCGTCATCAGGGGTATGATAATCTCTGTGTTGACCAGAGAAGAAGTGCAAAACAGGTTTGTTTTCAAGATAGAAACTTGCGTGGTCTGATGGACCCATACCGCTTTCTGTGGTGGCTATGTAGAGCAATGTGGTATCTGTTTTGATTTTGGATAATGTTTGTTTCCAAACAGGCGATGTTCCAACGCCGTTGATGGTTAATGTTTTCTTGGTAGAGTCAATTCTTCCCAACATATCTATGTTGATTACATAATTGACTTTTTTCATGTCAATCAAAGGATTTTGAGTAAAAAATTTGGATCCCAAAAGTCCAAGTTCTTCTCCGCTAAACGCAATGAATAGGTAATTGTGTTTGCGGTAACCCCATTTTTTTAATTGTTTGGAAAGTTCAATCATTGCAGCCACTCCAGATGCATTGTCATCGGCTCCGTTGTGTATGGCTTGAGGACCGTTATAGCGGCTATTTTCGTATTCGTTGTAACCAATATGGTCATGGTGAGCGCAAACAATGACTGTTTTACGGCGGAAGTTGTTCTTATATCCAATAACGTTATGTCCTAGAGCGGTTGGAGAAACCACTTTACTGACCATTTTCACGTGAAGTCCCTTCGGGAAACCAAAATTTGATTTGAAATAGAACACGGGGAAGTTACTGGGAATGGTGGTTCTTGCTAACTTGCCGCTCATGTGTTCGTCGTTTGCGGAGTTTCTCAAGAATATCACTCCAGCAGCTCCGCGAGCTTCGGCTTCTTTAACCTTTGTAGATACATCTGCGTAGTTGGCCAATTCGCTGTGTGGGTTTTCGTCTTGGGCGAAATAACCGTTTCTGATAACCACGATTTTACCTTTGACATCTACGTTTTCATAGTCGTTTTTGCCTAGTTTTTCAGCAACGATTCCATACCCCATATCAATGGCTTCGCCTTGGCAGCTGTCGTAATTGACGGTGGGTGAGAGGGGATAATAATCGGTGAATAATTCAAATTCTCTTGGAGGCGCAGCGCCATCGGGAGAAATTAAAACGAGTTTACAATCGTCACCGGCTATTCGAAATTGGGTGATGGTAAACTGTTGGTATCCGTTATTGCCTAGAAGTTTTAGTCCGTTTTTTTTGAATTCTTTGGATATGTATTCAGCACTCATAACTTCACCTGGAGAGCCTGTTTGTCTGCCTTTAAGTTCATCGGAAGCTAGGTAACTGATATGGGTTTTGAGTCGGAGTTTTTGTTCTTCTGCTGGCGTGGGTTTATTAGACTGGGCTGATGCGAAAGAACATCCCCCGAAAAACAAAAAAGCAGCGGAAATTTTATAGAGTTTGAAATAATTCATAAACAGTTTTAATCAAAATAGTTAGAGACAGGAGTGCAAATATAACTCGAATAGAAATGGCTGACATTTTTGTGGCTAATTTCTGTCCAAAAGATGAGAAAAAAATCACTCCCGTCGCCATAGGTAAATAATAGGGCCAAACTAGATATTGGGTATGCCAAAGCGGTAAATTGGGAACGCTTTGTTGATTGATATACTGAATGATAGGCAAGATTGCCAACAAGGGTACTACACTTAGTGATAGGGCCGTAGCTGATTTAGTGGGCATTTTGAGAAACATACGGAATAGGGGCACCATTATTATTCCGCCACCAAGTCCGGAAAGGGAAACGACAGAACCTGCTAACAAACCGACGAAAATGGGTTTTAGGGGGCGGGGGTCGGGAGACGGGTGACGGGGGTCGGGAGACGGGTGACGGGGGTTGGGAGACGGGAGACGGGGGTTGGGGGAAGGGTTTTGGGGGTCACGGATGAATAACATATTGGAAATAGAGATCAAAAGAAAAATGAGAAAAACATAGGAGAAACGTTGATGGCTGTACCAAGAACCTTGTTGAATGAGGTAACTGGTAAATGCGGCAGCTGCGGCACCTGGAATTCCTACGCTGAGGGAGTTCTTGAAGTTGTAGATGCCCATTCGGTATTGTCTAAAAATGCCTGAAATTCCTGATGCGAATACTAATGCAATGGAGTTGGCTAGGGTGAACTTTACTATTTCATCGGTAGGTAAACCTTGTTGAGAGAACAAATAAGTCAGTACCGGAATAAAAATCAATCCACCGCCTACTC
The DNA here is from genome assembly GCA_945877575.1 of Chitinophaga pinensis. Lineage (GTDB taxonomy): Bacteria > Bacteroidota > Bacteroidia > NS11-12g > UBA955 > VMCP01. The sequence continues at coordinate 106,073 of CAMDUE010000004.1, forward strand.
CCATGATTCCAGCGAGTAGTCCGCCAACTGAGCCAATTAGAATGAGGGCGAAATCCATTAGGATTTAGGATTGAGAGTTTGATTGATTTTGATGGGGTTCAAGAGTAAATCACCGCATTGTTTGATTTCGGGGTCGAGGGAAAGCCAAATACTCTGCTGCTCGGTGGCCGAAGGAATTCTTTGGAGGAGTTCTTTGGTGAGGGCAATTTTATAGTCGCTGGGGTGATTCTTGAAAGAGGCGATGATTTGGTCTTTCATTTGTTGTTCTTGGAATTTGAGGAGTTGAAGTTGGTTGACCCACAGACTATCTTGAGATAGTTTTTTAGAGTGTTCGGTCAGTGATTTTTTCAAGATTAATGGTGCCTGCTGCAAGCAGAAGCCTTTGAAATTTTCTAAAAGGTCATTTTGATTGAAGTTTTGAGGATTGAAATTTGATTTTGAAAAGTATTGGTTGGCCCAATCAAAAAGTAAATAATTTTTGTTCATCCAATGAATGAGGGAGTTGCCGTTGAAAAGGGGGATTTCAATATCTGGATCTACGCCAGCTGCATCGAAAACAGTTCTTCCCTTAGAGGTCTTAAATGTTTTTTTGGCTTGTATTTTAGCATTTCCTTGCTCGTCACGATCTTGGTATTGCAGTCGTTGAATACATCTGCCGGAGGGTGTATAATAGCGAGCAGTGGTTAATTTCATTTGGGTGCGATAGGGTAACATGGCATAGTTTTGAACCAGTCCTTTTCCAAAAGAATTTTGACCTAGAATAACAGCACGATCCAAATCTTGAAGGCTTCCGCTGACTACTTCGGAGGCTGATGCTGATTTGTTATTGATGAGAACAACCAACGGAAGGTTTATGGCAATGGGGGCATTTTGTGTTTTCCAGGTTTTAGGTCCTTTTTCGTGAGCGCCTTTAAGGGTAACCACCGTTGTTCCTTGGGGTACAAAAGCACCAACAATATCAACAGCTTGGTCAAGTAGCCCGCCTCCATTATCTCTAAGATCAAGAATAAGGCCTTGCAGAGTGCCTTCAGTTTGCATTTTTTTAATGGCATTTCGAATTTCGCCTGCACAACCTTGTCCGAATTCATCCAGTTTTATATAGCCCAGGTTTTTGTATGTAGGATTGGTTAGAAACCCCGAATGAGAAACACTTTTGGTTTCAACCAAAGTACGGGTTATTGATTTGATTAGAGTGTCTTTATTGCGTTTTACGGTGATTTGGAATTTAGAGTTGGGGGCACCTCTGAAATATTGCATTAGTTCATCTGGGGTCTGGTTTTTTAGGTCAACTTCACCCACCTTGAGAATGTAATCTCCAAGTTGCACTCCTGCTTTATCGAAGGCATATCCTCGAAAAAGTTCGGAAATCATGGGATATTGATTTCTTTGAATGACTCTACACCCAACACCACCATATTCACCTTGGCGCTCAATCATAGCTTCTTCGGCTTGATATTCAGAGAAAAAAACGGTGTAGGGATCTAAACTCTTCAACATGGCATCGATGGCTTTTTTGGAAAGGTCACCGGGTTCAATTTCATCAACATAGGAATTGCCGAGTTCCTCATAGATTGCAGCGAAGATTTCTAAATTTTTGGCATAATCAAATAAATCTGAAGACCATTTTGCTCCGGTGCTCAAGAAAAAAGTGAGAATTGATAGAATAAACCACTTAGGCAATCGAATGTGCATACTTCAAAAATAGGGTTTCAAACTTGATTTCTTACCTTTGTTTGTTTATGAAACGTACAATGGGTATGGAAGAAAGAATTGCAAATTCGGTATATGAGTGGGTTATTTCATGGGGAGTAAGCGCTGATTCTGCGAATTTGGTAAAGTTGCTCTTTATGTTGGGATGCCTCATTTTGATGGTCATTCTGATAGATTGGATCTCAAGAAAGGTTTTGGTTTCTTTGGCGAGGCAATATGCATCAAGGTCTGAAAGTCCGCTATTGAAGCAAATGGCCGAACAAAAAACCTTCAAATTTTTGGGACACATAGTACCATTGATGTTTGCAAGGTTGAGCCTGCCGGTGATATTGCAGGGCCATCCGACGGCTGAAAAATGGGGTGGTATAGTTTTGGCCTTATTGACTGTTTTAGCTATTCATGCCTTTGTTCAGTCTTGGTTGAAAGTATTGAAGGCCATTCTGATGAATTTAGATTCAATGAAAGACAAACCCATTGCGTCTTTTGCGCAGCTAGCTGCCATTATTGTAACTCTTTTGGCGGTTTTATTTGGGATCTCTATTGCTACAAGCCAATCCATTCTCAATTTACTGACTGCCTTGGGTGCTATGAGTGCTGCACTTTTGTTGGTATTTAAAGATACATTGACGGGTTTATCTGCGTCAATCCGAATTTCGCAATATGACATGTTAAGAAACGGTGACTGGGTTGAATTTCAAAAATATGGGGCGGATGGAACTGTGATAGATATTAATTTATCGAGTGTTAAGATTCAGAATTTCGATAATACCTACACCACCATTCCTACTGGAGCATTTACTACAGATTCATTTAAGAATTGGCGAGGCATGGAGGAATCTCAAGGGAGACGCATAAAAAGGGCCATTCACATCAAACAACACAGTGTGAAATTTTGCGATGAAGCTATGTTGAATAGATTGAAGGTTAATCATTTGCTGAAGGATTATATTTCAAAAATGACCCAAGAAATTAATGAGTTCAACGCTGGTGTGGAGCGCACAGGTAAAGGGGTAAAAAAGCAATTAACGAACATTGGCTTGTTTCGGGTTTATTTAAAAAATCTATTGTTGGAGAATCCACACATCAGCAAAGAGTTGAATGTTGTGGTACGCCAATTGTCGCCCTCTGACAAGGGTGTTCCGGTTGAGATTTATTGTTTTTCAGAAGAAAAAAGTTGGGTTATATACGAAGACATCCAATCGGATATTTTTGATCATGTGATTGCTTCTATTTCGATGTTTGATTTGGATATTTTTGAAAGTCCAAGTACTACATCTGATTTCATAGAAGGGCTAATAGGAGGGGAAGATGCGGATGATAAGTAGGCTTGTTTTGAGCGCAGCCGTATTAATGGCTACTGGATTAATGGGTCTCAAAGGTTTACCCTAATTCAGGCACTTTATTTGATATTAAATTACACGAATTACAGGTGAATGGTTCGGGGGTAAAAATTGAGGGTTTGTCTGAGGGTATTTACTTCTTACAGATAGGTTCAAGGGGACGGAGTAAAGTGCAAATCCGTCTTAATTAGTTTACATTATCTATTTATTGTTGAAACGACTATTAAAGTTGTGGAATTCATTTCTTATTTTTGAATGAAATCCATGAATTATAGAAATTTACAACTTTTGTTCACCGTACTTTTTTTGGGCCTTGTTTCTCAAGCTTCTGCTCAATTAAGCGGTAATTATACTATTGGTGGCAGTGGATCCAGAAATTACAGTACTTGGGAATTATTTGCTGCTGATTTTAATAAAAATGGTGTTAGCGGTCCGGTAGTTGTTGATGTACAATCTTCATTGACCCTTACAACAAATATTGAATTTAAGCAACACGCTTCTAACAAGACCACTTCTACAAATTCTTTGACCATTAAAGGCAATGGTTTTCAGGTTAAAAGTTCTTTAGACAGTGAAATGATTTACCTCAATGGTGTTGATTTCATGTATTTGAAGAAACTAAAGTTATTAAATGAATCGAAAAATACCCGTTCGGTAGGAATTAGGTTTACCAATGGAGCTGATAGTAACGTCATTGACAGTTGTACCATACTTTTTTCGGGGATTACAACACACAGTGCTAAAGACACAGGGGCCTACATAGCTTTTGCTAGAGATGGTAAGAATATCACTGCTGTAGGGTCTGTTCACAATGGTAAGGGCAATTTGATTAGAGGATGTACCATGTCTACCTCTGGAACTAGCGCTTTAGCTCCGGTCATTGGAATTTTAGATCAGCAAGGTAGAGCAGACTATTCAAAAACCGTTTCAGGAAACATCATCACAGGAAATAAAATTAGGAATTTCTTTTCTGTAGGAATTTGGGTTCGATACGTAAATTCCGAATGGATTGATGGCAACGAACTTTCAAGATTAGATGCAAGTTCTAGCGATGCTGTTGATAGCATGGTTTCTGGTGTTTACGTTCGATTTGCTCAAAGTTCTGCACGCGCATTCAAAATTGAGAATAACAAAATTTTCTCCTTGCCCTATCCTTCAGCATCGTTCACAAGTATGACTAATGGTATTAGTGTCTTTTTGGGAGTTGATGCAGCTTTAATTGCAGGAAATTCAAGTGTGAATGCCTCAATTTCGGGAAATGTGATTGAGAAAAATATGATTAAAGGTCGAATATTTGGGGTCTTTTCTCAGTATGGCGACAGAACCGTTTTGAATGGGAATATTTTGAGGTACAATAAAAGTGAGGATGGTTATTCTTATGGGATATATGCCAACTTTGGTTCCGATTGTCATCTCGAAAATAATGTAGTTTTAAAAAATGAATTTGGTACCAATGGCACATCAGGAGTTGGTGCCTTAATATTTGCTTATTCGGTTAATAACGGGTTTTGGAACCGCATGAACGTGTTTGGCAATCGTGTAGATTCAAACACCAGTTTGGAAGAAATTTATGGAATTTCTTTATTTGAAGGCGGAAACTGGTTAGTTAGATCAAATAGAGTGGCTGATAATCGTTCTTTTGGAAGTTGGGGACTTGGAACGGGATTGTATTTGAATTCGGCTGGAAATGTTGAAGTTGTTGGAAACATATTCGCTAAAAACAATGGCGATGGTGAATCGTATAATTTCATATCGGTGAATTACAATGCTATCGGGCATTTAAAAATCAGCGGAAATACCATTGTTTCCGATGATTTTGGAAATTCCAATACAACATCATCTTGCGTTTATACAGATGATGATTCACAGATTGATTTAATTGGGAATATTTTAGAAGCTAAAGGTGATGGAGCTGTTTATATGGCATATCTATTTTCTTATGGCATAGCAGGGAAGGTCGCATCCAATAGCTTCAAAATTGGCCCATCTATCGCTGCAGATATTTATGCTTTAGGAACTAATTATTATACCACATTTAGTACTTGGGTTGGTGATACCTACGTTGACGAAAACAATGAAATAGTAGAAAATGAATTCGTTAATTACAACAAAGGAGATTATCGTTCAAAGCAAATAATGAATCAAAACAATGTTGAAATTTCAAATGTGGTTTCAGACGGTAAGATTGATTTTTTAGGTAAAAATCGGCATAAAGTATTCTGTGATAGGGGTGCTTTTGAAGATACTTTTAATCTGAAATTGTCTGTATTGAATTTGCCTAAATCTGATACACTTTGTTCTGGATCAGTGCTAACACCAGAAGTTGAAATTTTCAATGCATTTGTTGATACGGTTGAAGATTTTACCTTAGGATATGTACTGAATGGTGTTGTGAATTTGGAAAGGTTCAAGAAGAAAATCCTTCCAAATAAAAGTTTAAAATTAAGCTTCAGCAAGACCTTGTTCACCAATAATACGGGTTTGAATTCCTTGAAAATCTTTGTGGTTACTGCAAATGATATCGAGAAAGACGATACTTTTTCAAGAACTTTTGTTGTTCTTCCATCACCGGGTGGTTCAGTTATTTCTTCTGTGAAACAGTCAGGAACAGGCAATCAGTGGAAAATTTACGGATCAAAAATCACAACAATCAGAGGAATAAACACTCAAATGGATGTTTCAGCTCCAAGAGGGTTGAACAATGCTGATTATGGTAGTGCAAAGAGGTGGGTGGCAAGTTCGCAACTTTATTTGAGTTCTGGAAAGGCTATTGCAGGAAGTAGTATAGTTGTTCCGAATGGAAGCAGTAATTTGCAATGGAAATTCAATCTTTCAGACTCAACTCTAGATGATTCAATACTTACTTGGAAATTGAAAATTACAGATCTTAGAAATGGTTGCGATACTGTATTTTCACTTTCAGTGTATATAAGTCCTACGCCTTTGATTAATTTTAAATTGCCTTCAGCAGGGTGCTCAACAGATACTTTGAAATTTTTAAATACTACTAAGGTTCGTTCTACAAATGTGTATTTGGACTATCAATGGGTATATGATGGATTAGACACCACTACGGATGTTGATGGTTCATTTGTTTTTAGTAATGGTGGCACTAAGAAAATTACCTTGAATGTAGTTTCAATGCCAGATGGTTATATGTTTCAAAAAGTGAAGTCATTTTCAGTAGTTGAAAGTCCAACGGCTTCATTTTCGAGAACAAATGCTTGTGAAGGCAAGCCCATCGTTTTTACCAATACCAGTAATTTAGGAGTAGGAGGGAATTCCTATTGGACCTTTGGCGCTAAAAAAGACACGGTAATCAATTCAGGCACGTTTAATTACTCCTTTGCAAAGCCTGGTTCTTATGTTGTGGCTTTAACTACAGATTTTAAAGGTTGCAAGAGTACCACCACATCGAAAGTGACTGTATTTGAGCAACCAACTGCAAGTTTTAGTATTACAGAGGGTAATTGCGTAGGAAAAGAGTATTTATTCAACACTACAACTAAAATGAATACCAGTATGTTTGGTGTTATTTGGGATTTTGGTGAACCCAATGCTCTAAGTACTATTAAAAATACCAAATATGTATACAACACAAGCGGCACTAAAACTGTAAAGATCATTGTAAACTCAGAGTTTGGTTGTAAAGATTCTTTGACTAAGCAAATTCAAGTAAAAGAATCACCTTTTGTAGATTTCACTGCTGATAGATTGTGTTCAAGAAGTAGAACGATATTTAAGAATGCTACTCCAGCTGTATCAGGTACAACAGCAAATTATTCTTGGATGTTAGACGGTAATACAGTGTCAACTAAAGATACATTTTCTAAAGGATGGGCTCAAACCGGAAAAAGAAAAGTGGTTCTAAATGTAAACTTGAGTAATGGTTGTAATTCTTCATTAGAAAAGGAAATTGTAATTCTTCAAGAAGCTTTGGTTGACTTTGATTTTGAGTCGGTTTGTTCGGGTGATAGTATATCATTTAAGAATATATCCGAAAATAATACCGCAGATTCTATGAAATATACATGGGACTTTGGCAATGGTATTATTTCTAATTTAAAAGATCCTCGAGTTCAATTTACAACAGATGCAACAAGATCGTATAACGTGATTCTCACTACCTCGGTAGCTGGAGGTTGTTCAACGGAGAAATCAAGGTTTGTAGAAATTTACGAATTGCCACGAACATGTGATTTTGCATTCACGCCTGATTATGCTACTTATTTTTATGGTGCTAAATTGGAACCAATGGATGGAAATCAGTTTGCTGGTGGACAAACAGGTGTATCTTACCAATGGCAATTGAAAGGTGCTGGTAATAAATATTCAGCGGGTGTGGATGCTGCTGTGGTTTATGAATTGAGCTCAGATGGAACGTTTGAAGTTAATTTGATTGCCATTACTGATGATCATTCTTGTAAATGTGGTACTACTAAAAACATTGTTTTAGACCGCCTTTCTGCTTCTGATTTAAACGCAATAGGAATTACCCTGTATCCTAATCCAAGTAAAACAAACATTGAAATCAAGAGTCAAGAAAAGATGATGAGTGTAAAACTATTGGATGTAAATGGGAAGGTAGTTTTAGAAAGAAATGGACTAAATAACCACGACATTGATTTGAATATTTCTGAATTAAGCAGCGGTATTTACATGGCGAAGATTCAGACGGCTAGAGGTGTTGAAACCCTGCAATGGGTTAAAATTTAACATGGGCTTTAAAGGATTCAGAGCTAATTTTTATGAGTTTTTCATTGAATTGACTCATAACAACCATAAAACTTGGTTTGATGAAAATAGGTCTATTTATGAGAAACTAATTAAGCCTGAATTTTATTCTTTTTTGGAAGAATTGTTGGCCGGTATGCAGAAGAAAAATCCGGTTTTTGAAGATATTACAGATATAAAAAGCTGTATTTTCAGAATCAACAAAGACATTCGTTTTTCGAAAGACAAGTCGCCATATAAGACTTTTTGTTCAGCTGCCTTGCAAGTAGGTGGAAGAAAGAAAATGTTTCCAGGCGGGTTATACATTGAAATGGGGCCTGAAAATTGCGCTCTATATTCCGGTATTTACATGCCAGAAAAAGAAGATTTATACAAGATTCGACAAGCTATTTCAATGAATCTCGAAGAATTTGCTATGGCTATTTCAACTTCTCCTTTTAAGAAAAACTTTGGCGAAGTAAGGGGTGATAAGAATAAAGTATTGCCTGCTGAACTAAAGGAAGCGGCTGCTCAACAAGCACTAATTTACAACAAACAATTTTACGTTGTGCATACCTTTGAACCAGAAGAATCTATGCAACCTGATTTCGTAAATACTTGTTTAGGTATTTGGGATAGCGCAAGCGAGTTTAATCGTATACTTGCACTGAATTTGTGATGAGAAAGCTATTTTTTCTTTTCTTCTTCTGTTGGATGTCTAATTCTTGGGCTCAAGAGGTAGATAGTAACGATTTGAAACACGAAAAACCCAAAGTGCAGATCCCAGAATGGATCAATCAGATGGTTAATGATACTGGGAGTTCAGCGAAACCTAGGTTCTTGTTTTATCCTACCATCGGGTTTTCTCCTGAAACTAGATGGGAATTTGGTGCTAGTAGTTTGGTGGTATTTCATTATAACAATGATACTAGTTTAAGGCTAAGTGAAATCAGCGCTTTTGGATTTTACACTGAAATGAAGCAATTAGGGCTATGGATTGACCATGCTATTTATGGAAAAGACAATAAATTCTTGACCCTTGGAAAAATAAGATTACAGAACTATCCTTTGTTGTATCACGGGTTAGGAAACAAGATTACGACTAGTCCTATGGCAATCGTTCCAGCATCTTATTATAACATCAGAGAGCGGTTTGTATACAGATTAAATGGCAATCTTTTTGCAGGATTGGAACTGGATTATCAGCATTTGGCGAATCCTGAATTTAAATGGGATGAATCTAACATTGGAAGAGATAGTTTCATTCCTTTGGGTGGAGGCGGAAGTCGAAATTTAGGCTTTGGTCTAGGTGTGCTTTGGGATTCAAGGCACAATATTTTGAATGTTAGAGAAGGGTTTCTGGCTGAAGTGGCTTTTATTCATTATGGAAAGATGTTCAGTCAATCGTTTCCTATGAATACACTTTTTTTGGATGGACGTTATTTTCACGCTGTAAAGAAAAACCAAGTATTGGCATTGCAAGTGGTGGGGCAATTTTCATCAGGCGATGTGCCTTTCAATCAGTTAAGTTTAATGGGCGGCGAGATGATTATGAGAGGGCATTACTTGGGGAAATTTAGGGATAAGCAGTATGTTGCCGCCCAAGCGGAATATAGATTCTTGCCATTTGGATTCAGCAAGCGATTGGGAGGGGCAGTTTTTGCAAGTGTGGGTGCGGTTTCTTCGAGCTTTCCAACGCAAAACTATAAAATGGCAGGTGGTGCCGGACTGAGATACTTATTGTTTCCTAAGAAAGATATTTTTACCCGTATTGATGTTGGATTTGAGAAGGAAGGATACGGCATCTATTTCTTCATTGGGGAGGCATTTTAATTGGCCTGCTCGTGAAAAAAGCCATTGCGCATCAAGTACCTGTTTTTTTAAAATCATTTCCTTGGTTGATTCGCTGGGTTCATTTTGCGCAAAGAATTACTTATCAAAGACATACTCTAATTCGAAAAACGCTTAGAAAGGAGTTAAAGGGTGTTTGTAGTGTGTGGGATGCGGGATGCGGTGACGGGCAATATTCATTCTTTGTATTGAATCAAACTAACGCAAGTTTAGTGGCCTCTGATATCAACAAAGGTTGGGTATCGTTTTTGAATGATTATTGGCTTAAAAATGGCGACTTTACAAAGGCTCAATCAATTTGCGAGGAAATAGAAAATACTGATTATAGGAATGAGTTTGATGCTGTGATTTGCGTGTCGGTGTTGCCCTATGTGAGAGATGTAGGTCAATCTTTGGAAAAGATGCGTCAAGCGCTAAAAACAGGCGGGAAACTCTATTTATATTGCCCCGTCAACTTTTATACTGAAACCAAATTATACAGGCGGATGTTTGAGACTTACCAAAATTCAGAGAATGCGGCCAATTTTAGAAGGGTTTTTACCTCAAATGAATTGCGGGAGTTGGTTCTTGGGAGCGGATTTATAATTGATCAAGAGTTTTTTACTTACGGAAAATACGGTAGATACGGACATGAAATTTGGTCAATCATCTCTATGTGGCTGGGTTCGCGGAATGTTTTTTTGCAGGCTTGGGGATTCATTTTGATGACTCCTGCCGCGGTAGTGGTGAAATTATTGCAATGGGCTGATTTTCAACAAAAATTGAATGATGGAAATGGCTTATTATTGGTGTTGAAAAATGCTAACTCCAATGAATAAATGTTTTTGGTTCTTGATTTTAATTGTATTTACCTGTGGCTGCGGCAAAGAACCTTCTGTAATTAAAAGTAAGGTAAAGTTCAGTGATCCAGACTCTATGATAGTAGCCATGGATGTGAGTAGTTTATCTATGGTTTTGAGGAATGGCACAACTTTCAAAGATTTTAACGGAAAAGAAATAGAGATCTTTGAATTTCTGAAGTCTCAAGGAATTAATACTGTTCGATTTAGGACCTGGGTAGGAGATGTTAATTATGGTAAAGATTCAATTTTGAAGTTGGCTAATTTGGCTCGTAGCAAGGGACTTCTTATTTGGTTGGATTTACATTATTCAAATACTTGGGCAGATCCAGGTAATCAACAAATTCCTGTAGAGTGGAGCTCAAATAATATCATTAATCTAATTAGGGATGTAGGCCAATATACCAAACAAATGATGCATTTTTTTGAACCTGATTTTATGCAGTTAGGCAATGAAATTGATGGTGGTATGTTATGGCCGTTAGGGCGAATATCAGATACTTCAAATTTCTATTCGCTTTGTAGAGAGGCAGTAAAACAAACACGTTCTTCCAATCCCAATACTAAGATTATTTTTCATATTTCCAGTTATAAAAATGCCGATTGGTTCTTTAGCAGATTAAAACAACACGGTGTAGGTTACGACATTGGGGGTGTTTCATATTATCCAAAGTGGCATGGTTACAATATTGATAGCTTGTATCAGACTTTGGAAAGGGTTTACAATTCTACCGGGAAAAGAATGATTGTTGCAGAGAATAGTTATCCTTGGACCTTCGGATGGGCTGATTGGACAGATAATGTGATGGGCTGGGAAGGTGATTTGCATCCTGGATTTCCAGGCACAGCACAAGGACAAGCTGATTTGGTTAGGTTATTGGTTAACAGATGCAAAGGACTGCCTTTCCAAAGCGGATACGCTTATTGGGAGGGTGTTTGGGTTTCTTCCGATGGACCTGAATCTAAGAATGGTTCACCATGGGAAAACCAAGCTTGCTTTGATTTTAGTTTTAAAGCACTACCCGTAATGAATAGTTTTAAATAAATAGGTTTTTAATCCTTTGAGTTGATGGTCAGTGTAATTCCATCTATTGATTCAATGTTTGCCAATTGTCCCACCTGAAAAGGTTGGCTGCTCATTGCCTGCCATTGTGTACCGCGGTATTTTACAGTCCCCGATTGATTTTCAGAATTCCAAGTCAAAACTTCGCAGGATTGTCCTTTGAAATCGTTGTATTCTTCTTTGGATGATTGATTGAATTTCCGTTGCAACGGTTTTCTAAGAATGAGCATTGTTCCGAACGAGAGTAAAACAAAGGAAATAACTTGTGTGGACATCGATAATTCAATCCCCAAAAACAAAAGAATTGCCGTTAGAAGAGCACCTATCCCAAGGAAAATAAAAACAAACCCTGTAGTGAGCAATTCGGCGGCTAATAAAAAGAAGCCAATGGCAAGCCACAGAGTTTGAATATTAACGCCCCACAGAGAGTTCATTGTTTTTGGTTTTGCTTTACAACCGACATAGCGGCAGTGACAAGGGACCCAATGTCAGCAAAATTTGCCGGAAGAATCATGGTATTGGTTTCTTTGGCCAATTTACCGTATTGTTCAACCAGATTTTCGGCAACACGTAACTGTACAGCTTCCAATCCACCGTCTTTTTTTATGGCTGAAGCAACCATTTCAATGCCTTCAGCGGTTGCTTGAGCAATGGCTTTGATGGCGTTTGCTTGTCCTTCGGCTTGGTTGATTTGTCTTTGACGTTCCGCTTCTGATTCTAGAACTACTTTAACTCTATTACCTTCGGCAACGTTGATTGCGCTTTGTTTTTCGCCTTCTGAATAAAGAATGGTAGCGCGTTTTTCTCGCTCAGCTTGCATTTGTTTTTCCATGGCATTGAGCACGCTGGTTGGGGGGGTAATGTTTTTGATTTCATATCGAAGTACTTTAACACCCCAGCCTTGTGCGGCCTCATCAATGGAGTTAACAACAGCACCATTGATATTGGTTCTTTCTTCAAAACATTTATCAAGAACAATTTTACCTATTTCGCTTCTCATGGTTGTTTGTGCCAATTGAGTAACGGCAAATGCATAATCACCGATACCATAGGCTGCTTTTTTTGCGTCTACCACTTGCAGGAAAACAACTCCATCTACACCTACTTGAACGTTATCTGCCGTAACGCAAACTTGTTCGGGAATATCGCGGGCGACTTCTTTGAGTGAAAATCTGTAAGCAACTCGATCAACAAACGGAATGATGAAGTTCAATCCGGGATTTAATTGCGAGTGAAATTTACCCAGTCGCTCAATGACGTGGGCTTGTTGTTGCGGAACAACTTTGATTCCTAAGAACAGTAATAATACAACAAAAACAGTTAGGGCGATGGTTGCTATTGGCATAATGTACTGCAATATAAACAATTATGGGTGAACGATCAGTAATGATTGTTGGTTGGCCGATTTAATCAAGTAAATTCCCGATGAAAGCGATTCAGGTATTTCTACTTTTTGCTCTTGGGATATAAGCGTGTTGATTTTTGTTCCGCTGAGAGTATATAATTCAACTTCTTTAACTGCAGTTGGTACATGAATAAATTCTCCGCATTTCACCGGATTAGGGTAGAAATGCAGCTTTTTGAAGGATTCAATGCCGTTGTTGATTTTGGGTTGCTCTTTATCTATGGGTGAAATGAATTCTTCGTAACAAGGAGCAAAATTATTTGCAGGGTCATGGTAAGAATTAGGGAACAATAAGTACTCCTTTTGTACGGTTTCGGCGGTTCCACTGGGCGGCTCCCCAGGATTATAACAGAAGAAATAGCCAGAAGGTGCATCTTTGGTACCGTATCCTACAAAAACAACAGAAGCTTTGAGAAAGGGTAATTCTGATTTCGAATTGGGTGTTGCTCCAATTTTTTCAAGTGCTTTTCGAATGGAAGTATCGGTTAGGTTTATTCCTTTCCTTCCCATGGTTGATATAAATATGTGATCACCTGAAGGAAGTGCGTTGATTAAATCAATGAATTGACTTTTAAAGTTTGATTGGGTAGGGTCGAAAAAATAAAAGGGTTGTGATTCAGGACAATTACTTTGAATTCCCGGAACTAGGGTTGGTTGAAGCGTGTTTCGATCAATTACAACAGCGAATAAGCCTGTTGTACAGTTTTTTGATTCGTGAAGAGTGGAATTTGCGGGTCCACCCACTTTGATGCCATCTTCGCCCGTATTTCCCCGGAGGAAGAAAGTCTCGTAGAGGCAATCACCGTTAGGATCAGGGTTGGGTTTGACTTTGTAGTTTTGGGCTTCGCCCGATTTATCAATGAACCAAAGTTGAATATTGGTACACATGACTGTATCTTTTTGATCGGGATTTAAATTGATGGCGGTAGCAAAGACTTGAGTATCACCTGGGGGGATATCAAAATCGAAGCTCATTCTGTGGAATCCTCTTCGTCGGAAAGTCATTCCATTGCTCGCGGGGAAGTTGCCGCTGCTGCGATTCAGTCCCAATAAAATCAAAGGGTCTTCGGGCCAAAAAATCATATAATCTTTCATGAAGAACCATGTACAATGTATGGAAACCCCGTTGATGGTGTCTTTGCTTAGGTTGATTATGTAATAAACATGCGAGTCTTTGCGATCGTAAAAACCAGCTTTAAATTCGTAACTTTGGCTTTTGACAAACTTTACGGAGAACAGGATTAATATTAAAATGATTTTCCGAATCATGGTATCTGATTGACGCTGTTTTTCTTGAAGGTTGCATTAAAGATAATACATATGAAGTTAAAGTTGATTGTTTTTGGTTGTTTTTTAGGACAATTCATTGGGATTGTGAATGCACAGTTGAGCGAACCTCAAACGCGAAAAGAGTGGGAAATAGAGCGTTTGAAAGATCCAGATTTGGGTAGAATTCCAGAGCATGTCCGATTCAGAGAACTGGCATTTATACATACACAAACCGGTGCCATAAGCAATCCGTTGGCTGTTGAGGGTACCCCATGGATGCATCGTGGTCCATATCATGTAGGCGGAAGAACCCGTGGTGCTGCTTTTGATGCATTAGATCCTAATAGAATAGTTGCAGGAGGAGTATCTGGTGGAATGTGGCTCAGTGAAGATGCTGGTAAAACTTGGAATTCAACCCAGTTACCCCATGAGATCAGCAGCGTATCGTGTTTGGTTCAAGACAGAAGAAAAGGATATGAGAATTATTGGTATGTAGGAACTGGTGAGGCCTACGGACAGTCGGCGGGTGCACCGGGAGCATATTATTATGGTGATGGTATGTTGGTTTCTTCTGACGGAGGAAAGTCGTGGTCTCCTTTGATGAGTACTAAAATTAGTTCTCCCGCCGCATTTTCTTCTCCATGGCAGTTAGTTTGGAGGGTAATTGTAGATACCACAAGGTACGATTCAACCATTATTTATGCATCTACATACCAAAATGTGATAAGGTCTAACGATGGCGGGCAAAGTTGGAAGGTGGTAAGAAAGACCGGTTCCTATTTCAATGAGGTAGAAATTGACGCTGACGGAGTGATCTACAGCACCTCAAGTTCAGATGCTTCGGCAGGTAAAAAAGGCATTTTCAGGAGTTTAAATGGATGGGATTGGGTAGATATTACACCCACAAGTTGGCAAGGTAAGGTGTTTAATAGATCTGTATTGGGCTTTAACCATCCGAGTCAGATGGATAATTCGGTGCGAATGTATGTGATTTCGAATTTGGAAAATTGGGGTAAGCCATTTCCAGATTCTAGGGGTGAAATTGAATGGGGTGGAATGTTTTATTTGGAGTTGCCCCGCAAAATTTCTGCTGATTCAGTTTTTGGGGGAAGTCTTTCGCGAATCCTTTCCCAGCTGGACTTATCGCAGAATTTGCCGCTTAGAAAACAGGCCCTAAACAGTTGGAGAACCCAAGGTAGTTACGATATGTTGGTGCAAGTTTATCAAAAACCAGCAACCAATAACGACATTGTTTTCATTGGAGGAACTAATCTTTTTAGATCGGAAACGGCATTTTTAGATTCATTGAGTACAACTCAAATTGGTGGATACAAGTTAAATACATCGCTTCCAAATTTTGAGATGTGGCCCAATCAGCATCCAGATCAACATGTTTGGATGTTTCATCCCAATGATAAGCAAATTGTATTATCGGGAAATGACGGAGGTCTATTCTTAACCCAAAATTGCTTGGAAGATTCAGTCCGTTGGGAACACATTAACAATGGCTATTTGACAACTCAATGGTATACAGTGGCTTTAGATCCTGAGACTGAGATGAGTGATTTGTTGGTGGCAGGTGCTCAAGATAACAACCAAATGATTGTGAAAGATCGATCACCTCAAGCGGAATGGGGAATTGCCTACCCTGGTGATGGTTCGTATTGTGCGGTAGAACCAGGTGGTAAGGTGGCTTACTTTTCTAAGCAGTTAGGGAATACGGTAAAGGCAGAACTTAACAACAAGGGTGAAGTACTTCGTAAGAGGAGGATAGACCCTATTGGTGTCCCCCGAAATAACTACCAATTCATCAATCCATTTTTGTTAGATCCCAATAATTCTAATGTAATGTACACGGCAGGTGGGCGTCACATATGGCGAAATAATAAGTTGTCAGATATTGTGGTAGATAATTCTACCGATTCTATTTCATTAGGATGGACAAAGTCAAAGGATTCATTAAGGATTGTTTCTCAAAAAATTACGGCACTAGGTGTATCAGTTGAGAACCCAAGACATAGACTTTATTTTGGAAACAATGTGAAATATCTATATTCCATAGATAGTGCTGATAAAGGTGAAATGAAGTTTAAGACTTTGAAAACTCCTTTAGTTTCAGGAAATGGGAATGTCAGTTGTATTGCGGTTAACCCCAAAAACGGCAACGAGTTGGTGGTATGTTATTCGAACTACGGAGTTTACAGCCTTTTTAGAAGTTTGGATGGCGGTGAAAGTTGGGAGAAAATTGGTGGCAATTTGGAAGCGAATATTAACGGCACTGGAGATGGCCCATCGGTAAGATGGTTCACTTATGCTCCCGTTAAAGATGGGATGTTATATTTTGTGGGTACCAGCGTTGGCTTGTTTGCCACTGATAGTCTGAAAGGTGCAGAGACGGTTTGGGTTCAACAGGGTCCAGGTGAAATTGGAAATGCGGTGGTTGATATGATGGCCTACAGAGAAGTGGATGGAACATTGGCGGTTGCTACACACGGCAGAGGTATTTATTATGCTCGTATTTTTGAGCAGGGTGCCATTTTGAAAAATGAAACTTTGTTGAAAAATGAATCGGAGATAAAAGTTTATCCCAATCCATCGAACGGGGGTGTAATTACTATTGAATCTAAAGCAACTCAATCCAATTTTGTGTTGTACGATTTGAACGGTAAAGAAATATTGCGAGGAATGACAAAAGACAAAAAAGGATATATTGACGCTAATAATTTAGTTTCTGGTAATTATTTTTTGGTCTTGATGGGTGATCATTCAACTCAATGGCAGAAGGTTGTTATTGATAAATAGAAGTATTATTTTATTTTCATTGTAAGTAGAGATATTATTTCTTTTTGTTGTTGTATGATATCTCTTAGTCCATTTATTTGATTCAAAAGGATATCACGTTCTTCTTGAGTAAACGAATAGTTATTTACAGTTCCGTGAGGAGCAGAATTCTGCATACTTTGAATATTGTAAACAACCCCTGCATCAAATTGTAATATATCGAGAGTAGATACTCCTAGAGCTTCAGCGATCTGATTAAGTCGGTCAATATTTATCGAAGATTCACCTCGTTCTATTTTACCATATCCGTTGGTTGTAATGCCAAGATTTTTAGCTAGATTTTCTTGCTTAAGACCTTTTATTTCTCGAATTTTTCTTATGTTGTTTCCAATGATTGTGGAGTCTATATTGTTTGTGCTCATAACAACTAATTATTTATCAATACAAACTTAAAGTATTTATTTGAAACTTTGAGTTTCATCATGGCACTTATTTTTGCATATGTTTTTATCAAAGTCAACCTTTTTTAGGTACTCTCACAAAATTTTTCTACTTAGTTTATTTATATTATTAAATAATCTAGGTTTTTCCCAGTCATCTGATAAATCAAATTCAACTGCAAAAATTGTTGTTATGAGAAATAGCGGAAATATTGGTAGCTTGACTGGTTTTTCATTTTATATGGACATGAGGAGAAAAGCTAAAGTGAGAAACAAAAGGTACGTCACTTTTGAAATTGAATCTGGAACTCACAAGTTTATGGCAACATTTTCAGGTGGTCAGGTGCTAAATAGGAAATACGAGTATTTTCAAGGTGAATATAATTTTGAGGCAGGAAAAACATATTACTTCTATTTAGATATTATCCCACATTTTTGGACAAATAGCTTAAAGGTTGTGGAGCTTTCTGAGAGAAATGGACAAGGTGAAATTAATTCTGGAAATTTTAGAGAACAAAATTAAAATGAAAAAAATAATATCGTTAGCAACATTTGTGATTCTATTCACAGCAGTATTTTTCTCTTGTGGAAAAGAGCAGAGTGTGCCTGATTGTCAAAAGAATAATTACGGTATACTTGAAGTAAAAAACGACTTTACTGAATCTGTAGAATTAAGAATTGATGGTGTTTTAAAGGGAACATTAAAAGTTGGTGAGACAAAGAAATTTACTTTACAAGCGGGTTTAACCTACAGTATTTACGCAGAAGAAGAAGAGTATTTTTTGCTCCCTGACGATACTTGGAGTTTTAATATCAATGTGGTGCAGTGTCAAACAATTACTCGTCGATTGACGCCCTAGCGGTTGTTAATACTCGTTATAATATTCAAATTGTAACTACAACAATTCTCAAGGGTATAGTTTTAGGAATTGCTCCTATCAGAGTCTGAATTGGTTGGCTTGATAGTTAATAGGATTATTTTGTTTTTGAATTGAGTTAATTCAGAAATACGATCTACATTCAATTTTACTTCTAATGCAATATTATTTATTGCAGTATTCTATAATGAAATCAACTTCAACGAAGTTGATTTTGATTAAAGGCCTCATGATTACAATGGTCATAGTTTACCATTTTGCACTAGTTTCGTTTTCTTGCTTTATCTTTAGCTAATTTCTGAAGGCCAGTAAGTATTCCCGCTTTTGAAATTGGCCCATAATTTTTGTGAATGAAAATATTTGCTCTGAAAACTCGGAGGCAAGATTGAAAAGTCCCAATAAAATTGCTCGTTTCTAAATTACAGCAGCTAAACTAGAAAACAATCTTTTTTGTGGTCCCGCCGCGAATCGAACGCGGATCTAAAGTTCCGGAGACTTTCGTAGTATCCATTCTACTACGGGACCATGAAAAACGTATGAACGTCCCCCGATAAACGGGACGGCAAATATAGGGAATTAATTGGCGAAGTAGAGGTAAGAACTGGTTCTGGCCATGATTAAAAGTTAATGGCATTGGAGAATAAAATAGTGGTAAATTTGTGGTATACAACCATGTATTTCGCAGTAAAAAATACCTTTAAACATCTTCGAAGATTAGCTGTTGCTGGTCTTCTTTCCTTTGGATTTGTATGGCTCGCAGGGTGCGAACTTTATTCCCAATCTATGGAGAATTCTGCCGGTGATAATTATTTCTCAGATATGATTGTTACTCGTTTGGTTCATACTGTTCAAGACGCAATTGTGGCTCATGATAGTGGTATGAATATGGGACATGCAGCTGTAATGACCTTTTCGAGTGTACCTGGTGAAAAGAAGATGGAAATGAGGTATGGCGTAGATTATGTGACTGATTATGACGGATTTGAACGGAAGGGTACGGTTACAACCACTTGGGATAGAAGCTTTTTTATTCCAGGTTCAACCATGCATATTGTGATGGAAAATGAGCACGGTACCAACGGGTGGGCAACAAAAGGTTTTATTGATGTAACCAATTGGGGATTGAATGAATGGGATCAGCCCATGTACGAGGTTAGGTGCAGTTTAGAGTTGATTTCTCCTGCCTACAACTGGGAATGGACCAACGAATATATTAGGGTTAAGATTTCTCGTGATTCCACCCCTCAATCAACGGATGATTTATGGAGTGTTACAGGTACTGCATACGCTAGAAATAGACAGGGTAGATATTACAACGCCTTAATCAAGGATTCATTGTATTACAGTCCGAGGTGCAAATACGGATACACCCGGGGCAAGGTAGACATACAACATGTTGATGCTACTCAAAGGTTATTCGTAGTATACGGAGAAGGAACGGATACGGCTTGTTCTCAATACATGACATTTGACCGCGGAAAACGCAAATTAACGGTAACAAAAAATCTCAAATAAATTTTTACATTCGAGGGCTATGAAAAAAATCATTTTACCCTCGTTTGTCATTGCCCTAACCCTTTGGATGTGGCAATTTGTTTCGTTTGCTGCAGCCAATCTCCATTCCGGGGGACAGCAATACACGGAACATCAAGATACGATTACGGCATTTATCAATTCATTAAACCTGGCCGATGGCGAGTATTTGATTCCCCAAGTAGATCCAAAGAAACCAGACATGAAGATGGAAGATTGGAATCAGTATTACGGCAAGCCATGGATGTTTTTGAAATATTACAACAATCGTGAAGACGTCATGGGAATGAATATGATTCGCGGATTTTCAAGCAATTGGATAGCAGGATTCATCATCATTTATTTGTTAAACATGATGGGTTCAATGAGTCGGATAAAATCTATTTTGACCACTTTAGGAATGGGGCTGGTTGTATTTATTTATGTGCCCTACACCAATCATATTTGGTTCCCAGATTTCGATACAGTCATGACAATGCTTGATTGTTTAGTTCCATTTGCCTTGATAGGAGTTTGGAACGGGTTGTTTTGGAATAAGGAATAATCGGTAGTTGGTAGTTGGTAGTTGGTAGTTGGTAGTTGGTAGTCGGTAGTTGGTAGTCGGTAATGAGCTACGGACAACGGACTCTGGACTAGAGACTAGGGCCGGGTGACGGGTGACAAGGGTCTGAAACCCGATACCCGATACCCTATACCCTATACCCGATACCCGATACCCGATACCCAACTACCAACTATACACCTTGCCTTTTTGGTTCATCCAATAACTGCGATCTGGTTCTGAGATGAGAAGGTAATTTTGGAACATTTGATCTACAATTTCATTGAAATGATAATTGCTGATAATGGAGTTGCCTCCTTTTGTGACAAGTTCATAACCCCCTTCATCTTCGGAGTGGGGGGATTGAACTATCCAAATTCCTGGAAATTGGGAGGATTCAATTTGGAGGTAATCATCAGGTAGAATTGTGTTGCCTTTGAGGTCAATAAGTCCCATAAAACCATCAATGGAATTGGTCAGTAGATACTGCAAATTATCAGATCTTGAAATGCTAAAATGGGGGGTGGGGTGCACCAGTTTTTCAGTGATGATGTTCAACAAGTGCGTTCGTGAAACAGTGCTGTCTTTTTTGAGTTTAAAGGTTGTATCTGTGGTAAATCCAATTAGGCTATCGTTCAGGATGGCAATTGATTGGGCCGTTGCTTTGCTAAGTTCCCAATTGGAAGGATTAAGCCATTTTTGTCCCCAGGAAGCAGAATTTCCGCGTTTATTGTTGGACGTGTTGATTTTGACTGAAGTGGTAAATATTTTATTATCTACCGTTTCAAATTGTATTTTTTTGTGAACTTTTATGGACTGAAAGTCTTTGTTGTAGATGGTTGTTTCGGCTTTATCATTGATGCAGAAATACACTTGACCGTTTGATTGGATCCAGAGTGGTTCTTTTTTCAATCCCACGGCTATGATGGAAAGTGCTGAATCGGTAAATTTGGCAATATTTTGTTTGTTTACCCAATAAAAACCGGGTACAAATTGAGTACAAGACTGAAAGGTGTCGGAAATAGTTTTAAAATTTGAATCAAGAAAAAAGTGGTTCGTGCCTTTTTGAACCAAGATTCGTGTTTTTGGGATATTCCAAAGATCAACGGGAGATTGCAAGCTGTATTCGTTGAGTTCAGAAATATCATCAAATTCAAATGGAGTGAGAATCTTGCCTTGTTTATTGTAGATGGCCCAATGTGTTCCATTGAATAGGGCTCCTAAATTAGATGAAGAATCAAAGTAAATTTTTGGGAATTTGCACGGTAAAAGTTCCTTTCCAGTGGAGTTTAATAGGCCATATCGTTCTGAATTAATAACAAATGCTAAGTTCTTTTGGATTTGCAAAGGAAGATCGCTGTATTTGTTGTTGGAGATAGGGGTTCCGTCTTTTTCTATGTAATAATATTCTGGGTTGTCGAACAAATCATATTTCATGACTAAGGCGCACTCGGGTATTAGGTGCGCACCATTAGAAAACCATTGGGTATGATATTTTTTCGCAAATGGAAAGGCGAAGTCGTATGTGGAATCAGTCCATTTCTCTAAAGTAATGGAATCTACAAAGGCAAATTTGCCGCGTTTATTGTAGTAGGGTACAGGGGTAATTTTGAGATACCTGAGCAAATAGGATGCTGTTTTTTTGTGTTTTCCGAAGGGATATTTATTCAGGTAATTTGAATATGCTTGGGTAGAGTTTATTTGTTTGCTTTGGATAAAGGCTAGATTATCGGCTAGTGATAATGCTTGTTTCTGTTGGGGCGCTTTCGGATAATCATCAATGTATTTCAAATAAGCATCTTCGGTATTTTGATATTCTGCCTCATTGAATGCCATTTTGTACAAGGAGTCTGTTGCTTGATTGTATAGGCTCAATAAATGTGTTGGATAAGCAGAACTATCGGGCATGGCTCTCCAAATCAAAGTATATTTTTGGAGATCTGAGATTTTATTGGTTGATAGCGCTGTTTTAAATGCAATGGTATCATTTAAAGACGACAAACAATAGATGATGTGGGGTAAGGAAATTTTTGTGTTAATGTTTCCATTTTTGGGGAAATGTTTTTCTAAAGTGGCTTGTTCGTTTTGGAAGAATTTCAGCAATTCGAGATTTTGATTGGGATCTGAATTGGAGCGCTCTAAGTTGTATTTGTCGTAGAGGAGTTTGCGGTAATACAGGTTTAAATAGGTTTCATCAAAATAATACCATTGAAGAAATTCTTGTTTTTTCTCAGGATTTATCAAATAAGTTGGAGCTGTTATAGAAGCATTTCTAGAGAAGAAAAGTGCCTGATCTAGCTGTTGGTGATGGGTGGATAATCTTGATAACGAGTGCCAATAAATTGGATTGGATGTGTCAGCCGTTTTAGATCGTTTAATCAGTTTTTTTTCGGCCTTTAAAAATTGACTATCAACTATGTTTCTATGAATTCGGTATTGAGAGTTTAGCCAAGGTTTAGGTGATTGCGCATTCAGAGCGCTAATATTAATCAAGCAGAGTAAAATAAGATGAAACCCAACTCTCAAATTCATAGGTGTATATAACTTCAAATATATATCAAATGGTATATGGGTTGTGATTTTTTCGTTAAGGAGTTGGATTTTAGGAATTAGGGCGTTATTTTTGTTGCCTATTATGAAAAAGCATATTTTATTTCTTGCTACATTTTGTCTGATTGCTTTGGCTTTTTCTCAGGCAGGTTTTGATGACGACGTAGTTGACGTTCCCGTTGACGGTGGTATTATTTCTGTGGTAGGTAGTGCGTTAGCTTACGGAATCTATCGTAACAGAAAAGCAGCTAAAGCAAAGAAGGATTAAGTTCCAAAAATCAGAATAAAAAAAAGCTACCCCTGAGGTAGCTTCTTTTTTAATGGTTAATATTGCGGATGAATGGGTTTGTTTTGAAGAATTTCTTCAATCTTCAATAAGATTTCGTCTGTTAATAAGGGCAAAACGTCATTAGATTGCAAAGTTTCTTTCAATTGTTCTTCTTTGGTAGCTCCTAAAATTACCGTAGATACATTTGGGTTTTTTAAACACCATGCAACGCCTAATTTCGGCAAAGAAGTGCCCAATTCGAGAGACAGATGGTGCAGAGTTTTTACCTTTTCCGCATTTTCTGGGGTCATCAATCTTTCTGCCAACCAACCCAACTCTTCGCGCTTAAGTCGAGAGTCTTCAGGAATACCATTGAGGTATTTTCCCGTCAATAATCCGCTCGCTAGTGGTGACCAAATGGTGGTTCCTAGACCTACGGTTTTGTAGATTTGAGAATATTCAACTTCTACCTTGTCGCGCACCAACATGTTGTATTGCGGTTGCTCAACCACAGGTCCAATAAGGTGATTTTGCTTGGCAAACATGTGGGCTTCCATAATTTCCTGGGCGCTCCATTCGCTGGTACCCCAATAGAGAATTTTACCAGCCATGATCAATTGGTGCATGCTCCAAACGGTTTCTTCAATAGGAGTTGCTTTATCTGGACGGTGGCAGAAGTAAAGATCTAAATATTCTACTTTTAGTCTTTCCAGCGCTTGATTGCAGGCTTCATAAATGTGCTTTCTATGAAGACCTTTTTGCGTGGGAACCTTTGCTCCCGCTCCAAAAAAGACCTTGGATGAAACGATGTACGAATCTCGAGACCAGTTTCGGTTGCTGAGGATTTTACCCATCACTTTCTCTGATTCACCTGCAGCGTATACTTCGGCGTTGTCAAAGAAATTAACTCCTGCATCATAGGCAATATCCATGAGGCGTTCGCTGATTTGGTTTTGAATTTGATTTCCGAAAGTAATCCATGAGCCAAAGCTCAATCTACTGATGGGTAGTCCGGTTTTTCCTAAATTGACGTATTCCATGTGCTGCTTTTTGTAGTTGTTCGTTGAATTCGGGTGATATTTTCCAATAATAAATGCAAGGTAACAAAATAGCCAACAACAATGGTGTTTTTAAAATTGAATCAATTACAGGATTTTGAGCCAATTTCAAATATGTAGCCAAGGGTATAAAAATAACTAGAAGAAAAATGGTTTTTAGTTGGCTGCCCGTGAACGGATGAATTTTCATTTTGATGTAAATCAGTAGCATTACAAATCCATATCCAAAGATAAAAGTGAGAACCGTGGCAATGGCGGCGCCGTCAATTCCAAGCAGGGGAATCAGCCACAGATTGAGTCCTACAGCAGAAAAAATCATGATGAGCGATGTAATAAGACCCCATGCGTAGAACTTGGAATTTGACATGATTGGACTGGTAGTAATGCCCACCATTTCGAAGAGTTTCCCTATGCCAATGTAGAAGACCACCATTTTTCCGGCTTTGTAATATTGGCCGTTGGGCATGATGTGAAAGGCGGTATCAACGTTGAGCCAAATGAGTAAAAACAAGATAGAGCCAATAAGCAATTGGTTGTTTGCCAGTTGTTTATACAGGGAGCTTATTTTGGGGACATTGAGATTTTTCATGTGCTCTGCAAAAATGGGATTTGAGATTTGCATGATGGTTCTTTTGGGGATTTCAATGAGCACCGCGAGGTAAAATCCTATAGAATAAACCGCAGTATCAGCCAGTGATTTCGAGGCGGAAATCATGAGAAAGTCAATTTTATTTATTACAAGTCCAACGGCATTGACAATGAAGAACCATAGAGTAAACTTGATGGCATCTGATTTGACTTCGGGGTGATCTGCAATAAATTTAAAATCGGGTTTGAGCGAGATGGGAGTCAAGCGACCTATATAAATGAATGAGGACAATGCACCAACGAGGTAAGCGCCGGTGAGTAACCAACAGAAGAGAGAGAAGCTGATAAATCCGTTATAGAATAAGTAGGCAAAAAGGAGAATCAACAAGCGAACCACTACTTCTCGAATGAAATTTGGAATAGTGATTCTGCCGTGGTTGGCTGCAACAGATTCAAACAATGATTGTAACATCATGAAAAGCACCAAAACCACAATCATGGGTAAGATGGCCGAAATCATGGATGTGTCTTTATTGAATAACTTGATGAAATCGTCTTTGAGTATGACAATTCCAGAGGCACTTAAAAGGTATCCTAAAGCCGGAATCAAGAATATCCAAAAGAAAAAACCGTGGTGCAGGGGTGGATTTTTGAAATAGGGGAAGAATCGATTGACGGCGTAGGTGCTTCCTAGGAGGGAAAACCCTGAAACTACAGCGCCTATTTCGACGAGAAGTCTAGATGCTCCAAGTTGCTTTGGAGTGAAAAATAGGGGATAAAAATAGAGTAGGGTAGCAAAACCAATTAAAACGCCTAAATAATTGGAGATTGAGGCTTTAATGCTTTGGCGTGCTACTATGCCCATTGCTTAGACGTTGTCTGTTGCTTTGTAAATTCGTTCAATGATATCAACCGTTTTCATTCCTTCGAGGGCATTGGTTGAAATGGTATCTTCGCCTTTAATGGTTTTGACTACATTTTCAATCACGTAGTGGTGATTTGCCGCTGAACCTTTGTAAGGGCCGTAATCATTGGGAGGATTGGTTTCCTTCAGTTCAGGCATGGTGTAATCTTTGATATTACAGTGTTCAATCTTGTTCATGTATTGACCACCAATTTTAATGGAGCCATTGCTGCCTATTACGGTTATTGAACTTTCTAAGTTTGAATCCCAAACCGAAGTGGAGTAATTGATGCTGCCTATTCCGCCGTTTTCAAATTGGAAGTTGACGAATCCAGAATCTTCAAATTCAGTGGTATCAGCATGATTGAAGTTGCTGCTCAATGATTTGATGTTTTTGATATCGCCAAAAACCCAATACATGATGTCAACAAAGTGACTGAATTGGGTAAATAGGGTTCCTCCGTCTAGTTTTTTGGTTCCCTTCCAATTGCTTACTGAATAATATCTTTCGTCTCTGTTCCAATAGCAATTGGTTTGAACCATGTATATGTCACCAATGATTTTTTTATCGACTATTTCTTTGAGCCATAGTGATGGTGGGCTGTAGCGGTTTTGTTTTACGATGAAGATATGTCTTGAAACTCTCAAACCTGTCATGATGACCTCTTCGCATTCTTTTACGGTGAGTGCCATAGGTTTTTCGATGATGACGTGCGCTTTGTGATTCAGTGCGTTGATGGCAAGTTCAGCATGTAATCCATTGGGAGTGGCAATTACCACAACATCAGGACGAATTCCTGCGTTGAAAAGTTCATCAATGGTTCCAAAGAAAGGAATATGGCTGAAGTGGTCTAACCCTTTAACGGCATCGCTATTGGTGTCAACAAAACCAACGAGTTCGCAATTATCGTTTTGACTGACCAAGGTTGCATGGCGCTTTCCAATATGTCCAAGTCCAACAATGCCAAACTTTATCTTCATATGTACAAAGGTATAATTTAATATTTGATGCTGAGATATAACTCTTTAAAGGAGTTTAATACGGTTTCAGGCCCGAATTTCTCTTGAACTTCATTTGAGATTTTTTGGGGATTGTAGAAATTCAGGTGATTCATGCATTCAATCGAGGCATTGGCAATGTTGGCTGGAGTTCTTTCGTCAAAAAACACCCCGTTTTTCTCATGAATGAATTCCTTCAACGGACCGATAGACGGGCAAACCACAGGTAAACCGCAAGCCAGCGCTTCGGCGGCTACCACACAGAACGTTTCAAATTCGCTGTTTAGGAGAAAAAGATCTGAAGCTTTTAAAATGGGTACGAAATGTTCTCTATCGAGCCATCCACGCCAATGAATGTTATTTTCAACTCCGCATTCTTTGGCCAATGATTTTAATTCTTCAATTCTTGATGGATCTCCTCCGATAATGGAAAACTCCACAGAAAATCCTTTTTGTAGAACCAATGATAGCGCTCTGATTTGGTCTTCAACGCCTTTTACAGGAGATAATGTAGAAATATGAACCCATTTGAAACTGTTTTCAGAATTGATATTCTCTTTACAGTCGTAGTTTCTAATATCGATTACGTTGGGAATGACGTTGATATTTTTTGCCAATCCGCATTTTTCTATTTCTTGACCATGGTATTCGGTCAATCCTGAAATAGCAGAGGCGTTTTTGAATATGAGTTTATGCAACCATTTTGAGTAAAATGGCAATTGTTGAAATCGATCGTAAATATAAATAGTGACTTGTTCCGAAAATACATAGGGGGTATTTTTAACGTATTTTAAGTACAAGGCAAAAATACCCATGGGCACCGATGAATGCAGGTGGTGTATGTTTATTGGCCCTTCATCTTTGACAATTTCTTTATATGCTTTTATGCAACCTATAAAAAAATGATAAAAATTTAAAATAGATTTTAATATAGGTAATTTAGAGTAATTGGGGTTGTAAAAAACGGTGTATTGGGTAAAATTATCGACCGGATTTTTCTCAATTTGGTATCCAGATTTTAATTCTGTGTCTGCTTCAACCGTTAGAACGGTTAGATGGAAGTCGGTGGAGGCAACGTTGGCGAAATTCCTGATGAATGGACCTTTGAACGGGAAAATCCGAGTGGGGAAGAAACTCGCCATAAACAAGAGATTTGGCTTGGTTTTGTAGGATGTTCCGTCTGATTGCATGATTGATTTATAGAAATACGCGGTCAAATTTAATTCATTGATAGTAATTACTCCTATTTTTCAAGGGTATTTCAGATAATCATGTAATTTTGTTATTCATGCCTAAAAAAGTAATTAGTGTAGTAGGTGCAAGGCCACAGTTCATCAAAGCCGCGCCTTTAGAGATGGTTTTTCGTGAGATTCCTGATTTTGAATTTATATCTATTCATACGGGGCAGCACTACGATGAGAATATGAGCCAAGTCTTTTTTAATGACTTTGGTTTGGAACAACCCAAGTATCAATTGCATGTAGGCAGTGCGAGTCATGGCAAACAGACTGGGTTGATGCTCGAAAAAATTGAAGAAATAATGCTTCAGGAGAATCCTGATTTGATGATTGTTTATGGTGATACCAATAGCACATTGGCCGCTGCTTTGGCTGCATCGAAATTGAATATTCCCATAGCGCACATTGAGGCTGGACTGCGCAGCTACAATAGAACCATGCCCGAAGAAATTAATCGCGTTTTAACCGATCACCTAAGTTCGCTTTTGTTGGTTCCGTCGGAAGTATCGGTGAATAATTTGAAGAAAGAGGGCATTACACAGGGCGTTGAAATTACGGGAGATATTATGATGGATATTCTTAGAATTTCCACAGAGAAAAACGTGGTTTCTAAGCCGGTAGATCACGCTTATTACTACGCCACCATTCACAGGCCCTACAACACTGACCTCCCAGAGAGAATGTCGCAGATTCTCACAGAAATGAATTCATTGGATAAACCGGTTTACTTCGCTATTCATCCGAGAACTTCGTCACTTTTGGAAAAATACGGCATGAATTTCAGTGATTTCAACAACATAAAATTCATAGAACCACAGAGTTATATTGGAAATTTAGGCTACTTGCTGAACGCTGATCGCATCATAACTGATTCAGGCGGATTGCAAAAAGAGGCATGGTTTGTGAAAAAGCCTTGCGTGACTTTGCGTCCTGAGACCGAGTGGGTTGAAACCTTAGATAATCAATGGAATGTATTGGTTTTTGAAGATTTATCTCAGCTGAAGGAAGCTATTTCCACCACTCCGGGCGCTTATAATGATGGAGTTTTTGGTGACGGTCATGCGGCCGAAAAAATTCGTGATTCTATTTTGGCTTTTTTAGGATGTTAACACCATGAAAACCAAAATTGTGCACGTTGTCTATCAGTTTCATCCCGACATGGGATACGATAGCAATTTGTTCGCTCGCTTTGCCCACCCTCAGTTGGAGGTTGTCATTTTGACCTCCGATAATTTGGATTTATGGAATGTAACTGCCAAAGACGTTCAAACAGCTGATTCCAGAATTGAAGAACAATACGGCGTGGAAATCATCCGATTGGGATCTTTTAAAACGGGCAAAAAGAAAGCCGGTGTGTTCATGAAGGGTTTGAATCGTAAAATTGAAGAAATCAACCCCGAAATCGTTTTTTACCACGGTTTAGAGAGCCCCACTTACGCTTGGTCCATCATTCGACAAATTGGAAAGCGATTCATAACTGCAGATACGCACACGCTGTTTTCACAGTTTAAAGATGTTACATTCATAGGTGGTATTTATTTGAATTTGATTTTCAAACCTTTGATTGTGAATAGGTTGAAAAAAATAAATGCTCCCATGTTTTATACGGCCTTGGAAAACAAGAAGGTTTTACAATGGTTTGGGTTTGAAGAAAATCAAATTTTTGATAATGAAATTTGTACTGACGTTGAACTCTTTCGGAAGGAAGAAATTCAGTTCAAAGATTTTTTGCCACAAACCAATTTTCAAGGTAAAGTGCTGCTGTACACCGGTAAATTCGATCATTTCAAACAACCCGATATTATTTTGGATGCTATCAGCACCATTGAAGATCAAATAGACTTTCCATTGGATTTGGTTTTCGTGGGACCCAAAAACGAGGAATATCAAAACAGGCATTTCAAGAGAACATTTTCGAACGAATTGATTCAAATTCATTTGTTGGGACCCGCCAAAAATCATGAGTTGTATCAATATTATTCTGCTGCAGACATCGCTGTTTTTCCCAAGCAAAATACCCTTAGTTCATTGGATGCGCAAGCTTGTGGCTTGCCCGTAATTATGGAACGCGATGAAACCAACGAAGAGCGTCTCAAGGAAGGTGGATTGTGCTATGAGCCTGAGAATGTATCTGATTTAGGTGCACAAATACTAAAGCTGTTGAAAGATGAAACGTTGGTAAAAACTTTGTCCGAGAACGGACGAAATTACATGCACGAGCGTTATAACTACAAAAAGAAGATGACTGATATTCAAGAAATGCTTCTTCAACAATATTTAGAAACTCAAAAAGCATGAAAACAATGCATAAAAAAATAGGTGTTTGTTTAGTGATTTTATGGTCTTTGTTGACGTTTAACCTGTCATCAGCTCAAAGAATTGCCATGATTGACATGAAGGGCCACCCTGATACGTTGGCCTTTAGGTTGGTGAAGGAGAAAGGATTTACCACCATGCCCAATCAAGGAGATGTCAGGGTTTTGAAGGGTAAGTTAAACGGTGAGCCCATTGAACTTAAAATTTACTCTTCGCCCATTGGCAAGAGGGTTTGGATGGCTACCGCGTTTTATGTCCCTCATAAAAACTATAAAAAGGCCCTCATTGACTTTGAATTGAAAGTGCAAAATTTGGTGGAGCGCTATGGGAATTTTGAAAGTAAAAACATCCTCAAGAAGCAGAAAACAGCGAAAGCCGACTGGGGTTATATGCAATATTTTCAAAATTTGCAGCTCGTTGCAGAAATCGTGGAGGGAAATAGAGTGGCGGTTCATTTTATCTTGAGAGACGAAAGAATTAAGCATGATGAAGAGAAGAAACTCTCTGAAAATCAGCTCTTTTAATGAATAGGAAACACTTCATATACTCATTGGGATTGGGAGCTGTGGCGCCTTCGGCGTTGAAGGGTGGCGAGTGGTTAGAACGTGTTCCGAAGGGCAATCCTAAAGAGGAAAAGTTTTGGGAAGATTTGGCTCGGAGTTTCCCAAAGAATTATCAAAAAGGGGGGAAGCAATGGGAGACGAACATCGTTAATTTGGAGAACGGTTATTTCAGTCACATGCCGCCTGAAGTATTTTTAGCGCATGTGGCTCATCATAATCACATCAACGATGCCACGAGTTTGTTTATGCGACTGGAGCAGCAAGATGAGATTGAAAAGTCGAGGTTGACATTTGCACAATCGCAAAACTTAGACCCTGATGAATTGGCTTTTACTCGCAATACTACCGAGAGTTTGAATGCGGTAATTATGGGATTTCCGTGGAAGGCTGGCGACGAAGTGGTGATTGGCAACCAAGACTATGGAAGCATGGTTGAAGCCTTTGAGCAGGTTTCGAAGAGATACGGTGTGGTGGTTAATGTGGCAAATGTTCCGCTTTCGCCTGAAACCGATGAAGATGTGGTAGCGGCTTATTTGAAGGAAATGACTTTGAAGACGCGCATGGTTCACATCACCCATTTGATCAATTTGAGTGGACAAATTTTACCTTTACAGAAAGTCTTGAATGCAGTAAAAGCTTTCAAGAGTGATGTTATGACGTTGGTTGATGCGGCGCATAGCTTGAATCACGTGGTCTTAAAGATGGGGGATTTAATACAAGCTGATGCTATTGGTGCTAGTTTGCACAAATGGACTTGCGCACCCATTGGAGTTGGGATGTTGGTGGTAAAGAAGGAATGGATTTCTCAGATATGGCCGTTGATGGGCGATTCTGGAGATCCCAACAATATCCGAAAATTTGAGCATCAGGGAACGCGTCCTATAGACAGTTTAATGGCCTTGCGAAAAGCCATAGAATTCGGTGAAAAAATTGGGGGTGCTGTTCCAAAATGGAATCGGTTGGTGTTTCTGAGGAAGTTGATTCTGGGCAGTAACGGCAATGGTTTTAACGTCAAGGAATCGGGATCCTATCATTTGGTTTGCAATGAAGACCGATTGGGGGCAATATGTTGCATTAAACACAAAGATAAAACGGTTCAAGAGCTGCAAAATGATCTCATGAAAGAAGGGATTTTCACGGTAGGAATTGAACACAAAGTGGTTCAAGGAGTTCGTATAACACCTCATTTAAGTACTTCAAAATCAGACGTATTGCGTTTGAATTCGGTGTTGGCTATATTGGCCTAGTTGCATTTTTCCGTAAAATTCATTTCTGTACTTGCAATTATCCGTAAGTGATTTATGGTGGTATGCTGTTGCTTTGTTCTTATGAGGAAATTCATTACTCAAATTGGCATATTTGTTTTGTTATTGTTTCACTTTGGATGTTCCGGCGTTCAGGAAAGAACTGCCTTTGGGGGTGGTTTCACTGTTTCAAAACCTCAAAATTTGGATTTATTGGATTCTGGATACGTTGAAAAGCAAACGATTGACTTTAAAACTTTAGAGGTTCCTCAAAGTGTAGAAAAGGAAAACGAGCTGGCTTTTAGCCAGAAAGTGGAGCAGCACATGCATAAAAGGAATCAAAAAGTTTGGTTTGAATCGGGAAGGTTACCTAAAAAAATTCAAAAATTAAAGCCGATTAAACAGTATAAAGATTTTTTGAAAACAGGACAAATACTTGCAAAAGAAGAAGGCAATAACAAAGGCACAACTTTGTTAATAATTGGTTTGGGGTTGGGATTGCTTGGATATTTAATGTTTGCAGCTGCTGACAATGGTTGGTTTGGACTGGGTTTGGGAGGGAGCAATTTTAACGGATGTTTAGTTATTTTATTGGGTTTGATTTTGCTCATTGCAGCTGCGGTTCTTCTTATCATTGGATTGATCATGACATTGTCTTAACATTATGAAAAAGCGCATCAATATTTCCATAGATACTGAAATCCACGAGCAAGCCCAACGGCATGCATTCAGGCGTGGAATTAGTTTGAGTAATTTCATTGAGACGGAACTGTGTCGTGCGATGAAAAATCCACAGGGAACAACGAATTTTGATTATCCTAATGCTTGGTCGCAATTGGATTTAGAACAGCGGCAACATTTGATTCAATATATGAATTTTCTGATAGAAAAGTCGGGAGCCGGTGATGTTCCATTTGCTGTAGAGGGGATAGGGAGGTTGTGAAGTTAGTCGATGGTCGATGGTACATGGTAGTTGGTCTGTGGTCGATGGTCGGTGGTCGGTGGTCGATGGTCGGTGGTCGATGGTCTGAAGTCGGTGGTCGGTGGTCCGAAGTCGATGGTCGGTGGTCGATGGTCCGAAGTCTGTGGTCTAACTCCCGAACCCCGAAACCCGGCACCATCTACCCTCTACCCTCTACCAGCTACCAGCTACTAGTTGTAATATTTTTGTTAAATTGTAACACTAAAAAAAATGATCATGAATAAATTAAAATCGATGTGGGTTGTTTTGGGAATTCTCACCATTTCCATGTCTTCTTGTGAAAAAGACGAGGTAGAAAATAAGCCAAGCATCAATGGGAAATGGGAGCTGATTGAGTCAAGGTCAGAGTATTTAATCAATTCAACGAATGTGATTGACGACATTGAGGTTGACGCATTTCTTCCAAACGAAGTAGTAATGGAAGTTTTGGGCGATGAGGTGGTTTTCTATGACGAAGGAATTGAATCAGATCGTTGCGGATTTAAATACCAGAACAATAAAATGATGTTTATTTATGATGAGGATCCAAACTATGATTACAATGATACATTTTTTGTGTCCGAGTTAACTTCTACGTCCCTCAAAGCAAGAATTACGGAAATAGAAACCATTGATGATTACAGAATTGAAACAACCTTGAGTTTTAAGCGGAAATAAAGAACTACCTTTGGAGCCGTTATGAAGAAATTCTCAATTGTTCTTTTGGCAGGAATGTTATTTAATACAATTTCTGCGCAAAACATTAAATCGGAAAAGGTTACCTACACCTATGTGAAGTTGCCTACAAATCCCGTAAAACCAAAACCAACATCTTATTATTCTCAAATTCAATCAGGATCTGAATCAATTAATGCAGAATTAAAAGCTAAGTACGAAGCTGATTTGGTTGCTGCAGAAAGCGAGTATCAAGACGCTACCAATAATTATCAGGCAAACTTGAAGGCAGCTGATGAGCAGTACTTGAAAGAGATGGAAGAATACAACAACAAATCGATGGCTAAGAAATTAGTTGAAAAGCAGTTGTTGAATGAGAATACCAAACCTGTAAAACGTTATGTGCCAACACCAAGTAAAAAATACGTTCCTGAACCTAAGTATGTAACTGCTCATGATGTGAGTACATTAGCGGCAACTTATTTGAAATTAGATGGTTTTAATCGTGCTGAAGGCAGTGAACTAAATTATTTGGTAACTATGGAAACTTTTGAGTTTTCACAGCCAAAAGTAGTATCAGAAGTTAGAAAAGAGTCAACTGTTGCTAACGGAAAATCGACGAGCTATGATGTAACTTATTATCATTTAGAGTTTGAATATCGTTTACCAATGACTGTAAAAGTTACTCGCAACGGAAGTGAAGTTTACCTTGAAAATCCTGCCAAATTGCAGGAATTTGCTAAATACAAAGGCGCTGATGTGAAGAGTTATCCCTCAACAGACGTCACTGTATTGGTCAAGAATTTGGAACAACAGGTATTGAAGGAGAATTTAAATCACGTGAATCACCTGGTGAATGACCGTTTAGGTTTTGAAAACACTGAACGTAAAACATCTATTGATTACGTAAAAGATAAAAAGGGTGAATATGCAGATTTGACGGAAGCTTATAATTTGTCAAATATGGCTTACAATATGTTAGGTAAAACAGATGATCAAGCAAAAGCGAAATTGGAACAAGCAGTGGCACTTTGGAGCAAGGCTTTGGGTGAATCAGATTTATTGGATAAAAAAGCTAGAATTGACAAAAAGGTGACTGCCTCATTGTGCTTTAATTTGTTGGAAGCGTATTTTATTTTGAGAAATGCTGATGAGGGAGAGAAAATTTTAAATATGATGAACAAAATGGATTTATCGCGCAGTGACGAAAAGTTGCGTGATAATTATGCTCAAGAGTTTATTGAGTTAAGAATGAGAATTATTGCAAACCAATAATTTCACTTAGTATATTTTTGAAAGGCCATCCGTTAGGGTGGCCTTTTTTGTTGAACTTTTTGATTTATTTCTATATCGTGTAGTTAAAATGACATTTGTTTTTTGCTGTAAACTGTTTCCAATTGTTGTTTTGTTATATGAAAAAATTACGCCTTTTAGTATTTGTCTTATTTGTTACTTCAATAAACACGTCGTTTTCACAGTTCATCGATACTAGTTGGATAACCTGTTATACCAATAAATTCGACCCTGCGTTTTCGTTTAAAACAAATAACATTGACACTTGCACAACATCTATAGATGTTAAGGTTACTTATAAAGGCAGACCTTCTTATGTTTACTGGAGCGATGGGTATTCGACCATTGATAGAACTATTAACTATTCTGGTAAATATCAGCTGTATTTTTTCGATTCAGCAAATTGTGCTGATACATCTGTTACTTTGAATGTAACTCTGAAAGGTGGCTTAATCTACACTTACACAGGCAATGGTACCAATGAAGTGACTATTTGTCAAGGAAATAGTGCTTATTTATACGCTTATCACAGTGAGGAAATTGTTTGGAATACTGGTGAGACCAGTTCAAATATTTTGGTCAATAAAGCGGGAAAATATTTTGCGAAATCTAAGGGGAATAAATCTTGTGTATCCGTTTCAGATACTATAACGGTGAATGTTGTTACACCAAAACAACTTTCAGTGAAGGTGACAGGTAAAACCGATTTTTGTTATGGGGATTCTTGTATTTTGGAAGTTAACACCACCGATTCCAACATCTATTGGACACCTTATTACAACTACGGTAAAAAAATTGTAGTGAAGCAATCAGGAATTTATACCGTTTATTACAAAGATCCTACTTATGGTTGTGGTATATATTCGGATTCTGTAATAGTTAATGTGAATACACCTCAAGTATTTTCAATTTGTATGGTGACAAACGACAGTGCCACCGGCAAAAACAAGATTGTTTGGAAGCCTCAAAGTTGGGTGACCAATTACCAAGTTTACAGAGAGACTAGTGTTTCTGGTGAATTTGAATTGATTGGTGAACTGAAAGGGGCTTCGAATGAGTTTTTCATCGATACCACTTCTAAACCTAGAACAAGGGCTTATACGTATTATGTAAATGCTTTTGATTCCTGCGGAAATTCAGCCATCGAAAATCAATATTATAGACATACCACTTTGCATTTGACCGCTAGTTTGGGTGTAACCGGTGAGAATAACTTGAATTGGAGCGACTATTGGGGCATTTATCCCATCAACACTTACAATATTTACAGAAGCAATCAAGGCGGAGCTTTCAAAAAGATTGCCTCTGTAAGTGCGTCGGTTAAATCGTTTTCAGACTACGAAGCTCCTAATGGAACCAATAGATACAAAATAGGAATAGATGCTGTTACAGATTGTAATTCTACCAAAGAAGAATTGAATTCAAATATTGTTGCCTTCGGTATATTATCTTCAGATGAATTACAACGTCCTACAATTTCAATAAATCCTAACCCTACAAATGGTAAATTCACCTTGAGTGGAATATCCATAGGTACAAAAGTTCAGGTTTATTCAATGACGGGTTTATTGATCGAGGAGTTAAACGCATCTGAATCTGGTTACTATTCTGTTGAGCATTTAGCCGCTGGTATTTACTTGATACAAACAGGCTCAAACTTTATGCAGAAATTAGTAAAAGAATAATTGTATATGTGGATCTTTGCCTTCGATGGATGTCTTAGATTCTGTACTGATAGAAAATACCATTGCCTTTGTGCAGCAATCACTGAAACACGCCGAAGGCGGACACGATTGGTGGCACATTCACCGGGTTTATTTCAATGCCAAGCGTATTTCGTCTTCTGAGGACGTAGATACGCTTGTAGTTGAGCTAGCCGCGTTATTGCACGATATTTCTGACTCTAAATTCAATGGAGGGAACGAAACGCTGGGTGCTGAGATTGCTGCTGATTTTTTGAAAAGTCAGGGTTTAACTGCTGATCGCATAGAGCACGTGGTGCAAATCATCAATCACATTTCCTTCAAAGGCGGAAAAGAGCAGCGCCAGTTTTACTCAAAAGAATTAGGCGTGGTTCAAGACGCCGACAGGCTAGACGCCGTCGGGGCCATTGGAATTGCGCGATGTTTCAATTACGGCGGATTCAAGGGAAGTGAGATTTACAATCCGTTAATTCCTCCCAATTTGAATATGTCGAAAGAGGAATACAAAAAAGGCGGGCAACCGTCAATCAATCATTTCTATGAAAAGCTGTTGTTATTGAAATACTTGATGAATACAGAAACGGGCAGAGCTCTTGCAGAGCAGCGGCATGCTTTTATGGAGCAATACTTGCAGCAATTTTTTGAGGAGGTCAGCGGAAGTTAATTTTATCAAATTAGAAAAATGGTCATTCTGGATTATTGAATATTGCAGAGTTCACTTGTTTCTAATATTTGTCGGTTACGAAGATCAATTTTTCTCTTGATATATCGTCTTTTGATAGTTGTTGAGATTCCCAAAGCTCGACAATAATGGGGGTCGAGTAACATAACCTTCTTTGCAGCAGTAATTTTATTGCCAGTCAATTGTCCATGCAAACCCATCAGCCTAGTTTTAGGTAACCATGATCTCAGTTGCACATCACCTGCTAAATTCACGCTTTTTAATTTATCAGCTTGGTAATATTCTAAAGATACTTGCCAAACTCTTGTTTCCGGGGGATTGCCGAAGCTAGGATACACTGCAACTGGCCAACTATCGATATGAAAAAAGCCAAAAGATATGATAAGAGTGAGATATATTTTAGACCAATGGTATTTGGGGAGAATCCATTCTTTTAAAGGGGTTTCTTTTGTTGAATTTAACCAACGATTGTAGGGTAAAAAAACACAATAAAAAATGGGTAGATGCCAAAAATTTATGTCCATAATGAGATAAATTGACAAATGGAAAACCACGCCCATAATTAAAATATACATACGTGTTTTTTTGGCCAATACGAACCACCCCCAGGTCAATTCAAATATTACTGTCACTAGCCCTAACAACTTTATTATCCAAGGATAGTGGTTATACCAATCGGTTGATGATTTACCTAATCTCAGAAATTGGGCTTCTAATTGCCAACGAGCTGCATCGCCCCAAATCCAAGTAAATCCACCGCCTAACAACTTCCACCAACCTGCAAAAAAATACATAGTGAAGAAGCTGAGTAAAATAAGACCTATGTAATAACGATGTAGATGTGGTTTGAATGTAATTTTTTTACGCCAAGAATCAATAGACCAAATTTCACTCACTGGGGCAAAAATTGCAATAGTGGCAAACCAAAGAAGGTGGTGATAGTGGTTTATTTTGCCATAAAATTGTGGTATTCCGAGTAACCAAATGCCGATAATAACTGTAATAAATGCAGTGATTCGAGTTCTAAAACCAATTAGAGCTGCAAACGCTGTAACTAGATACACAATTATCAACCAATATGTAACTTTTGGATTAGGGTTGAATTTCATCAAGATTGCATGCCAACCTGGTGGCGCAATCAATAATTCATTTGGCAGTTCGCTCATTCTGACTATCACATCGTAATCAGGATAATACAATAGAGTGCCAAAACAAATTATTCTAAAAATTGCGAGTGAATGTGGGCTTACAGACTCACTCATGAAATTGTTCCACCTAGCAGCTAGAGATGTCCAACAAATCCACATCAGTGTTGAAGTTAGAAAGATCATAATACCAAATCTTAATAGAGTAGATTCTATCAAACTGGAGTAATACGATACATTTCTAATCTCCGGGTCGAGGCTTTGATGATAACTTAATAGATGAGTGATGTATTGGGGCCCATGACCCTTCAGTAAACTTATTAGTAAAGCTTCTCCCCAAATTTGCCAAATTGAAACTAACAAGAAAGTGCCGAGGAATATGCAACATGTCAAATTAAACAACCATTTAGGTTTAGAATTTGATTGGATTTTAATATGCATATTTAGTCTTTAAATGCTATTTAGAAAAAGGGCCAAGTGTTATTTACTGATTATCCAGATTGCTTCTGATTGAGCATTGATTTTAGCATCTGAATTTCGGATTTTAGTTGTTCAATATATCGTTCGTATAGTTGTCTTTCGTTTTCCGGAATACCCTGAACGTGAATGATTGTAGCTGCTTGTCCGCCTTGCTGTTGGAAGTTTTGTTGGATGTAATGTTCTGTTTCACCAATTAAACTTGTGACGGGAACGGATAATACTTCCGAAATTTGTTTCAAACGTTTGATGGATGAGTTTTCGGGATTTTTCTCAATATTCGAATAGGCCTGTTGCGTAATCTCTAGCTTAGCTGCCACAAACTCTTGAGAGAATCCGTTACTTTCTCTGATAAGTCTAATGGCAGATGGGCGCTCGTATTTTTCGTTTGACTCCATAATTGTATAAAGTTAATGCAATATACACAACAATGTGTATGTTACAATTAATTATTGTATGATACAATTACATGCCATGCTTTCTTGCGGGCTAATTTTTTTATGCTTGACGTTATATTGTTTGTTGTTTTGCTTCTGTGTTTATTGGCCATAACATTTTACGTTGCTTTTGCCCTTGATAAGCCATCAAATAATGGTGAAAAGGATTAAAGACTCTCGCTTAACAGATGGTTTACGTATGCAGTTGACTGTAAAAGTACTCTAAATACTGTGGCAATTGGGTACCTAAGTAATAAGGTAAATTCATTAGGGAATACGCTTTGCCTTGGGGAGTTGTGGTGTGTTCGATGTTGAAGTGACCTGCATAGAATCTTACAGCCATGGTGTGCTCAGATCTGTTGATGAATTCATGAAGGGACCTTAGTGTACCGGTTTTCCCTGATTTAATTTCTATGGGAATTAGTAGATTTCTAAATGGGTAAACTAAATCTACTTCTGCATTGCTGTCTTTTGATTCTTTGACCCAAAAATGAGGCATTACCGCATATTCACTCTGGGTTAAGACTTCTTGATAGATTAAATGTTGTATGATTTTCCCCCTTTGGAAATCGCTCATGTCTTTCAGTCCAATCATCTCGCCTTGAATATTGAGTATGTGATTGAGTAATCCGGTATCTAAGAATTGCAATCTTGGACTTTTCTTCAAATCAGGCAATACGGGTAGATTTATATTTGTAGTGGGATAAACAAGTCGTATGATTTTTGCTAAATCTAGTGCATGTAATGCTTCTGAAACTTCTCTTGATCGGTAACTACTTCCGCCGAAATTGGCGAATTTTATCCGATCTAGTTCATAGGGAGATTTATCAATAACGTAACGGGTAACATTCTTGATGGTGGTATTTCTGCCATAGCGTTCTACGTCGTCTTTATAGGTTTGCCAAATACTTAAATAATATTCTTTTAAATGGGCAACAGATCGGTTCGTTTTGTAATCTGCAACTACTTCGGGCATACCACCAATAATGGCGTACTGATGGAAGATTTCTAATAAAGAGTCATGAAAGTGGGGTTGAATAGGAATTTCTTTTAATTTCTCTTCTGCCATTTTATTTCCTGTTCCAAGTAAAAACTCTCCAAAGTTTAGGGGATATAAATTTAGATACTCAACCCTTCCTACGGGAAAACTAGGCACTTCATTTAATGCAAATTCAAGTAACGACCCGGCCGCGATTACATGTAAATCCTGTCTTTCTTCGTAGAAATATCTAAGTAATTGAATGGCTTTAGGGTTTTCTTGAATTTCATCGATGAACAATAGGGTAGAATTTGCCACGTAATTTTTGCTCAGCATTAAAAGGGTAGCGTCTAGAATTTTGTTTACGTCGTCTAATAAGAAAAGTTTGTGATGACTTTCTTTTTCCAGATTCAATTCTAAAAAACACTCGAATTCCTGACTTAACTGCCTTACCAAAGTTGTTTTGCCAACCTGCCTAGCTCCTCTGAGAATGACGGGTTTGTGCTTGGGACTTTGCTTCCAGTGTAGAAGGCGTAGGTAAGCGATTCGAGTTAAATGATGCATATTGAAACAATATCAATGTTTTATACAAATATATTAATATAATTTGTAACAAAGCGAACCCAAATTTGGCAATT
This sequence comes from Chitinophaga pinensis, assembly GCA_945877575.1. GTDB lineage: Bacteria > Bacteroidota > Bacteroidia > NS11-12g > UBA955 > VMCP01. The sequence continues at coordinate 147,154 of CAMDUE010000004.1, forward strand.
ATTCGTAACAAAGCGAATCCAATTTTGGCAATAATTTGTAATAAAGCGAATGCAATCCTAGTTAAAAAGTGGTAACTCTTCCCCAAATTGTTCATGTTTTATGATGGTTTAACTTTAAATAAGTCAACTTAAAATGGCAAATTGGATTAGTAGCTCTCGCTTAAGAGAAATTCGGGGACGGTTAAATGCTGAATGCCTTCAATTGATTCTTGCCAGCGTTCATCTAGGGTGACAACGTATTTCGGGTATTGGTCGTTGATGGATAATAGATTTCCGAATTCTCGATTTACGGTTTCTTCGTTTTCTAATTTATAGGCCACTTGGACATAAATTTTTGCTCCGCGTTTTTCGGCAACAAAATCAATTTCAGAGCTACCCAATTTTCCTACAAAAACAGCATAACCTCTCCTTTTGAGTTCTAAAAAAACGATATTTTCTAAAATGCCTGAAATCATACGATCTCTATTTCCAAGGGTTGCATAAATTATGGATACATCACTGACATAAAATTTTTCTTGAGTTTTAAGGATTTCTTTACCCTTCAGATCGTATCTGGGGACGCGATACAGAATGAAAGATCCTTCTAAGGCATGCAAATAGTTATAGATGGTATTGATGTCTAATTTTCGATTTTGACTTTTGAAGTAATCGGCGATATTTTTTCCCGAAAAGGTATTTCCAACATTATCGAAAACATATTTTATCACTCTATCGAGTAATTCAATTTCTCTAATTTTGAAACGTTGAATGGTGTCTCTTAGAATTACAGATGAATAGATATCATAGACCACTTTATAGGTAGATTCTTCCGAATAATCAACCGTGTGAATAATAGGGAAACCGCCCATTCTAAGATAGTTTTCAAATGTGTTATTTATCTGTGTAGAATTGGTGAAATAGTGTTGTCTAAAATCCCTGAATTCTTTGTACGACAAGGTATATATGGGGAATTCTACGTATCGTCCGGCGAGGTAAGTGGCCAATTCAGACGAAAGTAAATGTGAATTTGATCCAGTCAGATAGATGTCCACGTTGAAGTCCACCAGAAAGGAGTTTATGGCTTTTTCCCAATTTTGGACTTCCTGGATTTCATCCAATAGCAGGTAAAATTTTTGTTCTTGGTTGATTTTATTGCGGATATATTCATATAGTTTGGAAGCTTCGGATATATTATCAAGTGCCAAACTATCGAAGTTAAGAGCAATAATTTGCTCAGATTTTATATTTAATTCTAGAAGTTCATTCTTGATTAGTTTCAAGACGGTTGATTTCCCTGAGCGTCTAATACCGGTTATGATTTTAATTTGGGATCTACCAATGAACGGTTTGATTGCATCAATATAACTGGGGCGTAAAATCATTTTTTTATGGATATACCCACAAAAATACGATTTATTTTAAAGTTTTTATGGTTATGAGCACAAAAACTTTTGTGTTGTTGATTTAAAGTTAGTGGCGAATGTCTAGTTTAGGTACAGAACAAATAAATGGCATTCTATAATCATTTATTAAATTCTTGGATACCTAATCGCTTATAGTTTTCAATTTCATCTTCTCGTGCAACAACTAATGCTATAAGACCACCACCTATTCCTACATCCAACCACCCCAGAGGGTTACCTGATACGGCTACTAACAATCCCGCACCAACTTCATAACCGCCTAAAATACTCCAAACATAATTCCAACTGCGCATACGCTTAGCTTTTTTGAAAAAACTGTATGCTTGGGTTTTATTATTTGTTAAAGCAATGTCTTTAGCTAGACCCAATTTCAATTCCATGCCTTGATAGAAGATATCATCCCCAACGAGCATCATCTTTTTCATTGAAGAGTCCAAAGCTTCAGATTGCTGTGCATGGGAATAACCAGCAAACGAGCAAAAAAGAATCAAAATAAAAAATCGTTTCTTGATATTCATAGTATAAAATAGTACCATATAGTTCAATTTGAAATAATCTCAATATTAATTATAGTTTCTTAAAAAAACCAATATGTAAAATACACCACAATAGTCAGATCATGATTTAAGCGAATTTAAGTTGCTAAATTTCAATTTGTAACGAATTCTTTTTGTGGTATTACACACAAAAAACTGTTCATAGTTTTAATATTATTTACTTATTCTTGTGAAAATGTATAATCATCTAAAAATGAATTACGCCATATCATTTCAAGAGAGAGCGAAGTTAGCCTTGGATCTATTATCCAAACAATCGCCGGTAACCTTAACGATGGCTCGCAATCAAGCTTTGAAATTGAAAAATCTAAGCAAAGTAGAGAAGAAGAAAAAGAGAGGTTAATAAACTTCATTACACAAAATCATTTTTGGATTACCGGCCTAGATTTTTCGCAATATGTGAGTGAGGGAGCTGAACAACGAGTTTATCTCAAGGGTTCAGAACATGTGCTTAAATTAAACGATTCTATTTATTACAGTAGTTGGATAGATTATTTACATAATCTTCTTTTACATAATTTCTTTTTTCCTGATACTGCCTATGAACTCTTGGGTTTTACAGAAGAAAATCAAATGCTGTATGCAGTTGTAAAACAACCTTTTGTTTCAATTACCCAAGAAACTGACCTGAGCAAAGTAATAGAATTTCTGGAGGCGAATGGATTTATCAATAATTGAAATAATGACTATGTCAATTATATCATTGGAGTAATTATTGAGGACTTACATGATGAGAATGTGCTTACGAAAATGGGTGTACATTATTTTATCGATACTGTTTTTTACTTTACCAAAGAATTTTGGACCTAGAAGTGTTTTCAAAAACCCCGAAAACACTTGACTTACGGGGTTTTGAAAGTGATAAGTTATTGATATCAGTGGAGTTGGGGGGAATTAAACTATAAGTTTAATGGTGTTTTAAGTAATTGATATTCAATTACTTAAAAAGTACACTCAGATGTATTTTTGACTTATTTGGTCTATATGTGTAAACATTTGGGCAACTGAAGTTTTACTTTTTGCGTCTTATCTTGCAATTAATTTTTAGCAGGATGATAAAAAACTTTTGAAGTTTTACTTTTTGCGTCTTATCTTACAATTAATTTTTAGCAGGATGATAAAAAACTTTTTCAATCAAAACAGAAATTTCTCGTTGCTTTTGATGGGCCTTTTGCTCGTTTTTCCAGCCATTGCTCAGCCACCAGCGGGCGCCGTGGCGGCAAAACCCAATATCATTTATTATGCCGGCGGCAAGTGCGATTTTTATGATGCCAACAGCAATTTGTTGCTTTCTGTGGATGCCGCGGAAGCGGGATGGTCGGCTACCCCTGCGAAAGCTGCATGGGTAGTGGTAACCCCTACGAGTGGTGGATATTATGAATTTCCCAATTATTCGAGCAATGCATCAATTTGCAATACCCATCAATATTTACAGTCATTTTGGAATTCAGATACCATTTTCAATGAGTTGGTGCTTTTATCTGGGGTGAACAGCACGGCGAATTTGATGTTCAAAGCGAAACAAGTTCTGAAGGTGACCAATTATGATTTTTCGAAATCGTTTGTATTGAATACGGATTATTCGGTGAGTGGCAAGGTCATTACACAAAAATCAGCTGCAGTGTCTGCCACGTATGCCACCAAAGGAGGTGTTAAGGGCAATGGGCAATCGAATGGACTCATGAATACCAACCCCACTTCATGGACATGCGTTACCTATGTTCCGGATCGATCTGATTGGGGTGGTAATTCAATTTTTTCGTATAAGGGGGATAAGTTACCCAAGACCATGTCTAAATTGAAGAACAAACAATCTTTGGTGATACAGGCATATGGCATGAGTATTACCGCGGGGTTGAATGTGAGTGGATTTGCAGGCGATGATAAGAATTTCAAGCCAACCAAGCCTTACATGCATAGCTATGTAGATTTATTGGGTGAAGGGTTGTTGGCTAAGTTCGGTGGAAACATCACGATGATCAATGGGTCATGTGGCGGAAAAACCGTTGCTTGGATTGATCAATATTGTAAAAGTATGGTCAACCCCAATAATCCCGATTTGGTGATTTTGGATATGGGTATGAACGACATTTGGGGTACAACGGATGCGGCGTTTAAAACCAGTATGCAATCTTGTATCGATAAGATAAAAAAAGATTGCCCCAATGCGGAGTTTATACTGGTTGGTAATATGTTGCCCGATGTAAATTCTCAAGGTTCTCCCGCCAACGGAGACGTGCTGATGTATGGGTTTTTGTCGCAGTTAAAATCATTGGAATCAGCTGGGGTTGTTGTGATGGATATGACAACAATGAGTGATAGTATCTATCGTAGAAAGGGTGCCAAACACTGTACTTCGAATTCTTTGCATCCGAATGATTATTTGGCCAGGTGGTATGCTCAAGGTTTGTTGGAGGTGTTCAATGATGGTTCATCACCTAGCCCCAATTCGAGTAAGACCTATTATGTAAACAGCACAGGCAATAACACCGATGGTTTGACATTGGCCACAGCATGGACGTCTCTTGCAAAAGTCAATGCACAGGTATTTCAACCCGGCGATAGAGTTTTGTTCGAAGGTGGCAAGACATTTACGGGTAATATAGAATTGGATGCCTTGGATGGTAATATTGCCCTGAAGCCCATCGTGTTCTCTACTTATGGGTCTGGTAGAGCGACTATTAATACCACGGTTACGAATAAATGTGGTTTCAAAGCCACCAATTTACAAGGAGTGCATATCAGCAATTTGGTGTTTAAGGGTCCTGGAAATGGCACGCAAAAGGACATAGATGGGGTGTTGTTTTTTACGGATAAAACGGCTGGTTATTTATCGAATATCGACCTAACAAATGTGGAGGTTGCAGGGTTTGGCTACTGTGGAATACGTTTTTATTCTAGTTGGTCTGCCACGGTGAAGGCAGGTTACCGCGGGGTGCGTATCGATAGTTGCTCGGTGCATGACTGTAGGGAAAATGGCATTGTTTCATTTGCTTATGATGATCAAACGACCAATTTTTATCACCACAGGGATTTTCAAATTCGCAATACCGAAGTATATAATATTACAGGCTATGCTGCTGCGAGTCACAAAGGCAGTGGTATTGTGCTTTCTCAAATTGATTATTCACTCATTGAGCGATGCGTTGCCTACAATACAGGTACACTGAATTCAGCTTGCGGTGGACCGGGAGGCATTTGGGTTTGGTCTGCCGATAACATAACCATACAGTATTGCGAATCTCACCACAATTCCTCTGGGACATCAACTGGTTGCGATGGCTTGGGTTTTGATTTGGATGGTGGCGTAACCAATTCGGTTGTTCAATATTGTTACTCCCATGATAACGACGGCGCCGGCTATTTGTTGGGTAATTTCACAGGAGCTCGCGCTTGGGGTAGCAATACGGTGCGATACAATATTAGCATCAATGATGCCCGCACGAATAACAGTGCGGTGACTCTATTTACTGCCCCAAATACCACCTGGAACGGATTGAATTTTTACAACAATACGGTGTACCTGAGTGGTTCAACCAAGAACAAATACACTACATTCGGTGCATTTCAAATGACGGATTATGGAACCAATATGTCGGGGGTGAAATGTTATAACAACATATTTCAGGTATCTGGATCAGGTAATGCCGGCCCGCTTTCATTGGTTCATATTCCTGCCACCTTTGTGTCGCAAAATCCCTTGCTAATGGGAAATTTGTATTGGAGTTCTGGTGGTGCCTTTAAAATTACCTATGGCAATGCATACAGTAGTTTGTCGGCATTTCGTTCTACCGGCAACGAAAACTTAAATGGGAATAATGTGGGTGTGGAAGCCGATCCCTTATTGACGGGCATTGCCAATGCGGCGTCATTGTTGTATCCCAAGGACAACAATTCATTGAGTCAATTTCAATTGGTTTCGAGTTCTCCCGCAAAAGATGCTGGGCTTGATTTATCAAAGGAAATGGGCCTTTCCGCGGGTGCCCGCGATTTTTGGGGTGGTTCAATACCCACCGGTACTAAATATGATATTGGTGCGCACGAATATGGCGGCGTAGTTTTATCTGTGGCAGATGGTCTCAAGAAGACGTACTTTCACATTCAATCCAACCCAATCACAAATGGTGTTTTGGAGGTAGAGATAGATCGTGCAAGTCAAAAAGGTAATCTATTCCTGTTGACGGACATCACGGGAAAAACCGTCTACTTGGATCAAAAGTATGATCACACCAACGATACAAAAATATCTATGGATGTGTCGATTCTTCCCTCAGGCATGTATTGGTTGACGTTGGTCGGGGACAATCAGCGCTTGCAAATGGCCCAAGTGGTCATTTACCAATAACGATTACTCAGCTGCGTCGCGGAAGCTATCCATCAAATCGCTAGAGATTCCAGTGAAACTGAAACCACCATCATGGAATAGGTTCTGCATCGTTACCATGCGGGTGTAGTCGGAGAACAAGCTTACGCAATATTCAGCACAGGCTTCAGCGCTTCCCTTAGACAGAATCTCTATTATTGGGAACGTCCAAAATCGACCGTGATGATTTTGTGTAAACATTTGTGTAAACCAAAATTAAAAAACCCCTGTATTTACAGGGGTTTAGAGTGTTTTTGGAGTGGAGTTGGGGGGAATCGAACCCCCGTCCGGAGATGCGAAAGCTGGCGCTTTCTACAGGTTTAGAACCGGATTGATTTTCGGGTTATCTTAGGCTCCGTTCTTGCCACAGGGTAACCTTAGCGAACTTTATAATGCTTAAGGCCATTCGCAATTCCTTGTGCATACCCGTGCAGGTCGATTGCCTCTGATGAACCTCGGCACGAGTCAAGAAGTTCGAGACAAATGGCAATGTGCTAATCGCTCGGATTAAGCAGCCATGGCGTAGTTATTTTCGCCTCTTAATGGTTTGAAAGTTCTGATTTCGGTGCAACACTTACAACGCACCACCTGCTTACACCGCGTTCAATCATCCCGTCAATTCCGATCAACCCCAAACGCAAATGCAAAGTTACGACAATAAATCCCGATTTTTGCTTTCAATGAGTCTCAAGGCCATTTTTCTTCTTCTGATTGCTTCCTTTTCGATGAATGGGAGTTTTTTGACGGCTCAAACTCAGAACGGTGCTTTTAAGTTTTGGGAAAATTTGAATACACCGTTGGCTAAATTCCAGAGTACGTTTGATTCGCTCAAGGGGGATTCGTTTCAAATATCTTTCGGCATAATGTCTAATACGCTTTTCGAGAAACACATAGGGGGTGAGGGTCATTCCCTGTATGGATTGAGATTGCAGCGTAAAAGCATCCCCCGAAAAGAAGAAAATTGGCTTCGGCCGCTGGCCATTTTTGATGTGGTGACTGCAAGTGGTACGTTATTGAATGTGGCTTTGGGTGTGCCTGAGGAAGACAGCGCCACGAAGTTTGGTGATTTTGCGTGGGGGGAAATGGCAGATCTGAGAAATGTGACGGCGTTTGATGATCATTTCGTGGCCGATCAGTACATTTTGCCGCTTCCTTGCAATCATTATCCTATTTATGTGGCTTATTGGGGACCGGGGGAGGCGACGCTTTCTTTGGATGATGATTTTGCAGATGGACTCGATTTAGGGCAGGTAATTCCGTTTTTGGAAGAGCAAAAAGGGCATCAGGAAGCCTATCATGGCGCGCATTGTATGGATATTTTTAAAGAGGTCATTTTTGATATTCAAACCCGACATGCCGACATTAGGGAAATCAATGATTTTGTGGAAAAGCTTACCGCTTTGGGGTTTCGCTTGAAGGTGATGTATCCGGTAGATTGATTTAATTCAACGAAGCATCATAGGGGGCGTGCGAAAGCCACTCGTAGGTTCCGCCGAGGTCTGTTAGAGCTTGCTTCCATGCGTCGTCGCTGTGTTTGGAAAGGTATTCGGGCTTGAATTTGGATGTGATCCAGGTTTGGGCCTTAAGTTCTTTTTGGAGTTGGCCGGGTGCCCATCCGCAGTAACCAGAAATGGCATAGGTCTGATCTTTGTTGAGCAGCCCATTTTTGTAGTGCGTAAGGATTTCGTAGGTGTCGCCTCCCCAAAAGTATCCGCATCCAACAGAGACAGAACCCTCAATTTCAGGGTTTTTGTGTAAAATATTGATGGAATCTTTTTGATCAACAGGTCCGCCGAGACAAAGCGGCAGCTCTAAAGACGTACTTTTGTCTTCGTTCTCAATGCGCACAAAATAGGGAGAGACTTCGTTGACTACAACACCCAGAGTACCTTCTTGGTTGTGGTCAATGATGACAATGAGCCTCCTAAAGAAATGCTCATCGGTGATGAACGGTTCTGCGATAAGCAAGGTTCCGTTGGAGATTTGTGCGTTCAAGAACTGCAATGTTATAAAAAAAGTTGAACAATTGGAAAGCCGATTTGGAATAATCGAAAACTTTACATATTGTTGAAAAAACAATAAGACTATGGATATATCTTACCATAAGTGTACCAAATTACTAACCGCTGCTCTATGTCTACTGGCAGTCAATTCGGCATCGGCGCAGGTTGCCAAAGACACCGCCGAGAAGATTGACGAAGTGGTGGTTGTGGGTTATGGTACCGCAAAAGCGAAGGAATTTACAGGGGCAAATGCCACTTTGAAAGGAGAGAAGTTGGAGAAGATGAATGTTTCTCGAATGGATCAAGCCTTGCAAGGTCAGTTGGCCGGCGTTACCGTGAGCACTAATTCAGGTTCACCAGGTGGTGGATCGAGCATCAGAATCAGAGGACTATCTACCTTCGGGGATAATGATCCTTTGATTGTAGTTGATGGGGTTATTTATGATTCTGAGGGATTGAACGCTTTGAATCCGTCAGATATTGCATCCATCAACGTGTTAAAAGATGCTACAGCGGGTATTTATGGTGTGAGAGCGGCCAATGGGGTTATTTTGATTGAAACCAAAAAGGGTAGATTGAATGCGGCTCCGCAGTTTGAAGTTTCTGGATTTCAGGGCTTCCAACAGACCGCAAAGAAATTAGATATGCTCAATGCAAATGAGTATGCCATTTTGAAAAACGAAATGTTTGCCAACGGAAACCGCCCCATGCCCTTCAAGAATACGGCTTTGGGTGTTGGAACTAACTGGCAAGATTCGGTGTTTGCAACGGCACCTATCACGCAGTTGAACATCAGTGCAACGGGTGGAACTGCAACCAGCAGATATTCAATTGGTGGTTCGTATTTTGATCAGCAAGGAATTGTGGGTTTGGATAAAGCGAGCTTCAAGCGTTTGAATGCTAGGGTGAATTTTGATACAAAAATGTCAGATAAACTGCAATTGAGCAGCGTTTTCTTGTTTACTAATGAAAATAGATCAGGATTGCCTGAAAATGGCATAGGTTCAGTGTTGTATAACACCATCAATGCTTATCCAACAGAACCCGTAAGAGATGAATTTGGAAATTACACCTACTTGAAAGAGGTAAACGACATCATCAATCCGTTGGCTCAGATGCAAAATTCTTACAACTGGGCAGTGGTAAACAAGTTCGTGGGTAAAGAGGAGCTTGAATGGAAAGTAACCAAGGATTTAACTCTCACCAATCGTTTGAACTACAACTACGCTTTGGTAGACAATAAGGTATTCTCGCCTTTGGTGTGGTATGGTCCCGGTAAGGCACAAAACACCGCCATCAACGCAAATTTGGATCCTAGCCAGGTGGAAATTGCTCCAGGAACTTTGATTGATCGCGGAGCAAGTGTTTACGAAGGAAGAAATACCTACGGTGATTTGAACTTTGAGAGTTTTGTGAATCACGTTAAACAGTTGACCTCAAATTCAACCTTGAAGAGCACCTTGGGTGTCTCTGTGTTCAAGCGCGATGGTTTGGGATTGGGCGGTACAGCTTTCAATATACCCAACAACAGTTTAGATTATGCAGACATTTCTGCGAATTTGGCTCCCGGTGGATTCTTGAACAACGTATATTCTTTCCAATTTCAGGAGCGTTTGTTGTCAACCTTCTTTAGAACGGAATACAACCGCGCCGGAAAGTATATTTTATCGGGCATTTTGCGCAGAGATGGATCTTCGAAATTCGGTCCAAACTCCCGTTATGGATTGTTCCCGACCGTTTCAGGTGCTTGGGTGATTTCGGATGAGTCTTTTTGGACATTTAAAAAGGTAAGAAGCTTGAAATTGAGAACCAGTTATGGTGTTAGCGGAAACGACCAGATTGATAATTTCGCTTACCGCGGAATGTTGAACGGCGAAGGGGTGTATGTGTTCAACGATATCATCACTCAGGGTGTTGCCATTGGAAGAGCTTCTAATCCTGATTTGAAATGGGAAACCACTCATCAATTCAATTTGGGTATTGACGCCGAGTTGGGCGAGTCGTTCACGGCAGCCTTCAACTTCTTTGTTAAAAACACACGCGACTTATTGTTCCAGCCCGATGTTTCTGCTTTGATGGGAACGGCTGGTCCTGGAAGTTATCCTCCCATCATCAACGCCGGAAACGTTCACAACAGAGGTTTGGAATTGGAATTGGGATATAGCAAGCAGTTTAGAAAATACAGCAGTTTGCAGGTAAATTTCAATACCGCATGGTTGAGAAACAAAGTAACAGCAACTCCTGAAGGGGTAGACTTTATTCCCGGTGCGCCCTTTGGTGTGGGTGGAAACATCGCTACTCGTTTCCAAACTGGGTTCCCTATTGGTTATTTCTTCGGATACGAGGTGGCTGGGGTTTACCAAACTCAAGCCGAAATTGATGCGTCTCCAGTAAAACAGGCAGGTGCAAAACCGGGTGACTTGAAATTTATCGATCAAAACGGTGATGGAGTGATCAATTTCAGCAACGATTCTGACAAGAAAATGATTGGCTCTCCCATTCCTGACTTCACGTTTGGTTTGGCCTTGAACTTCCGATACAAGAGCTTTGATGTTTCCGCGAATTTATATGCTGCTGTTGGACAAGAAATCGTGAGAAACTACGAGCGTCAGCAACCTTATGCTAATCAGTTGAACTATACAATCAATCGTTGGACAGGTGCTGGTAGCACCGATGAAAATCCTCGTTTAACCACTGATTTGAACCGCAACACGGTTTTCTCTGATTACTATGTTGAAGATGGATCTTTCTTGAGATTGAGAAACTTGCAAATTGGTTATTCGTTCAGCAACAGAATGTTGAAGAAAATGAGATTCACTACGGCTCGTTTCTATTTGGCATCGAATAACCTGATTACCTTGACAAGATACATGGGTTTTGACCCAGATATTGGATCTATAGGTGGACCATTGGGTTCAGGAATTGATTACGGATTTTATCCGCAGGCTAGAACTGTTTCTTTGGGATTCCAGTTTAAATTTTAATGATGAAGAACATGAAAAAAGGAAAATTATTGGGATTGTTGACCGTTGGAATATTATCTCTGTTTCATTCAGGGTGTAAGAAATTTTTGGATATCAATCCGTTATACACACAAGACGCAGAAAATTATTTTGAAACTGCGGTTGATTACGAGCGAGCATTAACCGGAGCTTATGATTTGCTTCAAGGCACATTCATAGACATTTGGATTGGCGAGATTGCTTCTGACAATTCTATTGCTGGTGGAGAGAGTGTTACAGATTCTGAAGGTCTGCACGAGATGGACGACATGAAGCACGATGCGGTGAATCAGGAATTGCGCAACGTTTTCAGATGGAATTATGCGGGTATTGCTCGCGCCAACTACATTTTGGAGCACAAGAATAAGATTGATTTTGTCGGTAAGGACAAGATTCTGGCTGAGGCTACCTTTTTGAGGGCATTTTATTACTCTCAATTGGTGAAGTATTTTGGTGATGTTCCGTTGATCATAGATAAGCGATTGGGAGCCGATGAGGTTACCAAAACAAGCAGAACGCCAAAGTCTGAAGTTTATGCTCGCATAGAACAAGATTTACAGTATGCGGCAGGAATTTTAGATTGGAATTCTCCTCAAAAGGGCAGAGTTAACAAAGGTGTTTGCTTGGCTTTATTGGGTAAAGTGTATTTGTACCAGAACAAGTTTGATCAAGCAGCTGCAACTTTCCAGCAAGTGATTGACGACGGAAACTACAGTTTGATTTCAGACGTAACAAAGATGTTTGCCGTTGCAAATGAAGGTCATTCTGAAACGGTATTCGATGTAGAATATACCGGTGCCGAGGGTGGAAGTTACGGATGTTTGATTTGTTTGGAAGGAAATGCTGCTCCTGGTTTCCATGGAATCCGTCAATACGATGGTCCAGTTTACGGAGATGGAAACAGCTATAATCTGCCCACCAAAGACCTTTTTGATGCCTATGAAGCAGGCGATGTGAGAAGAGATGCAACCGTTTTAGATTTAGATGCGTTTATCAAAAAGCAACCTCGTCCGGGAGACATAAAATTTGCCCCAGGTGGAGGCGGACATACCGGCTATTACAATAATAAATACATCAAAAAGCAAGGCGAAGTAGGTTTACCTGATAATGATTTGACCAGTCCGGTGAATTACAAATTAATCAGATATGCCGATGTTTTATTGATGGCCGCTGAGGCAAATGCCCGTGCAAACGCAGCCAATGAAGGTCGTGCGTTGCAATACTTAAACTTGGTAAGAACCCGTGCAAAGGTTCAGCCTGTTACGGCCTCTGGAAGCGCTTTGGTTGAAGCTATCTGGAATGAGCGCAGATTGGAAATGGCTTGCGAAGGACATAGATTCTTTGATTTGGTTAGAACGGGTAAAGCATCTCAAGTGATCAAGGATTTCGTTCCAGGAAAGCATGAGTTGTTCCCCATTCCTCAAGTTGAAATTGATTTATCTGGTGGAAATTGGTCACAGAACCCGAATTATTGATTAAATTTAAAATTAGAAATATGAGAAAATTATTTTTGTTATCTATTCTTACCGCAGGAATGTTGGGTTTGAATAGCTGTAAAGAAGATGAGCCCAAGTTGGGCGAAGCTCCAACTCAAGCTGATGCTTTATTTACTTATGAGCCATCTGCTACCAATCCAAATATTATAAAGTTTGAAGCAAAGAACAAAACTTTGACTGCAAAGTGGGATTTTGGAAATGGAACGAACGGTGAAGGTTCTTTGGCAGAGTCTAGTTATCCAAACAAGGGTACTTACACGGTTACTTTGACCGTTTTTAACTCAGGTGGAAGCGCGAGTTCATCTCAAACCATTACCATTGATCAAGATGATCCAACCTTGTTGAGTGACCCTTTGTATACTCTATTGACTGGAGGTGCTGCTTCAGGAAAAGGTTATAAAACCTGGGTGATTGATTCAACCCGTGATGTGCATTTTGGTGTGGGTCCAAATCCTTCATCAGCAACAGCAGGAAATTACCCAGAGTGGTATTCTGCTAAGCGTTTAGAAAAAGCTGGAGCAGGTTTGTATAACGATCAGTATGTATTCAGATTGCAAGGTTTTGGTTTTGACATGAAAACGGGTGGAGATGTTTATTTGAATACCAAACAAGCTTCAAATTTTGCAGGCGCTACTCAAACCACTGTAGGCGATTACCGTGCACCTTATGATGATCAGTTGAACGAAAAATGGACCTTGACCATGGGCGCAACTGATACTACATTGACCGTTTCAGGAAAATCATACATTGGTTACATCACAGGTGTTCAAACCTATAAGATTGTTCGAATTTCTGAAAATGAATTGTTCTTGCGCTACGAAGATGCTGCTGATCCTGCATTGGCTTGGTACATTAGATTGGTTCCAGATGATTATCCCATCAACAGCGGTGGAGGCGGTGGAACAGATCCAACGTTTGCGTTGCCATTGGATTTTGAAGGAACTGAGCCTGAGTTCAATGTTTTCGGGGGAAGTTCTTACTCTTTTGTAACTAACCCTTCTAAGACAGGCATCAACACTTCTAATAAAGTGTTGGAAACTGTGCATGGCAATGAGACATGGGCAGGTATTTATGTGAATTTATCGAGCAAGTTAAACTTTGCTACTAAGAAGACCATCACATTGAAGGTTTGGGCTCCAGCGACAGGCGATTTTAGAGTAAAATTGGAAAATAGTGCATTAACCACTCAGTTATTTGAGAAGGATGTAACTATCACAAAGGCCAATGAGTGGGTTGAAATCAGTGTTGATTTTAGCGACGCAACCGCAGATGTTTTTGATCGTTTGGTGTTGTTCCCAGGATGGGGAGTTGCCAATGCTGGTACATACTATATTGACGATATTTCACAACAATAATGCGCAGAGTGGGATTTAATTTTTTGGCAGTAATTGGAGTTTTTGCCGCTAGCTGCACCGGTACTGAGGTGGAGCCGGAGGCTCAATTGCCTGAAAATTTGACGGTCGACATTACCTTGGCTAGCAATGTCAGAGGTAAGGTAGATGTCAAAGCGAATGCCCAAAAAGTAAACTATTACAGCGTTTTATTTGGCTCAGGTACGACTGGTGTTTTGGTGGAAACATCTACTGGAAATGCCAGTCATACCTTTGATAAACCCGGCAAATACCCTATCAGAGTACGTGCACATTCCACGGCGACAAAGTTTATTGAAAAAATTGATAGCGTGTTGATTGACGAAGCCGGACTTCAAGATGGATACAATACACCTAATTCGTATTCTGGGTATAACTTAGTATGGGCCGATGAATTCAACGGTTCAGAATTAGACATGGGAAGTTGGTCGTATAACGTTGGTCGTGGAAACGGCGGTTGGGGCAACAATGAGTCCCAATATTATACCGAAGGCACGAACAATTGTGTAGTTAAAGATGGTAGATTGATCATTACGGCTAAAAAGGAGAATGTTGCTAATGCTGAATATTCTTCAGCGCGTATTGTAACTCAAGGTAAAAAGGAATTCCAATACGGTAGAATTGATATGAGAGCTAAACTTCCGAAGGGACAAGGTATTTGGCCTGCTCTCTGGATGTTAGGATCTAACATTACCTCTGCTGGATGGCCTGCATGTGGTGAGATTGATATTATGGAGTTGGTGGGTCACATTCCCAATACCGTGTATGGAACCGCTCATTGGGGAAGTAGTTTTCCGTCAACTTACCTTACCGGACAAATTAGCTTGCCCGCTGGTGAGTTTGATGATCAGTACCATGTATTTACCATCATTTGGGAGCAAAACCAAATCAAGTGGTACATGGATGACAAAGCATTTCATACTATTACTCCCTCAAATACCGGAAGCATTTATCCGTTCAACAATAAGTTCTTCTTCATTTTTAACGTTGCAGTTGGTGGAAATTGGCCTGGTTACCCTGATGGTACAACGGTTTTCCCCCAAACTATGGAAGTTGATTTTGTAAGAGTATTTCAAAAGAACTAGGTTTCTGAATTTGTGAGAATAAATTGTGTAAGGGGTGCTGTGAGAGGCACCCCTTTTTTTATGCGTCATTTTTCAGCGAGGAAAGTCCTAACTTTGGATATTATTTGTTAGTTTGCGTCAATTTGACACTTATTTGTATATATGAAATATTTTAGCCCCTTCATTTTATTTGTTTCTTTCCTATCCGTTGGATTAAGTGCTCAAGTGGTTTCAACAGAGCCGGTTTTCCCCAAAGAAACTGACACCGTTACCATCATTTACGATGCCACCAAGGGTAATGGAGCGTTAAAGGGAGCCACACAAGTCTATGCACATGCAGGAGTAATTACAAGTCAAAGTACTTCTGGAGCTGACTGGAAATACGTCATTGGAAATTGGGGAACCGCCGATAATCGAGTTAAAATGACCTCTTTGGGAAACGATAAGTGGCAAATGCGTTACCACATGAAGTCGTTTTATCAGCAAGCGGGAACATTCAAAGCAGGAGAGTTCATTAAGCAAATGTCGTTTGTTTTTAGGGATGCTTCTGGAAATACCGTGGGCAGAGCCACCAATGGAGGAGATATTTTTGTTGATGTTTATTCAGCGTCTTCAACTTTGTTGGCTAGAATAGTATCCCCCGAAACAGAAACCGTTTTGGGAAATAATTCCACTCAATTTAAACTCAAAGGATATACCTCCAAAAGTTGCAATATTGACGTTTATTTAGACGGTTCAATATTTAGATCAGTCACGTTGAAAGACAGTGTTCACGCTGAATTTCAAGGCATAGGAGTGGGTAACCACCAGGTGATCATGAAGGCCACTTCTGGCAGCCAGACAGCAGCTGATACCCTAACCATTGTGGTGAATCCATCAGTGGTGAATGCAGCCATTCCTTCGGGATTGGAGCAGGGAATCAATTGTATAGATGATTCAACGGTATATCTAGTTTTGTATGCACCGTTCAAAAACTACGTTTATTTATTGGGCGATTTTAACGATTGGAAGCCCAATGTGAACTATTTCATGAATTATGACGCCAACAAATTCTTGTATTGGATTAAACTGAGCGGTTTAACCCCAGCTAAAGAAGTGGTTTATCAATACCTAGTGAATGGCGACACGAGAGTTGCAGATCCCTTCAGTCCGAAGATGTTGAATGAATGGGATGATAGTTACATTCCGGCGAGCAGATATCCGGGATTGAAGTCATATCCCAAGAATAAAACCAACGGTTGGGTGACAGTGATGGAGCCTGGAGCGCCCAAATATGAATGGAAGGTTAAAGATTTCAAGCGTCCATTAAAGTCACAATTGGTCATTTACGAATGTTTGATTCGCGATTTCACAGCGGCTCAAACGTATAAAAGCGTGATGGATACGCTGCCCTATTTGAAGCGATTGGGAATTACTGCACTTCAATTAATGCCCATCACCGAATTTGAGGGCAACATCAGCTGGGGATACAATCCGGCTTCACACATGGCTTTAGACAAGTATTACGGCACACGTGAGGCGTTTAAAGCTTTGGTAGACGCATGTCACTCATTGGGTATTGCGGTGATACTTGACGTGGTCTATAACCATGCTTTCAGCTCTGCGCCCATTTGTCAACTCTATTGGGATGCAGCGAATTTTCGTCCCACGGCAAACTCACCATACGCTTATCAAACGGCTAAGCATCCATTCAATGTGGGCTATGATTTGAATCACAGCACTACACAAACCCAATACTATACTAAGCGCACTTTGAAGTATCTCTTGGAAGAATACAACATTGACGGTTTCAGATTTGACCTCAGCAAAGGCATTACCCAAACCGATTACGGCACTGATGTTGCTGCTTGGGGACGTTATGACGCTTGGAGAATCAATCGTTTAGACGATTATCACAAGCACATTCAGTCAATTTCACCGGGTGCGTTTACCATTTTGGAGCACTTTGCTGATGTTGATGAAGAAAAAGAATTGGGTAACCGCGGAATGATGATGTGGGGAAATGCGGTGCATCAAGCCACAGAAGCGGCCATGGGATTTGTGAATACTTCGGATTTTGGCTGGGGCGTAGATTACATCAAACGCGGAATGCCCGCTAATTCTGTCATTGCTTACGCAAGTTCGCACGATGAAGAACGTATGGGTTATAAGTGTAAGATGTTTGGAAATGCCTTTGGCGGTTACAACACCAAATTGGAAGATACCTATTTACAAAGAAATGCTTTGACATATGCCTTTGTTCAATTGGTTCCAGGGCCTAAAATGATTTGGCAGTTTGACGAGTTGGGATTTGATTACAGCATCAATTGGTGTAAAGACGGAACCATTAGCGATGCATGTAGATTGGTAGAAAAGCCTGCAAGATGGGACTATTGGACCGGCATATCGGGTCGTCCGGACTTGTATTATCAGCATGCCATGTTCAATCAATTGAAGATTCAAAATGAGTCGGTTTACGCACCAACTGCCCATTATTTTACGAGCAATGGATCATTCAAAAGACTGCAACTGAACGGTCAAGATTTCACCACTTTGGTGTTGGGTAATTTTGATGTGGTGAACGCAAGTAAAAGTCCTTCATTTACGCAATCAGGATGGTGGTATGATTACCTTACAGGAGATTCTATCAACGTGACAGATGTAAATATGTCAATGAACTTCACGGCAGGGGCTTATAAAATTTACACCAATAAAAAGGTAGAGAACACCATTTTGCGCGATTTGAATAGGGTTTCGGTGCAGGGCTTCGGCAGTGGTTTTGAAGGTATTAAATTATATCCGGTTCCTGCTAATGAACGTTTGTTTGTTGAAGGATTAGCTGGGGTTAGGTATACGGTGTTTAACTCATTGGGACAGTCAATTTTGGGTGAAGAGTATCATGATTTTATTGATGTTTCTAATTTAAACAACGGTATTTACTATTTGAAATCTGAAAACGGATTCTCTTCAGCATTTTTGATTCAGCGCTAATCAATTATCTTTGACGCGTGCTGTTCAACTCCCTTGAGTTTTGGATTTTTCTACCCATTGTATGGTTGGTGTATTTTGCCATGCCACAGAAGGTGCGTTGGGTATGGATGTTGGCTGCTAGTTATTTCTTTTATGGCTTCTGGAAGATTGAATTTGCGGCATTGATGTTATTTACCAGTCTTTTAGATTGGTTTTCAGCCCGGAAACTGCATCAAAGTTCCGTAAAGTCGGTTCGATTGTTTTGGATGTGGTTTGCCATTTCGATCGATCTTTCTTTATTATTTCTATTTAAATATTTTGATTTTGCCTTGGGTAAATCTTGGTTAGCAGAGTCTATGTATGACCATTCTTCAACGGCTTGGATCATTGAATTGGGTAAATACACCATTCCGGCGGGTATATCTTTCTATACGTTTCAGAGTATCAGTTACGTAGTAGATGTTTATAGGGGCGATGAAATACCTGAAAATAACCCCATTAAATTCATGCTGTTTGTTTCGTTTTTTCCGCAGTTGGTGGCTGGTCCTATTGAGCGATTCGGGAAATTACATACTCAATTATTTGCCAGATACTCCCCGAAATTGGAAGATCTTAAAAACGGGGGCAGATTGTTACTTTACGGTTTATTCTTAAAAGTGGCGGTTGCAGATAACCTCGCCGGTGTGGTAGATCAATTCTACCAAAATCACGGAAATTATACGTTGGCGTCTTCATGGCTAGCGACATTCATGTTTACCTTTCAGGTTTATTATGATTTCTTTGGATATTCATTGATGGCGCAAGGTGCAGGTCTGCTTTTCGGCATTGATTTAATGGATAACTTTAACAAACCCTTTTTAGCCGGAAGTGTTCCTGAGTTTTGGCATCGTTGGCATATTAGCTTGAGCACCTGGTTTAGAGATTATATTTTCATTCCGGTTGGAGGAAATAGGAGTGGAAAACTGATACTTTCTTTCTCAGTTCTTTTGGTTTTTTTCACTAGCGGATTATGGCATGGCGCAAATTCCACCATGATTTACTTCGGATTGAGTCAGGGTATATTATATCTATTTGATCGGTTTGTTGTTGGCCGGCGTGGGTCTGAAAATCCGTATGGATTATTTTTAAGAAGATTGAAAACAGGGTTCTTTTTTATGATGACTTTGGTGTTTTTCCGGGGTCAATCTTTGGATCAGAGTTTTGATGTTTATAGCATGCTCATTGGCAACTACGACTACACCCAAAAGTCGTTGATGCATTTAACCGCAGAAGGACAGGTTTGGTTATTCTTATTTGTAGGCTTCGTATTTGATCATTTCATTATGAAAAAACGAGCTGATCAGTGGTTTGGAGATCAGTCTTTATTTTTACGTTGGATTGTTTATTTGTTCATGCTCACCGCTGTGCTATTGTTTGGCGGTGCAGTAAATCACCCTTTTGTTTATTTCCAATTCTAATCCATGAAGCTTTCAGAGAAAAGAAATATTGTTGTTTGGTTCTGGAGTAGGCTATTGATAGTGTTACTGTTTTTGCTAGGACTTAATGAGGTATATAAGCAAACTTTATGGTCATCAGACGTTCAGAAATATTCCCGTGTCAGGAATCGCATAGACTCTGCATTTTCAGCCGGTGACGTCATTTATTTAGGAGAGAGTAGCAATACCAGTTTTAATCCTTGGACAGATACATTAAATCAGAGTATCGGAGATTTTTTACAGTTGTATTTAGGACAAAATAAAAAGGTAGAGCAAATCACCCACGAAGGGTATCACCCCGGATTGTTCTTGGAAATGCTAAATTTAACGCCTGATTTAAATAGTGTTTCTGGCAGTAAAAAAACCATTGTTTTGGGGGTTAATATGCGTACCTGTGGCCCCACAGCCATATTTTCAGGTAACGAAGCTAGTAATCAAAGAGAAGCTTTGTTTTACAGCAATAGACCTCCCTTGCTCACTCGAATTTATATGGGACTGCACTTTTACGACAATCGAAACGAGTTGGAGCGTGAGCGATTGAAAGTTCAATGGTGGAGAACAAGAGAACTTCCCGTAAAAGAAAAAACGGTTAAACTTTGGAACGACAAGTTGGCTCGAAATTTTGATTCGTCGATGCATCCTGATGTCATGCATATGGCAGGAGCTTATATCAAAGAATTTGGATTCATTATAAATGATCAGAATCAGAGATTGCTCGACCTAGAAAAAATTGCACTCGTGTGTAAGCAAAAGAATTGGAATTTGGTCTTTCACATCTTGCCTCCCAATAGATATCATGCTGAGAGACTCTTCGGAGATAAACTTCTATCTATCATGGATGCCAATTATGAGTTTTTGAAATCAAAATTCAAACTGTGGGGAGTGACCGTTGTAGATAATTATTACTTGCCCGAAGCCAATCAGTTGAATGCCGAAAATAAAGGTACGTTTTATACCGATCAGTGGTATCCAACCGAGCATTACAACTCAGTAATTCGCAGGGCCATTGCCGAAAATATAGCAAAAACCATGTTGAACGAATCGCCTAGAAGTCCAAATTGGCAGGCAATTCAAAGTAGGGTATCAGGTGCACTACAGCAAAACAATTACCCCAATTGGAGCATTGTGATGCCGTTGAGCGATTCTTTGATTAAAACTGGTATCCAACGCTGAAAGTGGCATTTCGAATAGCAGTAGGAAACACAAAGACCTCCTGAATTACATCTCTACTTCCGTACATATATCCCCAAGTATAACCGTTATTGGCGAAATAGTTGTTCAGTGCGTTTGATACCTGCAATTTGAAATTCAGGACATCTCCGTTTTTGAAAGTGTGGCTGTAATTGGCGTACATCTCAGTAAACGTGTAGGCATCCAGACTTCGGTTGATTTCGCTGGTGTTGTCAAGGAATTGACGTCCCACTAATTTTTGCAGGATTTGAAAGCTGAAATTTTCTTTAAAACTGTATTGAATGCCCACAGCTGCTACCCGGTTGGGTGAATAGGCAATGTCTGTATTAAAGAATTGTGAATCAACGGCTTCGTATGTGGCATAGTCGAGCCATGAGGCCGTGAACTGTTTGATTTTATTTTGACTCACAGCCATGTTTGCGTTGAAATTAAGGGCATGCAGATCGGACTTCCAAAGCAGCTGGTTCCATGTAATTTCTATGCCTCGGCGGAAACTACGATCCACATTTTTACGAAGTGAAGTTCCGACATCGTTCACCGCACCGGTTAGTACCAATTGATTGTAATAATCCATGTAGTAGAAGTTGGTGATCAACTGTGTATTCTTATTTACGAATGCATGTTGAAATTCATAGTCAATCAGTCTTTCTGATTTGGGGATTTCTTGGGACTTGTTATCGGTGAAATCACTTCTAGCGGGCTCTCGATTTGACACAGCGGCAGACAATGTAAATTCGTGATTTTTTAGTTTGTAATTCACCCCTCCTTTGGGATTGAAAAAGTGAAACGTTTGATCAAAGTTGATGGAGAGTAAATCGTTATCGTTGCCTTTTCCTATGTGTTTAACATAGCGATATTGAAGGTCAGCGAAGGCTGAAAATTGTTTGGACAGGTTCTTTTTTGCCTTAACAAAAGCACTGATATCGGTTTTCTTTCCTGATGAACGATAGTATTCTTTGGGAAGCTCGTTGTTCAGTTGATTTTGGTCATCCATGACATCGGTTACCCGTCCGAAGTGTTGACCTAGATATTGACTTCCCCCGAGACCAAAATGCAATTCGGTTTTCAACACCTCGGTAAACAGGTTTAATTGAGTTCCAATCAAGTGATTCTGCAGCCACCTTTGACGAACCAGCGGCGAAGATGTCATTGTTTGGGTGTCTTTCTTGAAATTGGGAAGTCCATAGTAAGAAAGTTCGTCATTCAATCGATATTGTTCGAAATAACCTGATCCGAAGGTGTAATAGGTGGTGGCTATGAACTTGGTGCCGTTGCTGAAATTTTTATCGGCGTATAAATGGAAGTGTTGTTGCTGATAGTTATCAGTTTCACCGGGATAGGTGTAGTAATTGTATTTGTTGGATGCCGATTGAAACAGATTTAAGGAATCTTGGGCATTTCTATAGGTGTAAGGCACGTTTCGGTAATAGTGGTCAATAAGGGGTTGCTCACTGGTTTCTGTGTTCTTGGGATTGCCTTGATTGAATTTCACAATGGGTATTCCCCACCAAGCTTGGTAGGTTCTTTCTTTTCCCCCGAAAGCCAATAATTTTAAACGCCAACGGTACAAGTTTTTATGGTACAATTGGGCAGAGAAAAGATATCCTGACATCGAAGTGCTCGCTCGGTCAATGAATCCGTCAGAGGCAATGTTAGATACTCGAGCATTTATTTTGAGTCGGCGATTTTGGTTGAGGGCTATGTTTTTGGAATTCCATTTAGCGGTTATTTTACGGGTGTTGAAACTGCCATAACTGAGATCAAAGCTTGTACGTTGCTTATGGGTTGGGGCATCGGTTTGAATGTAAACGCCTCCACCAAATGCGCCGGCGCCAAACACCGAACTCCCCACTCCGCGTTGGATAGAAATACTGCTGCTGGAACTCACCAAATCGGGCATATTAACCCAGAAAGTACCTTGACTTTCAGCATCGTTGATGGGTACACCGTTTATATTAACCTGTGTTCTAGTAGCGTCGATTCCCCGCACCCTAATTCCTGTATAACCAATGCCGTTACCTGCATCGCTGGTAGATATCACTCCAGTTTGGTGCTGCAATATCATCGGAATATCTTGTCCTAGGTTCTTCTGTTGAAGTGTTTGAGATTGGATTAAATCGGTGGCACCCAACGAAATGTTGTACAATTTAAAATTCACATTGAGAATCACATTCTCAATGGTCTCGAATTGGGTACTGTCAAATGTTTGTGCTTGAGTTTGTTGTGCGCAAAAGGCAACAAAAAATCCTAGAACAGCGGTTAAAAATTGATTTTTTTTCATATCTCGGTATTTTAGCACTCGAGATGTCACAGACAACTGTGGTCATTTCCCTTCGCAGGCATTATCCTGAGCAGGTTAGCGGGTATAATCTCAGCGCTCCATAGAGGCACCCCGAATGCTCTGCGAATATAGTATTTTTGTATTATGTTTAATCTTAGAAATTCGAAGCAATTTTATTCCGGCTCATGGGAGTGGGCTGAGGTTTCTTTTCGGGGGATAAAATATCGGTTTAGAATCCAAAGAGACGACCTGATTGACCCGATTGTTACAGGAAATAAACTTCGGAAACTTTGGGGTTATGATCAAAAAAGTGGTTGGATCAGACATAACGGTATTTTAACTGTTGGTGGCGCTTACAGCAACCATTTGGTGGCTGTAGCAGCGTTCTATTCAGATCCACGCAGACGTGTTGTGGGTATTGTAAGAGGTGAACCCAACAGTGACAGCAAACATTTACAAATGTGCCGCGATTACGGCATGGAATTGCATTTCATTAGCAGAGCTGATTACAAGCTCAAATACAAATACATTTACGAAAACTTCGTCACCGAAGAGTTTTATCCCATGGTCATTCCCGAAGGCGGTAGAGGTGCTTTTGGCATGTTGGGTTTTGATTATGCCGTTGCTGGATGGGGTGATTTCGTTCCTGAAACAGTAGTACATGCATCTGCAACGGGCACAACGGCGGCGGGTTTATTCAAATATGTTCGTGAGCGTGGTTTGAAAGACACCCGAATTGAGGCAATAGCCGTTTTGAAAAACGACTTGGAACAAAAGCGTAACATTCAAAAAATCATGCGTGGCGACGACCCTTATGATCCAAAGGGAAATATGTACTGGGAACAGGAAAATTTAGAAAAAGAGCGCCTTGAAAGGGAGAAATACGGAGATGAGTTTTACGAGGAGAGAAAAAAGTGGGATGAGGAATATGATTCTAAATTTTTTGCAGACCGTTACAATATTGAAATTAACTCCCATTATATCTTCGGAGGGTATGCCAAATCCACTCCAGAATTGCGTGATTTTGTAACTTCCGCCAAAGCCGAAACCGGAATACACTTTGACTCTATCTACACCGGAAAGGCCCTTTATGCTATGTTGGAAGGCTTTGAATCGGGCCGTTTAAACCCTGATACCACGTTGTTTTATCATACGGGGGGTATTGGGTAGTTGGTAGTTGGTAAAGGGTAGTTGGTAGTTGGTAGTTGGTATAGGGTAGTTGGTAGGGGGTCGGGGGTCGGGGGTCGGGGGTCGCGAGCCGCAGATTAAAGACTACAGACTACGGACTACGGACTACGGACCACGGAACATAGACCACAGACCTCAGACTACAGACTACGGACTATTTCATCATCGCATCAACGTTACCCGTCAAAATGAGGTGATAGCCGTTGGGGTTTTTGTCAAAGTAGACGTCAATGTGCTTACGAAATCGGCCAAAGGTGTTGGATGTTTTATAATCGGCGGTAACCCAACCGGTGTCTTTTGGTGAAACCGGGGTTTTGGTGAAATCAGTAGCAGTGCAACTACAACCAGGGTGAAGCGCGGTAATGGTGATGGGCTTCATTGATTGGTTAACGAAAAAGAACTTTGTGGTTGCCGGCGGACCTGAAGGAACATCTTTGAAGTCGTGAATGAGTTCATTCCAAATGATGGAATCAGGAGCTGAAATGGAGTTTTGGAGGCTTGTAAGAGGATTGGGAGCTGGGTTTCCATTTTGTATAATGGCAGTATTGGTTGTCGTTGTGATTGTGGTGTTGCTCGTAGATGAGGAAGTCTCTTTATTGGAATAAGACAATTGGGTGTTGCAAGCAGATATTATCACTAAAGCTATGATCAAATACGAATATTTCATTGATTGACTTTTCTGATTTGGGTGGGTTGATAGATTAAAGGTTTTTCACCTTGTTTGTATTTGGGACGGATAACCGTAAGGTCGCCTTCCAATTGAAGTTCAAATGAACCTTCAGTGTAATCTACAAATGCACGTTTAAAGAAGGGACCAGGAGGAACATTTTTTGATTGGAGAAAAAGAGTGATACTGTCAGTTGCGCCTGCTTCGATTCCTTTTTCGGGGAAGGCAAATTGCGTGCATACGCAATCGGGTGCGACTTGTGCGATGTATTGCGTTTCAGTGGAGTTATTTCTGATGTGAAATACGGCTTCGAAAATATCACCAGAGTTTAATTTTGCCGATAATTTATTGGGCCCCACCACCTGAAGTGGACCTTCAGATGTTGAGCTCAACTGGGCTTTTGTCTGATTTAGAATCAGAAAGAAAACAACAAATAACAAGATTTTTAATGGTCGCATTTTATCTGATTCCAAATTGGAGTTTCACTGTGATACTGGCTTTTTTATGGATATCAGTAGTATTGTAAACGCCTCCCCAAGAGAATTCTTCCGATGAGTTTTTTCCTGTTATCTGGAATACTCCCATGCTAGCCTGTCTCAGAGCGCCGAGATCGCAGTTGCTTTTGTCAGCAATATTTTTAGCCCTGTTGGTAGCATTGGATGTAGCGTCTGCAATCAAAGCAATTTTTAAATCTTCGAGCTTTGAATAGAAGTAAGATGGGGTAGAAGAGTTAATTTCAATTTCTTCATTGATTAACTCTGTAATTTCTCTCGAGGTTTGTTCTACCAGTTCAATGTTTGAAGTTTCAATGTCAATGGATTGACTTAAGTTATAACCATCGAAAATTTGCGTATAACTGAAATTTCCATACTTGTTTTCTTCTCTTTTTTCTAAGTATGATTTGTCAGCCTCTATAGATGAAAAGATGAGTTCATTTGATTTAAATCCTTTTGAAATTAAATATTCTTTAACACGTTGAGCATCTTTTTTTAGCTGTGTAAAACCTTCAGTTCTCGACATTGCCTTTCTTTTAAATGATACACTCCAATTGGCTAGATCTGAACGAAACTCCTTTTCCGCTAGTCCAGTGGTTGCTATGTTTTCTTGGGATGTAAATTTGTATTTATATCCATCGGAAAGAATAGCCGAGGAGATTATGACAGCAAGGGAAATCAATCCCACGGCTACGATGTTTAATGTTCTTCGATTCATAGTGATTTAAACGAATATAGGAAGGAATTATTTTAATAAAAAAAGGCTGCTTTGTGGCAGCCCTTTTTTATTACTTAATAATAATTGGAGAAATGGGCTTTTCAGGTTCTTTAATCACATTTCCAGAAATGGTTAAGGTTGATTGACCTGCATTGCTGGTTACAAAAATGTTCTTGCTGAACGTACCGGGTCTTCCGCTGGAATTATATTCTGCTCTAACAACAGAAGTTTGTCCTGGCTGAATCAATTCACGAGGCCATTTTGGAGTGGTACATCCGCAGCTAGCACGCACATTTGTAAGTTCTAGCGGTTCAGTACCGGTGTTCGTGAATTTGAATTCGTAGGTGGCAATTTGTCCTTCGATGATATTCCCAAAGCTGTGGCTCGTGGTTTCAAATGCTAAATTTGCATTGCTGGTTTTTACAGCGGCTTCATCTTGTGTCTGAGCAAAAGCTCCAACTGCAAGGAGGAAGGTTGACAATGATAAAAGGAACTTTTTCATGAGTTCTTATTTGATGTCACTTTTCTTAGTCTCAGGTTCTGTTGTTACAGTTCCACTGATGGTAAGATCGGTGGTATTTCCATTATCAAATTCTACTTTAACCGATTTTTGGAAATATCCTGGGCGGCCATCTGTGCCATAACTAGCCTTTACTTCACCAGTTTCACCTGGCATAATGGGAGTTTTTGTCCATGATGGAGTAGTGCATCCACAAGAAGCCTGGGCATTTTTAATTACAACAGGAGCGTTTGAAGTATTGGTGAATTTGAAAACGATATCAGCTGGAGGACCCATTTTAATGTTTCCAAAATCGTGAGATTTGTGTTCCCATTTGATAGCGGGTTCAGGTTGAACAGCTGTTTTTTGAGCGAACGCTGAGGTCACCATTGTGAGAGCTACAGCCAAGAATGATAATGCCTTTTTCATATTCTGTTGTTTTTTATTTTCGATGTGCAAGTTTTATACCAAAGTAGACGATTTCTGTGGGATTTTCGTTGCAGTGTCGTTAAAAATTATTTTTTTTCAGACGAAATTACAATTTACGTTTTACTTCTTCTTCTACGAATACCTCTAGGTAATCTCCTTCTTCAATGTCGTTGAAGTTTGAAATTTGCAATCCACACTCGTATCCTTTGGTTACTTCTTTAACGTCGTCTTTGAAACGTTTCAAAGAGGCCAAACTACCTTCATGTTTTACAACACCATTTCTAATGACGCGTATTTTACTTCCGCGTTCCACTTTACCATCGGTAACATAAGAACCCGCGATGGTTCCCACTTTCGTGATTTTGAATACTTCGCGAATTTCCACGTGTCCAATAACTTTCTCAACGATTTCAGGAGACAACATACCTTCCATAGCCGATTTAATTTCTTCAATAGCTTGGTAAATGATGCTGTAAGTTCTGATATCAATTTGTTCGTTTTCAGCAATCAATCGAGCTTTTGCCGAAGGTCTTACTTGGAAACCAACAATGATTGCGTCAGACGCCGAAGCCAATAAAACATCACTTTCAGTGATTTGGCCAACGCCGCTGTGAATCACGTTAACGGCAATTTCGTCACTTGTCAACTTCATTAAGGCATCTGTCAATGCTTCAGAAGAACCATCAACATCTGCTTTAACTATCACTTTCAATTCTTTGAAGTTACCAATAGCCAAACGGCGACCAATTTCGTCAAGAGTAATGTGTCGTTTGGTTCTAATTCCTTGTTCACGCACCAATTGTTGTCTCTTGTTAGCAAGGGTTTTGGCTTCATCTTCATTTGCCATGATGGCGAAAATGTCACCAGAAGTTGGGGCATCTGAGAATCCTAATATTTTAACAGGAGTTGATGGCGGAGCTTCCTCAATGCGTTGTCCACGTTCGTTGAACAATGCACGAACCTTAGCGTATTGAGCTCCAGCGACCATATGGTCACCCACTCTTAGAGTACCGGTTTGAATCAATAATGTACAAACGATACCTCTACCTTTTTCCTGGGTTGCTTCAATAACAGTACCTTTAGCTCTTCTATCAGGATTAGCCGTAAGCTGCATCATTTCTGCTTCTAAAAGTACTTTTTCTAAAAGTACATCTATGTTCAGTCCTTTTTTAGCACTGATTTCTTGAGCTTGGAATTTACCACCCCAATCTTCAACCAATATATTCATGGATGCCAATTGTTCGCGAATTTTATCTGCGTTGGCACCATCTTTATCAATTTTATTGAAAGCGAAAATCATAGGAACTCCTGCTGCTTGAGCGTGAGCAATAGCCTCTCTTGTTTGCGGCATGACACTGTCGTCTGCTGCAATAACAATGATGGCCATATCGGTAACCTTCGCACCACGAGCACGCATTGCTGTAAATGCTTCGTGACCTGGAGTGTCGAGGAAAGTGATTTTCTTACCATCTTTCAATGTTACTTCGTAAGCGCCTATGTGTTGGGTTATACCACCTGCTTCGCCGGCAATTACGTTCTCTTGACGGATATAATCGAGCAACGATGTTTTACCGTGGTCAACGTGTCCCATAACAGTTACGATTGGAGCCCTTGGTTTTAGATCAGCTGGATTATCAATTTCTTCATCAACGGCTTCAACCTGAGATTCAGCATCTACAAATTGAACTTCAAAGTTGAAGTCATCTGCAACCAATTGAATGGTTTCAGCGTCAAGACGTTGGTTGATGGAAACCATCATACCTAAGGCAAAACATTTAGAAATAACTTGAGTAACAGGAACGCTCATCATGGTTGCCAATTCGTTGGCTGTCAAGAATTCTGTTACTTTAAGAACTTTGCTTTCCTCGTCTTTTCTGCGTCTTTCAGCTTCGAAACGACGGTTACGTTCTACTTTGTTGTCTGTTTTTTTTCTATCGCGACCGTTTTTCTTACTCCCCATTCTATTGAAGGTTGAACGCACATTGGTATTTACCTGTGTGGTAGTAACTTCAGGTTTGGGAGAAGTAACAGGTTTATGAGTTTTATTGTGCTGATGTTCACGTTGAACCGTTTCTTGAACGGCCACTTTAACTTCAACACCTTTTTCTTTGCGTTTGCGTTTTTTGCGGATCTCTTGCATGTCCTTTCGGGCTTCTTGTGCAAGGGATGAGTTTCCGCTTTTCTCAACTGGAAGTTGAATTTTTCCTAAAACTTTTGGTCCAGAAAGTACTTCTCTTCTGGTTTCGTGTCTTTCGGGTTCATCAGAAACAGGTTCTTCAACTACGGGCTCTTTAACTTCTTCAACAATTGGAGCTTCTTCCTTGATCTCTACTGGAGTAGGAATGGGTGGTTCTTCTTTTACCACCACTGGCTCCGGCTCTACTGGAGTAGGAGTTTCAATTGGAGTTATTACTTCAACTGGCGCAGGTGTTTCAACTTTAACCTCTTCAACTATTTTCTTAGTTTTTGGAGTAAGGTCAATTTTACCAACAACTTTAATTCTTGAAATTGGTTGTTCTTCAACAACTTCTTTTGCAGGAACTTCAATAGCTTCAGGCGTACTTTCAACAACAACGGTTTCAACAACTTTTGCTGTTTCAACAGGAACTTCTACTGCGGGTTCTGGAGCTGAAACTGCAATAGTTTCAGGTGCGGTGATTGTATCTACCGTTTCTACCTTCTCGCGAGTAAGAATTGGGCGAGCGGGTTGATTCGCTTTTAGTTTGTCAGCTTCTTCTTTTGCAGCTCTGTCTGCTGAAAACTCTTTCAGACAAGCTTGATACATATCCTCAGTTATTTTGGTTGTAGGACGTGCATCAACACTAAAGCCTTTCGAATTTAAAAAATCGGCTATAGCAGTGGCACTGCGATTGATGTCTTTGGCAACTTTTGCTAAACGGTATTCCGCCATAATTTCATTCAAATTTAATGGTATCCTTTATAACTCCCAAGGATTTATCGGGGAAACTACAAATGGAATTTCCCCGATCGGCTCCAAAGGAAGGCCGTTTTTATAAAATGTCTTATTCTTCGTCGAATTCTTCGCGTAGAATTTTCTGTACTTGAAGAATGGTTTCTTCTTCAAGGTCAGTACGTTGGAGAAGATCTTGAACGGAAGTTCTCAATACATCTTTTGCAGAGTCTAAGCCAATCTTCTTGAATTCTTCAATAATCCAAGTATCAATTTCATCTAAGAATTCATCCAAATCCACGTCGTCTTCGGAATCAGCATTGACACGATAAACTTCAATTTGGTATCCAGTCAATTTAGAAGCTAACTTGATGTTATGTCCGCCACGTCCAATAGCCAAAGAAACTTGATCACTTTCAAGGTACACATTGGCAGTGCCGTCTTGGATGTCCATTTTGCTGATAGCAGCGGGTTGGAGAGCACGTTGTATGAAGAGGGTTTCGTTGGTGGTGAAGTTAATTACGTCAATATTTTCATTTCGTAATTCTCTCACAATACCATGAATACGAGCACCTTTAACACCTACGCAAGCACCTACTGGATCAATGCGGTCATCGTAGCTTTCAACGGCTACTTTAGCTCTTTCACCAGGTTCACGAACAATTTTCTTAATGGTAATCAAACCGTCTAAAATCTCAGGGACTTCCAATTCAAACAATCGCTCTAAGAACTCGGGAGAGGTACGAGAAAGAATGATTTTTGGACTGCCTTTATCCATTTCAACGTCTTTGATGACTGCACGAATGGCATCACCTTTCTTGTACATATCGCGCGGAATCATTTGATCTTTAGGAAGAGTTAACTCGTTACCTTCATCATCAAGAACCATGATTTCACGTTTCCAAACATTATAAACCTCACCAGTGATGATTTCACCACGGCGATCTCCGTATTTGCGGAATAATTCGTCTTTTTCTAGTTCAATGATTCTAGACATCAAAGCTTGACGGGCATTCAACACGTTTCTACGTCCGAAGTCTTCCAAGCTAATTTGTTGAATACAATCTTCCCCAACTTGGTAATCGGCCTCTAATTGTTGAGCTTCAGTCAGTGAAATATGAAGGTTTTCATCTTCCACTTCACCTTCTTCAACAATCAGTCGGAGGTGGTACATTTCAATATCACCGGTTTCGGTGTTGATAATGATGTCAAAATTAGCTTCTTGACCGTACTTCTTTTTAAGGATGTTTCTAAATACATCTTCAAGCACGCGCATCATGGTGGCGCGGTCGATGTTCTTGAATTCTTTGAATTCTGAGAAACTTTCCACCAGGTTTATACCTAGCTCTTTGGACTTTGCTTTCATACTATTTAAAACTTATGATAATTTTTGCTTCTTTTATGTCAGAAAAGGGAACATCAACAGGTTGAATTTCTATTTTTTTCTTTCCTTTTTCTTTGTATTCGTTCAATATTTTGAGGACATCTCCATCAATTGCCTCAAGTTTTCCTGTGTAGGAATTTTCCTGAGTATGAATTTCGAAAGATCGGCCCACGTGTTTTTGAAATTGTCTAAAGTCCCTCAGAGGAGCATCAGCGCCAGGCGATGAAATTTCGAAGGTAAAGGGGTGGTCTCCAAAATCGTTTTCATCAATCAAGTTGGAAACATGTTTGGTGAAATCGGCCAAAGATTTCATTGACAAGGGTTCTTGAGAGTCAACATAAAAGCGGAACAAACCGGTAGGACTTACCGTGTAATGAACTACAAAGAGATCAAAAGCTTGAGCTTCTTGATCAACGAGTGCTTTTAATTTTTCTCCTAACTTTTTCATATCCAATAAAAAAGGGGACTGCTTTTCGCCTGCCCCCTTCCTAACTTTTAACTTTGGAAAAGTCCTGCAAATATAGCAATAATTCGTAAATTTTCACCACAATTGCGCTTGATATCTAGAATTATTCGTCAAATACGATAATCTCTTCTTGTTCAAAGTACTCTATGATGTGTTGTCTGAGCAAATTTTCTTGTTCCAACAAGGTTAAATTTGGAATGGGCTGATCTTTTTCCCAAACTGGCCAACCGTTTTGATCCTGACCAATGAGTTTGTAATACCCAGAAAAGCTGAGTACCCTGCAATTGGCAATATGCATGAGATGAGTTTTCTCTTCTTTCGTGAAAGGCTTCTCGTTTATCTGCCCGAGTTCTCTTATACCAATCAAAAATAACACCGCGTTCAAATCGGGTTTCTTTTCGAAGTTCTTTTCTATAAACTCCACTATTTGGAGCCATTTTGTTTTTATTTCTTTATGTAAGGACATTTTTTTCGGGTTTCGGGTTTCGGGTTTCGGGGGTTGCTGGTCTCTAGTCGTTGGTCGTTGGTCCACGGACTATGGACTATAGACTATGGACCATGGACCATGGACTACAGACCATGGACTACAAATTTACGCAGAAGATTTAGTGAAGAAATGTAAATTTGTCAAAAATGAATACCGAAAGTACTTCTCGACACAATGATTTGGAATTAATGGGCACTGAGGAATTGCTTCGGGGCATCAATCAGGAAGATCAAACCGTTGCCGTTGCAGTGGAATTGGCCATTTCTCAAATAACGTGTTTGGTTGATGCAGTCTATGATAAAATGAAAGTTGGAGGACGGTTATTTTATTTGGGTGCTGGTACTTCGGGAAGGTTGGGTATAGTAGATGCTTCTGAATGTCCGCCAACGTTTGGGGTAGATTTTGACCGGGTTATTGGATTGATTGCAGGCGGAGATAGGGCTATCAGGAGAGCGGTTGAAAATGCAGAAGATGATGAAAATCAAGGATTTGAAGATCTAAAAGCTTGGAACGTGAATGCAAACGATTTTGTCATTGGTATCGCGGCATCGGGAAGAACGCCTTATGTGGCTGGAGCCTTGCAAGCATGCAATGAGTTGGGTGCAGGCACTGGGTGTGTGGTGTGTAATTCAGATTCTAAGGTGGCGAAGATTTCAATTTATCCGGTGGAGATTATTACTGGCCCTGAGTTTGTGACGGGCTCTACAAGGATGAAGGCGGGAACAGCTACCAAAATGGCATTGAACATGATAACCACATCGGTGATGATTAAATTGGGACATGTAAAAGGCAATAAGATGGTAGATATGCAGTTGACCAATCAAAAATTGGTTGAACGCGGTACAAAGATGATCGTGGAAGAAACGGGTCTAAAAGAAGAAAATGCTCGCAAGTTACTTTTGGAAACAGGAAGCGTGCGCAAGGCCGTTGATGTCCACCGAAAAGGTGGCAACTAAAAATATCCCTCGAAAAAATATCCCCAGAGAAAATATCCCCAGAGAAAAAGCTAAGCGATAAAAAAAGTTAAGCGAGAATTTCCCAAGTTTTGTCGGGAAGCAGTCGAACGGTATTTAGGAACTGCTCGAAAGGCATGGTTTTACCCCATTCGTAGGGAGCGATCATGGTGAGCACTTGGCTTCCGTCGGATTTTTGGTAGAGGTGATAGATGCCGTGAATGATGGGCTCGAAGTTGATTTCGGCCTGGTAGATGGAGTGGGAGAGGGCGAGTCGGTCTTCGATGGCTTTTGCCTGTTTGATGAGCAATTCGGCCTGTTTTTTGAGCATCTGAATTTGCTGTTCGGCCTGATGCTGCATGGCTTCATGGGCATTGGCCTTTAACAAGCGTTTATCAATGGGTTCAATTTTGGGTGAACTGACCGTCAACGCATAGGGAGCCGAATGGAGCTCGCCTTGATAAATGGCGTCTTTCAGGAAAAGCGGACGTTTGTCTTCGTTGGGGTCAAATTGAACTAGGTTGTCTTCAGACATGCTTAACTAACCATTCAAACTCTGTTTTGGTTTTTTAAAAGTTCTGCAATTTGCACCGCGTTGGTTGCGGCCCCCTTTCTCAGGTTATCAGACACTACCCAAAGGTTCAATGTGTTTGGTTGCGATTCATCGATTCGAATTCTTCCCACGAAAACTTCGTCGCGATCATGCGCGGTGAGCGGCATGGGGTATGACAGGTTTTGGGGGTCGTCTTGAAGAATTATTCCCGGAAAATCGCTGAGTAGACGGCGTGTTTCTGCTAATTCTGGTTGATGTTCAAACTCGGCGTTAATGCTCTCGGAATGTCCGCCCATAGTGGGGATTCGCACGGTGGTTGCAGTAATTTTCAAGTCAGGAAGCGACATGATTTTTCGGGTTTCGAGAATCATTTTCATTTCCTCTTTGGTGTAACCGTTATCTTGAAATACGTCAATGTGCGGAAGAACATTGAGGTCAATGGTATACGGGTAAACTTTAGGAGCCTCAACACCGGCTCTCTCGTTCATGAGCTGTTCCACGGCTTTTTGTCCGGTACCGGTTACTGACTGGTATGTGCTGACAATCACTCTTTTGAGCGCGTATTTTTGGTGTAGTGGTTGTAAGGCTACCACCATTTGGATGGTGCTGCAGTTGGGATTTGCAATGATTTTTGAGTCGTTGAGAGCATCTGGATTGACTTCGGGCACAACCAAAGGAACGGCAGGATCCATGCGCCAAGCGCTGGAGTTATCAATGACATAGCACCCAATTTCGGCAAATTTGGGGGCCCATTCCAAAGAGGTACTCCCACCTGCTGAAAACAGAGCTATTTGAGGTTTTAAGGAAAGAGCCTGCATCATTGATACCACCGAATAGGATTTTCCGTTGAATTGAATTTGTTTACCAACGCTGCTTTGCGAAGCTACAGGAATCAATTCAGTAACAGGAAAATTACGTTCTTGCAGAACTTGCAACATTTTCGTTCCAACCAGTCCGGTGGCACCAACTACGGCTATTTTCATTATTTTACTTCTGGAGTGTTGTTTGTGTCGCTGCTGCTGGTATCGTTCATCAATTCATCAAACGCAGCGTCTTGAGTGGCTTGATCTGTGCTGTCTTGTGTGGTTTTTTGCTCTTCGGTGAAAGCGCCTTCGTTGCTTGTGCATGCGGCAAAAGTCAATGATATTGCGGCGATGGCTGGGATAATGATTTTTTTCATGGTATTATTCATTTATGATATCAAAAAAGTCGTTCCAATTTCCGTAGTCTTTTTTTCCGAGGGACGTTTCTTTCTGGCAGTTTATGTGTATTCCAAAAACAGGATTGCCATTCAACAATTGTAGCGCCGATTCTTCCGAGGGATCAATAGCTATTAATGTTTGGTCTTGGAAAACTAGAGTTCCGTCATTTGACAAAGTGAACCAATCTGTAATTTCTGGGAGAAGTGGTTTTAGCGTCTGCAATTGATCTTCAAGGCATTGAATTCCATCTACTGGAATTACGTTCATCCAAGCATTGATTTTGTCAATATTGGGTTCAGTGACTTCTAGAATGATTTTTGGCCCAGAGCACCAACCTATAATTTCTTGTACTTGTTGCACGGGTAATGACGTTTCACCGTCAATGGCAAATCCCATCCATTCTGCCATAGCAGCAGCGGCGTAGCGTGCATCGCCAAGATCTTGAATGCTATTGAATTTTATTTTCACTTTATATGATTCATAAAAAAGGCCACCTTTTGGCAGCCTTTTATTTTGTTTATACTAACAATTTTACAGGCTCTTCTAGGTAGTCTTTGAGGGTTTGTAGGAAAGCGGCTCCCATTGCACCATCAACCACTCTGTGGTCACAACTTAGGGTGACCTTCATGGTTTTCACTGGTTTTATTTCACCGTTAACTACACCTACAGAATCTTTAACCGTTCCAACCGCTAAGATGCAGGCATCAGGAGGATTGATGATGGCAGTGAATTCGTCAATGCCAAACATTCCTAGATTGCTGATGGTAAATGTATTACCCGCCCAATCTTGTGGTTGAAGTTTTTTCTCTTTGGCTTTTGCACCGTAAGTTTTAACTTCTGTAGAAATTTGACTCAACGATTTATGATCTGCAAAACGCACAACGGGTACCAATAATCCGTCTTCAACGGCCATAGCTACACCAATGTGAATGTGGTTGTTGTATCTGATTTTTGTGCCTAACCAACTAGAATTGATGTTTGGGTGTTTTCTCAAAGCTGAAGCTGCAGCTTTCACCACAATATCGTTCATAGAAATTTTTACCGAGCTGATGGCGTTCATCTGTTCACGCGCTTTCACCGCATTATCCATGTTAATTTCAATGGTTAAATAGAAGTGTGGAGCGGTAAACTTTGACTCACCCAAACGAGCAGCGATGGTTTTGCGCATCTGAGAAACAGGAACTTCGGTATAGCTTTCCTCTCCCATGACAGCTGTACTGGTTACTGATGAAGTAGCAGCGCTTGCTGGGGTTTGGATGTTTTCTAAGTCTCTTTTAACAATGCGACCGTTTTCGCCGCTACCTGCCACTGCCTTGAGGTCAATTCCTTTATCTTCAGCTATCTTGCGAGCTAATGGACTTGCTTTCAAGCGTGAATCGTCAATAGATGTATTGTTTGTGGTTGAAGCTGGAGCGCTCGATGAAGAACTTTCAGCCACTGGAGTTGCGGTAGTTTCTGGAGCAGCGCTTGCTGTTTTAGGTGCTGAACCTCCACTCAAAAGAGCTTGGAAATCTTCACCAGCAGCACCCACTATTGCAACAGGGGCATCAATAGCAGCGGCTTCGCCTTCTTGCACCATGATGTGCAAAATGGTGCCCTTGGAGTAAACCTCCATATCCATGGTTGCCTTGTCTGTTTCAACTTCAGCGATGATGTCGCCACTTTTAACCGTATCTCCCACTTTTACTGTCCAACGAACAATAACCCCTTCGGTCATTGTGTCGCTCATTTTGGGCATGGTAATCAGTTCAGCCATATTCTATCTTATAAGAGACGGCAAAAATAGTAATTTTTTGGGCTTAACAACCCGCATACCAGTAGGGAATTCGTAAATTTGTTTGAAATTGCATCTTAAAATGTATAATCAGTACGAAACTTTCCTCAAACATGTGCTCGAAAACGGCGCAAAAAAAACCGATCGCACGGGTACGGGTACTTTAAGTATATTCGGCGGTCAAATCAGATTTGATTTATCGGAAGGTTTCCCCTTGATCACTACAAAAAAGGTACATTTAAAGAGCATCCTTCACGAACTACTTTGGTTCATCAAAGGAGAAACCAACATTGCTTATTTAAAAGAAAATGGCGTCAGTATTTGGGACGAATGGGCAGATGAAAACGGCGAATTGGGTCCAGTTTATGGCAAACAGTGGCGCTCTTGGGAAGCCAAAGACGGCCGAGTGATTGATCAAATTTCAGAGGCCATTAATATGATCAAAAACAATCCTGATTCTCGCCGTATTTTGGTGAATGCCTGGAACGTGGGTGAAATAGATCAAATGGCCCTAATGCCTTGTCATACCATGTTTCAGTTTTATGTGGCCAATGGAAAACTCAGCTGTCAACTTTACCAAAGAAGTGCCGATTTATTCTTAGGTGTTCCGTTCAATATTGCGAGTTATGCATTGCTAACTTTGATGATGGCCCAAGTTTGCAACCTAGAGCCTGGTGATTTTGTGCACACATTTGGAGACGCTCACATTTATTCAAATCATATTGAACAGGTCAACCTGCAATTATCTAGAGACCCCCGACCGTATCCAACCATGAAATTAAATCCTTCAGTAAAAAATCTGTTTGATTTTGTGTATTCCGATTTTCAAGTTGAAGGCTACGATCCTCACCCCGCTATAAAAGGTGCCGTAGCTGTGTAACTTTTTGGGGGATAGGCTTAGTTTAAGTGTTACATTCAACGTTGTCATTCATTTTTATGAGATTAAAAAATACTTTACAGCGTTTGCTGTTGTTTTTCTTAGGATGTTTTTTAGTAGAATCTACTCAAGCCCAAACTAAGTTCACCATTTCGGGATTTGTACGCGATGCTTCATCAGGAGAGCGATTTGGTGGCATCAGCATATCGGCAGTTTCTATTGCAGATGCGTTTCCGAAACCCGTTCAAACTACAACCAATTCCTACGGTTTTTATTCTTTGACCGTAGATGGAGGTAAAATACAAACCATTTTGGTGAATATGCCCGGTTATGATTCTAAGGCATTTAATTGGTCAGGGACAAAAGATACTACTGCGAATTTAGAGATTGTGCCGCTGGAAGTTTTAGATAAAATTGAAGAAGTTAACATTGTCAGCAAGAAAAATACGGTAGCTGATAAAGTTGAAATGAGCAAAGTAGATATTCCGGTCAATCAAATCAAAGATATTCCCGCCTTATTGGGAGAAAAAGATGTACTTAAGGTCATTCAATTAATGCCTGGGGTACAAAAAGGGGGCGAAGGACAAAGCGGTATTTATGTCCGCGGAGGCGGCCCAGATCAAAACCTGTTAATATTAGATGAAGCTATAGTATACAATGCAACTCACCTATTTGGCTTCTTTTCCGTGTTCAATGGCGATGCGTTGAAATCGGTAGAGTTGGTGAAAGGTGGTTTTCCCTCAAGATATGGTGGTAGATTATCGAGTGTAATTGACCTAACCATGAAAGAGGGTAACAACCAAAAATATTCTGGTGAAGTAGGTATTGGAATGATTGGTTCGAGGTTCACTTTCGAAGGTCCCATAAAGAAAGGGAAAAGTTCGTTCATGATTTCAGGCAGGAGAACCTACTTAGATGTATTGATGCAACCGTTCATCATGTTGGCTAGCAACGGTGGAAATTTGGGTTATTACTTTTACGATTTCAATGCCAAAGCCAATTACGAATTATCAGATAAAGACAAATTGTATGTGAGCGGATATTTTGGACAAGATAAATTTTATGCCACCATCAAAGACGGTGATTACAAATTGATTTCAGATTTTGGATGGGGAAATAGAACCTTAACTACCCGTTGGAATCACGTTTTTAATCCGCGGTTGTTCTCTAATGCTTCACTGATTTACAGTCACTATAAATTAGGCATTAGTGTAGAAGATAGAAGTCCCTTCGATACTTTCAGTTTGAAATATCAAAGCTTGATCAATGATATTGGCATAAAATACGATTTTGATTGGCGACCTGCACCAGATCACCAAGTGAGATTTGGTATTAGCAGCATCAGACATCAATTTTCTCCAGGTGCCGTAGTGGTTAAGGGTGGGTTTGACTTTAACATTAATCGAGCCATAAAAAACATCATCACGGTTGAGTCGGGCATATATATAGAAGACCAATGGAAATTGGGTAAGCTTCAATTGTATCCTGGGTTCAGATTGAGCCATTATCAGGTTGATAAAACACAGTATGTTTTTCCTGAGCCCCGTTTATCAGTAGCTTACAATTTAAATCGAACTTTGAGTTTGAAGGGGTCTTATGCACGCATGAATCAATACATAAATTTATTGAGCAATTCGGGTATTTCGTTGCCTACAGATTTATGGGTTCCCGCAACTGCTAATATTGCTCCTATGAGCAGTGAGCAAACCGCAGTAGGTGTTGCGAAAGATTTAAAAGGCGGATACAGCATTACTTTGGAAGGATATTACAAGCACATGAATAATGTGATTCAATATAAAGAGGGTGCTTCTTTCTTATTGGGATCAGACGATTTGTTTGATATGCAAGCTCCCACTGATTCTAGGAATTGGGAGAATGCTATCACTGCAGGACAGGGTTGGAGCTATGGTACAGAGTTATTTTTACAGAAGAAAATTGGAAAATTGTCGGGTTGGGTTGGGTATACTTTAAGTTGGACGCAACTAAAATTCCCAGAGTTGAATCAAGGCAAGGTATTTTGGGCCAAATATGATCGCAGACACGATATATCGATTGTGGGAATTTATAAAGCTTCGAAGCGATTGACATTTTCTGCGACTTGGGTTTACGGCACTGGAAATGCCATCACGGCCCCTCAAGGCATGATTCCTGGTAACGGGCATAGCATGAGTAAGTTCCCCATTATTTGGAGTCCACAATTTCAAAATCAAGGCAATTGGCTTACGGATTACGGTTCCCGAAATTCATTCCGAATGGAGGCATATCACCGCTTAGACGTGGGAATGCAATTTCATCGAGAGAAACGCCGTGGGCGTGAAACTTGGGAGTTGAGTTTCTACAATGCATACAATCGTTTTAATCCGTTTTTCTATTACGGTAGTACTAGCTATAATTGGCAAACGGGAGAAGAATATTGGGGCTTGAAAAAAGTAACTTTATTTCCCATCATTCCTTCACTTTCATGGTCCTTTAAATTTAGATAATCAACATTATGAAGACTTTAAGAGCTGTCGTATTTTTATGGGTTTTTGTCGGATTGTTAACTTCTTGCGAAAGAGATGCTGAGGTTGAGCCGCCCAAGTTTGAGCGTAAACCAGTCATTATGTGTTTAATGACACCTCAAATGCCATACGCCGAAGTACAAGTTACTTACACCAAGCCGTATTATGGTAAACGCAAATGGGACGATACTGCAGAAACCGTTAATGGATGTATCATTGTGATGACAGATTTATCAAGCAAGGTATCAGATACATTTTTCTCAACAGGGTCTGGAACATACCAATTAAACTTTGGGAAGATAAATTTAACATCAAAGAATAGTTACGAATTATCTGTTAAGTTACCTGACGGAAAGATATTCAAGGCTCAATCTACAGTACCTCCAAGGGCTGATTTTACAAAGGCAAGAATATCGTATTTTGAAATGCGAGAGCCGGAAGACCAAGGCGGAATGGGTTGGGAATACACCACCATTCCCTACACCATGGAGTTTGAATACAAAGGCCTCGATGACCGATTTTATGTTTCTCCTCAGTTGGAAGGGAGTTTTTTAGATTCAGCAAAGAATTACTTTCCCGTTGAGATGTATTTTCAGGAAGTCATGAAGCAGGGCAATAGTGATTTTACGGTAAAAATGTTGACGCGAAGTAGTTTTTACGCGGGATGGGGAAATGAACCTCCATTTACTTTACAACAATTTGAGGGCGCGATATACACTATGGATAAGCCGTACCGAGATTACTACTTAAGTCAATTTCAATATGATGCCAGTCCGTTCAATGAACCCACTTTGTTCATGTCAAATTTCTCAGAAGGTTCTTTGGGAGTTTTTGGTTGCTATGATTTTGCTCAAGGTACTCTGAAGTACTGATAAGAGGTTCGCATCAAAGATTATTGACATTCGTCAAATGAGTCTCTGATAAGCTCTCCACCAACGATCAGGCATTTCACCGTCACAAACCAATTGATAATCTTTGTATGAACAACCGATAAAGAAGGTTTGGTTGTCATAAGGGTGGGGGATTTCCATCCACCATCGGTTGCTTTTGCGGCTTTTGTAGAAGTTGATTTCGTGTCCAGTACTTTCTAACTTATTTCTGTAAATGAGGTAATCAGCATCTTCTTTATCGGGGTGGTCATTGTAACGAGTGATGTATCCGTCTAAAAAATACCAGATCAATTGAGCCGCAAGATTGTCAGTGATTGGGCAGGAAGTTTGTCCAAAACCGTAAAATTGTGCTGAAGATAATTTGTTTGACAGTCCGGCATAACGCGCAATTTGGCAAGCCTCTTCGGCGTAAAATCCGTTGGGATTAGGCAGCTCAACTCCCGGTGCGTCTGAATATCTGATAGAATTTAGGTCAAAAGACATCAAATGCGAACTTCTGAGCACGGGTTCAGTTTCTTCCATTTGGTTTCTGAGCATTCCCAATCGGTAGTTTTCGAAGTATAATTTTTCTAAGGTATTGGATGTTTCTTGGGTGATTAAATATGATTGTGTACCCAGAAAGTCAATATTAAATAGATGTTTGTTTTGATTGGTTGATACTATTCGGTTTAAGTCAGAGTCTTTATCAAAGTTTAAAGTAGAACTGACATGTACCAGTTCAATGGCCTCATCTGAGTTTCTGTAGGCATTGAAGTGTGCGTAGAGTTGTGGCTGTGTTTCACCCAGAATGATTACGGTTATATTGAGGGAAATCAATTCACCAATGGCCTCGGAAATGGCAAATTCTTGCTGTTTTTTGTCGGAAGTTTGAACAATATTTCCTAAGTCAACGATGGGAAGTTTTTCAAAACGCCATGCGAGTGAGTATAATTGTTTCCGAACAGCGTTTGCTCCTTCGCCTAAACCAATGAGGGCGATTTTGGCTTTTTGTAACTTGGGAAATGTAAGGTAATGAGCCTGTACATTCCCTCCGAGTAAGGCTTTTTTGCCTTTAAATGGTTGATATGTTTCTTCGGTTATAGGGGTAAAAAAAGCGTCAATCATTGATGATGCAATTTGTTGATTTTTCAGGCCGGTAATTGTAAAACTAATGCACATGTTAGTTGTTGTACATAAAAACATACTTTAAAGACAGTAATTTTGTAAAATAATGAGCGAAGGATTTTATCAATTAAAAGTTGCGAAGGTGGTTGCTGAAACTTCAGATGCAACTACTTTTCATTTTGATGTACCTGCTGACTTGAAAGAAACCTTTTCATATACAGCAGGTCAATATTTAACGTTTGAAGCTGAGATCAATGGTGAAAAGGTACGCAGAAGTTATTCTTTGTGCACTTATTCCGGAGTTGATGCAATGCCAGCAGTGACTGTTAAGAGAGTAGACGGAGGTAAAATGAGTAATTATTTCAACTCAGCGGTAAAAGTAGGCGACGTTATGAACGTAATGCCTCCCATGGGTAAGTTTACTGTTGTTCCTTCAGGAGATGCTTCGCGTAATTTTGTTTTGTTTGCTGGTGGTAGCGGAATCACCCCAGTTCTTGGTATTGCAAAGGCCATCTTGAATGACGAACCCAAAAGCAAGGTGAGTTTAGTATATGCTAATCGCGATCCAGAATCAGTGATTTTCAAAGCTTTGTTAAAGGAAATGGAAGGTCAGTTTAGCGGTCGTTTCCAAGTGTTATTGAGTTATGATAAAGCGCCATTGACTTGGTTTGGATTGAAGGGACAAATGACTCAAGACAAGGTTCAAAATATTGTCAAAAGCAAGATAGGAGGTTCATTTGATCAATACCACTATTTTATCTGTGGACCGGGTCCTATGATGGAAGTCATTAAGTCTGGCTTGTTAGGAATTTCTGTGCCTTCGGATAAAATCAATATTGAATATTTCTCAGCTCCAACGTCCAAAACAGAACAAGTAGAAGAAGCAGCGGCTGATTCCACTTTCACTGGAAAAGCTGAGGTAACCATAGAAGTTTATGGGAAAACGCATATTATCACTTGTGATAAAGATACAACCATTTTGAATGCAGCTATGAAGCAGGGTATAGACCCTCCATACAGCTGCACAGTAGGTGTATGTACTACTTGCAGAGCAAAGGTTAAAGTGGGTAGTTTGCATATGTTGGAAAGAGAAGGATTATCAGACAATGAAATTGAACAAGGATTTGTTTTAACTTGTCAAGCGGTTCCAAGAAGCAACAAGATTGAACTAAAATACGAGTAATAGCAGTTTTATTACTCGTATTTTCCATTCTCTGTTTGGTTTTAAATCAGGCAGCATATAAAAAAAGGGGCCTCAAAGCCCCTTTTTTCATTCTATAGATATTCTGTTTCTATGGTAAGAGTGAATTTTTAAACCTCAATTAAAGAAATTTGATAATTCTGTTAACAGATTCTGAAAGTCTGAGGCTAATTCGCTTTCCAAAAACAATTCTTCTTTAGTGGTTGGATGAATGAAACCCAATTCCTTTGCGTGAAGGGCTTGTCTTGGCATTAATTGCATCTGCTGGGAAATGAATCTATTGAATTTCGGAATGCCTGCTCCTTTTATGACGGTAGACCCTCCATACATTTCATCGCTGAATAGGGGATGTCCAATAGATGAAAAATGAACCCTTATTTGATGGGTTCTGCCCGTTTCTAATGTGCATTCTACCAACGTTAAATAATGGAATCGCTGAATTACTTTATAATGGGTAATGGCAATTTTACCGTCTTCTGGGTTGTCATAGTGTTTAGATTTTCTGCGGTCTTTGGGATCACGCGCTAGATAGCCCTTTATGGTGCCTTCTTCTTTTTCTAAATCTCCCCAAACTAATGCCCAATATTTTCGATGAATGCTGTGATCAAAAAATTGTTTTCCCAAAAAGCTCAATGCAAATTCATTCTTGCCAATAACTAACAATCCTGAAGTATCTTTATCAATTCTATGCACCAAGCCTGGACGGTGGTTTTCGGCTTTTACGGGTAATTGTCCAAAGTAATAAACCAAAGCATTGACCAAAGTGCCTGAGGGATTTCCCGCACCGGGATGAACCACCATTCCGGCAGGTTTGTTGATGATGGCAATATCGTCATCTTCGTAAACCACATTAAGAGGTATGTTCTCGGGGTAAACTTCGGTGTCTCTTGGTTCTTCGGGAAGTAAAATTCGAATATGATCTTTGGGTTTTACTTTGTAGTTACTTTTGGTTGATTTTTCATTGACCAAAACGCTTCCTGCATCAATGGCGGCTTGAATTTTGGTTCGTGATGCATGCGCAATTCGGTGCATCAACCAACGGTCAATTCTCATAGGCTCTTGGCCTGGATCTACAGTAAAAGCGAAATGTTCAAAAAGGGTTTCGGGATCTTCGGTATCTGTAATTTGCTGATTATTCATTTAATAATTATATCTGAAAATGGAGTTTGCCCAAACGCAAGCCTGCCCAGCCTGCTTGATTTACGACGGTATTTTTACCTGTTTTATTCTTAATTATAATGGGCTCCTCCAAAAATGTGTGAGTGTGTCCGCCCAAAATGGCGTCAATTCCCTCCGTTTTTTGGGCTAATTTGAGGTCATCTATTTTGTCTGAATCGTATTGATATCCCAAATGAGAAAGTACAATAACCAAATCACATTTGTGATTATTTCGTAATTCATTAACGGTCATTTGGAGCGGCTCAACCGGATCTTGATAAATAATTCCTTCGTACGATTTTTGGGGAAGTAAATCTTTAA
The DNA here is from genome assembly GCA_945877575.1 of Chitinophaga pinensis. GTDB lineage: Bacteria > Bacteroidota > Bacteroidia > NS11-12g > UBA955 > VMCP01. The sequence goes on from CAMDUE010000004.1 coordinate 192,085, forward strand.
AATCAATGGCGACACCGGTAATACCCACTTTGAATTTACCCATTTCAATGATCTTAAAGGGTTGAATTATTTCTTGAAAACCTTGGTGATTGATTTGGTAATTGCATAAAACAGTAGGTGTCTGGTATTTTTTTCTCAATTCACTGAGGTGATCTATTCCTAAATCAAAGTCGTGATTGCCAATGGTAGTGGCTTGGTAATTGACGTTTTTCATCCATTCTAGTTCCGGATGACCTTTGAATACATTAAAATAGGCCGTGCCTTGCCAAACGTCACCGCTGTCAAGAAGAAGAATGTGTTTATATTGGCTTCTGTATTGGTCAATTAAGGTTTTCAATCGAGAAATTCCACCTTTATTACCCCAGGTTTTGTGAGAACTTGGGAAGGGTTCGAATCGGCTATGAAAATCATTGGTATGCAAAATCACCAACTCTTCTTTGCCCCAAATTCCAGATGCCTCCAATTCATTGCCGTTTAGCAAACTACCGGCAATCAATGTAGATGAAAGTTGAATGAATTTTTTCCTATTCATAGTTATTGGTTTTCACTGAAAATGAATCGGTCTTCCTTTCTTGGTTTGATGTCGCCCGTTTCTTCAAACTCTTGTGAGAATCCATTGATAAGAGCTTCTCGTACTAAGATTCCTGTTTGAATTTTTTTCTGGGGATATTTAAGCGCGGTAAACCCATCGCCTCCTTGTTGCATGAAGTCATTGGTTGCTACCCAATAGTTTCTTCGGCTATCGAATAGATTGCCATTGATGGTGGCTTTTAACCAATGATCATTGCCGAGGGTAATTTGGGCATTTGATATGGGACATCCCCCTTTTTCAGCAATTTGATTCAAAAGGGTATCCATTTGTAAGCCGTTCAACTGAACTATAACAATTTCATTGTCAAAAGGTGAAAGTTCATATAATTGACCAAGGGTAATGTCACCAGCAAATAGAGAAACTCGGAATCCACCATAATTAGATATGGTGAAATCTACTTTGGTAAATGGTTGGTTTGATGCCCAATTTTGCGCTGCTTGATGCATGAAATCTGCACAAACTCTCGCTAAATTGGCTTCTGTCGAACGATCTTTATCAATTTTACCTTTATATCTGATGTTGAGTAGATCTGAACTTGTTTTGGCAACCAAAACATTCATTATCTGTTCCACTGAATCTTTATATTTTGAGAGCCATAAAACCGTAGATGAATCGGCAACCGTATTTTGCTTTACGGGCACATATTCAGATGATTTTGGAGAAAATTTAACGACCGAACATCCCCCGAAAAAGAAAAGAAAAACGGTAAAAAATGGAATATTTCGTTTGAGCATGGGGTTAAATTTTGTTAACCTGCTGTAAAATAAGTTCATTTTGTTTGAGGTGCGGATATTTTTTGGGAAATTCGTACATAATTATGAGAAAATTAATCTTGTTTTCTACAATTTCGGTGCTTCAAATTTTCAATATAGCTTTAAAAGCTCAAGGAGTTTTTCCATGTCAAGAGTTGTTTATGAGTGAGTATATTGAGGGTTCAAGAAATAACAAAGCCATCGAAATTTACAATCCAACCAATCAGGCCATTGATTTATCACAATACCGTTTAACTCGTTGGCAAAATGGCTCTGCTACTTGGGATAAACAATACAGCGATGTTTTGTCTGGAACCATCCAACCTCATGATGCATTTATATTGGTACTTGACAGAAGAGACACCACTCAAAAAGGTCAAGATACTCCCGTAGTGGAAGAATTGCGTTTAAAGGCTGATTTGTTTTTAAGTAAAGATTACAACACTTCATACTCAATGTCTTTCAACGGCGACGATGCAATGTCTTTAGATAAATACAACGAACAGTATAGTACATGGTTATTGGTTGATATCATGGGTAAGATTGGCGAAAGACCCCCATTTGGAGGTTGGAGCGACTCATTTCCTTACAACACGGGCCTCGGTACTTGGTATACCGCTAATAGAACGTTGATCAGAAAATATCAAGTTTTAACTGGTTGTGATACGTTAGCTCCTATCAAAAGAGGTTTGACAGCAATGGCTCCTCAAGCTTGGAACCCTCAATATTTTGATCCATCTGCTGAATGGGATATTCACCCACGCGATATGTTTGATTCCTTGGGAATGCACGAGTCTGGTTGCAAAACTCTAAGTGCTGAAAAGATTTCAGTCAAGTCCGCTGTAAAATTATATCCAAACCCTGTTGACAGACAGATTTACCTTGAAACAACGGTTGAAGTTGAGCACTTTGCTGTTTTGAATTCCTTTGGACAATTAATTACAGAAGGAACTTTCAAAGGAACCATCGATACCAAGAATTTGATTTCTGGCATGTACTTCTTGAATTTGACATTGAAAAATGGTCAAATTGCACAAGAAAGATTCATTAAAAACTAATTGTAGATGCTTTTCAAACGGCTTCTTCTCATTTTCTTCGGATTTATTGGACTTTCATACATTCACGCTCAATCGGTAATTAAAGGCCGGGTGGTAGACGAATTATCTGGCGAGCTTCTCGAAGGGGCCATTGTAAAGGCAAAATCAGTCAGTGCGCAAGTTTCAAGAAATGGAACCTACACGCTGAGTCTACCCATGGGTGAGTATCAGATTATTGCTTCGCTAGAAGGATACAATCCAGATACCATTTACATCCAAGCTGATAGGAACTTAATCACAGATGTAAATTTTGCTCTGGAAAATTTGAGTGCTAGCATTCAAGCAGTTCAAATTGTGGCTTCTGTAGCCAAAGATCGCAAAACGCCTATAGCTTACAGCAATTTAAGTGGTAAGGAAATCAGTGAGCGATTGGGAAGTGCCGATATGCCCATGTTGTTGAATAATACTCCTGGAGTTTATGCAACACAGCAGGGCGGTGGATCTGGAGATGCTCGTATTACCATTCGTGGTTTTAGTCAAAGAAACATTGCGGTCATGATTGACGGTATTCCAGTCAATGACATGGAAAACGGTTGGGTTTACTGGAGCAATTGGTTTGGTCTTAGCGGTGTAACAGCTCTGACTCAGGTTCAACGTGGATTGGGAAGCAGCAGAATTGCAAATCCCGCAGTGGGAGGAACCATGAACATCATTACCAAGGGTATAACTCGAAATTCATCGATTGCTGCAAATGTTGAAGTAGGTGATTCAAGATATCAAAAATTCAGTTTAGACTACAGCAGTGGCAGATTAAAAGGCGATTGGGGAATTGTTGCTTCATTAACAAAACGATCTTCAACGGGATATGTAGATGGCTTATTTGATGATATGTATGCCTATTTCATTAAGGTAGAAAAAGAATGGGGCAAAAAACATTCACTTTCATTTACGGCCATAGGTGCTCCACAGTCGCATGGTCAGCGTTCCTTCAAAGCGAGATTGAGCTTATACGATGATGGATTGGCTAGGCAATTGGGAATGGACACAGTTGTAGCGGGAATGCCCATCAACCAAGGTAGGAAATACAATCAACATTGGGGATACTTAGATACCGGTGTGACCTTGAATCAAAACAACGGTCAATTGGAATATTCTGGAAACCAGTTCAGAGTGAATGAAAGGGTCAATCAGTTCCATAAACCTCAAGTGTACCTTAAATACGATTATAAACCCAACGCCAAATGGTTTTCAAATACCATTGTGTACATGTCGCAAGGAAACGGGGGTGGAACCGTTGGCGAACGAATCAAACAAGCCCCAAATCCCTATGGAAATTATAATTTTCAGTCAGTATACGAACAAAACATAGACCTTGGATTAACTTCTGCTTATGATCCCAAGTATTCAAATGATTTGAGAAAATCATCGGGCATTTTGTTGAGAGGGGTAAACAATCACCGTTGGTATGGTTTATTGAACACCACTCAGTATAAGATTACCAAGCGAACCAACTTGACGGGCGGTATTGATTTGAGAACATACAGAGCAGAACATTACAGAGAGGTTTATGACTTAATTGGCGGAGACTATTTTATACCCGATGCCAATGAGATGAATCCAAATTACGACAAAAACCATCTTTATAAAAAAGGCGATATTTTCAATTATCACAACGATGGCTTGGTGCGATGGGCAGGTGCTTATTTGGAGACTGAATACACTAAGAATCAATTATCGGCATTTTTTAATGTGAGCGGAAGTCAAACTGCTTATCAGCGTGTTGATTATTTTAAAAAGGATTCTTCGGGAAATGCTCAGAAGACGCCATGGGTTAACTTCTCAGGATACACTTTAAAGACGGGCGCTAACTACAACTTTACCAGAAAGTTCAATACGTTTGTCAATCTTGGTTATTTGAATAGACCCACTCGCTTTAATAACGTATTCGACAACCGTAACACTCAAATTCAAGACGCTAAAAATGAAATAGTTTATGCCTTAGAAGGTGGATCTGGTTACAAAAACAAGCGTATTGCTTTGAACCTAAATGCTTATTACACTCTTTGGGAAAATCGTCCGGTTGATTTTCAACCCACCTTTAGAGATGCCGATGACAATCCTATGACTTACAACATCAACGGATTAAAAGCTCGTCATATGGGTGCTGAATTACAGGCGGCAATTAAGGCAGGCGACGGTATTACTTTGGAGTTTTCGTTGGCCGCAGGTGATTGGATTTGGAGATCGGGTAGCAATGCTACGGTGAGAAATGATGCCGGAGATTCAATAGGTCAATTTAGTTTTGATGCAGCTGGAGTGCATGTGGGCGATGCCGCTCAAAATCAAGTGGCTGGTTTAATAAGATGGGAGCCAACCTATTTAAAAGGAGCTTACTTTTCGCTTCAGTATGTATATTTTGGAAAGCACTTTGCAGATTTTGAACCCATTGCATTGCGCGGTGACATGGCTGGAAAAGAGTCATTCAAGATTCCAAATTATTGGTACATGAATTTCAACGGAGGATATGCCTTCGATTTGAAAAACAGCGTTAAAGTTCGCTTGTACTTTAACATCTCCAATATGACAAATAATCTTTACATCAGTGATGCACAACATAGAAGCACAGCGGCTGATATTGCAGATCCATCAGCAGCACGAAATGTCTTCAATCCGCGTAATTTAGAAGTTTTTGTCTCTCAAGGTTTGAGATACACCACTGGAATCAGGGTATCGTTTTAATTTAGAAAATATGAAAAAATATATAATCATCGCTTTTTTGGGTTATTTCGCCCTGAATGTCAATGCGCAGGGCACATTACCCATGAAATGGGATTTTGATGCAGCTACTACTCCTACTGGATTTTCAGCTGATTTAGGACCTGCCGGTGGGAAAACCGTTTATACAAGTTCAAATTTGGTATACAGTACTCCCAATGCCTGTAGGTTGGATTACTCTGGTGAGTATGTTATGGCGCATTGGTCAGGAAAAGCTGATACCATAACCTTTTACTTTGCAGGAACCAATAACCCTCCCTCATATACAGGGTGGAAAGGTACTGTTACTTGTGACGAAAGTATTGATGGCACAAATTGGACTAACGTGAAAGAGTATATCGACAATGTTGAAAATAATGCTACCAAACATATGGTTCGTGTTAGTTCAAAAGCAAGATACTTTAGAATATTTTACAAGACCAAAGTTTCAAATTACAATCTAGCAATAGACCATTTTGAAGTATTTCCGGCCCCAGCCGGTATAACCCCGGAGATCAAGGTTTCTTACAACAATCAATTGCAGATTGATGGTGGTAAGGTACAAACCGGAAACGATACCTTAATTAGTTTAAATGTTGCAAATAACAGTAAAATGGAAGATTTGGTGATTTCTGATTTAAGACTTTCAGGAACTCAAGCTTCTAGTTTTGAGTTGCAGAGTTCAGCACCTATAACAATCAAACCACTGGAGTCTACTACATTATTGGTGCATTTAATAGCAACCAGTACTGGTACACATGAAGCTACTTTGCATATTGCTTCAAACGACCCAGATATTGACACTTTTGATTTGACCGTGCAAACCATCAAAGGAAAGACTGCTACAGAACCATTAAACGGTGTTTCTAACTTATCATTAGATACAAAAGCATTCAGGATTGCAGCTTCTTTCAACAAGAGTGACGCAGAACAATATTTGATCATGGTTACTAAAGAGGGAACTTCTTCCAGTACTCCTGTAGATGGACAATTCTACGATGTTGGGTCATATTTGGGGAACTCTCGCATTGTTTCAAACGATGATCAATTTTCGAATATAGATATAGATAATATTATAGCTAACACTGAATATAATATTACTATTTATAGTTATAATGGCTATGGTTCTTTCACCAATTACAACCAAAGCAAAGCTGTTTCTTCCAAGGTGACAACTCCTGGATTACAGGTTGCAAATTATTACGATGGTATAGATCCTAAAGCTTCTACCTTCTTATCAGATTTGCAAACCCTTTTGAAGAATCACAGGCAAGTATATTACAGTAATTATTCATCAACTGTTGTTGATAATTTCGAAGCTAGAGATACTATCAACGGTGATAGGGTGGTAGACTGTTTTTATTCTGGTTATAACTACGTTTATACTCCTCCATTTTCTCATGCAGTAATGTCGAGAGAACACTGTTACCCCTTCAGCTATATGGGCACTGCAAACCAAGACGGTCCGCATTACAGCGATCTCCATGTTTTGAGAACAGTTCATCAAACAGAAGTAAATGCAGTTAGATCAAACTACCCGTTGAATAATTTGAAAGAAGTGAGATCAACTTTCGTTGCAGGAAAATACGGTAAAGACAGCGCAGGTAATTTTGCCTACGAACCTCGTGACTTTGCCAAAGGATCAGCGGCGCGCGCCAACTTATATGAGTGTGTGACTTATCATTCATCATCAGCACCTTTTACTTTGCCAACCAGCAACCAGTTCATTTATGAATTGCAAGATGAATTTGTACTGAAGCGTTGGAACACCCAATATCCTCCAACAAAATGGGAGATTGCCCGTCAAGAATACATTGCTCAGGCATCGGTACAAGGAAATAGAAACCCTTTTGTTGATTATCCTGAATGGGCGTGTTACGTGAAATTTTCGGATATGTCACACGTGCCTAACGGTGATTTATGTCAGCCTGCAAAACAATCTAAAGTATTGACCCCAGAAGTTACTATTAACGTTTATCCAAATCCTGTAGTTGATCAATTTCAAGTTGATTTGAAAGGTTTCAACGGTAAAAATGTGGACGTATACGTAATTGACTATTTTGAGCGCACTGTTTATCAAAGCAATACAATAGCTTCAAATATTTCGATTGATGGCAAAAATTGGACTGCCGGAAATTATTTGCTGTTGATTCGTTCTAAAGATGGTTCAACTGCCGCAGTAAATTTAGTGAAGCCATAATATTTCGATGTTAAAATTGGATTTTCACTCGGCCGAATTCACCAATGCGATGGATTTATGGCTTTCTGAGGATGTAGGCACGGGTGATTATTCATCCTTAGGAAGCATTGACGCTGATGCGATAGGTACTTCTCAGCTCATTTTAAAGGAGAATGGTGTCATTGCCGGTCTCGAATGGGCCGAAGTTTTTTTGAGAAGGGTAGATTCGGATATTCAATTTGAGTTGCTTTCTAAAGATGGTGAATTTTTAGAGAAAGGTACCATTTTGGCAAAAGCCGAAGGCAATGTTCGTTCTTTGTTAAAAGCCGAGAGATTGATGCTCAATGTACTTCAAAGATTATCTGGTGTTGCTACTCAAACCCGAAACTTGGTAGATTTTGTTAAAGATACTGGAGTCACTTTGCTCGATACCCGAAAAACCACTCCTGGTTTACGGATGTTAGAGAAATGGGCTGTATCATTGGGAGGTGCTCAGAATCACAGGATTGGTCTTTACGACATGGTTATGTTGAAAGACAATCACGTTGATTCGGCGGGTGGAATTACTGCTGCTGTAGAAAAGACCCGTAAATTTCTGTCAGAACAGAATCTAGATTTAAAAATTGAGGTTGAAACCCGAAATTTAGACGAGGTAAATGAGGCCTTAGTCAATAAAGTGGATAGAATCATGTTTGATAATTTCAGCATTGAGCTTTGCAGAGAAGCAGTGAAATTGGTTGATAAAAGAGCCGAAACCGAAGCATCGGGCGGAATTACGAGAGATTCAATCAGAGAATATGCCCTAACTGGAGTGCAATTCATTAGTGTGGGTGCATTGACTCATAGCGTAAGTGCATTAGATATCAGTTTCAAGACTAAAATAAAGGCACGTAATTTGTAGTTATAAAGTATTATGAAAAAGTATAGTTTCATTGCAGGCGTTGTGGTATTGGCGGTTGCAATTTTAGCTTGTTCAAATTCGAGCAGCAAGCAAACAAATGAAGATTCAACAGTGACTGTAGAGCAAACATCAACAGAGGCAGTAGCGATGAATACATCCCTCGAAACAGCAAACGCCATTGATGAACCCATGAGCACAGAATTAAAGTGGTTCGGTTTTGAAGAAGGATATGCAAAGTCAGTGAAGGAAGGAAAGATTCTTTTGGTTGATGCATATACTGATTGGTGCGGATGGTGCAAGGTGATGGATAAAAAAACATACACAGATCCAGGGGTAATCAAAGAGTTGAATACCTATTTTGTGTGTGTGAAATTCAATCCAGAAATATCGAAAGAATTTGCATTTGCGAATAGGAAAATGCAAGCTCCTGAGTTGTTGCAATATTTGGGTAACGGACAAGTTACTGGCTTCCCTGCAACCATTTTTTGGCCAAATGTGGGTAAAGATGAGGCAAGATATGTACAGCCAGGATTTTTACCTCCGGCAGACTTTTTGCAGCTTTTGGGATTGGCTAAAGAAAAGAAATCCTAACATCTGTGGCGAGAAGACAGAAATTAGCCAAGTTCATAGAGAAGTTGGAGATTACCTCAGCGGGTGCCGAGGGTCATAGTATTGGTAGGGTTGACAATCAGGTAGTTTTTGTGAAATACGCGGCGCCCGGCGATGTGGTAGACGTGCGTGTAGTGCAAAAGAAAAAGAAGTTCATGGAAGGGCAAATAGTGCGTTTTCATGAAAAATCTACAGCTCGAATTGAGCCTTTTTGCGAGTATTTTACTCTTTGCGGGGGCTGTAAATGGCAGCATTTATCTTATCAAGATCAATTGGCGTTTAAGCAGCAACAAGTCATAGATTCTATGCAGAGATTGGGTGGAATTGAAGAATTTCAAGTAATGCCCATCGCCGGTTGTGAGCAAACACAAGGTTATAGAAATAAATTGGAGTTGACCTTCAGTGAGAAATCATGGGTGGCTCATTTTGACAAAGAAAATCCTACCGAAAAGCCGCCTGCATTGGGATTCCATATTCCTGGGCAGTTTAGCAAGATTTTGGACATTGAAAAGTGTCATTTGATGCCCGATTTCGTGAATCAGATTCAACGTTCATTGAAAGAGTTTTGCATTAAACAGGGATATTCCTTTCACGATATCCAATTGCACGAGGGCCTCATGCGCACCGCTATGTTCAGATGCAACAGCAAGAATGAATGGATGGTATTGGTGTCGTTTTATTACAGAGACGAGGAAGCTATATCAGCGGTGATGAATCATTTGAAGTCGACTTTTATGGATTCACAACAGGGCGATAATAAAGTGGTTTCTTTGGTCTACGTGGTGAATACGAAGATGAATGATTCGCTCCAAGGTACTGAGGTAGATTATTTTGCCGGAGATGCCTATTTGACGGAGACGCTGGGAGATAAAAAGTATAAGATTCAGCCCTTGAGTTTTTTTCAAACCAATAGTGCACAAGCCAAAGTCTTGTATGATATTACCCGTGATTTTGCTGGTTTAACAGGCACGGAATTGGTGTATGATTTATACACTGGAACAGGTAGTATAGCGCTTTATGTGTCAGACAAGGCGAGGAAAGTGGTGGGAATAGAATATGTTGAAGCCGCTATTGAAGATGCCAAGGTGAATTCACAGTGGAATTCAGTAGAAAATTGTGAGTTTTTTGCGGGGGACATGAAAGACATCTTGACCTCTGAATTTATTGCTCACCATGGCAAACCCGATGTCATTATCACAGATCCTCCACGTGAAGGAATGCATCCAGATGTTGTAAACAGAATTTTGGAGTCGGAGCCAAATAGAATTGTTTATGTGAGTTGCAATCCAGCAACACAGGCTCGAGATGCAAAGTTGTTGTCAGAAAAATACAGGTTGGTTAAGATCCAACCGGTGGATATGTTTCCACATACCCACCATGTTGAGAATGTAGCGCTATTTGAGCGCTTATAATATTGTTTAGCTAAACGCTTGTGACACGATGTCGGCTTGTTCGGCATCGTGTACTTTTTTGAATCCTGTTGATGGACTAGCACTGCTCTTTCTGCCTACGTATTTCAGGCTCACAGGGAAGTCATATCGGTGTAAATGCAACCATGCCCCTTGGTTTTTAGGTTCTTCTTGAACCCACAAGTATTCTGCATCTTTGTATTTACTGAAGATTCCCTCCAATTGCCATTCTGGTAAAGGATACAGTTGCTCAATTCTTACAATAGCGACGTCTTCGTGTTTGTTGGTTTCTTTTTCGGCGAGCAAATCGTAGTAGATTTTACCCGAACATAAAAGAACCTTACGAACCTTTTTACCTACATTTTGGTCATCAATCAATTCTTGGAATTGACCTTCGCTTAAGTCGGTTAAAGGGCTTACACATTTTGGGTGTCTCAACAATGACTTTGGTGTCATGATGATCAACGGCATTGTGAAGTCGCGTTTCAATTGTCTTCTCAAGGCATGGAATAAGTTTGCAGGAGTAGTGCAATTCAACACTTGCATGTTGGTACCGGCACAAAGTTGCAAATATCTTTCAGGACGTGCACTGCTGTGCTCGGGTCCTTGTCCTTCGTAACCGTGTGGCAATAACATGGTAAGTCCTGAGAACTTGCTCCATTTTGCTTCGGCCGATGCAATGAACTGATCAATCATGATTTGAGCACCGTTTGAGAAGTCTCCAAATTGAGCTTCCCAAAGGGTCAAACCATTGGGAGTCGAGGTACTATAACCGTATTCAAAACCAAGCGCTGCATATTCACTCAATAAGGAGTTATAAATGGACATTTTCGCTTGATTTTCGGAGATATTATTCACGGGAATGTATTCTTGTTCGCCCACCTCTTGTTTAACAACGGCATGACGGTGAGAGAAAGTTCCTCGTTCTACATCTTGTCCAACCAAACGAACAGGATGACCTTCTTCCAACAAAGTGGCATAAGCCAAAAGTTCACCCATAGCCCAATCAATGGTGCCCGTTTCAATCATTTTTTTACGGTCAGCAAATAACGATTGAACTTTCTTGATGGGTAGGTTATTTTCTGGTATTTGGGTAATTTTATCGCCAATGGATTTGATTTTATCTAGCGATACTTTAGTGTTGGCGGGGATTTGAATTTCTTTGGGACCTGAGTGTTTCCAACCTTCCCATGTGTTTTTTACTGCTGACGGGGTAGGTTTGAATTCACCTTTTGCTTCTTCGAACTTTTCTTGTAAAAGTGCTTGGAATTGGGTTTCCATTTCACGTGCCAATTCAGCATCAATTTCACCTCTTTGCAACAATTGTTGCTTATAAATTTCTCTAGGATTTGGGTGTTTATCGATGAGTTTATACATCTCGGGCTGAGTGAAACGGGGTTCATCTCCCTCATTATGTCCGTATTTTCTATAACCCAATAAGTCTATGAAAACGTCTGAATTAAATTCATGTCTGTAGGCCATGGCTAACTTAACGGCATGCACTACAGCTTCTAGATCATCTGCATTTACGTGGAGAACAGGGCACAATGTCACTTTTGCAACGTCTGTACAATAGGTAGATGTTCTTGCATCAAGGTAATTGGTGGTAAAACCAATTTGGTTGTTGGTCACAACGTGCATGGTTCCGCCCACATAGTAGCCTTCAAGTCCACTCATTTGCACCACTTCGTACATGATTCCTTGTCCGGCAATGGCCGCGTCTCCGTGAATCAATATGGGGCAAATTTTGTCAACGTTGCTGTTGTATTTGCTATCAAGTTTAGCTCTAACTAAACCTTTTACAACAGGATTAACGGCTTCTAAGTGTGAAGGGTTATCGGCCAATCTAAGGTGGACTTTTTTACCGGCTGCGGTGTCAACATCAACGCTGTAGCCCAAGTGGTATTTTACATCGCCTTCGAAATCATCGAAGTCGCCACCTTGAAATACTTTTCCTTCAAATTCAGAGAAAATTTGAGAATATGTTTTATTGAAGATGTTGGCTAGTACATTTAAACGACCACGGTGTGCCATTCCAATAACAAATTCATCTACACCTAAACCTGAACCGTACTGAATAACTGCATCTAACGCAGGAATTAAAGCCTCAAGACCCTCAAGAGAAAAACGCTTTTGGCCAATGTATTTTTTGTGCAGGAAGTTCTCGAAAACGGTGGCTTGATTGATTTTGTTCAAAAAGTGGCGTTTTTCATCAGTGGTTAAGTTCGGAATGTTTTGAGTTTGTTCAAAACGTTCTTGCAACCAACTTCTGCGCTTTGGGTCACGGATGTATGAGAACTCGCAACCTATACTACTGCAATAGGTTTTTTGGAGTTTGGCAATGATGTCTTTTAGTTTTGCCGGACCCAAACCTATTTCAATGCCTGCATTGAATGATTTATCAAGGTCAGATTGTTCCAATCCAAAGTTTTCCAAATCTAAATTTGGAGTATAATTTCTTCTTTGACGAATGGGGTTGGTTTGACTGAATAAATGTCCGCGTTGACGATAACCGTGAATCAAGTTCAACACTTGAATTTCTTTGACAGCATCTTCACTAACTACTTCGCCCGACTCATATTTTTGGGCTCCAAGGTCAAATCCTTCAAAAAACTTTCGCCATCCAAAATCTACGCTTTCTTTGTCACTTTGGTACTGTTGGTACATGGACTCAATTGCAGCGGGGTCGGCATTCTGTAGGTAAGAGGTGTTATGCTGGCTCATAAATTCTTGCGAATTTACCAAAAAAAGAGCCAAGAATCTACTATAAATAGCGGTAAACTATGGTAAAAACGACGATTGCAAACAAAAATGCGTCGTAACGATCTAAAACGCCCCCGTGTCCAGGTATGACATTTCCACTATCTTTCACGTTAGACTTTCGTTTGAGGGAGCTTTCGAACAGGTCACCGAGGGTACCAAAAACAGAAACTAGTATGCCCGCAATAATGGCTTTTGATGAGTCATGTAGCAGATGACAGTTTCCGGCGGAAACAAATCCACCAGCAGGTGCCAACATGTATTTTTGAATCAGAAATGCGGTGGCTCCGGTAAGAAGTGTTCCTCCTATAAATCCTTCCCAAGTTTTTCCTGGAGATATGGTAGGAGCGAGTTTATTTCTTCCCAATAGCTTACCTGCAACATAGGCCCAAGAATCGGATGACCAAACCAAAACCATGACAGTTGTGGGTATCAAAAAGTTGAAAAATTGATCTGAGTTTTGAATGCCAAAATTTAGGTTGCAATAAGGCAAAGTCAGTAATAGTGAAAGCGGTAGCGTGAGATAAAGTTGTGCTCCAAATAAGCTAATCGCTGATCTGTGATGGTTTTTGGCTAAATAAACAGAGTAAATGAAAATGATTGCTGAAGGTAGAATTGCGAATGTATATTCACCAAAATGAACCAATAACAGTGTAATCAAAGTGTTTAATGAAGATACCTGCCATCCCCAATTGAATCTCATTTTACGAAGTTTGAACCATTCGTAGTTCCCTCCAAGTGCCACTAAAATGGAAAATACAAGAAGTCCCCAACTTCCTAAATAAAATAAAGTGATGGTAGCAGCGATGAGTCCAATACCGCTGATGATTCTGGTCCAGAAGTTACTCATGATTTTCTAGATAATTTATAAACAGACAGACCCATTAATAGCGAAGCGGGTATGGCAAGTGTTGCACTCGCAAATAGTTGATCAACGTTGTACTTGATTCCGCTGTGTTCAAATTCTCTCAGGATAAGAAAATAAAGGGTTACGGTTGTTGCATTGAAGACGAAATGAGAAATGGAGCTGTACCAAACTGAAGTATTTCTGTAGGTTATGAAACCGAAAAGGGCACCAATCAGGGCAATTCCAGCAAATTCGTACAATGAAAGGTGCATCAAGGAAAAGAAAACGGCCTGGAATATAATTGCTGTTGCAGGTTTAGCATATTGACTCAAGGCAATATTTAGCACGATGCCTCTGAATAGATATTCTTCTAAAATGGCGGGTAAAAAAGCGGCTAAAAAGATGCAAAATAGGAGCTCATCCCAACGTTGCATTTCGAGCATGTTTTCAAAAAGCATTTCTCTACTGGAAGTTAAACTATCGGCCATGATTTTAACAGAATCTGGCAATGGAAAATGGTGACTTATTTTAGTTAAAACTGCTACTACTGGCAATGCGGAAAGTGCAAGAAGAATGGCCCAAAGTATTTTCGAAAATTGCAAACGCTTTGAATATCCCCCGAAAAAAGAAAATCCCACTCTGTTGGCGCCGGTGAAAATTAGAGCTGGAATTCCCATATAAATCACAAATTGTATAAGGTTTGAAAAACGACCAATATTGATGCCCAAAGCTGAGCCATCGGGGGCGTTCATTAAGTATTTAACTTCTTCAATATCAATACTAAAAGCGGCTGAAAGTGCATAAATTGAGATGAAATATCCCACCAATTGGAACGCTAAAATCAGGATGAGCAAAAGTGCTAGTCCCCAGAGGTTCATCAGGGGCTTTTGAGAATCGTTGTGTGAAATGGCGTTCATCTGTTGTAAATTCGCTGTTTAAATTGCACTGCAAAAGTGGTAAAAATTGGTGATATCTCGTTGGGGGAATTTCCCTTGTTGTTGGCTCCGATGGAAGACGTGAGCGATCCGCCGTTCCGTTACGTATGTAAACAGCACGGTGCAGACCTTATGTACACTGAGTTTATCAGTTCTGAGGGACTGATTCGCGATGCAGCCAAGAGTACACAAAAATTAGATATTTTTGAATACGAAAGACCTGTAGGAATTCAAATTTTTGGTTCAGAAATTGACTCAATGGTTGAAGCTACAAAAATTGCATCTAGTGTAAATCCCGATTTAATTGACATCAATTATGGTTGTCCGGTGAAAAAGGTGGTTTGCAAAGGCGGTGGCGCAGCTATTTTGACTAACCCAAAGAAAATGGTTGCTATGACCAAGGCCATTGTAGAGGCAACGCATCTGCCAGTAACGGTGAAAACCAGATTGGGTTGGGATGATCAAACCAAGAATATTGTGGAGGTAGCTGAACGGTTGCAAGATGTGGGAATCAAAGCATTAAGTATACATGGTAGAACCAGGGTTCAATTATACAAAGGTGATGCAGATTGGACCTTGATTGGTGAGGTGAAAAACAACCCTCGAATGAATATTCCTATTTTTGGAAATGGCGACATTGATACTCCTGAAAAAGCATTAGAATATAAAAACAGATACGGTGTTGATGGCGTCATGATTGGAAGGGCGAGTATTGGAAATCCTTGGGTTTTTAGGGAAATAAAACATTTTGTAAAAACGGGTCAACACATGGCTGGGCCAACGTTGTTTGAGCGCTTGGAAGCCTGTAAAACCCATTTAGACAAATCATTGGAATGGAAAGGACCTATTGTTGGCCTTGTAGAAATGCGCAGACATTATGCCAATTACTTTAAAGGAATACCCCATTTTAAAGAATACAGAATGCGTTTGGTTTCATGCACAGACGTTGTAGAGATCCAAGATATTTTTAATGAGTTGGAGTTATTGTTTAATTCTCCTACTTTTGAGGCAGTTACTGAGATATGAAAAAAATTATACTAAGTTTTGTAGCGGCATTTAGTTTATTGTCGCTTAACGCCCAGGTTACAGGTTATCATATGGTTCCCTGCACTGGTGCTGGAAATCCCGGCGGATTGAACGCCGATCCTGAATTCCCTCCAGGGGGTGGTGGAGCAACTGGCTGGACCACAGTAATGACTGGCCCTCAAACCAATGCTTGGTCTGCCAATCAAAACATCCCATTTACCTTTTACTTTAATGGCGAAGCGGTAACTCAATACAAAATTTCAAGCACAGGTGTTGTTACCTTTGATGTAGGCTCATCAGTTGCTGCACCAAGTGCAGCGGCATCTTCATTGCCAAGTGCTTCTATTCCAGATAAATCTGTGATGGTTTGGGGAGCTGAAGCAAAAACTGCGAGTGATTACATCTTAACCAAGACATTCGGTGCTAATGGAAAACGCCAACATTATATTCATTTTGCTTCATGCACTGAAGCAAACATCCAAAGTGGATGGGTTTATTTTAGCATTGTCTTGGAAGAAGGAACTAACAATATTTATTTGGTAGACCAGCGTTGGTTTTGCTCAACTGGAAGTGGCGAATGTACAGGGAAGACTAAGTTAACCATTGGTTACCAAGTAGATGCAACAACAGGAAACGGCATGTCTAACTATGAAATGAAGTC
>CAMDUE010000005.1 GCA_945877575.1 Chitinophaga pinensis
CTTTTTGTTTTTTGAATTCATCGCTAAATCTTCGTTTGCGACGTTCTACTGCACTAAGTGCAAATTGTTCTCTTGTTGCCACTGTTTATTTCGTTTTAAAGGTTGTTTTTGTCCTTCAAAACGGTCAACATATTTCAGGCAATGACAGGTAGAGGGCTACGGGTATCGGGTTTCGGACCACGGACTACTGACTACTGACTACGGACCACCGACTACGGACCACCGACCACGGACTACTGACTACTGACTACGGACTATCATTTCCGGCTGGAAGCGAAAGCAATAACAACACTTAAAAATATTCCCTGGGTAGACTGCGCTATTAATGTTTGTTCAAGGTAATTGTCGTGGTTGAAGTATTCAATCGCGGAAGCCTTGTCATGGAGGCCATTGGTGACTGAGTAGTTGATGAAGTCTTTGTAGAAATTGGGATTGATGAAGTTCTCGAAAATCCAAAGTCCTACGGGGGAGAGTGCGGTGTTGAATGCTGTTAGTGATAATCCGAAAAAGAGGGCGTGTGCAAATGTGATTTTGCCGCCGCATTTGAAGCGGTATAGTTGAGTAGATTTTGCGGTAATGAGAATGATGAAAATGGGTAAAATCATGGTTACGTATTGATGGTACGTAATGAATTTACCGTGAAGACCAATCAATTTTTCAAAGGCCAACCAAAGTGTGGACACAATGAAAATGAAAACCGATACGGTTAACGCTGATCGAATCATGTGGCCAATCTATCGAATCTTGTGTATAATTCAAAGGATTGGTCAAAATTTTTTATAAACAGTACTTTATGATTGTCTTATCCATTTGACAAAATCTTTCCAAGTAGGCTTTTTGCCGTAGGAAAGTATGCCAATTCGATAAATTTTAGCTGAAAGCCATACCATTAATATAAATGTGAGGGCGAGCAGGGTGAAGCTTGCAACGATTTCCGAAAGCGGCACTCCAAAAGGAGCTCGAACGGCCATGACTACCGGACTGGTAAGTGGAATCATGGAGAATATTTTAGCCAATTTGCCGTGAGGTGCTTGGAAAACTACTGATTGGGCGATGATGAATCCGAAAACTAAGGGAAGGCTGACGGGCATCATGAATTGTTGAACGTCAGTATCTTGATTGACGGCTGAACCTATGGCAGCGAAGATGCTGGAATAGAGGAGATATCCCCCGAGGAAAAAAAGCAAGAAAACAATTCCAATTTCCCAATAAGGAAGGCTGTGAAGCTGAGAAATGAGTTCCAAACCTTTGTTTGAATTGGTTAAGCCATTGGGTGTTTCAAGGCCTTGTGGTATGGTGGTGTTGCCAATTTTAAGGAAGGCAGAAGCCCCCGAAATGAGCGCCAAAGTAAGAATAATCCAAGCGAAGAATTGGGAAAGACCCACTAGGGCAACGCCTAAAATTTTGCCCATCATCAATTCAAAGGGTTTGACTGAACTCACAATGACTTCCACAATGCGGTTGGTTTTTTCTTCCATCGCAGAGCGCATAACCATGGAGCCGTAAATGAAGATGAACATGTAAATGATCAATGCCATAGCAAAGCCAATTCCGCTTTTGATGCCTGTGGCACTCGATTCAGTATTTCCGGAATCACCTATTTCTAGGCTATTGATGCCTCCTATGACTTCTGCCGAATCTAGAGTGGATTTGTTTATTCCTTGGTTTTGTAGGATTTTTTGACGGATTTCGTCTTTGATGAATCCTTCGATGGCGCTATTTTGTGTGAGCGACAATGAACCATTGCTTATTAGTTCTGAACTATCGAGGCTTTGGAGGTCAAGATCATTGATGTTGAGCCAGGCATCTGCAGTATTGTTTTGAATGGATGCAAGAATGGAGTCTCTATTTTGATTGGTTTTTATGAATATGAACTTATTGTGATTTATGGTTGATTCTCCGGGTCTGATCCAATCTTTTTGAGTGGATAAATAAATGGTTTGGGTTCTGTTATCTTCGGCGCCTTGGGTGGCGAAATAAATGGCTCCGGCATAAAATGCAACCATTAAAACCGGACCTAAAAAGGTCATAATGATGAACGATTTGTTCTTGATTCGGGTGAGGTATTCCTTTTTTAGGACAACTAAGATGTTTTTCATGCGGTTTTAACTTGGTCTACAAAAATTTGATGCATAGAAGGTACATATTCTTGGAATCCAATCATTTGATGGGTTTCTTGAGCCCATTTGATGAGTTCTTGAACTTGATTGGGGTCTATGACTTGAACCCTGATTTTTAGGTGCTCAAATTCAGAAAACTGGGTGTTTTCCAAGGTAGCCCAATGAGGAAGTTGGGCAGGTATTTCTTTTGATTGGAAATGGATATCGTATTGGTTGTTGAAATAAGACCTGCGCACTTCGTTGATGGCGCCGTCAAGTACTTTTTTGCCTTTGTGTATGATGGCTAATCTGTCGCAGAGCTCTTCTACATTATCCATTCTATGCGTAGAGAACAAGATGGTGGTTCCGCCCTTTTTAAGTTCAATGATTAAATCTTTCACCATATCAGCATTTACGGGATCGAAGCCGCTGAAGGGTTCATCTAAAATCAAGAATTTGGGTTGGTGCAATATGGTGGAAATGAACTGTATTTTTTGAGCCATCCCTTTAGATAATTCTTCCATTTTTTTGTCGGCCCAATCAATGATGTCAAGGCGTTTCAACCAAAATTTCACTTGTTCTTTTGCCTGAGAACGTTTCAGTCCTTTGAGTTCCGCAAAATAGAGCAGTTGATCAACCACTGACATTTTTCGGTATAATCCGCGCTCTTCGGGCATGTAGCCAATAAAAGGAATGTGCTTACTTGTGAGGGGTTCGTTATGGAATAATATTTGCCCACGGTCAGGCGTTGTAACGGTAGACAGCATTCGCATGAGGGTGGTTTTCCCTGCGCCATTAGGTCCTAAGAGCCCGAAAATACTGCCTTCTTTGATTTCTAGGGATATGTCATCGTTGACACAGAATTCATCGAAATACTTGTAAAGATGTTCTACTCGAATCATTTAAACACGAATGTAGGGAATTCAGGGATATACTGCTGTTAATCTCGATGAGTTAACATACTTTATCGGCAGCATAACTCGCACATAGGCTGTACGGTTTTGTTCTGGCCACATATCCCATAGATTCAACCAAGCCAACCGCTGCTCTAACCACATCGTTTGATTTAAACCGCGGGTCAGGATTAAGATCTAAATCAATGAAGGTAGGTTTAGGAATTCCCAATTCTACCAGTTCATTGGCTAAGTTCACGGAAATTTCAACTTCATGCCAAAGTCTATTCCAACGCTCTTTGATGCGAGGAATTCGCTTTTTTGAGTAGAGTACGTGTCCGCCACGGTGGGGTTTGTAAAGAACGACAACTACTGCATAAATGGTTTGAGAATCTCTGTTTTTAGAGTCACATCCAATGATAATTTGGGTATCTTTGTTCTCCAATAGATATGCATTTAGATATTCTACCAAATCAACGGGAAAATCAGTTTGAAGTATCCTAAATTGCATACCAACGAATATAGTTATATAAATGAGTGATTAGCGTATATTAACGTTTATATATCAATAAGATAATCTAGCGATTTAAAACATGACGGTCGAGGAATATATAGCAGGGTTTCCACAAGAAGTACAGGATAAAATGAGGTCTATCAGATCATGGATTTTGGAGTTGGTTCCTTCAGCAGAAGAGTCATTTTCATATGGAATGCCCGCGTATAAATACAACAAAAAGCCCCTGATTTATTTCGCTGGATACAAGAACCACATAGGGATTTATGCTACACCGAACACCCATGACGCATTTTCTGAAAAGTTGAAAAGCTATTAGCAGGGAAAAGGGTCGGTTCAATTTCCCTTGGGAGATGCACTTCCTGAAATGTTAATTAAAGAAATGATTCAACACAGAAAGGAGACTTTGAAATTTGTTATTCAACTTGAAGAACAAAGCGAGTAAAATTTTGATGGTATTCTTCGAAACCAAGGCCGTTTCCTGAAGTTTTGGGATTGTCTTCTTTGATTTTTTCACCCAAAGCAGGGTAGGCTTTGATTACTGCAAGAATCATGGAAATCATGTTTGGGGTTTCCATTTCGGTGAAATAAGAGTAACGCTTTTCGATTGTTTGAAAATGCAGTTTGGGGTGATTTTCTATGAGCTTCAAACCAGTGGCAGAGTCTTTGATGGCGAAGCCCGCAAACGATCTTAATTTCTCTTCTTCTACTGAAGCGGGATCGTCAAAATATACTCCTACAAACAACGATGAATCTAATTTTTCATTCTGTTGGATTTGTTTGACTTTGTCAAAAACAGTAGCAATTTTCTGGTAGGAACCTTTGTGGTCCAAGCCAATGAGGAGATGTCCTCCTTGTTGCCCCTTTTGAACTACAACCGTTTTAAAAGCACCGTTGTATGCAAGGGTTGAGAAAATCATCACACCAATCGATGCGATGATGATGGTAGCAATTTTGATGTATTTCATAGCCTTGCAAAGGTAAATAGATATCTTTGTTTTATGGAAATGATTGAAATTGAAGTGGTAGTGAATGTGCCAATGAACGTTGTTTGGGATTGTTTCAATTCCAGCGAGCACATTGTGGGTTGGAACTTTGCCTCTGATGACTGGCATTGTCCGGAGTCAGAAGTTGATTTTCAAGTAGGAGGAAAGTTCAGCAATAAGATGTCAGCCAAAGACGGGTCTTTTAGTTTTGATTTCTGGGGATATTACCGCGAGATCGTTCCTCAATCTCGCTTGGTTTTTAGCTTGGGCGAAGACCTTGGAGAGAACAGAATGGTTGAAGTGGAATTTGAAGAAGTGGCAGATGGCATCAAAGTGATAGAGAAATTCACTCCCGAAGACCAGAATTCAGCTGACTTGCAAAAACAAGGTTGGCAAATGATCTTGAATAATTTCAAGAGTTATTGCGAGAATTTAGGATAGATTTACTTTCCACCATCGGGTATTCCTAGCAACGGGGTTTTCCCATCGGTAATAATCACCTTTGAATTATTGCTGTTTGAAAGTGATTTGAACGCTTCAATTTGGTTGTTTTTTAACACTTCTGGTGTGAGCGATTTAGAAATCATTTCGTTGGCTTTTGCCTTAGCATCCGCTTCAATTTTTGTAGCGTTTGCAATACCTTCTGCTCGAATTTTATCTACTTCGGCAAATCCTTGGGCGGCAATGATGACTGCTTGTTTTTCACCCTCCGCGGCTATTGCTTTTCTCTCAGCCTCTAATTTTTCTTTTTGTTTGGTGAATTCCATACGCTGAGCTTCTTGTTCGGCTCTGAGTTTCTCTTCAATGGCGGCAGATAATCCCGAAGGAAGGCTGATAGATTTTAAAAGTACATTTTCTACTACGAATCCTTTATCGCCTAATACCGCCATCATGGTGTCGCGAATGTTTCGTTCAATTCTCGCACGTTCACCGCTGTGCATGTCCTTAGCAAAAAACTTGGAAGTTACATCGGCGGCGGCAGATCTAAATACGGGTAAAATCACTACTTCTTCGTAGTTCATGCCAATGTTTTTAATGACATCTGGCCCTGCATTTTTCTCTATTCTATAGAGAATTGAAATCTCTGATTGTATGGTTAGACCCTCTTTGCTGGGTAGTGGAAGTCGCACTTCTAAATTGACTGTTCTTATAGGAAGTCTTAGAATAGTTGATAAAAATGGATTATAGAGTTGAATACCTGGGTCATACGCTTTGTCATTGAGTTTGCCCAGTCTACGTTTTACTCCGGTTTCTCCTGGTTGGACGATAGTGCAAGAGCTGATTAATACAGCAGCAATGGTTGCGACACTCAAATATTTTTTCATGGTTTTGGAAAATAACTAAGTTTTGATGCCTTGAAATGAGGCATTCGTTGAAAACGAAAAAGTTTTGGACGAAATTCCTTGATTAGGGATAATTGAAATCTATTCAGCCCCGTCGCTTTTTGCTCTGGAAACTGCTTTGTTACCAACAGATTTACCCATTTTCATGCCCACTTCAATATCGCTGCGATAATGTATAGCACCTATCAATCTACTTCTACTTGCTTCTTCTGCCATCGCATTGTATTGAGTTGATTTTAGGCCATTAATATGCGAGAGAACTGTTGCTGCTGCACCACTAAATGTGCTATGTCCGCTGACATATGCAGGGAAATTAGGAACTCCAGTTAGAGTTTTAATTTTTGGATTCATTTGACTTGGGCGCGGATTGAAGTAAAAATATTTAGCATCCCAACAACAAATAGCAGCATCAAACATGGCCATATTTAAGAGAGCTAAATTTCGAGCCCAACGTATTTCACTGAAATTCAATTGCACAAAATCTTCACACGCAATGGCGTTCCAATGTCCGGGTGGGGTGTAAGTTCCTACACCATCACCCCAGAAATGAACCACTCTCATGTTTTCGCGAGTTGCGTTTTGGCTATATTCGAGAACTTCATTGAGTTCTTTTTGGAATTGCTCTGAAGATGTAGAAGGCGGAGGTGTTGGTCTTCCGTTCACTACTTCTGTAGTGTCTATTAAAAATCCGATGGTTCTTCCGAATAATGGCAACATGGGAGGTCTAGCGGGTGATTCAAGGCTCTTCCAAGGTGTTTCACCTTTATTTTCTGTTATTGTTACAAAAAGTTGCCAGTCAGAAGGCGTGCCAACTGCTTTTCCTGCGCGGTCTTGTCGGGCCCGGTTAATGAATTTTTGAGCAACTTGCTTGCCTAGTTTTAATCCAGCTTCAATCTCAGTGCGTACGTTGTATCCTCCGAAAAGGCGACTATTTATGCAATCGAGAAGTTTAGATTGTAAAAAATCTTGTTCTCCGGGAAACAATTGGCTTAACATTGCGACACTCGCTCCAGCAATTACTGCTTGTTCACTTGGGTAGGAGAAGTCGTTTATTTCAGGTCCTTTTAGCTTAATGTTAGGGTCGATTTGATAAGGTCTCAGCCTTTTGAATTTCTGCTTGTAGTGATAGGCAATAACTAAAGCATCATATTGCGCAGCACTAACATATGCATACGCTCTAGCGGCATAAGGTGGATTAGCAAAGGGAAACAATGGGTATGCTAGCGGGTTGTTTGGGTTTGGAATTGGGTAAGTGCCATCTTGATTTTCGTAGGGTGGTAGATTGTATTTCGCCACCAATTCTCTTAATATTTCGTTCCACCTCAAAATGCTTCCTGCGCTCCAGTAATTAAAATTGTTTAATTCGGAGAGTTCATTTTTTGCTTGGATGCTTCTTACCTCTTGCAATTCTAGTTTGTAATTCTGAGATGTAATTGGTTCTGGTGTTTCCAAAGCAAATTCTTCATTGTTGGAAAGTAGAATTGGAAGCCAATTTCCTCCGGTAGTATCTAAATTTGATGGTGAAAGAGGTGCGAAACTTAAGTTTCGTTCATTGATTTCTTTATTGCAGCCCAACGACATTATTGCAACAATGAAAAAGTATCCTAAATTATATGTAAAACGGCTAAAATTCATATTGATACACTAAGCCTGAATACCATGAAAAGGATTTACCCACGTTTTTGCCATAAACCGTTTGAGTCAAGCCCCCAATTGCACTGAAACCTTTATTTTTTATGATTTCCTTCTTCCCAGAAAGTCCAATTCGAACCATATCCATTTCATTGCTTGGGAAAGGCATATCGTTTTTACGAATATTGAAACCGCCAATAGAATTGTTGAATTCACCAGTGAATTCAACGTAATTATCGGGTGATGGGCGATAACCTAATCGGATGTTGTGATTCCAGAGGTTGGGTAATACTACTTGGTTACTATAAATCAAACGATCAGTATAATAAGAATTTCTGTCAATAGTTATGGTGCTTCGGGCAATGTAAGAACTTGACAGGGTTAAAAAGTAGTCTCTTTTTTGGATATCCATCAAAAAACGCATGGATGCAGTTCTGGCGCCTGATCCAATGCTCAAGGGTAAATAATCTACTACATAATTAGAAATTGGAGTTGAAACACCAGCTACTGCAACCAAGGATGTTAAAAACCCATTGATGTTTTTTGCCCATAATTCGTGTTTCAGAAAAAGGTTTGCATCTTGAAACCCTTTTTGTTCTAACAAAGTTCCTTTGGTTGTAAAATTCTGGATGTAGGACGTACTCAAAATCAAATTGGTTTTTGATGTAAATCCATAGTTGGCCATAAAGCTCATTTGTCTAGATTTCAATTGGCCAATATTTTCATTGGTTCTGAGATAATCTCCCTCCCAATATTTTTGCCATTGACTTTGGCCATATACAAAACCGCCGCAAATGTTTCTCTTTCCCATAAATAAACCATCTATTTCGGTTTGTGATTTTAAAGGGAAAAAACATCCACAGAATAAAATCAGCAATATGGGAGATTTCAGGTTAAACATTATTACTGCAGATTTCAGTTAAAACAAATATAACCAAATAATTCAATATTCATTCATTGTCATTGAGTTGGTTTTTTTCTTGGAATTTAATGAAATAAGAAGAGAAATCAAGAGAATTGAAATCACTACATTAATTATACCTGGAATGATAGATTGCTCACCTTGGTATAAACCATTTCCGAAGCTACTGTCAGATGTTCTAAAGTCAAGATAAACGTAATAAGATATGGCGATCAGGATAAATACTGTAATTGATCTTTGATGTTTCAAGTTCGTCACTGATTGACCCAAGAAAAATATCAGTCCACCAATGAAAATCTGATGAATATAAACCCATTTTAGGGCGTCTAGGTAGTGTTCAGAGTTTAGGGTTATGTCCGGGACTTTGAACTCCATCATGCTTGTTTTCAATCCTTTAGCAAATAATGAAATTGAGAGTAAAACAAAGACAATGCCAATGCTACTCAAGATAATTTTGAAATTTGGGGTTAGAATTTTCATATTGGCAATTATTATAAATATTAGGAAATATTTAATTGGTTGATTTTAGACTTATTAGAAAAGGATTGTTATTTTGTTATTCGAGAATGTCAATTTTAGGTTCAGATTAACACAAAAGTATCTCATTGGAAATAATAGGGTCTTTTTAGGGATCTACTTTTGGTTGATGAAATTCTTACCCAATTTAGCCAAATCGGTTCTGTTTTTTATTGCTTTGCATTTTTATTCAAGTCCAATAATTGCCCAACAAGACTTAGAAATTCCCGGACGGAATGAGTACTGCAAGGTCAATCCTTCGGGAAAATCAGTATTGCCTTCAGGTAGATGGGTTAGCCCTGTTGGCGAAGCTAAAACTATAACAAGAGCTCCATATGGTTTGGCAGTTTCGGCTGATGAGCGTTGGGCAGTAGTGGCCCACAGCAACGCCATTTCATTGGTGGATTTAAGTGGGAATTTAATGAATATTCAACGATTTCCTGAGTTTAATGGAAGCGGTGTAGATGTTATTAAAGGTGCATCATTTATCGGCTTGCAATTTCTTGAAGACAATAAGACAGCGGTTATTGGTGGCGGTGATAAAGGTATGATTTGGTTTTTTGATTGCGAAAAGAAAACAGTTATTGACTCAATTGATATTGGAAAGTTTCACCCCGTTCATCCCAAAGAAGCATTTTTGACAGATATAGTATATGATTCGAAAAGGAAAGAGCTTTGGGTTTTAGATAGGGGTTGGCAAGAACTTTATAGAATTGATGTCCAAACAAAAAAATTGTTAAAATCCTTTCAGACGGGTAGAATTCCTTTTGGATTAGCCCTCAGCGATGATCGAAACAAAATATTGTTTTCTAATGTGGGTATTTACCAATACAAAAAGCTTCCGGAAATTACAAAAGATAATAAGGACACCTTTTTCTTACACTTTCCACCTTTTGGAGCTCATACTTCTGAGTCTGATACAGGAGTTTGGATCAATGGTAGGAAGGTCGCTGGGCTTGGACCTGCTGATAATGATGAGTCTATGTCTGTATGGATTATTGATCTCTTACAAAATGAATTGGTACATAAGGTAAAAACGGGCTTGAGAATAGGTGAAATGTTAGAGGATGCCGAAATTGTAGGAGGTTCGCACCCGAATTCTATAGTGTGCAAAGGAAATTTCGCCTATATATCGCAAACACAAAATGATAATATAGCAATTATTGACATTTCAACGGGCAAAGTATCCGGCTACATCCCCATCAAAACCAATAGCGCTTTGGATAAGGTCAGAGGTTATTTTCCTTATGGCTTAGATATTGATCAATCGGGTAAGAAAATTTATGCGGCCTTGTTGGGTTACAATGCGGTCGCAGTAATTGATGTTAAGAAACGCACGGTTTTGGGTTTTATTCCCGGTGGTTGGGGCGTAACTCGTGTAAAGTGTTTAAATAAGAAAAGTGAAATATTGATGACTTCGGCAAGAGGTTATGGTGCAGGACCCAATGGGGGCTATGGTTTTAAGCCTCCGGTTCAAGGAACATATGTGGGTGATATTCAATTGGGGTTGATACAAAAGGTAGCTATCCCCAATCAAAAACTCCTGAATCAATGGAGTCAGACCTGTTTGAACAATACATTCAGTCCGATTAAGGCAAAAAAATTGGAGAATTTAGCTTCTATTAAACATGTGGTTTATATCACCAAGGAGAATAGAACTTTTGACGAGGTTTTGAGCCAAGTGCCAGGGGTTGAAGGTGACACATCCCTTGCTAGATTTGGAGTTGATTGTGAGGAAGTGATTAAAAAGGAAATTCGTGAGAAACTAACTCTGTTGAGTGATAATTCTTCTGAATCTATCAACTGGGAACTGTTAAAGAAATATGGTTTGGATTCAATTACCTTAGACAATTTGATGAACGCTGAAAAAATCCGCATCACTCCAAACCATCAGAAATTAGCAAGAAACTTTGCTTTGTCGGATAATTTTTATTGTGATAGCGATGCATCCATTCACGGGCACCACTGGATGATGGGAACCATTCCCAATGAATATGTAGAAACCAATTCAGCCAACAGCGGAGGTTATAGGATTTTTTCACCTGCACCGGGAAGGATTTTCCCTAGAACTACTGGGGCACAAGATCCTGAAGATTACAATGAAGTTGGAGGTTTTTGGGAAGCATTGGAAAGAAAGAATGTATCAGTTTACAATTTTGGTGAAGCAAATGAATATACCGATGTTCAAGAAGAATGGTATGACACAACCAATGGAACTGCTCTACCCGTTGCTTTTCCTATGCCTAAATCTATTTTCCCTAAAACTTCGAGAAAGTATGCTGGATATAATATGAATATTCCGGATCAATTCAGGGTTGAACAATTTGAAGAAGAATTTACAGAGAAATGGTTGAGTGGCAAGGATTCGATGCCCCAAGTCATCACCATTCAATTGCCTAATGATCATACTACAGGCCCAAGGCCCGATGATGGATATCCATTTGTTCACTCATATGTTGCAGATAACGATTTGGCTTTGGGCAGAATGATTCATTTTTTGAGTCATACCCCCTATTGGAAAAATATGCTTATTGTAGTGACGGAAGATGATCCACAAGGTGGTGTAGATCACATTGATGCACATAGAAGTCTTTTGATGATGATCAGTCCTTTTGTGAAGCGTAATTATGTATCGAAGACACACGCAAATTTCGGTTCAATTTTAAAAACGATATATGGCATTTTTGAGATTCCTGCGGTTAATCAATTTGATTTGACTTCTACTTTGTTGGATGATTTTTTCACCAACGAGCCTGATTATCGTCCGTATGAATTGGAAAAAAGCGATTTACGAATTTTTAATCCCGAGGCCGTAATGAAAAAGTACAACCGCACTATTCCTTGGAGGGAAGTTAATATGAGTGAGCCCATGGATAATGAAAGTTACATAAAAGGTAAATAATATGAAATCACACAAGAATATTGCATTTTTTCTGATGTTGATGGCATTCGCACAGAGCATCACGTTGATAGGTCAGATAGAAACAACAAAAATTGAAGCTACAGAACTCCCTAATGGATGGAAAATTTCTCCGGTAGGTAAGCAGATTAGAGTGGGAGATTTACCCATGAAAATGGTGAGCCACCCTTCGCAAAATTGGATTATTGTTCAGAATGCGGGTCAAAGTGATCACTCTTTGATGGTGGTAGATGTGAAGAAACGGAAAATATCCGATAGTATGCAGTTGAATAAGACCTTCTATGGTATGTGTTTTAATCAGAAAGGAAATATTTTGTATGCAAGTGGTGGGAACAATAACTGGATTGAAATATTTGAGTTTAAGAAAGGTAAATTATTGAGAAAAGACACCATACTTCTGGGGTTACCCTGGCCTAATCGTATTTCGCCAACAGATATGGTTTTGAGTGCAGATGAAAGCAAATTATTCGTAGTAACAAAGGAAGATTCTTCGGTTTACTCTATTCAGCTTTCGAGCAAAAAGATCTTATCTAAAACAAAATTGAAATCTGCGAATTTCTCGCTGCTTTTATGTAAGAGAAATACTTCGCTGTCTCTGACTGAAGAAAATTCTGAAATTATTGTAAGCGAATGGGGTAATGAGGCACTTGTAATCATAGATCCCAAAGATTTAAACATAAAATCTAGAATTTCTGTGGGTTCAAATCCTAATGAACTTGTTTGGGATCCGAAATCCGATAGGATTTTTGTTGCCTGCGCTAATGATAATTCAGTGCATGTTTTTGATAGGAAACAAAATAGAATAACTGAAATTCTAAATACTTCTTTCGAACGAGACGCTCCAACCGGCTCAACCCCCAATTCGGTTTGTTTAAATTCAAATCGTTTGTACGTCGCAAATGCTGACAATAATAACGTGGTTGTTTTTGATGTTTCTGAAATTAACGAAACTAAAACCTTGGGCTTTATTCCAGCAGGTTGGTATCCAACACAAGCAATTTTTGCAAAAAATGAACTTTTTATAGCCAATGGTAAGGGCGTAAGTTCAATGGCTAATCCTCAGGGTCCCAATCCAACAGCAAAAAGAAATCAGGTAACCTACCAAGGTGGAATCAAGTCAATGCCGGTTCAATACATTGGTTCGCTTTTTAGAGGTTCGTTGCAAATCATCGATAGGAAATGGATCACTGATTCTAGAAACTTAGATTGGGGTACGATGCAGTGTAAGTTGAACAGTCCGTACAACAAGCTAAAAGAGCGCGAAGATGTGAATATTCCATTGAATAATCCGATTCCTTCAAGATTGGGAGACACGTCACCCGTAAAGTATGTATTTTATATAATCAAAGAAAATAGAACGTATGATCAGGTATTGAGCGATATCCCAAGGGGCGATGGAGATACGAGCCTTTTGTTATTTGGTGAAAATATTACACCTAATCAACACAAATTAGCTCAACAGTTCGTCTTGTTAGATCATTTTTATGTTGATGCCGAGGTCAGTGCTGATGGTCACAACTGGAGTACAGCTGCCATTGCTAATGATTACACCGAAAAAACTTGGCCAACTAGTTATGGCGGCAAAGGGGGCGAATACGTTTATGAAGGCCAATGGAAAATTGCACATCCCCACAAAGGGTTTATATGGGA
Source organism: Chitinophaga pinensis (assembly GCA_945877575.1). Lineage (GTDB taxonomy): Bacteria > Bacteroidota > Bacteroidia > NS11-12g > UBA955 > VMCP01. Next base: position 13,476 of record CAMDUE010000005.1, read on the forward strand.
TCACGCAAAAAATGCGGGTATTTCTTACAGAACTTATGGGGAGTTTGCCGATGATTATAAAGCGAACATTAAATCTTTAGAGGGGCAATTTTGTCGTTATTTCACCTCATGGGATGAGTCAATAAAAGATAGTCTTAGATTTTTTCAATGGAAAAGGGATTTTGATTCGCTTTTAAATATTGGGAAGGTTCCTCAATTGAGTACACTCAGGTTTATTAATGACCATACTGAAGGTGTTCGTAAAGACAGACCCACACCATTTGCACATGTGGCTGACAATGATTTAGCGGTTGGAATGTTTGTAGATTACTTGTCAAAGTCGCCCATTTGGAACCAAAGTTGTGTTTTTATTTTGGAGGATGATGCTCAAAATGGACCTGATCACATTGATGCACATCGTTCAACGGCTTACCTCGCAGGTGGTTGGGTGAAGCGCGGTTTCGTTGATCATACGCACTATACCACTTCATCGATGTTGAGAACTATGGAGTTAATCTTAGCTATGCCTCCCATGAGCCAATACGATGCAGGCGCTACATCTATGTGGAGGTGTTTTTCAGATACTTTGATTTCCGGGGAATTTGAATTCGAGAAACCAAGAATAGATTTGAACGAAAAGAATTCTGCAACCAATCCAAAGTCAACATCTTATTTGATGCAAAGAAGCGAACTACTTAATCTTTCAAAAGAAGATGAAGCCGATGAATTTATCATGAATGAGGTTCTTTGGAAGTACGTTAAAGGTGAGAATTCAGTTCTTCCTCCGATAAAGAGATAAAAATGAGTGTAAAAAATATTTTGGTTGTTGTTCTTTTCTTTTTGCTGAATTGCGGACAGGTTTTTGGGCAGGGGTTGAATAACCTCGTGCAATCAAATATTGATACGGTATTTGTGACTTACAGAAGCGGTGAGTCTGGTTTCAAATCTTCTTACACGGTTCACAAATTGTCTAATCCCTTGCAGAATAATTTAAATAGAACCATTCCAGAATCACTGATGGAAGTTCCTGGTCTGCAAGTTCAACGAACCAATTATGGAGGTGGTAGCCCATACCTAAGGGGGATGACAGGAAATCAAATTTTAACAGTAGTGGATGGTATTCGTTTGAATAACAGTACTTTTCGTTATGGGCCAAACCAATATATCAATACTTTGGATGGATTGGCAATATCTTCATTAGATTTGGTATTGGGTACAGGGAGTGTTCAGTTTGGAAGTGATGCAATGGGAGGTGCTTTATCTGTGAATTACAGGTCTGCAAATTATTCCAAAGAAAAAAAATTAGCTCTTAGTAAAGTTGGGGGTAGTACTCGTGTTTCAGCTCCAACTGGTGAGTTTTCACAAAGAATTTTTGTAGATTTTAGCACTGATAAAATAGCGTTAACTACGGGCATTACTTTTCGAAAATTTGGTGATGTGGTAGTTCCTGGTTCTGATGCAAACAAGTCTGTTAAATTAAGTCCAACGGGCTACTCAGAAGTTGACGGTGATTTTAATTTGAGGTTAAAAGCCCGAAACGGAGAATGGACTTTTGCCGGAAATACGGTGAATCAGAGAAATATTCCTGTTTACCATAAAATTGCCTTAGAGAATTTTGAAAAGAACGCTATGGATAGACAGGATCGTCATCTTTTGTATCTGAGGAGGACTTTCAATGTAAATAGAGCAACGCAACTCAAGTTCACAGCGGGTTTGCAGAACAGTTATGAATCGCGCTCTATGCAAAAACGCAATTCCGATAAATTAACTCAAGAAACTGATGTTGTTCAAACGCAGTTTTTTTTGACAGAATTAAACCAACAATTATCAAGGAACTGGAGTTTGAGCAGCGGTTATGAATTTTATCGCGACAAAGTGCTTTCCTCTCGATACAATACAAATACCTTAACTGGAAATACACTAAGTAGCCGCGGGTTATATCCAGATCATTCAGGGCTTTTTCAACACAGCGTATTTTTGATGTCAAAGGGTGTATACTCTAGATTTGAGTTTACGGGGGGCTTAAGGTTACAGCAAACGAGTTCTGAGATGAATATTGAGCCTATCGGAGAAATTTTGGATAGAAATTTGGCTCTTGTTCAAACGTTGGGACTGTCAATTGATCTTTCAGAATTAAACCCTATTAAAGGTGGAGAATTAAGGGTTTTCTCTAATTATTCAAGTGGTTTCAGAGCACCAAATTTAGATGATTTGGGTACATTGGGAATAGTTGATTTTCGCTATGAAGTGCCTCAGTATGATTTGCGTCCTGAATATTCTAAAAACCATGAGATTGGTTTTAAGTTTCGATCAAAGGGAGTTCGAGCTCAAATTTCTGCTTATCAGAACTATCTATTTGATGTCATATCAAGAACTAAATCAGGAAATGACTCTATTCAAGGGTATCCTGTATATCAAAAGGAAAATATTGAAAGAGCATTATTCAACGGTTTAGAGATGATGTTTGAGTTTTCCTTGAGAAAGAACTTTAATATTAAGGGTGGTTTAGCCTACACTTATGGAGATAATTTATCTAAAGGAGAGCCAATGCGAAGAGTACCTCCTTTGAATGGAATGTTACAAATGAATTACTTGTTTGGTAAGAACCGAAATCAATCAATTTTTTGTCGATACACTGCGTCGAAATCCCAAACCCGTCTTGCGTCTGGTGATATTTCTGATAACAGAATTGGTCGAAATGGTACTGCTGGATTTGTGCAATTTGACCTTGGTTATCAAATTTTATTAAACGATTACCGTATTGCGGTGTGTATGCAAAATTTGAGTAACGAATATGTTAAAATTCATGGAAGTGGTGTTCCGATGGCTGGGAGGAATTTGGCATTGTTATTAAGTTTTTAATTAAAATTCGTTTTTTATTTTTGTTTAATTGATTGATAATCAATATTCATAAGGTTTGTATTAATATAAAATTAATATTCAATATTAATTATTTGTGAATTATAATTGAGTAATATTCTATACTTTTTCGCTTAATATTTGACGAGTTGATTTGAATACCAAATTAACTGTAAAATGAAATCTTTCACAATTTACAAAGCAAATCGATTGATTGCTGCAGTGGCATTAGTTTTAATGGCTAATCCACTATCTGCTCAACAAGCGGAAAGCGACACTGACACCACGAACGTGGGGGAGGTTGTAGTTACCGCGTTGGGTATTAAAAAGGAAAAAAAGAAACTAGGTTTTGCCGTTTCTGAAATCCAAGGTGCCTCTTTAGTTAAAGCTCGAGAAACCAATGTTGTTGACAACATGGTGGGTAAAGTTGCTGGTTTGACTATTGGTCAAAGTGCAGAGCTTTTAGGTACTTCTCAGATTGTTCTTCGTGGTAGTGATATCAGAAGAGGTCAATCTGTGCTTTTTGTGGTTGATGGTGTTCCTATTAACTCAGATGCTTACAATTTATCACCTGATGATATTGAAAAGGTATCTGTATTGATGGGGCCTGCTGCTGCTGCTTTATATGGATATCGCGGACAAAACGGTGCGATTGTAATCACTACAAAAAGAGGTAGTAAAGATGGAATCACTGTAGAGGTTAATTCTTCAGCTATTATGGAGAATGGGTTTTTAACTATCCCAAAAGTTCAAGATAAATATGGACCTGGTGATCACGGTAACTACTCATTTGTAGATGGTTTGGGTGGTGGAAACAATGATGGTGACTACGACGTTTGGGGACCAGCTTTAAATGGTCAATTGATAGCTCAATACGATAGTCCTGTTGACCCTGTTACTGGACAACGTATACCTACTCCATTTGTAGCCCGTGGTGCAAATAATTTGCAACGTTTCTTGCAAGCAGGTTTATTGAATACCAATAATTTCAGTATAGCTTCATCAACTAAAATGATGGATGTGAGATTCTCCTTTAGTAATTTAAATCAAAGAGGAATTGTACCAAACACAGGTTTGAATAGCAACACCTTTAACATTTCAAACACGATTCGTTTTTCTGATAAATTCAGAATGAATGCAACTGTAAACTACAACCGTCAATCAACTGAGAATATCAATGATGTGGTTTATGGTCCTAACTCATTAATATACAGCGTGATTATTTGGCAGGGTGCTGATTGGGATGTAATGGCTGATGACATTCGCGGCATTTGGCAGCCTGGTAAAGAAGGTGTTCAATCTATTCACTCAGAATATAAAAGATATCAAAATCCTTGGTTCGTTGCTTACAAGTGGTTGCGTGGCCATTATAAAAATGATCTATATGGATATACCAGTTTTGATTGGGATATCAACAAGAACGCCAATTTAATGGTTAGAACTTCTGTAACTACTTATGATGTTTTAAGAACTGAAAAAATGCCCTTTAGTGCTCATCCATACGGACGTGAAGAAAATAGAGGTGATTACCGTGAAGACCGTCGCGCATTGTTTGAGATAAATAATGATTTCTTATTCAATTATGAAAAAAAGGTTCGCGGTATAGATGTACATGCTTCATTGGGAGGAAATCGTCGTGATTTCAATTACAACAGTAGTTGGGCAACTACAGATTATTTAAACGTGCCAGAGGTATACAACTTTGCAAACAGTGCTAATCCCGTGCGAGTTTTCAACTTTAATTCTTCAATGGCTGTAAATTCATTATATGCATTGGCAGATTTTGGATCGAAATATTTGTTCGTCAATTTAGGGGCACGTATGGACCAACTTTCAACCATGCCTGCTGATAATAATACGTTTGTGTATCCTTCAGCCTCTGTATCTTTCTTGCCTACGGAGTTGTTTGGAAAATTGAAATCTAAAACGGTTAGCTTTTGGAAGCTGCGCGCTTCTTTTGCACAAGTTAAAGGTGGTTTAACTTCTCCTACAATCTCTCAAGCGGGCAGTACACTTGGGTACGGTTCAAACTATTCATCACCCTACGATGGACCAGCATACGTAAATGCAGGTATCTACAATACCCCTTTGCTTTACAACGGTAAACCTTCAGCAAACTTTACGAATGTACTGCCGAATGCGAGCCTTGCTCCATTTCAAAGAACTGATTTTGAGTTTGGTACTGAGTTGAGATTGTTTAACAATCGCTTAGGTGTAGAGGGAACGTATTATGTTTATAATGACGGTCCTGGAATCTTCTCTAGAACAATTTCTGAAGCTACAGGATATACCAATCAAGTGGTAAATGGAATTGAAACTCAGCGCAGAGGTTGGGAAGTAAGTTTCAAAGGTGATATCATCAAATCTAAAAGAGAAGGTGATTTAACTTGGAATTCTATGTTGAACCTTTCTCGTTATAGAGAATTTTTAACTGCTGTATACGGTGATGTTGATCAGATTTCTGCAAACTATTTTGTTTCTGATAATTCAAGTAACAGATTTTTGAAAGTAGGAGATAGAATTGATGCGCTTTACACAAATGGTTTTGCTAGAAATCAAGAAGGTCAGTTGATCAACGATGCAGGTGGAAGACCTATTGTGTTGCCAAAAGGACAGTTCCAAGGTTATACATTGCCTGATTTGGTGATTGGTTTCTACAACCAAGTAAAATACAAGAATTTTACTGTTGGCGTTCAGTTTGATGGTAGAATTGGTGGTTTAATTGTAAATCAAATTCAAAGACAAACTTTCCGCGGTGGCCGTCACATTGAAACAGTTCAAGACAATTATACCGATGCTAATGGAAATTCTATGGCAAATGCGAGAGAAGCAGATACCCGTGGAGAGAAAACATGGTTGGGTGAAGGTGTTCAAGTAGCTTCAGGTTCAATAAAATACGATCCAATAACAGGTGAAATTACGAACTATGAAGAATTGGCATTCAAGAGCAATGAGACTCAAACTTATTTGCAAGATTATATCAGTCGTTATTACGGTCAATACGAAGCAAATATTATGAAAAAGGATTACTTGAAACTTCGTGAGGTAACCATCACTTATAATATTCCTTCAGCAATGATGGGCAAAACGTTTAAGGCAGCTTCTATTTCAATCGTAGGTAGAAACCTGATCTATTTTGCAAATGGTTTGCATGACTTGGATTTGGATCAGTTCCCAGGAATGACTGGCTATTCTGCACTTCAGTCACCAACAATGAGAAGATACGGTATCAATTTGAATTTGACATTCTAATTATTAAAAATCAAAAAAATGAAAAAGATAATTTTCGCAATATGTACTGTTTTCGCTTTGGTAGTGATGAACAGTTGTTCAGTGGAAGGTTTGGATAATGATCCGAATCGTCCTACTCAAGTTACTCCTGACTTGGTGTTGAACGGTATTTGTTTTTCAATAAATCAGAGACCTTGGGGTGGAGATGCTCGAATTTGCCAGTATAATTTGTGCAATTATAACTACTACGGCAATAATGAATACAATTGGGGTGGTGCTTCATGGTCATATACTACCTTGAAAAACGTAATCAAAATGGAAGAGGAAGCAAAGCGTGTGGGTAATCCTGATGTGAATCCTTATTCTGCTTTAGGTAAGTTTTTCAGAGCTTATTTATTTTACCAAATGACTATGTTGACCGGTGATGTTCCAATGTCTGAAGCATTACAGGTTTCTAACTTCATGCCCAAGTACGATTCTCAAAAGGAAGTATTTAAGCAGGTATTGGTTTGGTTAGACGAAGCTAATTCTGATATGACTACTTTGATAAATTCTGGAAACTCTACGTTTTCAGGTGACATTTATTACAGCAACAACCTTGCTTCTTGGCAGAAAATGAACAACGCTTTTACATTGAGAGTATTGATGGCATTAAGCAATAAAGAAGCAGATGCTGACTTAAACGTAAAAGGTCGTTTTTCATCAATTGTTACTAATCCATCGAAATATCCATTATTTAATTCTAATGGTGATGACATGCAGTTTATTTACAATAGCACATTGAATAAATATCCTGTAAGTCCAGATAACTATGGTTTTGACGCATTGCGTTACAATATGTCTTCTACAAACCTTTCCATCTTAACTTACTTGAAAGATCCTCGTGTATTCTTGATTGCTGAGCCAGCAGGTGCTCAATTAAAAGCTGGAAATGGGTATACAGATTTCAATTCTTTTGTTGGAGCTGATGCCAATCAAGATTTAGCAGACATGTCAACTAAAATGCAGGTTTCAAATGGAGGCGATTTTTTGAATGGAGAATATTCACTATACAATCGTTACCGTTGGTATCGCTCTTTTACTGCGGAACCATGTATTCAGGTAGGATATTCAGAGATGTGTTTTAACATTGCTGAAGCTGCTCACAGAGGTTGGATTTCTGAGAGTGCATCTGATTGGTATGAAAAAGGAATCAAGGCAAGTATGCAGTTCTATGGAATTAGCAACGGACCCGTTGATGTATATGCCTTCAGAAATGGTGGCTCACCTACTGATGCCGGCGACTACATAAAGAATGTATACAATTTTGATGAAGCTGCTTATTTTAATCAGATTACTGTAAAATACGCTGGTGCTAACAATAATGGGTTACGTCAAATTGTTTCTCAAAAGTACTTAGCGTTCTTCCAGAATAGCGGTTTGGAGGGGTATTTTAACTATCGTAGAACTGGCCTTCCAGCATTCTCAGATAATGGCCCTGGAACAGGTAATAGCGGAAAATTACCAAAGCGTTTCCAGTATCCCTCAAGCGAAAGAACCAACAATGCTTCGAGTTGGAAAGCAGCGGTTGATTCACAGTTTGGTGGATCAGACGATATTAACGCTGAAATGTGGTTATTGAAGTAATAGTTTGTGTTTGTTTTAAAGGGAGGGGTTTTTATTCCTCCCTTTTTTTATTTTTATATGCAACCAATTGAAGTTATTGATCAAATACAGAAGATTTTCTTGGAAAAGGGGAATCTAAACTACGGTGAAAATATCACTCAAATAGAACATGCCGTTCAATGCTGGACCTTGGCATTAGAGTCGGGTTATGATGTTGAGTTAAGAGTAGCAGCCTTTTTGCACGATATTGGTCACTTGTATTACGATGAAAGTGAATCAAAATCCGATATGCGCCATGAAATATTGGCGGCTGAAGTACTGTCTAAATGGGGCTTTTCTGAGCGGATGGTTCAGATTGTAGAGTCACACGTTTGGGCAAAACGGTGGTTAGTGACTCATGTTGAATCATATTATAATAACCTATCAGAAGCGAGTAAGTTGAGTCTTGTTAAGCAGGGTGGATTCTTATCTGAAGAAGAAATAGAACATTATAAGCACTATCCATTTTTTGAAGATAGTCTGCAACTTCGTAGGTGGGATGATGAGGGTAAGAGAGAAGATATTTCCCAAGATATTCCTCAAGAGGTTTGGTTGGATATAGCCAAATGTTTGAGTTTATAATTTCGAAACATATTCTTCGGCCATTCCCCAACTCAGAGTCATACCTGCTCCCCCAGGGCCGTTGGCAATGTATGTTGTTGAATCAATTTGTTCAAACCATTCACTCTTTCCATTGGTCATTTTTAAATATTGACCTGTCCATCTTTGTGCAATACCCAAGTACTCTAGATTGAGTAATTTATTCATGTAATCTAAGATAAACTGATCAACGCTGCTCATTTGGAATGGGTCATGATGATTTCCGTAATCGTGCGAATCTCCAATGGTTAGCTCACCGAGTGGCGATTGGGAAATAAGAAGGTGAATGCCGTGTTTGATTTGATTTGGAAATTCAGAATTACAATAAGTTTCGTATTCGTTTAAGGTCTTACAGACCGAGTAAGATGGATAATGCAAAAAGCTTAATCCACCGCAAATAGAAGGAATTAAATCACTAATAGGATAACTTCTCAACATGTTCAAGCTTGAAATGGTTACGGGAGCTTGATTAAATATTTCGGGAAAAAGCAGTTGAGTTTCGTAGCCACTCGCTAAAATGGTTAAGTCGGCTGAATGTTTTTTCCCAAGATGCGTGGTAACTGAGCCTTCCTCAACCGATTTAATCAAGGTGTTAAAATGAAATTTAACGCCCATTGTTTTTTCGAGGTATTCGGGTATTTCCCGAATGGCCGAACGCGCTTCAACGATCATTTCAGTGGGACTGAAAAGGGCACCTCTTACCGTTTGCTTATTGATAAACGGGACCAATGATTCAACCTGTCTCCAAGTGAGAAAATCTAAGCCTGGTCTAGCGTATTTTTCCTCGTCGTAAAATTCTTGGCCAAGGCTTATTTCTATAGGATTTGTTAACAATTGAAGTGAACCGCTTTCCTTGTACCAAATTTTTGCATCATCGCAAACTTCCTTCCAAATTTCTCTGGTTCTAAGAGCTCTTTGAAGAGTTTGGTCTTTGTGTTGTCCTATGGGCCATATCATTCCAAAGTTTCGGATGGATGAGCCACTGGCTTTGGGGGTTCTTTCAAAAACACTGACGGAATAACCTTTTTTTGCAAATGCTCTTGCAAATGCAAGCCCAAGAATTCCAGCGCCAATAATATTTACGGATTTATTCATTGGATTTTAAAGTAAATTTAGTGGGGTAAAAACCTTTTATGATTGGGTAAATAGAGATGAAAAATATGGCAGTTGAACCAACGGCTATTAGGGTTTCATACACGTTGAACCATTTAACTGCATCTTTTGTCCCAAAAAGAGCCAAACACAATATTGCAATTGAGGTGAGATAGCCTGATGCATCTGCTGAATACATGAGAAAGCCGCAATTTCCGGGGTTCTTTCTGTATGCAACAATACGATTCATGATACTGATATTGATTAAAATATATCCGCCATACAGTCCAAAGCCAGTAATGAGAATGAAAATGCTTCCAGAGATGAAATTAGATTGAAATAAATACAGTCCTATTAAATTTATAATACTGCCAATGAGCGCAACAAAGAAGGTGAGTTGTATTGCGGCAAAGTGATTTCTAATTAGTGAAATAAGTGGGATGACGGCAATTAGAATTACAGATATAATCGTTTCGTACTGCGCGATTATTTGTCCGCTTAAATTATGATCTTCATGAAGCATTTCAGCGGTAAAATTGTCTCTAAAGTCTCTCATTAAAGTGAGAAGAGCATAAATGGCTATGGCGGGGATCAGGAAAAATTTATTTTGTTTGAAGAAGGAATTTTGCTCGTGTTTTGATAAGGGCAATCTGCGTGCGTTATGCACTATTTCTTCCTCAGTGGGTGGAGGGGTTTTGTTGAGTAGGTATGAAAAAAAAGCTGCGCAAAAACATGCCAATCCGGAGACTGTGGCACTTGCAAACACTGGAGAAACCAAAAAGTTTTCTTGTATGGTTATGGCTAAAAATTTGACGAATCCCGAAGAGAAAACGAAAGTACAAGCGAGGATAGCACCCATGAATTCGGTGAGGTCTCTTCCTTCGAGATAACTAAAAACAATTCCCCAAACAATTCCCAAAGGAAAGCCATTTAAAAGCATCAAAATGGGCCAAAATTGAATGGGGGTTATAGTCATCAACCATAATGGAAGTGAAGCTGCACATAGCAGTAATATTAGATGTTGCCTTCGCTTATGGCGTTCTAATTTACCAATGAAACGAATGCCAAAGAATTTGCTTAATGTGTACCCCAGCAATTGAGCAATTACCAACCAATTTTTGATGTTGTAACCTAATAAAGTTTGATCATAGATGAATCCGGCAAACGGTTTGCGTATGGCATACATGCATGAATACGTCGCGAAGGCGACAAAACCTAAAATGATAGCGGGAATGAGTTTTTTACCCAAAAGGTGGGAGTATTATTTAAAATACGAAAGCACAGGTTCTAGGTTTGCAATGATCTGGGTGTAAGGCGCCACTCTCAATTCTTCATAATTTTGAGCTCCTGTTAACACCCCAATGTTGTAGGCACAGCCAGCTGAAAATCCTTCGTATAAATCGCTGACCGTATCACCAATTTTCATGACTTGATGTGAATAGCTAACTTTTGAAAGTTCCATAGCTTTGTGAATCATGTGGGGGTGAGGTCTTCCCATTTCTACCTCGTCAGAGGCAATGTAACCGTCAATCAATGTGCCAAGGTCAAGTGTATTTACAATTACGGTTGCGATGCTTTTTTCAAAACCGGTATTTAGATAAATTTTGGTGTTTTTTCTGCGCATAGCCAAAAACAATTCCTGAGTGTAGGGCATTAAGGAGATGTTGTTTTTGTCAGAGTATAATGCCTTTAGTTCATTGTTGAAATAAGTAACCAACTTTGTGATGACTTCATTGTCAGATGGAGCACCAGATATAGAGCATAGAGTTTGAAAGGCCGTTCCCTTTGGTATGCCCATGACTTTGTCTGCATCGGCTTTGGTTATTGAAATGTTCGATATATTCAACATGGCGTTGATGGCCGCTTGTTGAACCAGCCCACCATCGTTGATCGTGGTTCCGGCCATGTCTAATACTGCTAGTTTGGGTTGCATGTCCAAAAGAACTTCAGCAATAGAATTTGTATGTTATGCGCTCATTAAATAATTGAAACGAAAGTAAATTGGTTCAATAAATAAGTTGTTAATTTCTAATTTCGTTCAGTAGTTATGATTAGCTCCTTTAAGTGGTTGTTTGCTTGGGTTCATGATTTTTGGTTGTATTTTCAGCGAAAAATTTACTTATTGCCTAAATGGGCATATTATACGGCAGTTTTTTTATGGCTTTTGCCTATGGGCACAATTTGGTCTTCTGTTTTCTTGTATTTTATGATTCCTAGAAAAATATCCCCCGAAAAAAAACCGTGAATAGAAAAGAATGGCTGTTGAAGGCGGGAGTAATGCTCGGCAGTTCAAAGACGTTATTGGGTCAGTCTTTGGCTGAGAATGATAAGAAATTATTTTGTGACTTGGGAAATAACTTCCATTTTGGAGTGGCAAATGCCGCATTTCAAGTGGAAGGTGCGTGTATTGTTGATGGTAAATTGCCTTCTATTTGGGATGAATTTACACGGCACAAAGAGAACATCAAAAACGGACAGAACGCTCTTGAGGCCTGTGATTTCTATCATCGCTTTTCCGAGGATATTGCCTTGGCTAAGTCTTTGGGATTTAAGCATTTTCGGTTTTCCATTTCTTGGACAAGGGTAGTTCAAGCAGATTTAACAACTAAAAATCAGTCTGGAGTAGACTTCTACCGTAAAGTTATTCATGAAATTTTAAATGCAGGTTTGCAACCGTGGGTGACATTGTATCATTGGGATTTACCGCAATTAATTGAAGATGAAGGTGGTTGGGCCAATAGAGGCGTTGTGAAACATTTTGATCATTACGTGAAACTTTGCGCCAAAGAATTTGGAGGGTTTGTGGAACGTTGGATTTTGGTTAACGAGCCAGCTGCTTTTGTTTCTTTGGGATATTTAAACGGTTACCATGCTCCGGGCAGGAAATCTCCCTTCGCTTTTTTAAGAGCGGTTCATCATGTTTGTTTAGCGGTTGCTCAAGCTGGACAAAGTTTGCGTGAAATTTACCCTAATTCAAAATTGGGAATTGCCTATAGCTATTCGCCGGTGCACGGAAAGTCAACTAAAGATCATCTCGCTGTTAAGCGGGTAGATGCTTTTATCAATCGGTTGTTCGTAGAACCTTTTTTGGGATTGGGTTATCCGAGTGGCGATTTGCCTGTACTAAAAAGATTAGATAAATATATTGAGCCTGGTGATATGGATAAGATCAAGTTTAACTTTGATTTTGTAGGTGTTCAGTACTATTTTAGGGTTGTAATAGGAAGTTCGCCTTGGGTTCCTTTTTTCGGGGGAAGGGAAATTCCTGCAGCAAAAAGGGGAGTGATGATGAATTCAATGAAGCGTGAAATTTATCCGGAAGGAATGCGAGAAAGTATTGAAAGGTTTCATACTTATGGATTTAAAGAAATTGTTGTGACAGAGAATGGTGTTTGTTACAATGATGAACCAAAGATTATCAATGATGTTGAAGTTATTGAAGACCAAAAACGTATTGAATTTTACAGAAGTCACCTGGAGCAGGTGGCCATTGCAAAAGCAAATGGTGCTCCAGTGACTGGTTTTTTTGCTTGGAGCCTATCAGACAACTTTGAATGGGCCGAAGGATATAGTGATCGTTTTGGTTTGGTATATATTGATTTCAGTTCGCAAAGACGGATATTGAAAGACTCCGGACGTTGGTGGCAGGGCAATTTATGCGGTTGATCATTGTTTTTTGTTATCTGTAAAGTAATTGTTTTGATTCGGTTTTTTTATGTAACTTGCTTTATATGAAAAAGATAATTTTAACAATTGGTGTAATTTTTGGAGTAAGCGGCTTGTACGCTCAAGGCATCGCTCCAAGCAAAGTAAATGCTAAAGCTCCAAGTCAATCAGCTCCTGATGCTAAGGGAATACCTGTTCCAGCAACGTCGTTGAATTCTAGTAATGGTAATTCTAACCAAACTGAAGGTCAAGTTAAGCCAGCCTCTTCCACAAAGCAATCATCAGCGGGTAAGATTGGGTCTTCTACGTCACAGGCTGCTTCGGCTAACAAGTCAAACGCTGCTGGTCCCAATAAAGGGGGTCAGTCGACTTCAGATGCTTCTGGTGCTCCAAAAGCTGGAACCATTCAAAAAGGGAGTACCCCAAAGTCTGGTACAGCTCCTGCAACTGGCGGTTCTACCAATAAAGGCAACTGATAAATTTTATAAACTCAACTAAAGCCTGGCTCAATCACGGTTTAAAAGCTTTGAATGAACCAGGCTTTTTGCATTTAATTCTATCCTATTTTACGCTGGTCATAGTTAATGACCCTGCAATGTGCAAGGTGAGGAGAAGGGCATTTTTAAATACAGTTATTTTATTTGATATTTGGGGCAATGAAATTCAAACTTTTTGAGAACAAAGGTCCTTTAGAGCATGATTGGTTGCTATTTATGGTGAGACTCGCCGCCTCTTTATTTATGATGTTCCATGGATATCATAAATTGGAAAAATTATTAGCCGGCGGGGATATTAAATTTTACAACTTTTTGGGATTGGGACCAAAGATTTCGCTGGTGCTTTGCATTATAGGTGAGTTTGTGGCTCCAATCTTTGTTATTTTGGGTTATCAATTTCGTTGGGCTTGTTTTTTGGTAATCTTCACGATGTTTGTTGCGGCTTATGGTGCCCATTTTGGCGAACCCTTTTCCGAAAAAGAACACTCTCTGATTTACTTTTTGCTGTTTTTATTGATAAAGCAAACGGGTCCAGGGAAATTTAGCTTAGAATATTTTTTAAAATCGCGCAAGGCATAGCATTTAATATGCTCATTAGAAGAGGAACTGAGAAAGATGCTGAATTGCTGCATCAAATAGGAGTAAAGACCTTCGACGATACCTTTGGTGGCACCTGCACCAAGGAGGATATGAAATACGTATTGAATGAATTCTTTTGCTTGGGTCAATGCAAGAAAGACCTCAGTGATGAGAATGATTTTTTCTTCTTTTTGGAGGATAATAACACGGTGAAGGGCTACATGCGAATCAACTCATTGCATGAGTCACCCGTAAATGAATGGTTGGATAAAAAATGCGTAGAGCTGGTCAGGTTGTATGTATTGAAGGAATACCACGGAACCGGTGTTGCCAACGATCTCATGAATTTTGCTGTGAATTTTGCGGTAGACAGCGGATTTGAGCACATGTATTTATCGGTATGGGAATACAATTTCAGGGCACGCGGATTTTACGAAAAACACGGCTTCAAAAACAGTGGAATAAAAAATGATTTTCCGTTGGGTACAACACCACAAACTGATTATTGGTTTGTGAGGGATTTGTGATTCGTACATTTGCGTCATGTCTACCTCTTTTTCTATTTGTCTTTGGGATAACAGTGCGCTAGAAATGCCGTCCTATTATCAGAACGTATTTGAAGATTTTAAATTGGTTTCAGAAAGTCCTATTGCCGTTGTATTTGAAATAGCAGGCGTTCGAATCATGGTTCTAACACATGCGGTTCCTGAGATGAAATTCAACGAGAAAATTTCTTTGGTCTTGACGGTTGAAACTCAAGAAGAATTAGACAAATATTGGAATTATTTTACTAAAGAGGGTAGAGCTGGTCAATGTGGTTGGTTGGAAGACAAATACGGCATTTCATGGCAAATAGTTCCTTCTGTTCTGGGTGAATTAATGTCGAATCCGCAAACTATTGGTTCGGTTTCATCGGCCATGATGAAGATGTCGAAATTGGTTATTGCTGAATTAATTGATGCATCAAAGTGACTTCTGCTGCTCCATGAATGAAAGTTTATCCCAATACCCTCTCTGATAAATTATTTTATCATTTTCTATCCAAAAAAATCCACAACCTCTAAGACCTTTGGGGTCTTTCCACTCTAACATTCCGACATTGCCATCTTCAAAAATGTTTTCAATAATGCAAACCATCTCAAATTGCTCAAATTCGTGCTTGAACATGAGTTTGATATTTTCCTTTCCTTTTGTGATGCCATTTGGTGTTTGATGATTTGTGCAATCTTCTGCATACAATTCACTTAATCCATCATAGTCGTATTGGTTAAATAATTCAACCCACTTTTGAAGTATCTCTCTTGGTTTCATGACAAATTTAAAAAGAGTTATAGTCTACAAGTATAAGTCATTTTTATATTTACCAGCTCCTATTTTACTTCAAAATTGCACCGGTAATTCGATGTATGATTACGCACAAACAAGTGAATTTAAGGATACACTATTTAGGCCTATTCAAAAAGTCGATAATTGCACCAATTACAATCCCTATTGTTAGACCCATAGCAATAAATTGCATAGGATTAGAAGAGTTACGACCAATAGCATATCCCAAAGCCAAACCAATGGATGCACCAATGCCGATGCCATTGCCGGAATTTATTTTAATTTTACTTTTCATAGTGTTGTTTCATTGTAATAATTGGCTAAAAAACCTTCTGCAATTTGAGAAACTATTCCATGGTTTGAATTCCATGAATGATATACTTCATCCGCCCATTTTATAATTAGCTGAGCACATTCTTCTGCTGTTGCTGCATTAGTCAAATCTCTCGCAGTAATTTTTCCCCTATTCAATGATTCTGGGGCTTTAAGAAACTCATTTGGTTTGTTTGATTTATATCTATTCAAGTAGTCACTGAGAAGGGGTGATTTATTGTAGTTCCAGATTTGTTTCTTTTCAATTATTAAATTCAACCTTGTTAAATGAAAATGATTGCTCCATCGTCCATGAATTTCTGGGTGTTGTAAGGCATGAGCATCAACACTCATAAATCTAAATATGTGATTTTTCGAATCATTAAAATCGAAATATACAAGTCCATTGTTATAGTTTTCCATACATTCAAAAATGCCATTTTGATAGTCCGCACCACAAAATTGACACTTTCCATTATTGAGAAGTATTATACCATTTTTTGCGGCTTGATCTATGAAGTCTTGCATGATTTGTATTGATTTATTGTGTTTGCCTAGATTCAGTTCAAAATTACTGACATTTTAGATGAAACAAAAAAGCCATCATTTCTGATGGCTTTCATTTGGCTCCCCTTTTCGACGAAAGATGCAGCTATAATGCGATGATAGAGTTTTTTACTATTAAGAAATTAAAGGGTTGAACTTCCTGAAATTTTTCACAAAGTTTAGCGTTCTATTATTTGATAATTGAAATCATCCATTTATGTAAATTCTAGTATTTGATTTCTGACAATTTAATATTTTTGATTAATATTCTTGTAATCTAATGAACAATAAAACATTCAAAGACAGCTTAATTGGTCTATTTTTAGGAATGGCAGTAATGCTGAGTGCCTATTACTTAATTCCGAAAGAATCTCTTCTTAAGATATTACCTAACTCTTCGCTTGAAACAACCATTTTTATTGGCTCTATCGTTTTATGTCCGTTCATTGCAATTTTCATTCACGAGCTCGGGCATTTATTAGCCGGTCTTATTCAAGGATTTAAATTGCAATTATTCGTAGTGGCATTTTTAGGAATAAAAAGAGTAGACGATAAAATTGAATTTTATTTTAATAAGGAACTGCAATTTTTTGGTGGAATTGCTGCCACATCGCCTCTACAAATTTCAAAAAATCTGAAAAACCAGTTTGCTTATATTTTAATTGCTGGACCGTTATTTTCATTGATTTTTGGCATGTTGTTAATTTTATTATTCAACCTAAATGATAGTGTATTTAATTCTAGCATAGTAATCACAGGTGTCATTTCGATAGGTTTATTTTTCGCCACTACTTTACCTAATAAGTCTGGTGTGTTTTTTACTGATAGAAAAAGAATGCAACGACTTCTTGATAATGGCAGAACAGGCGAAATCGAATATTCTTTTATTAAAGTTAGTAGTCAATTGTTGATTGATAGTCATTATAAAAACATCTCAATTGAGGACTTAAAAATGATTCAATCAGACGAAGAACCAATTATCCAATTTTGGGGACATTACTATGAATTCAAGCATTTTGAAGATATTGGAAATTCAGAGAAAGCTGCCTTGATAAAAGAAAAATTACAAACCTATAAGGAAATCGTACCCGTAAATATATGGAATAGCCTATCGATAAATTAGTTAACAAATTAAACTATGTACACTGTCATAAATTTTGCAAATTCATCAGATAATACATTCGAGATTGCCCGACTTATATTTGAAACAGACAATGTAATCCCTTTTATTTTTGGAGAAAGAACAGTTGCCATTCCAAAAATTAAAGACCTTGTTGAGAGAACAGATAATGTGTTTTCATATCAAAATGTCCTGGTTTACAAAAGTAGCGAAGATGAAATCAAAGGATTACTTCTTTTTTATGCTCCCAAGAATTTAGATAAAAAATTAGAAAATCAAGTATTCTCTAACGTGTTCTCCACTAGAGAGCTTATCGTACTTTGGTTTAAATCTCTTTTTTTAAAATCAATAAATGATAAATCAGCAATTGATGGAATTTATATACAAAACATTTCTGTTGATTCATCTTCAAGAGGTGAAGGTATTGGAACTAAGTTGATGAATTATATAGAGGAATATTCAATTAAGCAATCCTATCATTCATTATGGTTAGATGTTGCTTTTGATAATCCCAAAGCTAAAAAATTATATGAAAGACAAGGGTTTATCGAAATGTCACGTCATAAAATTATGTTTTCAAACAATGGATTCTATCGAATGAAGAAAACTATATAGAAAATAAAAAGATGCAACTACCCTAACTTACTGAAAGACAACAAAAAAGGCGACATTTCTGTCGCCTTTTGCACTCTTGCTCCCCAAGGTGGTCTATTCTCGAACCAATTTTGAGATGAATTGAGGGTTTATGCGACATTGAACTATCTGATTATTCAAGTGGTGCATAATCGTGGAGTTGTATTGATTCTAATTGTTTTAGCAATTTTGTGATGATAACTCTAGTAGCGGGAGGTTAGGCGATTTCTGACTTCTTGGAAGGGCATGAAATGGTGGTTGACTTTTGGAAATATATGACTAGGCGAGATGAATGATTTTTATTCAGAACATGAAACCCCTGCCATTGACACGCCCGAGGATGTGGCGAAGGCGTTGAGGTTTGTTTGAATTCCTTACAGGGGTCATTGGCTTGAAATGTCGAATCTAACTCAGTTCGAAAAAGGGGGCACTTACACACGCGTCTTTGTTTTTGCCGCAATCTTTAGCATAGCGTAAAACCCTTAATTTGGTTGAAAATTTTAAATAATCAATGATTTCTTTTGTTTTTTCCATATCAATAGTACTAACTTAGTATTTTACTAATTTAGTCTACGATGATCTGCTGTATTCACAAATTAAATTTGGGTTTTCGTCCCAACAGCTACAAATAATTTTCCTCCAACTTTACTTTCCTTTACTGGTAGATATTCATGATGAAAATTGGATGTTTTTGTTTGAAGTGTTTGCCATATTTTTCGATTAAGGTCTGCTTTGGCAATTTTTTCAACCAACCAAGTGTTGAAATCTCTTTTTTCTGCAAATACGTCAACAATAATAATTTTCCCGTTTTCTTCTAACATCTCAATTAGATTTTCCAACACCAATTCCCACTCTGGGATCACCGATAATCCAAGAACGCATATGATTCTGTCAAATTTAATTTTTTTCTTGATGTGAATTTCAATTGTAGAATAGTTGATTTCTCTGGCGTCTGCTTGAAAGAGAAAGGTATTATTCCATCCATTTCTTTCTATTTGTGATTGACTTTTTTCAAGCATTCCTTCAGAATAATCTGTGCCATACAAAAAGATATTTTTGCTACTTCCTAGTATGTGTTTGAAATTCGCTCCTGTTCCACAGGCAATGTCAAGAACAGTTAGGTGGTCTTTCAAGTCTAATAACTCCGCAGCTCTTTTCCGACTACTGAAGTATAGTCTTTCCAATGAACTATCGTAAAAATTAGAGAAAATATCATACCATTTCATGTTTTTATCTTTTGGGGTAGCCAAGGTATAAAAAAAGCCTCACATTTCTGTGAGGCTTTTTGCTCCCCTTACAGACGAAAGATGCAACTATCATGCGATGATTGAGTATGTGACTATTAAAAAATTAAAGGGTTGAACTTCGTGCAAACTTGCAAGAGGTGATATTTAAATCTCTTTTGAAGAACCGAACTTGATACGAAGCGCAAGCTCCACTTAAGAATTGTACCTGTTTTTTTATCAAACAGCTGTTAATGACTGGTGTTATTTTTCATTAGTTGTAATATTTCTTTCGCTTGTTCTAAATGTCTTTGTTCGTGAGAAACAATAATATCAAATGCTGTTTCCAATTTGTAAACAATGTTCTTGTTTGCTGGTGAAGAAATAACAATTCCTTTCTCAACAAGTTCTTTTGCACCTTCTATTTTTTGTATAAGTTCAATTTGATGATTTTGAAACCTGTTCAGAATGTCACCAATTACATTGCTAGTAGTTGGTTCCCATATTGGAAATGTCTTTATTTTCTTCTTTCTATCTGGCTGAACTCCATTTAATACTATCTTACCTAAAAATGAAACCATAAAACCAATTTTCGCAATGAAAGGTGTTTTATATGTCCCCGCTTTTAGGGATGCTAAAACAAGATAGTAAGTTTCATTGACTACAATCAAATGGTCTAAAATTTGAGCAATACTCCAAGTGTTTGGATTTGGTTTCCAATTTAACTGTTCACTTGACAATGACCCAAATTCAGTTAAGATCTGTCTTGAAATGTCGCCTAATGTTGATGTCCAATTTTTCATTTTATTTCGTTACTGTTTTTTTGATACACTTGGCACTAACTAGCTATTATGTGATACAAACATTCGCCAATCCACACAATCTTTGATTTGAAATGACTGTGCATTTGAGGGTATAAAAAAGAGGATAAAGGTAGTTGCAAAGAATAAGTTTTTCAGAAAACAAATATAACAAAAGATGCAACTACCCTAACTCACTGATGGACAAAGAAAAAGCCATCATTTCTGATGGCTTGTCCAGTTTGGCTCCCCTAATTGACCAAAAATACAACCATCAACCGTTGATTGAGTATGTAGCTCTTTGTAAAATGTATGCAAACAACATTGCATGAGATAGAATTTATCATAAAATGAATGAAAACACATCCACTGAATTGAAATTCATTTGCGGATGGGTTAAACTTTTTTATCATTAAATCGTCTATAACATAAAACAGTAAATTCTATGAAGTATGTATAAAGCTATCATCGTGATTTTAATCGTATTTTTTTCTTGCAAATCACAAGAACCTATAATTCCAAGCAAACCAATTGCATACAGGCAATCAAAAACAATTCAATATAATCAAAAACAAATTGATATTGTTGTTGATAAGCCAGCATTAGATGCTGTGGATGTGCTTATGGTTTTTCATGGGACTGTTTTGAATGACAGCAATCTAGTGGAAGCAGCCAATAATACTTTGGATAGTTTCAAGGCATTGTTAGATTCTAACTCAATGATGATTATTAGTGTGATTTACCCACAAGAAAAAATATTGCTCGGCGATAATGTGCAGTTGTGTGAATCTGCGCTTTTATGGTTGAAATATAGTGCAAGTAGCGAATTGGGTATCAAAATAAATAAGATATTTTTAGCTGGACATTCCCAAGGTGCTTATGTTGCAACACGACTAAATACTTTGTACCAAACCAATGGTGTTATTGCAAATGCTCCAGGGCCATTAAATTTAGTTTATAGGTGTACATTGGAGGAAGATGGGAAAATAAAATCAGGTGTAGAATGTTCGAAATTAAGGCAGGAATATGGTTCAACTATTGATAACTCAGATGCATATTTTCAAAGGTCACTGATGAATTTTACCCATGGATATAAGTCGGACATTTTATTTGTTCAAGGTTTAGATGATTCGCCAATTCAGTTATATTCTTGGCCAACATTCAAGCAAGAAGTTTTGAATTGCACGAATTGCAACAAAAGACAGTTTGTTGAAGTGCCTCAAAAAGGACACGGTTCTTTATTTCAAGACTCGAATGCTCAGAAGGAATTTAATCTATTTTTAAAATCACATTAACTAAATGGGTTTTTAATTTCCAACAAATAAAAGCGTTTGTAGTCGTGATTGATAATTCTAAATTGAAAACATAAAAAAAAGCCCCACATTTCTGTAAGGCTTTTTGCTCCCCAAGGTGTTCTATTCTCGAACCAATTTTGGGATGAGTTGAGAGTTTACGCAGCTTTGGTATAAATGCAGCTTAATTCATATTGGTAAAATTTCGTATGGCTTAAGAACAATATCGTTTTATTTTGATTATGTAATGAAGTAAAATGCTTTTATAATTCGCCAAAACTAATTTTATTTCGTACTTTTGGCGAGTTATAAGTTGTTATTATGAGTAAAATTATTGGAAGAAATTTGGAGCAGGCTCTGCTGAAAGAAGCCATTGACAATGACAAGTCTGAATTAATTGCCCTATACGGGCGAAGAAGAATTGGTAAAACATATCTGATACGTGAATACTTTAAGACTAACCTTGTTTTTGAAATGTCAGGATTGTTTGGTGGCTCACTAAAAGATCAACTCGAAACTTTCAGTAAGGAGCTCTTCAATAGAACAAAGCGAACGGAATTGGAAACTGCGAAATCATGGTTTCAAGCGTTCACGATGCTTGAATCGTATTTGGATAAATTTAAATCAGGAAGTAAGAAAGTAATATTTATCGATGAATTTCCTTGGATAGCTACTCCCAAATCGAAGTTTTTAATGGCTTTTGAAAACTTTTGGAATACCTATTGCACCAAAAGGAATGATTTGATTGTGGTTATTTGTGGCTCAGCTGCTTCATATATGGTTCAGAAAATTATAAAAAACAAAGGCGGACTGCATAATAGAATCACAAGAAAAATACGTTTGCTTCCATTTAATCTAAATGAAACGGAAGCTTTTTTGTTAAAGAATGGTATAAAATTCACTCGTTATGACGTGATACAGATTTATATGACTTTAGGTGGGGTGCCACACTATTTAGAAAAACTGAGTAAAGGGTTGAGTGCATCTCAAAATATTGATAAGTTATGTTTTAGTAAAGATGGTGTATTAAACGATGAGTTTAACCATTTGTTTGCTTCGCTATTTGACGACTCTGAACGGCACATGAAACTTATAAAAACGTTGGCAAAATCAAATAAAGGACTCACGAGAAATGAATTAATAAATCAATGTAAAATGTCGTCTAGTGGTGATTTTTCTTCAAAACTTGAAGAGTTAATTGAATCTGGCTTTGTAACGGATTATCCATACTATCAGAATAAGAAACAGCTCACCCTTTATCGCTTATCGGATGAATATTCTAAATTTTACCTAAAGTTTATTGACAATAATAAGAATGGTGGAGATGGGACTTGGCAAAAACTATATAGTACACAATCCTATCTCTCATGGTCTGGGTTTGCTTTTGAAACGCTTTGCCTTAAACATATTCAACAAATCAAGAAGGCGTTGAGAATAGATGCTATTTATACAACGAGCAGCAGTTGGTTTAATGAAAATGCCCAAGTCGATATGTTGATTGACCGTAGCGATAATGTTATGCAATTGTGTGAAATGAAGTTTTATAATGCTGTTTTTACAATTGATAAATCATACTATCTGAATCTAAAAAATAAAATTGCAGCGCTACAACAAGATACCAAAACACGAAAAAATATTTTTGTTACACTAATTACTTCTTATGGAATCAAGGAAAACGAATACAGCAAAGAATTAGTTCATAGTCATTTGGGAATGGATGTTCTGTTTATTGATTAGTGTTTATAATTCGCCAAAATTCATCAATTTGGCTTGTTTTGGCGGAATATAAAATTTCCAAAAGTATGCACCAACAAAAAAAGCCTCGCATTTCTGTGAGGCTTTCTCTTTTCTTGCTCCCCGAGCTGGACTCGAACCAGCGACCTATTGATTAACAGTCAATTGCTCTAACCAGCTGAGCTATCGAGGAGTCTGTTATTCCCCTTACGGGAGTGCAAATTTAATATATTTTTGAGCTAAATTTCAATACCTTTGTAAAAAAAATTATAAAAAAATTTCAAATGAGTCTCTTAGTTATTGGTTCTGTTGCATTTGACGCTATTGATACCCCCTTCGGTTCTACCGGAAAAATTGTGGGTGGGGCAGCTTCTTACATCTCTTTGGCCACTTCCCTCCTTCACGATCAGGTGGGTTTGGTTGCCGTGGTGGGTGAAGATTTTGATTTCAATTTTGTGGAAACCCTCAATCAAAGAGGTGTGAATACTGATGGACTTCAAGTTAAAAAAGGAGAGAAATCCTTCTTTTGGCACGGAAAATATCACCTTGATATGAATAGCCGCGACACCATCACTACTGAACTCAATGTTTTAGGCGATTTTGATCCCATCATTCCCGATAGTCAAAGTGCACCCCATTTCGTGATGTTGGGGAATTTAAGTCCCCAAGTACAGTTAAAAACCATCGAAAGAATTTCTCAAAAGCCCAAGTTGGTAGTCATGGATACCATGAACTTTTGGATGGATATTGCTCTTGACGAGCTAAAAGAAGTTATTGCAAAAGTAGATGTTCTGACCATCAACGATGAAGAAGCGCGCCAACTTTCTGGTGAATATAGCTTGAGAAAAGCCGCGAGAATCATTCAAGCAATGGGTCCTCAAACGCTGATCATCAAGAAAGGCGAACACGGAGCGTTATTGTTCGGTACTGACGATCAGGTGTTTTTCTGTCCTGCGTTGCCTCTAGAAGAAGTTTTCGATCCCACTGGGGCTGGCGATACGTTTGCCGGTGGTTTCGTTGGATATTTAGCCAGCAAAGGAGCCACCGATTTCGAATCAATGAAGAAAGCCGTAGTTTACGGAAGTGCACTTGCTAGCTTCTGCGTGGAGAAATTCGGCACCGAACGCTTAGAAAGTGTAACCCACGATGAACTAAATGCGCGTCTTTCTCAATTTGAGAAGATGATGACGGTTTAGTCGATAGTCTGTGGTCTGTGGTCTGTGGTCTGAAGCCCGGAGCCCGAAACCCGAAACCCGAAACCTGCTACCTGCTACCTGCTACCTGCTACCTGCTACCTGCTACCAAATACCAGATACTAATTAAACAACTCGTAAATCTCCGAACCCTGTGGGCGGAGAATCATAGATTTATTTTGGAATAATATAACTTCGCCTGAGAAGATGTTGCGCATGCCGCGGTATTTGCGGGTGATTTCTTCGTAACGGGTGAGGTCTATGGTGAGGGACTTTTCTGATTGGCTGTAAATGCAAAAGACCGCTTGATTTTCGGTGTATCGGAAGTAACTGTAGGTTTCGTCTTTACCGGCGAAGTGAACCATTTTGCCGTTTAGAAATACGGGATTTTGTGCTCGAAATTTGGCTAGTTTTTGGATGTGCAAAAACGCCTGTTGCTCCTGAGCGGTTCGGCCTTGGGGTTTGAATTTGTTGATGCTATCAGACTTCCATCCTCCGGGAAAATCAAATCGAACATAAGCGTCAGACGGACTTGTCTTTCCCTTCATCAGAATTTCGGTTCCATAGTAGAGTGAAGGCATCCCCCGAAGAGTAAAAAGTAAATTTTGAGAGCGCTTCCATGCGTTGAAATCTTCGTTTAAAACGGAGTAAACTCGCGAAAGATCGTGGTTGTCGAGGAAGGTGAGATTCTTGTTGGGGTCTTGATATAGGTAGTCTTCGCCGAGGGTTTGATACACTCGATTCAGGCCTTCCAGCCAACCGTATTTTTCGTATCCGGCCTTTTGCATGGCCCAGCACAACACGAAGTCAGTGACGCCAGGAAGTTGATTTTTTTCGAAACCTTTGATGTTATTCTTCGTAAATGCCACCTGGGTTGCCGTTTGCTCCACCCAAGTTTCGCCGTAAATGACCAATTTTGGATAGTATTTGAGCAGCATTTCACACAGGTGATTCATGTAATCTTGGTCTGGATAAGGGTAGGTGTCAATTCGGTAGCCGCTGAGTCCGCCGAATTCAATCCACCACAAATAAAGTTGATCCAAAAAACGCTTGATGTGCTCGTTTTTTTGGTTAAAGTCGGGCATGGTTCTTACAAACGCCCCATCCACATTTTGCGAGCGATCTTGAACTGAACTGTATGGATCCATGACTGTATTCGCGCGGAAGTTGGTTTGCACGAAAGAATCTCTAAAATTGAACCAGCCGGTATCATAATTTTGGTACATCCAGTGGTTGTTTCCAACGTGGTTGGGAATGATATCCATGACCAATTTCATGTTGCGTTTGCGCATCAATTCACCCAGTTTTCGGTATAGTTCGTTGTTCCCAAATCGAGGGTCAATTCGGTAGTTATCGGTGATGGCATATCCGTGGAAACTTTCCTTTTCTTGGTCGTTTTCTTGCACCGGATTCAGCCAAAGCGTTGATACCCCTAGTTCTTGGAGATAGTCTAATTTAGATATGATTCCTTCTAAATCGCCGCCGTGTCGGCCTTTCAGGGCCTTTCGGTTGACTTCTTCAGGGTATTGAACTTCGGCATTGTCATTGGTAGGGTCCCCATTGGCAAATCGGTCGGGAAAGATTAAATAAGTAACATCTTGCGACGTGATAGGTAACATTGGCTCTTTACGACGCTCCTTGATCTCATAAGAAAATTCGAAGGAACGCAGTTTTTTATCGATGTTTGGAATGGGGGTAGCCGTGAATTTTAGTGTTTGCGTTTTTGCGTTTCGGGGGATGTTTAATCGAAGATAGACCACATGCCTGTTCGCTGAATTTAAAAAGGTGTCAAACGTGATGAGGCTGGCTATTTCAGATTCATTGAGGGAATAGGTGAAAAAAGAAGCGTTTTCAGCGTGTAAAATGATTTCTAACTGAGATTCGTCGAACCCAGTATACCAATGTGGTGGAGCAACGTGATAAATTTTTTGTTGAATTTTGGGTTTTCCCCAGAAATTAAAAAACTGCGCGTTTGAGATATCTATAAAAACTAGGTTGAAAGCAAATAATAGGCACGAGATTACGGACTTTTTGTTCATCGATTTACAAAGAAAACCATTTTTTCTGAAGGAGTAATTGTCAACGTGACACTTTTTTGTTTAATATTGTGATGAAGATTAACAAATTACTCTTTAAATATGAAAAAACTATTACTTTTATCAGGTGCACTTGCTTTGGTGGCAGGTGTATTTGCCCAAAAGCGCATGGTTAAGTTTTCTGTAGACATGTCATCAGAAACTGTAAGTGCCAATGGGGTTCACGTAGCCGGAAACTTCCAAGGTTGGAGTCCATCTGGAACCAAATTAACTCAAGAGGGATCGACAGGAATTTACTCAGTGTATGCTGAAGTAGATGAAAACGCAGTTGTTGAATACAAATTCATCAACAACAACGATTGGTCATCAGGAGTAGAAGGTGTTCCAGCTATTTCACAAAAAGGACACAAGAACAATGGTGAGACGAATGATAACCGTTGGTTTTGGTCTGGTACTGGTAAAGATACCTTAGGATTGCCTGCATTTAAGTTTGGCGGAAGTGCGCCAGCAAATCAATATGCAGTTCGTTTTGCCGTTGATTTAAAGGCTGAAGCTAGTGTTAGCGCAGACGGAGTTCACCTAGCAGGAAACTTGCAGGGATGGGATCCAGGTAAATCGCGTATGGTCAATTTATACAGCAGCAATAAGATTCATGAAATCATTTTCTGCCTAGACAATGCTACATATGCATACAAGTTTGTAAACGGAAATGCATGGGGTAAAGACGAGTCAGTACCAGGAGCATGTGCTGTAAACAACAATAGAGAAGTAACTGTAAACGGAGCTAATGTTGAGCAATCAATTGTATGCTATGGATCATGCGCAGCATGTCCAGGTGCACCAGCTCCCAAATTTAGAGTTACCTTCCAAGTTGATATGGCAAGTGAGTGTAACGTAGACGACGTAGATATTGCCGGTGGTAAAATCAACGGATGGTCAGGCGGAACTATGCTTTCAAACCAATCAGGATTGAGCGGCGACTGGAAAATCACCAAAATTGGTGTAGGTCCATCTAAAGGTGATATCAGCTGGTTCAGCGAGAGCATCAATGCAACTACACGTGCATGTATGCAAGATGACCGCGTAATCTTGAACAGAGATGGTTCATTCCACAATGTTTTTGGTAAAGAGACATGGATTGAAGGATGGCAGAAAACAGGAGCAAACGGTTGTGGAACTCCAGTAGCTCCATTTGATGGATCAACAGCAGGAACATGGAAAGACCACGGAAACGGATCCTTCACTGTATACGGAAAAGGAAGTCACGTAGGTTTACCAAAAGTTGTTAATGGTGCTGAAATCAGTAAAAATGAAGATGCTCGTGATTCAGTTACTTACGAATATTCAATCACAGGAACCAAATTAACCACTTACATCAACTTTGGTGGTGGATACTGGCAGTTTGAATACGACAGAAACACTTCAAAATCAACTGTTTGGAGCACGACTATCGTATTGGATTCAGGAGCAGAAATTGCACACAAAATCAGAAAGATCACCAAATCAAACGGATCAGACATCGTATCTTGGGAAGGTGGATCAGACCGCAAGATTTTCGCACACGGCGATACTACTTTGTTAGCTCGTTGCTTCGGTAAAGACGAGGCTTGCTCAGGAACACCAATTGCTCCAGCAGACGTAACTTTCAAAGTAGATATGTCACAAGAAATCGCTGCTGACACAGTATGGTTGATGGGTTCAATGACCATCCCAGCTTGGCAGTCAGGAGCAATTGCTATGACTCCATCAGCAACTGAGAAAGACGTTTACGAGACAACGGTAAAAGGAATTTGTCCAGATTATTTCGAATACAAATTTGCAAATGAAGCGATGAATTCACAAACTACCGGTGAGAAATTCCCAGATACAACAGACCGCAGCTGTTTAGTTGATAACGGTTTGGGAGCATTCAACCGCAAGTTGACACGTACCAACGGAGATGCAATCACTGTGTTCTACATGTTCAATAGTTGCGCAATTCCAATTGGCGGAAATGTTGCAGACTTGTCTTCAGAGGTTAGCATTGCACCAGTACCAGCGGTAGAAAGCTTCACAGTAAGATTGGCAGGATCAACTGCTGCTCAAGTGAGCATCATGAGCATCGACGGACGTTTGGTTCGCAGCATGAATACCAATTCTTCAACTGTTGAAATGAACTGTTCAGGATTGAACGGCGTTTACTTGGTAAGCATCGTAGATCAAATGGGCAGAACAGCGGTAAAGAAAATAGTCTGTGGTCAATAGTCTATGGTCTATAGTCTATAGTCTATAGTCTATAGTCTATAGTCGGTAGTCGGTAGACGGTAGTCGGTAGTCGGAAGGCTAGAGGCTAGAGACTAGAGGCTAGAGACTAGAGACTAGAGACTCGTAAAATAAAACAAATGAACCCGGGGCGAAAGTTCCGGGTTTTTTTGTGGTAGGGTAGGCGATCACCAATTTCCAAAGGCAAGATGGGATAAAAGATTTTCATAAACTTTCATTAACATTTCGAGTTTAGATTAACCTTTATTTAATTATTATTTGATTTATTTTAATAATATACAATGGTAGAAATGACACTTCTATTTCAGTACCTTTGTATTAAACAATTAATTACATATTAAAAATTATGAGAAAAATCACTCAGTTATTTGGTTTATTAGGGATGATGTGGGCTGCGCAAACAAATGCACAGACTATATTTTTCTCTGAATATGCCGAAGGAACTCAAGGTAACAACAAGTACATTGAGATCGCAAATCCTACAGATAAAGCGGTTGACTTGTCAGACTATTTATTGGTGGGTAACATCAATGGTGGTTCCACACGTCGAGATTCTTGGGATTTAGACGGTTCTTACATGATTGTAGGTGTGGTATTACAACCAGGTCAAGTTTACACTATTGCAAACAATGCTGCAAAAAATCACATCTTATCTAAAGCTGACACAGCATTTGGATTCGTAACGGGTAAATTAGGTATCAGTTTCAACGGTGATGATTGGTTCGCTTTGTTGCGTAAATCAGATTCATCTTTTGTTGACGAAATTGGTCTTCCTGGTGCTGATCCTGGAACTGGTTGGAATGGTGCAGGTGTTACTAACGTAACAGTTGATAAAACTTTGGTTCGTAAGCCTGGTATCAAGTCAGGCAATACTTGGAACAATAGCGCTGGCACGGATGCAGCATCAAGCGAATGGTTAGTTTCAGTTGGACCTAATGATACTGTTGTAAACTCTGGTATTGGATCACATAAATTCGAAACCTTGCGTATGGTTAAGTTTTCTGTAGACATGTCATCAGAAACTGTAAGTGCCAATGGGGTTCACGTAGCCGGAAACTTCCAAGGTTGGAGTCCATCTGGAACCAAATTAACTCAAGAGGGTTCAACCTCTATTTATTCAACCATTGTTGAGTTGAATCCAAATTCACTTGTGGAATACAAATTCATCAACAACAACGATTGGTCATCAGGAGTAGAAGGTGTTCCAGCTATTTCACAAAAAGGACACAAGAACAATGGTGAGACAAATGATAACCGTTGGTTTTGGTCAGGCACAGGTAAAGACACTTTGGTTTTACCCGCGTTTAAGTTTAGCGGAAGCGCACCTTCAGGTCAATATGCAGTGCGTTTTGCCGTTGATTTAAAGGCTGAAGCTAGTGTTAGCGCAGACGGAGTTCACCTAGCAGGAAACTTGCAGGGATGGGATCCAGGTAAATCACGCATGGTCAATTTATACAGCAGCAATAAGATTCACGAGATCATTTTTTGCTTGTCAGACGGTACTTATGCTTTCAAATATGTAAACGGAAATGCATGGGGTAAAGACGAGTCAGTACCAGGTGCATGTGCTGTAAACAACAATCGTGAGGTTGTAGTGAACGGTGCAAACATTGAATTAAATAAAGTTTGTTACGGATCATGCGATGTATGTCCAGGTGCACCAGCTCCAAAATACAGAGTTACCTTCCAAGTTGATATGGCAAGCGAGTGTAACGTAGACGACGTAGATATTGCTGGTGGTAAAATCAACGGATGGTCAGGTGGAACAATGCTTTCAAACCAATCAGGTTTGAGCGGCGACTGGAAAATCACCAAAATTGGAGTAGGTCCATCTAAAGGCGATATCAGCTGGTTCAGCGAGAGCATCAATGCAACTACACGTGCATGTATGCAAGATGACCGCGTAATCTTGAATAGAGATGGTTCATTCCACAATGTTATGGGTTCTGAGACTTGGATCGAAGGATGGCAGAAAACAGGAGCAAACGGTTGTGGAACTCCAGTAGCTCCATTTGATGGATCAACAGCAGGAACATGGAAAGACCACGGAAACGGATCCTTCACTGTATACGGAAAAGGAAGTCACGTAGGTTTACCAAAAGTAGTTAATGGTGCTGAAATCAGTAAAAATGAAGATGCTCGTGATTCAGTTACTTACGAATATTCAATCACAGGAACCAAATTAACCACTTACATCAACTTTGGTGGTGGATACTGGCAGTTTGAATACGACAGAAATACTTCAAAATCAACTGTATGGAGTACAACCATCGTATTGGATTCAGGAGCAGAAATTGCACACAAAATCAGAAAGATCACCAAATCAAACGGATCAGACATCGTATCTTGGGAAGGTGGATCAGACCGCAAAATCTTCGCACACGGAGATACTACCTTGTTGGCTCGTTGCTTTGGTAAAGACGAAGCATGCTCAGGAACACCCATTCCAGCAGCAGACGTAACTTTCAAAGTAGATATGTCACAAGAAATTGCTGCAGACACAGTATGGTTGATGGGTTCAATGACCATCCCAGCTTGGCAGTCAGGAGCAATTGCTATGACTCCATCAGCAACTGAGAAAGACGTTTACGAGACAACAGTAAAAGGAATTTGTCCAGATTATTTCGAATACAAATTTGCAAATGAGGCGATGAATTCACAAACTACCGGTGAGAAATTCCCAGATACAACAGACCGCAGCTGTTTAGTTGATAACGGTTTGGGAGCATTCAACCGCAAGTTGACACGTACCAACGGAGATGCAATCACCGTGTTCTACATGTTCAACAGCTGTATGATGGGTGGTAATAGCAATGTTGCAGACTTGTCTTCAGAGGTTAGCATTGCACCAGTACCAGCGGTAGAAAGCTTCACAGTAAGATTGGCAGGATCAACTGCTACTCAAGTGAGCATCATGAGCATCGACGGACGCGTTGTTCGCAGCATGAATACCAATTCTTCAACTGTTGAAATGAACTGTTCAGGATTGAACGGAGTTTACTTGGTAAGCATCGTAGATCAAATGGGCAGAACAGCGGTAAAGAAAATAGTCTGTGGTCAATAGTCTATAGTCTATAGTCGGTAGTCGGTAGTCGGTAGTCGGAAGACGGTAGACGGTAGTCGGTAGTCGGAAGGCTAGAGGCTAGAGGCTAGAGACTAGAGACTAGAGACTCGTAAAATAAAACAAATGAACCCGGGGCGAAAGTTCCGGGTTTTTTTGTACTCGGTACCTTGTACCGGGTACTTGGTAATTGGTACTTGGTAGATGGTGTAGGGACCAGGGTCTAGCGATAAGAGACGAGCCCGGTCCCCGGTCCCCGGTACCCGAAGCCTGCTACCCGAAACCCGAAACCCGAAACCCGAAACCCGGTATCCGGTATCCGGTACCCGATAATTAGTAAACCTGAAACGAAAACATCTCAGTAGATTCAATGAAGCCCGTGAGATGGTCGCCGGGGGTGACGGGGCCTACGCCGGCGGGAGTGCCAGTGAAGATGTAGTCGCCGATTTTTAATGTGAAATATTGGGAAACGTGGCTGATGATTTCGTCAATGTTGTTGATCATGAAATCAGTGTTGCCCTGTTGAGCAACCACGTTGTTTTTTTGAAGGCTGAAATTTAATGTTTTGATGGATTCTTTTGGGGCAAAGCCAAACTGTTCCAAAGGGAGGAATTTGCTGATAACAGCTGAGTGATCAAAGCCTTTCGCTTTTTCCCAAGGAAGGCCTTTTTCTTTGAGTTTTGACTGTATATCACGAGCGGTGAAGTCTATTCCGAGGGCAATTTCAGAGTAATAGTCTCTGGCAAATTGAATGGGAATGTGTTTACCTAATTTGTTGATTTTGATGACCAGTTCTACTTCGTAGTGAACGTCGTTTGAGAATTCTGGGATGAAAAATGGAGCGTTATTGCGAAGCAGTGCTGAATCCGGTTTTATGAAAATGACTGGCTCATCGGGAATTTCGTTGTTGAGTTCGCGAATGTGTTCGGCGTAATTTCGGCCAATGCAAATGATTTTCATAAAAGGGAATGATTAGTTCCTGACTAAGGTCTCGTCGCGGCCAGGTCCCATGGAAATGACTGAGATTTTGCTTCCTATATAATTTTCTACGAACTCTACGTAGTTTTTGAAAGTTGAATCCATGGCATCGTATCCCGCATTGAGGTTTAGATCTTTTCCCCAGCCAGGGAAGGACTGATAAACGGGTTCAATTTGAGTATTGCACAAATTTGCGGGGACTTCTTGAGTCAATTGATCGCCAATTTTATAAGAAGTGGCAACATTCAATTCTTCGAATCCATTGAGGACATCACCTTTCATCATGATGAGTTCATCAACACCGTTAAGCATGCAAGTGTATTTTAAAGCTACTAGGTCTAACCAACCAGTTCTGCGTTCACGACCCGTAGTGGCACCGAATTCATGTCCGAGCTGACGAATTTCTTCTCCTAGGGCATTGTCAAGTTCAGTTGGGAAGGGGCCAGAACCTACACGAGTGCAATAGGCTTTAAAAATGCCGTAAACTTTGCGAATGTGCTTGGGTGCTACTCCTAGTCCAGTGCAAACACCGCCTGAAAGTGTGTTGCTTGAGGTAACGTATGGATAAGTTCCAAATTCAACATCGAGCATGCTGCCTTGAGCACCTTCCGCAAGGATTTTTTTACCTTCGCTGATGTATTGATGAATGAGGTATTCGCTGTTTACGAGTTTCAGTGTTTTGAGTCTTTCGATGGCAGCAAAAAACTTGGTCTCTTCAGATGGTAGGTCAAAGTCTGTGTAGCCATAGAACTCAATTTGTTTGAGGTGGTTTTCTACGGTAGAGCGGTATTTCTGATTGAAATCAGGGTCTAGAATGTCGCCAACGCGCATGCCTGAACGGCCGATTTTATCGCGGTACGTTGGGCCTATTCCACGCAGAGTACTTCCAATTTTATCTTTTCCTTTGGATGCTTCTGAAGCAGCATCTAAGATGCGGTGAGTTGGTAAAATGAGGTGTGCTTTTTGAGAGATGAGAAGTCTTTCATGATAGTCGGGACACTCATCTTTGATACGGTCAATTTCTTCTCCAAGGCGGACAGGGTCTATGACAACGCCGTTGCCTATCAGGTTAAGTATATTTTTACGGAAAATTCCTGATGGAATGGTATTCAAGACAAATTTTTTGCCTTCAAATTCAAGGGAATGCCCAGCATTGGGACCTCCTTGAAAGCGAGCCACTAGGTCGTATTTAGGAGTTAAGTAATCTGCAATTTTGCCTTTTCCTTCGTCGCCCCATTGGAGGCCTAAAATAACGTCAATCATGTAGGGTGTTTAAATTATGGATTTTTGGCATTGAGCACATGACCCGTCTTCGTTGGTCAGGGGTTCGCCATAGAGGTGTAATGAATGTGAACTGATATCAAATTTGAGTAATCCGCCCATGGTGGAGCTGATTTGTTGTACTCGAGGATCGCAAAATTCCATCACTTTTTTGCATTTATTGCAAATGAGGTGATCGTGTTGTCGGTAACCGTAGGCTTGTTCAAAGTGGCTGGTGTTTTGGCCAAATTGGTGCTTTTTTACCAATCCTGCTTCAACTAAAAGATCAAGGGTGTTGTATACGGTTGCGCGACTAACATGGTAGTTGCGGGACTTCATTTTCAAGTAGAGTTGATCTACATCAAAATGATCCTTGTAGGTGTAGATTTCGTCAAGGATGGCATAACGTTCGGGAGTTTTGCGTTGCTTGTTTGTCTCCAAAAATTGGGTGAACAACTCTCTGACTTCGTCTTTGACTTTTTGGATTTTCGGGTCGATTTTCATGTCTTACTCTTCTCGTTTGAAGGGAATAGGCATTCTGATTTTTTTGGCGTTAGAATAATATTTGCGAATTTCAGCCATAGCGGCGTCTGCCTCATTGTTTGTGGAGTATGCACCTACGTACACTTTGAAATTAGGTTCATCGTAGATGATTTGAGCAGAATATAGAGAATCCAACTTTTCGTCTACTTCTTGTTTTAGTGAAATTGCATCTGCGCGGTTGCTCCGCATGCCTATGAAAATTCTAAAACCTGCTACAATATGATCTTCGGCACTGCGGCGATTGAGTCTGGCTTTTTCGGCATTAATGACTGATTCTTCAGCAATGATTTGCACCTGTGCATAGGCGTCAAAACATCCCCAGAAAAGCAAAAACAAAAAAGCGCTGCGCATAAACCACAAATATCGTATAAAATCATCGAGTTGAGGTAAGGCTTCCGTAAATTTGTAGGAATGTCGAAAAAAGCTGCAATTGTGATTCTGGATGGCTGGGGCTTGGGTAATAAGTCGAAGTCTGACGCCGTTTATTGTGCCAATACTCCTTTTACGGATTCTTTGACGGTGAAATTTCCGCACGCCACGTTGAGGACGGATGGTGAAAACGTAGGACTTCCAGAGGGTCAGATGGGAAACAGCGAAGTTGGGCACATGAACATTGGCGCAGGAAGAGTAGTTTGGCAGATGTTGGCTAAAATCAATAAGTCTTTTAAAGATGGTGAAGCCGCTAAAAATGAAATTTTGCAAGAAATATTTCAGAAATCCATTCAATTGAACAAGCCATTACACTTGTTTGGTCTGGTTTCTGACGGTGGAGTGCACGCTCATATTGATCACCTCATTCAATTGTGCCATCTAGCAACGCAAAAAGGGGTGCAAGATATTTATATTCATGCATTTCTGGATGGAAGGGATACTGATCCTAAATCGGGTCTAGGTTTTTTGAAAAAGTTACAAGAGGGAATTCAGGGAACAGCGGCGCAAATAAGTACCGTTGTGGGAAGGTATTTTGCCATGGATAGAGACCTTCGATGGGAAAGAGTGAAAAAAGCCTACGATGTTATGGTTAAAGGAACGGGTGAAATGGCTTGCGGATTGTTTGAAACCATTGAAAGTCATTACAACAAAGGTGAAACCGATGAATTTATGTCTCCCATTCGCTGTTTAGACGGTGAAGAAGGGTTGATAAAAGAAGGTGATGTGGCGTTGTGTTTTAATTTCAGAACTGATCGTGGAAGACAAATCAGCAGAGCGCTCACTCAGGAAGATTTTCACGAGTACAACATGCACGCCTTGAAATTGTATTTTTACACCTTGACCCAATACGATGAGAAATTCAAAATTTCTGGAGTGGTATTTGAAAATGATAACTTGCAGATGACCTTGGGTGAAGTTTTGGAAGCTGCTGGAAAGAGCCAATTGAGAGCTGCAGAAACCGAGAAATATCCTCATGTTACCTTCTTTTTTAGCGGGGGACGTGAACAAGAGTTCAAAAGTGAAACCCGTATAATGGCCAATTCGCCCAAAGTAGCTACTTATGATTTACAACCCGAAATGAGTGCCGTTGAATTGACAGATAGGGTCATAGAATGTATTGATTCAGAGCAACCCGATTTTGTGTGTTTGAATTATGCAAACGCAGATATGGTGGGACATACAGGCGTTTACGAAGCCATTGTGAAAGCGGTTGAAACAGTAGATCATTGTTTGGAAAAGTTGATGGGTTCATTGGTGAAAAACGGTTACGAAACTTTGGTGATTGCTGATCACGGTAACGCTGACTTTGCCATCAATGACGATGGAACTCCAAACACGGCTCACACCACCAATCCGGTTCCCGTATGGATGATTTCCGACCAAAATCATCAAATACACGATGGGAAATTAGCCGATGTTGCTCCTACTATTTTGGATTTGATGGGGTTAATTCAACCGGCTGAGATGACTGGAAAATCACTAATTACGAATCAATAAACCATGAGATTTTTACATTTAATTATAATTGGACTTGTTTTCGGGGGATGTTCTTCCGACGCTCAACTGCCTGAAAATATAACAGATGGCTATGCCATTAATGTGATTAAGGATCTGGAATCAATGTCAAAACAATCGCGCTTGACCTTGGTGCGCAGTGTGGCTATTGGCGAGAAAATTGAGTCAACAGAAATGGTCATTGATACCATGAAAAGTAAAGCAGCGAAATTGGAGGCATTAAAGTCAGAGTATGTGGCTTTTTTGAATATTCAAACGGAGACTTTGTTAAAAAACATGAATTTGACCGTAGATAGTGGTGGGGGATATGAGAGCCGTAACTATTCCAATAAAGATACCACTGCTTTTTTACAAGAGTTTAAAATCATTAAAAGCCGTGGTCAATTGCAAGGGTATTTTTGGAAGACCCGTCAGCGCAATTGGTTGGTAGATAGAGATATTGAGAATTTTTATCTTCCCCAGAAGGGATACGTAACTCAAATTATAGAAAATACTTGGTGGAAGTCCCCCGAAAGAATAAACATACAATTAGAGGTATTAGGACCCCAAAACGCTCGTTAACAAATCAATAAGGCTACGATGAACATTTTAAATTATATAGATGGAGAATTGAAAGAGCCCTTGATGGGTTCTTATTTAGATAATTATGATCCAAGTATAGGTCAGGTTTACGGACAAGTACCTGATTCAGATGCAGGCGATGTTGCTGAGGCATATAAATCAGCGGCATCCGCTCAAAAGAGTTGGGAAAATACCCCAGCTGAAGATAAATTCAAGGTTTTGAATGCTATTGCAGATGGCATAGATGCTAAGAGGGAAGAATTTGCTCAAGCGGAAAGCAGAGACCAAGGAAAGCCGCTTTGGTTATCCAGAAATGAAATGATCAGAGCTGCACAGAATTTCAGGTTTTATGCCACAGCAGCCATGCAGTTCGCTTCTGAAAGCCATGCTATGGAAAACAGAGCCATCAATTATACCTTGAGGCAAGCCATTGGTGTGGTTGGGTGTATATCGCCGTGGAACTTGCCGCTGTATCTATTTAGTTGGAAGATTGCGCCGGCCTTGGCTGCAGGAAACGCCGTGATTGCTAAGCCGAGTGAATTTACGCCAGCAACTGCGTTCTTGTTGTCTGAGGTTTGTATGCAGGCAGGCTTGCCTAAGGGGGTGTTGAATATTGTTCACGGATTGGGTCCAAAAGTAGGACAGGCGATGGTAGAACATCCCAGAATTAAGGCCATTAGTTTTACGGGTGGAACGGTGACGGGCAAGTATATTGCAGCAACTGCGGCGCCCATGTTTAAGAAATTGAGCTTGGAGTTGGGCGGTAAGAATCCCAACATCATTTTTGCGGATGCCGATTTAGACAAGGCGGTTAAAACCACCGTGAATACTTCTTTCATGAATCAGGGTGAGATTTGCCTTTGCGGTAGTAGACTTCTCATAGAAGAAAGTATTTACGAACAGGTGAAGAACGCGCTGATAGAGGAAGTTAAAAAATTGACCGTAGGCGACCCTATGAATGCTGATACCAGAATAGGTGCCATCGTTTCTAAACCGCACTATGAAAAAGTGAAATCTTACATTGATTTGGCACAACAAGAAGGCGGTAAGATATTGGTTGGCGGCAATACGGTTCATCCCGAAGGAAAAGAAAACGGCTGGTACATTCAACCTACCATCATTGAAGGTTTACAAAGTACTTGTAGAACCAATCAGGAAGAAATTTTTGGGCCAGTAATAACCATTATGCCCTTCAAGAATGAAGCTGAAGCTTTAGAAATAGCCAATGGAACGGAATATGGATTGGCAGCTACATTCTGGACCAACGATCTCAAACGCGCACACAGATTGGCATCGGAACTGGAATTTGGAATAGTTTGGGTGAATTGCTGGCTTTTGAGAGATTTGCGCACACCGTTTGGTGGAGTAAAGAGCTCAGGCGTTGGAAGAGAAGGCGGTTGGGAAGCCATGAGATTTTTTACAGAACCAAAAAACGTTTGTATCGCTTTGTAAGCCTAAATTTGCAGTATGTTTGATAACAGCGATCGCACAGAATTGTCGCAGCTAGGTGAATTTGGATTGATTCAGCACCTGACTCAACACTTCGAAAATCAACAGAAATCTACCCTACTTGGGGTAGGAGATGATGCTGCTTTGATAAAAATGGGCAGTAAAATTGCTGTTTGGAGCACAGATATTATGTTGGAAGGGGTCCATTTTGACTTGTCCTACACGCCATTGAAGCACTTAGGCTATAAAGCCATTGCCACCAATGTCAGTGATGTATGTGCCATGAATGGAAAAGCCACTCAAGTATTGGTATCCGTTGCCTTAAGCAACCGTTTTTCTTTGGAAGCCATTGAAGAACTTTATTTGGGAATGAAAATCGCTTGCGATAAGTACCAAGTAGACTTAGTGGGCGGTGATACCAGCACTTCTCGGTCTGGACTGGTTATCAATGTAACCGTTCTTGGTGAGGTTGATTCAAAAAATATTACCAAGCGTTCTGGAGCAAAACCCGGCGATCTTTTAGTTGTTTCGGGGGATTTGGGTGGCGCTTATATGGGACTACAAATCTTGGAACGCGAAAAGAAGGTCTTCATAGATCATCCAAGCATGCAGCCCGATCTTGAACCCTATGATTATATTGTAGGCAGACAGTTGAAGCCCGAAGCCCGCGTAGATATCATTGAAACTTTGAACGAGTTAAACATTGTTCCTACTTCCATGATGGATATCAGTGACGGAGTAGCATCAGAAGTTTTTCACCTAGGCAAGGCCTCTAAGGTGGGATTTGATGTTTACGAGAATAAACTTCCCATAGATTCACAAACCATGGAAACGGCAATGACTTTTAATTTGAATCCAAGCATTGTAGCACTAAATGGAGGAGAAGATTATGAATTGCTTATGACCATTGATCAAAAACACTACGATCAATTGAAAAATCACATGGATTTTACCATCATTGGTCACGCCACGGCCATGGAGGGTAAACACCAATTGCATACCACCGCCGGCAATGTGTTTGATATTAAAGCACAAGGCTGGCAACATTTTAAACAAGAAGAAAAATAAAATTATGTATCGTTCACATACCTGTGGAGAATTAAGAATAGAACACGTTGGACAAACCGTTGAATTGTCTGGGTGGGTTGCTAAAAACAGATCTTTAGGAAGCATGGCCTTTGTTGATCTTCGCGATAGATACGGCATTACCCAGTTGGCTTTCAATGAAGTATACAACCAAGAACTGCTCAATAATGCCAATGATTTGGGTAGAGAGTACGTTATTCGTGTGAAAGGAACCGTTGCTGAAAGAAGCAGCAAAAACACCAATATCCCTACGGGTGAAATTGAAGTGATTGTTTCTGAACTTCAAGTATTGAATGCCTCAAAAACGCCCCCATTTACCATCGAAACCGAAACAGATGGCGGTGACGAGTTGAGAATGAAATACCGTTATTTGGATTTGAGAAGGGAAGTGGTACGCAAGAATTTAGAGCTTAGACACCGTTTGGCGCAAGAAATTCGCAGGTATCTATCAGATCAAAATTTCTTGGAAGTTGAAACTCCTGTTTTGATTAAAAGTACCCCAGAAGGAGCTAGAGATTTTGTGGTTCCCAGCCGACTTAATCCCGGTGAGTGGTACGCATTGCCACAAAGTCCGCAAACCTTCAAGCAATTGTTGATGGTGAGCGGTTTTGACAGATATTTTCAAATTGTAAAGTGTTTCAGAGACGAAGATTTACGCGCAGATCGTCAGCCTGAGTTCACTCAAATTGACTGTGAATTGAGTTTCATTGAGCGCGATGACATATTGAACATCTTCGAAGGCATGGTTAGACATCTTTTCATACAGGAAAAAGGACTTCATTTCGAAGATTTTCCAAGAATGACCTATGCCGATGCTATGAAATATTATGGATCTGATAAGCCCGATGTTCGTTTCGGGATGAAATTTGTTGAATTGAAATCTGAAGAAAGAGACCTTGTTTCAGGTGTTGGATTCGGAATTTTTGATGCTGCGGAGAGTGTTATAGGAATTTGTGTTCCGGGTGCAGCAAGTTTTACACGCAAGCAGATAGATGCGCTGACCGAATACGTTAAGCGTCCACAAGTGGGTGCTTCGGGTATGATCTGGTGCCGAAAAGAAGAATCTGGAGAACTCAAGTCATCGGTAGATAAATTCTACGATGCCGATAAATTGGCAAGTTGGTCTGATGCATTTGACGCTCAAAACGGCGATTTGATGCTTCTGCTAGCAGGCCCAATAGATAAGACACGCAAGCAATTGAATGAACTTCGATTGAAGGTGGCGGCAGATTTGGGATTGAGAAACCCCAACGAATTCGCTCCTTTGTGGGTGGTTGATTTCCCCTTGTTGGAATGGGACGAGGATTCTCAAAGATTCCACGCTATGCATCATCCCTTCACAAGTCCGTTACCTGAACATAGGGAATTGATGAAGACAGAGCCGGGCAAGGTAAATGCCAATGCCTATGATTTGGTAATAAATGGGGTTGAAATAGGGGGTGGTTCTATCAGAATTCACGATCAGCAATTGCAATCTGAAATGTTTGGCTTGCTGGGATTTTCGCCTGAGGAAGCACAAGCGCAGTTTGGATTTTTACTAAATGCATTTGAATACGGCGCTCCTCCACACGGTGGTATTGCTTTGGGATTTGATCGTTTGAGCAGTTTGTTTGGCGGAAGCGATAGCATCAGAGACTACATTGCTTTCCCCAAAAATAACAGCGGAAGAGATGTAATGATTGACGCACCAAGCGCTTTAACCAAAGAGCAATTGAGTGATTTAGATCAGAAGTAAATTTTAAAGAATAGCTAGAATTCTGGGTAACAGAATATAGCCCCCAACTATCAATGCAACCGTTGATGCAATGAGTGTGGCTCCCGCAGCCATGTCTTTTGCACGTCCAACACCTTCGTGTCTATCGGGGTGGAGGGTGTCAAGGGTTTTCTCAATGGCGGTATTCAAGCTTTCCGAAACAAACACCAATCCCATGGTAGCCCAAAGTATGGCCCATTCCAAACGATTGAGGTGTTGGCCTTGTGAATTTAAGAACCAACCCAATGCTAAGACCGCAAACATCACCCAAATGATGATTTTAAAATTGCGTTCGGTTTTTGCTAGGAGAATGACTCCGTTAAGAGCAAACTTAAAAGATCTATAGAAGCGCAACATGATCGGCGAAAATAAATGAAAAAAGGGCAGTCTTTGGATTAAGACTACCCCTTTTGTATGAAAGTGTGTATATTATCGATTAGAACGTGTTGATTTTGATTCTCTTTTCGATTTCTTCCACGTCTTGGCGGAATTTTTTATCGGTTTCAATCAAATCATTTACTGTTTGACAAGCATGGATTACCGTAGAGTGGTCACGTCCGCCGAAGAAAATACCGATGTTTTTCAAAGAAGCTTTAGTAAGGTCTTTGGTAAAGTACATGGCAATTTGGCGGGCTTGCACGATTTCGCGCTTACGGGTTTTTGATTTAACGGCTTCAACAGGAATATTGTAGAAATCACAAACCAATTTTTGGATGTAATCAATGCTGATTTCACGGGTTGAATTTTTAACGAAGTTCTTAACGGTTTGTTTCGCCAAATTCAAATCAAGGTGTTTACGAGTCAATGAACCCTGAGCAAGAAGGGAGATCAAGGCACCTTCCAACTCGCGAACATTGGTGTCAATGTTGTGTGCAAGATATTCTACCACATCTTTGTGAAGAGTGATACCGTCTTGATACATTTTATTCTCTAGAATGGAAACACGGGTATCGAAATCTGGCGTGCTGAGGTCAGCAGACAATCCCCATTTGAAACGGCTCAACAAACGCTCATCCATATTTTTTAAGTCTTTGGGAGCGCGGTCACAGGTTAATATGATTTGTTTTCCGTTTTGGTGTAGGTGATTGAAGATTTGGAAGAAAACTTCTTGGGTTCTTTCTTTTTTGGAGAAAAACTGAACATCGTCAACTATCAACACATCTAGGTATTGGTAGAAATTCACAAACTGGTTGTTATTGCCTTGACGGGCAGAATCTATGAATTGATTGATGAATTTCTCGGCGCTTACAAACACCACTACTTTTTGTTTGTGTTGTTGTTTGATCAAGTTTCCAATGGCATGAGCCAAATGGGTTTTTCCTAGGCCGCATCCTCCGAAAATCATCAACGGATTAAAAGCGGTTCCGCCAGGTTTTTGTGCAATGGCCAAACCAGCGTTTCTAGCCAATTTATTGCATTCACCTTCTACAAAATTGTCAAAGGTGTAACGCGGATTCAATTGGCTGTCAATGTTCATTCGGCGAAGGCCCGGAATGATGAATGGGTTTTTGATGGGGCTGTCCATATTTATGGGCATACCCAACTCGTTATTTACGGGTTTGGAGGAGTTGCCGGTGGGCAAATTGATGGTAAATGGTTCAGAATGTTGTGAGGTTGCGTTCTCAACAATTACTGAATATTCTAATTTGGCATTTGGGCCAATGACTTTCTTGAGTGTTTTGTGAAGGATCTGCACGTAATGCTCTTCCAGCCATTCATAAAAGAATTGACTGGGTACTTGTATGGTAAGAATTTTGTTTGAAAGTTTCATTGGTTTGATGGGTTCAAACCAAGTTTTGAAGCTTTGCGGGTTGACATTGTCTCTAATAATTTCAATGCATTCTTGCCATGCAAGTTCGTGTGCTTTTCTTTCCATATATATCTTGGGGCCTGAGTGTTATTAACTTGTTTAAATCCTGATTTAACTGATTGATTATCATAGATAGTCAAAAAGTCAATTTCCGTTTGTAAAGAAATAGAGAATTTTCACAATTTGCTAATTTTTTTTACTTGATTTTTCAGTTTTTTTAGTGTATTAAATCGCGAATTCTCCATACACTTTTCTCAAAGTAAAAGCAATTTCACCCAAGGTGGCATATTCTTCAACGCTTTTCAAGATTTTGGGCATTAGGTTTTCACCAGATCGTGCTGAAGATTCTAAATTTCCCAAAGCCAAATCAACAGAATTTTGGTTTCTTTCTTGTTTTAGGGCATTGATTTTCTCGGTTTGAGTCTCTCTAATGCTATCATCAATTTTGAAAGAAGGTATATTTTCACTCTCTTGAGAGGTGAATTGATTCACTCCTACAATGATTTGCTCTTTTGATTCTACTTGTTTTTGGAATTCGTAACTGCTTCGTGCAATTTCTTCTTGCATCCATCCGCTTTCTACAGCAGCTACCGAACCACCCATTTTTTCAATTTGCGACATGATCAACAGTGCATCATGTTCAATTCGATCAGTCAGTTCTTCCACGTAAAAACTTCCCCCGAGAGGATCAACCGTATTTGTAACCCCGCTTTCAAATCCAATGATTTGCTGAGTTCTTAAAGCAATTCGAGCTGCCTTTTCTGTAGGAAGGTTCAACGCCTCATCGTAACCGTTGGTGTGTAGGCTCTGAGTTCCACCCAAAACCGCTGCCATAGCTTGTAATGTTACCCGAGAAATGTTGTTTTCAGGCTGCTGGGCGGTAAGTGTAGAGCCTCCGGTTTGTGTATGAAATCTCAACATCATGGCCTGTGGATCTGTTGCTCCCATTTCTTTCATGATGTTGGCCCACATTCTTCTGGCCGCCCTGAATTTGGCTATTTCTTCGAAAAAGTCGTTGTGTGCATTGAAGAAGAACGACAATCGCTTACCGAAAACATTGATATCTAAACCGGCTTTCAATGCCGACTCTACATACGCTTTTCCGTTTGATAAAGTGAACGCTAATTCCTGAACTGCCGTACTTCCCGCTTCGCGAATATGGTAACCGCTGATAGAAATGGTATTCCATTTGGGAAGTTCTTTGCCGCACCACTCAAAAATATCAGTGATGATTTTCATGCTTGGGCGAACTGGATATATATAGGTTCCTCTTGCGGCGTATTCCTTTAATAAGTCATTTTGGATGGTTCCGCTGATTTGTGATAAATCGGCATTTTGTTTTTTCGCCAATGCCACATACATTGC
Organism: Chitinophaga pinensis; assembly: GCA_945877575.1. Taxonomy (GTDB): domain Bacteria; phylum Bacteroidota; class Bacteroidia; order NS11-12g; family UBA955; genus VMCP01. Next base: position 57,913 of record CAMDUE010000005.1, read on the forward strand.
CAACAGCGTTGACGCCGTGGCGTTGATGGTCATGCTGGTGGTGACCTTTTGGAGCTCAATTCCTTTAAAAAGGGTCTCCATATCTTTCAATGAGTCAATGGCAACACCCACTTTTCCCACTTCACCTTCGCTCATGGGGTGATCACTGTCATAACCTATCTGTGTGGGCAGATCAAATGCCACCGATAGGCCCGTTGTACCTTGATTCAGTAAATAATGGTATCTCTCGTTGCTTTCTTCGGCGGTGCTGAAACCTGCGTATTGTCTCATGGTCCATAAGCGTCCACGATACATGTCTTTTCGCACTCCGCGGGTGAAAGGGAACTCACCCGGGTTTTCTGTTGCGTTTTTAACGCCGTTGTATACTTCTTTAATTTCTATGCCACTGCTGTTCTTTTTCATTTTTTCGAGGGATATTTTTTCGGGGGATGTTAATTCAGGTATTGTTTAGTGAGGACTTGTGGTTCTCAATTGAAGATCAATTCCATTTCGCCACGAATCATTTGAAGTCCTTTTTCGTGAGGAATTTCGCCGTTGTTTTTCATGTGATTGATTAATGAGTCACAGAATTCAGCGGCCGATAAATTTGCATCGATTTTAGATTCTACGGTTTTTATCAGGATTAAGGTTTGTTCTTTAACAATTTTAATGGTACCCCAAGTTTGGGCACTCACAAAAATTTGTTGCGATACATTGTAATTAAACTCTTCGTTGATGGATGCACGCATGAGTTGTGCAATTTGAGAAGTATTCAATCCTGGTTTGGCAAACTTGTGAATGAGAGTCGGAACGGATGTTCTTTCAAGCATCAAGCTCAGTCTTTCGTACGCGGCCAACTTCAATTTGACGAAATCTTTGTTGTTTTGACGCAGTATTTCGCTTCTTAAAGTCTTTTCTAAGTTGCGAGACATGCTCTTCATAATCATTGATGAACTCACAATTACCAACACCGAGGGCGCCAAAATGTATAGCGCGGCTTCTAATAATTCAAAGGTTTCCATGGGTTTTCGACAAAGATACATTCTTTGTCGCACAACACTAAAATCAAACCGACCAAGGCAATTAAGAATTGACTAAATTTGTAGTTATGGAAAGTTTGCCCGTAAAATTCACTCAACACGCCATTGATGAGCTTCATAGATTGCAAGATAACTTAGAATTAAAAGATGATTCAGTTTTGAGGATAGGAGTTAAAGGCGGCGGATGTTCAGGTATGAGCTATCTTTTGGCCTTTGACAAACGCGAAGAAGGTGATAAAGAATACGACCTAGAAGGAATTCCTGTAGTGATGAATAAAGCCCATGTAATGTATGTCATTGGTATGGAAGTAGACTGGGAACACGGATTGAACAATCGTGGTTTTTCTTTCAACAACCCCAATGCTTCAGAAACTTGCGGCTGTGGCCAGTCATTTTCGGCATAACCATTAGACCAAACATAGCCATTGTTACAAGTCGTTGAAAATATTCGTCAAGGGTTCTCATCCCTCAAATCACACAGAACCCGAGCAATCATCACGGCTTCCATAATAGCTATAGGTATTTCGGCTTTGGTAGGCATTTTAACCTCTATAGATGCCATGAGCAGCGCCATCACTAAGACCATGTCAAGGTTTGGTGCACAGAGCTTTTCCGTAAATAATAGACTAACAGTACAACGTTGGGGTGTGCCTGATGATTTTAAACCCATCAGCTACGATCAATCCCAAAAATTTGAAGAACTATATCGCGGAACCGGAGTCATTGGAAAGACCATCAACGCTTCTTTTACCTCAAAGGTTAAATACAGAAACATAGAAACCAATCCCAACATCAAAATCATGGGAGTGGATGAAGACGTCATTTTTACATCCAGTTACGAGTTAGCAGCAGGTAGATCTTTCACTAAGAACGATGTTTTTATGAGTTTGCCATTGGTGGTGTTGGGATCTGATGTTGTGGTTCAAATTTGGGGCGCAGCCTACAAAGAAGGCATCAGTGTTGGAAAAGATATTTCCATTGATGGAAAACCCTACAAAGTAATAGGTGAATTAAAGAAAAAAGGTTCAAGTATGGGAATGTCTGGCGGCGATAGAATGGTTATAGTGGGAATCAATAAAGCCCGACAAGATTTTACGCAAGTCATCAATAACGTGAACATGAGTGTCATGTCTGAATCGGTAGAAAATTTAGATGCTGACATTTCAGAAGCCAGAATCATCATGAGAAGAATTAGGAGGTTGGCCCCGCATCAAGAAGATGATTTTTCCATTACACGAAGCGACTCTTTAGCAAACAATGTAAAGGAAGATTTAGCCATGGTTTCTTCGGTGGGAATGCTGATTGGAATTATTACTTTATTGGGGGCTGCAGTGAGCCTCATGAATATCATGTTGGTAAGCGTCACCGAAAGAACCCGCGAAATTGGATTGAGAAAATCCCTCGGTGCTACAGCCTCCGCCATCCGAAATCAATTTTTAGTAGAAGCGGTTGTCATTACCCAGTTGGGTGGTTTAGGTGGAATCATTTTAGGCATTATAATGGGAAATGCCGTAGGAATTTTATTGAACAGCGGATTTATCATTCCTTGGTTTTGGATTTTCTTCGCCGTAATTATTTGTATAGTTGTTGGTTTGGTTGCAGGGCTTTATCCTGCGGTAAAAGCATCCAAACTTGATCCCATCGAAGCCTTGAGACACGAAGGCTAAAAAAAACGCCCTTCTTTTGAGAAGAGCGTCTTTACTTTGTATTATAATCTTGAATTTAAACCAAGAAAGGAATCTTTACCACTTGGGCTTTAAGCAATTTACCTCTCACTTCAATATAGATTTCAGATCCTGCAGCGCTGTTTTCAGAGCTTACATAACCCATACCTATGGCTTTATTGAGTGTAGGACTCATGGTTCCTGAGGTAACTTCACCAATTACCGTTCCATCGGCTGTGCAGATGGGGTAGTGTTGACGGGGAATGCCTCGGTCTATCAATTCAAACCCAACCAATTTCTTGGTAGGTTTATTGTTCTTGATTTCCAAATGGTGTTCGCTCATGTGGAAAGGATTGTTGAATTTGGTGATCCAACCCAATCCAGCTTCAATAGGCGAAGTCTCGTCATTGATGTCATTTCCATAAAGGCAGAAACCTTTTTCCAATCTCAAGGTGTCACGAGCACCCAATCCGCAGGGTTCGATGTTGAATTCTGCTCCTGCATCCATTACCGCATTCCAAAGGGCTTCAACTTCGTTGTTTTTTACGTAAAGTTCAAATCCACCAGCACCGGTATAACCTGTATTTGAAATGATCATGTTCATTCCAGCTAAAACTCCTTCGGTGAAGTGATAGTAAGGAATATCTGATAAATTTACTTCGGTTAATTTTTGCAATGCATTGATTGCCTTAGGACCTTGAATGGCTAACAAAGAATAATCATCTGATTTGTTTTCTATGGTAGCACCAAATTTTTCGTTTTGTTTGTGCATCCAAGCTAGGTCTTTTTCAATGTTTGACGCATTGATTACCAAGAAATAACGGTCATTAGCAAAACGGTATACCAACAAATCATCTACTATTCCACCCTGATCGTTGGGCATGCAAGAATATTGCACACGACCATCTGATAAGGCAGAAACATCATTAGAGGTCATGTATTGCACCAAATCAAAAGCTTTGTCACCTGTAATGAAAACTTCGCCCATGTGGCTCACATCAAAAATACCTACAGCATTTCTCACTGCGTGATGTTCTTGAATCAAATTTTTATACAACACAGGCATGTCGTAGCCAGCAAAAGGAACCATTTTGGCGCCCAATGCTCTGTGAACATGGTTGAGCGCGGTTAATTTCATTTCAGTGTTCTCCATTTCGGTACAAAAGTAACCAATTTTGTTCAGTGGTTTTATTGAATTGATGAATACGGGAAATCAATTTCTGCATCGGTTTCTCCTACATCGCAACTGCCATTCTTGATGCCGTTGGGTTGGTGTTTTAAGCTGATGCGAACTGCCCCTTTTTCGGAAATTAAGGCTTTCCACTTAGAGGTTAGTCCCAATTCTTTGCCCTGGTTATCTTTATCGGTTCGAGTGATTTCTAATATGACCACTTGTATGAGTTGAATGGGACTGAAACAAACCAGATGTTCGTCTGCTTCATTTCTAATTTCAGTATTCACCAGGTGCTCTCCGCCGTTATAAACATGTTTATAGCTCAATTCAGCGGTATATTGAATACCCGGGGTTAGTCTTATGGTATCGGGCAGAATTGGGGCATTCCCTCCGTCTCCGTCAAGGTCGCTCCAAACCACCGTTTGTGCTGGTAATCCAAGAGAGTCAGGTGTCAATGTTAATTCCACCTTGTTGATTGATTCTTCTTCGTGCTTGTGGTCATCGTCGTGATGGTGGTCGGTGCAAGAATTGAAATTCAGTGCGAGCAATGCAAATACTACTGATTTGCTGCTCAAGCTAAGGATGTGTTTTTTCATGATAATGTATGTTGATGTTTAATTTTAAACCAATGTTCCTGCCCATGGCAGGGGTGAAATAGCGGAATCGGTCTAAGTAATTCCGATATCGAGTGTTTAGAAGATTGTTCCCGTTTAAGGTAAGTTCATATTTAGAACCTTTTTTAAGGGTAATTCCCGCATCCAATAATTGAAATCCTTCAGGTGGAGGCATTAAATCGGTGGAAGCCGTGAAATAACGTTGCTGGAAAACCCTCACATATTTAATGTAGTATTCGCCGAATTTGAACTGGCCTACCCATCCAACAGAAAGTTCGCTGCAAGGAAGCAATGTGGGGTAGCGTTCTGGCTGGAGAATTCGGCCGTAAGTGTATTCGCCACCAAGTGTAAACTTCCCCCGAGAAAAAAAGAATTCTTGGTATGCAGATGCACCACTGAGAATGGTGGGGAGCTGCTCGTATTTATAATGCGGAAATGCGCCGCGAAACGTCAATATGGGTGAGGATTGAGGATTCAGGTGAATGTAATTGGGCGACCATAACCCGAAAGTGCTGAGTTCAAAATTGCTTTTTTTGAAGGATTTTTTCCATTGAAATTCCAATTTATCACCCCATTCGGGTGTCAAACCTGCATTGCCTTCTTCGTAACTGGCATTTCCGTGGTGAACTCCTGCCGAAAACAGTTCATTTACTGCTGGGGCACGCCAACTGTGATTTATAAACAATTGAACCGTGTTGCGATTTTGAATTTTGCGAGCAGAATAGGCGGCAGAAATTCCTTTGAATGTTTGTTCATTCATGGATTCATCTTTCAATAAAGTGCTTCTGTGCAGAAAATCCAACCTTAGGCCCCAATTCTGAAGAAGATTTGGACGTTCATTGTGGCCTTTTAGCACTCCAAAATACTGTTGCGATGTGAATTCAGGAACTAAAAAGTATCCGCCATAACTTTGTTCTTGCCATTCGCTACCCACTTGTGCCTGTGAAATCAATGATAAGTGGATCGGAATTTCTTGTCTGACCTGAACCGCATTCAATCTGACGTTCAACTGGGGAAAGGAGTTTTTCGGATTTCGATGAGGATCAAATTCCTGTCGGGTGTTTTGCTGAAAAGATATTTGGGTTTTCAATCCATCGTGCCTTTGAATCACGGCCGAAGCGCTGATGTGTTCCGCTGCTTGTTTGGGTTTATTGATTTGATAGCTTCCGCAAGGTATAAGCACATTTGGATCTTTTCTATTGATGCTATTGACAAGGTCAGTGGTGTTCCCAATATGGCTCCCGGCATAAATGCCATTCTCGTTGAAGAACCAACTGAAGTCAGATTGCATTGCCCAATGCTCATTCAATCTTTGTGTTAAACCTCCCATGATTGAAAATTCTTGGGTCGCGGTATTTCTCAGAATTCCATTTTTTGTTCCTGGGGATGTTTTTATGCTTCCTGTTTGTGCTTCGTTACTCAGCGGTACCGAATAGTCTTGACTGACGAAACCTTGTCCTTGAAGATACCAGCCCATACCAGCATGGTGTGTTCCTTGGTTGAGTTTGAAGTTTGCTAGAAGGGCGTTGCCATTGCTTGAATAGCCCAATCCAGATTGCACATTGCCGGCATGTGAATGGTAAGTGGGTTGGTATTCAACTTGAACAGCGTTACCCCACGATTCACCGGTCACCCACAAAGCATCTTGGGCTTTTAGTACATTCACAGATTCCACACCGGCTCTTGCTAATTCGGGACCGTGGTCGTTGCCCCAGGTTTGTCCAACCATTCTTAGTTCATTTTGAATCAAGGGAAGTCTGAGGCCAGAAAGTCCTTGAAACATGGGTTTCTGTATGCTGTTCCCGGTAGAAATTAAGTTAAGTTGAGGAATAGCCGATAATAAGTTTGAAACGGGTGCGAAAGAAACTCCCTTAATATCTTCGGCATGAAGATGTGAAGCTTGAACACCGCTGTGCCAAATTACAATATGCGTGGAGTCCATGCGATGTATTTCATCACACGGATGGCAAGAATCTGCGTTTGATTGAGCGAATAATGGGGTTGTTAGAAGAATACAAATCAACTGAACAACCGCTATTTTACGGATGTTTTTCACGGTACATTTTATCTGAATGGTTTTAGATTAGGAAAACGGAAGTTCAGATAAAACGGGCGGAGATTTGTTTTGTGTTATTTTGTAGAAATCGAAGGAGTAAGAATGCTGTAATGCATCTGAAATGCTTACTCCGTATACTTCGAATTCAAACTGTGCAGGTTGATTTAATTCAACAACATGAGATAAGCTGTAATCACAAATGGTACAGTTCTCTTCTAGGTGTTGGTGATTCTCTGGAAAATCTTCGCAATGGTGATCAATTGCGTGTTCATGGGTATGATGATCTGCCTCGGAATGTATATGGAACAGATTCTCGTTTCCCAAAAGGAAAACCGACAATAAAAGCAGCGATATGGCTTTATGCCATTTCAAAATACTTAAGCTAATTCTTGAAGTTGATTGGTCATTTCACGAAGCTCAGTGCGGTTCAACTCGTGTTGAGATTTTACGCACAAGCTCAAGAAATAAACTAAATTATCTTCAGCAGTTTCCATGTCTTCAGCCAAAGGAGCATCAAAAGTTTCATTGGCTTCCAAATGCTGCCATGCCAAACGAAGAGCGCGTGTAACCAATGGATCGTTTTCTTTCAAGGCATATTCACGAGCTTCTTGCAAGGGTTGAATTAAAGTAGTGGCATCAATTCCGTTCTTCTCAATGCTGGCAATAGCTTTTTCAAGTATTTCGTTGGCTTTTGAATTTTGCATATGGGTCTATGATAATTTGCAAAGGTAATTAAAAAATCAAAGCGTTATTTATTTGCTCGATGATTTGCCGTCCAAATTCGATTGAAATTTTGGTGTAAATCGCGATGCGGCAAAAGTTGAAACCAATACAAGCGCTATGTATAGCACTTTATTTGGGGTAAGCGTATCTGTTTGTAAGACCACTGCAATGATAGAAGCTAGAATGGGTTGCAAATAAATGTATAGCCCCGCCAATGTTGGTCCCGAATGTTGAATAGCATAAGCATTTAAGAGGTACACTAAGAAACTTGTGAAAACTAAAATATATCCAATTTTCATGACCATATTTAAAGGAATGGCGGTCCAATTGGTTTGAATGAATTCACCCAGACCAAAAGGAGTGATGAATAACAATCCAAAAGTAAACGTATACCTATTAATAGTTATAGGTTTATAGTGGGCAGTCAGTTTCTTGACCCTCACCAAGTAAATAGCATAGAATATGGCGTTAATGGCAATCCAAATGTCACCACGCAGAGTTTTCTCAGAAAATTTAACACCATTTGCTGTCATCAATGCCACTGAAGCAGCTGCTGCAATTGCAACGGCCAATATGAATATGGGTTTGGGCCATTTTTTTACTCTTATGTGGTCAAAGATGGCAACAAATAAAGGGGTGAATAACATCAAAACCGCACCGTTGATAGGATACGTGGTTTCTAGTCCCTTGAAAAACAGATACATATTGGCACTGGTACCAAAGAATCCGCAAATGGCAAACTCTTTCCAATGCAACTTCCAATTGATCTTCTCGTTGCTGAGTGCCCGTCCAATTAGATGAAATAGAGTAGCGGCGAAAGCGATTCTCAGCCAAACAAAGGCTTCGGCCGATAAATAATTGGGCATGATTTGTCCGGCCCAAGAAAAAAGAATGGCATATAAAAAACTAACGAAGAAAAGAGCTAAATGGCTTTTCATCAATTCCAGCCGTTTTTCTTTTTGATGCCTTCGTAGGCACTTTGCACTCGAAGAAATTTTTCCTCGGCTGCCTTTTTCTCGCTATCCGAAAGTCCTTGCAATCTGTCGGGATGGAATCTTAAGGCCAACTTGCGGTATGCTTTTTTAACTTCTTCCTCAGTGGCTGAAGAAGAAACATCTAAGATTTTATAATCGCTATCAGAAGAATCCACAAACATGGCTTTCAACGATAAATAATCTGGAGTGCTTATGCCCAATTGATTGGCTACACTATCAATAATGATGAGTTCCGATTTAGAAATTACACCATCGGCTCTAGAAATTCTAAAAAGTACATGCACCAATTCCAGCCTAGCGGAATAACCCATTCGGCTTCTGAGATTACGACATACTTCATATAGATTGTGGGTCTCTTTTAGATAATCGCGCAATTTGAGAAGCATTACACGAGTTTGGTCTTCTCCATACGTTCTTAGGAGCATGCTTTTGACCATATCTAGCTCGCTTTTGGCGGCATTACCGTCGGCCTTCATGATAGCCGCAATTAATATGAGTAGCGAGTTCTGAAAATCGGAGGGCGATTGAAAGGAACTTTGTTGGTACTGATATCCCCCAGAAAAATTCCGTTGATAGTTAGTATTACCGGTTTGATTTTGATCGTTGCCCTGCACGGCATAATCAATGTATGATCCAACAAGAAACCCAATGATGGCTCCAAAGAATCCAGATGAAATGAGCCCGATAACGGCTCCAACGAGACGAAAATTCACAAATTAATTATTGGATTTAGACAACGATTTAAATTCAGACAGGGACTTCAGTCGATTTTTTATTACAACATCTTGAGTGAGCCAAAGGTTTGGATCATCTGACGATTTCACCCAAAATAGGGCTGTTTGCAACGTTTTGGTATCAGTGGGAGAGGCATCAACACCTACATCTTCAAAATGAGAATTGGGGTAAATGCTAATTGACATTTGAGAAGGTTTAGATTGTGGATTTTCAGAATTTCTCAATGTATACATGAAAGTTAAAATGGGCATAGATTGAACGATGGAATCTCTTTTTTGCGGTATTTTGTTGATGCCTGGAATTCCGCCAGCCTCTCGGGTAAACTCTCTGCACATCAACAGATACCCTGTCAGCAAACCTTTTTTCGCTTCAATTTCTTTGCCTTTGAGGTCAAAAAGTCTGAGGTTATTGTTTTCTTGTTTGATTTCGAAGGATTCTTTTTCGGCGGCGTGCCAAATAACTTTCAAAGAGAGGATATCGGATGGATTAGCGTTGATGAGCTTGATGGTTCTCCACAGTTGCGGATCGGTATTAAAGTAAGGAGTCAAGTAACCTTGAAAAGAAGGAATTTCCACGATACATGGTCTTTCGGTATCAGGGGCAAACATGTAAGTAGCCATTTGATCTTGGGTTGGTCCGCCTACATATATAGTATGCACTTCTTTATCACCTTCAAAGAAAGAGGCTTTAATGCCTTCCAATGCAAGTTGTCTATTGATGTATTCTTTCGATTCATTGGGGATAGGCATCTTTATTCGCAGCTTTGGCATGGCCCAATTCAAGAGCATGGAAACGTTATGGGAGTCAGCTGGAAAAGATTGATTGTCGGATTTTATAAACCAAACGTCGTTAATTTTTTCAAATTCAAGGGATTTAACTTTGTCGTTGTTGGGGGTGAACTTAAAACGGGTAATTTTGCTAGGCTCTTTGAGCGCGAACAAGTCAGAGGGCCAAGAGGAGGTGTTATTGAGGTTTTTCCACAGGAGTAACAAAGCAATTACCGAGATGGATATAATGATTAGCGGTTTTAGTTTTTTAAAATTCATGGGAGGTAAAATGTTTGACAAAAATACAACGGAAGGTTGAGATTTATGGTTTCAGATAGGGGAGGAATAATAATTAGAAAAAAAATATGGGAGGGTCTTGAAAAGTTCAAAATAATAACTATTTTTGCAGTCCTTTTTCGAGTATCCAATCGAGGTAACTATAAAAAGTAACGTTCTTACACATAAGCCACCATAGCTCAGCTGGTAGAGCAACTGACTTGTAATCAGTAGGTCGTTGGTTCGATTCCGACTGGTGGCTCCAGACATTTTTATGCAACTTCAATTTGGGGGTATCGCATAGCGGCAATTGCGGCGGACTGTAAATCCGCTCCTTCGGGTTCAGTGGTTCGAGTCCACTTGCCCCCACCAAGCATAAGAATGTCAATCGCGGGAGTAGCTCAGTTGGTAGAGCGACAGCCTTCCAAGCTGTAGGTCGCGGGTTCGAGCCTCGTCTCCCGCTCGATTCGTTGGAGAAATCTGACAAAAGCCGATGTAGCTCAGGGGTAGAGCGTTTCCTTGGTAAGGAAAAGGTCAGGGGTTCAATTCCCCTCATTGGCTCAAACACATTATTAACTAATAGAATACTATGGCAAAAGAAACATTTGACCGTTCCAAGCCGCACTTGAACATTGGTACCATTGGTCACGTTGACCACGGAAAAACTACCTTGACTGCGGCTATCACTTCTGTATTAGCCAACGCAGGTTTCTCAGAAGCTCGTTCATTCGAGTCAATCGACTCAGCTCCTGAAGAAAAAGAGCGTGGTATCACGATTAACACCGCTCACGTTGAGTATCAAACTAAGAACCGTCACTACGCACACGTTGACTGTCCAGGTCACGCTGACTACGTAAAGAACATGGTTACTGGTGCTGCTCAGATGGATGGCGCTATTTTGGTAGTTGCTTCAACTGACGGTCCAATGCCACAAACACGCGAACATATCTTGTTGGCGCGTCAGGTTGGTGTACCTCGTCTAGTTGTTTTCATGAACAAAGTAGACATGGTAGACGACGAAGAATTGTTGGATTTGGTTGAAATGGAAATTCGTGAGTTGTTAGACTTCTACGAATTTGATTCAGACAACACTCCTATCATTCGCGGATCTGCATTAGGTGGATTGAACGGCGACCAGAAGTGGGTAGATACTATCCTTGAGTTGATGGAAGCAGTTGACAATTGGGTACCAGTACCTCCACGTTTGGTTGATCAGCCTTTCTTGATGCCAATCGAAGACGTATTCTCAATCACAGGTCGTGGTACAGTAGCAACTGGCCGTATCGAGCGTGGTGTGATCAACGTAGGTGATGGTGTAGAAATCATTGGTTTCGGTGCTCACTTAACTTCAACTTGTACAGGAGTAGAAATGTTCCGTAAGTTGTTGGATCGCGGAGAAGCTGGAGACAACGCAGGTATCTTATTACGTGGTATCGACAAAAACGATATCCGTCGTGGTATGGTAATTTGTGCTCCTAAGTCTGTAACTCCTCACAAGAAGTTCAAAGCAGAGGTTTACGTATTGAGCAAAGAAGAAGGTGGACGTCATACTCCATTCTTCCAAAAGTACCGTCCTCAATTTTATTTCCGTACAACTGACGTAACAGGTGAAATCACCCTAGCTGAAGGTACTGAAATGGTAATGCCTGGTGATAACGTTTCTATTACAGTTGAGTTAATCAACCCAATTGCAATGGAAAAAGGACTTCGTTTCGCTATCCGTGAGGGTGGTAGAACAGTAGGTGCTGGACAGGTAACTGAAATTATCGAATAATAGCAGCGTTCAACGCAGGCTATAACAAAAAGGAGCCTTTAAGGCTCCTTTTTATACGGGCATAGTTCAATGGTAGAATAGAGGTCTCCAAAACCTTTGATCAGGGTTCGAATCCTTGTGCCCGTGCTAAAAGAAACCAATTATGGCTGGAAAATTTTCAAATTACGTCCGCGAGGTTAAAGACGAACTTCAAAACAAGGTGTCTTGGCCTACCTGGACAGAGTTAAGGGAAAGCACATGGATTGTCATTGTGGCATCTATCTTGTTTTCTTTGGTAATTTGGGCGTTGGATAGTGGATTGGGTTTTTCAACCACCCAGTTTTATAAACTCTTTAAATAAATGATGTCAGTTTCTGAAGAAAAACATAAGTGGTATGTTGTACGTGCTGTAACCGGACAAGAAAAGAAGGTGAAGCACAACGTTGAAGTTGAGCTTGAGCGCGACAACAAACTTTCTTTTGTTCCAGAAATTCTCATTCCTACTGAAAAAGTTTATCAGGTTAAAGACGGAAAAAAGGTAATCAAAGAACGCAATGCGTTTCCTGGTTATATTTTGATTCGTGCTGATTTTTCAGATCCGGAAGTGATGCCTTTAATAAAGAGTGTTTCTGGCGTTGTTGGATTTCTCGGTTCTAAAGATTCACCGGTTCCATTAAGACCCAATGAACTAAGTCGTATCTTAGGTACTGCCGACGAATTAACCGAAGGCGAAATTGTATCTGAAGATCACTACTTAGTCGGCGAAGCCGTAAAAGTAATTGACGGTCCTTTCAATGATTTTGATGGGGTTGTTGAAGAAGTTCAAGAAGAAAAGCGCAAACTCAAGGTGATGGTGAAGATTTTTGGTAGAAGAACACCACTTGAGTTAAACTATAATCAGGTTCAAAAATTGTAATTCGTAAAAGTAAGTAACAGAAAAATGGCAAAAGAAATTCAAACTTTTGTAAAACTCCAGGTAAAAGGCGGATCTGCAAATCCGGCACCTCCAATTGGTCCTGCATTAGGAGCCAAAGGGGTAAACATCATGGACTTTTGCAAACAGTTCAACGCACGTACCCAAGATCAAATGGGTAAAGTCCTGCCGGTGGTTCTTACAGTGTACACAGATAAGTCTTTTGAGTTCATCATCAAGACTCCTCCTGTAGCTGTACAATTGGTAGAGGTATCTAAAATCAAGAAAGGTTCTGCTGAGCCAAATCGTAAGAAGGTAGGTTCTGTTTCATGGGACCAAGTTCGTACAATTGCTCAAGACAAAATGCCTGATTTGAATTGTTTCACAATTGAGTCTGCAATGAGAATGGTTGCCGGTACTGCACGCAGTATGGGTATTACAATCACAGGAGACGCACCTTTTTAATTTTAATCGATTATGAAATTAACAAAAAAGAGAAAAGAGGCATTGGCTCTTTATGACAATACCAAAGAATATTCATTGTTGGAAGCTGCTGAAATTGTAAAAAAGATCAGCAACACTAAGTTTGATTCTTCTTTTGATATTGACGTACGTTTGGGTGTTGATCCTCGTCAAGCGAATCAAATGGTTCGTGGTGTGGCATCTTTGCCTCACGGATTGGGAAAGACCGTTCGCGTTTTGGCGTTAGTAACTCCAGATAAAGAACAAGAAGCAAAAGACGCTGGAGCAGACCACGTTGGTTTGGATGACTATATTGAGAAAATTGCTGCAGGATGGACCGACATTGATATCATTGTTGCTATGCCTTCAGTAATGGCTAAATTGGGTCGTTTAGGTAAAATCCTTGGTCCTCGTAACTTAATGCCTAATCCTAAGAGTGGTACTGTTACTACAGAAGTGGGAAAAGCGGTTATAGAGGTAAAAGCTGGTAAGATTGATTTCAAGGTTGACAAAACCGGTATCATTCACGCTTCAGTAGGTAAGGTTTCCTTCGACGCTCAGAAATTGAGCGAGAATGCTTTAGAATTGGTACAAGTATTGCACCGTTTGAAGCCTTCAGCAGCTAAAGGAACTTACTTCAAGAGTATTTTTGTAAGCAGCACCATGAGCCCAGGAGTTGCCGTAGAAGTTAAATCAATCCCAGGAATCTAATAAGCCATGAGAAAGTCAGAAAAAGAACAAATCGTAGCGGAACTGGTTGAAACATTTAACAGTAACGCTTTCGTTTACTTGGCAGATCCAAGTGGATTGTCAGCTAAAAATACAAACGCATTGCGTCGCATGTTTTTTGAAAACGGCGTAGCCATGCGTGTAGTAAAGAATACTTTGGTGAGAATTGCTATGGAGCAATCAGATAAAGACTTTGGCGATTTGTCAACGGTTTTATCAGGTACTACATGTGTATTGACAGGTGAGAATGTAAAAGCACCTGCAACTACTATGAAGAAGTTCCGTGAGAAGTTTGAAGTGCCTAAATTGAAGGGTGCTTGGATTGACCAAAGCGTGTACATTGGAGATGATCAATTGATCAACTTAGTGAACCTTAAGAGCAAGGAAGATCTTATCGGAGATATTATATCTCTGTTGCAGTCTCCTGCGAAGAACGTTATCAGTGCGTTGCAGTCTAATGCTGGACATAAGATTGCTGGCTTGGTAAAAACATTACAAGAAAGAAATTAAAAAAAACAATAACACTTAAAAAGTAAAACAATGGTAGATTTAAAAGAATTCGCGAATCAGTTGGTAAATCTTACTGTAAAGGAAGTTAACGAGCTAGCTCAAATTTTGAAAGACGAGCACGGTATTGAGCCTGCTGCTGCTGCTGTAGCAGTTGCTGCTCCTGCTGCTGGAGGTGACTCTGGTGCTGCTGCTGAGCAAACTGAATTTGATGTTATTTTGAAGAACGCTGGTGCTGGTAAATTGCAAGTAGTTAAAGTTGTAAAAGACTTGACTGGTCTTGGATTGAAAGAAGCCAAAGAATTGGTAGACGGTGCTCCTAAAGCTGTGAAAGAGAAAATATCTAAAGCTGAAGCAGAAGATATCGCAGCTAAATTGAAGGAAGCCGGTGCCGAAGTTGAAGTTAAGTAATATCACCAACTAGAACCTCCAAAGCCCCTGGTAAACCCAAGGGGCTTTTGGGCGTTATTTACAGTATAACTCCCATTGTAAAACATTAAAAAAACAAAACATTGAGTACTACATCAAATAAACGTATTTCTTTTGGCAAGGTACAACACGCCATAGAATACCCCGATTTCTTGGACGTTCAGTTGAAGTCCTTCCAAGAATTCTTCCAATTGGATACCCCCTCAGATAATAGAGAAGGTGAAGGATTGTTCAAAGTATTCCGTGAGAATTTTCCTATTAGCGATACTAGGAGTATTTTCACATTGGAGTTTTTAGACTACTTCGTAGATCCACCGCGTTACACTCTTGAAGAGTGTATTGAGCGTGGATTGACTTACGCTGTTCCATTGAAAGCTAAATTAAAATTAAGCTGTAACGATGCTGAACACGAAGATTTTGAAACCATTGTTCAAGATGTTTATCTTGGAACTTTGCCGTACATGACTCCCAACGGTACTTTTATTGTTAATGGTGCTGAACGTGTTATTGTGAGTCAGTTGCATCGTTCTCCAGGAGTATTTTTTGGACAAAGCACGCACTCAAACGGAACCAAGTTGTATTCAGCCCGTGTTATTCCTTTTAAAGGTTCATGGATTGAATTTGCAACTGACGTTAACGCCGTTATGTATGCGTACATTGATCGTAAGAAAAAGTTTCCTGTAACCACGCTCTTGAGAGCGATTGGTTTTGAAAGCGACAAAGATATTTTAGATATCTTCGGTTTGAGCGAAGAAGTTAAAGTTTCTAAGGCCGGTTTGAAGCGCGTGGTTGGTCGTAAATTGGCCGCTCGTGTTTTGAAAACATGGATAGAAGACTTCGTAGATGAAGATACCGGTGAGGTTGTTTCTATTGAGCGTAACGAAGTGATTTTGGAACGCGATACAGAAATCCAAGAAGACCATATTGATACCATAATTGAAGCAGGTGTAAAGTCCATTATTTTAAGTACTCAAGGTGATGGTGATACTGATTACTCAGTTATTTACAATACTCTTCAAAAAGATACATCAAACAACGGTAAAGAGGCCCTAGAGGTAATTTATCGTCAGTTGAGGAATGCAGATCCCCCAGACGAGGAGACCGCCCGTGGAATCATTGAGCGTTTATTCTTCTCAGATAAGCGTTATGATTTGGGTGAAGTAGGTCGTTACAGAATTAACAAAAAGTTAAAATTAGATCATTCTATGGATGTTCGAGTTTTAACGAAAGATGACATTATTTCAATCATCAAATATTTGATTTTCTTGTACAACGGTGACGAAGTACTAGATGATATTGATCACTTGTCTAATCGTCGTGTTCGTACAGTAGGTGAGCAGTTGTATGCTCAGTTTGGTGTAGGATTAGCGCGTATGGCGAGAACTATCCGTGAGAAAATGAATATTCGTGACAATGAAGTTTTCACGCCTCAAGATTTGGTGAATGCTCGTACATTGTCTTCGGTTATCAATTCATTCTTTGGAACCAATCAGCTTTCTCAATTCTTAGATCAAATCAATCCTTTGGCGGAGATCACACACAAACGTCGTTTGAGTGCACTTGGTCCAGGTGGTTTGAGCAGAGAAAGAGCAGGTTTTGAGGTTCGTGACGTACACTATACGCACTACGGACGTTTATGTACCATTGAGACTCCTGAAGGACCAAACATTGGTTTGATTTCATCGTTGTGTGTACACGCGAAAATCAACGGAATGGGATTCTTGGAAACTCCATACAGACAAGTAGAAAAAGGTAAAATTACTGGAGATATAATTTATCTAAGTGCTGAAGAAGAAGACGGGAAAACTATTGCACAGGCAAATGCTGTTTTGGATGATAAAGGAAACTTTAAAACTGAACTGGTAAAGAGCCGCAAAGAGGGTGACTTTCCGTTGGTTAACCCTGAGCAGTTAGATTATATGGACGTTGCTCCCAACCAGATTGTATCTATTGCTGCATCGTTGATTCCTTTCTTGGAACACGATGATGCTAACCGTGCATTGATGGGATCTAACATGCAGCGTCAGGCAGTGCCATTGTTGGTGCCTGAAGCGCCTATTGTAGGTACTGGTTTGGAGGAGAAAGTGGCTAGAGATAGTCGTTCAATGGTGAATTCTGAAGGGAACGGTGTTATTGTGTCGGTTGATGCGCGCGAAATCACTGTTAAATATGATTACGATGACAACGATAATTTGGTAAGCTTTACTGGCGATACCAAAACGTATCCCTTAATCAAGTTCCGCAGAACCAACCAAAACTCTTGTATCAATCTTCGTCCAAGCGTGAAATTGGGAGATCGTGTTACCAAAGGACAGGTACTATCTGAAGGATATGCAACCCAAGGGGGTGAATTGGCTTTGGGTCGTAACTTGCAAGTAGCTTATATGCCTTGGCAAGGTTACAACTTTGAGGACGCGATTGTTATTTCTGAGCGTGTAGTGAAGGAAGATATGTATACCACAATTTACATCACTGAATATGAATTGGAAGTTCGTGACACCAAACGTGGTGAGGAAGAATTGACCAACGATATTCCGAATGTTAGTGAAGAAATGACCAAGAACTTAGATGATTTTGGTTTGATTCGTGTGGGTGCAGAAGTTAAAGAAGGTGATATCTTGATCGGTAAAATCACTCCAAAGGGTGAGACTGAGCCTTCTCCTGAAGAAAAATTGTTAAGAGCAATCTTCGGAGATAAGGCAGGAGATGTGAAAGATGCTTCTTTGAAAGCGCCTCCAGGTGCACAAGGGGTTGTTATTGAAAAGAAATTATTCAGTAAATCTAAGAAAGACAAGAATACCCGTACTTCAGACAAATCAAAACTTCAAAAGATGGAAGATGACCATAGGAAGGATTTGAATAATCTGAAGGATGAATTGGTTAAGAAGTTGTTCGCTATTGTGAACGGTAAAACTAGCCAAGGCGTATTCAATATGTACAGCGAAGAGTTGATTCCTAAGGGAACTAAATTCACTCAGAAGAATTTATTGGCCATTGATTATACCAATGTGAACTACATGAATTGGTTATCAGATGACGATAAAAATGATCTGATTGTGCGTTTATTGAAAAACTATATCAATGTTTACAACGAGAAAGTAACCAACTTCAAGCGCGAGCAATATTCTATCAGCGTTGGTGACGAGTTGCCTACAGGTATCTTGAAATTAGCGAAGGTTTATGTTGCAAATAAACGTAAGTTGAAGGTGGGAGATAAGATGGCGGGTCGTCACGGAAACAAGGGTATTGTTGCTCGTATTGTTCGTGAGGAAGATATGCCATTCTTGGATGACGGAACTCCAATGGACATCGTGTTGAACCCATTGGGTGTACCTTCACGTATGAACTTGGGTCAGATCTACGAAACCGTATTGGGTTGGGCTGGAAAAGAGTTGGGCGTAAAATTTGCGACTCCAATTTTTGATGGCGCTTCACTTCAAGATATTCAAGATTATACTCGTAAAGCAGGTATTCCTGATAACGGTTTGGTGTATTTGAATAACGGCTTGACCGGTGAGAAGTTTGACCAACCTACTACAGTAGGTGTGAGTTACATGTTGAAACTTGGACACATGGTTGATGATAAGATGCACGCCCGTTCAATTGGTCCTTACTCGTTGATTACTCAACAGCCATTGGGTGGTAAGGCTCAGTTCGGAGGACAGCGTTTCGGTGAGATGGAGGTATGGGCATTGGAGGCATTTGGTGCTTCGAATATCCTTCGTGAAATCTTGACGATCAAGTCTGACGATATCATGGGTAGAGCTAAAGCTTATGAGGCCATAGTGAAAGGTGATAACATCACACAAGTTGGTACTCCTGAGTCATTCAATGTATTGATCCATGAACTTCGTGGTTTGGGTCTAGAATTATCATTTTTGGAATAATCCTGCATAAAGAAAGAAAATGCAACTTCAGAAAAAAAATCAAAAAATCGGGAGCAACTTTAGTAAAGTGAGAATTTCACTTTCCTCCCCTGAAATCATATTACGCCGTAGTTTTGGTGAAGTAGTAAAACCTGAAACCATCAACTACAGAAGTTACAAGCCAGAAATGGGAGGTCTCTTCTGCGAGCGTATTTTTGGACCTATCAAGGATTATGAGTGCCATTGCGGTAAGTACAAGCGTATTCGTTATAAAGGAATTGTTTGTGACCGTTGTGGTGTTGAGGTAACTGAAAAGAAAGTACGTCGTGAGCGTATGGGTCACATCAATTTGGTGGTACCTGTAGCGCATATTTGGTACTTCCGTTCATTGCCAAACAAAATTGGTTACTTGTTGGGTATTCCAACCAAGAAGTTAGACATGGTGGTTTACTACGAACGTTACGTAGTAATTCAGCCAGGTATTTCTACCAATGTAAATAACCTTGATTTATTATCAGAGGAAGAATATTTAGACATTTTAGACTCTTTACCAAAAGAGAATCAAATGTTGGAAGATTCTGATCCAAATAAATTCATCGCTAAGATGGGTGCTGAAGCTTTGGAAGATTTGCTTAAACGCGTGAATCTTGATACTTTAAGTTACGATCTTCGTATTCAAGCGGCTACTGAAACTTCTCAGCAGCGTAAGCAAGAAGCGTTGAAACGTTTGAAAGTAATTGAAAGCTTCCGAAGTGCACAGAAAACAGGTGAAAATCGCCCTGAGTGGATGATCATGCGCATGTTGCCTGTAATTCCACCAGAATTGCGTCCTTTGGTTCCTTTGGAAGGTGGACGTTTCGCTACTTCAGATTTGAACGATCTTTACCGTCGTGTAATTATTCGTAACAACCGTTTGAAGCGTTTGGTGGAAATCAAAGCTCCAGACGTAATCTTGAGAAACGAAAAACGTATGTTGCAAGAGGCGGTAGATTCCTTGTTGGATAATACCCGTCGTGCAAGTGCCGTTAAGAGTGAGGGTAACCGTCCGTTGAAATCTTTGAGCGATATGCTTAAAGGTAAGCAAGGTCGTTTCCGTCAGAACTTATTGGGTAAGCGTGTTGACTATTCTGGTCGTTCGGTAATTGTGGTAGGTCCTACTTTGAAATTGAATGAGTGTGGATTACCCAAAAACATGGCTGCGGAATTGTTTAAACCGTTCATCATTCGTAAGTTGATTGAGCGCGGTATTGTTAAAACAGTAAAAACAGCAAAGAAAATAGTTGAGAAGAAGGATCCAGTAATTTGGGATATTTTAGAAAATATCTTGAAAGGACACCCTGTACTTCTTAACCGTGCTCCTACGCTTCACAGATTGGGTATTCAGTCTTTCCAACCAAAGTTGGTAGAAGGTAAAGCTATTCAGTTACACCCCTTAGTTTGTGCGGGTTTCAACGCCGACTTTGACGGTGACCAAATGGCGGTGCACGTACCATTGGGTAATGCTGCGATTGCTGAAGCTCAATTGTTAATGTTGGCGAGTCACAATATTTTGAACCCTGCCAACGGTTCTCCAATCACAGTACCTTCTCAGGACATGATCTTGGGTCTGTATTACATCACTAAGCAGCGTAAGAGTACTCCTGAGCATCCAGTTGTGGGTGAAGGTTTGACTTTCTACGGTGCCGAAGAGGTGATCATTGCCTATAATGAGGGTAAAGCTGAATTGCATGCTTTAATCAAGTGTAGAGTAAAGGTTCGTGAAAATGGTGAGTTAAAATGGAAGTTGATTGATACTTCTGTTGGACGTATATTGTTTAATCAGGTTGTGCCTGAGCAAGTGGGATTCATCAACGAATTGTTGAAGAAAAAGAACTTGCGCGACATCATTGCTGAAGTTATTCGTATTTCTGGTGTAGCAGCAGCAGCTGACTTCCTAGATGATATCAAGAATCTTGGTTTCCACTATGCATTCCGCGGTGGATTGAGCTTTAACTTGAGCAACGTTAAAATTCCTACTGAAAAAGAGGAATTGGTAACCAAAGCAATGGATGAAGTTCGCGAGATTCAATCAAATGCCGATATGGGATTCATCACCAACAACGAGCGTTACAACCAAGTAATTGACTTGTGGACACGTGTGAACAACCAGTTGGCTAAGGTATTGATCAACGAATTGCAAAACGACGATCAAGGATTCAACCCAATTTATATGATGTTGGATTCTGGAGCGCGTGGTTCTAAAGAGCAAATTCGTCAGTTGGGCGGTATGCGTGGATTGATGGCTAAGCCTCAGAAGAACAGCAACAGCGGATCAGGAGATACCATTGAGAACCCAATTATTTCAAACTTTAAAGAAGGTTTGAACGTATTGGAATATTTTGTATCAACGCACGGTGCTCGTAAAGGTCTTGCGGATACGGCTTTGAAAACGGCTGACGCAGGTTACTTGACTCGTCGTTTGCATGACGTAGCTCAAGACGTAGTAATTGTTGAAGCTGACTGTGGTACCTTAAGAGGTATCAATATGACGGCTATTTTAACCAATGACGAGATTACAGAATCCTTGTATGATCGTATCTTGGGTAGAACAGCGTTAGATGATGTTTATCATCCAGAAACTGGCGAGAAATTGATTGCTGCCGGACATGAAATCAACGAAGAAGGAGCAACATCTATTGAAGCAGCGGGTATTGAAGAAGTTGAAATTCGTTCAGTATTGACTTGCGAAACTTTGGGTGGTGTTTGTTCACGTTGTTACGGTCGTAACTTGGCAACTGGAAGAATGGTTCAACGCGGTGAAGCTGTGGGTGTTATTGCAGCACAGTCAATCGGTGAGCCTGGTACTCAGTTGACATTGAGAACGTTCCACACGGGTGGTGCCGCGTTAAACATTGCGGCTGAAAACACCATGGATACCAAATACGAAGGGGTAGTAAGTTTTGACGGTATGCGTACCGTTGAAAAAGAAACCATTGACAACAACACAGGTGAAAACAAAACTGCGGTTGTGGTATTGGGTCGTTCAGGTGAGATCAGAATCTTGGATCCAAAATTGAAAACTGTAATCACTACTTACAACATTCCTTATGGTGCTGAGTTGATGGTTAAAGAAGGTCAAAAGGTGAAGAAATCTGATTTATTGTGTACTTGGGATCCATTTAATACCTTGATTATATCTGACATTACTGGTAAGGTAGAGTTTGATAATATCATAGAAGGTATTAACATGCGTGAAGAAGGTGATGAGCAAACCGGTCTATCTGAAATGGTTATTACTGAATCTAAAGATAAAACTAAGGTTCCAGTATTCCGTGTAGAAGATGGTGAAGGCAACATCAAAACCTTCAACTTGCCTGTTAAATCTATCTTGGTTGCAAAGAATGGTCAAACCGTTAAAGCGGGAGATATTTTGGCAAAAATGCCACGTTCTGCTACTCGTACTCGAGATATTACAGGTGGTCTTCCTCGTGTAACTGAGTTGTTTGAAGCTCGTAACCCATCCAACCCAGCAGTAGTTGCTGAAACCGATGGTGTTGTTACTTATGGTGTTTCAAAGCGTGGTAATCAAGAGATCATCATCACTTCTAAAGATGGTGAAGTTAAACATTTCCAAGTTTCTTTGTCTAAGCATATCTTGGTTCACGATGGTGACTATGTACGTGCAGGTCAACCATTGTCTGATGGAGCAATCACTCCTCAAGATATTCTTCGTGTAGAAGGACCAGCAGCCGTGCAACGTTACGTATTGAATGGTATCCAAGAGGTTTATAACCTTCAGGGTGTAAAAATCAATGATAAACATATTGAGGTTATCGTTCGTCAGATGATGCAGAAAATGGAAATTGTTGATCCAGGTGATACACGTTTCTTGGAAGCAGAAGCCGTTGATAAATGGACTTTGCAAAAAGAAAATGACTGGATTTACGATAAGAAATTTGTAACAGATGCTGGTGAAAGTGATGTTATGCATGCTGGACAGATTGTAAGTTTGAAAGAACTACGTCAAGAAAACAGTGCATTGCGTCGTCAAGATAAGCGTTTGGTTGAATTCCGTGATGCGGTTCCTGCTACTGCTACTCCTATATTGCAAGGTATTACCAAAGCATCTTTGGGTACTCAAAGCTTTATGAGTGCGGCATCGTTCCAGGAAACCACCAAGGTGTTGAACGAAGCAGCAATATCTGGTAAAGTAGATGAATTGAAAGGTCTAAAAGAAAACGTAATCGTTGGACATTTGATTCCTGCTGGAACAGGTATGAGAGCTATACAAAACGTTGTAACTGGATCTCGTGAAGAATACGATCGTTTGATGGCCTCTAAAATGGCTTTTGAAGACGAAGATTAATATTCTTTCTTAACCCAAATAAAAAGGCCACCTCAATAGGGTGGCCTTTTCTTTTTTAAATAAAAATGGGATGCTATTTGTGAGAAATTTGGGTTTCGTATAGTTGTTTGTAATGACCGTCTTGAGCCAGTAATTCTGACGGAGTGCCTTTTTCAACAATGTTGCCCGATTCAACAACCATGATTTGGTTGCAATGTTTAATGGTACTCAATCGGTGTGCGATGACCACAGCCGTTCGGTTTTTCAATAATAGTTCAATGGCTTTTTGAATCAACGATTCTGATTGTGAATCAATGGAACTCGTAGCCTCATCTAAAATGATGATGTCTGGATCTACAGCCAAAGCTCTGAGAAATGAAATCAATTGTCGTTGCCCTTGGGAAAGTGATAGTCCCCTTTCCATGACATTGAAATCAAGGGCTCCGGGCAGGTTTTTGATGAATTCCCAGGCGCCAATTTCTTCGGCGATGGATTGGAATTTTTGTTGATGAAGATTTTCCTGTTTCAAACTTAAGTTTGATTCAATGGAGCCGCTGAACAAGAAAACATCTTGTAGTACAAACGCTATTCTCTTTCTTAAAGAGGGAAGGTGATAATTTTGAACTTCTTGATCATCAATTAAAATTTGTCCTTTTTCGTGTTGGTAATTGTAGGTGATTAAATTGGCTATTGAAGTCTTTCCAGAACCCGTTGAGCCAATGATTGCCAAAGATTTTCCCGGTTCTAAAAGAAAAGAAACATCTTTCAGGATCCAATGATTTTCTGACTGATTGTATCTGAACCAAACGTTTTTAAATTCAATTTTACCGTTGAGTTTTTGGGGGATTATTTCACCGTTATGTTCTTGGTTTTCCGTAGCATCGAGCAGATTGAAAATGCGCTCTGCTGCTACAATGCCCATTTGAATGTTGTTGAATCTATCTGCAATAGCTCTGACAGGTCTAAAAAACAAATTAATGAACATGATGAATGCGGTTACCTCGCCCAAGTGCAGATTTTTTTCGAAGATTTGAATGCTTCCGTAGGAGATGATGATGGCAAAAGATAGGGCTACCAAGACTTCCACCATAGGAAAAAAGACAGAATAATAGAATATACTCTTGAAGTTAGCATCTCTATGTTTCCTGTTGATGTTTTTGAATTTGGAATACTCTGATTTTTGCTGATTGAACAATTGAATGACTCCCATGCCTGTGATTCGTTCTTGAAGGAAGGCATTCAATGCGGCCACCTGATTTCTGACCTCTTGGAAGGTGTCACGCGTTCCCTTCCGGAAGTAGTTGCCTGCCCAAATCAAAAGGGGAATAACGGTTAGTGTGAGCAGAGTCAACTTCCAATTGATTAAAAACATGCAGAAGAGAATAGCTACAATTTGTACCAAATCTCCCAAAATGGTGATGATTCCTGACGAAAACAAATCGGTAATGGTTTGAACATCGGTGATGGAGCGAGTGACTGCGGTACCAACGGGAGTTTTGTCAAAAAAGGATAGCTTCAAGTGGGTCAAGTGATCATAAATGTATTGCCTCAATTTTAATATGATGGACTGGGCAATTTTTTCAGACAGGTAAGAATTGTAAAATGCAATAATTGTTTGTGCTATAAGCCAAATCAAGAGTATCAATGCCCATAGCTCTAGTTGATTGAAGTGCCGAGCCATGATCACGTGATCTATGATGTATTGGTATAAGTTGGGTTGTAATGCGGTTAATAAGCTTTGAACCACAGTAAGAAATGCTGCAAATAGAATGGCTGAGCGTTGGAAATCGGCGATTTTTAAGAGTCTAATGAACAGATGCCAGTGATTGGTGGTTTGTTTGTTTGCCATTTTATGGAAAGAAGTTGCAAATGTCGGATTTGTATAGTGTAACCGTGATTTTGTGTAAAACTTTTATTGCCTTAAAATGCCAAAACCCTCGTTTTCATGGTTTAATATTGCACTATGGCAAGACATATTGCTATTGCAGGAAATATCGGAGCAGGGAAGACAACCCTTACAAATCTTTTAGCCAAACATTACGATTGGGAAGTTCATCTTGAAGATATGGATGACAATCCTTATATATCTGATTTTTACGAAGATATGCAGCGCTGGAGTTTTAATCTTCAGGTGTATTTCTTAAATACCCGCTGGCAGAGAATTCAAGAAATTAGGAACGGCAAGAAAACCGTAATTCAAGATAGAACCATCTACGAAGATGCCAATATTTTTGCCCCGAATCTGCATTCGATGGGGTTGATGAGTACCCGCGATTTTGAAAATTACAGCCGTTTGTATGAGAATATCAAAGAGCAAATTCAAGCCCCTGATTTATTGATTTACCTCAGAGCTGGAATTCCTAAATTGGTAGATCAAATTCAAATGAGAGGCCGTGATTACGAAGATGCCATTCGTTTGGATTATTTGAAACGACTCAATGAGAGATACGAAGCTTGGATTTCTGATTACAAATTGGGCCCTTTGTTGATTTTCAATGTCGATGACATGAATTTCCAAGACAATCCCGAAGATTTGGCCAAAATCATCAACCAAGTGGAAAGTACAATCAATGGATTGTTCTAATGTAAATGGCATTTAAACATCCTGAATTTCTCTGGGGATTTTTACTGCTGCTGATCCCAATTGCGGTTCATCTTTTGCAGTTTAGAAAGAGAAAGAAAATTCTCTTTCCCGGGGTTTCTCGATTGTTTAATGCGTTACAAGTAAGTCAAAAACAACGCAATATTCGCTTTTGGTTGTTGTTGACTTTAAGGTCGTTGTTCATCTCGATACTGGTGCTGGCCTTTGCGCAGCCCTATATCCCCCAAAATTCAAAAACTCAAAGTACTCGGTGGATTGTCATTTATGATCAGTCACCCAGTATGTTTTTGACCAATAAAACAGGTGAAAGTGCGAATCAACAAGCCCAAAATGTTTTGCAAGAATGGTTAAAATCAGGGCACAATCAGGAGAGTTTTGCCTTGGTAACGGGCATAGGTTCGGAAGGGTGGATAGATGCTAATCAACTTAGGGAGTTACTGGGTGGAATTGAAGAGAATGCAAGACCTAGAACTATTAAAGAATTGTTGGGAAAGGCTCAAGCGTGGTATTCTAGGGCAAAAGAGGATGGTTTTTCACCACAAATATTGGTGGTGAGTGATTTTCAAGCTGATTTTTTACAAGCTCAGGTTTCCAGTGAACTGCTAAGTTCATGTAGCTTTTTGGAAGTGGGTAGGCAGAATCTAGAAGAGGAGGAGTTTAATCTTTCTTTAGATTCAGTTTACTTAAATAAGGATAGAACAGGTTTAAAGGCTCAGGTTTCTTTGAATAGCCCGCAAGCAATTCAGGTGCTAACAAACGTGAGTTTATGGGCAAATGGTGTAATTAAAGGGCAAAAAAGCATTCAATTCAGTGAAAATGACTTTCAATCTGAATCAGCTGGTGCAATCAAAGAAGTTGAATTCAATTTGAATGGATTGAAATTAGATTCATTCAGGGTTTCTTTGAACGGGGACCAGTTTTTGGCAGATAATCAATTGTATGGAGTTTTTTCTCCCAATAGACGACAAAGAATTTATGTTGACCCACAATTTGAAGGGTTTAAGGATTTTGAACAGGTGATTTCTGTTCAACCGGAACGATTTGAATGGGTGAAAAATGAACAGGAATCAGATTGGATCATTGTGCAGCTAGGCATCAATGATGTGAAAAAATATCAAGGCAATTCAAGCAGAATGGTCTTTCTGAGGGGTGGAAATATCCCTAAAAATGCCCCGCAAAATTACTCAAGGCTTGAACTAGGTTTTTTGGAAACACCCCTTTTTGAAGGATTTTTAAAAACGCAATTGGATGATAAGACTCCTCTTCCTGAAATTCTAGTAAATGATCAATGGAGCAAAGCGCTTTCTAAGGATTTTGATGCATTGATTCAAACTGAAACGAAGGAATCTGTACTTTTTAAGAATGACCAATCAGATAGGATGGATTTTATTTGGGCGGCTTCATGGAATGAAGGTTTGGCAAAGGTGCGAAACTCAGTGTGGTTTTTACCGCTGTTTTCGCAGTTGATTTATGGAAGTTCACCCAGCGGGGGACAGCTGTATGTGTCCGAAAATGGAATTTTCGATTTAGATTCAAAATTAAATGTATCCATCGATAAGACTTTGAACGTATCGGCTGCAGGGGATACCTCAAATGCATGGGTGGCAAACATTCAAAATGGAGAACATGGTTTGGGGATTCAAATGGGCGATGAGATTCAACGTTCTGGGTTTTATAAATTGACAGGAGCCGGAGTTGAACAGGATTTTGCAGTGAATTTGCAGAATCAAGAGTTTAAGAACAACTCGAATGGGGGTGCTGCTGTAAATTTGAACTATTGGAGTGATCAAGGTGTGAGAATGATTCAATCAGAATTGGATTTGTTTAAAAATCAATCTAAAGAAGAACTTTTTAGCTGGACCCAATGGCTCTTATATTCGGCATTGGCTTTAATCTTGGTTGAGTCTTTTATGCTGTATAAT
This sequence comes from Chitinophaga pinensis, assembly GCA_945877575.1. Lineage (GTDB taxonomy): Bacteria > Bacteroidota > Bacteroidia > NS11-12g > UBA955 > VMCP01. Next base: position 85,443 of record CAMDUE010000005.1, read on the forward strand.
ATGTTCCGAACAAAAATTGTAAATTCGCAGAAACAAGCATGAATTCCTCGGTGCTCATTCAAAGTGCTCTCTTGCACGATTTTAATCACCCTTTGAACGGTCAGAGAGTGAATATTTTGGTTGAAAATGGAGTGATTGCTCAGATTTCAACGTCCCCAATCAGTGCATCTGAAGGAACAAGAATCATCGGTGGTGGTGATCTTTCTGTTTCCTTGGGATGGTTTGATGCCTACTCGTTTTTGCCAGATCCAGGTGAGCCCTGGAAGGAGTCTGTAGAAACGTTCTGTCAAGCTGCTTCGGCGGGTGGATTTACAGAGGTGGCGGCATTGTGCGGATCAGATCCTCTTCCGGAGAAATCAGCATCAATTGAGTCTTTGTTGCAAAAATCGCAAAGTCAAGCAGTCAAATTGTACCCTTTGGGATTGGCATCAGAACATGGAGAAGGCAAAGAGATGGCCGAAGTTTTTGAACTGTCTCAAGCCGGAAGCATTGGGGTAACCGATGGCATGGTTGGTGGTGCTACATTGAGTTTGAGAAGCCGATTGATGCAATACTGCCAATCACTGAGTATTCCATATTTGCACATGGCTTACAACCCTAAATTGGTAACCAATGCAGAGGTTCACGAAGGTGAAATTAGCGTAAATTTAGGTTTGAAAGGAATTCCTACGGCAAGTGAAACAGTAGAAGTTTTAGCGAGCATTGAAATAGCTAAATGGTTGGATGTACCCGTGGTAATTTTGGGAGTGAGTTCCAAAGAATCGGTGGAGATCATCAGAAATGCCAAAGCTGCAGGAGTTAGAATTTCGGCGGTAGTTCCGGCACTCAATTTATATGGTACAGACCATTTGGTTGGAGATTTTGATTCCAACTATAAGGTACTTCCGCCGTTGAGAACGGAGGAAGATAAAAAAGCCTTGATTCAAGGCCTTGTTGAGGGTGTTATTGATGGTATTTGTGCCAATCACACCCCAGAAGATGTAGAAAACAAGAAGCTGGAGTTCAATTATGCACGCTTTGGAGCTGCTACTTTTGATGCCATGGCGCATGTGTTGTTGAGCGGTAAATCTCAAGAAGAAATGGCAGCTATTGTTGGTGCACTTACCTACGGAAACAGAAAAATTTACCATTTAGATACGCCCAAAATGGAAGTGGGTGCAAAAGCCAATTTGACGGTGTTTGAAAAGGGGAATTTTGAATTGAATCAACCAAAAAGTAAGGCTTACAACGTGATACTCAAAGGGGAATCTTTGCAATTTAGGATTGCTGATGTCCTTTTAAATAAATAATGGGAATGGATAAAATTAAGAATTTCTTCAATAAACCTCGATACTTTCACGGATTGCTATCGGGACTTATCATCTTAGCTTCGAAGTTTGTGTTTTACACTGCGCAGCACTGGGAATATGCTTTCAATCCGTCGTTTCCGTTTTTTACGTTTCTTTTGATGTTGGGTGGAATCATCATGGCTTCAATTGCTGAGCGACAAATGCGTGAAACATACCATTACAAACATGCACTTGCAACCGCGATGGGAGTGATTTTTGTAGCGGTTTTTGTGTCTGCATTAGCCGATCAGATTTTGTATTTACTTATAGATGGGTCATTGGCTGATCAAACCAAGGCCATCCAAATGGAGGTTTATATTGAAACATTGAAGACCAATCAGTTTATCAGTGAATCAACCAAAGATACTATGGTAGAAGAACTTCGGAAGTCGGTGCCTGAATCTTGGTTGACGTTCTTCAGCAATGTTTTTAGCAAGACGTTTGTGAACGGATTTTTAGCGCTGATCATCGCGCTTTTTACTCGTGTTAGACAGCCCAAGAATCAGTGGCTCAATGAATAATGAAAAGTTCATCAGCAGCAGCCAAAATACCTGGTTTAAGTGGCTTCGATCGCTGATTGAAAAAAACAGAAATAGAAAAAAAGAAGGAATCATCATCGTAGAGGGACTCAAAGAGATTGAGTTGGCCTTGGCTTCTTCCTTTCAGTTAACGGAATGGGTGTATTGCCCTGATTTTATATCCCCCGAAAAACTCATTGACACCTTCGGCGAAAAAGCGTTTGAATCGGTGCCCATCAATCAGGTGACTGAGCCTCTTTGGAAGTCGTTGACCGTGCGGGAAGATGTTGAAAATGCGATGGCGCTGTTCAGATTTCCGGAGAATAAAGTGCCTTTTGATTTGAATCAGTTGAAATCAGACGGACTTTATCTGGTGGTTGAGGGAGTTGAAAAACCCGGTAATTTGGGTGCTGTTTTGAGAACGGCCGAAGCCGTGAACCTAGATGGAGTGCTGATTTGTGATTCCCGAATCGATGCCTTTCATCCTGTGGTAATTCGCAATTCTTTGGGATGTTCTTTTCGGGTGCCGGTGACGCAATGCACATCGATAGAAGCGAAAGAGGCGCTGAAAAACAAGCAGATCCAAATTTTTACCACATTCATGGATGGTTCAATTTCGGCCTATCACGCTGATTTCACCCAAGGAACGGCTCTCGTAGTGGGAACCGAGCACGAAGGGGTTTCTGACCAATGGAGGGGCGTTGGACAGAACATTAATTTGCCCATGTTGGGAGTGATTGACAGCCTCAACGTGTCAGTGGCAGCGGCGGTTTTGATGTACGAAGCCATCAGACAACGACAGTTTCGTTGACATCGCTTACCTTTGATTTATGAGAGTTTCGGTTTTAGGTGCAGGAAGAAGCGCTGGATACTTGATTGAATATTTAACCACGTTGGTGGGTGTGAAAATATCGTCACTCAGTGTTTTTGATTTGTCTTTTGATTTGCTTTGGACGGATTTTCCGAAGTCTGACAAGGTCAATTACTCTGTGGTGAATTTGGGTGACTCTCAGAATTTAGAAAAAATAGTTTCAGATTCCCAATTGGTGGTGAGCATGATGCCACCCGCTTTTCATGTGCAGGTTGCACAGTTGTGCCTGGAATTTAACGCACATTTATTCACTGCTTCGTATGTGTCAGATGCCATGAAAGAATTGCATGGGCAAGCTCAAGCGAAGAAGCTCGTTTTTATGAATGAATTGGGCTTGGATCCGGGAATCGATCATTTATCTGCTTCAAAGTTCATTCAAGATTTGAAAAATAAAGGAGCAAAGATTACATCCTTTAAAAGTTATTGCGGTGGATTGATTTATAAGGATTCCGAGGGACACAATCCCTGGAAATACAAAATAACTTGGAATCCCATGAACGTGGTAAAAGCCGGACAAGGAGGCATTTCAAGATGGCGAGAAGATGGGCTAGAAAAACAGGTGCTACCCGAACAATTATTCAAGCAAGCTCAATCATTTACCACCCAAATCGGCGAAGAATTTGACGCCTACCCCAACAGGGATTCTCTGAGTTATGAGTCGGTATATCATCTCGAGGAAACAAAGACTTTGATTCGGGGAACGTTGCGCCGACGCGGATATTGCGAGGCTTGGCAGTGGTTGGTTGATGCTAAGGCTACCCAAAGTTTGAGTTTTGATCAGTTGGGATGTTTGCCCTTGGAAGGTGAACATTTTGGTCAATGGCTTCATCGACTGGCGGTTCAAGAACAGCGCTCTTTAGATCTATTTGAATCAGATTCCATCAGAATAAAAATAGATTTTTTGGAACTCGACCGTTTTGAAATTTTGGTTACCGATGCAACCCCTGCTGATGTATTGCTCAGGGTGATTTCCGATAAGTGGAAGTTGAGTCCTGGCGATAAAGATGAAGTGGTTATGGTGCATCTGACTGAATATGAATGGGATGGTAAATCTTGGCAACTGGAAAGTGTATTGAAAGTAACGGGCGAGGGGAGTGGTAGGTCAGCGATGGCGAAAACGGTGGGTTTGCCGTTGGCTTTGGGTGTTGAGTTGTTGATAAATAATGAGATAGGTGAATTTGGGGTGCTGATTCCCGTGTTTAAGCCTTGGGGCGATGTGCTCTTGGATAGGTTGAATGATCACGGTTTGGAGTTTGTTCATCGAAATTTTCCACAATCAAACCAATAATGGGTTCTCCCCCAAGCATTATGCTTAATTTTGAAGGGGGATGAAAAACTTACTTACACTTGCATTTGGTTTTTGGTCTATGGCTACTGTCTGGGCACAAGATACCATCAATTTTCAGCGCTACTTAGACGGTCATACAGCGGCAGTTGAGGTAGTTGAAATATCGAACAGCGGACTCATGCTTGCCAGCGGTGGGTTTGATAACAACGTTCGTTTATATTCAAGAAAAGACAGTGCTTCTCCTTTTGAGTTTGAACGCTTGTTTACAGGTCATCACGGCGGTATAACGTCTATCGCTATTTCAAACAACGGCCAATATTTAGTCAGTGCATCTAAAGATTACACGTTTAGGGTTTACGAAATCAAGAGCGGCTCCTTGAAGTTTACTTCTCGCGACCATGCCCAGCCCGTAACCCAAGTGCAATTTGATCCACAAGATAGTTTCATTCTTACATCGAGCACCGATAAATCCATCAAGATTTTCAAAATCACCGATGTGCTCAAGGCAAAATCCGCCCCCATTACCGTGAATCACAGCGAAGCCATAAACGGCTTTGTTCTTTCACCCCGAAAAGGGCATTTCATCTTGGCTACAAACAACACCCAAGTGGTTGAATTGAGCGCTAAAGGCAAGGTGAATTCGATTTTCTTGGGACATTCGGGCCGAGTGAATTGCATTGATGTTTCCCACAACCGCAAGTTCATTGCCACAGGAAGCGACGATAAAACTATCCGTATTTTTAACATTGCAACCAAACAAACGTTGTTTACTTTGGAAGGACACGGTTGGAAGGTGACTTCGGTTGAGTTTTCTGCAGATGATCGCTATTTATTGAGCACTTGCAACAACGGCGAAGTGAAGGTTTGGAACGTTCAAACCGGATTGGAAGTATCTAACATTCCGCCGATGGGCAGCAATGCAAGACAGGCGCAATGGTTACCAGATATGACGGCATTGGCTGTGGCCTCTCATCAGAAAGGCCCATTCTATGGAGTGGCGTTGTATAAAACCCCTTACACCGTTTTCGTAAAGAAGCCGGCTACCGCGAAAGGCGCTAAGCCAGGAGCAGCAAAGCCAGGAACGGCAGCAGCAAAACCAGGAACTGCAAAACCAGCAGCAACTAAGCCAGCGGCAGCAGCGGCAGCTAAGCCAGCGGCGTCTAAAAAGTAAAGACTAATTTTATGAGTGAAGCATTGAATAGCAATAAGGCTCCAGAGCCAGTAGGGTTGTACCCACATGCACGTAGAGTGGGCAATTTGTTGTTTTTGAGCGGTGTGGGTCCAAGAGAAAAAGGAACCAAGAAAATACCGGGAGTTGAACTCAACGATGCCGGTGAAATTGAAAGTTACGACATTGAAACCCAATGCAGATCGGTGTTCCAAAATGTGAGATGGATCCTGGAAGATGCCGGGTCATCTTGGGACAAAATAGTTGATGTGACCGTTTTTCTCACCAATATGAAAGACGACTTCAAGACCTACAACCAATTGTGGGCTGAGTATTTTGGTGAAAATCCACCTTGCAGAACCACCCTCGAAATCAACTGCCTTCCTACACCCATAGCCATTGAGCTAAAGGTGATTGCCACCATCGATTAACCTACATGCCCAATTTTGAGGAGCATATTTCGGCGTTTTTGGATTATTTGGCCAAGAACAAACGAATGAGTCCTCATACGGTGAAAGCCTATCAAATTGATTTAGATCAGTTCAATGCTTATTTGATTTCCCTGGGAAATCCGAGTTTAGCGCAGTTGAAATCGCTGCACATCCGCAGTTGGATGGCCGACTTAATGTCCAATGAAATCAAAGCTCGATCCATCAACCGAAAGCTGTCTTCGCTGCGCGCTTATTTCAAATATCTGAGGGAGCGAGGTCAACTCGATCAAAATCCCATGGCCAAAGTGGTAGCGCCGAAGATGCCTAAGCATTTGGTAAAAGACATTCCTGCTCGAGATCTTCACGAAATGTTTGAGCGATTCCCATGGAACGAAGTGGAAAATGGTGCGCGCGATCAATTGCTTTTGCTCCTGCTTTACACCACAGGCATGCGTTTGTCGGAGCTCATTGGTTTGAAGTGGACCGACGTTGATTTTGCCCGAAACTCGCTTCGTGTATTGGGTAAACGCAACAAAGTGAGAATTTTGCCTCTGCACCCGGAGTTGTCTGATCTATTGAAGGTGTATCAGTCGGTTTCTGGGGGACGTTTAAGCGTGTTCGAACGCGACAACGGAGAGCCTTTATACCCGGTGTTGGTTTACCGATTGGTGAACCATTACTTGCGCCTATTTTCGCACGCTTCAAAGACCAGTCCGCATGTTTTGAGGCATTCATTTGCCACACACATGCTCAACAACGGTGCGAATCTCATGGCCATCAAAGATCTTTTGGGCCACGCGAATCTGGCCGCCACGCAGGTGTACACCAAGAATTCTTTTGAAAAGCTCAAAAAGATTCACAATCTACACCCGAGGAAGTAGCCGTTTTGTTTTATTTTATTTGAATGGCGATCTTCTTAACTTCAACCACCTTGTTTTTGGGGTCTTTGATGCGTAAATAATATATACCGTTGCTGACTCCCCAATCGAGCACATTGAATTCAATGACGGGATTGTTTATGGTCATTGATTCTCGTATTTTGCCCAATTCATCCAGAATTTCAATCCGGTAATTCAAGAAATCCATGAATTTTCCAATTTTAATGATCAGTTTATCAGAGGTTGGATTGGGATAAACCTCAAAGCTAGAAACCACCAAAGGCGAACCGCCCGATAAAGGAATGCTGAAATTCAATGTGTCTTCTACCGAAATAAAGTTTGTATCATAAATTGTGATCCTGAGGGTATCATAATGAGTGATCTTGAGGGTGTCAAAATGAGTGATTCTGAGTGTGTCAAAAAAACGGGTAAATACGGTGTCAAATACAGTGATTTTTCCGGTGTCCCACTGGGTGATGAAGGTGGTGTCGAATGAGTGGTGCACAAGGGTGTCGTAGACATTGATCGAATCAATCTGGGTATAGAAGCAAGTATCGGCGAGCTTTAAGGTGGTTTCGTTGGAGGTGTCAGCACAAATATCATTGGCTGCCAAAAGTCTGAAACTCATGTTTTCATGGAAAAATTGTACGGAATCGATGTTCAGTTTAGAGGTATTTGTTTTGGAATACGGCTTAGAATCTTGGATGTTTCCGTAGTCTATTTGTGGACTTTTCGCTTGCCACTGAAATTTTACTTTTGAATATCCGTTGAGAGTATCGGTTGCGATTGTTAGATTTTCACCAATTTTATATGAACCGGTTCCGCTTTGTTTGATGGTTTTTAAGTTAAAAGTGTCACAGCATCCCCCGTCAACAAAAATAGAAAAGTCTCTTTCGGTTATTGAGGGTGCAGCGCAGCGATTGTCTTTCACTTGTACGTGGATGGGGTAAATATGGCCTCGCGCATCTTTCGGGGTAGGTGTCCAACTGAAGGAGTATTCATAGTGATTTACCGCCTTTTTTGTTTCCGTTAGCGTGGCGCCTTTGGGTATGTTCAACCACTTGATTTCAAGCGTATCTGGATTGGTTTGATAGCCATTCCAGGTGCTGTCTTTGATGGTGAAATTGAAAGATACAGTGCGGTTGGCACAAGTTTTATAAGCCTTTTTCCCGCTGACCATGGGAGGGAAATTGTAAGCAGCGGTATAGGTCCCTGATTTGGTAAAGTCGAGGGTCCAAACATCTAAATCTCTTCTCGTACAACCCATGTAACGATAAATGTTGAGTGAATCTTTCCGGTATTGACGAGCTTCAACTACCATAGGGTATAGCCCTGAGCAGTTGGTAGGAGTGGCAATGACTTCGCCGGTCCATGCATTTAAATATATCCCTTTGGGGAAAAACTCTTCGGGCTTGGGTGTGCATTTAATGGTTGTGCTGGGTTGGCAGAATACGTCAATTGGGTAATCGTAAGAAAACGGTGATGTGTAATTTATGAAAACTCCGTATCCGGTTGACTTCGCTTTAACCCAAACATAAGATATTGAATCTTGGTCTGGGTCATTGACCGTATAACTCATGAAATTGCCCACGTTGCATTGAATTTTGTTGATGGGATTGGAAATGTAGTCGCCTGAATTGTTGTAGGCCATTTTGGGAGAAGATAAACGGCAAAGACTGAGTTCTGCATTATAGATAGATTCGGTAGTGCTCTGGTTGGGTCTTCCCTGATTAACCACAATATAAGGCGTGAAAATACACCGTCCGGCATTGATATGTCCGGTGATGGTAGAATTAGTCAAGTCTATGGTATCGGTATAACGGTGTTTTTCTATACCAAAACCTTGTCCAGAGGTATTGATTTTAGAGCAAAAAGGAATCCCTCCTTTACAAATATTGGATACCTCAGAAATAGTAATCAATTTGGGTTTAGTTGTGGGTATATATTGCTGAGAGCCCCCCGAACTGTTTTGAAATCGATGGTAATACGTAAAAGTTGTGTTAGTTATTGCTGCTCCCCGGCAGTCTCTTATAATATCAATATAGATCACATATTTTTGGTTCCCCAAGTAGGCATAGGTTATTTCGCAGCCGGCAACGTGATTGGCTTTAGCGCTTTGAAAGCTCAAAAATAATAGCAACAGTGGTAATAGTTTTTTCATAGGATGCTTATTTTAATACTTGAAAAGTTCCTTTATGGTAGTGTTTTTTATTGTTAATGTCTTTAATTTTAACGAGGTAAGTGAAAACTTCTGTATAGGGTGAATTCCATTTGAAATTCGGGTCGTTGGAAATGAATATTAGTTCACCCCAACGGTTGTAAATCTGAACGTCTATTTCTTTCATCCAAGCACTTTCTGAGGTCATGAAATATTCGTTTTGGCCATCCTTGTTTACTGTTATGGCAGTTGGAAAACTAAAACGAATGGGATGCTCGATGTAAACGGTGTTTTGTGTAGAATCTAAACACTCATGCTTGCTATGAACTTTTAATCGAATCCATACGTTTTCATTTGCTGGAATTAAGATTATTGGGTTGGAAATTTGTGGAAATTCTTGATTCGCGATGTTCCATCGCCAAGATACCGCATTGGTGGAACTATCAAGCAGCTGAAGTTGACTCCCCTCCGGATTGTACGACAGCTCTTCATAACCAAACTTTGCAACAGGTGATGGATGAACAACAACAGAGACGGAATCGTATTCTATACAACCGAATTCATTTTGGGTTTTCAAGAAAATGGTATGAATTCCTGTATTTAAAAGTGGGGATTTGGAAACCCAAAGAGAACTAGGGTTTGGAATCTCATGCTGGTACTGAATGCTTGGAATGGAAAGATTCATAAATTTCATTGCACCGGTCCAAGAAGATTGAATTTTTAGGAGGTTTTCTGGACAGATATCTTCTATCTTATGATTTACAGGAGTGGGTGAATGGGTATTTCCCAAGGCATTGAAGGAGTCCAAGCAACCATCGGGTGATTTTAGCACAAATAAATAATTCCAATTGCCTGTATCATGAGTAGTCGTTTTCCAAATTGTATTAGACGATGGAAAAGAATCGATAAATTGATTGTGGTTAAATAAGTAAAATATGCTTCTCTGACGTTCTTGTATATTTGCAAAATCAGATACATTAGTAAACGTCAATGTATCCCCGGTGCACAGGTTGTTAGGGAGATAGGACCACTGATTGTTTGAATGGGGAAGAATGGTTATGGGGTTTAGAAATGTGTCGATGCAATTAAAAGGAGTTTGAATGATGAGTCGTACATCAAAGGTACCGTCAGTCTTAAAATGGTGGGAATAGTTTGATTTTAGATGGGTGTCTGCTGTTTCATCGCCCCAACGGACATGGTATGTATATGAGTTATTGTGGGTTTCAAGTAGTATTGAATTGTTGTTCAAACATAGAGATTGCATGCTGAACTTAAAATCAGGTTTTGCTTGATCATGAATGGATATTTCTTGATTTACGGTGTCAAAACAACCGTATTTTGAGGTAGCAAAAATGGAAATTAGATAAGTGCCTATTTTATTAAAAACATGACTGATTTTATTTGAATTCCAGTAGGAATGAGTTTCGTCACCCCATGAAACCCACACGGAGTCTATGGTGGAGTATGATTTATTTTCCAGTCGAAATTGATTGTTTTTTAAACAGTTGGAAGGTGTATAGAAGTCGATGTTAAGATTCAAAGGAGGAAAAACACGTGCCTTTAAACTGTCAAGGGCATAACAACCGTAAGCGTTGTGGTATTTTAATTTTAGGTCATAATTTTGGTAGGTGCTATCAGGTAAAATCAATGAAAATCTGTTGCCATTAAAATGAAGGGTGTCTAAATTAAATGCCCAAAGTTCAGTTTTGGAAATTGAATCTTTTTGATATTCGAAATAGAGTGTGAGTGGAGAACAGCCTTGAATGGGGGCATTTAAAAATGCATTGATGGATTGTTGGTTTACATTCCACCGTTTCTTTGGGTGAGGAAGCCAATGAGGCTTCAGGGTATCAAGAACAATAAATCGGCAACCGTATTGATTAAAGAATTCAAATTTAATGTGTTGAATGTTGGTGTCGTTGCAGGTCCAGGTAATGAACTGAGTATCAGATTTTGAGCAATTCAATCGGTGAATCAGGGTGTTGTTAGCCCACACATATGCCGAATCTGCATAAGAAATGGATAGTTTCCACTTTAATGTATCATTTAAACAGGCAGGGGCTTGTGTCACGGAATACTGTTTTAAAATAGGTTTAAGCTTAACGTTTAGGGTATCATAAACTACTTTATGGAAGTTGCATTCGGTGAAATAGGCATGTAATTCTACGGGATAAGTTCCACTTAAGGGATATTTATGTTTTATGGGTTTGAACCAGGGGATAGGAGTTTTTTGAACCAAGGAATCGCCATCTCCGAACTTCCAAACGAGTTTATAGGCAAGGGTATCACCTGAAAAATGGAATACCGAACTGTCAATGCAATTCTCTTGTAGTGCGGGTCTTTGTGGCAAAAATGCTCTGTTGCTAAGGGTGTAGGTATTTTGAACAACTCGGAGATAAGAATTATTTAGTCCTTTTAAATTACTACTATCAGCAATCAATTGTAAATTATATTGAAAATGATTTGGGTTGACTAAACAGTATATTTTATTATAGCCCAATACATACAATTTGTCATTTGGGCCATTTTGTAATGCAATATGATTCCCGATAAACTGGTTGTTTAATTCTTTAATGTTAATTATACCTCCACTTTGTATTGAATATCTCCATATTGACATAATGTATTTTTCATCGTTGACATCTAAGCCTACTGATGAGAAACTAAAATAAATAAAGGAATCATTTGGTGAAAATTCTAAAGTATTAGCTTGTGAATATTCCCATTTCTTACCAGGTGGGAATTGAGATTTAAATAAAGGTTTTTCATTTGAAAGTTTGCCTGTTTTTCTATCAAAATTATACAGATAAAATTGATTGTTTTTTGGTGAATATTTATTATCAGAATACACCCATTCTCTGCCGATTGTACATAGAAAATCACCAGAATGAGAAGCCTTTATCATCCCTGAGATAAATGCAGGTAAAAGACCGTTTTTATCAACTGTGGCGGTTACAGTTTTAGCAACACTAATTATTGGGTTGGCTGCAAACCCATTTGAATCTAGAAGGTAAGATAAAATTGTATCTTTATTTTTAGAGAATAACACCCAGATTCGTTCATTATCTGCATGTTTAAAATAAGTTAAGTTAGAACTAGGTATAATTTGAGGGCCAAATGGTCGATCTTTAAAGTTGACTTTCCATGAAGAATCCTTTAGATTTTGTTCTATTTCGGCATATTTCATGCCATTTTCTTTTGTGAAATTTGTAATATTTTTACTTCCACTTTCAATATAATCACTGTAAATAATTAAATATTTATTAAGGGTTTTAGGGCGTTTTAATGTTAAAATGTTTTCATTAAAAGGGTTACCAAAACTAAAATTGGCTTTAGGGTTTATAGTATCTAGTAAAGAATTTATAATCTTTTTACCTTTTGAATTATAAATGAACTGTCCATTTGTGTAGAATAGAATATTTCCATTGCAATCATTTTGTGTAGAATGACAGTGCGCTATATATTGTTTTGAAGGATCTGATGGATAAATTGAGCTATTTTGCAACCACTTTATACTATCTTTCTTACTGAAATTCAAACCAATTCCTTTTCCAAAAACCCAGTTATAATCTAACTGGGCTTTGGAAATATTGGATAGAAGCACAACAACTACAACTCCAATGTATTTAATCAATTTTGATGATTTTAAAGGTATATTCTTCATTAAGAGTTGATTTTATTGTAATAAAATATAAACCTGCGGGTAAATTGGATAGATTAATTTTAGAATCATTAATTATTATATTTTGAATAAGCGATTTTCCTGTTATATCTGAAATACTTAAGTTGTAATAATCAGCATCGAAATTTATCAGGTTTAGAATTCCTGATGTGGGGTTAGGGAAAATTGCAGGTAGTTCATCAAAGCTCCTTGTTATTGCTGTTTCAAAATTTGATCTCTTACTTATGCAATTTGAAGGATTTAAACTAGGTATTTCGTCAACAGAAAATAGAGGTTTATTAGTATTGTTGATTTGAGTATTATCTAATAATATTACGAATGAGTTACTATTGTTTGGTTTTTCCTTTGGTTCTAATTGAAAATAATAATATTTCGAAACGGTATCCAATATTACTACATTTTCGAAGGTCGTGTTATTAAAATAATTACCGGCGGAGATACTTAAACTTCCTTGGTTTAAATATCTTCCAGTTCCTACCCAAGCGTAACCACAATCATTAAAAGTGTTACAATTAACATTGTACTTAATCTTGGTTGTGTCGTTCTGATTTGGATAATTCATTGGATTTTCATGCGTTGCGGATACTAGACCATAGTTGCAAGACTCAAACCTGTTTCTTTTTATATGGTTTTCAGTATGAGTACTGTCAGATTGGTAAAATTCAATCCCGAAATTCACCTCATTGAATAAGTTTCTATCAATAGTTAGACTATCGGCATTTGAAATACTCAATCCAACGGATGAATTGATTCCATAATCAGGGAAATAGGGGTTTTTATAACCATAATTAAAATCGTTGTTTAAATATTTATTGGCAAAACTCGAAGTGTCATAAATCATAATGTCTGAATTATTGCCCCACACAGTATCAGACAACACGGAGATATGATTTGTTGCCTCCAGAATGATATTAATATTTTCATATAGTGATGTGTTGACATACATATATCTCATCAATTGAAAAGTATTATTATTAAAAATTTGACCCTTTATGTTTTGAAGCAGAACTTTGTAATGAACTTTTTTTCCCCCTTTTTCAAAATAATCTTGAGATGTTTCAAAAATGGAATCGCTCACATTGTTATGTAACAAATTATTATTGGCTATTGTAGAATTATGATCATAAGAATAATCTTTAATTTGAATATCATGAAGATTGCTATTAAACATATTATTAGTTGAGTAGATATAGCCACCATTAGTTGATTTTATTGCTGTTTCTGCATCATTAAATTTGCAATTTGTAAAGATGCCTACACCGTGTATTGTGGCGCTTGTATCTCTGAAACTTCCAACATTAGGGTTACCCATAATAGTGATTCCTTTCCAAATATTGCAGGAAAAAAATTGCACAGAATCAGCAACAAATTTTGCTCCTGGCATAATGGTAATTGATGAACCTTCAGTAAAAAATAATACGCAATTATTGATTCGAAAAGTTTGATTTGCAGCTATTGTATAATCTCCATCTAGTATAATTACTCCAGTGTCCAATCCTGGAATAGTTTGTAAATTGGTATATGCGTTTTTAAATGCTGTATTATATCTATAATCATCACAGGGGAATTTGATATGTATTGGTTTAATTGGAATGGAATAGCATAAATTCTTCGCGTAACCATAATAAGTGCCAGGTTTTGAAAATGAAAAACTATCGGTATAAAGACCTGTTTGGTGTAATTCTTCTTGATAATACCAATACACAGAATCTGAATTGTTAAATAATGTGTTTTCAGGCAGACTAATTGTTACACTGCGGAATGCAGAATCCAGAAAATAAGTATTATTAGAAACATTGGGTGTGAGCTCGATTGCGAAATTTTTTATTGAATCAATCAAATTAACAAATTGAACTATCTGTACACCATCGACCATAAGTTCAATTCTATTTAAACCAAAAGGATTGATCCTTGCAACAGGATTAATATTAGTAACAGTGTCGGAGTTTACAACCCATTGATGATAAATGCGATTTGGAAAATTCGAATGCAACCTAATCGAGTCGCAAGCTGTGAATTCAAAGTTAAAAATAACTGAATCTGGGATCATATTGTCAATCGAAACTGGAAGGCCGTATAATGATGAGGATTGGACATCTCTTGATACAAGAAAATTTTGAGTATTTAGGTCTACTGCATATTTAACATAACCACAATCATTTGTATAATTGCCTTGAAGCAATTTATTTGGCTTTGTAATAGCTCCTAAGCGGTCTGAAAAATAGTTGTTTATATATATGATCCCATCTGGGCCAATTTCCAAATTGCAGAAACGCTCTGAATATCCGCGATCAACCAAGGTTGGTGGTGGGCAAAATGAATTCTGCGATATGTCAATTTGAAATAGTTCAAAAAGTTGAAAATCATCTGATTCTTGCACGCCGTAAAGAATATTTCCATTTTCATTTATCACTAGGTTTTGACTTCTAAATGAAAGTCCATTGATACCATCAATGTGAAATCTATTTCTGAAAGTAAATTCACCTGTAGTGTTGTTGAAGTTGAAAATCTTAACAAATGTATCGTATTGAATAGCGATGGTGTTGCCTAGTTGGTTAAAGCTAATTGATTTATAATTGTTTGAATTGATATTTCCAGAATCACTGATTGTAACTTTAGAGTGAAAATTGCATTCAATGGTATTATTAAACATGAGTTTGTAAACTAGAATATAATCTCCATCACCAAAAACTGCTATATTATCAGGTCGTACTAATAACCAATAATAACTTGAATCAAAATTTGGTATTACTGAAATGTCCTCATAGATCAATTCTCCATTTTGATTTACATTGCTTATCGATGGGTCTCCTATTAATTTGGTAGGGAGGTTTTTATGATTGCCTATATTATCAATTTTAGCAATCTTAAATACTTGATCAGTGGAATTTTTGTATTTAGAAAAAGATTGAAGTAATAAAAATGAATCGCTTGAAAAATCTGGAATCAGAATTCCGGGAATTGGTCGAGCAGTAGGTTCATTTCTAAATGTGGTTTGAAAAAAGAATTCTTCGAGATTATCATTTAGTGTATCATAATAATAATGATCACTGTGTGTTGCTAATCCTAGTGATTTGTCCATGATCACTCCACCGGTGAAGGTTTCAAAAAATTGGCAGTACTGAAATGCCGTATCTTGTTTTAATCTTGATATAATTCCATTGATGCCTTTGGATTCTAAAGTTACGTCTTTATTTAATACTCGATTAGAATCTGAAAAATGCAAATTGTAATCACTACCTAAGGTCCAATTGGAATTATAAGAATATCGTGCACGGTAATAGGAATCCACATAAAACCATTTTGACTTCATGATGGTGTCTCTATAAAAAGATAATGTATCTATAGAAATCAATGTTATTGTATAAATGCCACTCTGTAAATATTTTTTAATAATTGTATTGGAATTAGTGGTACTTGAAGTCCCATCTCCCCAATTCCATATATACTTTCCATTATTGAAACTATTACAGCGAAATTCAACGAATGAATCGACATAAGTCATTTGCTCCAAGCTTTTTGTATAAATATCTGCTCTTGGTAAATTAGAATCCAACACAGCGGCATAAGCATTAGGTATGCCAAAGCCATTTTGGTTGGCATATTCAAAATTTTTATAATCAATGTTGTTGCAGCTATTATATAATACTTCAATTATCTCGGATTTGGTTTTATTGGGGAATTGCGATTTTATTAAACCCAATATCCCACTGATTAATGGCGCACTTAAACTGGTGCCACTGCTTTGATTGTAATATTGTTCATTATATATTCCCCCAACTAAAACATTATCGCCTGGGGCCATGATGTCAACTTTAGTTACATTATCTGTGTTTGAGAATTTGGCTTTGAATAAATCTTGAGTAACTGCCCCCACACTAATAAAGCGCCTATCGTTAGATGGGTAGAATTCTTTAGCTGTATCAGATGTGTAATTGAAATCATTCCCTGTTCCAGTTACCAATATAACGCCCATTGAGTCACAAAAAGTGTAAATAATATTTTCTATTGCTGAAACTCCAGTTTTTAGAACACCCATGCTAAAATTGATAATATCAGCGCCATTGAAGGCCGCATATACGAAGGCATCATAAGGGTCTACGGCATGATTTTCCCAATTTTTATTATAATCATTGCTATCAATTAATTCTAAATTCAAAGGCATCACTCTACAATTAGGACAAGCTCCAATACTTGAATTTTGATTGCCACCTTCTCCAACAACCATCGAAGAAACCGCAGTTCCATGATTGTATTTATCCATTTTTGACTTCGGTAGGCTATCTAACATGAAAAATGGATTATTTGTGTTGTTCCCAAAGTTCCATCCATTAATATCATCAATGTATCCATTGCTGTCGTTATCAATTCCATCATTGGGTGTTTCATGTGGATTGATCCACCATTTACCTTTGAGATCAGTTAGGTTTTTATTGAAAACCAGATCAATGACAGCGATTGTAATACCGGTATCACCTCGTGTTATTGAATGTGCTTTCCTTAGGTTTAGTGTTTCATCATGCCAAACAAGATTTGACGTTGTATCAGAGGAAGTGAATATCGGTTTAAATTTATTTCCGAATTCCAAGCTTGAAAGCTCCGGATGGTTTTGGAGCGTATCAATAAGGCCATTTTTCGATCCATTTCCTAATTTCAATTTAATAATTGATGAAAGAGTTGGATCATTTGTATATGCATATGGTTGTGAAATGGAGACGATATTATATTGTTTGATTATTCCTGAAATTTTATGGGAAGTGGTGATCTGGCCATGTTTAAAGATCCATTGGGAAGGATTAATGTTGGGTTTGAGTTTGACAAGTATTGTATTCGAGTCTACTAAGTTCTTGGCGCTTTGACCATTTGTTTGAAGGCTAAATAAATTGAAAATCATCAATAATAAACCTAATTTCATTGTGCGATTTGCAAGTTGCATGAGTTGCTAAAATTTAGCGTAAAACTAAAATGCAGATTGATGCAGTATGTCGTATTGTTTTTTAGTAGATGTTGTTAAAATTTACATAATAAATAATAAAAATATATGTCACGCTTTGAAAGTTTAAATAAATAATTTACGCTGGGGTCTTTTGGTCTTCTTAAAGTTTGATTTGTAATAAAGACACATGATATATGTCAAAATGTTGTTTTACAAAATTGTAAACATTGTTTTGTATCTCTGTGGATTATTGATTTCTTTTGCAAGATGAGTTTCAATCCTAATCAAAATCATTCAGTTACATTGGCAAAAGCCTCAAGCATGACAAAAGCATACAGAGATTTAAACATTAATCCCATTATCGGTGGTTTTTTTGGAAAAGATGTAATTCAAGCAATTTTAATGCAAACAGATTGTGTTGGTTTGAAATTCTATTTTGCAATTGAAAATGGTAACCTAACCTTGGTGCTGTGCGGTGCAAAAGCCAATCAAAATGATTTATATCAAGGTATACTTGCTGAGGATTCACCTTTGGATCCGCCCTTTTCTGCAAGTAATAATCCATTAAATAGCTAAGTGTACTTCCTGATTTTAAAAATCATTCTATCTCTGCTTCTGATAGTTTGTGGATTTTATCGAGTTCATCAAACAAAAGAACTATGGGTATTAACTTTCCCAATTTGGGGTATACTTGATTTTACGTCCATGGCATTAGATGAATTTATCTTCTCTTCTAATTTGGAGCTCTTTTCATTTTACTTTTTACTGCTGACCATTCCACTGTTATTGCTGTATAACAAAATTGGCAATATCTTACCCTTAAAATTATCTGCTTTTATAATCTTTCCAACTCTTCTAGTGTTGGCATTTTACTTCGATTTAATACCAGCGAGTCAAAATTTGTACTCAAAATATGGTTTTTTAAATGTCAAAGAATACACAATGGCTGTTTCAGTTTGCAGTGTCCTGCATGTTTTTTTTATTTTCTCCATTATTTTTAGAAGTGTGAAGCAGAATTCTTTTGAACTGTATAAACTGATTATATTGTTTGGATTGGGGGTTTATTTCGTGGGCAATTTATTCTATAATGTAGTTGAATATCATTACATTGAAGATTTAAAAGGGTCACAGCTAATGGTTTTGTATTATCTTCCTATTCAAGTATTTGTATCTAAAGGCCTTCTGATTCTTGGTTTGATTTGGAAAGAATGACAATCCTAATACTTATAGCTTACTCTTTTACCATTTTGGTGTTGATCGTGGGTGGATTTCTCGTTATCACTACGCAGAAAAAGAAAAATCAATTTTTTATTGAATCAAAGAATAATGAAATTAACTTAATAAAAGAGTTTAACAATAAACAAATTGAAATCATAGACAAGGAAAGGGAGCAAATTGGCGCCATGCTTCACGATGATTTAGGACAATCACTCACTTTGTTGTGGTTCCAAATTGAGAAGCTATACAATGCTAATAGAAGCGATACGGTATCAGAGAAGTTGTTCGAGGCTGTGAAAGATTCATATTATGTCTGTACAAAAAAATGCAAAAATACCTCTAGATTGCTCCTGCCGTCTATGTTGATCAATTTTGGTTTAATCAGTGGATTGAAACAGTTGATTTCAGAAATGGAAGAGATTACGCAAATCAAAATCAAATTCATCTGCCTTGAAAATATCAATTTTAATGGATTTGTTAATAATAATATTTACCGTATTTTTCAGGAATTGTTCAACAACACTCTAAAGCATGGTCATGCTAATAATATCTATATAAAGGTTGGTGTCATAGCCGAATATGTTGAGTTTTTATACACAGACGATGGAAAAGGGAAGGAATTTAATTTGCTGAATCACCACGGATTGGGAACCATGACCATCAAACACAGACTTTCTGCCGTTGGTGCAAAATTGATAGATAGAAATACTGATTCCAATGGATTTATAATCAATTTTATTCTGCCTTATGAGAAAAATTAATTTGGTTATTGTTGATGATCATCCCGCGATCAGAGAAGTTGTTCGTTCTGTTTTATCAATACAAGATGATACATTTCATTTGCTGGGTGAATTTGAAAATGGGGTTGAATTAATTCCTTTTTTGAGGGAGAATAAGCCAGATGTGATTTTATTGGATCTAGACATGCCCAAAATGAATGGAGTGGAAACTTTGAAGCACATTCGTAATGAACATGGATTAGATCAAAAGGTAATTATGTTTACCGCCCATGATGAAAAGTACTTGATTTATGAATTACTCAAGCTAAAGATTAATGGTGTTGTTTTCAAAGAAAGTTTGATGTCCATATTGAAGGAGGTCATAGTGATGGTTCATAACGGCAATTATTGCATTCCCAATTCAATTTCAAGCTTAATCCTTGATCGGGTTCAAGAACCTGAAAATGAATTATCTGACAGAGAATTGGAAATGATCAAATTAATTTGCGATGAACGCACATCAGATGAAATTGCCGACGCAATGTGTATATCAAGTCACTCAGTGAATCAAATGCGTTCCAAACTTTTGAAGAAGACTAATTCCAAGAACATTGCGGGTTTAGTTCGATACGCAATAAAAAATGGCATTTGTAATTGATAGAATTTCACGTTACCTAGTTCAAATGCACTTCAAATTTGAATTAGATCAAATGCATATACGTAACTAAAGGCACTTTTTCCTTTTGCATTGTCCTTCCAGGCTGCTTCTAAAAGGCTTAATTCAACTATCTCTGTTGAGCTAGTTTCTGTGAATTCGGCAGCTGTTTTTTACAATATGTTCAATTCACTTTCACTGAAGAGTGCATTATTGAACTTTCGATTTTTTTGAGGTTTAAGTTGCTCTCCCACATACCAGTTAGGGAATTCAGTGTTGCATATTTCTATCTCTCCTTGGTTTACCAAATATTCAAAAATACTCTGGAAATTATTAGGGACAGGGCCTTTATCTATTGCATAATAGCGAATACCGCTAATCGAAAAACAACTTTGTTTGAACATTGAAAAATCTGCATAAAATAGAAGTTTATTCAATTTGGTTTTGAACGGGGATAATTTATGGGAAAAGTAAATTACCATTTCAGTGAATTTTTCTAAGTTAGGAATTCTATATCCCGAATAAATATCAGGAAAATGATTGCCCAATAAATAATCTTTGAAATTTAAATCGAAATTGTTTTTTGCGTTATCTAATGCCAATTGTTGTGCTCGTTGAATGTATTTGACTTTAGATTCTTCATCTATTGTGGTGCATAATTCAACCATTTCAATGAAAAATGTAGGGTCATCAACCATTTGAATTAACCTCGCATTAGCCATGGTGGGTATTTCACCTGACTCATATTGTCTATAAGTATTTATACCAAAACCGAGCACTTCAGACATTTTAGTGCCTGGTAGTTGATGTTTTTTGCGGATATTGGAAATTTTATCGGAATATGGAATGTTGAATTTGTCGCGGTATTGGTTATGAATCTGATTCATATTCAATTCATCCAATTCTGTTGTTGTAAATTGTTCGCCACTATCCTGGCAATTGTAAAAATGAAATACAATTTCAAATGTTTCCTTCCTGAATTCCATTGAGCGACGCTCTTTGGTTAGTGTCATTTCTTTACCTGTGATTGGACTTTTCATCATTGTTTATTTTAAAGGATATTTTATTTTGTGTTCTGCTAAATGAAAGGAAATACAGATGACACTACTATTTAAAGCTCCCATAGTGATTTTAATGTAAACTTCTCGATTCTTGACAGCTTTGCCAAACAACCACATATCTGTTCCGCCGTAGAGTTTTTCTTGAAGAGGACCTTCACTATAGTCTAGTTTCGAGCTTTTCAAGAATGGTTTTTCGTTCAATAGGGCGAATTTCTAATACTGCCAGAGTCTGTGCATTTTTACCTCGGTCGTCACGAAATAGTAAATCCCAAAACTTCAATTTTTCTTTTGAGTCTATTAAAAGGATATTATTTCCAACTCGGTAATCATGCAGTTTTTTGCGTATTTCAAGTTTATAACAAAATGCGTACAAATAAACTGTAAAGTTTATTATTGTGTAATTTTTAAGCAAAAAATAACGTTGAAGTTGTTTAATGGACTATGCTCTATGCTCTATGCTCTGTGCTCTGTGCTCTGCGGTCTGTGCTCTGTGGTCTGTGGTCTGTGGTCTGTGGTCCCGGTACCCGAAACCCGAAACCCAGTACAAAGAAAAAGGGAACCCAATTGAGCTCCCTTTGACAGTCTTTATGTGTAAGGCGTGTATTAACCTTGCATTTCGTTGGTTTGCAACTGCTGCTTGTAAGCGGCACGCAATCTCTGCATTCTTTTTGTAATGCATGGCTTTTCAAAAGCCTGACGAGAACGCATCTCTTTTACTACACCTGTTTTTTCAAATTTCTTCTTGAACTTTTTCAATGCTTTGTCAAGAGACTCGCTTTCTTTTACATTTATAATAAGCATGTTATACCTTTTTTTACTTTTTTAGGGATGCAAATATACCAATTTTTGGCTGAATTTCAAATTTTTACCGAGATTCTGAAAGATTGTATATTAATCTTTTAAAATTGCTCTAGAAATTACCAACTTTTGAATTTCACTCGTGCCTTCTCCAATGGTGCAAAGCTTGCAGTCTCTGTAAAACTTCTCCACTGGGAAATCTTTCGTGTATCCATATCCCCCGAAAATCTGAACCGCCTCATTCGCACAATATACACTCACCTCGCTCGCATAGTATTTAGCCATGGCACTCACCTTATTGACGTTCAGTTTATTGTTCTTCAAGTGGCAACTTTCCTGAATCAACAACTCAGCCGCCTCAATGCGGGTGGCCATGTCTGCCAATTTGAAAGCAATGGCTTGGAAGTTGCTGATGGGTTGTCCAAATTGCTCGCGCTCCTTCGAATATTTCAAGGCCGCTTCGTAAGCACCCTTGGCAATTCCAAGACTCAAAGCAGCGATAGAAATACGTCCGCCGTCAAGAACTTTCATGGCTTGAATGAATCCGTCGCCAATGTTTCCTAACACGTTTTCTTCTGGAATGCGGCAATCTTCAAAGATCATTTCGGCCGTCTCAGAAGCTCTCATGCCCAATTTATTTTCCTTTTTTCCTCCAGAAAAACCGGGAGTTCCTCTTTCAACCACAAAAGCCGTGATGCCATGCGAATCTAAAAGATCGCCAGTTCTGGCTAAAACAACAGCAATATCACCGGTGATGCCGTGAGTGATCCAGTTTTTTGCACCGTTTAACACCCATTCGTTGCCCTCCTTGCGAGCCACACACTTCATTCTCAACGCGTCTGAACCGGTATTCGCTTCGGTAAGTCCCCAAGCACCAATCCACTCTGCCGTAGCCAACTTGGGAAGCCATTTGTTCTTTTGCTCCTCGTTTCCGAATTGCATGATGTGCCCGGTGCACAAGCTGTTGTGCGCAGCCATCGACAAGCCCACGCTTCCGCAGACTTTGGCTAGTTCTTCAATAGCAGCAGCATATTCATAGTATCCAAGGCCCGATCCGCCGTAATTTTCAGGCACAAAAACGCCCATCAATCCAAGTTCTCCGAGGCCTTTAAAAACGTGTACAGGGAAGGTTTGACTCTCATCCCATTCCATCATTTGCGGACGGATGTTCTTTTCAGCAAAGTCACGCACTGTTTGGCGCACCATGCTCACGCTTTCGCTTTCTTGAAAATGCATGAGACAAAATTATTGATTATTGTTGAGAGGTTGGTTAAGTTTTGTTTAGATGATTGTCATTTTTAATAGAAATACTTAAGTCTTTAGCGGAAATATGGAGAAATTCGTCTGGCGTGTTCAAGCGGAATGCCGTGAATTTGGTTTCCGTCTTTCCAGGGATGTTGAATTTGGGGATGGGCTTTTCGGTAGGCCAACAGAATTTTCGCCGCCGACGGACCCACATAAGGGTGCCTGTATAGTTCGCTGGGTGTGCAGGTGGCAAAATCAAACCGTTTCACTTGCAGTGTGTCAACCGAAAACGAAATTTTTGGATTTTCTAAGATTTGGGAGTCGATGTATTTTACTTCCAACAGCTGATTCACCGAGAAAAATCCGCCCAATCTTTGGCGGTATTTGATGATTCGCGAGGCCATTTTGGCTCCAATTTTGGGAAGGGCTTCCAACTCGGCAGAGTCGCAAGTGTTTAAGTTTACCGCATAGTGTGTGACCCATTTGGGCGCCGACTCGGCTATGGGTAGGGGAGTAGCAGTGAACAGGGTATCAAAATAGGTGAGTGGCGCTTTGGCGAGTGATTTGAGTTCTTGAAAACCCGTTTTTTTCGGGGGATGTTGAATGCGGTTAGAATCTTTAAAAGTTTGGTGTAATGCCTGCTGTATTTGATGCTTTTCATGAAATAGGAAGGCCATTCTGAGAGCAAAAAAAACCGCCAGAACTACAATCCAAGTTCCGGCGGTTTGTTGATATTTTAATCTGGGTTTCACCCCACAATGTTAGTGAGCCGTAGCCAATAGGTCTTTGCGATATTCGCCAATGTCCAATTTGTTTTTAATAGATTTAAAGGCGTTAATTGTGGTTTCCACATCTTCGAGGGTGTGCACCGCTGTGGGAATCAAGCGCAACATGATCACCCCTTTAGGAACTACCGGATAAACCACAATGCTGCAGAAAATGTTGTAGTTTTCTCTCAAGTCAAAGGTTAAATGCGTGGCCTCGGGTATGGTGCCGTTTAGAAGCACCGGAGTAACAGGAGTGGTGGTTACGCCAATATTGAATCCAGCTTCTTTCAATCCAGATTGCAAAGCTCTAACAATGGTCCACAATTTTTCTTTGTGTTCGGGTTGTGTACGAATCATTTCTAAGCGTTTGATGGAACCCACCACCATAGGCATAGGAAGGGCTTTTGCGTAAATTTGTGAACGCATGTTGTAACGCAAGAATTTGATTACGTGTGGTTCAGAGCCAATAAATGCACCAATGCCGGCCATTGATTTTGCGAAGGTGGAGAAATAAATATCTATTCCGTCCATGCAATTTTGCTCTTCGCCGGTGCCCGCACCTGTTTGTCCCATGGTTCCAAATCCGTGAGCATCGTCCACAAAAAGTCTGAAGTTGTATTTTTCTTTTAGAGCAACAATTTCTTTCAATTTGCCTTGAGAACCGCTCATTCCAAAAACACCTTCTGTAATGACCATGACGCCACCACCAGTTTGTTCTGCCAATTTGGTAGCGCGCACCAACTGTTTTTCACAGCTTTCAATATCGTTGTGTTGGAAAACAAAGCGCTTTCCTACGTGAAGTCTAAGTCCGTCAATGATGCAAGCGTGAGATTCAGCATCGTACACAATGACGTCGTGTCTGTCAACCAAGGCATCAATGGCACTTAAAACCCCTTGATAACCGAAGTTCAATAAAATTACATCGGGCTTTTTGATGAAGTCGGCCAAATCTTTTTCCAACTGTTCGTGATAATCGCTGTTTCCGCTCATCATACGGGCACCCATGGGATAAGCCATACCAAATTGCGCAGCGGCATCGGCATCGGCTTTCATGACATCGGGGTGATTGGCAAGTCCTAAGTAATTATTCAGAGACCAATTCAATTTCTCTACACCGCGAAATTTCATTCTCGGTCCAATAGGACCTTCCAATTTTGGGAAAGTGAAATATCCATGAGCATCGTCAGCGTGCATGCCCAAGGGGCCCATTTTGTCGTAGAGTTTTTCAAAGATGTCTTTCATGTAAATTTTATTGTTACTACAAAATTAAGTCAGTTTCAGAATCCTACAACAAACACCGAAGGCAATTTGCCTATTTCTATGCTCGTTTTTTTCCACTGTCCAATGGTTTGGCTTAAAATCTGTTGGTTTTCGCCATGAAGGTCAAAAGAAATGGAAAGTTTAGCTTCTACGGGGAGCCATTTGATCAAGGCTTGGGCCGTTTTATCGCTTCGGTAAGGGGTTTCAATGAAGGTATGAGCGTATTTTTTCCAAACTAGGTTTGACAAAGATTTGACAAACGGGATGAATTCTTCGGTTTTAACCGGAAGGTATCCGTGAAAAATAAACTGCTGCCCGTTGAGTCCGCTAGATTGAATGGCCATGATGATGCTGTTGGGACCCACTAGCGGTAATATGGTTCGATGGGTTCTATGTGCCCACGCCACAATTTTATTGCCTGGGTCAGCGATGCAAGGAATTCCGGCTTCCGATACTACGCCAATTTGAGCTTCGTTTTTGTGCTTATTGAGGAAGTCTTCAAGGTCTTGGGCCGCATAACCGCGTTCCAATTCAAAAATGATCAAATCATCTATAACCACGCCCAATTTAAGGTTGCTTATGAACCGTCTCAAGGTGCGGGCGTTTTCAGCCACCCATACCTTGGTAGTTTTTATGGCCTCGCCGTGGATGTTGGTGAAATATCCGTCCAAACTAAGTTCCCCAATGGGAAGTGGGAATAAAATAAGCTGTCGGTTTAGTTTCGATGGATTTTCAGGAGCATTCATATCTGCAAAAGTCGATATTTTGTGGAGTTCTCGCGTTGAAAATTTCATGATTGTGTCATGCGGCTGTTAACATCCCCCAAAAGCAAGTAAATTTGCGCCGTGGGATTCCTCAAAAAATTACAAGAACGTTGGAAGGTTGATTCAACACTACAAGTGGTTTTGATCTTGGTGGTGTTTGCGCTGACTGGTTCAACGGTGGTATACATAAAGAAGTTCATTCAACCCCTGATGGGAGATCATTGGTGGTTTGATTTGGTTTATTACGTGGCCATTTTGCCCTTTTACAATTTGATTTTACTCATTTATGGGTTCATCTTTGGACAAGGGAATTATTTTTTGGAGTTCGAGAAGCGATTTTTTCGCAGAATTTTTAGGAGAAAACAATCATGAGTATTTCGAAAGAAGCAGTCTTAAAAGCGCTGTCACACGTAGACGATCCAGACCTTCACAAAGATGTTGTGACCTTGGGGATGATTGAAAATTTGACCATTGAAGGGCTGAATGTTTCATTTGATTTGGTGTTGACCACACCCGCATGTCCTATGAAAGACATGATGGTTTCTGCTTGCAAGAACGCGGTTGTTTACATGGTTGACGCTGCGGCGCAGGTACATGTAAACGCAACCAGCAGGGTGGTTCAAAACGAGCGCACCTCAGATACCTTGAGCGGTGTAAAGCAAGTCATTGCGGTGGCATCGGGAAAGGGCGGAGTGGGAAAGAGCACCGTTTCGGCTACACTGGCATTGGCATTGTCTAAATCAGGTGCCAAAGTAGGATTGTTAGACGCTGACATTTACGGACCGAGCATACCCACGTTATTTAAGGTTCATCAAGCTCCAGAAATGGTAGAATTGAACGGTAAAAACGTCATGAAGCCCATAGAATCGCATGGAATCAAATTGTTGAGCATAGGTTTTATGACGGCACCCGGACAGGCGGTGGTTTGGCGCGGACCCATGATTTCATCGGCATTCAGACAATTTCTGAACGATGTTGATTGGGGTGATTTAGATTATTTGGTGATTGATCTTCCTCCGGGAACCGGCGATGTTCAAATTACTTTGGCTCAGCAGGCTCCATTATCGGGAATTGTTGTAGTAACTACCCCTCAAGAAATGGCCTTGACCGATGCCCGAAGGGCCATTGATATGTTCCAATTAGACAGCATTGCAAAGCCCATTTTGGGAGTGGTTGAGAATATGTCTTACTTCGTTCCGGATGACGATTTAACAAAGAAATATCACATTTTTGGACAAGGAGGCGGACAAAAATTGGCTTCAGAGTTTGGGGTTCCTTTTTTGGGAGAGTTGCCACTAAGAACCGGAATAGGACTGGCCGCTGATCAAGGAAATTGGGACTTTGACTTAGAAATCATGAAGCCTTACATGGCTTTGGCTGGAGAGGTTGCAAGACAAATTAGTTTAAAATCCGTATCTTTGTGATATGCAATTATCTCAACAAATTGAAGCCGTACTCGAAACCATAAGACCCTATTTACAGGCCGATGGTGGAGATGTTGAATTGGTTGAAATACAAGAAAATAGAGATGTTGTATTGCGCTTGACGGGTGCTTGTAGCAGCTGTGCGATGAGTGAAATGACCATGACCGCAGGGGTGGAAGAGTCTTTGAGAAGATCCATTCCAGACCTCGGTAAAATCATTGCATTGAAAGAAGGTCAATAATTCAATTAAGTTCTTCCTGGGTGATTCGTTGGGTTTCGAGCATGCCTTGTTCCCAATGTTCTTTGCAACGTGCCTCGTAGGAGTTATTATGTCCTACCACCACCAATTCATTGGTTAAGCTGGTGCGATACGTGTAGAAAGCACTTTTTTGGCACACATGGCATTTGGCACTGAGTTCCACTTTTTCTGTAGCCAGTTTTTTGAGGGATTTCATGGGACCGAAATCTCTATTCATGTAGTCTTTGTCAAGTCCTGCTGCAATTACCTTGATTCCGTTCATCATCATTTCACCAATGACTTCAATGATGTAGGGCCCTAAGAACTGAACTTCGTCAATATATACCTCTTTAATTTGGGGTGTGATCAGGGGGAAAATCTCTTCCGCTTTTGAAATTCGATGTCCAGTCATTTGAAGTCCGGTGTGTGAACTCACTTTTCCTTCGGAATAACGGTTATCGATTAAAGGTTTAACAACTAATTTTTCGTTGATATCTAGGGGACTATCGTTGTAGAACCCTATTAAATGCGTGGTTTTCCCCGCAAACATACACCCAAAAATTAGTGTAAAATCTCTCATGAATGGTATTGAATTGAGGCGTAAATTTCCCGAAAATTTTTCATAATATCCTAATAACATGAATCCGCGAATCCACGAAATCATCGGTACCTTGCAATTGTTGAACGAGGAACTCCAACACAATCAAGGAAGTGGCGAAGTTTTGGGCAAGATAAAACTTTTTTCTGCACAGCTTTATTTAGAATCTGACATGGAATTGATTGCTGTTGGGAGAGAAGCAAACACAATAGAAAACATAGAACCTGAATTTCCAGATCCAGTACCCAGTACCATGGACCATGTACCAGGTACCATAGACCCGGTACCTAGTACCATAGACCCGGTACCCAGTACCATGGACCATGTACCAAGTACCATAGACCATGTACCAAGTACCATAGACCATGTACCAGGTACCATAGTAGAAGATTTGCAAAAATTGCAACCCAGCTTGTTCGGATTTGAGCCCGAAATGGAAGATGAATTGGTGATTGAAGAGGAGGAAATACCGGTTTTTGAAGCGCCAAAAAGCAGTGGAATAGAATTGATTATTAAAAAACAAGAGGTTGAAAATATTGATAATCAAGAAAATAAAACTTCCAGTGCTCCGTCATCCAAAGAAATCACTCCTGATGCCATTAAGCAGGCAAATGAAGTGCTTTCCATGTTCTCTTTGTCTAGAAGGTTTGAATTTGCCAATTTTCTTTTTGGCGGAGATATGCAGAAATTTACCACCTTTATCTGTGAAATGATCTTGGCTCAGCCAGGAGATGAGAGAGAAGATGTGTTCGAGTCTTGGTATGAGCGATTTGATTGGAAACGCCGCGATGAATCAGCCAGCGACTTGAAACGCAATCTGCGCAAGATGATGTAATCTTCCCGTTTTGTTCTCTTTCCATTTTCAGATGAAACTGAAATTGTGAAAGAGATTATGTTGAGGTTTGATTTAAAATATCCATTAGTAGTTCCTGTGTTGATGCTCATTCTGGGCATTGTTGCAGCTAGGATTTGGGTTTGGCCAACGAGTCTAGGCTATTTATTCCTATTGCCTTTGCCGGTTTTCTTTTGGCTGGTTAAAATTAGAGGTCCGTCTATTTTCTTGGGATTCTTTTTTATTGGCTTTGGGAACTTAACCCTCCAAAATCAACGCGAGCAATTGTTTTATTTAAAACTAGCAAATGCTCGGGCATTGTGGGTACAAGCCACCGGAAATCCCAAAAAGGTGGAGGTTAAATGGGTGGTTTTTCAACCTCGAGAATTGGTGAGATGCGAGGGTGTTGTAAACGTCAATTACCATGAACAATTTAAATCCAAACAATCTTTTTGGATTCATCCCCAGAAAATGGAGTGGGATCAGAATCAGTCCCTCAAGCTTTATACGTATACTTTTAGAAATTATACTCCCATCAATTGGAGTGCTTCTCTAGATGCTTTCCGAAATGGTGTTTTGAATCAAATTTTTGGACTCAGTAAAAGGTTTTTAACCCCAAAGGCCCATGCTTGGTATTTGGCCTTGATTTGGGGCGAACGTTCAGAATTAGAGAAAACCGATCAAATGGCTTTTCAGAAATTGGGATTGGCCCACGTAATTTCGGTATCAGGAATGCATTTGGCATTGGTGTTCAATTTGTTGAGTTTGCCATTTACGATGTTTGAAAAGCGTTATCGAAATGTCGCTAAATTCAAATGGGTTCTTCTTCCGTTCGTTTGGATTTATACTTTTTTGACGCCCATGTCGCCCCCGGTAGTTAGGGCGGCCATATCTCTATCGATGTTGGTTATGGCGAAATCAGTTTTTTACCGAAGGGTGAGAAGTCCTGATGTGTATTTTTCGGTGTTGTTCATTTATCTGTTGTGGGATCCGAACGTGCTTTTTGATATTGGATTTCAACTTTCTCTTTTGGCCATGTGGGGCATCGTCTTTTTGGTGCCCAGTTATTTGAGGCGATTTGAAGAATCTCACTCTGTGATTCAATGGTTGGCAAATACGGTGGTGGTGTCAATCATTTGCACATTGACTACTGTGCCCATCATTTTTAAGGAGTTTGAGCAACTTTCGTTGTGGTTTTTGGTCGGAAATTTGTTGCTCATGCCGTTGTTTAATTGGCTAATTTATGGCTCTGCCTTTTTCTTTATCTTGGGATTTAGCGAAGTTTTGCTCAAGTATTTTGCCTGTATTATCAATCATTTCATTCAATTTATAGATTTCTTAATGCTGCAATTTGCGCAACTTCCCAATCTTTATTTGTACAGTCCCCGTTGGGGTTGGACTGAATTTCTGTTGTTTCTTTTGGTGGTTGTTTTTTGGACATTTTATAGAGAAGAAAAAGTGATATTTTGGAGACAACTTTGCCTGTTTGCACTCTTTGTAATGAGCGTTGAGTACAGCATTGCATTGTATATTTGTGATTAATTATGAGCAATCAATGGGTAATTGTTGAAATCAAAGGCCAAATCGCCGAGGTCATTATGAATAGACCTGAAAAGAGGAATGCACTGAATCCCGATTTGGTTTTGGAATTGACCGCCGCATTTGAAGCTTTGAATGAAAATGCTGAGGTGAGATTGATTGTTCTAAAGTCGAAGGAAGGAGCTTTTTGTGCGGGTGCCGATTTGTCGTACTTGAAATCATTGAGCCAATTTACTCATCAGGAGAATATTGAGGATTCTACCCGGTTGAAGAATTTGTTTGAACTCATTTATCATTGTTCAAAGATTACGGTTTCTCAGGTTGAGGGCCCAGCTCTTGCCGGAGGATGTGGACTCGCATTTTTGGCGGATTTTTGTTTTGCGACCCCCAGTTCAACTTTTGGATACACTGAAGCGCGCATTGGATTTATTCCTGCCTTGGTGATGGTCTATTTAAAAGAAAAGTTGAATCAAAACCAGATGAACGAGTGGTTGTTGACGGCTCAAATTTTTTCAGCAGACAAGGCTTACAAAGACGGATTGGTTTATGTCGTAGACGAAAATATTGGCCAAAAGGTAAATGAATTCGCCGCTCAATTATTGAAATCAGTGAGTTCTGAATCTACCTTGAGAATCAAATCTATGATGAGAAATATGCCATCCAATTGGAATGAATCATTAGTGTATGCAGCTGAGCAAAACGCATTGGCCCGTAAAACCGATGATTGTCAAAAAGGGGTATCGGCATTTTTGAATAAGGAGAAGATTTCATGGTAAAATTGGTAGATACTCATTGTCATTTGTACAGTGAAGAATTCAACGAAGACAGAATATCCGCGGTAGCTAAAAGCATCGAAATGGGGGTGAATAGAGTCTTGCTTCCCAACATTGATATGGATAGTATTGGGGTAATGCACGACTTGGAAGATCAATATCCTGAGAACTGTTTTTCAATGATGGGGTTGCATCCATGTTATGTCAAAGAAGATTTTAAGAAGGATTTGGAGGTAATGTATGCTTGGTTTGATAAGCGAAAATACGTGGGAGTGGGAGAGACGGGAATGGATTTGTATTGGGATAAGTCTACGCAAGCGTGGCAAGAAGAGTCGTTGAATATTCAGATAGAGTGGGCCATCGAAAAGGGGTTGGCTATGTCATTGCACACCAGAAATGCAACTCTGGAGGTGATAA
The DNA here is from genome assembly GCA_945877575.1 of Chitinophaga pinensis. Lineage (GTDB taxonomy): Bacteria > Bacteroidota > Bacteroidia > NS11-12g > UBA955 > VMCP01. The sequence continues at coordinate 117,009 of CAMDUE010000005.1, forward strand.
AAGTCCTAAAGCCATACAAGGGAAAGGTTCAAGGAGTGTTTCATTGTTTTTCCGAAAGTAAAGAGTTGGCCGATGAAATCATCAAATTGGGCTTCTATCTAGGAATTGGTGGTGTAGTGACCTTCAAAAATGCGGGTATTTCGCAAGTGGTGGCAGAATTGGGCATTGAAAAATTGGTGCTTGAAACAGATAGTCCTTATTTGGCGCCGGTTCCATACAGAGGGAAGCGCAACGAGCCATCCTATACCCGTTATGTAGCCGAGAAAGTGGCAGATGTTACGGGTGAAAGCCTGTTGAAAGTGGCGGAGGTAACTTCTCGGAATGCAGAACAGCTTTTTGGAGTGTGATAAATATCACAGAGTTTTCAATTTCTTTTAATCATCTTTGAATTTCGCGATTTTTCAGCAATTCCTATGGTGGCTAGAAAATTGAAAATGTTTAAAGTGAATATATGACAAAAATCTACCATACAACAGGTTGCAATTGTGGTTGCAACGATGGCGACAAGGGAAGCAATCGCCGTGATTTCTTAAAAAAAGCAGGCACCGTGACGGGACTGGGTTTGGCCTTTGGGTCAATTACTGGAGGATCTTTGAGCTCTTGTGGTTCAGATGCCAAGTCGGTTGATAAAATGAATGCCCTTAAGAACGGAAAAGCGCAGCGTTTTACCATTTTGCAAACGGCAGACATTCACGGTCAATTGATGGAGCACGATGAGTTTTTCTGGGAGAATGGCAAAGAAGTTTTCAAGCGCAGAGGCGGAATGGCTACTTTGAAAACCATGATCAACACCATCAGAAACGAGAATCCGGCCAACACCATAGTGGTTGATGGTGGTGATTGTTTTCAAGGAAGTGGTGTTGCAGCTCTAACGGAAGGTAGAGCGTTGATTCCCATCATCAATAATATTGGGTACGATTTAATGCTTCCTGGAAACTGGGAAGTGGTATACGGAAAAGAGAACATGATCAAAGATTTGGGCGGTTACCAAGCTGCTAAAGTGTGCGCCAACATGTTTCATAACGACAATCCGTCAATAGGTAAGGATTTGATTTTTCCTCCTTATTGGACCAAAACCATGGCAGGTGTTAAGTTGGGTTTCATTGGTTACAATGATCCATTGACTCCCAAGCGCCAATCTCCGGCGTATTCAAATGGAATTGAATTTACTGACCCTGAATTAAATGCTGCTAGATACGTTAAGTATTTGAGAGAATACGAAAATTGCGCCATGGTGTTTTTGGTGACTCATATGGGACTGACCCAACAGATTGATTTGGGAAACAAGCCTTTTGTTGAGGGTGTAGATTATATTTTGGGTGCTGATACCCACGAACGAGTTCGTCAACCCATTGAGACAAAGTATACCAAGGTGACCGAGCCAGGTGCATTCGGATCTTTCTTAGGTAAGTTGGATATTGTGGTGGAAGACGGTAAAATAAAAGAACATTTTTATGAATTGATGGATGTAGATCCATCTAAATACAAAGCCGATGCTGAAATGCAGCAGTTGGTGGAAAAGACTTTTGAACCTTACAAACCAGAATTGAGCAAAGTCATTGGTAAAACCAAATCTACCTTGGTGAGATATTATGTGCTGGAAAATCCGATGGACAACTTCATCACCGATGCTGTTTTTAATAAATTCAAGCCCGATGTAGCTCTGTCTAACGGATTTAGATTTTGTCCACCGCTGGTAGCATCCCCCGAAAAACCGTCGGAAATTACCAACGATTTCTTGTGGAGTATGCTGCCTGTGAACTCTCAGGCGCGTTCGGGAATGGTCAGCGGCGAGAAGATTTGGAAGTGGATGGAGAAAGAATTGGAGAATGTGTTTGCCAAAGATCCTGCTAAGCGATTTGGCGGTTGGGTGGTGCGTTTCTCGGGAATGAATGTGAATTTCACATCCAAAAACGACATGGGTAAACGGGTGAATTGGATTAAAATTGGGGGTGAAGATATTGACAAGAAGAAGATGTATAAAATTGTGGCGTGCGAGCGCGACGGTGACCCCGAAGATGCGATTTGCAGAATGTTAGACGTTGATAGTCCTCACGATGAAGGAATTTCATTGCATGAAATCATTCGCGAATATTTGAAGACCCATTCGCCCATTGAGCCAAAAGTGGAAGGACGTGTTGAATGCACCGATCAGCCTCAGAATTTATTGAGTCAATTGGAAGGATATGAGTATACTTTCAGATAATTCGGTAACTTTAATCACAATATAATTTAAAATTGAACATTTAATTTGCCGACTATGTTAGAACTATTGGGATATTTAGGAGCTGTTTTAATGGGAATTTCACTCGGTCTTATTGGCGGTGGTGGTTCCATTTTGACAGTTCCAATTTTGGTATATTTATTTGGTGTAAACGCTGAGCTTTCAACGGCTTACTCCCTATTTATTGTCGGTTTGACCAGCCTTTTCGGGTCGTTTTCTCACATGAAAATGGGCAATATTCACTGGCGCACGGCCATTGTTTTTGGAATTCCATCTATCATCAGCGTGTATTTGACCCGGCATTTTATTGTGCCAGCCATTCCGAATCCAGTTTTCGGGGGATTGAGCAAAGATTTAGCGATCTTGATCTTTTTTGCCATCATCATGGTGGCGGCATCTTACAGCATGATTCGCAAGGGGAAACCCAAAGCGGCAGGTGAGATCGACGCTGAAGTTAGTTTTAATTATCCCATGATTCTTGCAGAAGGACTTATTGTTGGGATGGTAACGGGATTGGTAGGTGCTGGTGGCGGATTTTTAATCATTCCTGCCTTGGTATTGTTAGCCAAATTGCCCATGAAGCAGGCTGTTGGAACATCGTTGATCATCATTGCGTCAAAATCGTTGCTTGGATTTTTGGGTGATTTAGGACGGGGCGCCGAAATAGATTGGAATTTCATGTTGATTTTCAGTGCGATTGCTGTTGTTGGAATTTTTAGCGGCGCAGCATTGAGCAAAAAAATCAGCGGCGATAAATTAAAACCTGCTTTTGGTTGGTTTGTTTTAATCATGGGAATTTACATCATTGTGAATTCATTGATGTCAATGAAATAATCAGCACTATGGAAGCCCGGAACACAAAGTTTTTCAATAAGAATGACCACAAATTGGTAGGTGGTTTGTTCATTTTGGTGGTTCTTTTCTTGGGATGGGATCTCGCAGCAAACCAATGGTTTTCAGATAGTAATGGGGTGGCTGGAACCAAGGATTCTATACCTCAGGAAAAATTATGGAGCGCACCTTCAGATTCTGAGTTGCCTAAGGGTGAAGAGGGAGAATTGATCAAATACGGACGAGAATTGGTGGCACATACCGCCGAATATTTTGGCCCGAACGGATCCGTTGCTCGCTACACCAACGGATTGAATTGCCAAAATTGTCACCTAAATGCTGGAACCCAACCTTGGGGCAATAACTACGGTTCAGTGGCCAGCACTTATCCTAAGTTTCGCGGTAGAAGCGGTACGATTGAGACTATTTACAAACGTGTATCAGATTGCTTTGAACGTTCATTGAATGGAAAAGCCCCTGATAGTGCATCGCGCGAAATGCAAGCAATGATGAAGTACATTGCGTGGCTGGGTAAAAACGTCCCCAAAAAGGAAAAAGCGCCCGGTTCAGGCATCATGAAAGTAGCATTTTTGAATAGGCCCATTGACCCCATTAAGGGCAAATTGGTTTACGATGCAAAATGTGCGGTATGCCACCAGTCTGACGGGCAAGGCGTTTTGAACGATAAGGGAAATGCCTATACTTATCCGCCGTTATGGGGTAAATTGAGCTACAATGAAGGAGCTGGACTTTTCCGGATGTCAAATTTTGCGGGCTACGTAAAAGCGAACATGCCCTTGGGCGCCACGCATAACAATCCCCAACTTTCCGATGAAGAAGCCTGGGATGTAGCAGCCTTTGTGAATACTCAGGAGCGACCCAAGTTGGATCTTTCAAAAGATTGGCCAGACATATCGAAGAAGCCCTTTGATCACCCGTTTGGCCCATATGCTGACAACTTCCCGGAGAAGCAGCATAAGTTTGGGCCATATGCTGAGATTAAGGCATATTATGAGGCGATGAAATGAGTATCGGGTATCGGGTATCGGGTATCGGGTGTCGGGTGTCGGGTGTCGGGTGTCGGGTTTCGGGTATCGGGTGGCGGGTGGCGGGTTTCGGGTTTCAGACCAAGTACCAAGTACCAATTACCAATTACCAATTACCATGTACCAATTACCAATTACCATTTACCAAAAACAAAAAATTAAATAAATAAAAATATGAAAGTAGAACAAATTTACACAGGATGCTTAGCTCAGGGTGCCTATTACCTTGAGAACAACGGCGAAGTGGCAATCATTGATCCGCTGCGTGAGGTTCAACCTTACCTAGATCGCGCAGAAAAAGATGGTGCAAAAATTAAATACATTTTCGAAACGCATTTTCATGCGGATTTTGTGAGTGGTCATTTAGATTTAAGCAAGAAGACGGGTGCACCGATTATTTACGGTCCGAATGCGAATCCGGAATTTGAGTGCATCATTGCGGAAGATGGACAAGAATTTCAATTAGGGAATTCTGTGATAAGAGTATTGCATACTCCAGGTCACACCATGGAAAGTACTTGCTTCTTGTTGCTTGAGAATGGAGTTCCAACTAATTTGTTTAGTGGGGATACACTTTTCTTAGGTGATGTAGGAAGACCCGATTTGGCCCAAAAAGCAGCAGATATGACTCAAGAGCAACTTGCAGGGATGTTGTATGATAGTTTGATGAACAAAATCATGCCTTTGCCCAATGAAGTAATGGTTTATCCTGCGCATGGTGCTGGTTCTGCTTGTGGTAAGAACATGATGAAGGAAACCATGGATACCTTAGGCCATCAAAAGGAAATGAATTATGCCTTAAATCAGCCCAATAAAGAAGAGTTTATTGCTGCTGTAACGGATGGGTTGTTACCTCCTCCGGCCTATTTCCCTATGAATGTGGCAATGAATAAAAAAGGATATGATTCTTTTGACTCAGTAATGGAAAAAGGATTGAAAGGATTGTCTCCTGAGGAATTTGAAACAGCGGCTGAAACTACAGGTGCATTGATTTTGGATACCAGAAGTGCAGCAGATTTTGCAAAATCATTCGTTCCTCGTTCGATAAATATAGGATTGGATGGACAATTCGCTCCTTGGGTTGGTGCAATGATAGTAGATGTGAAGCAGCCCATTTTATTGGTAACAGACCAGGGCAAAGAAGAAGAAACTTTGATTCGTTTAAGCAGAGTTGGATTTGATGTGGTTTATGGATATTTGAACGGTGGAGTAACTGCTTGGTTAGGTGCCGGAAAAGAAGTTGATTCAGTAAATAGAATTACTGCTGAACAATTTAAATCTGAAATGACAGTAGGAGAATCATTTGTGTTAGACGTGCGTAAGGAATCTGAATATCGCGCTGAGCATGTTGAGGAAGCATACAATAAACCTTTAGATTTTATTGGTGAATGGTTCATGGATATGACTTCACATAAGGGCGAGTTCTATTTGCATTGTGCGGGTGGATATAGAAGCATGATTGCAGCATCAGTGTTGAAATCTAAGGGCATCCATAACTTTAAAGAAGTGGCTGGTGGTTTCAAGGCTATTGCAGAAGCAGGGGTGGCTAAAACAGATTTTGTTTGTCAATCTAAACTTCAAAAAGCGTAATTTCGATCTATATGTTAGAACTAATTAAACAACCTTGGTCATGGTGGGCCGCAGGTATTATCATTGGACTGACTGTGCCGACGTTACTTATTTTAGGTAATAAGAGCTTTGGAATTTCATCATCAATGAGGCATTTATGTGCTATGTGTTTTCCCGCAAAGCTTCCTTTTTTCAATTATGATTGGAAGAAAGAAATCTGGAACATCTTCTTCATTGTGGGTGTTGCTCTTGGTGGATTTGTTGCAGTTCAGTTTCTTGGAAACGATGAGCCTGTTAAAGTGGCCGCTGAAACTCAACAAGAGTTGAGAGAACAAGGAGTAACCAGTTTTGGAGAATTGTTACCCTCTGATATTTTCTCTTGGGAAAGTCTAATGACTTTGCGCGGCTTTATATTCATTGTTATTGGAGGATTCTTTGTAGGATTCGGAACTCGCTGGGCCGGTGGTTGTACCAGTGGCCACGCCATTATGGGATTGAGTAATTTGCAATGGCCTTCGTTAGTGGCGACCATTTCCTTTATGGTTGGCGGATTTTTCATGACTTGGGTTATTTTACCATGTTTGTTGGGTTTGTAATTTGAACGGATATGTCAAAAGAAACAATAGAAAAAACAGAATTTTCAGAAAACGCCATGTGCGTGAATGAATCAAAAATCAATAATTCATTCTGGAGCAATCTCAAATATCTCTTAGTGGGAGTGATTTTTGGAATCACGTTCGTGAAAGCCGAAATCATCAGTTGGTTCAGAATACAGGAAATGTTCAGATTCACATCGTTTCATATGTACGGTGTCATTGGAACCGGTGTTGTCATTGGAATGTTATCCATCCAGATAATCAAACGCTATAAAATCAAAACCATTCAAGGTGAACCAATTTCCATTGCTGATAAGACCTTCAATAAAGGACAAATTTACGGCGGGTTGATTTTTGGCTTGGGATGGGCTATCACGGGCGCTTGTCCAGGTCCATTATTCGCACAAATTGGAGCTGGTTTCAGCGTTATTTTTATAACCTTTTTATCAGCTACATTTGGTGTGTGGGTTTATGGTTATTTTAAAGATAAACTTCCTCACTAAGAAATAGACTTTAACGAAAAAGGCCACTGTAAAGTGGCCTTTTTTATGGGGTGATTTTTGAATGTTGTTTTACATCAATGCAATTTGCATGTCGGCTAATCCACCGCCATTATGCACTTGAGATAATCCAAACTGCTGAAGAATTCCAGCCGCCATCCCGCTGCGATTTCCGCTGCGGCAGTACAATACATAAGGAGCAGGCAATTCTTTGATTTCATCTACACGCATAGGAATCTCATCTAAAGGAATATTTAACGCACCGTTCACGTGTCCGTCTTCGAATTCCCAGCTTGAACGTACGTCAATTACGGTAGCGTTCATTTCATTTACTAACTCTCTTATAGTCATGATTCTTTATTTAATGGTGCAAAGTTCTTTTAATTTTTTGTAAGATGAAGTAACCTTTGTCACAATTTCTGAACCAAATTTGATTAATCTTCCTTGGTGATAATTACGGAAGTGCTTTCGCTAGATGAGCGTATAGTTAAAATATACATTCCAGTAGGCAGCGTTTCTTCAAAGCTTAGTGTATTTTCTGGTACGTTCAACTTAGGCAATGCAATTAATCTACCTTGTAAATCATAAAGTTCAAGTTTGAAATCTGAATTGAAAGGAAGGCCAATGATTTGAAGATTGTTTTTCTTGAATGGATTTGGATAAACCTGAACGTGAGACACAGATAATTCCTGATTTTGAAGCTTCACCTCATTGGGGAAGTTTAATTCTAAAGCAAAACGGTCAATTCTCTTCGATTCCAAATCTGATACAGAAAAAGAGTACTCAGTTTCTTGGTTTTTGGATATTGCGGTGATTTGGTTGGTGTACTTATCTCTTAACTGCAACTCAAATCCTGCCATGGCAGATACTTTGATTCGGAAGGTGTAGTTTTTGGCTCGGTAGCGATCTAAAAACAATTGAATGTAATCTGAACTTTTAGCCGCCGAACGAGAGTCAATAGACAACAAGTTACCCTCGTTGTAGATACTCAAGTTCTCATCAAGGTTCATGACCTTGCGCGAGTCTAAATCTGATATCTCATCGGAGAACCCCGGACTAAACCTAATTTGGGTACCGTCGGCAACAACTTGACTGTCTTTGTTGATTAACGTAACATCAATCAAATCAAAAACACGGTTGGGGATTTCCCAAAGATTGGTAGTACTGAAAGTTCCGCCGGTATATTTGCTGGCTTCGGTGAACGAGAATGAAGGACTTCCTGCAGCACTCGCAGATGTTTTAACAAAAAATGCTTGTCCGGGTTGTAAGTATTTTGTGGCGGTTGATGCAGTGGGTGAAGTACTTGAGGTACTCAAATCTACAGTTGCATAAGCACCGCGGGTATTGATGAATGGGTCCCACATGTAGACATACCGACTATTGATATTGGCAACCGAAGAAGTGATGACTTGACTCAAATCAACGGCGCATTGATAGGGATTTCCAATAAAATTATCGGCACCTGGGGTGCTGCTCAGATTGTTTACAGAATAAGCGCCTGTATAAATGGTTCCGGTTGTGCGAAGAGTTGTATTGGTAGGAGTAGGGTTGTTGTCAGATTGGTAAATATCAACGGTTCGTCCACCTCGAATCATCAATCGGTAAGGGGTTCCCGCAGAAAAAGTAGGTGTGGTGGTATTGAGAACCGAAGACCAACTTTGGTTGGTGTTGCTAAATGTGTAGAGTGAAGGATTACCAGTAAGTGTAGCATCCAATCCGTTGGCGCCGGTTAATGATCCGGTGATGTGAGTGCCATAGCCGGGGTTGGGATCGCTGGAATAGGAAGAAGCGCCTTCTTGCCAATTGCTGTTGATGCTTGAGGTGGTAGTGACTGTAGGACTTAATAGCCTAAATGCCCTTCGGGCGGGGACGTATTTCTCAACGGTAACGTTGCCTGAAATGCTGGTGCCTGATGCCGGAACGGTAGCCAATTGGGCGGTATAATCGGCGGTACTTTTGAAGGTGAGTCGGCCGGAAGTGGTCAAAGTGCCAGACACTAAGGTCAATAATCGAGTAAGGTTGGTTGTGCCTCCCAAAGAGACCCCAGCGCTGTTGTTGATGGTGAGTCGGGCAATCTCATTGTTAACCAAAGAGCCAGCAGGTAGGGTTTGGGCTGAAGCCCCATTGAATCTGAGGGTAGATGAGGCATCTCGAGCGTCAATATTTGCGCTCGAGGAGCTAATGGTTCCAGTAGTAGTTAAAGTGAAGTTATTAAGGTCAAATATGTGTGTTGCAGAACTTCCGGCGATGGTGATATTTCGGAGGCTTCTGTTTTGATCGAGTTCGCAAATGCGGTCAGGAGCGGAAGTGGTTCTGAATGAGATATCTGCGCCGGTATGGGGCACGCAACCTTCTAGCCAATTTGTGGAGGTTGCAAAGTTGGTAGAAATATCGCCTTCCCAGGTGTAGGTGGTGTTGACCGTGATTAATGCAGAAGACGGACTTAAAGCGGCACAAGCCCCACTTTTAATAACGGGCCTGTAGTAAGTAGAAGAGGTTAAATTCTGTGCTGTTAATGTGGTTGAGGTATTGCTGACGTTAGTTTTTGAGGTGAAATTACTGGTTGTAGACGACTCCCAGTTTGTAATATCTCCCGTTTGTCCGCTGAGAGTGAGTGTAGTTGAGTTGGTACCATAACAAACGGTGGTAGAACCTGACAAACTACCTGCAACCGTAGTTGGAGATACTGTAAAAGTAGCGACATCTGAGGTTACATCGATGGTACATCCCAAGGTAGAAGAAGGAGCGGCCACTTTACAGTAATAATAATAGGTTCCCGCGCTCGAAACAGAAGGAGAATAGGTGTTTGAAGTGGCGCCGTTTATAGCAGTACCGCCTGAATTTGAGGCGGTTGTATTGCTATACCATTGGTAAGATGGATAATTCCCGCCGGCACTAATGGATAGAGTAGCTGCGCTATTGATGCATGTACTTGTTGTCTGTGGATGGGCGATGATGTAAATATTCAAGTATGCTGGGTCGGTCAAAATGGATCCGTAATTGTTGGTTACCTCGCAGGTATACGCTCCATTATCAGATGCCACAGGATTTGAGATGGAGTAGGTACTTGAAGTAGCGCTTGAAATATTGGTTCCGTTTTTCTTCCATTGGTAGGTGATGGTACCTCCGTTTGTACCGACTGAGGAAGGATTGGATGCACTGACACCGAAGGTTACGGTATTTCCCGAATTATAGCATTCGATTTCACTTACAGGTTGTTGTGCAATGTCTGCAGTTGGAATGACAAAGGTGTTTGCATTGTAAGCCACGAATGCATAGTCTGCAACCCCGCCTGGCTTGAATACCAACTTAACAGCATTAGAGTAGTTGCTGGATGTAATTCCAAAATCGCTGAGTTTATAAGCGAATAGGCGCATTTCACGAGTGCTATTAAGTCCACCATTAAATAAGGTATTTGAAACTGCATCGTTGTTAGATACCGTTGAATTGCTTTTTGAACTTAAATCCCACAAATCCAAGTAATAAATTCCAAGAACTGGAATGTCATAGGCAATGGCAGTCACTTCATCTCCAACTCTAGAATTATTGCCATCAACAAAATAAAAGCGGTCATAGTTTCCCGTTGTGGGTGAGGCAACTTGGGTTACTAAGATGTCTGGTTCGCTATCACTGATTTTGTTTGGGTCAATATTGGTAACTGTGAATTCGATTTCGGAATTGAAATTCGCAATTCCGGTGCCGATATCGAGTCCTCGTTTTCCGTCAATTAGTACGTCTTTGATTTTTTTCTGAGGATTTAATGCTTGAGTAAGGGTACCGTCGTTTTTTGCGGCCCACAACAATACTGCGTTTGTGCCTGATCCCGTAAGGTTATTCACGGGGAAGGCATTCCATAAAGCAGAAGTATAACTAATATTTCGATTGCTAAGGGCAGTATCTGAAACTCCCGTAGAATACAATGTACTTCCAAATTTGAAAGCCAACAAATTATGAGATAAATCCGGAAATAGTGAGTTATTGGAGGCAGTGGTGGTTGACCAATAACCGTTAAAATCGGTTATCATCCGGTCAATGTTTTCTAAAAAAATAAATCCAGCAAGACTGCCCGATGTGTAACCACTTCGGTTAACTACAATGCTTCCTGATTGGGCTCCAGTTGGAATGGTAACGGTAATTAAACTGCTTGATCCAAACGAAAAAGATGCAGTTGTTCCACCAACGGTTACCGTCATTCCAGTTGAAGCAAAATTGCTCCCATTGACCGTTATGGTTTTACCTGCAATTTGAGATACCGGAGAAAAGCTAGTCACAGAAACCGCCTGCCCATAGGAATGCTTTGTAAAAGCAAAAAATACTAGTAGGGTGAATAAAGATATGTAAGATTGAGCAGTTTTCAAGTAATTAAAATCTCTCAAAAATACACAAAAAATCAGTCATTTCGTAGAGAAATTTCGTCAATTTTTGTAAGCATCAATATGTCTATACTGTTTTGAAAATCAGGGTCAATGTTGATCCCAATACAACGGGCATTTTGTTCTACGTAACGCTTGAAAAGCATGGGTGTCTTATTGCCGTTAGGTTCAATGCACTCAATGATTCGGTCCATTCTCTTGATGTCACCCGCCAATGATTGAGAAATCCACCCTTGAACCAACGGATTTTTGCGCAATTTTAAGGGGTGAAACGGGATGAAGTGCTGAGCGATTTCTCGGTCTGCAAAGTGTTTCCAAAGAAATCCAGTGATTAATTGTTTTGAGTATTTATGAAAGCTATTGGGTAAACTTGTTTGGCCCAATAGGTATTTAAGTTCTGGATGTAAATTCAAGGTTTCCATGATTCCTTGCCATAAAACAAATAATGGAAATGCTTTTTGTTGGTATTCTGGAACTACAAAGGCTCTGCCCATGACCATGGAAGATTTTAGAATTTCATCATTCGCCGAATTTTTCTTGTAAAAATCATGAATGATAGAATGGTAATTCTCTTGCTGATAAAGGAATGTGCCAATGCCAAGTCGGTATGCGCCAACTAATTTTTGAGCTTCAGAATCCCACAGAATCAAATGGTGAAAATCTTGATCGTAAGTGTCTAAATCACGGCTTTTTCCCGAGCCTTCGTTTACCGCTCTGAAGGTGATTTCGCGCAATCTACCAATTTCCAGAAGAATGTTGGGCGACTGTTTTTGGGTGGTTAGAAAAACGTGGTTGCTTCCTTTATGTGTAAGGGGTGAGCCAAGTTTTGAAATTTCTGATGCCAATAATTCAGGGTGAATTTCATGTGCAATGGTTTCGAGGGCCTTCTTGGGAAGTTTAATTACGGGAGGCAATTGCAATAGCTTAGATTGGCGACTCATCAGCCTAATTTTTAATTCTAAGTCTGCAACAGACAATTCATCGGTGACTTTAAAGGTTTTTCCTATGTATGATCTGATGGGTTTTAATCGGCGTTTTAGTCCCTCCCGGGGAAGCAGAGCTGCTTTCAACAGGGGATTGATTTTGCTCAATTGGTAAAATAGGGCACTATTCCGTCCTCTTACGGCCCATGGTAGGGTTGTTCCGTGGTATTTAACCAAGATTTTTTTCGCTGTTGGATGCCAAAAGTTTTCTGAGAATTTGCGGTGAATACGTCGTTCGGTATCAACTTCAGAATTTGAAAATAAGACTAAGCAATGTCCTTCCTCCAGCCATTTTAATGCGTTTTTAATGGCAAGGGCATTTTTGGGGGATATTTCTAATTCGTCAGTATTTATTTTGGGATTTCGAAGGGGGATTTCTGCTTCTATGGTATAATCTTTGAGTGCTTTTAACGGATATGTGGTTGAGTTGACGATGAGTTTAATGTCAGTTCTGACCAACATTAAGGTGTCTAAAATTAATAATCCGTCTGCAATGCCTGTGGGGTGGTTGGCCAATACCAACAATGAGCCGTTTGCGGGGATATTCTTAATCTGATTGGGGTTAATGATGTGTTTGACTTTTGAACGATTTTTATATTCTAGTAAAAATTCATTTATTTCTAGATTTGTCCATGAATCGAAAATTCGTTTCGCTCTATTCCACCCTAAAATTCGTTTGGCAAAAATCTGCTGCATATAATTTACTAAAATACGGCTTTATGGTTAAATAAAGGTTAGGCACACATCAATAAACTGTGAAATTATGCAGTTTAATGGGGAGTAAGAGGCTCAAAAATTTGTTGTAAATTGCAAAAATTATGGGGCAAAAGTTTACCTTAATTCTAGTAGCACTTTTTTTTATGAACCAACTTGGCGCCCAATCGGCCAGAGAAGTGGGTGTTGAAATAAAAGCCAACTTGAATTCTTCCAAGCAGATAGAGCTGAAATGGTTGCAACAATCTGGCTCAACTAGATATCAAGTTTTTACTAAAAACAATACCAATACGGGCTGGGACAGACTTGCCGATTTATCAGGTTCTGACACTTCATTCACCGATACAACCTACAAGATTGGCAGCAGGAAAGAATACAGAGTAGCGAGAACTTCATCCAATTACACCGGCTTTGATGGAAATGGATACATTGTAGCGGGTTTTGAAGTTCCGGCAGCAGAATCACTTGGACGAGTTCTCCTATTGATTGAAGATAAATATCAGACTTCAGCGTCCCCCGAAATCAAAAAATACATCCGTCAAATTCAAAATGAAGGTTACACGGTAGATACTCATTATGTTTCTTCTGGTGAAAAACCATCCAATGTAAAAAATTGGATTTATAAGCAGTGGCAAAAAGATACCACCCTAGCAACCAGCATCTTTCTTTTGGGCAGAGTTCCGGTTCCTTATTCTGGGAATATGAGGCCTGACGGACATACTGAGCATACTGGTGCTTGGCCGGCGGATATGTATTATGGATGTTTTTATGTAAGTTGGACTGATAATTCAGTTAATAATTCCGCTGCTACTTATTCTCGAAATCATAATATTCCGAATGACGGTAAATTTGATATCAGCCGTTTAAATTCAACGGCAAAGACATCTGTAGATTATTGTCAATTACCGGTTGGTAGAGTAGATCTCACTGATATGCCATCGTTTGGTGATGATACCACGCTGATTAAAAGGTACTTGAATAAAGCACTATTGTTTAGAACGGGCTTGAGAAAAGTTCAAAATCGCGGATTGATTGATGACAATTTTGGGTATTTTAGTAGTGAAGCTTTTGCCTCTGGTGGCTACAGGAACATGGCTACTTTCAGCTCTCAAGAACCCAGTACGCAAGATTACCTTACCGAAATGAAAAGCAACGATTATTTGCTTTCTTATGCTTGTGGACCAGGAACATACAATAGCGCGGGTGGAATTGGAAGTACTTCAAATTTTGCCAATGATAGTTTGTTGAATCCATTCACCATGATGTTTGGTAGTTACTTTGGTGATTGGGACAATAGCGATAATTTTCTTCGTGCACCATTAGCTTCTAAAGGTTGGGGGTTGTCTAATGTTTGGAGTGGAAGACCTTATTGGATGTTCCATTCTTGTGCACAGGGTTATCCATTATCAGATGCAGTATTAAGAACGTACAATACTTGGAACATATACAACGCCGCTGCTTGGATGTCGGGTGTGCATACTGCCTTGATGGGTGATCCTACTTTGCGCATGTTTGTGGTTGACAATGTTCATTCATTGAGGCTGAGTTCTACCTGCAATGAAGAGTTGAAAGTTCATTGGGGTGATGTTAAAGATTTGGCCGATTCTGTTTCGGTGGAAGAGTGGTCGGGTAATAATTTGGTGAATAAATGGATGACTTCGAGCAGTGACACCCAAATGGTCATTTCAAAAAAACCTGGTAATTATCATTTCTCGGTTAGATTATTGAAAAAAATGAGCAGTGCTTCAGGCACATGGTGGCAATGGGGAGCAAGGAACTTTGATTCGGTTGAAGTTTCGCGCAAATTGAAAGCCGAAATCATCAGTAAACTCCCATCTATTTTATGTTTGAAAGAGATTTATGCCTTTAATGACACTTTTGATTTACAAACGGGTGAATCAAGAATTTGGCACTTGGGGATGGATTCCATTTCGATCGGTTCTTCAGTTGAATTAAAATCGGATACCGCTTTTGCAACCTTATTATGGCTGACTTTGAAAAACAATTTGGGTTGTAAATATCAAGATTCAGTATTTGTAAGTTTTAAAAATACTTCAGCAGCTAATTTGAATTTAAGTGAAAAAGTTGCTTGTCAATACGATAGCATCAGTATTTCTTATCCATTTGGATTGAATTCAGGGACTTTCATTTGGACTATTCAAGATCAACAGGGCGCTTCAGATACAATTACCGGGGTCTCAAACATTAAAATTAATGGCAAAAACGCTGGAAATTTCACCATCAAATTCAGCGGTTTAGATACTGCAGGTTGTAATGATGAATTGACCGATGTTATTACCTTTAACCCAACACCTGGGTTGCCTAATTTTGATCTTTACGAGGGATTGGGCAGAACCAGAGATACCATGCGATTGAAAGCTAGTTCTGGATGGACAAATTATTGGTGGAACAACGTAAAAACCACCGATTCATTGTATTGGTTCGTCGCAGATACCGAGGGCATCGTCGAAGTTTCACTGAAAATAAGCAATGAATTTGGATGCGAATCTGAAACAGCATACCGCAAATACCCCATCGTTTTAAATCAAACTTCCGGATTGCAAATGTCTTTATTGGAGATATATCCCAATCCGGCAAATGAAAAAATCAGATTAATTTCTACCACTGGGTCATTAAAGGTATTCAGTTCAACAGGAAAATTGATTTGGAGCAATCCACTTTCGGAGAAATCAGTAGAACTGAATATAAGAGATTGGACAGCCGGAGTTTATATCTTCCAAATGACAGATATTTCTGGAAATATTCAAAATGTAAAATTGATAAAGCATTAATATGAATCAATTCCTAAAACTTCTTTTTGGCCTTTCATTCTTAATGTATGCCAATAATACCCAGGCACAGGGTAGGCAGGAAAATTGCTTGGACTTTGATGGTGCCGATGATTATGTAGAATTTGCTGTAGATTCTTCCTTGAATTTCAAGCAATCAGCGTTGACGGTGGAAGCTTGGATTTATCCTTATGGATTCGGGCAGGAAGCTGATGAAGGTGGTATTATTTCTTGGTACAACAATGCCATGAATGCTGGTTTTTATTTAAATGCAGGAAATGGTGGTCATTTATATTTTGGGGTTTTTGATGATACATCAGAAAAGGAGTTAATGGTGTTGAATGTGGTTAAAACCAACCAATGGTCACACATCGCAGCGAGTTTTGGTACAGATCAGTATTTAAGGATTTACATGAATGGTGTTTTGAAAGACTCTGTTTATGCTGATTTTAAAGTTGGTAATGCATTGAGCACACCTTTGATGATTGGTAAACGAGAGGGTGGACTTCTGACTTTCTACGGTAAAATTGATGAAGTACGAGTTTGGAAGCGTCAATTAAGCACGGGTGAGATGTTCAGTAATTACCAAAGAAGACGGTGCGGTTATGATGGGTCATTAAGAGCTTATTACAATTTCAACTGGGGAATAGCTGCAAAAAATAACAGTACACTCAAAAAGCTATTTGATTTATCTGGATACAAGAACGATGGTGTTTTAAAGAACTTTTTACTTTTGGGTACTTACTCAAATTGGATTGTTGGCAAATCATTGACTTCTGATGTGTTTTCGGTAGTTGATACCGTTGTTCGTTGTGACCGTTATCCAGCTCCCTCTGGAAAACGCGTATATACAAGTTCGGGTACTTATTATGATACCATTACAACCAAAAGAGGTTGCGACTCTGCCTTGAAAATTGTGTTGACCATTAAAAAGTCTACAAGCAGAATTATCAATGTGAGAACTTGTGGCCCGTATACTGGCCCTAGCGGTTTAAAAACATTTACTCAATCTGGTACCTATTTGGATGTGATTAAAAACGCAGCTGGTTGCGATTCAAACATTACAATCAAACTTCGATTGGGCCCAGATTCTACTTTATTCGATACAAGTGTTTGTGATTTTTTCATTCTTCCGCACAGTAAGCGTTCAGTTTCAACTACTGGTTGGCACACAGATACCCTGAAAAATTATATTGGTTGTGATTCGCTCATCATGTTTAATGTGAAAATACGCCTCAAGTCTTTTTCCAGTCGTACCATTGATTTTTGCAGATGGGCATTTATTCCAACCAATCAAAAAATCATTAAGACACCCGGTACATATTACGATACTCTTGTAAATTCTGTAGGATGTGATAGCATTATTGCCTTCATTTTTAAATCAAAAGAAACATTCAGTAATTTTAAAGATTTTGAATGTGGCTCATACACCAGTGCATCTGGCAAAATCTGGACGCAATCTGGAATTTATTTTGATACCATCATCAATTCGAAGTTATGTGATAGTATCATTCGGGTAGATTTAACAATTACGCCCAATTCTCACAAGACCTTAGATATAAATGTATGCCGTCGTTGGCGAGTGCCTTCGAGGAAGTATTTTATTACTAAGTCGGGAACTTACCGCGACACTATCATGAATGTGGAAGGTTGTGACAGCATCATCACCATAAATGCCACAGTTACTCAGTTTGATTATTCTGTGGAACAACGTCCAGATACTTTAGTTGCTCTCGGTTTAGCAGACAACTACAAGTGGCTGGATTGCGATGCAAACAGAGCTCCCATCCCCGGAGAAAACAATGCCTTTATGAAGATCACCCGTGACGGACGATTTGCCGTTGAACTTTCAAATAACGACGGCTGCAAAGACACCAGTGCCTGTCTCGTAGTTAAGAAAAATTCGCAAGAATCCTTTAATAAAAACCTTTTGAATATCAGTGTTTATCCCAATCCCGCTACCTATGAATTGAATTTTGCTGGTATTGAAGGGTCTTTTGACTTCCAAATTTTGAATGTGGTGGGTCAGCAAATGTTGTCGGGTACTTCCAATCAAGGAAATATCCAATTTGAGCTGTCGCCAGGCATATATTTCATTGCGGTTTCGCAAAACGGACAATCATCCGTAATGAGGTTCAATGTGGAGTAGATTTTTACTCTTTTTATTTGTTTCGGGGGATGTTTTGGCAGGACCAAATCCTCGTCCCTTGGTGAAAACCGAAGTCAAAGAAGGTAGGTTTTTTCAATTGGGAAAACCCTATTTTGCTAAAGGCTGTAATTATTGGTATGGAAGTTTGTTGGCAGCGCAAGATGATGCGGTTTCAAAGCGGAGATTGAGTTCAGAGCTAGACTTCCTCAAGAAACAAGGAATACAGAATCTTCGCGTTTTTGTTGCTTTCGAAGGAGATCAAGACAGTTCATACCCCTATAGAGTCATTCCAGGTATACAATCTAAGCCTAGAGTTTTCAATGAGACTTTAATGAGAGGTTTAGACCGGCTGTTGCATGAACTTTGGGTGCGTGACATGCAAGCCATTTTAGTATTGAGCAACAACTGGGAATGGTCGGGTGGATTTGGTCAGTACCTAGAATGGGCGGGGGTTTCGGGAGTTCTCCCCAAAGAAGCTGGTTGGAATTGGAATGAGTATTGTACTTGGATTTCAAAGTTCTACTCCAACCAGGAATGTTTAGACAATTACACCAATAGCATGAAGGCATTGGTCTCTCGAAAAAGTTCGGTAGATGATCTTTACATGAATCAGCACCCTGCAATTTTTGCTTGGGAATTGGCCAACGAACCTCGTCCAATGCGGCCCGAAGCACGAAATGATTATGTCAATTGGGTGAAAACCACGGCGCGATTGGTTCAACGTTTAGATTCTGTGCATCTCATAACAATAGGAGTGGAAGGTAGCATTGGCACACTTCAAGATCTGAATCTTTTTGAGGAAATTCACCAAATCCATGAAATTGACTTTTGCACCATACATCTTTGGCCTAAAACATGGAATTGGTACAATGATTCCAATGCAGCGGTTCAGGATTCAACATTGAAAAAAACGGAACAGTATATCGCTCAACATGTTTTGGTTTGTGAACGGTTGAATAAACCGTTGATCATTGAAGAATTTGGAATGCAAAGGGATGGACATTCATTATCGTTTGAAGCAACCACTGTGCAAAGAGATAAATACTATCAGTTTGTCTTAAACTGTGTTCGGAAATACAAGGTTGCAGGATTTCATTTCTGGGGATTTGCTGGCGTGCCCGAAACCGTTCCCGGATACCTTGCAGATCCTCCGCAAGAGGAGAGAGGGTTGTATTCGGTATCCCAAGATGATCAATCCACCTGGGAAGTGATCAGAAATTTTAAATGGCGCTGATTGCAGCTTTTATCTTTTGTATTTCAAGGAGGTCAGCTTGATGATATGAGCTTGAACCGACAGGTTGGTAGGTCATTAATTTCTTAGCTGTGGCGTGGATTTCAGTGGCTTTTGTGATTTTCAAAATAGAGACGACATTCTCGCTGTTTATTCCTGAACCTGGCATGATTTGGATCCTGTTTTCTGACCATTCAACCAGTTTTTTTAAGTTTTCAGCACCTTCAACGGCGGTTGGTTTTCCTCCGCTACTCAAGATTCGTTCAATACCCAAACTGGCTAATTCAACGATTGCTTTTTGCCATTCAGATTCAGGATGATGTTGCATAAATGCATCAAATGCTCGATGAAAAGTTATTTTCCCGGACCATATTTTTTTAAGCCAGTATAGCTGCTGATAGTCAATGTGATGGTTGGAAGTAAGAAATCCGCTTACAACACCGTCTACACCCAATTCTTGAAATTGAAGAAGATCTTCTTTGAGGACATCTCTCTCCAGCAGTGAATAGTCAAAACTTCCGCTGCGCGGCCTAACCAAAACCATCAAAGGAATGCCGGCGTTTTTGCAAAGTTCTAGGCTTTTTTTAACAGTTCCGTATGATGGAGTACATCCGCCTTCGGAAAGGTTTTCAAATAATTCAATTCTATCGGCGCCAGATTGGATGGCCGTTTCAACAGATTGAATGTGACTACAAGCTACTTCTAGCTGAATCATTTTAACATTGATTTTAGTACATGCTTCTGATGGAGTTCTTCGTTTGAGGTAGCCGTATAGTCAAATCCAGGATTCAAACTAAATCCGCCGTGTTCGCCAGCTTTATTTATGGCAATGAATCCTATTTGCACACTTTTGGGGTTAGTGGGGGTGATTTCCATGAGTCGTTGAACCGCCTTTTTACATGCATCGGTTGGGTGATACCCTTGGCGCATGAATTCTACCACAAGGAAACTTCCGCAGGTTCTAATCACCTCTTCACCATTACCAGAAGATGTGGCAGCGCCTATTTTATTGTCAACATATAAACCAGCGCCAATGATGGGTGAGTCGCCCACTCTTCCCCGCATCTTGAACGCCATTCCGCTCGTGGTGCAAGCGCCGCTGAGGTTTCCTTTAGAATCAATGGCCACCATTCCAATAGTGTCGTGATTAAACTCACCGTTTTCCAATTTTGCCGGTGGAACAGTGATTTTAGATTCTTCCGCCGGTTTATTGCTCTGTTCAATATTGATCACTGGCTGGTATTCACTTTTGATCAACCAATTATTGTAGGACTCCTGGGCGTTTTCGCTCAATTTATTGGGTAAAATCTCCATTCCCTGCTCACGAGCAAATTGCTGTGCTCCTTGTCCTACAAGCATCACGTGAGGAGTCTTTTCCATGACCATTCTTGCCAAAGAAATGGGACTTTTTAGCCCTTCAACAAAGGCTACAGCGCCACATCTTCCCATGTGATCCATGATGCTGGCATCTAAAGTGACTATTCCTTCTCTGTCAGGATTAGCTCCCAATCCCACGCAGCAGTTGTTAACGTCATTTTCGCTTTGTTGAACGCCCAATTCAACGGCATCCAATGCTGAACCACCATTATTGAGGATACTCCAAGCAGCAGTATTGGCTGCGACACCTTGATTGTGCCAGGTGCTGATGACCAAAGGTCTGATGGTCTTTTTGTTGGTTTCGGCTTTGCTATTGAAAATCAAAGTTCCAATGCCACCTAAACTCAGTGTTTTAAGGAGTGTTCTTCGGTTCATGTTTTCTGTAATTCCACATGTTTCTTTCGAATATGGGTTCGTGTTGTTTTAATCGTGTTTCAAACTGGGTGAACGATGACTTTTTCTCTGGTTCAACCCACAATATTTCAGACAGCGCGCAAATTCTGGGTAATAGCATGTATAAAACCTGCTGTTCTGTGGGCATATATTCGGTCCATAAATTCGCTTGCGCCCCCAATATGTATTCGGCTTCTTGGGGACTCAATGAGCTCGGTACAGGCTGATAATTGAATACTTTTTCCAAAGGGGTGAATCCACCAATGGCTAAAGGTTCAATTTTATTGGTGTCTTGATAATGATCAAAGTAACAGTGACTTCCGGGAGTCATGATGGCATAGTGATTTTGTTTTGCTGCCGCAATTCCGCCTTCGGTTCCACGCCAACTCATCACTACCGCATTGGGTGAAAGTCCACCTTCCAAAATCTCATCCCAACCTACTAAAGTTCTGCCCTTACTGCTTAAATAGGCGTCAATTTTTTGAACGAAATAACTTTGTAATTCATGTACATCATTGAGTTGATTCACTTGCTTGGTATTTTGGCATTTTTCACACTCTTTCCAACGCGTTTTTGGAACTTCATCACCCCCAATGTGTATCATTTTACTGGGGAAAAGTGCAATAACTTCATCAAGTATATTTTGTAAAAACTCCAATGTGCTATCGTTAACGCAATAGACATCCTCAAAAACGCCCCACACACCGGGTACGGGTTGCACTTTTTGGGTACATGAAAACTGTGGATAGGCAGCCAACGCAGCTCTGGAATGTCCCGGCATTTCAATTTCTGGTATGACATTTATACCCCTATCGGTAGCGTATTGCACAATTTCTTTAATCTCTTCTTGTGTGTAATATCCTTCATGGGGAGTAGAATCCCCCAAATACGGATTGAAATTCTTGGCTACCATGGTTTCAGTCCTTTTGGAACCAATTTCGGTGAGCAATGGGTATTTCTTGATTTCAATTCTCCAACCTTGATCATCGGTCAAGTGCCAATGAAATTGATTGATTTTATACAACGCCAATATATCAATGTAGGTTTTGATGAATCTAACAGGGTAAAAATGCCTACTCACGTCTAAATGAGTGCCTCTATAGGTAAATTTAGGATAGTCATAGATCTTTACGTGAGGAATTGTTCCTTTTTCAAACCAATGCAAGTTGTGCCATTGTTTAAGCGTAGATATGCCCAACTTTAGTCCATTTTCCGATGGTGCACTAATGGTAATCTTCTTCCCAATTTCTAAGTTGTACGCTTCTATCGATTCACCAAGTACTCTGGGCCTCAGTTTCAGTTCAACTTCAATGGCATTGCGTTTTTCGCATGTTCCCCATGCGAGAAAGAAATAATCCCGGCCAATCCACGGAAATTTCGCTAAGGTATTTTTCTTGATTTCGAAATCATTGTACTCAACCGTTTTGCCAATTTGCTCAATGGAAACGGGCTGAGGAATGAGATTTTGCCCAAACAAATTAGGAAATTGGAAACTTAGAAACAGAGCCACTAAAACTGCGCGCCCCAAAATATTGTACATCCGATACACAACGCAATTTAAGGAATTGTGCTGATTTACTTATCCCTACACAACGATTTTAAGGTTTCGGCTTAAAATCAAATTGTGTTTTACGATGGGCTCGTAAAATCAATTACTAAGACCGAGGTAGTTTCGAAATATGAAAAAAATACTATTGCTTATCTGTTTAAAATTGAGCTTTAACGCGGCACACGCGCAAATAACCCTTCATCCAACCATTGGCGGTAACATGCATGGATTGGTTATTTACCGTCCGGTGTTTTATTCCGAATATGATCCATTAGAAATTGAAGAATTTAAGTCTTACCGAAA
Organism: Chitinophaga pinensis; assembly: GCA_945877575.1. Lineage (GTDB taxonomy): Bacteria > Bacteroidota > Bacteroidia > NS11-12g > UBA955 > VMCP01. Next base: position 139,636 of record CAMDUE010000005.1, read on the forward strand.
ATCGGCATCCTACATGAAGCCAGGTTTTCAAATTGGTTTATCTGCAGATATACCTTTGAGCGATCGATTTTCTTTTGAACCTGGATTGCGATTCATCAAAAAAGGATACCTATATAAAGCAGCATGGAACATAGATGGATATCATCATAAAGAAGAGGATAAATTAAATATTAGATATTTAGAAATCCCACTTATGTTCAATTTCAACACTGAAGTGGGCGACGGAATTTTGAGTGTCACGGCAGGACCAAGCTTTGGTTTACAAATGGGAGGAAGCTACCACATTAAAATGGAATCAGATATTTATGGGAATTCAGACGAAGTAATTAAAAATGGCACGGGCGATGAAGAAATTCAGGATTATTATGACGCATTATTTAAAGGGAATGCAGATGATGGAGGATTGAAAAGATATGAAATCTCGGCTTATTTGGGCGTTCGCTATGAAATAAATCAAATAACCTTTGGTGTGACTTACGGTCAAGGATTATCGAATTGGGTATACAATGATGAGGAAAACAATGAAAAGACCCAAGTTTTACAACTAAACGTAGGTTACAAATTTGAATTGTAATACCAAATACCAAATACCGGGTACAGGGTACATGGTAGTTGGCCGTTGGTTGTTGGTAGCAGGTAGTTGGTCTCTAGACCCACTACCCTCTACCAGTTACCAGGTACCAGGTACCAGGTACCAGGTACTAGGTACTAAGTACCAAGTATCTGATTCAATGTCGCTGAAGGTCTCATCGCTTTGCTTGCCTTCTCATCGTTCATGTAGTAATAGCCGCCAATGTCAACTTTGTGACCTTGAACAGCGTTCAATTCAGAAACAATGGTAGATTCGTTTTGCGTGAGGGTTTCAGCAACCGGTGCGAATTGAGCAGCAAGTTCGGCGTCTTCCGTTTGTTTGGCCAATTCTTGTGCCCAGTATAAAGCTAAATAGAAGTGAGATCCACGATTGTCGATGCCACCTATTTTGCGTGTAGGACTCTTGTCTTCGTTTAGGAATGTTGCGGTTGCAGCGTCAAGGGTTTTAGATAAAACCGATGCTTTGGAGTTGTTGAATTTATCAGCAAAGTGTTCAAGGCTAACAGCTAGGGCTAAGAATTCACCCAAACTGTCCCAACGCAAGTAATTTTCTTCAATGAACTGTTCAACGTGCTTAGGTGCAGATCCACCTGCACCAGTTTCGAATAATCCACCTCCATCCATCAAAGGAACGATGGATAGCATTTTTGCCGAAGTTCCCAATTCCAAAATGGGGAACAAATCGGTGAGGTAGTCTCTCAATACGTTTCCAGTAACTGAAATGGTGTCCAAACCTTCTACCATGCGTTCGAAGCTGTAAGTCGTAGCTTCAGATGGCGACATGATCAAGATTTCAAGTCCCTCGGGATTGAATTCAGGAAGATAAGCATTGACTTTGTTGATCAATTCACGGTCGTGTGCACGGTTAGAATCCAACCAGAAAACTGCTGGAGTCTGAGTGGCACGGGCTCTTTTTACAGCCAATCCAACCCAATCTTTGATTGGTGCATCTTTAACTTGGCACATCCTGAAGATATCGCCTTTTTCAACGGTTTGAGACATAACGGTTTCGCCGTTGATGATTACTTCAACTATGCCGTTATCTGACATTTGGAAGGTTTTATCGTGGGATCCGTATTCTTCCGCCTTTTGAGCCATAAGTCCAACGTTGCTCACACTACCAATGGTGCTTGGATTCAAGGCACCGTGTTTTTTGTGGAATTCTATGGGTGCGTGATAAACTCCGCTGTAGGAACGATCTGGAATGACTGCTTTGGTATCTTGGGCTTTGCCTTCTTTGTTCCACATTCTACCGGATGTACGAATCATTGCGGGCATGGATGCATCAATGATGACGTCGCTGGGGACGTGTAAGTTGGTGATTCCTTTATCAGAGTTTACCATTGCTAAAGCAGGACCTTCGTTTATGGCACGGTCAAAAGCGGCAAGGATTTCTGATTTTTTAGGATCTGAAAGGGTGTTTACTTTATTTAATACATCACCCAGTCCGTTGTTGGAGTCAATGTTGAGTTCTGCGAATTCAGCTGCGTAATGGGTGAAAACATCCTTGAAAAATACTTCTACAAATGCACCAAATAGGATGGGGTCGCTGACCTTCATCATGGTGGCTTTTAAGTGCACTGAGAACAGAACATTTTGAGATTTTGCTTCTTCAATTTGCTCTGCAATGAATGATTTTAACTTATTTAGAGACAATGCGGCAGAATCAATGATTTCACCGGCTTTTAGTTTTAATCCAGCTTTTAATGTGGATTTTTCGCCCTGTTTATTGGTGAAAATGATGTCTGCAGTGCATTCGTTGATTACCGTGATGCTTTTTTCGGAACCGTAGAAATCACCTTCTGTCATGCTTGATACGTGCGATTTGCTATCAGATGACCAAGCACCCATGGAATGTGGGTGTTTTTTGGCGTAGTTTTTAATGGATTTAGGCGCTCTTCTATCGCTGTTGCCTTCTCTGAGGACAGGGTTTACAGCAGAACCTTTGATTTTATCGTAGCGTTGTTTAACGTCTTTTTCTTGGTCGTTTTGGGGTTCTGAGGGATAGTTTGGCACAGGAAATCCGGCAGATTGCAGTTCCGATATGGCATCGTGCAATTGTGGCATTGACGCACTGATATTGGGTAGTTTGATGATGTTGGCTTCGGGCGTTTTGGCAAGATCCCCTAACATGATAAGATCATCGCTGATTCTTTGTTCTTCGGAAAGAAAATCAGGGAAACTAGCCAAGATTCGTCCAGCTAAGGAAATATCTTTAGTTTCAACATGAATTCCTGCTTTTTCGGTGAAGAATTTAACGATTGGCAAAAGGCTGTAGGTTGCTAATGCTGGAGCCTCATCGGTTTTGGTATACAATATCTTTTGCATGTTTTTGGGAAAACACAAAGATACAAAATAGGGAGGGCATAAAAAAAGGCGACCTCTTGAGCCCGACCTTTTATTATGTGAAAATAACTCTTAGTTCTTTACAAATTTCATTTACGCCGTTTTACCGTTAGATAACATCAAATCTAAATGACTATAACAATTGTTAACAATGGTAAATGCCCAAAATGCTAAGTGATTGTCCCGTTGTACTGTGGTTTAAAAGAGATCTTCGACTCTTCGATCAGCCCATGATTGAATATGCAATTAAGCAAGGCAGACCAGTGATCTTTTTATACATCTTTGAGGATTCGGTTTTCACTTCAGAACATTACAGCCCTAGGCATCATCGGTTTGTATGGGAGTCCGTGGAAGAGTTGAGAAGAATGGCATATCTAAAAAACCATGTATACTATGCAGTTGAAGCAGAAGCAATAGATACCTTTATGGCACTCAAATCAATGGTTGGTAAATTTGAGGTTGTAAGCGTTCAGGAAGTGGGGTTGGAAGTGACTTACAAAAGAGATCGCGAATTAAAGTTGTGGTTTCAAGCTCAAAACATCCCCTGGAAAGAAATCAGATATTCTGGAATTCGGCGTGGACTGCAAAGCCGGAAGGGGTTTAACGAGTTTTGGTATTCATACATGGAAGCTCAGCAGCATGATTCTGATTTAGAAAAAATCCAGAAGTATGAGAATCTTGAATGGTCAAATTGGGCAGCTCAAAATGAGTTAAAAGAGAAATCGGTGGTTGAGGGAATCATTCAAAAAGGTGGGTGCATTTGGGCCTGGAAATACTTGAACAGTTTCTTATCAGATAGAATATATAATTACGCCCGTTCCATTTCAAAACCCGAAGAATCAAGAACGGGATGTTCCAGAATAAGTCCTTATTTGGCTTGGGGAAACATCAGTTTAAGGCAAGTATATCAAGCGCAATATTGGGCTTCCAAGACGGCCAGAAATAAGCGAAACTTCAGTCAATTTGCTTCCCGATTGAGGTGGCGTGAGCATTTTATGCAAAAGTTTGAAAGCGAATGTGAGATGGAGTTTGTTCCTGTTAACAGAGGATATTCAACGCTTGAATTTGAAGGAAACACAGATAATATCAAGCGTTGGCAAGATGGTCAAACAGGAATACCCTTGGTAGATGCTTGCATGAGAGCATTGAATCACACCGGATACTTGAATTTCAGAATGAGGGCCATGTTGGTGAGCTTTATAACACATCATTTGAACGAAAGTTGGGAAGCGGCAGCCTCGCATTTGTCAAAGCAGTTCTTGGATTTTGAACCGGGAATTCACTTCCCTCAGATTCAAATGCAAGCGGGAATTACGGGTACAAACACCATTCGAATTTACAATCCCACCAAACAGGCTCAGGAACATGACCCCAACGGCGATTTTATCAGAAAATGGGTTCCTGAATTGGCAGCGCTTGGCGCTCCTGAAATTTTTGAGCCATGGAAGTTGGAACATCCACCGGAAAATTACCCTAAACCCTTGGTTGATTTGAAAGTGTCGCACAAGGCAGCACGCGAGCGTTTATGGGGATTGAAAGGCAACACCGAAGTCAGGGCAGATGCTCAGCGCATCTTGAAAATCCACACTTAATTTTCAAAAAGAATGGGTTTGATTCGATTTTGATTGGAAATCAAATAGTACAAATTGGGCGACAAAAGTTGTGTATTGATTTCTAAGTGGTTTCCGCGGTTTGTTATAATATTATGGTCGGAGAGTTTTACGCCATTAATGGTGTAAATACTCCAAGTTTCATTGGGGGAGGTGGTGAGGTTAACTAAGTTTTGATTGGTCGATATTTTTTGAGCGGTACCTTGACTTTTCCAAGTGTGCTCAAGGAATTTGGAGCTCAACTGGTGTTCATAGTTCCACAGTACTGCACTGTCTTGTGTTATGAAATTGGTAGTGTTTGCTATTTGTGCAATGGTTTGAGCGCTATAAGGCATCAAAGAAAAGTTGTTTTGGAGTTGTTTGTCAAATAGGGTTGCGTAAATGACCATGGCTGCGGTCAACGAACCTTCTGGTGACGGATGGCTGCCATCGGGCTCGTACAGGTTGATGCTCGTGCTATCTCTCAGGTCTCTCCATACAACTCCTACCGGCGCAACACGGCAAGAATTCTGTTGTGCCATAGAAATGTATCTTTCTCTGAGTAAATTGTTCATGCCCCCAAATGTGCAGACGGGAGGCCAGTTGGGGCAATTTTGGGCATCTCCATTTTGTCGACCCCAAGTCATGTAAAATGCAATTTTTGTCTTGGGATTGATTGCCCTGATGGAATCAACAATTTGTTTGGCAAATGGATAACAATCAGACTCTACTTGGCTCAATGGAAACGATGGAAGTTGACTTTGTTCTTGAAGAACTACAGCATCAAAGTTTCCTTCTCTCAATTGCATAAAAAAGTCTGGAGCTTGCGTGTGATTTTTGAATGTAAATCCACCAGGTGAACGATCAGTTGATTCGAAGATATCGCCGTGTTTCATTGCGACTTCTCGGGTCAAATTTGCCAGGTTATGGAAACCTGTATAGCTATTTCCTACAAACAGAACTTTTTCAATTTTCTGCGCTGATGCGATACTGAAAATCCCTGCTAAAACAAATAATAAGATTGACTTTTTCATTTTTTGTTGCAAAATTAGTTGATTTTCAACTTCAATAATTGAGAACCGCCTTTGTCGTTGTCTACTAAGCCCAAAATTTCAAGGGAATTATTTGCATTAATTGCAACACTTTCCACTTTGAGATTTGGAATTTCTAACAGTATCTTCATTTTTCCGAGGGATGGACCATCAATTTCGCCTATAAATGAGCCCAATATTTCGCCATCGCGGTAAGAGTTGTCGGTGATTTCTGCACTACTACAAAATAGAATTCGCTGATTGTTTACATCAAAATCGGCTCCAGAAAAGCCTGTCTTTTCGCCCTTGAATTTTGGGAGATTGAATTTTTTATAAACCACCTTTTCAGCATACGGAAGAGATCCAATTTCTAAATACTTAAACCAATCTCGCGCCTGAATTTTAAAAATGTAAGAAGGTTTTCTATTGAACAGATACAGGTTTCCATCTCCATCGTGACATGCGCCTTCAATGTTCCAATCGTCTTCTTTGAGACCTGAAAGTTTTCTGAGAAACTGGTACAAGGGTCCCCAATCAATCACCTCCATCTTTCCGTTCATGAAGTAAAGTCCGCTATCTCTATGAGGGATTTTCGATCCGCTCCCGAAGGCTAAAATATGCTCACCCCCTTGTGGGTCTTTCCAAAATGAAAGTGCTTCAATGTCGTGTTTCGTTTTTTTGTGCATGCGCAGTACATGCAATTCACCGTCGTGTAATTTCCCATGAAACGGAAGTCTCAGATATTTGATGGGTTCCATTTTTTGGGGATTATAAATCAGCATATCCGCGGCATCGTCGCCAATGATCCACCATTCGTTATTAACCAAACAACCAGCCGAGGCGGAGGGGTATTTTAGCTTGGTACCTGGTACCTGGTCGTTGGTACCTAGTACCTGGTCTTTGGTAGATGGTACCAGGTCTTTGGTACCGGGACTTTGGCAGGCGGAAATGATGATAGTGGCAAATAGAAACAGTGGGCGAATCATGATGCGAAGATAGGTTTTTCGGGTTACGGGATTCGGGATTCGGGTGTCAGGATTCGGGTGTCGGGTATCAGGATTTGGGTTACGGACCAAGTACAAAGTACCCGATACCCGTAGCCCGGTGCCCGTAGCCCGGTGCCCGTAGCCCGGTGCCCGGTACCATGTACCATGTACCAAAGACCATAATTCATTTACCTTTGTCGTATAAATCGTATTAAGCCCCTCATGAGACAATTTTTTGTGGTTTTGTTTTTCAGTACTTTGAGCTTGAACGCACAGAGGTGCGGGTATGATTATTTAGGGGCATTTGTGGTGAAAGTAGTGATGGGGAGCGATAGCGATAATATTGAGGGGCTGCAACTTCGATTGCACGATGAACGCAATCAGCCCATCAAGCAGCCTGAATTTTGGGCGAATTTTGATGGAAGAAAAACGGGTATTCCCGCATTGGATCAGTTTTATAAATTGCCAATAAATCAAAATTTATATGTGATTTTTTTTGACCTAAGAAAGGTAAATTCCCGCAATCGAGGTAAGGTATGGTGGGTGAATATTTCGCCGCCTCCCAATTACCCAGGAGAATGGACAAAGCAGTTGCCAATCAAGGCGTCTGATGGTAACCATTTGTGCGGACACACAGGTCCGTTCAAAATAATTACCCTGAATTTGCTATACGATTATGAGCAATCTGACATGGGAGATGGATATGTGAGGCAGTTTCCGAAACAGGAACCTAAACCGGTTATAAGTCCCCCGAAAAAAGAAGAACCACCTGCGGTTAGGCCGGTCATTTGGAGTCAGAAATTGTACTTTGAGAAGCTCGAAAAGATGTTGAAGGTCAAAGGTGACTGCCAGCTCAGAGATAGCCTGATGATCGTGAACTATAGCAATGAGCGGGTCGAATTGCCGTACTTGAAGTTGCAAAAGACGCCGCAGGAGCAGATGCTGAAATATCAAGGGGTGAGTATTCCGGAGTTTGTGGAAGCGAAAGATACCGCTTGGATTGTGTATGATTTGATACCATCGGGCAGGTATGAGTCGTCAGTGCTTGGGCTTCCTTACGAGGAAAAAAACTTGGAATTTGTGTTTGAATTTGAAGGACATCAAACCTTGTCGGCGAAGGCTGATTATGCCATGGTTGACGTGACCAATCTCCAATCAAGCGAACCGGTCTATCGATTTAAACCCACGCCCATTGGGTGGTTTTGGGTGTTCAATATTCAAGAGAATAGGTTGAAGTCGTATGGGAAATGTTTAGAGAAGAACGATACGTTGATACGAATTGGGGATTGGCATTTCAGTGAACCAAGGAATTTTATTCAATATTCTGTGGTTGTGCAATTAGCGGTGAGTTGCAAGGGACAGAATGTAGCGCCCTTTGCTTCTGTTTATCAAATGGTAGGGGGGAGAAAAGTGGCTTTAGATAAAAGATATTATGGCGAAAATATAATGTTGTGGGTTTCACCTAAGATAGATACTTTGGTGGTTGAATGGGGTGAATACAGCAATCAATTGATGGGATTGGCCTTGTTTTCAACTCAGATGTTTTCGGTCGATTTGTTTAAAATGGAAGATAAGAAGTATTTCAAGAAGCAATATCCGCAGATGCAAACTTATCAACCGTACAAATTGATTGATACCGTGTTTTTAGTTAAATGGAACGACAGCAAGAAAGTTGAGCTGCAGAAATTGTATACTGATTTATGTAGAGGAGATTTGGGCATCGTGCTTTATCAATCTGATAGATACGATGAGAATTTTTTGAGTTTGACATTTCCTCTGAATAAAAAGTATTTAGTTATTCAAGAACTTCGGAAGTGGCATTCTAAAGGTTGGATTGTTGAGGTTTATCAAGGGTTGGAATTGAATAAAAATCAAGGCATTACCTATTTCTCGGGTGAGTTATATGTCAAGCCCAAGAGATGGGAATGGACACCCGAACTTCAGAAATTGGTCAAGGATTTTAATATGAAGGAGCAACAACGATATGGAGATGGGACTTATGTATTGAAGTACAATGAATCGATTTTTGATGAATCGTTGTTTCTGAAAATGATAGAGTTTTCTGAGTTGCCGAATTGGCAACATGCAACACCTATGTTCTTCAATCCTATTCGGCAGACTTTAGAATACGCGAAGTGATTTGTCCGTTGGGAGTTTCAATGACCACCAAGTACAATCCATCAGGAAGGTCGGAAATGTCTATGGATTTTTCGATGGACATTAACAACAATCGGCCCGAAGGATCAAATATTTTAACCCCTTTTACGTTCAATACATTCACAATTTCGATGCGCTGAGACGCTGGATTGGGAACTATTGTTGCAGCCGCTTCAGCGTTTTTAACAACTCCCGTGCTTGGCGTGGCCTTAACAAATTTGAACTGCCAATATCCTGTTCCGAAGTTGATGCCGGCGGTCAATTTGTTGCCGTTCAATGTGATTTGATATTTCCTGAAATCGGGTTCTGTAGCGCCTGCGCCCAATTCGCCGTTGTTGGTTGCCTTGGGAAGTCCTAAATATTGTCCTTTACCGTTTAACACAAATTCTCCAGAAATACTGTCAATGTTCCAGCTTCCTGCTGTTGCCCCAGTGTGAGGTGCAACTGCGTCTCCGCAAGTTTCTTTTCCAGCGTTTTGCCAGCCCTCTAGCCAAGTTTGTCTTCCAAGGATGTTTTGAAAAGTTCCGTTTTCTGAGATCTGATATACGTCATCGAACAAGCACGAACGAGTATTAACATCGGCCAAACTGTTGCTCCACCAAGTCAAAGAACCGGCATTGGGTCCAACCGCTAATGCTCCGGCAATGGGTTCCAATTTCCAATCACCGGCAATGGTAATAACTGAAAATTTATGTGTGCTACTGACAGCAGAATCATTTTGATCATCGTAGGCAACGGCGAAAATTTGATGGGTTCCTAGCGGCATTGATTTTCTGAATTCGAAGGGTGCGGAACTGTCAGAATGGGTCAAAGCATTGTTGATCCAGAATTTGACATGGGTTATCTTGCCGTCTAAATCATCGGCCGACGCTGCAAAGGGAATGGATTGTCCAATGATGTAAGTGCCATTATTGGTGGGCTGTGATAATGAGATTTCAGGTTTCATGTTTCCCCCGTCTTGAACGTAAACAAATACCTCTTGGTAGTCAGAATTCAAACTATCAGAAACAGTTAGTCGCATTTTATAAACCCCTTTGACTAGGTTCAAAAGCTTAATTTTAGCCTCATTGCTAGGCGTAAGGTTGAGTTTATTGGGGCCGTAAATTTGGCTCCATTGGTAGTTCAAATATCCCAAGAAACCAGAAGAGCTCAAAGAGCCATCAAGTGAGGTTGAATCTTGTGAAGTAGGAACCGATTTATTGCCGCCAGCATGGGCCACAGGCAACTTTTTGGGTAAATCTGCGGCACGCACAAAGGTGAATTTGCCGAGGTTCATGCCCGATTCTTCAAATGATATTTTCAATACTCTTCTGCCGCTCAACAAAGGAATATTCTTGACTGAAACGGTTCCGTAGGTTTCCCATTTTGCGGTGCTAGGGAATTTGATTCCGCTTGCAACTGTTTTATTATCAAGGACTAGCGATAGATTTCCTCCAGTACCCGCATTGCCGTTTGCGTAGCGAATGTTGAGGTCGTACAATCCATCTTTTTGGATGTTTACGGTGTATTCCGCCCACTCGCCCGATTCAATCCAAGTGAGTGTAGCTCCTTCTTTGGGATCTAAACTGGCATCGGCCGATTCAGTAGTTCTGAAGTTTCCGAGGTTTTCAGCATTGACGTCTAAGTATGAAATGCCTTGTCCGTTGCCCCCTTCGAATTCGTCAAAGTGCCCGGCTTCTATGGTTCCGGGAATGGCTCTCGCGGCTTTATTGTAGGGGACTTGTTCACCGGAAATGATGGTCAAGAAGTTTGAAAATAGCGCATTCCCGTCTTTAAATACTTTAGCGAATACTGTGTATTTTCCTGCGGGAAGACTTTTCAGAATCACGTTCGATGAATCTTTGCCCAGAAGTGTGGCTCCAGAAAACCATTGAATGGAATCGGGTTTGAAATTCACGCTATCCAAGCGAACAGTAACATCAGTTCCTTTGTAAACCTGTTCAAAATCAGTAGAAATGAGTGCTTTCCCGTCAAGGTCAAGGCTGGTTTTCAACTTTCGAGGAGGAACAACGAGTTGATATCCATCGGAAAAATCAATCTTCAAAGTATCCTTACCGTAGTTTTTTCCGACGTAAATCATTTGGGTGTCTTTCTTGAAAGCTACCGCCAGCGGATGGTTCGCTGAGATGTTTGACTGAAGCCTTCCCAAGCCATTCAAAGAGTGCAACCAATGGTAAGTCTGGGCATCGGAAATTCCGAATTTTAGATTGCGTTTCGGGTAGCTGTTGTAAAGTTCTATAGCTCGCGGGGCATCGGTCAAAGCCAAGAATTTCCAGTACACATCGTGCCAAAGATTGTCGTTGGCTTGATTGCTCAAAATTCCGGTATTTTTGGCCATTTCAGCCCATAAACGTTTAGCGTAGCTGGTATCGTGCGCCAAATAAAGCGATCCACCGTGGATGGGGTAAAGCTCAATTCCATAAGACGCTGCAATGTCACTAGTCCAGAAAGTGCCGTTGTCGTATGAGTTTCCCCAAACGCGAGAAACCAAGGCATATTGTTGATTTGAACCGAAATTTCGCTTGTTTTTGTCAAACCAATACTCCTCAATCGCGCTTTGCTCCGTGGTGTAGAGGTATATTCCTAGGTTTCGAATTTGATCGTTGCCGGTAATGCTTCCCCAGTGAATCAAAGACGAGTTGAACTGCATGCTTTCGGAGGTCGATTCTTGATCATTTCCCTGTGGAAAGCTTGCAAATCCATTGGCCCAGCAATGTCCACTAAACGGATTGAAATTTCTCAAATAGGGAAATAAGCTGTCGTTTCTTTCGGGGGATGCCGCATCGCGGACCAATAAATTAACCATTGCGCCGTACTTGCTGGCCCAACCCGGTTCGAATTCTTCGATAAATGAGGCTGCGTGAATGAAATATCCCCAGTGGAAATGATGGTCGTTGATGTTGTTGTCTTGTCCGTGCCCAGCCGGATAGCCAATCATGGAGCTCCACGTTTTGTTGTAATAAAACAGAAAAGCCACTTCAGGCGATTGGTGAGTAAGCCAATTTTCAAGGCGGGATTTTACCGTTTTTAACATAGATTGAACGGCTTTTTCATCGCCCATTTCGTGAGCAATTCTGGCAGTTTGGATGAGGCGATTCATCACCTGTCCCTCGTTATAGGAGTCAGTCCAAGTGCTCAGTCCATCGTATTGGATGTTCTCTATTTTCTGCTTCAATAGAAGCGGGTCAAACTTGGCACTTCGGTTATTGACGTAAGGGAGGGTGGGTAAAATGCCTTTAAATGTGTGTTTTACGTTGAATTCCTTTTGGGCAATCATCTTCATTTTGCCTCTGATACTTGCGTATTCAAAGTTGAGGTAATTGCCAGAGCTCAAGGTTGAATGGGCCCAATGATGGGGTAGTAGTCCAACCAAAGGCATTGAATCTTTTCCTTCATGCACTTTGCAACTGATATTGAAGGCAGTGGTAACTTGGCTTTTTTGAGCATCAAATTGCCAGTTTGCCAGAGTGTTTATGGGTTCAACGTAAGCATATTTCTGAAAAGAATCGGCCAAGGCATTTAAATTGGTGCTATTTTGAGGCAGCATCAACACCGACCAATAATTTTTATTGTTCAAGCTGGATGTATAGATGCTTCCATTTTTCACCCACGTACTACCTTTGGGGCCGTAAACCACGAAATCAGCGCCGTTATAGGCGTTTTCGATGATGATTTTTTCGTTGGATATGGTTGCTGTGCCCGTATTGATCTTGATTTGAGCCTTATTCGATGAGTCTTTTTGATAATATACAAACGGCATTCCCATTCCAACGGTGGCTTGAAAACGCTGTGAACCGTTTTTCCACTCCATGGTGATGTGCCAGTCGCTGTAAGCCGAAATGTATGGTGCGTTGTGATTGAGTGATTCCACCCCCACCGTTATTGGTTCAATGTCAGATATCACTCCCCATGGAATGTAAGAAGTCACCAGTCCACTATTGACTGTTTTCATGGTCAGCGGATAGTTAAACAGGTTGTCGCAATGGGCATTTTTCACTTTCGCCGACCACCAATCATTTGTAGGTACGGGTTTCTTTTTCAGCGAATCAATCAGATACGGCGTGCCCGATGGAAATCCGTTTCTTCCGGCCACATCGGTACCTGGAAACTGGGTGGTATAGCTTCCATTTCCCACCTTAACGGTTTGGGCTTGAGTTTCAGTAGCAAATGCAAATGCGAATAATGATAGGGTTATTAGGCGGTACATGGTAGATGGTAGGTTTTGGGGATCGGGTATCGGGTATCGGGGATCGGGTATCGGGGATCGGGGATCGGGGATCGGGGATCGGGGATCAGACTATGGGCCATGGACTACGGACTACGGACTACGGACTACGGACTACGGACTACGGACTATAGACCAACTACCAAAGATATACATTATTGTGAAAAGTACAATAATTGACAATAAAATTCAATGATTTACGTTTTAGGGCTATGCGGATAATTTTTGGAATCATCGGGTTTATGGCTTTGAGTTTGAATGCTCAGATGCCTAAAGTTAAAGGGTACCATTACATTGTTGGAGCTTCTTATGAATTGCCTCGGAAGGGTGTGTATTATTGGTGGGATTCGACGGGGACAGCCAAAATGAAAGGACTAGATGCTGATTCGGTGTCAGAGAATAAGGAAGTTTTTATGATGAAAGGGATACAAGGATTCGGTATATCTGAAACCGAGGTGACCAACAAAGAATGGTGGGAGTTCGTTTTTGCAGCGGTTGATTCAGCGTCAAAAGGGCAATCTACAGGAAATAAGATGAAAGACTTAGCAAAACTTTTGAAATTAGATACTTGCGTGAAATGCGACAATCTTATTTCAATTTGGATGGCCAACAAGGGTAGAAACCAGATTTATTTTGATGGGGTGCCGGTGTTGCCGAGTTATTCTTGTTGGTTAGAAGATTTTCCTTTTGGACAGATGCAACCGATGGCTGATTATTATTTTCCGCATGTGTCTTATGCCGGATATCCGGTGGTGGGTATTTCTAAGGAACAAGCCTTGGCATATTGCAGATGGAAAACGCAGCAATTAATGTCGAAGTTGAAGAATGGTGATGTACAACATTGGGAGTTTGCTTTGCCTACAGAATCGCAATTCATTTCAGCCGCGATGCACATCCCCGATAAAAAAAAAAGATGAAAGGGTATGCGCCGTATTTGCCTTTTACGCGAAACAGCAAGGGGCAATTTTTATTGAATTACAATGCTTATATGGATCAGAAGGAGCCCAATCATTTCATTTTTAGCGATGGATATATGAACACTTGTCCAGTGTTTTCTTATTATCCGAACCAAAATGGGTTGTACAATTTGCATGGAAATGTGGCGGAGTGGACATGTTCGGAGGTTGAACCGACCGCAGGGGTAAAATCATCAATGCCGTTGTATAAGGTGAAGGGCGGCTCTTACATGGATCCGGCGCCATGTGTTTGGGCTCGCAGTTTTACGGCGCTTCCTGCTTCGAAAGGAGATTCGCGGGTAGGATTCAGAATGGTGTTGGTGAGTAAGAAAGGTGCTTGAATTGTCGGAATTTGATATATTTCCGCGTTTAAATTGTCGGAATTTAATATAATTCCGACAGTTGCCGTATTTTTGTGCCACTTTACCGCTTGAAAACTCTTTCGTTCAAATCTCAATCTCATTGTTTTTCCAAAAGAAATTTTTGGGTCCTCTCGATGATGATGCTTTTGCTTACGGTCCCTCAGTTTTTAGTGGCTCAGGTGGGAATAGGAACAACGGCGCCAAAGTCATCTTCGGTGTTGGATGTTGAGTCTACTTCGAAAGGTTTTTTATATCCTCGAATGACCAACACCCAAATGCTGGCAATCAGCTCACCAGCAAATGGATTAATGGTTTTTAATACCGATGCTGGTGCCTTGTACTATTATAACGGAACCTCATGGCTATCCAAGGAAAACACCGTTTCTGGGTTTGTAAATACCAGCTCACCCCTGCAACGGGCTACAGAGTGGAGATATCCAAAGATAAAACCTTCAATACTGGGGTGGTTATGAAAGATGCAACCACTGCTTTCGCCACGTTCAGCCACTTAGTGGCCGGCACAACGTATTATTGGCATGTAATGACGAAGAACGGCGCGATAGAGAGTCCCTGGAGCGAAACCTGGAGTTTTACAACCAAGGCTCAAAACAGCACCGAAGTTTTCAATAGCGGATCCATAAATGTCTATCCCAATCCAAGCTCCGGCAAGTATCAAATTACTTGCTCAGACGGATTGTTGCTGTCGTTCCATCTTTTGGATATCAACGGAAGAATCTTGCAGACCGCTGTTTTTGCAGGCACACAGCTTGCTGAATTAGATTTGATTTCTTTCCCTGTGGGACTTTATTTCCTGAGGATAGAAACCAGCCGTGGCCCATCATTGATGAAGTTGATGAGGGAATGAGGCTATCGGATTGCCTCTGAAATTTGATCAGGGCTTATGTATTTTGTTAAAATTAGGTTCGTATGATGCAAATGTTAAATACACGAGTTTAATGTGTTATTTCATTGGTTTTTAGTGAATAAGAATTTCATTTTTCTTAATTAATATTTAAAATTAAACATAGAATCAAGTGATTTTCGTCCTTCATATTTGCTGTATATATTAATAAGGATAAATGAAAAACACTTTCAAACAATTATTAAAGACATTCATTTGGAGTTTCGCGATTTTTGCGGCCTCTGATTTGGGTGCACAGATTCAGCCGAAATTCTTGGCTCGACATTCTGTTGGTCGTTATTTCGATCAGGGAGCTGCGGAAATAGTTGCCTACAGCACTAAGTACAAAAGAATGTTTGTAACAAACAATGTTACTAATTCTATTCACGTAGTAAATATTTCCAACCCAGGGAGTCCTTCATTGTATGACACAATTTCTTTGAAGCCCTATGGAATGGATCTTACTTCTGTAGTTTGTAATGGTGAATTCATTGGAGTAACCGTTATTGACTCAGCTGGAAAATTAGCAAACGGTAAGGTGGTGTTTTTTAACGCTGGAACATTAGCCTATGTAAGCCAAGTTAAAGTAGGTCCCAATCCCGACATGATGGTTTTTTCCAAGGACGGAAAAAAAGTATTGGTAGCGAACGAAGGTGAACCCTTAGATTATGTTCGTGACCCTGAGGGATCTGTGAGCATCATTGACATTTCAAATGGACTTAGTTCATTGACAAATTCAAACGTTAAAATTGCAGATTTTAAAGCCTTTAATAATGTTGCAATTGATTCAAAAATTAAAATTACGGGTAAGTTGGTGGATAGTGCAACTAAGTCGTCAGTGGTGAGAAATTCTACGGTAGCGGAAGACTTAGAGCCTGAGTATATTGCAATATCTGAAGATTCTAGAACAGCTTGGGTTACCTGCCAAGAGAATAACTGTGTTGCAGTATTAAACCTTGATAGTAATAAGTTCACGCGCTTGATTCCATTGGGATACAAAAATCACAACATAGTTGGTCAGGGTTTGGATTTTACAAATCAGGGCTCAACAATTTCTATTGATACCGTAAAAGTATTTGGTATGTATCAGCCAGACCAAATCACTTCTTACACGGTAAAAGGAACAACATATTATGTAACTGCAAACGAAGGAGACCTTAGAGCAGATTGGGGAACGGTGAACAATGAAGAACAGGATATTCGTAATGCGGCAATTAAATTAGATACTGCAAAATTTGGTTTAAGTTCAGTTACACTGTTGAAAAACTCCACTGGTAGAGGCAGATTAAAAGTAAGTTCAAAATATGGTGATTTTAATAATGATGGAAAGTTTGATTCATTATTTTGTTTTGGTGGACGTTCATTCTCAATTTGGAATGGTTCAACTGGATCTTTAGTATACGATAGTAAAAATGACTTTGAAACCATCACGGCATCTAAGCTCGCTTCTATTTTCAATGCATCACACTCAAACAATACGCTTAAAAATAGAAGTGATGATAAGGGACCCGAGCCTGAATGTGTTACTATAGGTAAGATATTGGATTCAACTTATGCATTTATTGGTTTAGAGCGAATTGGTGGTGTAATGATTTACAATATTACAGACCCAGCTAATGCTTATTATGTTAATTACATAAATACCCGTAACGCTTCGGTAACGCCTTCGGCAGCCAACTTGTCTACAGTTGGAGATTTGGGTCCTGAGAGCATTGTTTTTATACCTAAATCTGAAAGTCCCAATGGCAAAGACTTATTATTGGTATCAAATGAGGTTAGTGGTTCAGTTGCAATTATTGAATTGCAAAGCCGTAGTGATTTTCAAATGCAAATTTTGCATTCCAGTGATATGGAAAGTGGAGTTTCAGCTGTAAATGATGCCTACAAATTTGCTGCGATTGTTGATAAATTGGAAGATGCGCATGTCAACAATTTAACATTGTCATCTGGAGATAACACTTTGCCTGGTCCATTTTTATCATCAGGTGAGGATCCAAAAGTTCAAGTGGCAATTCGTGCTACTGCTTCATCGTATTACAGCGGCACAACTACTGCTTTAAGAGCATCAGTGGGACGTGCTGATATTGCTTTGATGAATATCATTGGTTACAATGCTTCTGCTCTAGGTAATCATGAGTTTGATTTGGGTACTTCGGAATTAAATTCTCAAATTGGTGTAGATATCCGTTCAACAGGTACTGATAAGCGTTGGGTTGGTGCACAATTTCCTTATGTTTCAGCCAATTTGAATTTTAGTTCTGACGCTAATTTGAGTTATTTATATACTTCTAGTATTTTGAAAGATGTTGATTTTAAAACTTCACCTTCAATAACTTCTAACGCGAGTAAAAAGGGAATAGCGCCATCAATTATTATTGAGCGCAATGGTCAAAAAATTGGAGTAGTTGGAGCTACAACTCAAATTCTGGCTAAAATATCTTCACCTGGGTCAACCGTTGTTATGGGTCCAAACAAAGACTCTATGGCTGCATTGGCTGCTATTTTGCAACCGGTTATTGATTCTTTGGTAATCAAAGAAAAAGTAAATAAGATTATCTTATTGGCTCATTTACAACAGTTATCAAATGAAATTTCATTAGCCCCATTATTGAAAAAAGTAGATATCATTATCTCCGGTGGTAATCACGATGTTACGGCTGATGGAAATGATCGCTTGATATCAGGACACACCAGAGTTAGACCTTATCCAATTGTTACTACTAACGCTGATGGAGATCCTTTGGCTATCTTGAACAACACTTCTGATTGGAAGTATGTGGCACGTTTTGTATGTGATTTCGACTCTACCGGTAAGTTATTGGTTAATAAGTTGGATTCTACGGTAAATGGTATGTATGCATCAGATAGTACTACATTGATTAATCTTTATGGTACTTATGGAGCCGCATTTAAAAGTGATTCAAAAGGGGCATACGCAAAAGTAATTTGTGATTCTGTGGCTTCGGTAATTCGCTTGAAAGATGGGAATGTCTTTGGTAAGACCAATGTTTTCCTTGAAGGTCGTCGTGCGGTAATTAGAACTGAAGAAACTAATTTCGGTAATTTAACAGCAGAGGCAAATTTAGCTTATGCTAAAATTGCAGATTCTACAGTTCGAGTTTCTATTAAAAATGGAGGAGGTATCCGTTCTGCAATTGGTGAGGTTAATGCGGTAGGTTCGAATGTGACTTATACACCGCCTTCAGCCAATTTGAGTGCTGGTAAACAAGCTGGTAGTATTTCGCAGTTGGATATTGAAGGGGCTTTGCGTTTTAACAATAAATTATCTATTGTTAGTTTGACTGCTAAGAACTTTAAGACTATTCTAGAACATGGAGTTGCAGCCACAACTTCAGGTGCTACACCAGGTCAGTTCCCGCAAGTTTCAGGTGTGAAATTTAGCTTCGATGTAACTGGATCTTCAAATAATAAAATTAGAAGTGCATCAATAGTTGATAGTATTGGTAACATCGTTGATATTTTGGTAGCAGATGGTAAATTAATTGGTAATCCCAATAGAATAATTCGTGTGGTAACTTTAGATTTCCTTGCGAGTGGAGGAGATAATTATCCTTTTAACACTTTGGCAACCAATAGAGTTAATCTTGACACAGCGAAAGCCATTAAAAATGCTACAGGTGTCGCTAGTTTCTCAGCTGTAGGTACAGAACAAGACGCTTTTGCTGAATATATGAAAACTAAGTATTCAACAACTCCTTATAACACTTCAGAAAAAGCTGTTACATTGGATAATAGAATTCAACAAAAGCAGTTTAGATTGGATAGTGTATTGTTGTGTTCTAAACCTAAAAATCCTAAACATGCTCACTTAGACGATGAGAAATTATCATGCAGTGATTCTACTTTACAGTCAAAAAATAGTTTGAGTAGAGCGTATAAGTTTGTCAATTGGAGTACAGGAGATAAGACGATTAACACTAAAGTTCCTTCTGCTGGTTTGTATTGGGTTTATGAGTCGTCTGATGATTATTGCAATATTGATACTATTAATGTAGTATTTGTAAGTAGCTTGATCAGTGAAGCTAAAGATACTTCTTTATGCAATGTAAAAGCTAATTCAACATTGAAATTGGATTTAGTTAAATGGTTTGGAAAAACAGATTTTGATTATTACAATAACGGTAAGATAAAAGTTACAACTGCCGATATTTTAGTAAAGAATAGCACAACTAGAAAATGGAAGGGGTATGCTGCATTAAAAACTAATACTTCTGTAAAATGTGCAATTAGCGGTGATGTTTACCCAACTGTTGTTTACCCAAGATTGGTGGGTAAAACAAAAGATACAATTGTGACAAATAAATTTGCTCTCAAACCTTTCATTGTTGATAAAACTTATAACAAATACAATTGGAGCAACGGGGATACTACTTTCTCCACGTCTATTAAAAATTCTGGTCAGTATTGGTTTAAACATTCAAGCAATCTCGGATGCACTCAAACCGATACATTCCATTTTTCTGTGATTAATTTAAAGGTTCCTTCGCAAGTTTCTGCTAAGATTGGTTCAAAAATCACACTGAAAGTTGCAGATTCTTCAAATTCGACTAGTTATTTGGTTTGGAGTACTGGCGATACGGGTTGGCATGTTAGTTACAATGTGACTAAAAATGTTGAAGCAGTTTTTGCAACTCAAAAAGATGGTTATCAAAGTGTAATTAAAGCAGTTGTTGTTTATGGGAAGTCAGAACCGATTAAATTAAAAGATGAAAATCAATTTGATGATTCACTTGCTCAGAAAAACAGCTTGGAAGTTTCTGTAGTTTCAAACGCTGACATTAAATTGTACCCTAACCCTGTAGGTTCTGTTATTGTCATTGAAGGCTTAACAGGACAATTGAATTATGAAATTCATTCAATTACAGGTAAGTTGGTTCAAACTGGAAAAGCCTCTTCAAGAATCAATGTTGAAAATCTCCAATCAGGAATTTATACATTGAAATTGGATAATATTTCAGTTAAATTTATCAAAGAGTAATTTTGAGTTTAACTCATTAACTAAGAAGCCCGGGCTCAATGCTCGGGCTTTTTTTATGGGATGCTTGTTCTAAAATTATTTAGGTTTTATTCACCAATGTCGAAGTTGAAGATTACCACATTAGGAGATTTTTACAAGCAAGGAGGAAAATACTTGTTTTTGGATGAAGTACATAAATATCCCAACTGGTCGCAAGAATTGAAAAATGCGTACGACGATTATCCTGAATTAAAAATTGTTTTTACGGGATCCTCAGCGCTAGAAATTCTGAATGCCCGGGTCGATTTAAGCAGAAGGGCAGTTATTTATGAAATGCAAGGTTTTTCATTTCGTGAATTCCTAAGTATGGAAACGAAACTTGAATTTTCGGTCGTATCACTCGAAGATATACTGGAAAAACACATTCAAATCGCTCAAGATATTTGTTTGAAAATTAAACCCTTTCAGTATTTTCAACCGTATTTAGAATATGGCTATTATCCATTTTATATCGAAGATAAAGAGTTGTATGACACAAAGTTAACTGAAGTATTGAATGTGATATTAGAAATCGAATTGCCTCTTCTGCGAGGAATCGATTCGGGCTATGTATATAAATTGAAGGAGTTGCTGTCAATCATTGCGGCTTCAGTACCTTTTACACCGAATATCAGTAAAATGAGTGAACGGTTGGGTATTAATCGAATAACTATTTTGACTTATTTGCATTATTTTCAAGAAGTTAGATTGACAAATAACCTTTTCAAAGACGCTCACGGAATCAGTAAACTACAGAAACCGCAGAAAATCTATTTGGAGAACACGAATTTGATGCAAATACTATCTCCGAATACGATGAATGTAGGCAATGTGCGAGAAACCTTTTTTGTCAATCAATTAGGTTTTAGGCACCATCTACTCTACACCAATCAAGGCGATTTTTTGGTAAATGAAAAATACACATTCGAAATTGGAGGAAGAGGGAAGTCCAACCATCAAATCCAAGGAGTTTCAGACTCCTACATTGTTGCTGACGAAATTGAGGTTGGTTTTAATCAAAAAATTCCATTGTGGCTTTTTGGATTTTTGTATTAGTTAAATTATCTTTTATCTGTTTAGTCGAATAATACCCGCCCGTTTGAGGGGCATCCCGTTACCATTTGTTAGATCACGGAAAATATGCTTTTGCCTTGCATCAGTTACGTGCTGTTTTCCCAGGATATACTGATACCGCAGTTAATTTTTTTGGGGCAATCACGCTCAATGGGTTTCATTTTGTCAATTTAGGGATTGGATTCCTAAATTGCAGGAATTAACGGTATTGGGCTATTTGTGAAGCGGTTTTTTGGGGATGGATATCGCTTTAGCTTGATGTGAAAGAAAAATTAGAGTTCACTGGATAATTCCTTTTCAATTTCTTCTATGGTGGGTAAGCTACTTTTAAATTCCTCAGGGAAAAGCTTTGAGAGTTGATATTCACTTACACCAATGGGTTGATTTATATCTTTCAATGCGTATTCTGCAATGATATTGTTTTTATTTTTACAGATCATGAGTCCGATTGTGGGATTGTCTGTGGGATGTTTGAGTAAATCATTGGCTGCCGACAAATAGAAGCTCAATTTCCCTGCATATTCAGGAATGAAATCAGTTGTTTTGAGCTCTACCACCACGTAAGCCCGCAATTTCAAATGGTAAAAGAGCAAATCTATAAAATATTCCTGATCACCAATCATCAGGGGGACTTGACGACCAATGTAAGCAAAGCCACTTCCGAGCTCGAGTAAAAAGTTTGTTATGTTATTGACAAGTGCATTTTCCAATTCACGTTCTTTATAATTATCGGTAAGCGCTAGAAAGTCAAACTGATATGGGTCTTTGATCATCTGATGAGCAAGATCGGAGGTGATTTCGGGTAAGGTGTTTTGGAAATTGTGGATGGCCTTGCCTTGGCGTTGAAATAAATTCGCATTTATTTGTAGGCTAAGTATATTTCTGCTCCAGCCGTTTTCGATGGTTTTATTGATATAGAAAAGTGCCTCTTCTGTATTTTTTATTTTGTTGATTATCAGCTTTGTGTGTCCCCATGGTATCTGCTTGAATTGTTGCAATAACAATGGGTCCTCAGCTTGGGGACGAATTGCCTCATGTAAATCGTCCTCAGTTTGGGGACGAAAATTTACATATTGATAAAATAGCCGAAAATACTTCAAATTGGTTACAGAGAAACCCTCCGTATTTGGGAATTCAGTGCGCAAGTCTTGCGAAAGTTGTTCTAGGAATTTTGAACCCCAAGCGGTTTGTTTCTCAGTAATCATTTTACCCAGTTCCCAATACAGCAAAATAAGTTCGGTATTAACAGCAATAGCAGCTTTAAGCTGGGCTGTACGAACCTTTTGCTTTAACTCAATTAACCAATCTTTGTATGCATTGTCTATCATTGGACATGTTTTTACTGTTTATATAAGTTCATCTTTGAAGGCTTTTTGGATGAGGGAGATAAATAATATGCTAGAATCAGCACGTTTAACTAAACTTTAAAAGTTAAATAGTTTCAAATATAACTTTTGAGATTAACATTTCCTTGAGACATTTGTTCCATCGAATGGCTGACAATGACATTCATAGCGATTACATCTATGAATTTGATTTTTCAGAATGGCATTGGTTAGTTTAAAGCTTGAGAAACCAAGCCACCTAAGTTTTAATTAATTCAAAGTTGAGCACACGTAAGTTGTTAATTTTGATTTAGTTAAAGCTAAAAAGTGGGACGTTTTTGCGAAAATCTCGACCGTCCCCTTTTTGTACGCAGAACTTACGCTTTTTTAAGGGCATTTCATGTTGTTCAAAAACCAAAAAACCCGAAAACACCGGGCTTGCGGGGTTTTAAGGTTAAAACAATAAGTTATTTTGCAGAGAGGAAGGGATTACTCGCTGCTTGGCAGACTCGTGAGCTCCTCCCGATGGTCGTCGGTTCGAACCCTCTGCCCGGGTTCATATCCGCCCAAAAAGCAAAAAGAGCAACATGAATATGCTGCTCTTTTCGCTTTTGCAGAGAGGAAGGGATTCGAACCCTCGATACACTTTTGGCGTATACACACTTTCCAGGCGTGCTCCTTCAACCACTCGGACACCTCTCTAATCGGGGTGCAAATATACGAATTATTGCGCAGCTTTCCACCTAAAATCCTAGTACCCAGTACCCGGTACCTAGTACCAAGGTTTAATAATCCCCGCCAGCGCCGCCGCCGTCAAATCCGCCGCCGCCGCCGAAGTCTGAGTCGGAACTACCAGAACTGCTCGAGCTGCTGCTCGACTTTGAATATCTGCTTTCCAGTTCGCTGCTGCTCAAGGCCGATGCTTGCGCTGCAGTCAGGCCAGAGGCCATTGCAACGTTGCGCAATGAAGCAACTTTTTCAACCTCTTCCCAGTTTTTCTTGGAGAAAGGGTTGGCTTTTAGCGCTTCGATGGAGTCTGGAGCTAAATTCTTTAGGGAGTTGTAACCCGTTCTGAATTGTTTTTGCTGTACAAATGGGTCGTCCATCCCAATCAAAAGTATGCGCATTTTATTGGCCATTTGAAGGTTTCCCAGTAATAGGAAACTCAAAATCATGATCGCCGCAAGAATTATAAAAATCATGGTTTATTTTACTTTATTGAACTTAATTCCCAACTCTGCACCGCGTTGATTTAATTGGTTTCGCTGCGCTAAGTTTCTTGATATTCCTAAGACCCAGGTGAGTACAATGATGCTTCCCAAGATGATGGCCGCAACCCAACCCGCGAAGTTTGTAGGGATGAGCATCCATTCTTCGTACCAGGGTTTTCCCACGGGGACGTATTTACGTCCTGTGCCTGCCACCGACGTTAGAGCATTTAAAATGGATTTACAACCCTTATAGTATTGATCGTCTTTTATGTAGGGGACGAGTTCATTGCGAGCCATTTCGCCCACCAATCCGTCTGGTAGATCACCTTGCATGTCTCGAGCCACCAATATGTGGTATTTTCTTTCGTTGACGGCGATGTAAACCAAGATTCCATTATTGGCACCTTTTTGTCCTATTTTCCAGCCTCTGGCCAACATCATGGCACGGTCGAATTTTTCTAAACCGTTGAGAGTTTCTTCAATGGCAAGTCCAATTTGAACTCCACTGCGCTTATAAAATTTTTGAAGAGAGTCTTCCAATTCACGTTCTTCCTTTTCGGAAAATACGCCAGCATAATCGTTTACAAATCCTTTGGATTCAGGAATATCGTATTCTTGTGCAGAAACAAAGTTGAAAAAGAATAATCCAATGAGAAGAAAGATGTATTTCTTAGAAATTAAGTTCGCCATCGACTGCAACGATACAAACTATTTTTAAAATAATTGCGATTCGAAATTAAATTTCAAACCACTCTCCGTTTATCAATACGAATCCCATCATTTCGATGTATTCCTGATTGTCAATAATGATTGTGTTTAACATAACCCTAACGTTTACTGCAAATTAGAACAATATATATGTCTAAATGTTTACGGGAAAATTAAGTTTTAGTGCCGGGTACCGGGTATCGGGTATCGGGTATCGGGTATCGGGTATCGGGTATCGGGTATCGGGTATCGGGGGTCGGGTATCGGGGGTCGGGTGTCGGGTACCGGGTGTCAGCTCCAAGTCTCTAGTCTCTAGTCTCTAGCCTCTAGTCTCTCGTCTCTCGTCTCTAGCCTCTAGTCTCTCGTCTCTCGTCTCTAGTCTCTAGCCTCTCGTCTCTCGCCTCTCGTCTCTCGCCTCTCGTCTCTCGCCTCTAGTCTCTAGTCTCTAGTCTCTCGTCCCTAGTCCTGAAACCTGATACCTGATACCTGATACCTGATACCCGTAAAAGCCTCACAACCATCGACTCCCAGGAGAATTGCTTTTTTAAAATGGGGAGTTGTGATTTGATGCCGGGTAAATATCCCTCGGAAAAAACAGAAATCAGGCCGTCGGAAATGCTTTCGATGTTGGGTTCAGCGACCCAGCCGGCTTGACCGTGCGGAACCAGCTCAGGGAGGCCACCCACGTTGGTGATGAGCATGGGGACTTCGAAGTGGTAGGCAATTTGGCTGACGCCGCTCTGCGTGGCGCTTTTGTAGGGCTGAGCCACCAGGTCTGCGACCGAAAAGTAATCTGCAACGGCCGAGTTGGGGATGAAATGCGTGTGTAAATGTATGCGCGACGCGTGTGACGACGCGTTGATGATGTCGAGATAGGGTGCGGAATCTTCGTAGAATTCGCCGGCAACTAAGAGGTCAACGTTGGGCAGCGAATCAGCGACCTTTAGGTAGGCTTGAAGTAGCCAGTCCAGTCCTTTGTACTTGCGGATGAATCCAAAAAACAAAATATATTGTTTGTTGGGGTCTAAATTCAGGCGTTGACAAGCTTCCGCGCGAGGGGACTTGTCACCGAAATTATCGTAAAGGGGGTGGGGGTGGTAGCTGCAGTTTTTGGCTGCAGGGGTGTTGGGGAAATGTTCTTTCAGGTCGCTCAAAACCTTTTCAGACATGGTCACTGCGCCGTCAAGGCATCCCAAGAAATA
Organism: Chitinophaga pinensis; assembly: GCA_945877575.1. Taxonomy (GTDB): domain Bacteria; phylum Bacteroidota; class Bacteroidia; order NS11-12g; family UBA955; genus VMCP01. Next base: position 165,317 of record CAMDUE010000005.1, read on the forward strand.
ACGAGAAAAAGGAGTGTCGTAGAAGTGTTTTTCGTGGGGAATGATGTTGTCAGTGATGGCGATGATGCGGGTGTGGCCGTTCTTCTTGACCTGTCGGGCGAAAGTGCCAAAACAGGGCGCGAAAAAAGGCATCCAATAGCGGAAAATGATGAGATCAGGAGCGATTTTGGCGTATTTCTTGCCCGTGAGCAGCCAATTCAGCGGATTGATGCTGTTGAGTTGAACGTCAATGGTGAGGTCATTGGGAATGGGGTCGTTGCTGTATTGGCTTTCCCCGGGAAACAAGAAATTGGGGTATTGCAACGAAAAGGTGAGCAACGTGACCTGATGCTCTTTTTGAAGTTCACGCGCCAAGCGCTCGTTGTAGGTGGCGAGTCCGCCTCTGAGAGGGTGTGCCGGACCAACAATGACAATATGTTTGCGCGAATTTGTCATTCGCTGAAATTAGTTGATTTGTTTCTTGATGGCGTAATCGTTGCGCTCAGAATGCGTGCGGCTGATGAGCTCGCCAATGAATCCGGCAAGGAACATCTGGGTGCCAATGATCATGGCCAACATGCCAATGTAAAACAGCGGAGAGCTGGTTACCAAAGGGGCGCTTTGCTTCAGCCAGTAGGCGTAATACAATTTGTTTGATATGATGATGGCCGCCATGATGAACCCAATGAAAAACGACATTACACCATACAAACCGAAGAAGTGCATGGGGCGTTTGCCGAATTTGGACATGAAATAGAGGCTCATCAAATCAAGGAATCCGTTGATGAAACGGTCCATACCAAACTTAGTGGAGCCGTATTTTCGGGCGCGGTGAACCACCACTTTTTCGCCTATTTTGGGAAATCCGCTCCATTTTGCAATCACCGGAATGTAACGGTGCATTTCACCGTAAACTTCAATGTTTTTAACCACTTGATGATGGTACGCTTTCAAGCCGCAGTTAAAATCGTGCAGTTCTATGTCGCTCATTTTTCGGGTGGCCCAATTGAACAGTTTAGTGGGTAAGGTCTTAGTTATAGGGTCGTAACGTTTCTTTTTCCAGCCGCTGACTACGTCGAATTTTTGATCTAAAATCATGGCGCGGAGTTCGGGAATTTCGTCTGGGGAGTCTTGCAGATCTGCATCCATGGTAATCACCACTTCGCCGTTGCTTTCGCGGAATCCCACGGCAAGAGCGCCGCTTTTTCCGTAGTTGCGCATCAACTGAATGCCTCTTACGTGTGAATTTTTTTGTGCAATTTCTTCAATAACCGCCCAAGAATTATCGGTAGAACCGTCATCGAGCAATAACACTTCGTAACTCAGGTTGTTTTCTTGGCAAACCCGGTCAATCCAAGTGCACAACTCGGGCAGAGATTCCTCTTCGTTGAAGAGCGGTACAACCAACGATACGTCTTTCATCAATTTTCAAATTTAGGTTTAAATCCGATGGCATCCCTCACTGCGTCCATCGTTTTTTTTGCACTTTTCCTCGCTTTTTCTGCTCCAAAGGCTGCAATAGCATCCAATTGCTTGTCGTTTGCGAGGGTGTGATTGATGGCGTCGCGCAGAGGAGCCACGAAGGTTTCCATGTCTTCATGGAGTTGTTTTTTAAGGTCGCCGTAGCGAATGCTGCCTTTTTTGTGTTCCTCGTCGAAAAACGCAATCGCATCGGGTTTGCACACCAAACTCATCAAGTCAAACAGGTTTTGTACTGCTGCACTTTTGGGTGCACCCGGTTCTGTAGGACCGCTATCTGAAACGGCGCGCATGATTTTCTTTTTGAGCGAATCTGCGGGCTCGTCGAGGTAAATATTGTCGGCTTCTCCAGCGCTTTTGCTCATCTTTCCGCCACCGGTTAGTCCTGGAACTTTTACTAAAACATTCGATGGACTGAATGCCTGTGGTTCGGGAAAAATCTCTGTGTTATACAAGCGGTTGAAACGGTTTCCGAAGGTTCGGGCCATTTCAAGGTGTTGTTCTTGGTCTTTTCCTACTGGGACTTTAACGCCGCGGTGAATCAAAATATCTGCGGCCATCAGAACGGGGTAGGTGAGCAGTCCGGCATTGATGTTATCGGGCTGGGTTCTTACTTTTTCTTTGAAGGAAGTCACTCGTTCCAGTTCGCCCAAATAGGCGTTCATATTGAGAAAAAGGTACAATTCTGCCGTTTCTGGAAGGTCACTTTGCAGGTAAACGGTGCATTTTTCGGGATTCAGTCCCAAAGCAATGTATTCTGCCAAGACGCGTTTAACACTGCCGCGAAGGTCGCCGGGAGTAGGGTGAGTGGTCAAGCTGTGGTAGTCAGCAATGAAAAAGTAGGAGTCAAATTGCTCCTGTAAAGTGAGGAAATTCTTGAACGCGCCGAAGTAATTGCCCAAGTGGAGCTTACCTGTAGGGCGTATTCCGCTGACCACAATCTCTTTCATAATTCGCGAAGTTACAAGGAATTTGCCAATCGATTGCATTAGGTCGTATTTTTGTGGCGTGGCGGTTCGCGTACAAATTCAATGCTCGGCAGAGGTAGCCGCAAATATCACCGAAGTAGAACGTTTGCTGCGCCAAAAAGCGGGCCTTTCTGGACGGGTAGTTTTGGTGAAAAAGTCGCTCGATGCGCGTTCTAGGGTTCCCTTTTTTTTGATTTCGGGGGACGTTTTTTCGCACGATGAACTCACTCCAGAATTTGAACGCATCCAAATTCAAAACGTTTTAAACGCTCCCGAAGTTCACATCATTGGAGCCGGCCCTGCCGGACTTTTTGCTGCTCTGGAATGCATAGAACGCGGATTCAAGCCCGTAGTTTTGGAACGCGGAAAAGCCGTGAAAGAACGCCGCAGAGATTTAGCCATCATGAACCGTGATTTGGTGGTGAATGCTGAATCCAACTACTGCTTTGGTGAAGGCGGTGCTGGAACCTATTCCGACGGAAAGCTTTACACCAGAAGCAAGAAACGCGGATCCATCGATCGCATTTTGAACACCTTGATTTATTTCGGTGCCGATGAGCGCATTCGCTATGAAGCGCACCCTCATATAGGTACCAACAAGTTGCCGGGAATCATTGAGAACATTCGTGAAGGAATCATCGCTTCGGGCGGTGAGGTTCGTTTCGATACCCGTGTCGATGATTTTATTGTTCAGTCAGGCAAAGTGGTGGAGTTGGTGTACGCTGGCGGCCTCCGCGAAAAAGTGGAAAATGTGATTTTGGCTACAGGGCACTCCGCCCGAGATATTTTTGAGTGGTTTGGGAAGTCCGGATATGCCATTGAAGCCAAGCCTTTTGCTTTGGGTGTGCGTATTGAACACCGTCAAGAGATTATCGATAAGATTCAATATAAATGCGATGTACGCGGCGATTTTTTGCCGCCTAGTTCCTACGGATTGGTTGAACAAGTGAACGGAAGAGGCGTGTTCTCGTTTTGCATGTGTCCGGGTGGCATCATTGCCCCGGCTGCTACATCCCCCGGAGAGATTGTAGTGAATGGCTGGAGTCCGAGCAAGCGAAACGGTAAGTTTGCCAACAGCGGTTTTGTGGTAGCGGTGGAAGAATCTGATTTCAAGCCGTTCAACGATCGTGGCGAATTACGGGCATTGGCGTTTCAATCTTTTTGGGAACGAAAGGCATTTGAGCATACTGGCAGCATTGTAGCTCCTGCTCAAAGGGTGGAAGATTTTATTCAAAATAAAGTGTCTGCAGATCTTCCGGAGTGCAGCTACATACCGGGAGTTACTTCATCAGACTTGAGGCAGGTTTTACCCTCTTCTGTACATGAGCGGTTGCGCGGTGCGTTGGTTCAAATTGGCAAGAAGATGCCTTTATACCGAAGCAATGAGGCTATTTTGGTGGGTGTTGAAAGTCGCACATCAAGTCCGGTGCGCATTCCTCGCGACCCTGAAAAATTACATCACCCTGAGATTGAAAATTTATATCCTTGCGGCGAGGGACCTGGTTACGCTGGCGGCATCATGAGTGCGGCATTGGACGGGGTGAAGGTTGTCATAACAATGTCAAATTGCGAATGATAGAAAACTTACCACAGTTTTGATTCGTGTGGTTATGAAATTGGGGTTGTGAATGATGATGGTGTGGAGTAGGGTATGGATTGTTTTCATATTTGAAAAAAAATGTGGGTTGAGGTTTTTTAATTCTGATAGAAAAATAGGGTTTTAAGTATTGATATTTTGTGGTGTTGATGCCTAATGTTTTTAGGCATTGTCAGAGAAAATGCACAAAAGATTTACTGTATGTTAGGGCGAAAAATAGGCCTAATTAATAGATTTAATTTGCCGTTGACAACTGTAAATTTTATCAAATGAAACAAAGAAAATTACTTAATTTTTGGCGGAGCTGGAAGTCGTTGACTGCCGCTGCGTTGTTTTCGGTATCGGGAGCGGCGCACGCTCAGTTATCGGGAACCGTAACCGTAGGTACGGGTGGTACTTACTCTACTTTATCGGCGCTTGCTACTGCCATCAGTGGAAGCGGTGTTAGCGGGGCTTTAACGGTAGATTTTGTATCGGATGTTACTGAAAGTTCAACCGTAACGTTCACACAAAACGCAACCAATTCAACGTCCTCTACAAAAACCATCACCATCAACGGTAATGGAAAGAAATTCATTTCTTCTGCAACGTATGGGGGTATAGCTTTGAATGGTATGGATTACATGACTATTGACGGTTTGGTAATTCAAAGAACCAGCACCTCTGCTACTCAGTGGGGTGTGCATTTTTACGGACAAGCCGACTACAATACCTTGAAGAATTGTACCATAGAGTACACGGCATTGAGCACAGGTTCAACTGCGGGTGGTGCGTATGTGGTTTTCTCAGCGTCAACAACATCTCCAACGTCAATGACTTCTACTTATAACGGTAGATACAACGTGGTTGATAACAACTTGATGAGAACAACCAGCAGCAACAGTCCTGGTCCAACTTATGCAATTACTGACATGGGTAGTTCTAGTTTGTATTCTTCTACGGCTTCAAATAATACGTTCAAGAACAACACCATTCAGAACTATTATTACATGGGTATTTATAACTACTACACCAACGGTGAAGAGTTTTTGAATAACGATATTTCTCGTGCAAATAGTACTTCTAACAATGCGTATTCATTGACGTATATTTTTTACAACTATTACACGTATAGCACCAATCGTTCAACGCGTATTCAAGGAAATAAAATTCACGATTTACCGTACGCAGGTGCAGTTGCAGCAGCTAGTGGATTTACAAGCACCGTTTATGGTATGTATAACTACTACAACTACGGTACGGCCGCTAATAATTTCACCATCAAAGGCAATACCTTTGAAAACATTGTTTGTGCGTCTTCCAATTATTTCACTTATTCCTATTACAACTACTATGCAAATGTAGATGGCAATACCATCAGAAACTGGAGATCATTGGGTACTTCAGCATATTGCTATGGTTTTTACATGTACTATCAATACAGTGGACATAAATTCACCAACAACGTTATTGAAAAATGTTTCACTAAATACTACACCTACTTTGTTTATTTATACTATGGTGACAAGCAAGAAATTACCGGTAACGTTATAAAGAATAATGTTACTGCGGATGGTTCTACCGCTTACACTTATGCATGGTATGTTTATAGTCCATCATCTTCATTTACTCATATCTTTGAGGATAACACCATGGATTCTAACGACTTTGGATGTTACACTTATGGACACTATTTCTACTATTGGAACGGTACATTTAACCGTAACAAGATTACCAATAACCGTATTTACAATGCTAACTACAGCGGTTACTACGGATATTTCTATGCTACAGCTCACCAATACTATTACAATTTCCAATGTAATAACAATTTGTTTGCTAATAACTTAGGAACATACGGGGCATTTGCCTTGTATTGCTATTCGTACAACAGCGGAACTTATTACGCTGAATTCAAACAGAATACCGTGAAAGATGATCACAGTAAGTCTTCATATGCTTATCCTTATGTTTATGGATTGTATCTTTATCCTTACTACCACACTAAAGTAAACGTGATTGGTAATATAGTAGACGTGCAAAATACCTACGGTTGTTACCCTGCTTATGCTTACAACGCTAACGGTGCTCAGAGCTTTTTGTGGGATTATAACAACTATTACTTGAAGAATGTTTCTTACCAGTATTGGTATTGTAACAACGGTTCTGCCAACGATTTGGCAGGTTGGAATGGATTGGCATTTGCCGGTACAAATGAAACAGGTCACCTTCCTGTGTACAAAGATTTATCTAAGAACGATTACCGCGTAGACGTTTTCGAACTTCAAAATCGTGTGCCTCAATCAATCGCTTCATTGTGGCCAACCACTCCTGCGAAGAATCTTTTAGACCAAACCAAAGCTGCTCGTAACCCTGTTAACACAGATCACGGTTGTCGCGAAAACTACATGAACATCAAAGCGGTAAGCAGTAGTTTGTCACTTCCTAGCACTGTTTGTGCTGGATATGCCTTCAAAGGCAGCATGGTGATTGAAAATACTTTTGTTGATACTGTTTACAATTTCAACGTAAGTATGGTAGCAAGCACTGGTGCTAAAGTAACTCAAAAGGTTACCAGTAAAATATTATCAGGCAATCAGTTAACTGTTAATTTCGCAACTGATTTGGTTTTGAGCAAAGCAGGTAAGACTAAAATCTACTTGATTGTTGACGCAGCAGATGATGATTTGAAAGATGATACCATCACTTTCACTACCGATGTATTGCCAGCGCCAGGTGGAGCAAACTTTAGCACACCAACAGCATTGGCAACCAACGCCATCTACCAATACGGTAAGCCTAACGATATCACCGTTGTTGGTGAGCCAGTAGAATACGATGTATTAGCACCAACCAAATATAACAATGGTGGATATGGCGCAACTTCAGATTGGCAAGCATCAGCTCAAGCCTACACTCAAGGTGGACGCAGCGTTTCAGGAATGAGCATCACAGCTCCTTCAGGAGGAAACAACATGAAAGTGAAGTTTGTAACCAACGATGCAACTTTGGAAGACACTATGATCACTATGGTTTTGCGTGTTATTGACAATATCAACGGTTGTGATACATTCATCAAACGCAATGTGTTTATTTATCCTTCAATTACAGCAGACTTTACCTTCCCTCAGCCAGTGTGCGTAGGTGATGCGGTATTGTTTGAGAACAAATCAAAAATCTTGAGTGGATCTATGGAGTTTGAGTGGGACTTCGGAACAGGCAATGCAGCTGATAAAACAGAAGCACCAGAACCTGTATTCCAATTCCCTGGAAGCGGAACCTACGATGTTACTTTGACTACCAAAACCAATCCTAATGGATTTGTGTTCAAGAAGACTCAAAAAGTAGTAGTAAGTCCAATTCCAACGATTGCATTCAATAAATTAAATGCATGCGAAGGCGATCAATTGTCTTTCACTAATAAAACAACAACTCCTTCAGGAGCAGGAACTCCTACTTATACTTGGAACTTTGGCGATAACAGCGCAACCAAAAACACCAAGGATGCTACGCATAAGTATTCTAAGCCAGGTTCATACAACGTAACGTTAAAGGCAGACTTGAACGGTTGTATTGCAACCATGACCCAGAAGGTATACCAATTCACTAAGCCTTCAGCGGGTTACACCAAAGTAGAAGGATCTTGTGATAACGATGAGTTCTCATTCAACAACGAGACCAAAGTAGCAAGCGGATTGTTCGGTAGCTACTGGAACTTCGATGATAACGGAGCTATCAGCACAGATGCAAACGCCACTCACGACTTTAACACCTCAGGTGACAAGCGCGTGAAGTTGGTAGTAACTTCAGAATTTGGATGTAAAGATTCAATCACTAAGACCATTCAAGTAAAAGAGAGTCCTAAAGCGGCATACATCAACGGTCCATTGTGTTCAGTGAAGCCAAC